>CAWHCY010000007.1:0-636229 GCA_963827895.1 uncultured Chloroflexia bacterium | reverse complement strand
GCCGACAGTCACAGGCTGATCATATAACTCGCCAGTCTTCCCATTACGCAGGGGTTGTTTACCCAATGTCGGGATGGGACGGCCAGTTTCGACCATTACCTGCTGCGCTTTTTCACGCAGGTCTTCATCCTTGCTGTCCTTGGGGTCATAACCCAGGTCATGCATCCAGATTCGTAAACAGACATTGATCGCGTTGATGTCAAATGCCTTCTTGGTGGCAATACTTTCTTTGGAGTTTTCAAAGACCAGGATCTCGTCCGGATTAAAATCGTGATCACGCAGCCATTCGCGTAAGTATGAACGGCGGGCGTAGACCGGTTCGGATGTCAATCTGGTCACATCATATTTTCGTTGACCAAGGTATTCTTCTAGATAGAGCAAGCGGACTTCGTTGTCATCTTCAAGCGATTCCGGTGTGTAATCTTTATCCTGCAGCCATTCCCAGCCTTTTTCACCTGCTTCATTCCATGCCTGATCGATCATCCAGGCGCGAGCCAGTTCAGCTTCGATCTCGATCTCTTTGGCACCGTCAAAAACGGGAGTGACCGCTCTAAAGCCTAATTTCATTGCTGCCCAGCCAAGGTGAACTTCCAATACCTGGCCAATATTCATACGTCCAGGAACACCTAACGGGTTGAGGATGATATCGACCGGTGTGCCGTCTTCGAGGAAAGGCATATCTTCTTCAGGTACGACTTTGGAGACTACACCTTTATTACCATGCCGTCCAGCCATCTTATCACCGGCGGTGACCTTACGACGCTGTGCCACGGAAACCCTTACCATGCGTTCCACGCCGGCTGCCAGATCGGTATTATCCTCGCGGTTGAACTGTTTCACATCAACCACTTTACCGCGTTCACCGTGGGGAATACGCAGGGAGGTATCTTTTACATCACGTGATTTTTCACCGAAGATCGCGCGTAATAAGCGTTCTTCAGGGGTTAGTTCTTTTTCACCTTTGGGTGTGATCTTGCCGACCAGGATATCATTCGGGCCAACTTCTGCACCGATGCGGATGATGCCTGATTCGTCCAGATCTTTAATGGTGTCTTCACCTACATTCGGAATATCACGCGTGATCTCTTCCGGTCCCAGCTTGGTATCTCGGGCTTCCACTTCGTATTTTTCAATATGGATGGAAGTGAAGGCGTCCTTCTCGATCAACCGCTCAGAGAGCAGGATGGCGTCTTCAAAGTTGTAACCTTCCCATGAAATAAAGGCCACCACTACATTCTGCCCGAGGGCAAGGTGTCCCTGGTTGGTGGAAGAGGAATCTGCGATGATGTCACCCTTATAGACCCGCTGGCCCTTGGTTACTGCCGGGCGCTGATCGATACAGGTGCTCTGGTTGGAGCGTTGGTACTTCCGCAGGTTATAAGTGCGGACGGTATTATTGTTATTATGTACGGTGATGGATTTTCCGGTGACGGAGATCACCTGGCCATCATCTTCAGCGATCACAACCTGGCCGGAATCCAATGCAGCACTGTATTCCATACCGGTTGAGATCAGAGGAATATCAGGATTCAATAAAGGAACAGCCTGCGTCATCATGTTCGATCCCATCAATGCCCGGTTGGCATCGTCGTGCTCGAGGAAGGGGATGAGGGCAGCAGAAATACCCACGACCTGGTGTGGTGCTACGTCCAGGTAGTTGATGTTTTCCGGTGTGGAAAAGATAAAGCTGGAGTGATAGCGGCATTCATTGCGGTTGCCGGAAAATTCATGGAATTCATTGATGACTGCATTTGCCTGCGCGATCACATATTTATCTTCGCGATCTGCGGACAGATAATCAACTTCTTCTGAGATGAATGGAACCACCATGACCTGTGGTTTCTCGATCTTTTGCAGAGCTTTGAATATCTTCTCGGTGATCTGTTCACCAGATTTGAGGATGACTTCCCCGGTCTTGGGGTGAGCGATCTCCTCGCGGCTGTGGCGGCCGATGAGACGTTGGTCGCTAGGGGCAAGGGCTTTGAGAACGCGGCGGTATGGGGTCTCGATGAAGCCGTATTCATTGACGCGGGCATAGGACGCCAAACGTCCAATAAGGCCAATGTTTGGACCTTCAGGGGTCTCAATAGGGCAGATGCGGCCGTAATGGGAGTGGTGAACATCCCGGACATCAAATCCGGCGCGCTCACGGCGTAAACCGCCTGGACCTAAAGCCGAGATCGTTCGCTTGTGGCGCAGTTCTGCCAGCGGATTGGTCTGGTCCATGAATTGGGATAACTGCGAGGAACCAAAGAATTCGCGCAGAGCAGCCACCATCGGGCGGATATTGATCAACGTTGTTGCGGTCAATTCACCCTGGTCACGGATCGACATACGTTCCTTGATGACCCGTTCCATGCGGCGCATACCGATGCGCAGTTTGTTCTGGATCAATTCACCAACTGTCTTTACGCGGCGGTTGCCAAGGTGGTCGATATCGTCAGCAAATTCGTGGCCGTTGTTGATGCGGATCATGCGCTTGATCAGTTCGATAATATCGCGTTTGCTGATCGTGCGGTGAGTGACCGGAATGAATTCCTGCAGATCCAGCTTCTGATTCAGTTTATAGCGGCCTACTTTTTCAAGGTCATAATGGCGCTGATCAAATAACTGTTCCTCTAGGAATTGTTTTGCATTTTCAAGTGTGGCGGGATCGCCCGGTCGCATGCGCTTGAAGAATTCAAGCAGGGCTGCCACGGCGATGGGTTGTTTGGGAGTGATCTCCCAGACAGGTTCCTGTTTAATGGAAGAAGTGATGAACATGCGCTCAGGATTGTTATCCACATCGTTGAACAACGCGATGATCTCTTCATCCGAACCGGTGGTCAATGGGGAATCCGGCAGGCCGTCACTGACGGCAGCCAGGGCACGCAGGAAGACCGTGATCGGCACGGTGCGTTTGCGGTTGAATTTCAAAATGATGTAATCGTTCTTGCGGGTTTCAAATTCCATCCACGCGCCGCGGTCAGGGATCAACTTGGCCATGGCCAGTGGACGCCCGGTGGCACGATCGGAAGGTGCTTCAAAATATACACCCGGGGAGCGGATCAACTGTGAAACGACCACACGCTCGGTACCGTTAATAATGAAGGTGCCTTTTTCGGTCATCTCGGGGAAGTCGCCCAGGAAGATTTCCTGTTTCTTGGGCTCAGGTACTTCGGTTCCAGCCAGCAGGACAGAAACCCATAATGGTGAAGCATAGGTCAGGTCGCGCTCCACGCACTCTTCAATGGAATGCTTGGGCGGGTCAAAACGATAGGAAAGTCCCCACTGCTGCGATTCCTCGCTGCGGCTGGGGAAGAAGAGCTTCATCCCTTTGTTGTATGATTCGATCGGGGAAAGCTCATGGAAAAGATCGCCCAAACCTTCCTTCTTCAAGCGGATGAAGGAATCGAGCTGGACTTCAATTAGTTTGGGTAATGGTAAGCTGACTTTAATTCGTGCGTATGATTTATTGGGTAAATCAGAAGCCATATAAATCTCCTGGTTTGGTGCGCCTGTATGGGTTGACATAGGAAAAACCCATTTCTGGGTCTTAATAGCAAAGATTGATTATATCGAAATCAAATCGATTAGTCAATATGCAATGTGCTTTTTAGATAAGAATTGGATGAGAGAACTCAAATTTCGGTGATTGGGTGAGCACACCCCACCATTTCGAATTATACGTCATTCTGAGCGAAACGACACCTGCGCTGCACGCATGTGCAGTGAGAATCTCTTACAAAGTCGTATTAAAACCAGCGCAAACGTGCACATGACTAGGAGACCTCACGGTCTAACTCTGGCTCGGACAAACCACCGGACTCTCCGCTTCGGGGATGCCCCGTTAACTCCGGCATAAATGAAGTATTTTTTGACTCAATGTCCAAGAATAGGATTGTATAGGCAGCGATTGGGAAGCTGGAAATTATTGCAACAAGAATATTGGGGATTAATTTATGAAGAACCCATATATCCGGTATTGTTCTGGAAACCCAAATAATAACTAAATTTTGAAGTAAAACTAAGCCACCCACTAATAATTGAACTCTAAATACTTCCCAAAATCGACCTTTTACATACCGGTAACTTCCCTTTATTGCGTCTATAACTTTCGTGCTTCGGATCGTTGATAATATACCCGCAAAAAGAATATAAGTTGCCGCAATCACTCCGGGAACTACCAGAAAAAGACCAGGGATTATTATCAGTAGGAAAGCAATAAATTCTGTCCGAAAAACGATTTCATATTTGGTGTAAATAAATTTTAATACACCAATAAATGAGACTTTTTGCCCGAGCATGGTTTCGCGTGTTAAATATACAATACCAATAAAAGTAGCAACATAAGCGAATAGATCAAGAAAAGTGGAAATGAGTGCAAAATATACATATGAAGATTCACTTGTGTGTAATATGGAAGTTTGAAGAAATAACAGATCACATATAGTCGAAGGAAGTATTGAAAGGATTGAGATTAAACAAAAAAGCGTAAAGCTTTTATCGACAATTCTCACACTTTGACTAAGGATATCCCATGCTTTTACCGTATGTGTTTGTTCTATATTCACAAAGTTATCCGCTTAATTCACGCCTGGGTGGGCGATAACATCCCCGAAATGAAACGGAGGGGAACCCCACCGCGTCGTAGCGAAGCGGAGATCCCGGTGTTTTGTCCGGGATCTGTTTTTGACCGTTAGATCTCCAAAAATATATACCTTCAGATCACTTCCATTTTTCCCTGGTTTTGGAGAATGGATTCTATGAGATGTGCATCAACCGGCCGCGATAAGTGGTAGCCCTGGCCTGATGAACACATGAGCAACTTTAGAATTTCCAATTGTTCACCTGTTTCAATACCTTCGGCAACAGTTTTCATCCCCATTTCTTGCGCCAGTAGAATGATCGTTTTCACAATTTCAAAACCTTTTTTGCTATCAGCGATCCCATCGACAAATGATTTATCGATTTTAATTGTGTCAACAGATAGATTTTGTAGATAGCTCAGGGCAGAATAACCGGTTCCAAAATCATCGATCGCAAAGGAAACTCCAATTTCTCGAAGCTCCTCGAGGAGTTTATTTATTAAGGATTGATTTTCAATAAAAGCATTTTCAGTAATTTCTAATATTAACCTTTGGGGGTTAAGTGCGGTTGCCAGGAGAGTATCTTTTACTTTTTCGATAAAATTATTCTGGTTGATTTGAATTCCTGAGATATTGACACTCATATAAAGATTTTCCAGGTCAGGATAATCTTGATGCCATTTTTTCAGTTGAGTGCAAGCTTCCAATAATACCCAATCGCCAATTTGAACGATCATTCCCGATTTCTCGGCAATGTGGATGAAATCATTCGGCATTACAACTCCGCGAAGGGGATGCTGCCAGCGGATCAATGCCTCTACTCCTCCGATATTGCTCCCCTCCAATGAACAAATGGGTTGGTATGCTAAATAGAATTCGTCATTCATGATGGCGCGATGCAAGTCGGCTTCTATTTCCAACCGGGACATGGCCAATGTGCGCATTTCAAGAGTAAATACCTCGAATTGCCCCTTTCCACGTTCTTTTGCTTTATACAGGGCAATATCAACATCTCTTAAGATATCCTCGTTATTGATATATTCTGAGATCTCTTTAACAATACCAATGCTGCAAGAGGTTAATATTTCCTTGTCATTGTTGAGAAAGGGTCTTCGTATTTCAGCTAAAACCCGGTTTGCCACAGAAATGGAATTATTCTTTTCCCTGGTGTGTTCCAGTAAAATGGCAAATTCATCTCCCCCGAATCGGGCAACCGTATCGGTGGATCTGGTGCAGGTGTTCAGTCGTGCGGATAATTCGATGAGAACCTTATCTCCTGCGAAATGCCCTTGACCATCATTGATCGATTTGAAATTATCGATATCAATGAACAGCATGGAATAATTATTATCCTGGTCACGTTTGGTCATTTTTACAGCATGATCCAATCGATCCATGAATAGAACGCGGTTTGCCAATCCGGTTAGTCCATCATGCAGTGCATCATGTGAGAGCTGATCTTCAACGCGCTTACGTTCGACCATTTCCTTCTGTAAACTTCGGTTGATCTTATTCAGCTCAAAAACATGGATGTTCTCTTTCTCAAGAGATATTTTTACACTCGAAAGAAGATTTTTGTTTTCATTCAACGTAAGGATTTGCCGAATAATTACCAACCCGATAACGAGACCAACACTCAAAAATAAAATATCTGAGCTGATAATTGACTCAAAATGGTGATCCGATCTTAACAAATAATATGCCCCGGCAACCCAAATATATGGCGCGTAAGGTAACAAGTGAGAAATTCCCTTTTGAACAGGTAAAAGATTCTGATTCGCCCTAACACTGTCTTCTTTAAAGTATTTTGATGCAACTGCCTGGTATAGACCTGCATAAAACATGAGTACGAATGCAAAATTCCAACCAAGATCGACAAACCCACCGGATACATAGGTACCCACTGATGATTGATAGCCATAAAAAGTATCCGTGGCGATCATCATGACCGTCCCTGATCCCAGTAATAGGATCGAGCCCAGTAATATTTTCTCTGATCTATAGTAAATAATGATCAATATCGAAAAAAACAAAAACAGATCTCCAACAGGATAAGCCGCGGCTAAGAACTTTTCCAGAAATGGCGTTGTCGAATCTGTTCCAAATATGGGCCCGATCAAAAATATCCAATATGCCAGTGATGCCGAGATCATTACAATGCTCAAATCGATCGTTCTTTTTATCCATTCGGTAAGATTTAACTGTTTGGATGGTAGAAGTAAGATCCCTGCAAAAAAGAGGGGATATAACGATATATACAATCCATCTGCGATCGATGGGAAAGGGGACTCTTTTAGAACTAATTCAATATATGACCAGAAAATATCCCCCAGGGTATATGAAAACAGTGCCAGAGCTAGAAATCCCCATCCCAGAGCAAGGCGTTTGGAAATTCCTCGCGCTTGCTTTGCCGCAAAAAATAATGCTACTGTTGCAAGGAGACCATAATACGGAGCAGCGATATCCGAAAATATGAGCCGTACATTTTCATCTTTGACTAATAAAACAAATCCAATGGAGATGATCGGCAATAAGATTGTTAAAATCATGATTACCCAAAACTGGATTGGGTGTTCTTTTCGGTATGTATTGATCAATAAATACTTCTTCATGTTTTTCGATATTCACTTCGATGGAATCAATCATAGCATGGGATTACAAATATTGTGATGGTTATAAGTCAGGGATTGAGAGAAGCTATCCAATTCGCAAACCACTCAAAGAATACTTACACTAGTTGGAAGCTGCCTCTCTCGCGGGTGATGCGCACACCATGGCCGAACAGGAACCAGGCCAGACCGGCATAGGCGAGCCCGACCAGGATTTCCAATCCGATCTGGGGGAACACCGAGGAATAACTGGCTCCCGCAACAATGGCGCGAATAGCCAGCAATCCATGAGTGACCGGCAGGAAGTTTCCGATCACCTGAACGGCAGACGGCAAGGCTGAAAACGGGAAGTTGATCCCGCAGAGAATGATCATCGTATAGGTCAGGGTATTCAGGATGAGGTTTCCCCACCGGATCGGCATGGAGATGATCCCGATCACCCACCCCAGGGCGGAAGCTGAAAAAATTACGACCACCATGATCGGTAAGGCGCGCAGCAGCATCAATGGGGATACATTCAGCCTGAAAAGCGGGATCATGATCAGGCATGCCAGTATTGCCCTGAGCGTGGTTTCCACATGCGAGGCGATGCTCTTCCCCAGGATGGATGGCACCCAGTTGGAAGGAGCAGCGATCAGGTATTCCAGAGTGCTGTTCCATTTCTCAGCCTGGATCGTATCACTGGTATTGAACATTGCAGCCATCATCCCGGTATGGACAAGATTACCAACAAATGCAAATATCGCCAGTGTGTCTCCACCGGCTGATTTTGCCAGGTAGGTAAAGAATAAGATTTGCAGGATCGTCCGGGGCATGTAGACACCTAGAAACAGATAAACAGGCATATCAGCCATCATGTTCGTGAACGATGCACGTGCACAAGTTAAAAAGATCCGCAGATTCGATCGCATCACCACACCTCCAGCGAACCCAGTTTCATTGCCAGTGATTCGACCCGCCTGAATAATACCCACGCGATCAGCAAGTAGAGACCCGAAAGTGCCAGTAGATACAGGTAGTACACTGAAAAGTTTCCAATAACCTGGCTGGCAGCCTGGTTGAGGAGTACGTTTCCCCACGTGGGCGCCAGCAGAGCAGAAAGCGGTTTGGTCCAGATAGGCAGCAGGGTAAGCGGAAGGGTCAGTCCGGAAAGGATGTAGACCGGATAATTGGCAACGATGATAAAGTCTTCCGCCCGTCGTGAAAGGATGAACAGCGATCCGAAAACCAATCCCATGCAGGTCATTGCTGTGATGATCAACAGCAGCCCGAGCAGAAATGCTCCCGGGTGCAGGATGCCGGGGGACATATGGAAAACGACGATCCCGGTGAGAAATGCAACCCCCATGGCAAATATGGATATTACTGAATTCGCCAGGCTCTTGCCCAGCATGATCAGCGCCAGGGAGGTCGGTGTAGCCATCAGCAATGCCAGGGTCTGTGAACGGCGCTCCCAGTTGATGATATCCCCGGAAGTAAATAAATTGTTATTCCAAATGCTGATCAAACCGGTTCCCATGATGGCATATAGTCCGAATTCAGGTTTCTTGCCATACATATAGATACCAACCGTCATGATGGTGAATAAGATGGGTTGAATAACACCGGTGGATAAGAACAGGTCGGTAATTCGTTGGACCTTCAGCTGGAGGATGAATGAATTCCAGACGATCCTCAGGTTGGCTCTCAGTTCCATCAACTCACCTTCCCCTTTCCTTCCTTACCCACCAGCTTAATGTAGGCGTCTTCAAGTGTCGGCTGGCGGGTGATGACCTTGCGGACCTGTACTCCCTGCAAGATACCGAGAAATTCCTGAACCAGTTCCGCCCCGGCTGGAGCCTGGATCTGCAGAACCTGGGTCTGGTCGCGCATCTCGATCTCCACCGATTCCACCCGCGGGTGTTCGCGCAGCCTGGCGATCAACTCAGCCGGGACGCCGTAGCATTCCAGTTCCACCACTTCCAGGTCGGCGACCAGGTCCTTAAGCGAAGCTGGTGTTCCTTCGGTAAGGATCTTCCCCTGGTGGATCACCGCCACGCGGTCACAGAGGGCATCCACTTCAAACATGTAGTGCGAGGTCAGAAAGATGGTCTTGCCGGCCTGCTTCAACCCAAGGATGACAGCCCGCATGTCACGAGCCGCGACCGGATCCAACCCCATGGTGGGTTCATCCAGGAAGAGTACTTCGGGGTCATGCAGCAATCCGCGGGCAATATGCAGGCGCTGCTTCATTCCGCGAGAGTAGGTCTCGATCCTCTCGTTGGCACGGTCGGTCATTCCAACCAGTTCGAGCAGTTCAGGAATGCGTTTTTTCGAGATTTCAGGCTGCATCTTGTACAGGTCGGCAAAGTATTGCAGGTTATCCCACCCGGAGAGCCGCCAGTATAACCCGCGCTCCCCCCCAAAGACCAATCCGATGCGCGGACGGATCTGCCCGGCTGATTTAACCACGTCCAGGTCGAAGACCCGGGCATTGCCGGAGGTGGGCAGCAGGATGGTGGATAAGATGCGCGTGATGGTGGTTTTCCCGGCACCGTTCGGACCCAGCAAACCGAATAATTCCCCGTTTTGGATGGAAAGATTGACGCCATTTAACGCGTTAATCTCTTTTTTCTTCTGATGGATGATCCCGGTGGTACTGATGTAACTACGTTTGAGATCGGTAGTTTCAATGGCGATAGTCATAAGACCCCTCAGTCACTTGCTTTGCTTGTTGGACAACACATTGCTTTACTAATTATCCAGGCAAATACGTTTTTGGCCTGGATGGTTCAGATTTAATGTAGCCAAATTACTATTTTATACCTATTTAATTATTATGGATTTTGGAATAAACAACTCGAGCAAGGATGCAAAGGGGTGAATCATGTGAAGAAAAAAATTATGTCAAAATCAATTTCGTGGTAGGTTCCCGCTCGGCTTCACCTGTGGGTTGAGATCGCAATCACCATTCTACAATTACTTATGATAACCATTAGAATTAACTTGCAGAACCTTGCGAAACAAAAAATGATAAAACTACTCAATAGTTAGATCATATAATAAAAATCCAAATGTCCCGATTGTCCTGTTTTCTCGTCTTACTTATAGAGCTCAAAATGCATAGACCCGAGGGAACTATCGAAGCGATCAATAAGGAGAGTTATGTCAGATAGTAGCGTTGTTTTGACAACTGAAAAGGTCAATCGTGAATCAAATGAGCGAAGGATCATCACTTCCGCCAGAGAAGATCCAAAGGCATTCGGTGAATTATATCTACTCTACGTCGAGCAGGTATTCCGATATCTCTACAGCCGGATTGGAAATGTGCATGAGGCAGAAGATGCCACCGCTCAAACCTTTCTCGCAGCTTTTGAATCATTCGGAAAATTTCGGCAGGATGGACACTTTGCGTCCTGGTTATTTACGATTGCCCGTAATAAAGCACTGGATACTTTTCGTCAACGGAAAAACGCACCGTTCATCGACGAAACCGCTGATATCCCGGTGGATAATGATCCCTTGTATAGCGTAATTCAATCAGAACAGGCTGCAGCCCTTTCGAAACTTATTCAGGTATTGCCTGATGAAGATCGTGAACTACTGCGCTTGAGGTTTCTTGCAGACATGAGTTTTCCGGAAATGGCTCATTTTTTACATCGCAAAGAAGATGCGGTTAAAAAATCTGTCTACCGACTGCAGGTACGGTTGCATAGCCAGATGGAGGTTACAAATGAATGAATGGACTTCAACTCCTCGGTTTGAAGAGGATATTCGCGAATCCTTCGGAGTACCCGAGATTCGCTCTGGATTTGTGGATCAGGTGTATGTCGATTTAATGGAACGCGCGGCTTCAAAATTTCGAAAATCTCGCCTTTTCCTTGGGTTGCGTCCAGCCTGGACTGTTGCTGATCGCTATTTTGTCTTTGATGGTCATTGTTACGTTGGTGATTGGACCCCAACGTGTCTATGCCGCGGTAGCCAGGTTATTCGGTTACATTCCGGGTGTCGGCATTATAGATCAAAGCAGCCCCATTCGCGTACTGGCAGAACCGGTCAGTATCACTCGTGATGGGATCACCGTTTCGGTCAATCAGGCAATTCTCACGGGGACAGAAACAAGGATCGACTTTGGTGTTTCCGGCGTTCCCCTTTCGGCCTACCCCAATAATGAGAAGGTTTCGGGATGTATTGACAATCCGTACCTGCTTTTACCCGATGGAACAAAAACTGATATTAGCGCTCCCATTCCAGCCCATGTAAACACAGCTACGCTTATTATTCCCTGTATCTTTAATACCCTACCTGGGACGACCCCCTTAAATTGGGAACTGCCCATTCGTTTTATCGCCGCTCCAGAGAACCTGACCATCCTGCCTGTCATAGATGTGACACCTCAGGTTACGGTTACACCAATCCTGAATGGTTCTGATCAGGCGACTGAAACACCCTCAACAACCATTGCAGCCGCATCCTCCCAAGCATCGGTTTCTGTGGACAAAATCATCGAAACAGAGGATGGCTATATCATGCTGGGAGCAGTACGCCCACACCTCCCTGAAGGGAGTTGGCTGCAAATTACTGGCGCTGCCATCCTTCGCGATGCAGATGGCAAGAAGATAAGTTACTCGTTCCCCAACGATGTACAGCCATTGGATGACTCCAATATAGGCCAGGGTGGGCATGCCTGGGTGATGCGGATCAAGGGAGTCGGTGTTAAGTTTCCTTTGACGATCAGTTTTTCCGGAGTGGTCATTTCGCAGGTAGATCCCCAAGCTTCAGCGAAGATCACGATCGATGTCGGGTCAAACCCACAGCCTGAACAGGTATGGGAGGTGAATCAGGAAGTTCAGTTAGCCGGCCAAATTGTACGTTTGATCTCGGTAACAGCTCAAAGTGATGGCTATTCCTTCCAAATCGATCCAGGCCCAAACCTGAGCGGTGTCAGCGTTCAAATCGAAGGACATACCGCTAATGGCGGCGGTGGTGGCGATGGATGGAAGGGCATATTTACCTCAAGTTTGATCTACTCGGATTTACCAAAAGGAAAGCTGACTATTGTTTTCTCCAATCCGGTTTCCGCCAGCCCCACCGAAACCTGGCAAGGGCAATGGCAGCCAGAGACCGTACGAGAGTTTGCACCTGGAGCATCTTCTGTGACCACATGTCTGGATGCCAGCTCATTCCAGGCATTGCCCCTGTTACCGGCAGGATTAGATGGCAGGGTTGTGTTGACGCAATTGAATCCCAAAATGCAGATCCTGTTGGCCGGGATGGACGGCAGTCAGAAGCAGGTCATTGCAACAGACAGCGGGCGGGCTGCGGTCACACAGGACGGTATGCGCCTGGCTTATCCTACGGCTGAAGGTATCGTGATTTATGACCTGGCTAGTGGGAAAGCCACCGGGGTCCCTGGTGCGTTCGGTGGAAATCTGCACTGGTCACCAGACAGCAGCCAGATCGCTTCGGTCAATGCAGGTGATTCGTTTGGCATATTTATCATTGGCAGTGATGGTAAGAATTCCAGGCAGCTCTCTAACCTGGGGTATGAATCGATCGCAGGTTGGTCGCCGGATGGTTCCACCCTCTATTATGCAATTCCCGGTTCAGGTGGGAATGGTTTCCTGCTCCGTGCGGTGGAGGTGAGCACTGGAAATACTCAGGATCTATTCGTGCTGGAAAACTCATCTGTCAAAGCCCCCATGCCAGCAGTTTCGCCCGATGGAAAGTGGATTGCTTATCGGGCAAGCGACAACAGTAGCCTGTATCTTAAAGACATGGATGGAAGCCCGGCACGCCTGGTTCTGGATAATCCTGCCACGGCCATTAATGGGATTGCCTGGGAAAAAGAGAGCCACTTGTTGGGTGTGAGCTTGATCACCTCCGAGCTTCCAGATGGAGAGATCATCTTGATGGCACCAGATAGCTGCGAAACCTATCGACTTCCCGGATTGAGTGGCGAAATAGATGGGGTGCTTATCCCGTAAGTGTTCTGAACTAGTGGTTGATTAATAAATTGGTCGAATGGAGAGCAGCTTAGGGTTGCTCTCCTTTCCATTCGTTAGGGAACGGTATGAATTCATTTATTCGCACCGGTATTAGCGGAGCATCCCTTAACGCAGCGGAGAGGGACCCCACCGCGCTCGTGTCTTTGACCGTAAAGTCTCTTATCAAATCCCTTCTTCGCTACTGGTATTGCCTCAGCTTAACCCTACATCCTTCAGGCACCTTCTCCCTTGAGACATCGCGCCGTCAGGTAGTAGGCCGGTATGAGGGGCTATTTGTGATCCCTGGTAAATTATAGTGCAATCATCCGCGGAGCCTGGTGGTCAAGCCAATGGTGGGCAGTGTCAAGAACCGTTATGGTCAACCCTCCATCCATATTATTTAATCGCATATCAAAGGCAAGTAAATTCAATAAAAGATTGCCCTGTTTCCCGAAAATAACGAGTGATCGGCGGACAAAATAATGTCCGCCGATGGATCCAAATTCAATAGTGATCCATCACTCGCCCGCCATCCAACAAACCCATTTTTAAGAAATAGATTCAGCCATTCGGATTAACTCTCTAATTATTACCTCAATATCTCCTTCGATGGGTTTGATCTCATTGCTAACGGGTAATCGTTCATTATAGGTCAGACGATAAAAATGGCCACCTTTGATCCACCCGATCACAATTTCACGTTTAGGGTCCCATTGACCCTGAGGATCCCAAGTTCCCTTGACAAGTAATGCCGGTTGTCCATTGATTATTATTTCTTCGCTGCTGTTCTCGCCTGTTGGCAAGTTATACCCGAAATATTCCTTTTCAACCAGCATATCAATTTCACTGCTGTTGGTAGAATTGCTCCAATTGAGTAATACCCAGCTCTTTGAATTTGCAATACCTACAATTGGGTCAAGCTCAAATCCTTCGGGAACCCAGGTTGGCAAGCCAAATTGAAACGGTGGATTTTTGAGTGCATCCGACAAAACAAGGGTCGGAACCGAATACACGGTGGGTTCAATTACTGTGGGTGTGGGTGCAGAAGTTACCACAAGACCGGGGATTATTTCTGCAGCAGCCTGTGTGGCAACTACGTCCTGCTCTCCTAATCCTTTGAGTGGAGACTCTTTCAGCTCCTTCATATTAAATCCAGCCACAACCCTGATCAATTCCAGAGCTTTTGCCCGAACTGGTTCAGAGAATGTGAATACCGTTGCAGATATAACTAAAAGAGTGAGCAGCGCATACTTCCATTTGAAAAGATGCGTAACCGAGTAATTCATGAATTTAACTCCCTTTCGTTGAAACTGGTTATCTGGATATTCATTTGATAACCGTTGGTATAAACTGTCAGAAAACGTTTTTCTTACAGGCGGGCGATTATTATATAAAAAATCATCATTCATGATTTTTCTCCCATTCGATCCTTAATTTATTGACTACTCGATGTAGGATGGTTCCAACATTGGATTCGCTTAACCCGGTTATTCGTGCAATCTCACGATTAGTCAGTTCTGCACCATATTTCATGGCGATCAATTCTTTTTCCCGATCTGGAAAGCGGGACAATATTGTAAGAATAGTTTGATATTCCAACTTACGTTGAACATCATCATCAAAAGAGGAAGTAAAGTCCGATTCTGCGAGTTCATCCAGAGGAATTTCTATTGTTCTATTTTGAAAATGGTCAGAAGCAACATTCCGTGCAATTCCTACCAACCAGGTTTGGAATTGCCCAAAATCCTTACGGAAATTACCGCGGCTCTTCCATGCCTTTTCAAAAGTAATAGCTGTAAGATCCTCTGCAACAATTGGATCCCCAACTTTGTAACAGAAATAATGGAACATTCTTGGCAAGGTTTCCTTATAAACATCCTGCCAATCTATTCCCTCTTCTTTTGGATATGTCTCAATGAATGTTGCTAAAATGTTTTTCATATCTATTAGTTAATTCGGGTTTGATCAAGAATGTATCACATCCAATTTACTCCAAGGTACTCCACATGTCCATTCATATGCGAATTAACCTCCAAGTCTCAAGTCGTACAAAAACCAGTGCAAACATGTACAATTAATGGAGGCTTCACGATAAAAGACGCGCAGGGTCAGGAGACAGGTGGGAAAAGAGGATTCTTCGTGTATATAGCTACTTGCGCAAAGATGCTTTCATATAAGTAATTACATAATCTTAAAAGAACAAATAATCTAGAAAGAATAGGAAATTTTTCGCAATACAGACATTTCATTACAAAAATCAGAAAGAAAAAAACAAAGGCAAATATAAGCTGAGTTACGCATGCATCATGAAGAAATTTCCTGCTTCCCTTTGACAATCTTCCTTCCGCAGACTAAAATGATATGGAATGATATTTGCATCCAGAAGGAAGATAACAAAGGGATGGAGCAATCGTGAGCGTTTGGCCGGATAAATATGTCATTGGTCTGACCGGGAATATTGCCACCGGTAAGAGTGTGGTGCGTAAAATGCTTGAACGCCTGGGCGCTTTCGGCATTGATACCGATTCACTGAGTCATCGCGCCATGGCCAAAGATGCCCCCGGTTACCAGCCCATCATCAACACCTTCGGCAACTGGCTATTAAATGAAGACCAGCAGATCAACCGCAGCAAGTTGGCCAGCATAGTTTTCATGAATCCGGATGCGCTTTATCAACTTGAAACCATCATCCACCCCCTGGTTTTCCAGGCAGTGGATATCATCATCAGGCGCGCCTCCCAGCCTGTGATCGTCCTGGAAGCGATTAAATTACTGGAAAGCGGGCTGTGGAATAATTGCGAATCCATCTGGACCGTGACTTCCGACCGCCATGTCCAAATTTCAAGACTGGTGGACCTACGCAAGCTTAGCGTCGCAGAAGCAGAAATGCGCATCGATTCCCAGCCACCCCAGGCAGAGAAAATAAATAGAGCCCATGTCGTCATCCGTAATAATGGCTCATATGAAGATACCTGGCGCCAGGTACAAGCCGGCTGGAAAAAGATTGCCCTCCCTGCCAGTATATTGGAAACTCCGCCTTTGGAAATTACAAAAGGCGAACTCAAGATCCGCCGCGGCAGCCCGCACGATTTTCAGAACATTGTTTCCCTGGTCAACCGGGTGGATCCTGACGGTCATAAACGTAATAAGACCGAATTTGCTGCCACTCTCAACGACAATGCCTTTTTGCTGCTCGAACTGGACAAGAAGCTCGTTGGATTCATCGGTTGGCAAGTCGAAAACCTGGTCTGCCGCACAACAGATATTTTCCTTGATCCTGCAGTGCGTCCAAATCAGTCCATTCCACTGTTGATCAATGAAATGGAACATGCTGCCAAAGACTTGCAATGCGAGGCCTCGCTGATCTTCTTATCGCCGCCCATCTCCAGGATGGAAGATATATGGCACAGCCTCGGTTACGACCAGCGCACACCCCAATCGCTTGAAGTCCAGGCCTGGCAGGAAGCTGCTCTGGAATCCAAGCCTTTTGGCACTCTGATGTGTTTTAAACAATTAAGACAGGATCGCGTTCTACGTCCTATTTAGTTTTACTAAGTTGTAATCAAATAAATGTGGTATATGTCTTGTGACCAACCTACTCAGCGACCTCTCTCTTTTATTCGAAAGAATCAATTGGCTAAATATCCTGGATATAGTCCTGGTCACAGCCATATTCTTTGCGATCCTGCAATTAATTAATGACACCAAAGCCGCAGTGATATTGCGGGGTGTCATCATCCTGGCTATCTTTTTATCCATTCTGACCTCCCTGATCAATCTTCCAGCCTTCAACTGGCTGATCAAAGCCACCCTGCCTGCATTGTTGCTGGCAGTTCCGGTGATTTTCGCTCCTGAAATCCGCCGCGGTTTGGAAGGAATTGGCCGGGCTGGTTATGTATTCAGGTTAAATAAGAGATCCTCCAGTTTTGAGATGCATAATACCATTCGTGCCATTGTGGCAGCGGCTTCACGTTTATCCACCAAAAATCATGGAGCACTCATCGTCTTGCAGCGCATTGATAATCTCAAAGAGTACATCCTTACCGGTGTTCTGTTGAATGCTGATGTCTCCCCGGAACTGATATTGCAGACCTTTTACCCGAATACACCATTGCATGACGGGGCAGTTATCATTGTGGATAACGAATTGGTCGCGGCAGCCTGCGTCATACCTCTTTCTGCCAGCGGTGTGCTGAACAGCACACCCGATCACCAGATGGGATTGCGTCACCGGGCAGCCCTGGGAATTTCTGAAGCCACAGATGCCATCGCCGTAGTTGTCTCAGAAGAAACTGGCGCCATGTCGGTTGCCCACGCTGGAAGGATGATCCGCCGGTTGGATCCTGAACGATTGGAAAATATTTTGACAGCTTTTTACCGGCCTGAGCGATTATCCTCTCAGGAAAACAACTGGTTCCGGAAGTTTTTTGCAACAGGGAAAAAACCTGGAGATATTAAATAATGTTACTGGTGATTCGTAAGATCCTTAAGAGCCTGCCTTCATTGATCACAGCCATTGTGCTGGCTCTGGCAGCCTGGATTGCCGCTGTTTCTGCTTCGGATCCCAATGAAATTCATACATACGCACAGCCTGTCCAGATAGAAGTCCTCGGTCAGGACACAAGTCTGATCATCGCCGGGGACACTCTCCGAACAGTCAGGGTGACGATGAACGCACCCAGGTCAGTCTGGCAGCAATTGAACAATAGCACCAACCAGATCCATACTTTCATTGATCTTTCTGGCTTGAAGAAAGGGAACTACCGGGTACCAATTCAGGTTCAGGTCAATCTCAAACCGGTAAAGATAATATCGCTTAGTCCTGAAGAAGTTACCCTCACCCTTGAGCCATTGATCTCTACCATGCTACCCCTTCAAATTGTGACCCGGGGTGAACCTGCAGTTGGATACCAGGCAGATAATTCAACCATTGAGCCAAAACAGGCTAAAGTATCCGGCCCCGAATCCATGGTCAACCAGGTTGTCAGCCTGCGCAGCACTCTGGATCTGACTCAGGCGCAGGAGAATATCAATTTGTCGCTGGATATCCTGGCTGTGGATATCAACGGGGATCCTGTTGATGGAGTTTCAGTCACTCCAAAACAAGTCATCATCAATCAGCCCATCACCCAAAAAGGTGGATACCGAAATGTTGTGGTGAAAGTAGTCAGCCAGGGAAAGCTGGCTGACGGTTATCGGTTGACCAATATCTCCGTTTATCCGCCCAACATCACCGTCTTTGCCGAAACTCCCGCCCTGGTAGATAACCTCCCCGGATATGTTGAAACTCAGCCAATTGTTTTGGATAATATGAAAAATGACATAAGCATTCCAGCAGAATTAAACCTGCCTGAAGGGGTAAGCCTTGTCGGCAACCAGGTGGTTATGGTCATCGCCAGCATCGAACCGATCGAATCCAGTTTAACGATATCGAGAATTTCCATTATTACCACTGGTTTGGCAGAAGGTTATACCGTTCAAATTTCACCGGAATTTGTGGATGCACTGCTTTCTGGTCCCCTGCCGGTGCTGGATGTACTGAAATCACAGGAAATTCAGGTCACGATCGATCTGGCTGGAAAGGGACCAGGAACCTACCAGGTTACACCAATTGTGCAAATTAATACGGGACAGATAAATACCGGGGAAATTAGGGTAGAATCAATCATACCAGGCACGATTGAAGTAGTGATCAGCGTGATTGCTCAATGACCTGAAATTTCGTTCAAGGAATAAAATGACAAAACCAGTAGTAGCACTTGTGGGCAGGCCAAATGTCGGCAAATCCACTTTATTTAATCGTCTGGCAGGGGAGCCCCTGGCAATTGTTGATGACGTTCCGGGTACCACCCGCGACCGTATCTTTGCTGAAGCTGAGTGGCTAAACCATACTTTCGATATTGTCGATACCGGGGGCATTGATCCGACATCGGTCTCACAGTCTCTTGAACCTTTGTCCATCGGGTCTGCTGAATATATCGAGCAGATCCGTGAACAGGCTTTATTAGCCATCCAGGAATCAGATGTCGTTTTGTTCATCACCGATGCTCTCTCGGGGGTAACTCCTGCTGATCTCGAAGTGGCGAGTATATTAAGGAAGAACCAGAAGAAGAAGGGCGATAAATTTGTCCCTCCGATCATTCTGGTAGTCAATAAAGCTGATAGCCAACGTCACCGCGAGCAGGCTGCCCAATTTTACGAATTGGGGATGGGTGAACCGCAGATCATCTCTGCCTTACATGGCACGGGTACTGGCGACCTTTTGGAAGAAGTGGTTGCAAAATTTCCTGCGGAATCTGAAGTTGAAGATGATGATTCAGTAAAAATCGCTATTGTTGGAAAGCCAAATGTCGGAAAGTCCAGCCTATTAAACAAGTTGGTAGGGCAGGATCGAGCCATTGTCAGTGCGACAGCCGGTACAACCCGTGACGCCATTGACACTAAGCTGGTTTATGAAGGCATACCTGTAACCTTGATCGATACAGCAGGTATTCGCAGGCGTGGCAAGGTAATTCCAGGCGTCGAAAAATATAGTGTCCTCCGTTCAATGCGTGCCATAGAAAGGGCTGATGTTTCCCTTCTGATCCTGGATGCCACTGACCCCATCAGCATCCAGGATGCACATATTGCCGGATACATTATCGAAGCCTGGAAAAGCGTTGTCGTGATCGTCAATAAATGGGATTTGGTCGAAAAAGATAACTATACAATGAACCAGTATATCGAACAGATCCGTGAAGAGCTTAAGTTTGTGGATTATGTTCCGATTCTATTTATATCAGCCAAGACTGGACGAAAGGTGGATGAAGTCCTTCCGCTTGCGCTAAGAGTTCAGGAAGAACGGTTGGCGCGCCTGGGGACAGGCCAGATCAACCGGACCATTCAGCATGCCCAGGATATCCACCCTTCACCTGCCCATGCCGGCCGGGCGCTGAGAATGTACTACGGCACGCAAGTTCGCAGTGACCCACCCACATTTATGATCTATGTCAATGAACCAAAATTGGCGCATTTCAGTTATATTCGCTTCCTTGAAAACCAGCTAAGGAAAGATTATGGGTTTATTGGTACACCGATCCGCATCGTTATGAAGCCCAGACGTTAGATTTGTTAACGATTAAAGTATTGAAAAGACTTATAATCAATTTCCTAGGAAACGAATATTGTGATCGAATCGATTGAACAGACCCCTCTCCCTGAGGAAACCAATACTCCACAAAAAATAGGTTGGAAGCGTTTTTTTGTGGATACCATAGAGACCATTCTTTTGGCACTGGTATTAACCTTTGGAATTAATATTGTATCTGCCCGCGTCCGGGTTGAAAACGTAAGTATGCAGCCTACTTTGCACCAGGGAGAATTTCTCCTGGTAAATAAAATGGCTTACAAAAACAGTTTGCCTCGAACCGGTGATATCATTATTTTTCATGCCCCACCGGAACCAGGGGAAGATTTTATCAAACGGGTGATCGGCGCGCCTGGTGATCGTGTATTGATCAAACAGGGACGTGTGTTCGTCAACGATATCCAGTTGGAAGAAGACTATATAGCAGATGTTCCAATCTATAATGGCCAATGGGATGTCCCTGAAGATAAGTTATTTGTCCTTGGAGATAACCGTAATTCATCATCTGATTCCCATGTCTGGGGTTTTGTACCGATGGAAAATGTTGTCGGAAAAGCGTTGCTCATTTACTGGCCAATTTCTGAAGCAAGGATTTTCCAGCATTCAAATACTGTATCAGCTTCCCCATAATCCTTGACTATCTTATGATTATTAAATTGATATACAATTATTAATATGAATAACAAGAATAAAGAAACTTATCCATGTCTTGAATGCCAGGCCGGCGTGTTATCACGCCGCTATGTGACTTATTTCACCTGGTTGGGTGAAGAATTGATCACCGTCCAAAACTTTCCGGCCTGGGTTTGTGATGTCTGTGGAAAACGCGAATACGATCACCAGGCAGTCATGTGGGTCAATATGCTACTCAACCCGGATGCAGGGAAACCTACCACCAGGGTAAGAAGAAAAAATCGAGCTGTTCAGAAAACCCAGCCTCCACTACACGATTCCAAGCATTAATTCAATATCTCCCTCGCGGGAGATATTTTTTATTAGTTGTCTTACATTTTTAGTTGACTAGTATTTATTGGCATGCTATTATCCAATTAGTCATTTATTTTTTCATTATTCATTATTATTTTTTAGGAGCAATTATGAGCATAGATTTTATTATCCGCCTTGTTGGCATGGTGGTTTTTTCTGTTATCGGTGTTTTTTGGGGGATCAATATAGCCGATTCAGCAATTCCAGGTACAGATGGCGTTCAGTTTAATTCTGCACAATATGGTTTCACCCTTGGTTTGGTAGGTGCGCTGATCGGCCTGGTTCTTACGCCTTATATTACTACCCGTCCATTTAGGGCATTGTGGCAATTAATGAAAAGATTATCCGCTCAAGCCCTGATCTCTGCAGTAGCTGGATTGATGTTTGGATTACTTTTTGCTGCTCTTTTAGCCTTTCCCTTATCTCTATTACCCAAACCTTTTGGTGAAATTATTCCATTTGTTGGCGTTGTTTTCTTTGGTTACCTGGGTATTGCTCTCTTTACTATGCGGCAAACTGATTTTGTTAACCTATTCAATTCAATGCGTGGAGGAGATCACAAATCTACTGGGCATTGGGGCGAAGGACGCAACATACTGCTGGATACCAGTGTGATCATTGATGGTCGGATCGCTGATATTGCAAAAACCGGTTTCTTGCCCGGAACAATGCTCATCCCGCGATTTGTTCTCAACGAGCTTCAGTATATTGCCGACTCTCCGGATAACCTGCGCCGCCAGAGAGGCAGGCGCGGGATGGAGGTTTTGTCACAACTCCAGAAGGATAATGCCACACCCGTAAAGATCAATGATATCGATGTGGATGGAGTACGCGAAGTGGATGATAAGCTCGTTGTTCTGGCAAGGCAGATGCATTGCCCCATCCTAACAAATGACTACAATTTGAATAGAATCGCTGAATTACAGGGTGTGACAATTCTGAATGTAAATGAGCTGGCAAATGCTGTGAAGTCTGTCATGCTGCCAGGTGAGAATCTGGTCATCCGCGTCATTCAGGAAGGCAAAGAACAAAACCAGGGAGTCGGTTATCTGGATGATGGCACAATGGTTGTGGTCGAATACGGTCGCGATTACCTTGGTAAAGAGATTCAGGTTACTGTCACCAAGATTCTGCAAACAGCAGCAGGAAAAATGATCTTTGCCAGACCCGATGACGTGATTGAAAACGGGCATTAGTTTTCCTTTAGGAGAATGAGGACATATGAAAGAGTGGATCACCGGACGAAACCCGGTATATGAAATGCTGCAAGCCAGAAAACGGCAAATTTTTCGTTTATTGATCGCAGAAGGTGTAAAACCGGACGCACGAATTAGCGAAATTATCCAAATCGTAAAACCATATAAGATACAGGTTGAATCGGTCAAACGTCCCCAATTGGATAGTATGAGTGACAACCATCAGGGTATTGCAGCAGAAGTCTCAGCCTACCCTTATAGTGATCTCGATACTATTTTGAGGATTGCGAAACAAAAAGAACAAGATCCATTTATCCTGGTATTAGACTCCCTGCAGAACCCCCAGAATTTCGGCACTTTACTACGATCCGCCGAAGCCTTTGGTGTGCATGGAGTACTGATCCCATTAAGACATGCCGCCGGTGTGACCCCTGCTGTAGTAAATGCATCCTCAGGTGCAGCAGAACATATGCTGATCGCCGCTGCCAACCTGGCTCAATCTTTGGATGAATTGAAAAAAGAAAATATATGGGTGGTCGGCCTTGAAGGCAGCCCGGCAGCACAACCACCCGAAAAACTGCGTCTGGGTGGACCGACAGCGCTCGTGGTTGGCAGTGAAGGGGAGGGCATGCGCGACCTTGTGAGGAAAAGCTGCGATGTGCTCATGCGCTTGCCAATGGAAGGCAAGATCGAATCGCTCAATGCCGCAGTTGCAGGTTCCATCGGGTTGTACTTAATTCATCAGGCAAGGAATCATTAAATTAAAATATTTCCGATTTAATAATTTTTCAGATCTTGCCTATATAAAATTATTTTTCACCTATATAATAAAAACATGCTACTGGCCACCTGTTTATAATATTTGCATAAACGGAAATTAGTCGGAATTGTATGTCTATTTCAATATTCCTGCTATTAATTACAGTTCTTATACCCCTGATCCTTGTAGGAATAAACAAATTGCGCATGGATATAGCTGCGCTTTTAATCGCATGTCTGCTGGGCATTTATCAGCTGACCGGGTTGCAAATGGTCGGACACGCTAATACACCGAATGATGCCATTAAATCTGTGTCCGGATTCAGTCAACCCGTAATTATCACATTGATATCACTTTTTATCATTACGAAAACACTGGAAAATAGTGGAATTCCGCGGTGGATCGCCCAGAAAATTGTAAACCTTGGGAAAGATTCGACGGGTAAATCTATTGGCTTATTCTCTTTCACCAGTGCGTTCTTATCATTATTTATGAATAATCTGGCTGCAAGCGCCTTATTACTCCCCAGTGCAATGGAAGCTTCACGCCTTACAAAAATTAAACCAAGTAAGTTGCTTATCCCAATTGCTTATGGAAGTTTGCTCGGAGGTGCAGCAACATATTTTACTACTGCAAATATCATTCTAAATGATCTACTTAAAATTTCTTCTCCTCCCCAACGCGGTCTTAATTTCCTGGATTTCACACCAACCGGAGGATTAATCGCAGTCGCTGGCATATTATTTTTATGGATTGTGGGAAAGAAATTATTGCCTGACCGGGAATCTACTTTTCAACAAGCGCAAGCTCGATTAACTGGCAGCGAACTTGAAGATTTTTTTCAACTAGGTGACCGCCTCTGGCAGGCTCAATTGATCCCGGGTTCACTTTTAGATCATAAAACCATACGGGAAGCAGGTTTCGGTCAAAAATGGGGAGTCGCCATTGCAGCCATCCAAAATGGAAATGCTGAATATAACCTTCCTTATCCTGACCTTATACTCACACAGAACAAGAAATTATTCATCGTTGGTCGAGAGGAAAAAATCAATGAAATAAGAAAATTAGGC
Source organism: uncultured Chloroflexia bacterium (assembly GCA_963827895.1). Lineage (GTDB taxonomy): Bacteria > Chloroflexota > Anaerolineae > Anaerolineales > Anaerolineaceae > PNON01. The sequence goes on along the minus strand of CAWHCY010000007.1, from coordinate 611,947 downwards.
GTCGATTTTCAACTCGTCCAGAGTGGATTACATCTTACCAAAAGAGGTATACGTGTTGTCGAAATAGTCCTTACTCCACATTCTACGATCCTGGATCAGACATTAAAGTCACTGAATTTCCGTCAAAAATTCGGTGTTTCCATAGTTGGAATTCGACATCTCAAGCAAAGTAAGCGAACTGATGTGGGAGATATCAAAATTACTTACGGTGATTCATTGCTGGTTATTGGAGATGATGAGCACATCAATCGATTAAAACAATTGAACGATTTTGTTATCATAGAGCCAAATCCAGCTGACCAACCCATCCAACGAAAGCTCGCATTGGTTTCTACTCTAGCTATTTCCATATCTATCATCGCCTCAATTGCAGGTATTCCTGTTTATATTGCTACATTAATTGGAGCACTTATAGTCCTTCTATTAAAAGTTATAAATATTGAAGAGGCTTATAAGTCAATTCATTGGCAGGCCATATTCTTAATTGCTGGAATGTATTCAGTCAGTCTGGCGATGGTGGAAACCGGTTTAGCTGGACAAACCGCAAAATTGCTCATACAGACGTTGGAACCGTTGGGTGGTCTGGGTATTGCTGCCGGAGCTTTTTTGCTAAGTGCACTTCTCACGCAAATAATGGGCGGACAAATCACAGCCCTGGTCTCTGGCCCAATCACCATTGGGGCTGCAATTTCTTTAGGAATAAACCCTCAGGCAATTGCTGTCGCAACAGCAATTGGGTGTTCAGTATCTTTCCTTACACCTATGGCGCATCCCGTCAATGTAATGATGATCGGACCAGGTAATTATAAATTCGGAGATTTCGCCAGAGTCGGTTGGATTTTAACAATTCTCAGTTTTGGAATGCTCCTGGTCGGTATGAAACTTTTCTGGAATTTGTAATTACTGGATATTCATTTGATTTGCTTCAGATTAAACTTACATACAATTTCAGGCGGATTTATTTTTATACCTTGCCCTGAAGACACCCGCCACCCCAATCAAGATTAAAGCCATTCCACCAATCGTCCAACCTGTTATATGTTCCCCAAGAACCAGCCAGCCCAGACAGACTGCGATCACCGGGTTTACATAGGCGTATGTCATTACCAGATTTGTCGGTAGCATCCTCAATGCCCGGACGAATGCTGTGAAGGCTATCACCGATCCAAAAATGACCAGATAACCCCAGGCAAAGAATGCCTCCCGCACCGGGTGCGGAATAGGCTCCCTGACGAGGACTGCTGTAATTAACAACGCGACAGCTCCGGAAAGATGCTGGAAACCGGAACTTACTTCTGGCGAAAGTTGTACAGGTTTGCGGCTCTGGAGCAGACTACCCCCACCCCATAACATTGACGCGATGAGGATGACAACAACAGAGATGGCATCTGATTTTACCCCTGTGAGGAAAGATGGTGCAGATAACAAACCAACCCCGGCAAAACCGATCAGCATGGAAACTATCAACAAAAAGGATGGCGGCCGCCTATCAATGATAAATTCCATCAAAGCAACTCCCATGGGAGTTGATCCGATGATCAGAGCAGCAATCCCGGAGTCCAATCGCTGTTCAGCAAATGAGACCAACCCGTTGCCGCCCAGCCATAACATGACCCCTGACAATACAAGTAAGCCCAGTTCACGTCGGGTAGGTTTTATTCGTTTCTTTTGCAGGTAAGCAATGAAAAGTAATATACAGGCTGCGACTAAAACCCTTGTTCCAGCCAGGTAGAAGGGTGGAAAACCGGATCCCTCTTTCACACCTATGCGAATAGCGAGATAGGTGCTTCCCCAGACAATATACACAATGAGGAGGTTAATTAATCCAAACCAACTGGGACGTACTGCTGTGTTTTTCACTATTCCGTTCGCCATAACTGGTTATTATACCTTTGCATAATCCTATTTGCCACATTCCCAATTGTTGGTAATAATAAATGTATAAGGATAATATAACCGGTGTAAGTATCCTGGTTCTTAATATTGTGTTCCCCTTATTGACCAATTGGAATGCCCGATTAATTGATCTTTACTGACATGGAGGTATTTGTTATGACTCTAATAAATATCTCAATAGCAGGTCAATACCTATATTCATATTCACAATTATTAACATAGTTGATATTATTAATGAACTAAAGGTAGCTTTCAATTATCCTTAATGGATGGAGTAAAAATAGCATGCCACACAAAATTGCACTGGTAACTGATAGTACTTGTGATATTCCCAAACATTGGATTGAACAATATGAAATCGAGGTAATTCCATTATCGATTATCTTTGGTGACCAGCCATTCCTTGACGGGATTGAATTAACCGCAGAGGAATTTTATAAGCGTTTGGACAGTGATAAGCACCATCCGACTACCTCCCAACCCACGCCGGGTGCTTTTCTGGATGCCTATAAAAAAGCGGCAAAAAACGGTGCAGAGCAGGTGCTTGTATTCACGATTAGCAGCGCCATGAGTGGAACAATTATCTCTGCCCGACAGGCTGCGGAGGACTCTCCCATCCCTGTAACCGTCGTAGATGGTAAGAACAATGGTATGGGATTGGGCTGGCAGGTGATTGCAGCAGCCCGCGCTCGGGAGACAGGCGGCGGGTTAATGGAGATGGAATCAGCAGCAGAATTTGTAAGAACCCGCATGGTCTATTTCGTATCCCTGGATACGATTGATTATCTTTACAAAGGTGGAAGGATTGCCGGCGCCATCAGCTTTGCGAACTCATTCCTCAAGATCAAGCCGCTGATCTATGTCAAACCGGAAAGCGGAACTGTTGGAGCGTCCATCCCTTCCCGTTCACGCAAAGGAGCGTTGGAAGGATTATATAAAGAGTTCACCAAGCATTTCAAGAAAGAACAGATTCTGCATATTACTGTAGTCCATAACAATGCTTTGGAAGAAGCCATACAGATTGCAGATCATTTTGAAGTTGAATTCTCACCTAAAGAAATGTTCATCACTTTTGCGTCACCGGTTCTAGGTGCGCATACTGGACCCCGGGCCGTTGGGATGATTGGGTACGCAGAATAATTGTTCCTCTTCTGCCATAAACAGGCCGTGAATTATTCCAGTAATGGAAAGGAATAGACAGGTTACAGATTGGATAAATCACCAGGTTCAAATGCCACCACAGGAGTCTCAGCTTCAATTCGTTGCCGGTAGCTTTTGAGAACCATTTCCTGATGTTCGGTCACAGACGAGATATCCCAATATTTGTGATAGTAGGCATAATTCAGTAATTCATAGTGTTTTAAAAATAATGGGATTTGATCCAGCCAGAATCCTTTGAAGGGTTTTTCAAGCCTGTAACCTGATAGAAAATGATGTAGAAAATGTAGTGCATACTCCCTGCGGTGAGCAGTATTCGCTTGAGGTAGAGGAAGACAATTGATCAGAGCTACACACACTTCGCCGGCAAACCAAAAGTATTCTGCCGCATCGAAATCAAATAGTGTTATTTTAGGTTTGCATCCTTCAGTGAAAGCTTCTACGAAAAAATTACCATGATGAAAATCCCCATGAACCAGACCATAAGATTCGGAATCCTGTGGTAAGGACATCAATTGTTGATTTATCTCCTCATGACGTTGAAAAACCAGGGTCTGTTCATTAGGAATTAAGTCATGAAAATTTTCAAGGTCATTCTTAAACCAGGGCAGGCGTAGACGCCTTGCATCAGGCTGGAAACATGCTGAAAGTTTATTCAGGCGTCCGCTCATCCGGCCCCATTCCACCAGAACAGCATCAGGAAAGTGTACTTCATCGGCATCAGTGAACATGATTCCGGGAACAATTTCGAAACAGTAAGCCAGAAAACAGGTTTTTTCATCCAAAGGAATGACTTCCACCCATTCTCCCGGCTTTGACCGTACAGGCAGTGCAACAGGAAGATCATTCTTTGCCAGATATAATACGAAATCAATTTCAGCTAAAAGTTGTTCGCGGGTGGAGCCTGTGATTTGTTCGTTTGTGTTCCATACTCCCGGGGCTATTTTTAAAATATGCGGTCGGTTATTTATCAACCCCTGGTAGACAAATGCAGAACCTTCAAGCGGTTGGAGTGAATCGGGTGAAAATCCAAACCTCTGTAAAGCTTCAGCAAGGATGGAATCATCATAACGGCTTCGGATATTAATTAACATTATTTCAACCAAGTTATTTTCCCCTTATCTCAAATACAACTACTATCGTGTCAATCGTACTGCGTAACGGTACCTGTCTCCACGGTAAAGGATCTTGACAAACTCGATCGCTTTGCGTTCATTCGTCCATAATACCCGTTCGCTCAACAATAAAGGGCTGCCTTCTTGGACCTCCAGCAGTTGTGCTTCGCGAGGATTGGCAATGGTAACTTCCAGTGTCTCATCTGCTGCTGCCAGGTTGATATTGAATTTCTCCTGCAAGATGGCATACAAAGAACCCCTCTGTTCGAGTTCTTCACGGGAGATATTCTGACCTGGCTGCAGAGCCAGATAGGATGTCTGCAACCCGATCGGCTGCCTGTCACCGGTTCTCACTCTTTCCAAACGGAAAACAGACAATATATCAGGGGACAGTTCCAAGTGTTTCCTGATGTTTTCCGGTGGATCCACCTCACCGATTTCCAATATTCGCTGACCGGGTTTCAACCCGCGATTCACCATATCCTCGCTAAAACTGGTCAGTTCGACCAATCCTTTTTGCAACTTGCGGGGTGACACGAAAGTGCCCTTACCATGTAATTGATATACCAATCCCTGCCGGATCAGGATCCCGAGAGCCTGACGGATCGTGGTTCTTGAGACTGCATACATCGCTTCAAGTTGACGCTCGGATGGAATCGCATCCTGCGGCTGCCACTCCCCGGCTTCGATCTTCTGCCGCAGAATATTAACCAACTGGTAGTAACGAGGCAAGATATTATTTGGATCTACGACGCTTGACATGGCCTTTTCTTTGTGCTAAACTATCGATAGTGGTAATGTGGTCATTACCAGTTACATTATCAGGTTTTCATTTGCGTTTGTCAAGTACTTCTCTATAATTAGATTATGGCACAAACTTCAGACTCTGAGATCCATCGAATTGTCGAACAGGTTGTCAACCGCACCCTGGGAGGTTCTTCTGGTGCTCAGGCTTCGACAATTGCTCAGCCGACGACTAATGGTCAGGCTTCGACTAATGCTCATGCTTCGACTAACGCTCAGCAGGCGGCGACAGTGACAACATCTCCACCAGCTTCCCCGCAAAAAACCGTAGCCATCGCTTCTGATCATGGCGGTTTCGCAATGAAGGAAATGCTTAAGGCTTATTTGTCAGAATTGGGTTATATAGTGACAGATTGTGGCACATCAGATGGTAAGACCGCCGTGGATTATCCCGATCTCGCGCTGGCTGTTGCCTTGCTGGTCAAAGAAGGTAAAGCCTGGCGCGGAATTGTGATGGATGGGGCCGGGATCGGCAGTTGCATGGCAGCCAACAAAGTGCCGGGAGTTCGTGCTGCACTTTGTTATGATTACGCCACTGCTGTGAACAGCCGCGAGCACAACGACGCTAATGTCCTCACTTTAGGTGCCGGTTTGATCGGCGATAACCTGGCTAAACAAATCGTCAAAACCTGGTTGGCAACCGAGTTCGGGGGCGGACGTCACCAGAAACGTATTGATAAAATTATCGCGATCGAAAATCGCTTTACGAAGGGTTAATTCCAATGACAGCTGATCCAAAAATGATTGAACAACTGGTAGAGATCATCACCCGTGAAGTGCTGGTGGCAATGGAAGAACAGAAATATCGCCAGGTCACTCCCGTAGAAGGTTTATGTAAAATGGATTGTGCGGATGGTCTATGTGTGCGCACCTGTTTTGATAAGGTTGGCAACGTTGTCACCGCAGGTGCGGAACGGTTAAGCACTCACCTCGGAGCAATCCCTGCAGATCTCTCGATTGCTTCCATGATCGATCATACGCTCCTCAAACCGGATGCTACACCTGACCAGATTGCCCAACTTTGCTTCGAAGCACGAAAATATAACTTTGCATCTGTGTGTGTAAATCCAGCCAATGTAAGATTGTGTGCAGAACTGCTGCGCGGATCACCCGTCAAAGTCTGTTCGGTGATCGGTTTTCCGCTGGGAGCCAACACGCCGGATGTAAAAGTGATGGAAGCCCAGTTGGCCATTCAACAAGGCGCCAGCGAGATCGATATGGTCATCAATATTGGAGCATTAAAAGGCGGCGATATGCAATTGGTCGCACGTGATATCCGCGGAGTGGTTCGAACCGCCCATGAAGCCGGTGCGATCCTCAAAGTAATCATCGAGACTGCGTTATTAACCGAAGATGAAAAAGTGACAGCCTGTCTTCTTGCCAAAGAAGCAGATGCGGATTTTGTAAAGACTTCCACCGGGTTCTCAGGTGGCGGTGCCACCGTGGAAGATATCACCCTGATGCGGCATGTGGTCGGTCCGGAAATGGGTGTCAAAGCCTCTGGTGGCATCCGTACTACCGAAGACGCAGAAAAGATGGTAAAAGCTGGTGCAACCCGGATAGGCGCGAGCGCCAGTGTGAAGATCGTCCAGGGTGTAGGGCAGCCTCCTGTTACATCAAATGTGGCTGCGACAGTAGCAGTAAAAGGGTATTAACCCGGGAAAGACGATAAAGGAAAGAACTTATGTTAATCGCTAGAGTAGTCGGAACCACAGTATCCACCATTAAGGATGAAAAACTGGTCGGTCGCTCTTTACTGGTTTGTCGTCCAACTGATGAGAAAGGTGTTGCCAGCGGAAAACCATATGTTGCCATTGATACCCTTGGCGCTGGTGTAGGAGATCTAGTGCTGACTGCAGCCGGTTCGAGTGCGCGGCAGACCGACATCACCAAGGACACACCCGTGGATGCAGTGATAATGGGCATCATCGATTCACTCGAAGTGGACGGCGAAGTCACTTTTCGTAAATTTTAAGGAATCGGATGGATTCTGATCTCATCTCAATTCAGGAAGCGCGAGACCTGGCAGCCAATGCTCAGGAAGCTCAACGCTTATGGGCTAAAGCTAGTCAGATAGACGTTGACCGCGTCTGTGCAGCGATGGCACAAGCGGCATTCAACGCTTCCGGCAGGCTGGGTCAGATGGCACATGATGAGACCGGATTCGGCGTACCCGAACATAAAAAGTTGAAGAATGAATTCGGTTCAATGGCTGTTTGGCAAAGTATCAAGGATATCCGTACAGCCGGTGTTATCAACGTGGATTCTTCCCATGGTGTAACAGAAATTGCCTGGCCGGTTGGTGTGGTGGCTGCACTAACACCCAGTACCAATCCCACATCCACAGTCATGTTCAAAATTCTCATTTCGGTAAAGGCGCGGGATGGTATCGTTATCGCTCCCCATCCCAGTGCAGTAAATTGTTGTGCTGAGACAACCAGGATCATGGCCCGAGCAGCCGTGGATGCTGGTGCCCCGCGCGGCTTGATCAGCTGCTTGGAGCATGTCTCACTTGCCGGCACACAGGAATTAATGAATCACCGGGCAGTGGCAGTCATTCTGGCAACGGGTGGTACGCCAATGGTGCGGGCTGCGCATTCGGTGGGTAAACCTGCGTATGGTGTTGGTCCCGGAAATGTTCCGGTTTATGTAGATCGAAGTGCAGATGTCGATCAGGCTGCACGACTGATCACTGCCAGTAAAGCCTTTGATTATTCAACGATTTGCGCCACCGAACAATCTGTTGTCGCCGATAAACCCATCGCTGCCCAATTGCGTGAAAGGATGCAGGCAGAAGGTGCTTATTTTGTCTCGCCAGAGCAAGCTCAGGCATTACGCAATCTACTCTTTCACGAGAACCTGGTGATCAATGCTGCTGCTGTTGGCAAATCTCCCCAAGTGCTGGCCGCCATGGCTGGTTTTGATATCCCCTCCTTTGCGAGGATTCTCGTGGCAACACTGACAAAAGTTGGAAAATCAGAGCCGCTCTCCGCTGAGAAGCTCACCACCGTCCTGGGTTGGTATGAGGCTGATGGCTGGGAAGCCGGCTGTGAACGCTGCATCGAACTGATCAATTTTGGTGGAAAAGGACACAGTCTATCCATCCATGCCCGCGATGAAAAGGTGATTCTGGCATTTGGGTTGGAAAAACCGGTTTTCCGAATTGTTGTAAACACAATGGCGACATTGGGAGCCATTGGTTTAACCACCGGTGTCATGCCATCTCTCACCCTGGGGGCCGGCGGCATCGGCGGCTCGATCACCGGGGATAATATCTCTGTGTATCACATGTTCAATGTCAAGCGCCTGGCTTATGGAATCTCAGCACCACCTCCTCAAGCACTTGTTCCGGGCGCGCCCTCTTATGGACCTACTCCACAGCAAATAGAAGCTGTGGTTCGTCAGGTAGTAAATGAAATACTCAACGCGAAATATTAATAAGGAGAAAGTAAAATGCCACTAGATACTGCACTGATCGCTTTAGGAATGGTTGAAACCAAGGGTTTGGTAGGCGCAATCGAAGCCGCAGACGCCATGGTCAAGGCTGCCAATGTTGTCCTACTAGGTTCCGAATATGTTGGCGGTGGATTCGTTACTGTAATGGTTCGCGGCGATGTTGGCGCTGTCAAAGCTGCCACAGATGCCGGTGCTGCTGCTGCCAAAAGAGTAGGCGAATTGGTTTCCGTCCATGTCATTCCGCGGCCGCATTCGGATATCGAAATGATCCTGCCGCGTCAGACAAAAGGCGCTATTGGCGGACACACCACCGAGAAGAAATAACTTTTCCGTGTGACCGTTATTGTGATAGCCCTTTTATTCAGGGTGTTGGATTCATTTTGAAAACCTACCTTAGTAAATGACTGTCGAAACAGGACCAGTTGAGTCACGAGGTTGAAAGCTTACATATGGACAGGCTTGGTTTCTAAGCCTATTTTGTGCAGCTTTCACCAATAATAAGTTTTTTGGAGGTAATATGGCAGATTCATTCTCTCTTCGTTGTTATGCATACCTGGATCGGATGCAGGCTCAATATGCTGCGTTTATAGGTACGATTACCCAGGGTGACCTACCAACTGAGGGTATGGCTGCCCTCTATGTGGAAGTTGCCCCGGGGAACGAGGTTTTTAAGCTGGTGGATATTGCTGTAAAGGCGACTGAAGCCAGACCCGGTGCTCAGATCGTTGAACGGGAATTTGGAATGTTCGAACTCCATTCCCACAACCAGGCAGCAGTCATTGAAGCCGGGGAAGTGGTGCTTTCCAGGCTGGGGTTAAACCCTGCCAGCCGGATCAAACCCTCCATTGCATCAGTTCAGGTCATTACCAATATCGACCCCTACCAGGCTCAACTGCTTAACCGCTTCCGGCGTGGATCGATGCTGGTGCCGCATGAGACCATGTTGGTGTTGGAATGCGCTCCGGCTGCTTATATTAATTATGCTGTCAATGAAGCTGAAAAAAGTGCCAGCATCAAAATCGTGCATCTCTCATCAGTTGGACGCTTCGGCCGTATGTGGTTGAGTGGTTCCGAATCTGAGATCATTACCGCCCGTGATGCTGCCATTCATGCGCTTGAAACCCTGGAAGGCATTCCCGGCTAAGCGGAGGTATTATGGCAAAAACCTTTTATACCGAACATGATATTGAAGACATGTTTAAGTCTGGTGTCACCCGACTGGAATTGAGCGATAATGTCGTGCTCACCGGTCTGGCGTATGAAAAAGCACAAAAATTGGGCATGCAGCTTGTGCAACCCAATGATCACCCATCTGACGCCCCTGTCAGGCCGTATATCTCTCAAGCAACTATTACCTCACCTTCAAACTACCAGCTTCCACCGGTACAAGTTCCATTTGTTGGAAGTGCAGCACCAGCCCCGGTGGATCTTTCCGCGCGGATTAAGAATGCAGTCATCGCCAAACTCGGCACCCAGGTCGATCAGGCACTTTTGGATACCATCATCCGACGGGTGCTGGACCAGGTAAAGGTGTAGTTCATGTTATTTGGCAGAGTACGCGGAACTGCAGTTTCCACTCTTAAATATAAGGGTCTGGAGGGGGTGAAGCTGTTGGTCGTCCAACCGGTTGATAGCCACATGCAGCCGGTGGGTGGCTTGGTTGTGGCTGCCGATACAGTCATGGCAGGAACCAATGACTTATGTGTAATGGCTCGCGCCCGCGAAGCCTCTCTTGCCATGCCGGATGTAAAATTTGTACCCGTTGATCTGGCTATTACAGGAATCGTCGATGAACTAACAGCTCCTCCCGGATGGTGAGCAGGATTTCACCCTCAAACCTGGCTGGAATAGGTTTTCATAATGATCCTTGCAAAAGTCACCGGAACAGTTGTAACCACCATCAGTACACCGGATTATAAAAACCACCGCTTGCTGGTTGTTAAACCATTGGTGATGGAGGGCGATAATCCGAATGAAGAATTCATCGCCCTGGATAATACCCAGGCAGGCATTGGTGATACCGTACTAGTGAATCGTGAGGGTGGCGGGAATCGCCTGGTACTCGGCAATCCGGATAGCTGTGTGAATTCAGTTATTGTGGGAATTGTTGATTCAGTGAATATCGTCGAAGTTTAATTATTCTTTACCTTATAGTTCGATTAGTAAAAATAGTTTAATTATTCTTAATAAATGGTTTTCAAAACCGGGAAAGGATTGCATTGGTACTTTAATGTAATCCTTATTCTTTTTATTAATTCTTTCCTAATAGGTGATTGCCGTTCGTAAGAAATAATTATTGAAAAATTACGGTTTTTTACTTTTATATATTTGGCCAGAGCATCAACAATGGTCCTTCTATTCGATGGGTAATATCGTAAGCCGCACAAAAACCACACACCTTATTCATAAATTCTACATATTTCCGAAGTAATCTGATAATAGTAATCCAAATAACAGGAGAGTGAATGAATAAGTTTTGGAAGTGGTTTTTAATAGTATTAGGAATAGTGATTGTTTTAGGTGTCATAGCTGTCGCTGTCATTGGTTTTACCCATGGTTTCGGCCGAATGGGATTTGAAGGCGGTCGCTTCAGCGGATTCGATGGCTTCCGCCACCGACAAGGTGGCTTTGTTATGCCAGGTAGACCTGGTGGATTCGGTATGATGCCTGGAATGGGTCTTTTCGGTTTATTACTGGCCTGTTTTGGGATTGCTGTGGTGGTCGGTGTGATTGTGCTGGTTATATTGGGTGTGATCAGGATGGCAACCCACAGAATGGTACACACAGCAGGAATGACTTCTTCTCCTACAGCTGATGTAAGTCCACAAGAAAACACCCCTGTCGTCAGGTCCTGCAATCATTGCGGAAAACCTGCTCAAGCAGATTGGGTAACCTGCCCGTACTGCGGTGAAAAACTATAGCTGACAGTACAAAAGGAAAATAACAGGCATCCTATTAATTGGATACCTGTTATTTGTAGTTTAATAATTTCTTAGGACCTGGTCAATTTGCGCTATTATAAGCTGTAGTAATCCAGGCTTTTAATTCAGCATCAACCTCTGCCAGTGATGTAACTTTCACTTCATACTGGCACATTCCACCAGGAGGATTTTGTTCCAATCGCGTTGTTGGGGGGATATCTTTCATATTTAGTCCAACTTCGATGCGGGAATTGGTAACTGGTCCCACCATGGCGAATTGACGCTTTCGGCGGAGGCTCAGGTATCCTTTCTTTGGTGCAATCTCAAACTGCCCCAGCGAATTGATGTAATTCATAATCTCGTCATGGATTGGTCGTAATATTGCTTTTGGACCATTGTAGATCTCAGCAACTGCCTGATCCGGGATTGCAGACTCCACTTTACCAGTCAGAACACCATTGGATTGGAGGAAATGGGAAGCCAATGTATTTGCATCACCATAACCCAACCCCAGTTCTTTTATGAACATTGACCGAACTTCACCATGTTTCTTTAAATCACTCGTTATAAAAATAGCAAATAATTCATCCAATGATTTTCCCGACCTTGTTTGTATGTTTTTTATCTGGTTCTCGATTGCTTTATTTATATCAACCATGTCTTCTCCTAAAGTATTAAACACTATCGAATCTACAAGTTAAACAGATTCTGAATTTATTATTTATTATATTTAATCAAAAATGGAAATTCCAGCAATACGAATTTAATTGTTATACAGCCAATAATAGAAGAAACGCAAACCATCCAGGTCCACGAATTAGGTTGTATTATCTCTATGCGAATTTACCCTTGAATTACTTCCATTACCCATGTACTATTAAATTCAAGAAAAGGAGGTAAAAAATGCTAAAAAATAAATTGCAAATCATACTTCTCATAACGGTCTTAGCTATTGTTTCTCTAGCATGTAGTTTTAGTACGACGACAGCCAACATTAAAGATGCTTATTTAACCTCAGATGAAGCCGGAACTCAAAAAACAACTGTTTATGCGCAGGATGCAGTATTTTACTGCATTGTGCAATTGGCCAATGCTCCAGACGATACAAACCTTAAGGCTGTTTGGACTGCGGTGGATGCACAGGATACCGAGCCTAATTTTACGATCGATGATGTCTCGGTTACAACAGGAGATGCCCCTGTAACCTTTTCTTTGCCCAATGATTCATTATGGCCGATCGGGAAGTATAAAGTGGAACTATTTATAAACGACAAACTTACTCAAACACTCGATTTCGAAGTACAGTAATTAGGACTACGAATAATAAATGACCTTGGGGAGCGATGAATTCTATGCTCATCAAGGTCTATTTATTTTAATAATGCTTGTTAATTAAATCGACAACCTTTCCAGCTTTATCCCTTAGTTAATCCATTCTATTCCCACAATCCATTGTTCTGAGCAACTTCGCTGTACCAATGGAAGCTCTCCTTGGGAATTCTTTTTAATGATTTGAAATCTACACGCACAAGACCAAACCGGGGCGTATATCCTTTAGCCCATTCAAAATTGTCCAATAGGCTCCAGGCATAATAACCTTTAACGTTCGCCCCTGTTTCGATTGCATCATGCATCGCCAGTAAATGTTCTCGCAAATACATGATCCTGCCCCGATCTATGACAAAGCCGTGTTGGTCTGGTATGTCTTTGGCAGCCATACCATTTTCGGTGATATATACATCCGGGTTGCCATAATTCAATTGGACGTCTTTCAAAAGTTCATACAATCCAACCGGATTTACCCCCCAACCCATATCTGTCCTCCCCCAGTAAGAGTTGGAGACATGATCCTGCATCATTTTCAAAACACCGCCATCCGGATCATACCTCGCACTGTGGGACATATAATAATTTAATCCGAGAAAATCTGCCGATCCCTTGATCAACTCCATATCCCCTGCTTCAATAACCGGGGCAATGGGTTCAAGCCATTGCAACAAAGCTTTTGGATATTCTCCATGATAGAGTGGTTTTAAGAATAATCCCATTGAGGGAATCATACGCCCGTTCTCGAGCAGCCAGGTCTTCTGGAAGTGAACTATTAGTCGTGTTATGGGAGACATTCAGAACAATTCCAATTTTTCCCGGACAGGCTAGCATCCGAAATCTTTGGACCGCGTTTGCATGGGAAACGAGAAGGTGGTGAACGGACTGAATAGCTTTGCTCAGTTCTGTCATGCCTGGAGCCATATTTCCATAATAGTACCCCAGCATGGCTATCACCCAGGGTTCATTATGAGTAGACCAGAACGGAACTCTGTCTCCCAATTGCTTGAATACTTGTTCAGCATAATCGCCGAACCATTCCACGGAGTCACGGACAGCCCAACCACCGCGATCCTGCAGCGCCTGAGGAAGGTCCCAGTGGTTTAGGGTTACATTCGGTTGGATACCATATTCCAGCAATCGATCTATGATGCGGCTGTAAAAATCCAACCCCTTCTGGTTAACTCGTCCGGTCCCTTCGGGCATGATCCTCGGCCAGGAGAGAGAGAATCGATAAGTGTTACTTCCAGATTGCTTAACCAGGCGTAAATCATCTTCCCAAAGGTGATAATGGTCGCAGGCAACATCGCCATTATCGTCATTAAGAACCCGGCCTGGAGTATGAGAATAACGGTCCCAGATACTTTCACCTTTACCGTCTTCTTTTGCCGCACCTTCGATCTGAAATGAGGAAGTTGCTGTACCCCACAGAAAATGATTTGGAAACTTTTTAAAAGGCATAATGACTGATCTCCGATCTTATAACTGCCGATTTAATTATATTTGTATCACCTAATTATAATTATATTTTCCGGGAATCAGGTAAATTACTTTTCATAATCTTTGTGAAAATATATTTTTTGTGTTCTTTATAATAGAGGCAGATGATTTTTCATCTGCCTCAAATAGTTAGCCCATTTAGTGTGGTTTTTTTGTTCTTTCCACTTTTGGTTCTTTTGTGGGTCTTTCACGCCCTTCCAATTCCTGGCGGATATTTCCCCAACCCATTCCTGATTCGCGCATTGCAAAGATCTCGTCTACTGATTTACCAAATTCATTCGAGAGCTGGTAAGCCAGGTCGATCTCGCCAAAGCCGTTATTCTTGCAGAACCACCCCATGATCACGTCATAGGTGGTTCCATATCTTTCAGCAAGTGTAACTGCATGCGGTTGTTCAGATTCACTGCCACAGATACCAGTCGTCCTTCCTTCCGGTGTTGGTGTACCAACTGGAAGTGTTGGCTCGAGAGGACCATCGCTGGCTGTTGCTGTGGAATCTTCCTCTGGAGATGGAGTAAGTGTATCGTCGCCAGTTTCTTCTTCAGTATCTGCTATGACGATATCCTTTTCATTTTTTGCATTGACGATCTTGTCTGCATTCCATGTTCCATCTTCATTTATGTGGAACCAAATTCTGACAACTGAATTGACTTCAGGTTTGCCGTTGACTTTCGTGTCTGGCAAAACAGTTATCTGTGAAGACCCAACAGTCCAAACTAAATCATTAATGGCTGTCACTGTCCCAGTAAAAACTTTGTTTGAATGCTTTGCGTTTCCGGGGATGATCAGATCTGCTACCTGATTACCATCAGCATCAAAGTGTCCGATCACATGGACAGTTGAATCAACTTCTGGCTGGTTTACGGCTTTTGTGTCATCAGTTACAACAATAGTTGTTCCATCAAGACTCAGACCACCGTCTTGTGTGGATACTATGCTGCCAGTATAGTCGAAACTGTAATGGGGTTCTTGAGGTGAGCCAGCGGTGTCAGTAAGGGTCATCTGACCGGTGGTCAAATCGACTGCTCCAGAAGGGTTTTCTACCAACACATTTCCATGTAAAACTGACACAATGGACTGCTCGTTATCCAGTGCATATACCTGGAATTCGGTACCATGCACTGAAACCAAACCACCCGGTGTTTGTACATGATAATAACTGTTTGACCCTTTGAGTGGAACAACAGTATTGGTTATTCCACCACTCATTGTCGAGACTAAGAATTCAAGTGTACCGTTTCGTTTCCATGAGAGCTTGTCGATAGAAATTTGCGTATCCGGGTCCATAGCAATAATAGATCCATCTGGTAATTTAATCTCAGCAGTTAAATCTGCATAAGATCGGAGAATGCTGCCTTCTTTAACCCGTGTATTGTTCTCGCCTATCGCCCAATCACCATTTACTGTCTTTACTGCCACCACACCTTGAATATTATCCAATGATGCAGCGTTGACAGGTTGAGCTGTCCAGAAGATGAAAGCTCCAGCAGAAATGGTAACAATGAATAGCAATGTTACTACCATACTCAAGATAGCCCATTGCCATTTTTGACTTTTTGTGGTTTTTTGTGTATTCATAGATAACCTCACTTTTTCAAATTGCTTTCGTGCAGCCTGCATGGGAAAGGGTAGGCCGCTCGTTTTGCTGGACATTACTTGCCAGCATGATCAATTCTCCAATATCTGTCATTTCAGCAGGCAAATCCTGGAGAATCTCAGCCACAGGTTTACCTGATTCCAATTCAGATAGTTTTTCGTGAAGCAGCTGATCTTTATTCATATCTATTCCTTCCATAACTTCATTTTTTCTCTCAATACATCCAACGCCCGGTACTGCATCCCTTTCACAGAGTCAATTGTTTTTCCGAGCGTTATTGCTGTTTCCTGGATCGAAAGCTGAGAGACAAATCTTAAAGCGATTAATTCGCGATATTCTTTTGGTAATTCCTTGATTTTTGAAATTAGGTCATCCTGTAATTGAGTCTTTGTCATTCGTAGCTTCCGGATCTGGCGAGGAACTAATGAAATCTTCGGTGATTGGCTGCTCAGGTCGTGATTTCGTTTTTCGATAATGGTCGATGGATTGATGCCGGGCGATGGTATACAACCAGGAGGTAAAGCTTCCTGAATCCGGATTGTATTTATGAAGCGAACGAATCATTTGAATAAAAACCTCCGATGTCATATCTTCTGCTATATAGCGATCACCGTTACGATAATACAGGAATCTGAAAATGCCCTGGCAGTGAATATCATAAAGACACGAAATCGCATATTCATCACCGTTCTTTGCAAGTAATATCAATCGGTATTGTTCAGAGTTTTGCATCGTAGTATGTCTATACCTTAAACGTAATATTCGCCAATAAGAGTCGCAACGATCATATATAAATATAATGAAGAACTTTATCAATAGTAATTCAAATTAAGTTGTTTTGGATTCATCCTCACAATTTCAACAATATCCTGCTTGAAAATGATATTATTTGCGTAATAATGAGAAATACTGTTAATAAGGTTATCGAATATATTTTCCCCAATTACTTTACACGAAAAAAAACCTTACAGAATTTGCGGTCTACCACCAGCCGATTGCATTACTAATTAATGACATCGCTGAGTAATTAAAATCCGGAAAAGCTACGAAAAATCCATCATTGACTTTGTCTCATTTTACTTTTGGTGGATATTGATCTGATCTTTTCTACAAGCCAGCGAGCTGCTTTCCTTACCACCAATGGTCGCAGTAGAAGTAGAACTGCCGTAATGACCCCATAAGTGATCGGCAGGATCAGATTACCACGCAGAAATAAAATGTCACCTTTTTGGGCAAGTGCATAATGTAAAATGATGAGGATCGCAGCCAGATAGACCAGGCGGTGAAGACGTTTCCAGTTTTTTGCTAATTTCTTTTTCCACCATTGGAATGATGTGATTGCCATGGCGAGTAATATGATGAACGCAATCAAACCGAAAATTAGGTAGAGTTTTTGCAGGATTAATTGAATAAGTTGATTCCAATCCAGACCATAATCCAGTACAAAGAAAATAAACAAATGAACACAGGTATAAAAGAATGCATATAACCCCAATCGTTTTCGCATTCCCTTGAGTAGATTTGTTTGATAAAAGATCAATATCGGGGTGACTGCTAACATCAGCACCAGGAGAATCAGCGCGATATCACCAGTTTTTTGGGTAGCTGTTTGTATCGGATTTGCAGTCAGATTGTTTGTAAAATAATCCACTCCCAATACTAAAAGGGGAATCACTGCTCCAATATGTGATCCCCAGCGGATAACTTCCTGCAGGGTACTTCTCAGATGTTGGTTATTGTTGATGTGCTTTTCTTCTGACATTATTGGATTTCCGCCCAATTTTCAAACTTGTGGAATTAATCCACAAAACACCATTCGAGGTGGATGGTTAGCTTTGTTTGATAAGTCTGTCTATATATTAGTAATAAACGTTCAGGTCCATCCCTGAATAGAGAGAGCCAACCTTCGGAACGTAACCATTGTAAAGCATTGTGGGAACCCGCGGGTTATCACCAATTCTGCGTTCTGTAACTTGTGACCTGATCGAATTTTGTTGTCCGGGGTTTACATTTGAATAGAACCCATAAAGGTCTGGCGCAATTGTGTCCCAAAATGTCGGAGGTTCCATGTCCGTGAGGGTGATTTTAACAATTGATTTAATACTCTTGTATCCATACTTCCAGGGGACAACCAGTCGAATGGGTGCTCCATTCTGGGGAAGAAGATCTTTCCCATAGATGCCGGTTGCAAGCGTGGTGAGGTCATTCATGGCTTCATCCATGCGCAAACCTTCTGTGTAAGGCCAGGGATAAAAGTTGCTTGTCTGACCGACCATGGCTTCAGGGCGGAATACTGTCTCAAATGAAATATATTTTGCGGCTGATGTGGGTTCCACCTTTTTTAGAAGATCGGAAAGAGAAAATCCCAACCAGGGAATTACCATTGACCAGCCTTCCACGCAACGGTGGCGATAAATCCGTTCCGATTGGGTATAACCTTTCTGAAAATCCTCCAGGCCCAAGGTCATTGGGTTATTTACCAGGCCACCTACTTCTATTGTCCAGGGGTCCGTAACAAAACCTGAGCTTAGTTTAGCTACCGCTTCTTTATCAGTAGAAAACTCGTAGTAATTATTGTAATTTGTTATATTCGTAAAACTTGTTGCTTTATTACCGAGTTCATCAATGTACTTTGATGCATCGGCTAAGCTGTCAGTGGGTAATGGTTCTGTTTCAGGCACCAACCGTGGGGCGCAGGCTGCCAGAGTCGCTGCCGCTACCATAGCTCCAGCCCGCCCAAAGAACCGACGCCGGTTAATATAGTCTAATTCCGGGGTGATCTCCGATGATCTCGGAGCTTTTGGATCAATACTTTTAATGATCATTTTTACAACTTTCTACCATTAATTTGGTAATGACAATTATTAATTCTATTGTCTTGTTATATTGTAAGCACATTACCCGGCTGTGGCTGTCAAATGTACAATGGGTAGAAGGGATCTGCTAATAAATCAACTACCCTCGATTTTTCATCAAGGCAATACTTCCTGAATTGTTTTCAAATTTTGAGGCAAGCTTACCTCGATTGTAGTCCCCTTTCCCACCTGACTGCTGGCAGAAATCGTTCCACCATGTGCCTCAACAATACTTTTCACTATGGTTAATCCCAGCCCTGCACCACCTGTGCCCCTGTTTCTGGATTGTTCCACCCGGTAAAATTGTTCAAAAACGTGAGGGAGATCCTCAGCTGCAATACCTTCCCCGGTATCAGAAACGGAAATGATTACCGCATTATCTTTCCTGCTCGCACAAACATCTACACGTCCACCATGAGGTGTGAACCGAATCGCATTGGATATAAGATTATTCACAACACGGTTGATCTGATGGATATCCATCCAAACAGGATCAATTTCATCCATCATGCAACCTTCTAAGGTAATATCCTGTGCCACAGCGGTTTGGTGGAAGCTTTCAATATTGTCAGATATAAGGTCGCTCAAGTTATTGGCTTGAATATTCAATTTCATTCCACCGGCATCAATTTGAGAGAAAAGAAACAAGTCATTGATCAGCTTTGATAGTTCTTCGATTTGGTGGCGTGAAGTATTGATATAACGATTTTTAGTGTCCTCATCTTCAACCATTCCATCTGATAAAGCTTCCAGCATCGCTCGGATGGATGTAAGAGGTGTTCGAAGGTCGTGACTTACCCAGGCTATCAAGTTTTTTCTCAGGGCTTCTATCTTTGCCTGCTCCAACTTTGAAGATTCCAACTCAGCAGCCATTTTATTGAATGATCTGGAAAGTTGAGCTAATTCATCTTTTCCGTTTACCGGAACTCGCTTTTGTAGATCACCATCAGCAATTGAAAGAGCAGCGTTGTTTAGCACTTGGATCCTGGTAATCAGTGATTCTGAAAGATATAATCCAACCGGTACAGAAATTCCTACCGCAAAGATCAACAATATGGTCGCCAATTGGAGATCATGTGGGCTGGCAAACATTAACCTGGCAATTATCCAAATATTAATAAAAACCACAAGGGCTGAAATAATGCTGCCGAGGATGATCGTTATTCTCATAGAAGGTATTTGAAGTATCCAACCGAGTCGGTAAGCTACAAAGGTTAATAACACTGAAAATACAGCTGTAATAGACATTAACCTGAGCATAATTGCAAACTCATTCATCGGGGGTCTCATCACAACATAAAATAGAACCAACCCTAGAATTAGTGCAGGCAGTACATTAATTAGAATTCGAATCAGACTGGAAAAATTCTTGCGAGGTGATGATTCATTCTGGTTCATAGCTAAATTTATATCCTACTCCCCAAACAGTGTGAAGAAATTTGACATTACCCGAATGTGTTTCCAGCTTTTCCCTGAGTCTCCGGATATGTACAGTCACAGTCTCCTGATCAATAAAACTTGTTGTACCCCAAACCTGATCCAGCAATTGATCTCTAGTGAAAACCCGTTGCGGATTTCTTGCGAGGAATAATAATAGGTCAAATTCCTTTGCTGTCAGGTTGATCGGGTTGGAATCTAATGTAATGATCCTTGAAACCGGGTTAATTGACAAGCCATCATAGTTAATTATTTCTTCATTCTCTTTCGGTTGAGTGGATCGAACCCTTCGCAAAACTGCTCGCACACGGCTAACCAACTCTTGTGGACTAAACGGTTTCATCACATAATCATCAGCACCCATTTCGAGACCAGCAATCCGATCCATCTCCTCAATTCGCGCTGTAAGTATGATAATCGGAACCTCGCTGCGTTCCCTAAGCCAGCGGGTGACACTCCATCCATCTTTTCCCGGGAGCATCAGGTCGAGGATTACTAACATTGGTAATCCTTTTTCCAATTCTTCCAATGCTATCTTTCCGTCAGAGAACAAAACTACATCATAACCAGCCCGGCGTAAATACAATCCGACAACTTCAGCCACATTTGGTTCATCTTCTATGACGACGATCTGTTTTTCAATCATAAGTTTGATTTCTCAGGAGAAATATTCGATTTCATATTAATACTACGCATATTCAATTTCGATCGCAACTTAAATAATCCTTTTTTTACAAAAGGTAAGCGAATTGCCAGTAAGATCAATATGATTATTCCATAAATTACCGGTTTGATAATGTTTCCCCTTAGGCCAAATATATCTCCCTTCTGCGCAAGGGCATAATGAAAAACTATAAGGATTGAAACCGGATAAACCAGACTATGCAATCTTTTCCAATTCTTGCCCATCTTTCTCATCCACCATTTGAAAGAGGTTAAACCCATCAATATCAATACAAGGAATGTGGCCAGCCCTAACAACAAGTAGGGTTTTTGAGAAAATGTCGTAATGATCCTGGGCAAAACCAGACCATAATCAATTATAGTGAAAATGATGAAATGTATTCCAGCATAAAGCAATGCGTACAACCCCAATGGTTTGCGTAGGCGGGTTACTATCGTTGTTCTAAACAGGATATTGATGGGTGTGCATGCAAGCATAATCACAAGTAAGGTGATGGCTGTCCGGCCAGTACGCTGGGTTGCGGCTTGAATAGGGTTGGCAGTTAGGTTAAATGTGAAATAATCATATACCAGTAGCGCTAATGGAATAAGCGACCCTATATGTGTTCCCCAGCGTAATATTTGCCATTCAATATCTTTTTGTGATTTTCTATGCGTGTTCACTATGTGACTCATAGGTATTACCTTAATTATTTTTCCTTCATCCAAATTCTCAATTAAATCTTTAAAGAAGTCAGGATCTTTACAGCATTGTCCGTTTTTCCAGTTAATAATTTTCGATTAAATCCATACCTTCATATAATGGTGCTACTTGATTGTCATATCCATTGAAAATTAAAGTAGGAATCCTACCGGAACCACCGATTATCCTTTCAGTATCCTGAGACCACCGTGGATGAGACACGTTTGGATTCACATTAGAATAGAATCCATATTCATTTGGTCCAATCGTATTCCATAGGGTGGCTGGTTGTTTATCCGTTAAAGTTATACGGACAATGGATTTAATACTTTTAAAACCATATTTCCAGGGAACAACCAATCTCACTGGTGCACCATTTTGGGGTAATAATTGTTTTCCATATATACCGGTTGCTATTGTGGTAAGACTATGCATTGCTTCATCCATTCGTAATCCTTCTGTATATGGCCAAGGATATCCGCCGCTTTTTTGTCCGGGCATCTCATCAGGTCGAAAAACCGTCTCAAAGGCCACAAATTTTGCATCACTGGTTGGTTCCACTTGATGCAATATATCAGAAAGGGAAAATCCATTCCAAGGGATAACCATTGACCAACCTTCCACGCATCGCATCCGGTAGATTCTTTCTTCCTGGGAGAATTCGCTCATAAGATCTTCCAACCCGAAAGTCATTGGCTTATTCACCAACCCGGATACTTCAACGCTCCATGGATCAGATTTGAATTTTGTGCTCAATGATGCAACATATTCTTTATCAGTTGTAAACTCATAGTAATTGTTATAGTTGGTAATAAACTTATAATCTGTCGTTTTGTTCCCTAATTCGTCCATTAGAGATCCATTAAGAAGAGAAGCACCATCCGCTGTTGGAACACCCTCCGAAGATGGCATCACCTTTGGGGCACAGGCAGCTAAAGTAGCAGCTGCAACCATTGCCCCAGCTCTTCCTAAAAACCTCCTTCTAGACAGGTAATTTGCTTCAGATGTGATCTCTGAAGATAAAATCTTATCAAAATTTCCTTTTTTAATTGTCATTCTGTCTCCTAAACTTAATTTTCTGCCAATAAAGATTGGATGGCCGCTTCTGTTTCCTTATAGCTGCCTTCACCGATATGTGTATATCTGATATGACCTTTTTTATCAATGAGATATAGCGAAGGCCAATATCTATTATTGTATGCTCTCCATATTTTTCCATCATTGTCCTGTACAACCGGGTAGATGATTTCCCATTCTTTTACTGCTTCCATCAGGTTTACCAGGTCTCTTTCTCTGGCAAATTCCGGATAATGATTACCGATGACGACTAATCCTTTGTCCCGATATACTTTATCCCATTCCCTCAACGAGGGAATAACGTGTTGGCAATTAATTCAGCCATATGTCCACATATCCAGAAGGATGACTTTTCCTTTGAGATCAGCAATTTTGATAGGACTGTCAACATTTATCCATGTGTCCGATTCCAACTCTGGCGCAGCACCAAGATCTGGCAGGCTTGTATTTATTTTCGTGTCTGATGTCCCCTTTATAGTTGAACAGGCACTAATAACAATTAATAATAAGAAACTCATCACAACTTTCATTATCGCATCCTTGTTTGAATTATTCAGTAACATATTTATACCCGGGGGATATTAAGATATGCCGAACCAATTCTTTCAGAAGTATTAACAGATGTGCGAAATTGTTTTGAATCCTGTAATCTTTCTTTCCCGACTGCTTAAGGTTTCATTTTCATAATAATTACATCTAAACAAAATATCTACAGGAGAAAAATAAATGAAAAATCGAAATGCGTTATTCACAATATTTGTTGCTGGAATGGTCTTTTTGGCGGCTTGCAGCCCACAGACCACAGCCACCCCAGAGGTCATGATGGATAAACCCACCGAAGCTATGTTGGAAAAACCAACAGATATTATGATGGAAAAAACCGAAGCGCCGATGATGGATGAAACCAAGCCGGCTGGGATGCTAGAAGTTGAAACAAAAACAAGCGATGATACAATGATGAAAGTAGTCCCTGCCTGGTTTTCAGTTCCATTAACAGATGTGAATTCAGGATCCGAATACAACATAACAGATTACCACGGTAAAGTTGTTCTGGTTGAGACACTTGCAATGTGGTGTTCCAACTGCAAGAAGCAGCAGGGAGAAGTATCCAAATTGAAACAGGATTTGGGAGACAAGGTCACCTATGTTGGTTTTGATATCGACCCCAATGAAAATATGGAAAATCTAAAGGAATACACCGCATCCAACAATTTCGATTGGGTCTATTCAGTGGTACCGGCAGAAGTGAGTAATGAGTTGGCTGCCCTTTATGGAAATCAATTCTTGAATCCGCCATCAACCCCCATGCTGATCATAGACAGCGAAGGCGAAGTACATCCCCTTCCGTTTGGGATTAAAAGCGCAGAACAGTTGAAAGAATTCCTGGCACCATTTTTAGGGATGTGATCGAATCCCCACGAAAAACCAGTCGTCAGTACAGGATGTATACCTTGAAAGTAATAATCCTGTACTGATAATTGTTCCAATCAATGAAATGAGAATGACATGAGCACAGCTGAAATTTGGACAAGTCTTACCCTCGGATTGCTTGCAACCACCAGCCCATGTGTGTTGCCGCTTTACCCGGGGTTTTTAGCGTACCTCAGTGCACAATCCAGTGAAGACAAACCACATACCAGGTATTTACTTGGCTTTTTTGTTCTGGCAGGAGTACTCTCCATGATGCTGCTGCTGGGTGGGATCATTGCCTTGCTTTCTGTATCCATAGGGGAAGCATTATCTATTGTAATCCCGATCTCTGACCTGCTGATCCTCGTCCTGGGAATTTTGCTGCTTCTGGATCGCAATCCTTTTAAGAAATTACCTCAGCTGCAGGTGCCTATCCTCAAGAACTCGTATGGCCGTGCATTCGTCTACGGCTTGATGTATGGACCAATCTCCCTGCCATGTTCCGGACCTTTGCTAGTAAGCATCTTTGCGGTCTCACTCAATAGCACAGAAATGTTCAGCCGCCTGGCAACATTCCTGTGGTTCGGATTGGGATTCGGCATTCCGCTCCTCGCTTTATCATTCCTGGCTGGAGCAACAGCCCGCCATATCACCAGTTGGCTGGCAAAGCACTCCAGGATGATCAATGCCATTGGTGGGATTCTATTAATTGGTATTGCCATTTACGACATCCTCCAAAACCTGGAAATGTTCAAGAGCTTTTTAGGTTTGTAATATTTCGTCCGATTGCATGTGGTTTCAAAGGTTTTAGGTTGTTTTTATTTTTGATTGACTTTTCGTCCAATACCGTTATAATCTCAAATATCAACCTGACCTGAAAATTGGGTTTTGGCTTCATAATCAGAGAGTCTGCGGTTGGTGCAAGCAGATAATGGGTCAAACTCCTTCCACTTCAGTGCCCAACCTGGGCAGGTTCCCCCGCAGGGATGCGTACGACACGTTATCGTAAAGGGGACGGATTCGACCGTTACTGCGATCAAAGGTCCTGCTTCTGGCAGGATGAAAGCAGGTGGCACCACGAGCAGCCCCCTCGTCCTGCATGATGAGAGGGCTTTATTTATTCTTTTTTTGGAGGTGCTATGTTAGACATCAATCTTATTCGCGAAAAACCTGAAATTGTAAGGGAAGCGCTGGTCAAGCGCCAGATGGACCCTTCTCCAGTCGATGCTGTTTTGGGTATTGATTCACGCAGGCGGGCTGTTCAGGCGGAAGTGGAAACCCTCAAGGCCCAACGGAATGCAGTTTCCAAAGAGATCAGCCAGATGAAAGACCAGGCTGCTCGGCAGGGAAAGATCGACTCCATGCGATTACTGGGTGACCAGATCTCCCAACTGGACGAACAATTCAAGCAATTGGATGAGGAATTATTAGCGATCATTCACACCATCCCGAATATCCCGGATGCAGCGGTTCCATTGGGAAAAGACGACCATGATAATCCGGTCATCAAGACCTGGGGTGAGCCCAAGAAATTCGATTTTTCTCCCAAAGCCCACTGGGATTTGGGTCCTGAGTTGGGAATTATCAACTTTGAACAGGGGATCAAGCTTACTGGATCACGGTTTTATGTCTTGAATGGTGCTGGTGCCCGGTTGCAGCGGGCTCTCATTGCCTGGATGTTGGATCTGCATATCCGCCAGGGTTACACTGAAAAATATACTCCCTTTATGGTGAAAAGTGATGTCCTGTTTGCCTCAGGACAACTGCCTAAGTTCCGGGATAATTTATATCACGATGCTGAAGAGGACTTCTGGATGGTCCCCACCGCCGAAGTACCCCTCACCGGCATCCATATGGGTGATTTCCTGGAGGAATCTGTTCTACCATTAAATTACACTGCTTATACTCCCTGTTTCCGCCGCGAAAAAATGAGTGCTGGACGGGATGTTCGCGGGATAAAACGGGGTCACCAGTTCGATAAAGTGGAGATGTATAAATACTGCAAACCGGAAGATTCCATGCATGAGTTGCAGAATATGATCGATGATGCAGGCCAAACTTGCGCTCAATTGGGGCTAACCTATCGTATGATCCAGCAATGCACCGGCGACCTGGGTTTTAATGGCCTGATCGCCTACGATCTCGAAGTGTGGGCTCCCGGTTGCGGAGAGTGGCTGGAAGTTTCCTCCATATCCAATGTGGGTGATTTCCAAGCACGAAGGGCAAATATCAAATACCGCCCAGCGGATGGCAGCAAACCCCGCTTCGTCCATACCCTGAATGGCTCCGGGCTTGGACTCCCTCGAACCCTGATTGCTGTAATGGAAACGTATCAGCAGGCAGATGGATCCATACAGATTCCCGAAGTGCTCAAACCCTGGATGGGCGGTATAGACCGGATTGGCGGATAATGGAACAATTTGCCCTGTCTCAAGTGCTGCTGATCGGGCTGGTTTTTTCTGCCATGCTGGTTGGATTGATCGGGTTGATCATTCCGATCTATCCCGGCCTGACGATTATCTGGATCGCTGCATTGATCTATGCCATCATTGATGGATTTGGCTGGCCTGCCTGGTTATACTTTTCATTCATCAGCATCTTCACAGTACTTGGAAACCTGGCGGATAACTATTTTATCGGTGCCAAAGCAAGGAAGACTGGCGCAAGCTGGCTGGCAATCGGCGTGGGATATGTCGCCGGTATCGTTGGGACGTTTATCATTCCGTTGATTGGCGGGTTGCTCTTCTCCATCCTCGGTGTTCTGGTCGTGGAGATGATCCGAAAAAAGGATTGGAAGATCGCCTGGGTGACCACAAAAGAGATGGCATTGGGCTTTGGATGGTCTGTTGTTGTCCGCATCGGGATAGGTGCTATAATGATTTCGATATGGTTGGTTTGGGCATTTACTAATCGTTAAGGAGGAAACAATGGAAGGATTTTTCACGGGAGCATCACAAATTTTAAATCTTTTAGGAGTATTGCTCAGGTTCGTCGGAGTGGTGGTTTTCGGTGTTGCTCTGGGTTGGTTGACCTTAACAGCCTTTAAAAGGGAGACACTCTGGTATTATCAGGCAGTAGTCCTGGTGGTTTTCTTTGGCTTTTTCGCAGCAGTATTCTGGAAATCCGATCCGGGTGTGTTGGGTGGATTAACCCTTGGGACCGGTCTGGCACTTTTACTCTGGGGAATGAGACAACCCAGAGCTAAAGCGGAGACTCCGGTTGAGGTTCCCTCACAAGTAGATGTGAAGAAAACCCGCAAAGTAGCATGAATATCAAAAGAAGTCCTGGAAGATGTAGTGCACCCCATTTATTGGACAAGAGTTAAGTAGAAATGAAGGATTGAGTTCTGAACTGAACAGGACTCAGTCCTTTAAGTTTAACCTTAATTCTACGGTTATTGTAGTAATCAATGTATTCTGATAATTCATTTGAAAATTGAGTAATGGAGGAAAATTTCCACTTATGGTAGAACTCAGTTTTGAGAATGCCAAAGAAATTCTCCATGACACTGTTATCGTAGCAATTGCCTTTTCTGGACATGCTTTGGCGAACTCCTTTGGCTTTCAACATCTTTTGGTAGGGTCGCATTTGATACTGCCAACCTTGATCGGAGTGTAGGATCAATCGGGTATCGTCAGGTATCTTTTGGAAGGCGTCTTTGAGCATTTGATTGACCGGGTGGAAACTTGGGTTACATGAAACTGTGTAGCTAATGATCTCCCCGTTGAATAGATCCATGATTGGAGAAAGATAGAGCTTCTGTCCCAATAATTTGAATTCTGTGATGTCTGTGGTCCACTTTGAATTAGGCCTCAAAGCTTTGAAATCGCGCTTCAAGAGGTTGGGAGCGATCTTGCCTACTTCACCTCGATAGGAGTGGTATTTTTTTTCCCGCAACATACAGGTAAGATTAGCCTGTTTCATGAGTTTCATTACCAACTTGTGATTGGTCTGAAATCCTCTATGATGCAGCTCAAGTGTGACTCGCCGGTAGCCATAGCGTCCTTTATTCTCGACACAGATTTGTTTTATAGCTTCTTGCTCACTACTATGCTTTTCAGGTTCACACAGATGACCTAGATGATAGTAATAACTGCTCCTGGGGAGTTTGGCTGTTATCAGGAGCGTCCTCAATGGGTATTTCTGCCTTAGTTCACAGATAACAGCTATCTGTTCTCTCTTTCGCGCTTTTCCCGCTCTGCCACCAAGGCGTTCAATTTTTTTAGATAAGCATTCTCTACTTCCAGATATTGAATCCTATCCAATAGTTCTTCTTCCCTGGTCTTAGGTGGTTTAGCTCTGGGTGCTCTTGGTTTTCTACCCTTTTTCTTGTCTTCTAACCCACTAACGCCATTTTTCAAGTATCTTCTCTCCCACTGCAAGATTGTGCTATTTCTTATTCCAAATAGTACGCCGGTTTCTGTGAATGACAATTGGTTCTCATGCATATATTTCAAGACTTCATTCTTTTGTTCTGCTGTCCAATTATAAGTATGACACTTTAAACCATTCTCCCCGCGTTCAGCATAGCACCTCACGTTCCACTGCAATACTTTGTAGCATATTTGATATTGTTTGGCTACTTGTGTAATACTCTCTCCCGCCTTTACTGCTTCAATTGCTGCGATCTTCTGTTCTTTGGTGTACTTGGTCATAAAAACTGCACCCCTTTCTGTTGGTGGTGTCCAACTTTTGGGGTGCAGTTCAAGATCCAGGACTTCTTTTTTTTGAATTATTGTTATTCGTGGGCTAGATAAGCTTCCAGCATGATGAGGTTCTTCTCACCGGCTTGCTTTATCACGCGCAAGAGGTTATCCATATGGCTGACCTCTTCCAATTGCTCAGAGACGAACCAGCCCAGGAACTCGCGTCCGAGGTGATCGTTCTGTTTGATAGCGAGATCCATTAATGCATTGATGCGGCGGGTCACTTCCCATTCCCAATCCAGGGCATACTGCACAGCTTCTTCAGCAGTGGCAAAAGCAAATTTTCCGGCGGGGATGGCGGGAATTTTTAATTCTCCACCTGTTTCATTGATGTACTTAACAAATTTCTTTCCATGTTCACGTTCTTCATCGGATTGTTTTACAAACATTTTTGAAACACCTTTAAGTGCCCGTGAATCAAAAAAAGCTGCAATCTGTAAATACTGGTGTGAAGCCTCAAATTCATGACCGATCTGTTCATTTATTGCTGCATTTAACTCTTTGCTGATTAACATTTGATTCTCCCTTTCTCTAAATAAATCATTTTCTTCCATAATTATAGCATTCCACCCTTCAATCATTCATCATTAAGTCATACATTGCTTATACACACCTGAATTCAACCCATTTTTGATGATATATTTAAGCTGAAATCCTTTATTCATCGGAGAAATTCATGACTTGTCCTGAAATGAAGATTGGGGAAATTCCTGCGAATGCCAGTGAATTTACCCGCTTTACTTTGCTTGAAAAATTCCCAAAGAAGATACTGAACGATCAATTTGAATTTGCCTGGAAAATGCGTGAATTTGCATCCAGCCAGCATTTTTCTGCATTTCTTACAACCTGGGATTTGCTGGCGAGTACCGCAGAAATAACTACCGGGATTCAAAATATTTCGGATTGGTATGGAGTTATTCGGACAGATATAACCTGGGCCGATAAATTCAATCATGTTATGGAAAATCCGAAGTCGTTGATGCGGATGTACACAAAACGCTTTGTTGAATCCTGGCCGATTTTTGATGCAGCAGAACTGGAACAAAAGGGATTGTTACAGGCTGAATTTACATCCCGTGCAGAGGTCATATCCACCTATCGATCCAAACTAGTCGAAAGCTATACACCAGAATGCTGGCTCAGGCACAAGGATGAAGGTACGCTTCCTCTTCCGGATTGGAAGCATACTCTCTCAGCCTGGTTTCAAATTCGTAAAAATTTTTTCAAAGATCCACACTGGCAAAATTCTGAAAACAGCGAGAGGATCGTTTCCAACGCATTCTTGTCATTGATTTATTTCTTCAAGGAAGGCAAGCTCTACTTTGAGAATCCTAGTCTAAAACCGGATATCTTCGACCGGACCCAGGTACTTTCAAGCTTATGACAGATCAGCCCGAGTTAAAACCGATCTATACTCGGATTTTGGATATGGTGCGTCAAATACCGTATGGCAAGGTATGTAATTATGGGGAAATCGCAATACTGACCGGTGGATGCACAGCCAGAATGGTGGGATATGCACTATCCTCCCTGCCAAAAGATTCAGATGTTCCTTGGCAGCGGGTCATTAATGTCAAAGGGAAGATCAGCCCACATGGTTATGGTATTGGTTCAAATATGCAACGGGTACTTTTGGAAGAAGAAGGGGTAATATTCAGCCCGGATGGAGTGATCGACTTTGAACGCTTCGGATGGCCTGGATAAAGCGGGTTGCCAGAGCTAAAAGATATAATTCAAAAGTAAATCAACTGACTACTTTGATCATTTGCATAACATCAGGAACCACCCAGTTGGTCGGTTATGCCAGCGATACGTTTGTCGCGGGTTTCCTGTGTTTTCGCATCCATCACCTGGCGGACAAATTCTTTGCGTTTGGAATATGACAAGGATTCAAATAATTCAAATGTCCCTGACTTTTTCGTCAGTGCCATTTGTAGATCGGTAGGAATTTCTACGATGCGAGGTTCCGTGTCCAATTCCAGCGATACTTCCACCTGGTCACCTCCCCGAACACCTGCCGCTTCCCGATTTTCTGCACTCAACGGCAGCATAAATTCACCTGAATAGGACATGACTGAGTTGCGAAATGTATATCCATTGATGCTTGCCTTTACCAGCGGTTTCTTACCTCCTGCCAGTACATCAACAATTTTAACCGGTACCGGAATACCTGTAGCTGTTTTCCCCTCTCCCCTGATAACTGCATTAAATGTGACTTTCATTTCCTCCACATCTCCGATTATTTCTTAAAAGATAACCCCTTATCATGAAGAGCCTGGCTCAACCTGTTGAGCGCATTCGGACCAACGCCATGCAAGTTTTTAATTTCTTCCTCGCTGACCAGTGCTAATTGCTCCAGTCGGGAATATCCAGCAGTTGCCAGGGCTCTTAGAGCAGGTGCTGCCAGTTTTACAATGAAACCCCCGCCGGGTTCAAGGTCTGTTTCCTTGTTAATCTTTATTCTGGCAGTTTTCATATTCATCAGGTATTCCTATTTTCCCGCTGTGGCTTTATTTACAAGCTCTGCCAATCGAGACATTGATTCAGCAGTCCCATCCTCCATTCCATTACTCAACATGCCATCACGATCTTCCGAAGATTGAAAAACCATCTGGTCTGTCATCTTGGTGATTCCGTCCCAATCTTCAAAAGTCACGGTTTCCATGAGTATATGCCCGGGCATTCCCTCGTATTCAAATGTGTAAACCAGTTTAACGGGTTCAACAACTTCATGATAAACGCCATGAAAGGCAAATTGATTCCCCTTCGGATCGTGCTGAACGATCCGCCAGGATCCTCCAGGCCATACTTCCATCTTTACCACTTTACTGGTCAGATAACTTGGTTCCCACCAATCCGGAATCAATTTTGGATCAATAAACACTTTATAAACCACCTCCCGTGGTGCCTCGAAAATATAAGCACCATATATTTCCTGTTTACACGGTTTGGTGAATAGATTTCCATTAGGCAAAGTAATTATTCCCTTGATAACAAGTCATCTAATTTATCAAACGATTCATTCCAGCTGGCTTCCGTTCCTTCCATCATTTGGCCTGCAGGGACACCTGAATGGATTAATGTGAATTTAGTCTTCCCTGCGAGATCCTCAAATGTAAGGGTCAATAATAACTCCGTCGGCCAATCTTCCTCCATCCCATAATATGACCCTGGAACAGTATTGCCCTGCGGGTCAGCAAAGGAATCGGTGACTACGATCCGGCAGGGTCTTACGATTTCCTTGTAGATACCCTTTCCCCAGGTATCCTGAACACCTGGTATCTTCATGCAATAAAGCAGCAGTCCACCCACACGAAAATCAATTTTCACGACAGGTGTCGTAATAGTTCTCCCTCCCCACCATTGAGCAATCATCTTTGGGTCTGACCAGGCTTGGAATAATTT
The DNA here is from genome assembly GCA_963827895.1 of uncultured Chloroflexia bacterium. Lineage (GTDB taxonomy): Bacteria > Chloroflexota > Anaerolineae > Anaerolineales > Anaerolineaceae > PNON01. Next base: position 579,918 of record CAWHCY010000007.1, on the reverse strand, counting down.
TTCTGGAGGAGCATCGAAGATCCGATTGATGATTACGTCCTGCTTTTTCTCTTCATAATTAAGAGATTTGGTTGACATAGATTACTCCTTTACAATAGGTTGATAATAAAGCAATACATTTCCCGATTTAAAAACCTTGGAATTGGCCAACTTCAGTTGGATCCTCTTGTTTTGTTCCTTGAACATTGGATTACCACGACCAAGCAGGATTGGACTAAAGATCAATCTATATTCATCGATCAGATCATGTTGTGAGAGGTATGAAACAAACTCGCCGCTGCCAAAAACAAACATATCTTTTCCGGGGAGTTCTTTCAAGCTGGTGACAGCTTCTGCTGCATCTCCCTGTACCAGGGTTGTATTTTGCCAATTTGCACTTTTCAGGGATTTAGAAAATACAAATTTGGGAATCTGATTCATCAGACCCGCAACGTTCGGATCATCTCGTAAGCCATCAGGTGTCGGCCAATAACTTTCCATTAACTGATATGTGACCCGTCCAAACAGAAGGGTATCTGCTGTTTTGAGCTGCTCAATGGAAAAGTTGTTCAATTCTCCGTCCACATTGTGCTAGTCAATCTTGTGACCAGGACCTTCAAAATAACCATCAATAGTTATAAGATTGAATACTATGACTTTACGCAAAGCAGATTCCTTTCCACTAATCACCGGATGAAATCCCGGTGAAACTAGAATAACAGAGGCAAGGCGTAAAATAAACAGGTTGTACACGGTTACTGGTGAACAATTTCCTACGGAGTAGAAAAATCCTACAGGTCAACTAACCTGTAGGAAGATTATTTTTTGGTCCCTTTTACATGTGTGTTAGGAAAACTTATTCCCGCTTGATCACAACCGCAGTGAAATCGTCCTGATGCAGATGCTCATCACTGTGCGATTTCGACCGCTTCCCACAACTTATTACATATTTCCCCGGCTGAAGCTTTCCTGAATCTGGGCAAACTCTGCCCGGACCCGTTCAATCCCAAACTCCTGGCCGTTGGAATCGATGACTTCCGCCAGACCATCGCTGAACAGCAATACCAGACCACCGTGCGGAATCAGGATCTCCTGTTGATCGATCTTCACGTCTGGAAAGATACCCAAGGGTTGCCCCGCTTTCATTGGAATATCCAGACATTTCCCGTAGGCATCCATCAAGACCGGAAGAGGATGCCCGGCACGTGCATACTGTATTTGCCCAGTACGGAAATTTAGTACGCAATAAATTAAGGTGACAAACATACCTGATGCATTCATGGTGAGCAGCGCGCGGTTGACGTTTTGAAGGACTTGTTCAGGGTTTTCCTCATGCCGTGTTTCAGATCTTATCAAGCTGAATGTCAGAGCCATGAACAAAGCGGCCGGCAAACCTTTATCTGTCACATCTCCGATCACGATGCACAAACTGTCCTGTCCGATGGGGATGAAATCATAAAAATCTCCACTCACCGTCCTGGCAGGTACGATGAGTGATCCGAATTCATATCCTTTTCTGACTGGTAAGTTTACTGGAAGAATGCTTTGCTGGGTCTGGCGGGCGATCTCCATCTCCCCTTCCAACAGTTTCAACAACCGCTGACTCTCTTTCATCAGGCGGGCATTTTCCAGCGATAATGACATACTGCTTGTTAGCGTAGCGAGCAAATTGATATCTGATTGCGTGAAGGCATTCTCCCGGTCAAGATTCTGCAGGCTGACTATGCCCTTCACTTCATCGCCAACCAGCATTGGAACCCCCAGCCAGGTCATTGGCATTTGCGTTCCGGGTACTACGTGCATTTTCTCGGTTGCGATCAATTCCAGGATTTCTGCATAGTTGATCATGTATGGCTTACCAGTGTGAACGATCCTCGCCCGGGAGGTATCCACGGGGGACCACTCGGTCAGGTGCAAGTGGACACCTTTCTCCACTGCGTAATGATGGAAAATTCTTCGAGTCTGAGGGTCATACTGCGAGATCATGACGATCTGTGCATTAAAGGTGTCCCGCAGTTTGTCTCCGACCAGGTTGTAGATGTCAGGCATATCCATCCGGGAAGAGAGACCCTCCTGTACGCTGTTAAGCAGGTTTATCTCAGCATGACGTTGTTCAAAGCAGCGAGAATAATAACGGGCAGCTTCTTCCCAATCACCATTTTGTTCAGCCAGTAAAGCTCTGGCATGGAAAGTCTTCTGTACTTGATACTTCGGAATTCTTATTGAGTGATCGATCCGGGTTCATGATCTTCCATCATGTTTGTAAATATAGCCAAGTCCTTATAATATTTCGATAACCGATTAATATTATATATGGAATTTACAGGGAAGAATATATCTTCCTTGGAAGGATCATAAAGGGATTTTGGCAGACACTGGGTTACACATCTCTGCAATGGTTGCCCTGCTTATTGTGCTAGAATATAACTATATAAAAGAGAGATAAGGAGACAAGTCCCATGGCAAACGAAGAACTTCGTAAACTCCTCCAACAACTTCATGATGAGATCGAGAAAACACAGACCGTTGATGAAAAGGGGACAGCGATATTAAGTGACCTGGATGGGGATATCCGCGCACTGCTGGAACGGTCGGAAGAGCAGCTTACAGCAATTCAGCCTTCCATTATTCAACGCCTCGACGCAGTCCTTCTGCATTTCGAAGTCACCCACCCCGACCTGACTGTCATGATCTCCAAACTGCTGGATACACTGAGCAACGCAGGGATTTGAATTTCCCCTGAAGTTGTAATAACCTAACTGACATTTCCTTCTTTCCTGAATTGAGTTTTATAAAGCTGAGCATACAGGCCTTTTCGAGCTACCAGTTCGGTATGCGTACCACGTTCGACGATCTGCCCGCGGTCGATGACCAGGATCATGTCGGCTGCCAGGATGGTGCTGAGTCTGTGGGCGATAACGATGCTGGTGCGCTGAGCCATGACGCGCTTCAAGGCTTCCTGGATGAGCTGCTCCGATTCGCTGTCAAGACTGCTGGTGGCTTCATCCAGCACCAGGATCTTCGGATCTTTGAGGATGACCCGCGCCAGTGCCAGGCGTTGTTTTTCACCACCGCTTAAACGGTAGCCGCGTTCGCCAACAATGGTATTGTACCGCTCGGGCAGGTCATTAATAAAATGGTGGATGTTGGCGATGCGGCAAGCTGCTTCCATTTCAGATTGGGTGGCGTCCAGGTTGGCATAATGCAGGTTGGTGCGGATCGTATCGTGGAACAGGTAGGTCTCCTGAGTGACCATGCCGATCTGCCGGGAAAGCGATGTGAGCGAAACATCCTTCAGGTTATGCCCGTCGATGCGGATGACCCCGCTGGTTGGATCGTATAACCGTGGGATGAGATAGGTGAGGGTAGTCTTGCCCGCTCCGCTTGGACCAACCAGCGCCACGAGCTGACCCGGTTCCACGCGGAAAGTGACATTTTCCAGGGCACTCCCGCGCGCCTGACTGTGGACAGCCGCCTCAACGGTTTCCTCTACTTCCTGCGGACCAGATAAGACGGTGGCAACACTGTCCACACTGCCGTAGCGATGCACATCGCTCAGCAGGAATTCATCGCCAATCTCATACTCGAAGCTGACATCCTCAAAACTGATCGCCCCCTTAATATCTTTCAATTCGATCGCATCTTCCTTTTCGGGGATATCCACCGGCAGGTCGATCACCTCAAACACCCGTTCGAAGCTGACCATCGAGGTGGCAAATTCGACCGGGGCATTGGCAAGACCCTGCAAGGCGCTGTAGAGCGTCCCCAGATATGCACCTAGTGCCACGATGGTACCGATGGTGAATTGCCCTTTGATCACATAATACCCGCCCAACCCGTATACGATGGCTGTACCGACGGCAGTCAGCAGGCCAATAATGGTGATAAAAATGGAGCCCATGAATGCCCTTTGAACCCCCAGGCTGCGCACAGATTCAGCCCGCTGGCTGAAGCGGTCTACTTCAAAGGTGGTGCGGCCGAACAGCTTGACAAGCAGTGCGCCACCGATATTCAGCGTCTCCCCCATCAAGGCGTTGATGTGCGCGTTGGCTTCCATCTGCTTGCGGGCAATATCCCTCAAGCGTGTGCCCATCAGCCGGGCAGCGAGGATGAAGAGCGGCAGGATGACAACGCTGATCAAGGTCAAGCGCCATTCCAGGCTGAGCATGACAGTCAGGATGACCACTCCCTGGATCAGATTGGTGATGATGCCAACGATGGTATTGCTGATCGCGTTTTGCGCGCCGATCACGTCATTGTTCAAGCGGCTCATCAACTCGCCGACTTTGGTATTGGTAAAGAAGCGCAGCGACATGCGCTGCAAGGCGGCATATAAGGCTACGCGCAGGTCAAAGATGACACCCTCGCCCACCCGGGCAGTTAACCGCCGCAGCAGGATGCTGAAGCCGCCGTTGAGCATGGGGATGAGCAGCATGGCCAAAGCCAGAAGGATCAGGCGTTGAAAGTTCTTCTGCGGGATGGTCCGGTCGATCAGGTCGCGCATGATGAGCGGGTTGACCACCGTGACCGCCGTCTGCATCAGGATCAGCACCAGCATGGATATGATCATCATCCGGTACGGGAGCGCGTACTTCAGCACCCGTTTCAGCAGCGGAATGGTTACCTTCGGCTTTTCGTCCGTCGCCGCGATCATACTTTTCATCCCGCCTTTACCTCTACCGCTACCCTGCATGCGCTGCCTCTTCCTGAATGTTTTCTTCCATTATAGCAGTAGGGCGGTATGGTTCGTGCCTGATTTGGGTGTGGAATGAAAAATCCTAAAGGTTGTAAATGAAAAAACCTAAAGGTCTTGAAAACCTTTAGGACTTATGTTTTGTCGAGGCGGTTATTATTGCTCAGAAATTATCATTTTGCCAGTGACTGTTTTTTATCTCCACAATGCAGTATTTTGCCAGGGATAGTATCTAATCCATCGCTATTGCCCAAATTACCGGCCAATCCTTACTTACTTTTTATTACTTTGTGGATATTTTCTCTTGAATGGTCAATACTTATTTATTAATCATTTAAGGACTTATTCGCGCAATGCTGCCACCATCGCCAGGATATTTTGAGGTGGAACATCTGGTTGAATATTATGCACTGATGCAAAAACAAATCCGCCTCCGGATGCAAGATCTTCGATGCGCCTTCGCACCTCATTGCGAACATCCATGGGGGTACCTTTGGGAAGAATTGATTGAGTGTCTACCCCACCACCCCAGAAAGTGATATCCTTTCCGAAATCCTTCTTCAGTTCTTTAGTATCCATTCCCTTCGCAGATACCTGGATCGGGTTTAGTATATCCACTCCAATTTCGATCATATCCGGAATAAGAGTTCGGACCGAACCACAAGAATGCAGTCCCATATAGATTTTTCCGGGAGCAATATGCTTAATATAGTCAAAGAGCTTCTGGTGACGAGGCTTGATATATTTGCGGTAGAAAATTGGTGAAAATATTGTACTGTTCTGCAATCCAAGATCATCCGCTTCCCATGCAATGTCCACATATTTGCCTGCTTGAGCCAGGGCAGCTTCCCAAACAGCCATTTTAAATTCGAGGATTTTGTCCAATAAGTAACATACAAGTTTTGGGTCCTCGGCAACATCCAGGTAAAACCTGGTAAAACCTCGGAGCCAAAACGCAAACTCAACCATCCCACCTTCGGTCGCTTCCAGGATGATTGCTGGTGGGTTATCTTTCTCGGACCACGATTTAAAAATATCTCCCATGTCGCTTCTCAACTGAGCTGGGTCTGGAAATTTGAAGTTATCAATATCCTTTGTACTTATTTCTCCACCAAGCGGATGACCGACAAGATCATAATAATATCCGCCTTTTTTTGGTTTTTTATACAGGATTCCCCATCGATCTGAAAACTGCTTATAACCATCGGGGTCTTGATCTTCTACAATAACGACCTCAGCAGCAGACGGATTCAGTCCGCGTGTATCCACCTCAAACCGCTCTAAAATTTCTTCGTCTATTTCAGCGAGACATTGAACCATATCGATCATTTTTACAGACTTATCCAATTGTAGATAATCCAACAAGTTTTGGTAGGCATCAATTTGAATACCAGTTTGCGAACAACCCCCAAGATCAAACGGGATGCGATCGGGTTCTTTATGGTTAAGGGTCTGAATTACCCGATCTCGCGAGGTGATTCCATTTTGCATAGAGATTTTCCTTACAAAGAAAAGATGATAGTAATTATTATCGTTTCTCAAGTATTAAAATGTTCATTTATGTTCATATTATATAATATCAAAGTATATACGTCAAATATATTATCGTTTATATATATTATTATTGACTTTCGAACATTTGATACGTATAATATTATTATATTCAAACATTTCTTCACAAATATTCATAAAGAATGAAACATTATGGACACTGCTAATCGATACAAAACTATTATTTCCGCTGTAGAACTTCAGGGAACTGTTAAGGTATCTGAACTAGCCAAACAGCTCAATGTTACTGAGGCAACTATCCGTCGAGATTTGATTCAACTTGAGAGTCAGGGATTTGTCAAACGGATACATGGCGGTGGGATTAACACCCGCGGTCGGAGTTACGAGCCGACGCTGACGTTACGTAGCACTGTTCATTCTGTTGAAAAACAACTTATAGCAAAATGTGCCGCTAAAATGGTCTCAGAGGGTGACTTCATCGCTTTGGATGTCGGCTCAACAACTTTTGAACTGGCCAGATGCTTGTTGAGTATGCGAAACCTGACCATTATTACACCCAGCCTGATTATAGCCACATTGCTTGTGGTAAAACCTGATATTCGCCTGATAGTTCCCGGGGGTATCGTTCGCACTGGAGAGACTTCCATGACCGGTGAACTTTCTCATCGAGCATTTGAAATATTCCATATAGATAAGCTATTTCTCGGTGTTGGGGGTATTCACTCGAAAGTCGGATTAACGGAATATAACTGGGATGATACATTGACAAAACAGGCAATGCTAAAAGCTGCCAAACATGTAGTAGTCCTGGCAGATTCCAGTAAATTTGATCGTATCGCAACAGTCAAGATTGATAGTTTGGAAGTCATTGATGTTCTGGTGACAAATCAATTACCTCCCCCTCCCCTTGGGGAGGCGTTAGAACGGGCTAACGTTAAAGTAGTTATAGCCGAGTAAATTACCTGTGATTTGGAGAGTTTGTAAAAAAAGCGGGAGCAGTTGCTTGTTCTTTCAGTTTTTACATCTCTCTTTAATATCAAATTTGTATTGAGCAAGGAAGGAAAACATGAATAAAGGCGTATTGAAAGAATTATTTGGTGTAGATAAACCAGTGATTGCAATGTCGCATTTTCCTCCGTTACCAGGAACCCCTCTTTACGATAATAAGTTAGGTGTGGATGGTATGGTAACAAATATGAAGGATGATATGCGCAAACTGCTTTCTGGTGGTGTGGATGGCATCCTGTTTTGTAATGAAGGTGATCGGCCATATGCCTTGCATGCCGATCTTGAAGCTGCAGCGGTGATGGCACGAGTAATTACAGAACTCGCTCCGCGTGACCGTCCGTTTGGTGTTGACTTTTTATGGGATCCAAAGCTGCCTCTCGCTGTAGGGATGGCAACCGGAGCATCCTTCGTGCGCGAAGTATTCACCGGTGTCTATGAAAGTGATATGGGATTATGGAGTAATGATGTGGCTGCCACTTTGCGCTATCGTCGCAATATATTTGCCGACAACATCAAGGTCTTTTACAATGTGACACCTGAATTTGCCTCCTTCCTGGGTACTCGCACTGTTGGTGAAAGAGCAAAGAGTGCTGTGGTTTCCTCATTGGCTGATGCAATCCTCGTCTCGGGAATGACCGCTGGTATGGAACCATTGCTCGAAACACTTAAAGAAGTAAAGGACGCTGTCGGAGATATGGTTCCGGTTTTACTCAACACTGGTGGAAAAGCAGAGAATATCCAGGAATTCCTGCGTGTTGCAGATGGGGTAATTGTTGGTTCCAGCCTTAAAGTTGATGGCTACACTTGGAATCCAGTGGACGAAAAACGGGTTCAGGCTTTTATGGTAGCGGTAAAAGAGGCGAGGCGAAAATAACCGATGTACTTATTAGGGATTGACATAGGAACAACTGCCACCAAGATCATCTTGATCGATTTAAAAGGTCATGTTGTGGCCTCAGTAGAGAAACCATCAACTTTGTTATCTCAATTTGCGGGTTGGGCTGAAGAAGATGCAAACCAGTGGTGGAATAATGTCTGTTTAGGTGTTCCAGAATGTATCCAACAGGCGGGTATTGACCCATCCAGCATCGGGGCAGTCGGTACCAGCGGAATGGTACCGACTATAGTATTGCTTGATAAAAATAAGCAGGTACTGCGAAATTCCATCCAGCAGAATGATGCCCGGGCAGTAGAAGAAATTGCTTATCTTCGTAGTAAGACCGATGCCAATGATATCCTACGGCGTACAGGGAGTGCAATTACTCAACAGACAATCGGCACAAAGGTTCTATGGCTGCGAAAACACGAGCCTCAGGTGTTGAAACAAGCTGCCCATTTAATGGGGTCCTATGAATTCATTGCTCATCGCCTGACCGGGGTTTTTTATCTCGAACGAAACTGGGCTTTGGAGAGTGGTTACTTCGATTTATATAAAGAGGACTGGGATGATGAAATCCTCAAGCTTTCCACCATTGACCGCAGTTTATTAGCTGATGTTCATTGGCCATCAGAGATTATAGGAACTGTAACCAAAGAAGCTGCTGCACTGACAGGTTTAAAAGAAGGTACTCCGGTGGTTGCCGGAAGTGCAGATCATATTGCATCCTCATTTTCGGCTGGTTTGAAAAACGAAGGCGATTTGCTGGTAAAACTTGGCGGGGCGGGTGATATTATGATCAGCCTGGATAGGGTGGTTGTAGATGAACGCTTATTCCTGGATTACCATGATGTACCAGGCAAGTTCATTGCCAGTGGTTGTATGGCTTCAAGTGGAAGTCTGATCAAATGGTTTCGCAAAGAGTTCGCGCCAAATACTGATTACGCTGAATTGGATGCAGCCGCGGAGAAAGTACCAGCCGGCTCAGATGGATTGATTTTGCTTCCTTATTTTTTGGGAGAAAAAACACCCATCCAGGATCCTTTGGCGCGCGGTACATTGGTGGGTCTCACATTGACCCATACCCATGCCCATGTCTATCGGGCTGTTCTTGAGGGTATCTCATTTGGCTTTTACCATCACTTAAAGGTATTGGCAGAACACAATATGAAGCCAACCCATGCCCGTTGTACCAATGGAGGGGCGCGTTCTGCACTTTGGAAACAGGTTACCGCAGATGTCATGGGGATTGATCTTGAGCAGGTAGCGAACCATCCCGGTTCGTCGTTGGGAGCTGCATTCTGTGCCGGAGTGGGAGTGGGTGCTTTCAGCGGTTGGGATGAGATTGAACGCTACATCAAGATTTCAACCGTCACAACCCCAAACCTGGAGAACCACGCCCGGTATGAGAAGCTTTTTGTTTTATACCGTGAAATCTACGAATCACTAAAGGATAAATTTCCAAGATTAGCTGAGATTGTTAACAATATCCAACCAACATTCTAATAAATTAATCTTAAAGGAGGAATTGATGCGCTTGAAAGACAAAGTTGTTGGTGTGACCGGGGCGGCGATGGGTATGGGTAAATGTATTGCAGAAACACTGGCCGCTGAGGGAGCCACGATTGCAGTTACAGATATTAATGAAGAATTAGCCAAGGAGGTCGCTGAAAATATTTGCATTAAAGGCGGTAAAGCAAAGGCCTGGAAACTCGATGTTGCCGATAGGAATGGAATTAGAAAGGTAATACAACAAATCTTTGACCACTTCGGAAACATTGATATTTGGGTAAATAATGCCGGAGTATCCACTATGAAACCGTTTTTCGATCTCGACGATCACGATTGGGATTTCCTGCAAGAAGTAAATGGCAGTGGCGTTTTCTTTTGTTCGCAAACTGCCGCCAGGTTTATGGTCAAAATGGGCCGTGGTGGCAAGATCATCAATATCGCGTCGATGGCCGGCAAGCGTGGCGGAAATGCACCGTACCTGGCTCACTATGTATATACAAAATTTGGCGTAATCGGCTTGACCCAGGCAATGGCAAAAGAATTAGCCCCATATCAGATCACTGTGAATGCTATCTGCCCTGGTTATGTTGCCACACCCATGCAAGAGCGAGAACTGGTGTGGGAAGGCAAACTACGCAATATGACACCTGAGGAGGTGAAGAAATCATATATTGACGATACTCCACTAGGACGATTGGAATATCCGGATGACATTGCAAAGACCGTGTTGTTCCTTGCTTCCCATGATTCGGATTTCATCACTGGTGAAGCAATAAATGTCAATGGTGGCGCTTGGATGGATTAGGTTAATTTGATCCTCAATGGATCAATCATATAATACGTTTTCTATCAGGAAAGGAAAATGAAATGAAGTTCAGAATCCTATTTACCATCAGTATGCTGTTGTCATTGCTTTTAGGCTCCTGTGGGGGAACACAACCCACAGCAGCACCCGCTGAACCTGCAGCACCCGCTGCACCCGCTGAACCTGCAGCACCCGCTGCACCTGTTGCACCTGTTGCCGCTGAACCAGTCACACTCAATATCATTATTGAACAGGTGCCTGATTATGATATTGTTGCTGAGTTAACAAAGCAATTTGAGGCAGAAAATCCGGATATCAAGATCGTATTCGACGCCATGCCTTATGATGCCATGCGTGATAAAATTTTAACTTCTTTCCTGGCTCCTGAAGGAACCTATGACATCATCATTGTCGATAATCCCTGGATGGATGAATTCCCTGACGCAGGTTTTCTGCTTGAATTAAATGATTACATTGCTCAAACCCCTGATTATAATTTTGATGACTTCATTGGACCAATCCGTGAGTTAACCACCCATGACGGAAAAATCACAGCTGTCCCTTACCTGAATTACGCTGTTGGTTTGATAGTCCGACAGGACCTGTTTGACGACCAGGCTTTGAAAGATAAGTTCCAGACAGAATTCAACAAACCTCTAGCAATACCTACCACTTTGGATGAATATTTGGAAGTTGGTAAATTCTTCAAAGAAAACGGGATTGCCGGTGCTGCAATGCAACCCCAGCGAGGCTATAAAATTTTAGAGGAATGGAAGAACTGGTTATACGCAGAAGGTGGCGATTTGATGGATGCTGATGGAAAATCCATTGCCAATTCTGAAGCTGCCAAGTTAGCTTTAGAGAAATATATCGAACTTTATAAAAACGCAGCTCCCGAAAACTCTTTGAACTGGGGTTTTGATGATGCATTACGCTCCATGGCAAGCGGTGAATCGGCTACCATGATCTCTTATAACTGGATGTTACCTTCCTTGAACAAGGTGGGCGGTCAATCCGGCGATTTAGCAGGTAAATTCCAGCTTTATCCTGTTCCGGGCGGCAAAGCTGTACTGGGTGCATGGTATTGGGCTATCCCGAAGAATTCAAAGAGTCCGGATGCTGCATGGAAGTATCTCTCCTGGTTGACTTCACCTGCAATTGATAAACAGCGCACAGCTATGGGTGGCGGTGTTGTGCGTACCAGTACTACTGCAGACCCCGAGGTCTGGAAAAAAGGATTTGGTGAGTACTTCTACAAGACCGTGAACACAATCCTGAGCAATAGTGAACCACTTGCTCGTGGTGTGCACGCTGATGAAATCAGTATTGAAGTCGGCAACCTGCTGAATGCTGCGGTTGCAGGTGAGATGACGGTGGAAGAGGTACTGGTCGCTATCGATGCCAAAATAACGGATATCCAGAGTAAGTAAGAAGATATCAAAGGTTTTATTCCTCTCCAAATTCAGCTAAAATTACCATTAAGAGGAATCCTCCAAAGGCCTTCAGCAGCTCTATGAGAGCTGCTGAAGGTAGGATTGCCTGGCATTTCAGATAGGAAATAACTATATTTCGGAGATCCCCGTTGAGACGTTTTCGAATACCCTTTCGCTATCAGCTACTAATCCCAATGGTCCTGGTCTTAGCTGCGATCCTGATCTTTCCATTGATTTTTTCTTTTGTCATTTCATTACAGGATTTCCAGCTCTCTAAGATCGGACAACAAAAATTCATTGGCCTGGAAAATTATATCAGCCTGTTCAGCAACAGATCATTCTGGATAGCCATGCGTAATACATTGCTGTTCGTTCTAATGGCAGTTAGCATAGAAGTTGTCCTTGGCTTCTCTTTGGCTCTGTTATTACACAACAAAACAACTTACCTGCGCGGTTTCTTCCGCTCAACATTATTGACGCCCATGTTCATCACCCCGATTGCTGTAGGTCTGATCTTCCGCTTCCTTACAAATTCTCAGTTAGGTGTCATCGCTTTAGGCCTGAAAGCTCTTGGAATCCATATTGATTTGTTTGGTCCCAAGCTTGCGCTTTTCAGTATTGCATTAATCGATGTCTGGCAGTGGACTCCATTCATGCTCCTCTTGTTGTTGGCAGGCATGGAATCACTGCCCGAAGAACCTTTTGAAGCAGCCAGGGTGGATGGCGCCCAGGGTTGGACACTCGTGCGTTACCTGACTATTCCAATGATGCGGCCGATCATCCTGGCTGCAACAATCATCCGCATGTTGGATGCATTCAAAGTTTACGAATACGTTTACGCCATTACCCGTGGTGGACCGGGCGAAGCTACAGAAACAATGCAATACTTTATTTACCGGACTGGATTTATCTACTTCCGCGCTGGCGAAGCGGCAGCCATGTCATATACATTTATTATTGTAATAACGATCCTGGTTGTGATCCTGTTCTACATCCTACGCGGGGAGGCACAGACAAAATGGGCTACAAAATCCGAAAACGCCTGAAATCGGTATTAATATTATTTATCCTGACTTTGGCGCTTTTAATCGTCTTCTTCCCCTATTTCTGGACCTTTGTTGCATCTCTCAAGGATGCGGCTGCGATCAACCACCCCCTGGATTTTAATTTCACACCAACTTTGGCTAACTGGAAGGCCGTGCTATCCGCGAATGTACCACGCCAGGGTTTGAACAGCCTGCTGGTGGGATTGATGGTCGTCAGTGTTTCATTGATGGCTGGCGCTCCCGCTGCTTATGCATTTTCGCACTTCAATGTAGGCGGCAGCCCCGCCCGCTTCCTGGTATTATTGGCACAAATGCTGCCTCCCGCTGCATTGATCGTTCCACTTTTCTTATTGATGTATTACACCAAGCTGATCGGTTCATTGTATGCGGTTGTAATCGCTCACCTCACTGTCCTTCTGCCTTTGGTCACATGGTTCCTCATCGGATTTTTTGATGATATTCCCCGCGAACTTGAAGAAGCAGCCATGGTCGATGGCTGTACTCCCTGGCAGACGTTTTTTAAAATTGTTCTTCCCATTGTGGTTCCCGGTTTGGGTGCTGCAGGTCTTTTTGCCTTTGTGCTCTCATGGAATGATATGTTTTACGCCCTGTTGTTATCCTCGGGTGCTAATCGAACATTACCTGTTGGCATCGGTGGCTACTGGACGTTTCGAGGGGTTGAAATGGGGCAGATGTCGGCGGCAATTGTGCTTGCGATCGTCCCAATGATTTTCCTTTCGTTTTTTGTGCAGCGCTTCATGCTGCGTGGATTGGGTGGCGGGGCAATTAAAGGTTAACGGCTAAAGGTTTATAAGAAAGGTAAAATGTATGTCCGAAATTGAAACAGCGATCCATGCTGCTCGGAAAGCAGGCATGGTTTTGCGCGAAGGTTTTTCAAGGCCGCACAAGATTTCCTTCAAGGGGGTCATTGATATAGTCACGGAAATGGACCGTGAATCTGAACGCCTGGTTTGTGAAATACTCAAACGGGATTTCCCGAGTTATGGCATCCAGGGGGAAGAAGGTGCCCGGGTGCAAGGAACGGAAGAAGCATTATGGATAATTGACCCCCTGGATGGAACGACTAATTATTCCAAAGGCTATCCTTTATTTGGGGTTTCAATTGCACTAAAATTCCATGGCCAGATCACCCTGGGTGTGGTTTATAACCCGTTACTGGATGAGATCTTTGTCGCTGAAAAAGGATGCGGCGCCACAATGAATGGCAATCCCATACAGGTAACCCAGACCTCCAATTTGGGGAAATCAGTGTTGGCTTCAGGGTTTCCGTACGATGCCTGGACAAGCTCAGCTGATAACGGAACGGAGTTCCATCGATTTATCAAACGCACAATATCCATGCGCAGTGACGGATCGGCTGCATTGGATCTATGCCACGTAGCCATGGGGCGCCTGGATGGTTATTGGGAGCTGGACCTTGCCCCCTGGGATATGGCCGCAGGTGTATTAATGGTTGAGGAAGCCGGTGGTCAAGTCAGTACAGTCCGGGGCAATCCATTCGTGCCCTTTCCACGTGATGTATTAGCCACAAACGGCAGAATTCACCAGGAAATGGTCTCGATTTTTACTGAAAACCAGTAGCAACCGATCATATTTTGCTGTAATTCATTATTGAGCCCGCCCATCCGGGCAGTCAGCCGCCGCAGAAGGATGCTGAAGCCGCCGTTGAGCATGGGGATGAGCAGCATGGCTAAAGCCAGCAGGATCAGGCGTTGAAAGTTCTTCTGCGGGATGGTCCTGTCGATCAGGTCGCGCATGATGAGCGGGTTGACCACCGTGACCGCCGTTTGCACCAGGATCAGCACCAGCATGGAGATGATCATCATCCGGTATGGGAGCGCATACTTCAGCACCCGTTTCAGCAGCGGAATGGTTACCTTCGGCTTTTCGTCCGTCGCCGCGATCATACTCTTCATCCCGCCTTTACCTCTACCGCTACCCTGCATGCGCTGCCTCTTCCTGAATGTTTTCTTCCATTATAGTCCATGCAGTGATCGGATAAAAAATCCTAAAGGTGTCAACGAAAAATCCTAAAGGAGTCAACGAAAAACCCTAAAGGTTTTGAAAACCTTTAGGATTTATATATTTAATAGGGAGAAGATTCAGACGGGCAACCGACTTCGCAGATAGTTGATCCACTCTGTCATGCCAGACTGGGTGAAGGCAGAAGTTTCAATGATCTGCAGGGCTGGGTTGATACGGCAGGCATATTCCCGGCAGAGTGCAAGATTGAAGCGCAAGTGCGGCAACAAATCCATTTTGGTCAGAACCAGTACCTTTGCCAGGTGAAAGGCAAGCGGATATTTTGCAGGTTTATCTTCGCCCTCGGTGATGCTCATCAGGACCACTTTTTCATTCTCACCGAGATCCATTCCAGCCGGGCAGACCAGGTTGCCTACATTTTCAATGAAGAGAAGTTTTATGCTATCGAGAGGCAGCTGGGCCAGGCTGTTCTTCACCTGCATGGCATTGAGGTGGCAGGAGGCGCGGGTGTTGACCTGAACAACCGGCACTCCAGTGGAAGCGATACGGCGGGCATCGTTACTGGTCTGCTGGTCGCCTTCGATGACGGCACAACCCACTTGAGGGGCAAGAACTTTAAGTGTTTCGACCAATAGGGTGGTCTTACCAGAACCCGGGGAGCTGATCAGGTTGAGAGAATAGATCTTGTATTGTTCGATAATGGTGCGTACTTGAATTGCAATCTGGTCATTTTCCGCCATGATGTCTTCTTCAAGGGCGATCACGCGTACTTCATCAGCGCTTTGATTGGTATCCAACCCTGGAATGGGTAATTCATTTTGTTCCATTTTCAAATTCCCCGGATCGTTTTAACACGCATGGCGTTACCCTGGCGGATTTCAAAATCTGCCTGAAGGCAAGCCGGACAAAGCATATCTTCGGGATCGGCGACATACTCATTAGCGCAGCCACGGCAAAAGAGCAGCAAGGGCGATATGTGATAGTGGAAGATGGTCTTTTCCAACGGTGTGTTGCAAGTGATGGTATCGAGAGCAAATTGTAGTGCGTCCACCTGAACACCGCTCAAAGCACCAATCTCCAATTCAACATCCTCTACGCGAGAGATATTATTCTCTGTCGCAGAGCGAGTGACGATCTTGATGATGTTGGCAGCAACCCCGGCTTCGTGGATGGCAGATCCTTCCTACTTACCCAGTCCCAGCTTGCGCCCAACCAGTGCAACCGCTGATTCGGCATAGATGCTATTGAACAAAGCATCATTGGTTTTATAAACTTTTGACGGCTTGGGGCGCATCTCCATATGTAGGGCATTTTCAGGGCAGGCGGGAACACATAGACCACAACCGAGGCACTTGACCGTATCCATCTGGAGTTTTTCCCCAACGACCGTCAATGCGCTGGTAGGGCAGATCTCCACGCAATCCTTGCTGAGGGTACATTTAGACACATCGAGCTCAATCACAAACCGGGAGGGGGCGGTGGTATTACGCAAGCCGCGGTTCCAGGCTTTGAGCACGGCACAGGAACAATCACAGCAGTTGCACAAGGTCTGGATCTTGTCTTCGCAGTTACTGACATTATGCACCAGACCGTGTGTTTCGCATTCGTAAAGGACGCGCATAGCTTCATCATAATCCACCTGGCGGGCATACTCTGTCTGCAATTTCATCTCAGCCAGCTCATCAAAATAGAAGCAGGTCTCCAGAGGGTGTTCACAGGGTTCGTCGATGATCTGTTTGGCACTGCGGCAATAGCAATTGGACAAGGCGATAAGGCGGGCACCCTTGATCATTTCAGAGATCACATCCAGGGGGAGTATTTGCCGCGGATCAGGAATCTCAGCATTGACCTCCACTAACCTGGATGCAGAATCTGCCTGAATGGTCTTTTCCACTGGCAGGACGCGGTAATAAGGAGTTTTGGTAGGGATAGTCTCGGCAGCACCTTCTATGAGATCGTTCATCACAAGAGCAGTGATACGGCGGAAGGGGGAATCATCCGACTCACGTACGGTCATTTCCAGCACTACGATCACAGGCGCGCGGTCATATCCCCACACCCCTTTTTTAGTATATTTATCCACCAGACCTTTGGGAATAAGACGCTCCATGGAGGGGGCGAAGGAAGCCTCACTCATACCAGCGCTGAAGAGTTTCTTCTTAAGTTTTTCCTCGCTGATGAAACCCAGGTAGGGCATCTGAAAGAAGATGCGCAGGTCTTCTTCGGGGAAAGTGGATTCCAAGGCTGCCTTGAATTCCGCACGACGGGGCATGACACCGATCTGAAATTCATAGTAACGGATAAGGGCTTCATAAAGGTCTTTTTTGGGCATATTGTCCTCCAGGGAAATTTAGACCACTGGATATATGATATTCCGAAATTCCACGTAAATAGTTTTGCCACCATTTTCACTCAAATTGGGTGAAAAATCGAGGCTGAACCTTCTTAAGGTTAGCATTATTTTTTTTATTTCGCAAGTTGTGTAAACTTCTTTCTTTAATTACTACGAAATAGCAGGTCAATTGTTTTCCTCTCTGTTGCGACACCATAAAGAGAAACGCCATGACCTACAGGGAAGATTTAACTTACATCCGAGCTTATAGAACGAGGCGGAGGAATGGGTGAGCACCAACAGGAAGAGGCTTATTGGCCCCACTTCGCAGCGTTACGGGGAGACAGTACAAACACCAGCACGAACGAAGAGTTAGCACACAACGGATTGGCTCACCCGTCTCCGGACTAGACGGGACAACCAGCTCTGAAAACTACTTTTCTACCAATAGCCGGCGCAGACCTTCGACGAGGGCCGTCAGGTGGAGCAAGTGATTGGCGTATTTTATACCTTTATAAATAATTGATTGTTATATTCCCAATCATAATTTCCGTGGACACTAAATGTTGTACTATGCTCATTTTTTTGGAAATGTAATTCTACAGGGAACGATATTAGCTCAAATACATTATCTGCAATACATCTCATCGGCATATATGGCCAAAACAAGGACGTATATAGACATTTGTTGATATCGTCATAATTAATGATCCATTCATCATCCTCTGTTCCATTCTGCCATCGATATGTGCCGAGGTATTGCTTCATATCACACGAAATAAGAATCTACTTTTCTATACATTAAACCCAAAAAGGTGATGATTTCCTGAGTATACTGATCCCATTGCTTTTCGCTTGTGTCTATTTTGATCTTTGAGCACTGTAATCTATCAAATATTTCCATCATCTTTATTTGTTCATACTCAATGGCGGCAAACATACTGTTTTCATTTTTATATACATGATTCTTAAAATACACATGCAGATCATCTCTTCTAAGCATTAGATCTCTCCACCATTCGCCACGGTCGATAAATGCTTTTTCCAGGCTTTTTCGTAAATCAGGACGATATAGAAAAACAAGGATGGGATTGAGTTCATTGATAACCCCAATGCACTGCGAAAAAAATGTAACAATATCATCTTCATTCCAGAGACTATGGATAAAATACCGATCATAGGCATGTAAAAGACATCCTTCGGTAACACATACTTTCCCGGTCGACTTTATTGAATCTCCAAAAGCCATCCACTTCTTCAGCATCCCAATTCTATTTAATTCCATACCCTCAGCAGTATCCAATGCCCCAAAGCTGAATTCCTCATGGCGTATTGGATGAGTTCTCGCACTCTTCATGCAGCCAGTATGCATCATGATCCAAGGCTATTTGTTTATATACACTTTTCGAAATACTAGATTTACCTACTGACGAGTGCCCATCAACAATGATCAGTTTTGTGTTCATTAAGAATCTCCATAGATTCTTTCCAATCCCTTGTGCTTAACCTGTGGATATACAGCAAAAATGCTGGATAACATGTCAATACGATTTATTATAGAGATTCACGGCATAAGGGTACAAATGTCCACTTATGATCATAACCTCTCGCACGAATTTGTATTCTATTGCCAGGAGAAAACGACCTTACCGGCAATGGTATCAAGGGCGGCGATCTTTGTTCCAGCGAGCAGCCACAGCGTATCACCCTGGCAGCCAAGAACCGTCGGTGACGAAAAATAATTACTCACGATCTTGCTCAGATCAATGGCTATTTCGCCAGACCCGGTGCCATCTGCCGGGTTGAGGGTAACAAGGGCAAGGCGATTGGGTTCACCCTGGAACTTTAATATCTGGAATCCCTGTGGTGTAACCCGCCAGGTCCAAATAAAATTATCCTCATCGATCGTTCCTGATCCGCCAAAAGATGGATTATACGGACGGTTTTCATCCAGGTTGTATTTCCATTTCACCTTCCCGGATGGAACCTCGATTCCCCAAACCTCATAGATCTCGCTGCCGCTCGTTTTCTTCACCTGGGCAATCAGGATGTCCTTTAAAGTGGTCAACGGAACGAATTCATACTTCTGCTGTTCCAGCAGGACCTGCCAGGTATGTTTTGCCTTGTCGATGCGCACCAGGCCTTCTTCCAAATTAAAGATGATCTGATCAGGCTCGTTCAGGCTGGCGAAATCATAGAAGCTGGCATCAAAATCGATATCCTGCTTTTTTTCCCAGAGCAGATCGCCGCTGGCAAGGTCATAGTTCTGCACGCAACCGGGCGAAGAACCATACACCAGGTACAGGCTGTTCTTAGCATCATCCAATATCAGGCCGCTATCATTTTCAAAATATTCGGTTGAAAAAACGTCTCCCGGCTCATCCCCTTCATAGCACACCGGAGAGATCACCAATTGTTCCGTTCCATCCACAGGGTTGAGAAATACCAGCTCAAAATAAGTGTCATCCCCGAGAACATAATCCAATATAAGCAGGCGGTCGCTGGATACCTGCAATTTGCGGTCATACCCCTTCATCTGCCTGCTCCAGGCCGGGCTTCCGGTCTGGGCATCAAATGCTTGCAGATTTCCGTCGACGGTCATCACGATAACCCTTCCTCCCAGGACGAAAAGGTTGTCTTCATAGGTAATGCACTTATCCGTCATGCGAGTCTGCCAGGCCAGGCTGCCATCCACATTGTTGAGAGCGAATAACTTGGCGCCGCTGGCCAGGTAGATCCGGCTGCCATCCACTGCCATCAACTCAGCGCGCTCGTCTCCGGTGAATGGGCTGCTGACCCAGCGCGTCTTCTTTGTATTGGTTTCCACCCAGACGATCTTATCCTCCTCATCATCCAGGTGGTATATCTGCGATACCACATCCGGATTTTTATCCGGCGCTGTTGACACCATTTCGGCGGGCGCCATTGCATTCATCCTCGGGCGTAACGGACCGCCCGGCGTGAAGAAAATGAGCGCGAGAACACCGCCAACGACAAATAATATGAATCCGATCGTCAGGCAGGTCACCATGCCTGCCCCGGCAAAGATGCCCTTCGCCACGCGCTTGCCTACATCCGTCACCTGTTGCAATTGGACTTCCTGTACACCGGAAACGAAGTCTACGGTATTCAATGCACGCCCTTCCATTTCCGCCTGCATCAATTCCACGGCGACCTTTGCCTGCTTCAAGCTGCAGCCGGTCATATCCTTATACTGCCGGATGGCTTCCACTTTGTTGCCTGCTTGTAAAAGGGACTTAATTTCATCCAGATTTTCTGTACTAACCGTGTTGTGCTGGATCGAAATGGTGATACCATCCCGCCCGGTTAGTCTGTTGGTTGTGTTATCCCGCATTTGCTCCGGGACAGCCACCGACGTATGGCAGAACTGGCACTTTATGGTACTGCTGTGCCCGTCATACTCCAGCGGGGCATTGCAGTTTGGGCATTCCAATGAAAAAAGGGTTGGATTTTCTGACATAGAGGTTCCCCGGATCGATCTTTAAGTGATAAATGTAAATTTATCTAAAATATTTAGAAATCATTCCCCGAATACAAGTTTATAGAATAGTTCCATGCATGTCAATCTGGATATTTGAATTGTTAGATGCCAGGTGGCCAACTTGGGTCGAGGAGACAAAACGGTCAAATCCTCGCGCGGTGTCCTCGCCGTTCCACTTCGGGGATGCTCAGCTAAAGCCGGCGCAAACGAGGGGATTCTCCCACAGATTTTCGTTCAAATCCATTGAGCAGCAATTGTTCTTTCGTTCTGTATATTGCCTGTGTTGAGTGTGGACTTTGGTTCAAGTAGCATTACATGAACTTCTTCTTCTGCGACCGGGCAGTGTTCAACACCTTTGGGGATGACTGCAAATTCGCCTTCTTCTAACCAGAGGTCGCGGTCACGCAACTTTATCAGCAATTTACCTTTAATTACCAGGAATAACTCATCTTCATTTTCGTGATGATGCCAAACGAATTCGCCTTTGAGTTTTGCAAGTTTGATGTAGGAGTCATTTAATTCGCCAGCGATTCGAGGACTCCAATATTCTTGGAATAGATTAAATTTCGTTGTGATGTTGACGACATTCATAATTGTCCTTTCGCCATCTTAAAGATGGCACACAAAATTGAGAATATCCAAGAGCGAGCATTTCGTTCATTCGCTGGATACACATTTTGCAAGCAAAGGCCTACGGTCAAAACCTCACACGCGGTGTCCCCTCCGTTTCACTTCGGAGAGGCTGCGCCTACACCGGCGCGAACGAGAAAACGAAGTCATGGCGTAGGTGATGGTAGTGCCTCTAGCTTTTGCATTTCCAAATTTATGCTCTTTAATATTTCGTCTGTGGATAGTCCTGGCTTTCGGAATTGACGCCACCAGGAGTCCTTATAAGAATCAGATACAATTTTCCAAAGGTCATGATCGTTGTGCATAACGATTTCATGAGTAAGTTCACCAACGGCACAAGAAGATGGATTTTGAGGGTTGTTTTCCATCGCTCTTTCACAGATTATTTTAAAGTACTCATACAAGGAAACCGTAACAGTTTGGGCGGAATCGTCAACCACAATATCTATATACTTCAAGGAATATTCATATTTTGCAAATCTGAGTTTATTCAACTCATACCATTTTCTCTCCACAGCCAGTTTCGCTGTTTCGGTCGTCAGAAAATCTTTTGCATCATCACTATCTGATACCAGATCGCCAAAGACGTTCTTCTGAATGGTGGTTGGCGGCGAGACACTGAACAAACGATACCGAATCTCAAAATATGCCTGAATGACATTCTTGATATCTTCTTGCTGTTTCGCTTGCGTTGGGTTCGGGGTAATGGTCGGTGATGGTGGCAAGCCTGTCTCCAAAATAGGAGATATCTTCGTTGGTGTAGTAGTAGAGATGGATGGAAGAGTATATGGGAGCGAAGCTGTATTGGTGGAAAGAAGGCTAGCTGTCGGCGTTCTGGTTGAAAGATGGCTGGTCGTGAGAGTACAAGAAGACAAGATAGTAAAGAGAATAGCAATTGCCATTTGAGCTTTCATGTTTATTACATCCAACTCTCGGAAGAAACCACCCAACTTGTGGATATTCTGTAAAATTGCCTTATAACATGCCATTTCGCTTTATTATACAGATTCACACTATCAAGGTCCAAATGTCCTCCTATCAGTCAGAACCTCGCTCGCGGTCTCCCCTTCGTTTCGCTTTGGGGAGGCTGTGCACATACCGGCGCGAACGAACAGTACTGTTTGATTTCCTTATTTGAATTTTATTGATGCCAGAATTGCTTCAAAGATTTTGCGAAACTCGGTTTCGTTTTCCTGAGATGTAAATCCAAAAACCTCTATACTCATGTTCTTGTTGCCATGCATGGCCAAAATATTTGGTCCGCGATTGCTTACAGAGACGTCAAAAGTAGCAATCGCAAATTTTTTGTCCGCGAGATATTCGATATGTGCCTTTTCTCGATAAACAGGATTGAATTCTCCATGATATTTAACATAAAACTCCATGTGTCTCACAAGATTAAATTCATAATTAGAATTAGGCATAGCATGAACAACAAAATTTAAACTACCTTGCCCAGTTTTAATCTTTTCAGCCTCACTCGGTATGATTTTTTCGTTAGACAAGATTAAAAAATTTCCTGGAGAACCAAGTTCCTCGATAGACCAGTTAGCAGGATAATAGAGCGAAAAACCAAGTTCATTTTGAACATACACTTTGCTCTTAGTGGATAGTTCATTCAGATTTTTTTTACCATCAATAAACCAGGTGATACGAGACACAACCCCAAACAACCGAGTATCTGCATAGTAGGCAAAACTAAGCGAAATCAACATTACTAAAAATACCAGAACAATTTGCGATTTTTTCATAAAGTTTAGAAAGGATTATTATTTCCGGGTGCAGCCTAACGAAGAGACCTGACGGTCAAAACCTCGCGTGCGGCCTCCCACCCGTTCCACTTCGAGGAGGCTGCGCACACACCAGCGCGAACGAAATACAAACCTACGTAAAAAATTACGACACTACTTTTGATGAAAGGTTTTTGACAAACCGATAAGCAAAATAAACAGCTGTTATCAATGTTACTGTATAACCATTGAAAAGGTAAATGCAACTATTTGTAACGCAACCATAATATAAAAATGGTCGCCCTGATTTAGCATAGCCTGAAAACAACGTGAATGCAAATAATCCCAAAGCCGATACAAAAATGAAGTAAGCATAAATTGAAGGCGGGGAAATGAAAACTGGGGATAAATATTTTTTGAGTAACTTTTCGAGGTTTTCCATCACGAAAACTAAACTGAAACTTAAGATGCCCATAAGAATAAATAACAAAATGAATTGTCCAATACTGTAGTCAAGCGCAAAGACTAAAGGCTGTCTGTTCAAAATACTTAATCCAGCAGTCAAAACATAAACGATTACAAAACAAACGGCAAATATTTTCAGGTTATCTTTTTTCATCACTCATCCCGTAATATTCTGTAAAACATATTTTACGATACATATACCATGCTGGAATTAATTTTTAGTTGTACAAGAGCCGTGCAAACTAGTGGAATTACTGCAAAAATTCCGTACATCTTGTCATTTCGATATATTTTATAGATTCGCATCATAAACATTTCATAATAACTGTATCAAAAACCAAATGGAGACCTATCGGTCATATCTTCGCGCGCAGTGAGGAGGTAGTGTTTTTTTGCTACCAACAGGTCTATTCATTTTGATTTGAATATTTGTACACAAGGCTGGCTAAGAATACTACAATATATATAAAACTAATCCTATCAAATAAAAGGGGAGAATTTAGAGATGCGATCTCATTTGGAATAACCCAGCCTTTAATAGCATAAAGTGTTGCAAAAATACCAATGGATAAAACCATGACTTGCCCTATATCTTTGGTTTTCCAGACTACGAATAAAAACATGATCAATATCAAAAATATTGTAATAAATAGCATTTTAAAATATAGCGGATAAGAAAGAGAAAATTTATAGCTAAATATATTAATTTGTTCATTAGTTTGATTGTCTATATAGTTAGAATGTGTCGACTCTCCCATGATTAGGTTTACTGAATTAATCTGAGAATCCAGAGAAGTTTCTATTTCGGGGTTGAGAAAAGGATGCCAATTTCCTTTTATACTAATCCTAATTTCACCTTCATATGCGCCAAATGGAAAAAAATATTTGTTTCCATA
The DNA here is from genome assembly GCA_963827895.1 of uncultured Chloroflexia bacterium. Lineage (GTDB taxonomy): Bacteria > Chloroflexota > Anaerolineae > Anaerolineales > Anaerolineaceae > PNON01. The sequence goes on along the minus strand of CAWHCY010000007.1, from coordinate 555,494 downwards.
CAATTCCACTTGAAAGGGAACTTTTCCAGACTTTTTAGTTATGGTCTTGAGACCAGAATTTTCGACATACACCACGCTTAAAGGGATAACTTGATTGTTTACATCAATGTATTGAACAAAATCAACTAATAGATCTGAATATTTTCCAAATTCATTTATTTCGATTTGTCCATCAACGGTTTGGTCGCTCAAATTAAGATTACTGATATCTATTTTTGATCTTAGAAGATTGTCATAATCATCAAAAGAACTGACAAGCCAAGAAGCCGAGTGCTCTTCAGGCTTAAAAATCCAAGAATCCATGACCGTAACTCCGACCCCAATCAGCATCAAAAATATGACGAATTTAATAATGTTAGGCTTGCGAATGAAATTTCTTTCAAGATTTGTAATTAAAACATTGTCAATTATTTGGAAAAACTTAGCAAAAAAGACGCGAATGATTTTTCTTGACAAGAAGATACCGGTGAGTAGCACGATAAAATTAATAACTGTATGGAAATCGTATCCCAAAGGTATTTTGCTTATAAAGTATTTATTAATGATATTTGCAACGATTACTACCAGAATCCAACTTACTATTGATTGAAAAGGATTATTGATACTTTGGGACTTAACTTCCCGGATTAAATTTGCATACGATTTCTTGGTTTTAGATATTACCTCGAAAAATTTACCAGCCAAAATTTTGCTTAATCGATTAAATAATTTGTAAAGCACTTCCCAAGGAATAATGAGTGCGATAACGGATATTAACAACAATATAATCTGTACTCGCCTACTCAGATCTAAGGCGAAAACATAATTATATATGTACACCATATAGGCAGAAATAACAGTTAGCCCAATAAGAAATACTAATATTTTTAGGGTGTTCTTACTTATTAATTTCATTCATGGAACCCTATGCATTTTTATTGAGGAAAAAGATTTGAAGTTCTCAATCTAACTAGTGGATATACTACAAAAATGCCGTATAGCATATCTATTCGATTTATTATACAAATTCACACCATAAGAGTCCAAAAGTCTACCTATCGGTAAAAACCATGCAAACGGAGATTATTCCGGCGCGAATGAGGTATTTTATTACTCATTACTCCCTTTTAATTTATTTAATATTTCACTGAGCAAAATATCTAATTCATTTGTGTAATTTACCGTTACAGTATTCGGTAAAGATTCTTTCTTCCTTATATGTTGGTGTAATATTCCATCAGAAATCTTCCTGCAAGATTCATCTAGCCTTTTCATTGACTCTTTGGCGGATACGCTCAATTTATTATTGTTATTAGAAAATTCAGAAAAATTTTTATAGCCAAAAATAGGAGATACATGATCTACTATCGAACGTAACAACATAGCTACCGAGTAGTAACAATCATTCTGATATGCAATATTAATTTCTTTGCATAATTGTATTAATTTGGTTAGGTCAAATTCATTGCTTTTTATACCGGTCAATTCATTTATTCGATCTAGGTGAACATAAATTTCCGTATTTACTTTATTCGTTTTTATTTCTTCTTTACTTTTTACCTTTTCTGAGAGGTATTGCATTAAAAGAGTACCGTGATGGATAATTAAGGTTTGGTCCGCGGAAGTGAGTTTGACATCTTCTACATACCTCCCTAAATGCGGAAGAGGAGGAGCATAAATCTCAATCCCAGGATCCTTTATGTCTTTACAAATATCATAATAGATTTTGTCAAATTGCTCTCTTGTCGAATTATCATCCATTACTTGCCATGCGATTGAGACATTTTTTAGAAATAATTCAAAACTCTTATATTTATAGATAAGTTTAGATTCATTTTCATTATTCATTTGTTTTTCCTTAGTTTCAAAACGTGATAAATATTTAAAGCGTAGAATTTTCCAATTAAATAAAATGATTTTGGAATAAATATTTCACGTTATATTTTAAGAATTATTCATTATCAATTATTAACCAGGTATTGATTTTTTTATCTATTCAATATTACCTTCAACTCCCCAGCCCATGTCCGGATTGACTTCCCAATCCCGGATATCACTGGCGGGTTCCTTGCCGGCCATCAAATTGAGCGGGAAGCGCAGCAGCGCTGGGTCGTACTTGCCGCCAAACAACTTTACGGCTAGCGGGTTTTAGCCAGGGGAACTTTGCCAGCTCTTTATCGAGCTGTTCCTGTGAACTTTTCCACTCGACGGCATCATGGGGTACATGCGTCGGTCCGAGCGCAAAGATCGCCACCGGCCGTTCAGTGAGCGCATTCCGATGCCGGGACAGAAAATTGAGCGCGTCCCTGTGCCAGTGGAACATGAGGAGCGGTGCTCCAAGCACGACCGCACTGTAACTTTCGAGCGTCCGCACTTTGCTCAACGGCTGCAGGTCAACCTCCAACCCGCTTTCGCGCAACGTCTCCGCGATCGCTTCGGCTACTTCCTTCGTTGACCCGTATTGGGTGGCATACCCCACCAGAACCAATTTTGTCATGCTCGTCACCTTTCACCCATGAGCGTAGAAGAAAAAATACGATAAAGATATCAGGATGGAGCCTGTTTTCTTATTCGAAGGATCCTAAGGTTTGAATAGCTGCCGCAGGAATTCTCCTGGATCCTTTTTAGCCAGCTCCCGGATCTGTTTGATGCGATCCTGGTCATCCATCTTATTGGCCTTGATGATATGTTCTGCAAACACAGCCGCTACTTCTTCATGGCCCAATCGGGTATCGTATCCGCCATAATGGGTTTCAGGTCGGCTGCCCGGGTAAATGGTTTGGCCGTGATGTTTTTGTAATGCTTCTTTATGCCAGGCTTCCCAGCTTTCATACCCATAGGGAAGAATTTCCTGCCCGTTATTATGCGGGTCCCACCTTCTTTTGCATTTCGAACAGGCGATCTCACCGTTCGCTGAAACTGACAGATCGTGTTTGCCAAAAAGCCCATGACATCGTACCATCATCCCTCCTGCTTTCCAACCGATCATGATTTATATTGAAGCGTACAGCGAATTTTCCCACCAATGAATTTATTTATTATTATAGTTGTGAATTTCAATATTAATATCTATTTATCAATTGGTGCTGATATCTTCGTTATTCCCCAAGGGCAGCTTTTAAGTCAAACTCACAAGGATCCATTTGGTTGCGTTTAGGAAATGTAAAAATAATTGAATCAATAATGTGGATACTCCCAGCGCTCACATTCCATCAATATAAGTCATCAGGATGTTACACTGGCTTCTATTCTCCCAACCTCACGGGATGTATAATCAAATCATGTTTCGCAGACGCTATTACCGTATCCTTTTCTTCTTCAGCCGGACGTTTCTAGATATATTATGGTGGGAACTGATCCTTCCCCGCCTGGGATTCCGGCAGTTATCGCGATCAACGCGAGTACAACGCATGCGGAGTGTTGCTCAGCGCTTCCGCAAGCTGGCCGTGCAAATGGGCGGGGTGATGATCAAAGTGGGTCAATTTCTCTCCGCCAGGTTGGATGTGCTGCCACGCGAGATCACGGATGAATTATCCGATCTGCAGGATGAGGTTCCGCCAGATCCCTTCGAACCCATCCGGGCGCTCATTGAAGCCGAATTTGGCATGCCAATTGAGCAGAAATTTAGCGACTTCAAACAGGACCCCATGGCATCTGCATCCATTGGCCAGGTATATTTGGCTCACCTTTGCGCCACCATGGAAGATGGCAATCCCTGCCCTGCGGTCGTGGTGAAAGTACAAAGGCCGCACATTGAAGAGGTCATCGCCGTGGACCTGGCAGCGTTGCGGATCGTGGGCAGTTGGCTGCAAAGATACAAACCCATCAGCAAACGCGCCAACGTGCCCAAACTAATGGAAGAATTCAGCCGCTCATTATATGAAGAGATCGACTACCTGAATGAAGGCAAGAACGCCGAGACCTTTGCGGAGAATTTCAAAGAATATCCCAACGTGCGTGTCCCGAAGGTGATCTGGAGCCACACGACCAGGCGGGTGTTGACACTCGAAGATGTAGGCAGCATCAAGATCACAGACTATGCGGCCATAGAATCTGCCGGGATCGACCGGACCGCTGTAGCAAAGCGGCTTTTCGATCTGTATCTCAAACAGATCTTCGAGGACGGTTTTTTTCACGCAGACCCGCATCCGGGTAACCTGTTTGTACAGGCTGCTCCTCCAGGAGAAGACCCCGAAAATTGGAAATTAACCTTCATTGATTTTGGAATGACCGGCACACTTCCCGAAGATACCTTCAAGGGATTAAAGGAGATATTGATCTCCGTCGGTACGGAAGATGCCCATCGCTTGATCCAGGCTTTTCAAACGCTGGATGTTCTTCTGCCAGGAACAGATCTGGAATTGCTGGAACGGGCGGGATCGCGGGTGTTTGAACGTTTTTGGGGTAAATCCACTTCACAGATGAAGGATATGCACGGGGAAGAAGCGCGGCAATTCATTGATGAATTTGGCGACCTGATGTATGAAATGCCATTCCAGGCGCCAGAAAACCTGATCCTTTTGGGGCGATGCATGGCCATCCTTTCCGGTATGTGCACCGGTCTGGATCCCCAATTCAATATCTGGCAAAGTGTCGCACCGTATGCAGAAAAACTGGTGGCAGACGAGGGTGGCGGTAAGTGGCAAATGATACTGGATGAGGTCATCAAGATGCTGCAGAAGCTGCTTGTGCTGCCAGGAAAAATGGATAGCTTGATGAGCAAGATGGAACAGGGCCGCCTTGAAGTGCGCGTGCCGGCAATGACCCGTGAGATGGAACGGTTGACCCGTTCACAGCGAAAGACTGCTGCAGCGGTGGTTTTCGCAGCCTTCCTGATGAGCGGGGTTCAGTTTTACCTGGCAAAAGAGACAGGCATCGCCTTTGGTTTTGGCGGTGCGTCTGTCCTGGTTCTATTGTGGATGCTGTTAGGCAGGTAAAGTTTTTATCTTTTTGCGTTAAATAAACAAGGGCACAGAGCGTAATCGCTCTGTGCCCTTATATTTATTCGGATATTGAATGGTTACTTCGCTTTGGTGTCGGAGCGCTCCAATGCGGCATCCACCAGGCTGCGTAAACCGAGCAGGAATTCCCTGCGGGCGGCATTGCGATTCTCACGAACTCCCTCGGGGATCATCGATTCAAACACCTTATGCATATTCTCGTGGGCAGCACGCATGTGTTCGCGAGCTTCCTCAAATTTAGGATCCTTTTTTGGTCTTGCGGTTTTTTCCGGCATTTTTATCTCCTGTAAGCAGGTTGCTCCATTGAAGCAAACTTCTCAATATACAATTGCATTATAAGTTACAACGATGGAGAGTCAAGGTCGTTGTGAAAGGACAGAGATGATAAGAGTGCCCACACCTGATTGCGTTCAGGAACCTGGGTCAATAATTTGGCTGAAATGTTCTTGGCGATGTTCACCCAATTGATCACAAGAGTGAGTTACGATCAGATTTGATCCGGGGAATATTGATTCAAATCAATCATCACCGCAGCAGTCGTCTTCCACTCTGGCAGCCTTTTCGAAAGCTTCCCTGCCTTCGCTGGTCGAAAAGTAGATCAGACCGATAGCGCCCAGACTGTCGATGAATCCAAAGCCGGTGAATTGGTAGATGAGGCTGGAGACCAACAATACCAGCGACATGTAAATGCAGACCAGCGAACAGTTGGCATCCGCCAAAATGGGAGCCGAGTTGAGCTTGCGGCCAACCTTGCGCTTTCCGCTGACCAACAGCCACATGAACGAGATGGAGATCACCGAGATGATCAAACCCGGTATGGTCGTCTCCGGTTTATGGGCGGTGAACAGGTTATAGACGGCGGTAGCTCCCAAACCAACGGCCAGGATATAGAAGGAGGTGCCGGTGATGCGCAGGGCAGTCTGCTCGAATTGTGAGCGCGGCGCCTCCGGGTTTTTGCGAATCCGCACCACCATGGCCAGGATCCCCAGCCCGGACATCACCTCGATGAACGAATCGATGCCGAAGCCAAAGAGCGTCAGGGTTTCATCTTGCGCTCCGAAGTAGATCGAGACTACCCCTTCAGCCAGGTTATAGATAATGGTGAACAATGCCAGGTATAAGGCATACAACCAGTATTTGTTGAAATCGATATGAGTATCATTCGTCAAAATTACACACAAACTCCCTTTATCACTTCATATTTTAACGGAATAAGGCTTGCTCGGCGTATGTTTGTATATCGATAGTGCTCTCCACAATAATAGAAATGAACCGATTACGACAGAATATAGAGCAGGTCTGATGGAGGGTTGTTCCACTGAACTAACATACTCATATATATGAAATAATCCCCTTCCCACGAAAAACAAGCATATTGTCATTAATCCTACTGATAGTATGAGATTCCATATGAAAGGATTTTTAACAAACTTTGGAGGCTTTAAAGCAAGAAGAACGATTAAAATTGTTAGTAATATTACGAGCCCGCCTCCATAATCGTTGACTGACAATGAATGTAACCCAGAGACCCAATATTTGAAATTAATCGGACTAACTCGGAAGCCATAAATATCATGATCGCTAAAGCCTCCTGCACTTTCCCAGGGTAAAAAGCTCCCCACTATGGTTAATGAAGCACCGAGGAATAATTGATATTTCAATAATTTCATTCGTTTCCCATTCTATAGAGTAATCTACTCGGTGAATATTTTGTGAGCATAGTTATTTCTCTGGTGGTCAAGGATTACTACATGATGAACATAGCGATGCATTTTATGCGGTGGAGAGGTAGAGAAGGTGGTGGAAATCTTATATCAAGTCGCTTGTCCGGTCAGGTCCTTCCCCATATTCAAGGTGTTGTGTGAAGATCGGCGCGAACGTAAAACCATCGTTACCAGGCCGATCACAAATGTAAGGCTTGCCCAGATCCAATATCGTGTCTGATCTGCTCCCGTGGCCATCACCAGCGTCGGGAATAGGGGAACAAAAGCGTTAGCCCAACCATGGGCAACCAAACCGGCCATGGTGCGTTTTCCGGAAGACTGTCGAACCCAGGATAAGAACCAGGAATAACCGATTATTAGGAGCATGAATCCGGCAAATGGCGTAAATGATTGGCTGACACCCGGAATAAAAAATAACGGTAAATGCCAGCAAGCCCAGATCACACCGAGTACCAGATTCCCCAACCACGGCCCCAGGCGTTCTTCCATTGGATCCAGAATATACCCGCGCCAGCCCAGTTCTTCCTGTCCGCCGCCCAATAAGATCATAAGTAAAACATATGGCGGAAAAACCCATACGGATGGCAGCAGCATTTTCAGGCGCGGTTCGCCCCATAATTCCGGCAGCACCCACGCCAACCAGGTACTTCCACCGTATACCAGAATGGGAATCAGCCATGCCTTCCAGCCAAAACGCAGATCCAAAAGACCGCGCAGGTAATCACGGATGGCACCTTTCCCGTTTAATGTTCTGAGGCAGTAAAAGGCGCCTGCTGCAGGGCCAAAGATACCCAGCATAATCATTGGTACGCTCAGGGTACTCAGAAGGCCTTTCCCCATTGGCAGTATGCCATTTCCTGCCAAAACCAGTGGCAGCCAGATCAACCAGGACCAGAGGAATGTAACCACAAAAAACTGGTAGGGGAATTTTGTTGGTTTTTTCATTTTTTCCTTTTTATTTCAAGGTATCTAAATGTGGATTGACTAAAAATATTCCATTCATCAAGACAATTTTATATCATATACAGTTTCAATCCATACACTTAATATGAAATAAATATTCGCTTTCATATTAATTTCTGATTTACTCCCGCTATATATCTCATAATTGGAAAATTATCCTTACCTATTTTGGGGATTTTAGCCCACAACAATGACAACATTTCCCTTTTTATGCCCCTTCTCAACATACCTGTGCGCCTCAGCCACATCCTCCAATGAATATCGCCTATCGATGACCGCTTTTATCTTTCCCGCCTCAATGAGTTCTTTGAGGAAGATCAGGTTTTCAACGTTATTACCGCCGTCTGAAGCGGTATGGACATTAAGATAGATGCCCGTTTTCTTTAGAGCCTTTTTTCCTTGAGAAGATGGTAGCTTGCCAACCGCGTCAAAAATCACATCGTAGGTCTCACCGCTTTGGGTAAAATCCTCCTGGGTGTAATCAATGACCTGATCAGCGCCCAAGGATTTGACCAATTCCAAATTCGTGGTGCTGCATACACCGGTCACTTCTGCTCCAAAGTAGTACTTGGCAAGCTGCACCGCAAAAGTTCCCACCGCTCCTGAAGCGCCATAAATAAGAACTTTTTGTCCGCTCTGGATATTTCCTTTTCTGAGGCAATGCAATGCTGTCATCCCCGAGTTTGGGACAGCGGCGGCTTCCTCGTAAGTGAGGTTGTTCGGTTTGATGGCGATCACCCCGTTTTCGGGAAGGCATTTGTACTCAGCATAGCCGCCAAAATTGACCGCGAAGGTGGAGGCGAACACTGGATCGCCCGGTTTGAAGCGTGTAACCTTCCGGCCAATGGATTCAACTTCTCCAGCCAGTTCCATACCCAGTATGGTTCTTTTAGGTTTTCTAATACCCAGGTAGATCCGAGATAAGAGTCTCTGCCAGCGAGGCCCGGGGATTTTTAGGCTCCGCATGATCGTGTCTCCGATGTGGGCGGTGGTGGCATGAACTTTTATCAGTACCTCATTATCTTTTGGAGTAGGTTTTTCTATCTCTTTGAGTTGCAGAACCTCCGGCGGTCCATATTTGTCATAAACAATCGCTTTCATTTTCATCGATAACCACCTTTCAGGTTGAACTTATTTTGTTTCAAGAGTTAATAGGAGATTTTAAATTGTACGCATTGGAGTGTCTGGTTTCTCTGTAAGCTCTGAGGGAGAATATGAGCGTCACCAGGGCAAAAGAAAACGTCAACAACAACGACCACCAATTGGTCACCGGGTCGTGCAAACCCGGGTCTACTAATTTACTTACTGAAAGGAACGAGAAAACAAACTGTGCCCCTATGAAAAGAACATCCCAACCAATAAGACATAAGAGACCTAATCTTCCTTGTCTTTTGCTGATTATGAATAAGGTTACGAGAAGGCCAATCACACCATAAATGAAAAGGACCTGTAACGCGCTGTTTGCATCATTAAAGCGATATAGGTCATTTCCTATTAGATACCCCCCAAAGATCATCCGGAAAAGTGATGTCACGACAACTACTTTGCCATTACTAGTTAGTTCCATTATATTTTCTCCAATTATTATTTTCTTTAGATGATTCTGCTTTGGCAAACAGGGCAGCGATCGCTGATGGATTGAAGCCCTTCACGACCAGCCAAATCCCCATTACCATTTCCTGTGGCACCAACACCATTTTCAAATAAAAATCATAGCCGGTATTTGTGTGAACCATAGAGGAAATCACGCCGATCAAACCCCATACGGTCAACCAGCGTGGGATCAGCCTGGTGCGGAAGAAGGAGATGTATAAACACGCAGTCCCAATGAGAAAAAAGATGGGTCCGATCTCGCCGAGGCGGTACTGGATCTGATTCAATACATTGCCCATGGACAGTAAAGCAGCCGAATTCGCCCCGGTGGCAATGTATTCGTTGCCAAGCGCGACCAGGGCAAAAAAACCGAGGACCAAAACAAAATACCAGGTTCCCGCCAGCGCTCCGCGGAAAAGGACCATCCCCATCGCCAGTTCTTCGCTATCTTTTCTAAAGATCGGGTAAAGGAAAATCGTCATCGCCACCAGTGAAGTCCCCATCATGATGGTAAATAGTGCACCCCCGGTAAGCTGGGACGAATTGGCGGCAACTTGGCTTAGCATATCCACACCGGCAAGTGGTTTGCTGGAAATAAGCGAGATAAACACTTCACCACCAATGACTGCGCCTAAAATTCCAAAGACTGTCCCCAGGATGATGAGGACACCTGTCAATACCGCTTTCTTTCTGTATGTATTCATTTTTTTAATCTCTTTTATTACTCAATTTGATTGGTTAGTAGGAAAGCTGAAACTGCAATAATTTACTATTCGATCTCCTGGTTTTGGCCTTGCCCGGAAGAACATAGCTGACTAAAAGCAATGGCATGTCCAGGTCGCGCACTTTTCAGCAATCCATGCAGAGTGGCCTGATCTACCACCGAGCCAGTCAATAACGTAATCCCGTTGTCTTCAGGCATGTAGGTCAGGTCTTCGTTTGCGCCTGTGTCCTCACGTAGTGCCCGTTCTTGACTGCAAGTTCTCCATGCATCCACCCGCTTTCGCCATTGACCTGCCTCGTCGCTGGTGGATTTCATTTACAATAATCATCCTGGAGCTTGCATCCCCAGGATGATTATCTTTGAATTATTCTTTATTCGCTGCCAGGGCAACCAGCGCAGGTTGATTGAATCCCTTCACGATCAACCAGACCGCCATAACCAGCTCCTGTGGGAACATTCCGGCGATATCCAAATAAAACCCGATGCCGGTGTCCATATGAAAGAATTTCAACAAAGCTGCAGTCAGAGAAGCAGCCACGGCGATAAAGCCCCAGACGGATATCCAGCGCGGGATCAACCGGGTGCGGTAAAAAGTGACGTATATAATCGTGGCTCCAATGAGAAAAATGAAGGAACTGACCGGGGCAGTGAGGTTTGCAAACTGATATATAAGATTGCCAATGGTATGTAAAACCGCCGAATCTGAACCGGTGGCAACGTAAGTGTTGCCAACTGCTAAAAGTGTCAAAAAAGTGAGGGTTGTAAACATATAAAATACGCCTTCCAACGCTCCGCGGAAAAGGACCAGCCCCATCGCCAGTTCTCTGCTTGCTTTCCTTATGACCGGGTAGAGGAAAACCGTCATCCCCACCAGGGAAATTCCCATCATGAATGTTAATAATGCACCCCAAGTAATTCGAGACGAATCGGCTGCTGCGAGGCTCAGAATATCCACACCGACGGGCGGTACACCTGAAATTACCGAGGCAATCACTTTGCCGCCAATAAGTCCGCTTGAAACCCCAAAGGCTGTCCCCAGGAAGTAGAGGATCCCTGTCATTACTGCGTTCTTTCTGTAAGTATTCATTTCTTAATCTCCTATATTAAATTAATTTGATTGGTAAATATAAAAACTGGAATAATATAAAAAATTATGGTTTGACCTCCTGTGTTTTTGCCTGGCCGGGGTGAACGAAATTGATTGAGATCAAGGGCATGCCCAGGTCACGTACTCTCTTGAGCAGTCCATGCAGCGTGGCCTGATCAACCACCTGGCCAGTTAATAACGTGTCTCCGTTTTCATCCAGCGTGATGGTCATGCCTTCAAACCGGTCGGCCCACTTTTCATCCAGCTGTCCCTTAAGGCGAATTTCATATATTCCAGATTCGTTATCATATTCAGGCAATGTTTGTTTCTCACTCAAGCTGCACCTCGTGCAATTTTTTCCAATTTGGGTGAATGTCTGCACGTTCGCATTCATTCCTACAATCAAAAGATACAAGGTAATATGATGAGGCGTCATCATTACTTGTGATGATTGAGGTGATGATTTATTGGTCGTAGTGTAATGAGAGAATCAAAAAATGCCGGCGGGTGACATGTATTCACTACCGGCAATTTGGATTTTAGATCGAGTGATCGTTACAACAAATTGAGTTCTTCGGCGCGGCTGGCAGCAGCCCGGCGATCGTTCACCCCCAACTTGGAGTAAATGTTCTGGGTATGGGTACGCATGGTGCTCAGCGATACCATGAGTTCCCGGGCAATTTCCGGTCCTTTCAAATCGGTTCTGAGAAGCCGGAGCACTTCCAGCTCACGTTCGCTCAGCGGCTCAATTAATGATTGAACTCTGGATATGGATTTGTTATTTACCTCTGAGGTGCCAGGTAAAAAAGAATCGGCGGAATGGATTCCTTCATGTATATCAATCGCTGAAAGCAATTTGGGAATATATTCCCTTGATCGGAGCGTCCCGTCGCTTACTTCAAACCTTTCCAATAACTCCGCCATTGATTTGCCCCCATCAGCAAAAATGCGGACATAGCCTTCAGGCTCGGCCAATTTCAAGGCTCGCTCCAACTGCGCAAGAGCAGGTGTGATGCTGCCTTGTGCCTGAGATGCGAGTGCCTGCAATATCAGTATCTCTATCACACTGCTTATCCGGCTTCCTTCTTCTGCTGCTTGGAGAAGTCTGTCCAGGAGCATCATAGCCGCTTGAATTGAGGCTACGGTTCGCTCGTTCTTGTATTGGGCGATAAGCACCCGCGCCAGAGTGATGTGCGCGAACTCGTGTAAAAAACTCAGGTCGTCGTCAGCGGACAGCCCCAGCTCGCGTACCCACTCCAGGGCTTGAGTTATATTGCCTTGCGCAACCCATATCCGGGCTTTCATGGCAGATATTTGATACAAGTTGGGCAGAGGTGTCCTGATATACAGGCGTTGCGCTTCATCCAAAAGTGATAGAGCACCATCCAGGTCACCCTGTGTTTCATTGAGATGTGCCTGGTTATAATACCAACGATACTGCCAGACAGGCAGGTCCGCTTTCTCCCCTAATTCCTTGCTTTTCCACAAGTGCTGAGTGGCAGCTTCCAGGTTTCCCTGTTCCAAATACAGCTCACTCAATTCCCTGTGCAGGTCAGCCGTATCTGGAGAAACTGGTTCACCCTGATCCATGACAAATTGTAGCAACTGCTCGGTTGTTTTGATCGCCTCGCGGAGACGTCCCAAAACCAGCCTGATATCGGCCAGAACAACTGTTGTTCCTATCGCATCCGGTACATTGCCTACATTACGCATTTTTATCGTGAAATCAGCGAAAACCCGGTTGGCAGCTTCCAAATCCCCACTCGCCCAATAAGTCATCCCAAGCATCATGGATGCCTGACTGTGCCTAAAAGGATCATTTACGGGGAGCTCTAGTACACGGCTGGCGTATTTGATCGTTTCATGTATTTTGCCATATGCCTGGGCGTTATAAGCTCGTCCGATGGCAATTGTCTCTGGCAGGGACTTATATTGTTTCATGTCCGCGACGATCATCCCAGCCGATCCCGCTTCGGGTATCAACCATCCTTCGGCATCCTTCAATCGTGTCTCGGCAGCTTCAATTTCGCCTATACCTAATAACGCGAATGCATAGTCAACATTGAGCACCGGGCGGGAATGGAACATTTCATCTGGCAGTATCTTCACCCAGCCAAGCCATAGCGCGGACTGGCTACTTCCATCTTCCATTGCCGGGTATGCCAGTTCGATCAGGCTTGCGGCGAGCTCGAAGTCTTTGGCAGCCAGCGCATGACGGATGGCATCGGGTCGCATAGCGTTCTGTTCATACCATGCACTAGCCCGCGAATGCAGGCTGGATACAACCTGCGGCTGCTGATCAAATAAATGAGCCAAAAGCACCTCAGCGAAAAGGTGGTGATAGCGATACCACTGGCGTTTATCGTCAAGCGGAATAAGGAACAGGTTGCTGTGTTCCAGGACATCCAGCATTTCTTTGCCATCTTCCCGCTCAGTAACAGCATTACATAATGAAGCACAAAACTTGTCGAGAATCGCAGTTTGCAGTAAGAAGCTGCGGATATATTCAGCCTGGTGCTGAAGGACTTCTTCGACCAGATAATCGAGAATAAAACGATGACTGCCGGTGAAAGCCTGGATAAAACTGGCGATATCCTTCCGTCCCTGCATGGAGATTGCAGCCAATTGCAGACCGGCGATCCAACCTTCTGTGCATGTCTCCAGGGCGGTTACGTTTTCCACCGAAAGGTTGAGGTTCATCATCTGGTTTAGAAATGCACCGGCTTCCTCCGGGGTAAAGCGCAGATCGGCTGCACGCACTTCGGATCAATTGTGCCTTTGCCCGGTAACGAGGAAGTGGCAGGGATGGATCCTCGCGGGTGGTGATCACCAGGTGCATCTGCGGTGGCAGATGATCGAGCAGAAAAGTGAGGGCACGTGTCGATGGGTTCTGAATCGATCACATGGTAATCATCCAGGACCAGGATGAAATTATCTGGTATGGCAGCAATTTCATTTAACAAAGACGCTAACAGGGATTCATTAATCGTCGTCAGTGGCTGCGATGTTTGGATTGCTCCCAAAACCCCTTTTCCAATATCATTTGTGATCGTTTGTAAAGCAGCTACAAGGTATGTCAGAAAGCAGGCAGGGTCGTTATCCCCTTCGTCAAGTGACAACCAGGCAATCCGGATCTTCGGCTCGGGTTGCTTAAATGTATCGGAATGTTGTGGTAATGGATGCTGAAGTTCGGCGACCCATTCGCTTACCAGTGTAGTTTTGCCAAATCCAGCGGGAGCAGAGATCAGGGTGAGTTTATGTCCAAAATTCTGGTCTTGGACCAAACCCGCATTCAGTTTCTCGATCAGGCGGGGGCGAAGGACGGTCTTGAGCCGAGGCAAAGGGATATATAGTTTTGTCGTCAGTATGGAGAAAGGCCATTCTTGCCCACCGGAACTATCTGGCATTTTGTCACCCTTTAGCTATTCAAAATCGTAGTTATATGAAACTGTTAGTAAGTATTATATCCAACAGAATCTAATTAGATTCTAAATGGACGTACAGAAAACAAAAAGTAATACCAAAGTAGGATTCCGTTTCTATTTTCCTTTTGCATTCATTTCTGCAGACATGATTTTTTTAGATTCTTTAATATAATAGATCGCATAAATATCTCCTTGCATCATGATATTTGCCAGTTCCGATTGACATGTAAATTCCTCATTGCCAATATGCAATTCATATTCTTCATGTTCTTGACGAGTCCTGTGGTCGGTATGCACAGTCCTTATGATATTGATTGGCCCTTCCACCTTCTGAAGTGAAAATGGCTTAGATGTAGATAAAGCGCTGCGAAGTACACGAATCCCGAAATATCCCCATATCGGAGTCCAAATCAACACCATTGCAGTAAAAAAATATCGTGCAGATACTGGCCAACAGTTTTTTGAGATACACAGGAGAAGGGAAATCCCGATTATTATAGCTGGTAAAAAAGCTACAAATATCAGGATAATGCCGATAATCAGAAATAGTTTTTTTCCAAACTTATCATCATCAACCAGACGCATTTGTTGTCTGGGAGTCAGGTTGCCGTTACGATTGGCGAACAGGTCTGAATCGTCAAAATCAAAATATTTATGAAGTAAGTCAATATTATCCATAAGTGCCTCCTGGAAGTCGTAGAATTCGATTGTCTATGTCATCAAATTCAATTCTAAGGGCGGCTACGATGGCTCAAATTGTTCCCTGAAAAAACTTTCGTTTTCTTCCTATTAATTTTCAACTAGATAAAGTTAATTATAGCAATTAAACAAAAAAGACCCTTCTGCAGGAAAGCATTTTCGCATAAAGGATCATTTTTCGTCAACGATGTCGGGGCGGAGGTGTGGTTGAGCCTGCGAAATCTCTGTTAAAGTGAAATCCTAAAGGTTTTGAAAACCTTTAGGATTTGGTCTTGCTTTTTGTCGGGGCGGAGGGATTTGAACCCTCGATCTCGCGGTCCCGAACCGCGTGCTCTAGCCGGACTGAGCCACACCCCGAGTGAGAAAGATTATATCATGCCGGGGGCTTTCTGCAAGCCTAGCTTAAGAATACACGTTGGGCGGCGGAGACCTGTTCAGTGTTCATCGGCAGGAAGAAGGTAAAATTGCTGCCTTTGCCTTCCACGCTTTCCACGGTCAATTTGCCTTTGTGCATCTCGATCATACCGCGTGCGATGGGCAAGCCTAACCCCATGCCGCCATGCCTGCGGGTGAGGTGCGATTCCACCTGGAAGAAACGATCAAAGATCCGATCAATATCCTTTGCAGGAATGCCGATGCCATTGTCGATCACGCATACTTTAACATACCCGGGGATCTGCTCTCCTGTCACCAATACCCGGTCGCCCGGGTCTGTAAAGGTGAGGGCATTCTTCACCAGGTTGCCCAATGCAATGCGGATCTTATGTGCGTCACCATCCACTACCACATCCGCTTTGGTGGCGGAAACACGCAGGGAAACATTGCGCTCACGAGCCTGTTCCTGGTAGGAACTGACGACATCCTTGATCATGCGGTCCATGGCAAATCGGCGGTGCCGGATCTTTCCCAACCCCGATTGGAAGTTATCCACGTCGGCCAGGTCTTCAATAATATCCTTCAAGTGCATAGCATTACGGACGATGGTATCAAGCTGGATGCGTGTATCGCCGGTTGCTTCCTCCTGCAGGAGTGAAGCATGCCCCAATATCAAACCCAGAGGGATGCGCAGTTCATGGGATGAAATGGCAATAAAATCAGATTTCATGCGGTCCAATTCGAGCAACTGCCGGTATGATGCCTGGGCATTATCCAACAACTTCTGGTTCTGAATTGCTACTGCTGCCTGTGCGGCCAGTGTTTCCAGAATGAAGACATCCTCTTCGGAATAATTGGAATGGCCAAGTTTGTTTACAGCTTCCATAACTCCGATCGGCTCGCCTTTGATCAGCATGGGTACGACACAGATGGAATAAGTTGCCTCTTCCAGTACCCGGTCCACTTCACGAAAGACACGAGTATCGTGTAATGCATCCTGGATGATGAGCGGTTGTTTGTGGTTGAATACCCAGCCATCCACACTTTTATCCAAAGGAATGCTCAAAGGTTTCAATTTATCCAACCGATACCAGGGAGAAGCTGTATAATGCAGGTGGTCACCTTCAGGTGCCAGTTCCAGGATGGATGTTTCTGTGCTAAATGTCAGTTCGGAAGCTATTTCTATTATGGATTTAAGATACGGCTCACAGTCCAGGTTAGCGTTAAGATTTCTGCTAACCTCAATGAGGCGCTCCAACCTGGACATCCGGTCTGAGCGGCGATCATCCATAGATTCTCTCCATATCAGTCCAGCTGGTTGGTGTTAAAATAAATATATGCAATTCTGCTCTCATTTTAGTCAGTATTCAATTGACACTATATGAATAATCCAATAAATCGCCGAGAATTTATCAAACTCGTCAGTGGATCACTGGCTACTTTAAGCATCGGCACGGTAATAACTCCCGTAAAAGGATTATATCCATCTTCCAGTCAAGTGCAAGTAGTGGACCGTGTTAATTTTTCGGATTCAACTCCACCATATGAATTGCAGCCGCATCTAACCTCCGGGGAGATCGACTTCCTCGCATCACATGAATTGAAAACCGGCGATCTCACCCGAAAAGTGGCAATGCTGACATACGACGATGTGTTTCGGAATGACAAATTATCACATCTGCTCGATGTTTACCGGGAGCATGGTGTTAAATGTTCCTTCTTTATTATCGGTGTAAATCTGGAAGACTGTAAGGCAACTCTACCGCGATTGATCGATGAAGGCCACGATCTGGGTTGCCATGGCTGGGTCCATAATCCTTTCACCTCATTGTCTGATGACAGTATCAATGGGCAGTTCAATGCCTTCGTAACCAAGGTAAATGAGATTGTGCCGGGATACCAGGTGAAGTTTTTCCGTGCTCCTTACGGTGATCGTGATATGCGGGTGCGGACACTGGCTGCAACCTGGGGCATGCAGCATGTTCTCTGGTCGCTTGAATCCGGGGGTATGGATAAGCTTACCGTCCATAATGTGGTCGACCGGATGCAAAATGGTTCAATTGTTCTTTCCCACGCGTCCCGCCAATTCGATGTATCCGAAGCTGACGTGATCGTCAAAGAGTTGATCCGTAAGGGTTACAGCATGGAGACGATCTCCAGTGGAATGGATCCGGCAGACAAGTGGGTGGGGTAGATTTCGAAATAGAATAAGAAAATAACATTGGAGAATGGATCAATAATGAAGAAAAACAAAAGTACACTACTTATTATGCTGCTAGGCATCTTATTTATGTCCGGTTGCGGTGCTGTTGCTCCAAAAGCAACGGAGACGCCATTACCTACTTCCACTTTCACCCCGCAGCCTCCTACGGCAACCCCCACAAGTACTGCCACACCGATTCCGCCTACACCTACTGCCATCCGTACTCCTCCTGCGCTGCCGGGTTTGTTCCAATCCTCCATTCTCAATCCGTTGGATACACCCCATACCTACATTGCTGATACCTGCCAATACCTGAAGATGAAATGGGACCCGAATAACAGCGCTCCCGGCACTGTGGTCATGGTGATCATGTACCACTCGATCACCGATGATGCGGGGACATTAAAAGACAACCAGATCGGCCAGGAATTCCACCAGCTCACCATGCAGCATGCTGCAGAATTGGGTTTCATGACGATCAATGCAACCCAATTGGCTGATTTCCTGGAAAAAAACGCAAAGATCCCGCAAAAATCCATGCTGCTTCTATCAGACGACCGCCACCAGGCTGACTTTTTCAAAACACACTTTGTGCCTTTATTTAAGAAATATGATTGGACCAGTGTAACCATGGCCTGGATCAGCACACCTGATACCCCGGAAGCATATTATGATCCATTGCTGAAGTTGATCAAACAGGGTTATCTGGATGTCCAGGCTCACGGCGTGGTTCACAATATCCCCATCAATGATTATTCATCAGAAGATTATATCCATAGTGAGTTATTCGGTTCCATCTCTTTTATCCAGGAACATTTTGGTGTGACACCCATTGCCTATATATGGCCGGGAGGTGGATTCACCAAACGTGGTGCTGAAGTCGCGCGTGACGCGGGATACCGGCTTGGTTTTACTGTGAATCCCCGTGGTCCGCTCATGTTCAACTGGGTACCTCTCAGCGACACCAAAGACCCGATGCGCCCAAGTTATGCACCTGAAGGGCAAATTGGGGATCCGCTCCTAGTCCTGCCGCGATATTGGAGCACCGACGCAGATTACCGGTTTAAGGATGTAATGGCAATTGGAGAAGCTGCTGCTGCAGATGCGGCAGCTAATCGTGATACAGAATTGCTGTATTATGATATTATGTGTAAAGATACACTGGGTCCCATTCCAACACCATAAACGAGGATCAAATGAAAGAAGATTGCATATTTTGCAAGATCATAGCCGGCAAAATACCCAGCCAGATCGTCTTTAAAGATGACAAAGTGACCGCATTTAAAGATATCCAACCGATGGCGCCTGTGCATATATTGATTGCCCTCAATCAGCATGTAGAATCGGTCAACGATGCCACCACCGGAGATGAAACATCTTTGGGACATTTATTCACCACTGCCCGGATCATTGCTGAGAAGGAAAATATCAAGCAATCTGGTTACAGGCTGGTGGTAAATACAGGGGAAGGTGCCGGTCAAACAGTTCACCACCTGCATATGCATCTGTTGGGTGGAAAGCATATATCAAACAAGCTGGCCTAAGAGTACAATTTGTTGCCAAAGAAATTTATCTGGGGAGTAATTGCGCTGGGAATATCCATTCTTGCCTGCTCCAGGCAGGCTCCAGCCACCACGCCCTGGAATCCTTCCAATTTGGACATGATTAAAACTCCATGCCCGGCCGGGGTGGATATCTCCGGCGTGTGCCTGATTACACCCACTCCGACCATACCCTGGTTCCTGCCGCCGACTCGCAGCCCTGACCAACCAATTCTTACACCCACACCGGATGCACCGCGAATTGTGCCCACCTTGAGACAGGATCCCGATGAATATATCGTTCAATCCAATGATACTTTGGCAATAATTGCCAACCGGTACTCTGTGTCTTATGAAGAAATCGCCCGATTAAATGAGATCACCGATCCCAACAGCCTGAGTGTGGGTCAATTCCTCCTCATCCCAGCCCCCACCCCTGCCGGAGAGGCACCTGCATTCAAAGTGATCCCCGACTCCGAACTGGTGTATGGACCGATGAGCACCACCCTGGATCTACATGCTTTTGTGACGGCACAAGGAGGATTCCTCGCGGGCTATACAGAAGAGGTTGATGGTAAAACCCTCACCGGATCTGAGATAATTCAGAAAGTTTCCGAAGACTTTTCGGTAAATCCAAGGCTTTTACTCACCGTTTTGGAATATACCGGCGGGTGGGTGACATCCAAATCGGTGGAAGATGGTTATCAAAAATATCCGTTGGGGTATTTCGACGAAAACCGGAGTGGATTATATAAACAAATGGCATTTGCCGCCAATAACTTGAACCGTGGATTCTACATATGGAAAGTAAATGCCGTTCCTGCCTGGTTGTTGGCTGATGGATCGATCATCCCCGTAAACAATACGATCAATGCCGGTACAGCCGGTGTTCAGCAATTAATGGCAGCCCTTTACACCCAAAATGATTGGCTAATTGCAGTTTCCGATCAGGGTGTTTTCCAGACGTATTCCAAACTTTTTGGATATCCTTTTGATTTTGCGATAGAACCACTGCTTCCGGCCGATTTGAAGCAGCCTGCAATGCAACTTCCATTTGAGCCGGGGGTTAGCTGGTCGTTCACTGGGGGTCCGCATCCGGGATATGGTGAAGGATCTGCCTGGGCAGCTCTAGACTTTGCACCACCCGGGGAAGTACCCGGTTGCGTCGATAATGATGCGTGGATCACCGCATCAGCCAGCGGATTGGTCGTCAAATCTGAGGGTGGAATGGTAGTCACAGATCTCGATGGAGATGGTTTCGTCCAAAATGGCTGGTCGGTACTATACTTGCACGTTGCTACTAAAGACCGGATCAAATCTGGCAATTTCGTCACCGCCGGAGACAAAATTGGGCATCCATCCTGTGAAGGAGGCGTTTCCACCGGAACCCACCTTCACATCGCCAGAAGATATAACGGAATGTGGATTTCTGCGGATGGTGAAATTCCTTTCGACCTTGATGGATGGTCCTCAACCGGGTCCGGTGCTGAATATGATGGTTTATTGGTGAAAGATGGTTTATCAATTGAGGCATGGAACGGTAAAAGGGAAGAAAACCAGATCCAGCGATAAGGTCGCTTTCAGGATATTTTTTGGATTCATAATTTTAATAATTTCGATTTCACTTACCGGTTGCAGCAACGATTACGTTTCCTTGGACGATATACAAAAAGCCCCCAGCGCCACAATTGAATCAATTCCAACACAACTCCCAACGGTAGCGGAACTGCCTACGGAGGTACCACCGACTGAAGTCGTTCCTGGTACCGGCTTTGGCGGTGGTTTCGAACCGGAAGAAATTCAACCCACTGATGTTCCTACATTGACTGAGACGCCATTTATTGAACCGGTCATCGATCCGCAAACACCAACTCCAGAGATTGTGGAACCCACTCAGGATGTGAACCAGGTAATGGCTGAAACCATGCCAACCAGTACCAGCCTTCCGCCAATTCTTTATTACACTCAGGCAGGAGATACTTTACCGGCAATCGCAGTCCGCTTTAAAGTCAGTATTGATGAAATCATTTCCGCAGAACCGCTCTCAAAAACGGGATTCCTGGATCCAAATATCCTGTTAATGATCCCGCCGATGTTTTCAGATCTTGCATCGAATTTGAAACTGATGCCTGACAGCGAAATTGTGTTTTCGCCATCCGCATTGGATTTCGATATAGATAGTTTCGTCGCCGATGCAGGGGGTTACCTTTCCACTTATCGCGAATACTTGAACAGCGAAGGGTGGATAGATGGGGCTGGTGTCATTCGCAAAGTCGCTATTGAGAATTCGATCAACCCCAGGTTACTACTTTCGTTATTGCAATATAAAAGTAACTGGGTTTATGGTCAACCGGCTGACGAAAATAGCATTCAATATCCACTTGGACATGTTGCCAAATTTAAGAACGGGTTATATTTCCAACTGACCTGGGCAGTGAGCCAGCTTTCTTATAGTTATTATGGCTGGCGTGAAGGGATCATGACAGATATTCCGTTTGCCGATAAAACAAAATTTCGGGCATCACCTGATATTAATGGCGGGACTTATGCAATCCAATATCTGTTCGCTCAGATGTACGACTTAAGCGATTGGGAAGCTGTTTTATATGGGGCGGATAGTTTTCCGCATGAGCATGAAGTCATGTTTGGAAACCCCTGGCTGCGGGCAGTTGCAATTGAACCATTATTTCCGGCGACATTGCAGCAACCCGAGCTGATTCTTCCGATCGAACAGAATGAAGAATGGGCACTTACCGGTGGTCCACATTCTGCCTGGGGAACCCAGGGAGCAAGAGCTGCCCTTGATTTTGCACCAGGCGGGGCTAAGGGGTGCGCAATATCATCAGAATGGGTATTGGCAGCAGCGTCTGGTGTGGTAGCCCGTTCAGGTGGTGGAGTAGTGGTTCTGGATCTGGATGGTGACGGCAATGAGCAAACTGGTTGGAATTTATTCTATATGCACATTGCTACAGAGGACCGTCCTGAAGTTGGACAATGGCTTGAACAGGGCGATCATCTTGGCCACCCATCCTGCGAAGGTGGCGTATCCACCGGAACGCACTTCCACTTTGCCAGGAAATATAATGGCGAATGGATTCTGGCTGGTGGTCCACTGCCTTTCGACCTGGATGGATGGATCGCCCATGCAGACGCCAAGGATTATAAAGGAACCTTAACTCGTAATGGTAAAGTAGTTACTGCCTGCACCTGTGGGACAGCAGATACATACATTTTTAGGGATAAAAACAGCCCGAATTAACCTAATTCGAGTACAATTGGCTTAAATGCAAAGTATTCGAAGAAAAATAAAACCCAAAGATTCAAAAATTTTCAAGTCTGTACTCCACCGGTTCATAGTCATCAGTATGAGCGCGATGTTCCTTCTTGACGCTTGTGTACCAGCAGCAACTGAAGGCAGCCTCCAGGAAACTCCTACAGCGGAACAACCTGCCATAGAAGTGAGCGTCACTCCTCTTCCAACGCGGGAAGCTTATGACCCGGGAGAGTTGGTGGATTACACCGTTCAGGATGGTGATACAGTTGTAGCCCTGGCAGCCAGGTTTAATACAACAGTCCAGGAAATTCAGGAAAATAATCCGGTTCTGCCTCAAACTACCTCCACTCTTCCACCCGGTCTACCTTTAAAAATCCCAATCTATTACCTGCCATTCTGGGGATCATCCTACCAGATACTGCCGGATTACCTATTTGTAAATGGACCTGCTCAAATAGCATTTGATACAATCGATTTTGTATCTAAGTCGGAAGGATGGTTGAAATCATATCGAATATATGCCTATGGCGATTGGCGAACCGGAGCTGAATTGGTTCAATATGTTGGAATGACATATAGTATTAGTCCACAACTATTATTAGCCCTCCTTGAATATAAAATGCAAGCCCTGACAAGCCCAACCGTCCCCAAAGACGTAGACCGGTATGCGCTGGGATTTAGAAAGATCTACAACGCAAACCTATATTTACAACTCCTGATTTTGGCAGACACATTAAACGCAGGGTATTATGGTTGGCGGTCAGGTGAAGTACATTCCATCGAATTACAGGATGGCAAGCTAATGCGGTTTGATCCCTGGCTTAATGCAGCCAGCGTCTCCATGCAAAATTACTTTTCCATCATTTCTTCAGTAACCGAGTTTGAAAGAGCAATTTCCGGTGATGGATTTGCGAACACCTACCATTCACTATTTGGCAGCTTTCCGATTCAGACCTCAGAATTTATTCCAGGCAGCCTGAACCAACCCGAGATGAAGCTTCCTTTTACACCTAACAGATCCTGGGCTTATACCGGAGCTCCGCATCCAGCTTGGGGAGAGAATCAGCCCTGGGCGGCAATTGATTTTGCTCCTCCTGCTGATAAAAGTGGTTGTACTGAATCTCCTGAATGGGTTACTGCAGTTGCCGATGGAGTCCTTTCCCGGGTTGAACTTGGATTGACCATCCTGGACCTTGATGGAGATGGTGACGAAAGGACTGGTTGGGCAGTGATGTACCTCCATCTATCGAGGTATGATGCAGCCGCCCAGGGTAAACGCGTGAAAACCGGTGATGTGTTGGGACATCCCTCCTGCGAAAGAGGTCAGGCTACAGGTACGCATGTCCATATGGCCAGGAAATATAATGGCGAATGGATCACAGCGGATAGCCCAATGCCATTCAACCTTGAAGGATGGATCGTTCATTCAAGTGGTACTCCTTACGTGGGATCCATGACCCGTTTCACTCAAACCGTTGTTGCCTGTACTTGTGCTGACCAGGCATCTCAGCTCGAAACTGGTAAATAATTAACCTATTAAGATGAGCGAGAGCGATTCCATTAACCAACTGAAGTATCCAAATACCCGCGCATCGCTTACAAGGGAAATATCCTCGGCAGGAATCACTGCCGGGGCGACAATACTCGTTCATTCGTCCTTAAGTGCGTTGGGCTGGGTTTCAGGTGGGGCTGTTGCGGTGATTCAAGCCTTAATGGATGTGATTACACCTGAAGGAACACTGGTAATGCCTGAACATAGTGGCGACCTGTCTGATCCGGCAAATTGGCGCCATCCTCCAGTGCCCGAAAACTGGTGGAATATCATTCGTGAAAGCATGCCTGCCTATGATCCGACTTATACTCCCAGTCGGGGGATGGGTACCATAGCAGAAGTATTCAGAACAATGCCAGACGTTATGCGAAGTGATCATCCAGAGGTATCATTTGCAGCCTGGGGAAAAAATGCCGACTTTATTACTTCAGACCACTCCCTGGAATACTCATTGGGTGAGAATTCTCCCCTTGCAAGAATCTATGATTTGGATGGGGAAGTTCTTTTAATGGGTGTCGGCTTCGAAAACAACACTTCCTTCCATCTGTCAGAAGTCCGCTCTCGCGGTTCAAGTAAAGCAAAACTAGGGGCGCCGATGATGATTAACGGCGTACGGAAATGGGTGGAATACACGGATATTGTTTATGATTCCGATTTATTCGGTCAGGTGGGAAAGGATTTTTGTATTACCGGATTGGTAAAAATAGCTAAGATAGGGGCGGGTAATTGCTTCTTATTTGCTCAAAGAGCAGCGGTGGATTTTGGAGTTCAATGGATCGAACGCCAGCGAGGTTTTCCCCCGATCACCCCTCAATAATCTCATACCGAGTGGTAATAGGAAATGCTTTGCCAAGCATGGCAGATGCAGGACAATATTTTGTACTTGATAGTTCAATTGCCCTTTCAACAGATTTTGAATCAATATTTTTCCCTGTGATATGGAAAAATATTTCAGCCTGAGTGAATACTTTGGGATGCTCTTCAGCACGTATCGCATGAACTGATACTTCAAAAGCATTGACCTGAAGGCATTTTTTCTCAAGGATCGAGATCACATCCATCGCAGTGCAACCTGCTAAACCTATAGCAAGCAATTCGACAGGCCTGAAACCAGCGTTTTCGCTTCCTATTTCATTATATCCACCCAATGGTAATGTGAAACCGCTATCCGCTGTTCCATCAAAACCCAAGCCTGATTTCCAGACCACTTTAGCATCCATGATATCTCCTTGAATTCCTATTTACCCAAAGACCTTTTAATCTCATTTATAAGTTCTTCTTCCGGGCCAGACCCGACCATGGTACCTGTTCCACTGTTAATTGTGGTTTGAGGTACCCCGCTTACATGAAATTGGTTAGCAAGATCAGGAAATTCCATTGCCTCTATCATTTCAGCCTGAATGAACGGGTTTTCGTATGCCATTGCATGAGCCAGGTTCACGGCTGGCGGGCAATAAGGTCAGGTTGGCGTTACAAACACTTGTAGAAGAATATCTTTATTAATGGTTCCTAGAAATGCACGGGTATCCTGGTTAAGATCTGTCGATCGTTGAGATACCATGATGAGGTCATTGATCAATGATGTGAATTCATGACCGGATGGCATCCCTGAATACCTGATCCCATGATCAGTTATTTCATTATTATCCTTTGAATTAATTACAATTCCCGGTGTTTTATCAACATGGTATTTTTTAGCTATCTCCGGTTCAAGCTCTACATCGTGTATTTCGAGTGATAATTTATCGGATAATGGAATGATCTCTTCCAACAGAGACCTGGTAGGAAGGCAGTACTCGCAACGTGACTCACTTCCAAAAAAAAGGACATGAACAGGATGTCTTGAGTGTTTGTTCAAAAACATCCTTTACTTGTTGTGCTATTTTCTCTGTGAGTAATTTTTCCAACATTTCAAATTCCTTCAGTAATGAGTAAACTATTAATTCTGTAATTATATAATACGTACAAAACCTACCATTAACAATGAGGAAAATCCCGTTAACGAGATTATTCAAAACTAGACCAATTATACCTATTGCACTATGATCAAGGATTTATTTCTTACAAAAAATAATTACAGCCAAAACCCCATTCCCAGGTGATTCTTGTCTATCGATTGACACAAATTGATGTCATCCATCAGCTAATTCATTTTTTTTATTCGTATTCATATAATCCAGTAAGTTAAGCTTTTTAAATAAATTCTCTTTTACTTCGCCAGGAATTCCATTTTCCTGGGCTATCTCATGGTAAAGCGTAATCGTTTTCTCGGTAGTATCCACAACTACCCTGCAATGATCACACCCTTGGATATGTTCTTCCAATTCAGCACAGGCTTCCGGGCTGATATCGCCGTCCAGATAATCACCTATTAAATTTATCAGGCTATTACATTTAGTGTGTTCCATTACTCACCTGTTTTTCGAGCTTCCATTCAGAGAAATAGTGTGAGATATTTTCCCGCAATTGCAACCTCGCTCTTAATAATCTTGTCTTCACAGCAGATTCAGATAACCCCAAGGTTAGAGCAGTATCCCTGATTGAAAGATCTTCCATATCTCGTAGATACGAAAACTATGCGCAGTTTGTCTGGCAATAAACCAATTTCATTATTCAAAACCTTGCGCATCTCATTCGATAACAATTCCTTTTCCGGTAGATTGGTCCAGTCAACAATTTCATTCGGAGGAGTTGCTCCCTCTTCATCTTCTTTATCCTCGTCGATCGAGATTTCAATACCTTTCCGTTTCCTGATCAACATTAATGCTTCATTCACAGCAATCCTGTAGATCCAGGTAGTTAAACTGGATCGCCCTTCGAATGAAGGCAGACCATGAAACACATTGATAAAGGTTTCCTGAAGAACGTCTTCAGCATCTTGAGCTGAATTGAGGATGTTCATGGCAATTCGGTAAACCGGGTTGGAATAATAATCCACCAATCTGGCTTGTTCTTCCCGATCTCCTGTACGCAACAACTCGAGTGAAAACTCAGGTTTTTGGTTAGTTTGATTCATTTGATGTTACCGGACAAAGAAAGTTTCAAATTGATGCCAGAGGCCAGGATGGTAAAGCATCCATATCCAGTGAGCTAATTTGTCCTGCTGAATAACGATAATAACCGGCTGCACCGATCATTGCGGCATTGTCAGTACACAGTGAAAATGGTGGTATCTGGACCGGAAACCTTGTTTGCCCTGTAAAAGCATTCCGGAGAGCCTGATTTGCCGATACGCCGCCTGCAACCAGGATTTCTTTTACGTTGAATTTTTGAGCTGCCGCCAGGGACTTAGATAGAAGAATATCAACTACTGCAGCTTGAAAACTGGCAGCCAGGTCCCCAACTGGTAAGGCAATCTTTTTTTCTTCAAATTGCTTTACAGTCCGTAGTACTGCAGTCTTGAGACCGCTAAATGAAAAATTCCAGGTACCTTCCAGTTTGGCACGCGGAAAAGCAAAAGCTTTCGGATTCCCATCTTTAGCGGCATTTTGTATGGATGGTCCACCAGGATAAGATAATCCGAGTAAACGGGCAACTTTATCGAAAGCTTCGCCTGCGGCATCATCCAATGTTTTCCCTAAAGACTGATACTGTAAATGACCTTTGATCAGGATTAACTCAGTATGGCCACCGGAAACAAGCAATGCCAGGATGGGAAATTGCGGTTCTTCTGGTGCTTTTTCACTGTCAGGATATGCAGTTGCATCATAGACCCAGGCAGAATAAATATGTCCTTCAAGATGATTGATACCAATAATGGGGATACCCCTGGCTAATGCCAACGCTTTCGCCATATTTAATCCGACCACCAGGGAACCAGCAAGGCCGGGACCCTGAGTCACTGCTATGGCGTCAATATCATTCATCGTCATGTGGGCTTGCAGCAAGGTCTGATCCACCACACCGAAAATGGTTCGGATGTGCTGACGTGATGCCACTTCCGGAAAAACACCTCCATATTGAGCATGTAAATCGATCTGAGTGGCGATAACACTCGATAACAAGGCTCGTCCATTTTCCAGGATCGCAGCGGCTGTTTCATCGCAGGATGACTCTATTCCCAAAATCCTCAGCGGGACATTCATTTGATCTCTTTCAACCTTTTCTCACAGGTAATACCAGGTCCATTGGATATTCTGTGAATAACTCGATCTTCCCTTGTGGAGTTACATAATAGGAATCTTCCAAACGGATTCCCATTCCTCTATCGGGGTAGTATAAGCCAGGTTCAATGGTGAAAACTGCACCGGGAATTAGCCTATCATTTGTTTCAGCGAATGTGCTGAACCAGGGTTGTTCGTGTATATCCAATCCCAATCCATGACCGAGGCTGTGAACAAAGCCTTCCTGGGTTCCAGGGACAGATCGGATGGTAGGATGACCCATGCTTTCAAATAGATCGCAGGTGCGAATTTGATAATCTTTACACATCTGGCCAGATTTTAACTCATTGACCACTGTATCGTATACTTTTTTAACATTTGTATAAAGCTTGAGGGTTGGATCGTCTGCAAAACCCATGCACCAGGTTCGGGTAAAATCGTAGAAATAGCCTCCACCGGTTTCACATGGGTATATATCAAATACGATCGTTTTCCCTAATTCAATAATGTCATCTGGGTTTCCCACATTGTGTGGAATTGCGGCATCCCTGCCAATGGAAAAAATTGTTCCTTCAGGATTTTCTGCTCCTTCTTCTGCCAGCCATAAATTGATCAGCTTTTTAACCTCTCCAACCTTAAGCGGATCCCCATTCGTATTAAGTAAGTAATTAGCATGAACAGGCCTTGAAGTGAGAAGATCAGCCACTCGTCCCACTACTTTTGTTGTCACTTTGCCCATTTTGCGGATACGTTCTATCTCATATTCTTCTTTTGTCGTCCTTGCTTCCATCAGGATGGGATTCTCTCCTTCGCCCATAAATTCATATTCCGGCGAAATCTTTTTGAGTTCATCCAGTAATGCCAAAAAACGTCCTGATTCCACTCTGCCATAAAAGCAGATCTTTCCGCTTGCTATTCCAGCTTCATTCAGCATCCAACGATATTCCTGTGCCAGGTTAATAATTCCTGCCTTTTGATTATTATGTAAGACGGTTCGCAAACCTGACCGGGCAGCTTCTTCCCTTTCCATCGGATAACAATATATTGTCGCATCAGCCCCTGCCAATTTGATCACGTTCGCATCAAAATGACCTCCACCGGTAAAGTACACCATGGCAGGATTATGATCACCTGCACCGGAAATAACCAGTGCATCGATTCCTTGGTTTTTCATAAGAAGGTCAATTTGATTTTTCATTTAGTTTCCTATTGTGTGGGGCTTCGGCTATTTTTGCGACAAGATCATTCTCTTCATCTTCAAATACTGTACGAGGATCAAAAACGACCTCATCGTCAACTATCCGGCCAATAATTGCCGGATTTGAATTGCGTAAGAATTTTAACATTTTTTCGGGTGATTGAACTTTTATAGCCAAAAGCCAGGTTGGTAATGTATCTCCCGGCAGGCTGCCCCCTCCGACAGTAGATTCTCCCTGAATCACCCTACCCTCGTGGAGTTGTTCCATCCAATTAACAGCTCTCTGCCTGATAACCTCAGTCTCCATGCTGATCATTTTCCAAACCGGTATTTCTTGAACAGCTTCATCTTTCAAATAATGGATCAATGTCGCCGAGAGACCTGCCAGGCAAAGTTTGTCTGCCCGGATCGCACGAGCTAAAGGATGCTTCTTGAGTTTATCCAACAATTCTTTTCGGCCGATAATGATACCAGCCTGTGGTCCGCCCAATAGTTTATCACCAGAAAAACAGATTACATCCACCCCCGCTTTCACAGAATCCTGCACTGTTGGCTCATGGGTTAATCCATAATCTTCGGTTTTCAGGAATGAACCAGATCCAAGATCATCGATGACAAGGGCTCCAGTAATATGGGCTGCCTCAACGATATCGTGTAACTCCGGGCTGCTGGTAAAACCAATAATTTTGAAATTTGATGTGTGTACCCTTACTACACCTACGGCTCCTGATGCCAGTGCTTCCTGATAATCCGATAGATGGGTGTGGTTCGTGGTTCCAATTTCGATCATATTTGCACCCGATTGGCGCATTACATCCGGAACTCTGAAACCACCACCGATTTCCACTAGCTGGGAACGGGAAATTGCAACTTTTTTTCGATTGAACAATGCAGATAGGACCAGTAGCATCGCCGAGGCGTTATTATTGACCACCATTGCCGCTTCTGTCCCGCTCAACCTGGTCAATAGTTCTTCACAATGGTCATGCCTGGAGCCGCGAGTGCCAGTTTTCAGATTATATTCGAGATTAGTATAGTTTTTTGCGGCAATTTCTATTTCAGCGATGCTCCCTTTACTTAATGGAGACCGTCCCAGATTCGTGTGTAATATGACCCCTGTTGCATTAATTACCTTCTTAATGCTTGGGTTTGTCATCAGTGACAGTTTTTCTGCTGTACCATTGATTATTTGTTCTTCAGAAAGTAAAACTTGTTTCCCATCCATGCGAATTTCATCCAATTGGGACCTTAATGTGTTTACAACAAGTGGATGTCCATATAGCTGAAGAAGTTGCTGACATACAGGAATTTGTAACAGGTGGTCGATCGATGGAAGCGATCGTAAATTATTCATCCCAAAATATCCGGTGGTTCATTGATAGATGGATTATCGAGATCAGAGCCATCTTGAGGTGCCCAGCGGCTTTTTTCCCGTAATCGGATCAACCATTCCACAACTACCAATCCAACAGCAATTGCTACACCGATGTTTGTAGAAAGGATCCGCCCCAATTGCAACCAGACGAGGATTCCGCCATAAACACCAACCCAACATGCCTGGCGAATTACAACAGCCATCCCGATTGGAGGTTCACTGGGAAAACGGATATTTAAAAATGTGATCACCGGTAGAAAGGTGCCGGTGAGTGCTAATACTACGAAGAAAAAAAATAGCCAGCGTGGACCAAGAGTGGGTAATGAGGTGATCACTACCAAAGCCAGACCTGCCCAGCCAATAAACCCAATAATAAAAGAGAATGGGAGGACAGATCGAAAGGGCGGCAATCGGAATGGGTAATTCATATGTCTATGCTGTTAATTATATCCCATGTTGTTTTATGAAGAAAATCTGAACAAGTATAATATTAATCATGTGGCGCGGATTCAACACAAATTAATGGAGAGTTAATGATGAACTTTACTCCAGTGAAGCCCCCGAGATGTTTAATCATGATTATATTAATGATTATTCTCCTTCCTGGATGCCAAATCATAAAACAGGGTGAAACACCATCTCCAGCACAAAATAGCTCGCTTTCGGAATTTTTGATTGATCAAAGCTCTGAAAAGAATTCCACCCCTTTAATCTTCCCGGATGCATCATTAAATGATATTCCATCACCAAATTTGTTTAATTACGCATGGCAGGATAGGACTCCTTATGAGACCAGTCTTGTTCAATCTTCCAGAACCACCCTTCAAGAGCGATCCGACCGAAGTGTATATCACTTAGTGGTTGATATTGCTGATGATTATCGAACCATCAGTTTAAAGGAAGAAGTATTATATACAAATCATGAAGATCGGGATCTGGAGAAGGTCATATTACGAATGTATCCTGTGCTTTTTGGCGCGCAGGTCCAGTATTCAAAATTTCTAATGAATGGAGCAGACATCCAGCCATTGATAAGGTCGTATGATAGTGTGCTCGAATTTCCGTTGAAAAATGATTTGGGGATTGGGAAAAGCATAGTTTTCTCAATTGAACTTCAGATTAAGATGCCTGATGACCCGAGTAGCAATTATCAGGTATTCGGATATGTAGATAAACTGCTGACATTAGCCCACTTTTACCCGATCATAGCTGTTTACGACCAGGCTGGGTGGCATGATGAGATTCCACCAACTTATGGGGATGTTGTTTACTCTGATGTCAGTTTTTATTTGGTGAAAGTGACCTTGCCACAAACAGCAATTCTGGTGGGCTCCGGCTCAAAAATGGAGGAAACGACTCAAGATAACCGTCAGGTGGTTACATTAGCTGGTGGTCCGATGCGCGATTTTTTCCTTGCTGCTGGAGCAGGTCTGGAGAAGACCAGCATTAAAGTTGGGGAAACTTTGGTCAATAGCTATTCGAGCAGGGATTTAATGGATGGCAATAAGAGTGTTCTGGACACAGCTTCTACTGCAATTAGGATTTTTAACAAAAATATTGGCAATTATCCTTATTCAGAATTTGATATCCTGGCCACTTCAACGTCGGCTTTGGGAGTGGAATATCCCGGTGTCACTGTAATCAACAAGAATATATATAAACTCGATGGAAATCTGAATGATGTCCCAAACAGCATCTATCTTGAATCTACTGTCGCTCATGAAGTCGGTCATCAATGGTTTTACAATGTTGTAGGCAATGATCAGGTTAATCAACCCTGGTTGGATGAATCGATCACCCAATACATCACCAGCTTGTATTATAAAGACCGATATGGTGATCAAGCTTCAGATAGTTTTATTAATTCATTCTACGATCGTTGGGATAGGGTTGACGAAAAGGAAATTCCAATTGGGTTGCCTGTAAAGAGTTATGACCAAAAAACCTACGGTGCGATCGTTTATGGACGTGGCCCATTATTCTTTATCACCTTAAGAGACCAAATAGGTGATACCGGCTTTACGTTATTCCTGAAAAAATATTATGAACAAAATATGTGGGAAATTGCCTCTGAAACGACACTGAAGGAAACAGCAGAAAAAGCATGTTCCTGCGACTTGACCATGCTTTTTAATCGTTGGGTTGATCCGAAGTAGGTTATTTTACCGGTTCTGCAATGATGAACAACCTGCCCCATGAGCTTTCTTTACCCTGCGCGATGCAGGTTTGTAATGTCAGGTGAGCTTTTCCACCATAAACTGCCTTGAACAATGCTCCAGCAGATAATTTTTCATTCGTTTCCAGGTCCAGAAAACTTGAACTGGTGCTATTTGGTTGTAATGCCTGATAGCGGGCGATCTTTGTAACGATAAATTCCTTTATTGTCCCATCCCCATAAATTACGCTGACTGTGTTACCGACCAGGACCTTAGAGAACTCAGATCCAGCCGCAAAGTTATGAGCGAGTAAACCGATCGTCCCATAATCTGAGGCCATACTAAATTGAGTGACCAATCCTCTGATGGTTGAAACGAACCCGCTCTGGTTCTTTGGCTGTTGGATAACGCGGAAAGCCATTACATCAGGAACATATACTCCACGGAGAACAGATTTACCATCATTGATTGCTGTAGCAAAATCGGATAAAGCAATGACCGATGATTTTGTTGTTGAAGTCCCGATTGTAGATGCTTGCAGGGATCGAGTCTGCTGTTACCGGTATGTTGGCTTGGGCTTGTGAAAATGGAAACAAACTCGCAAGTAAAACAACTGTGAGTGTGAATATTTTTACCATACGTTTGAAGTCAAAAACCATCTTGTCTCTTTCTGACAAGGGCTTGACTAAGATATGGGTCAACCGCCTGGAGTGAAAAAAGGGAAGGTATTATATTAATTTCGGCGGCCTGGCGGTCATAACCTCATCGGTGTTAGACCCATAGCTTTGCGTCACCGGTTTTCACCGGTTTTGCCCTTATCGTTCATGCTTTGTTAGTTTACAAAAAAGACCCGGATCTTATGCCGGGTCTTAGTCATACGTAAAAATCGTACTTTCGGTAACCTGGCAATCATTATCAGATTTCTCTGATCGAAGACCCATAGCTTTGCGTCACCGATTTTCACCGGTTTTGCTATTATCGTGAACTAATTGTTAAGGAACTTATATTGATTACTAAAGTAAATTATAGGTTATTTACCATACGATAAGATATCTAATAACTTACAAACTACTTACAAACTATTTTCTATTTTTTATAATCGCCAATTGGCTCAGCAATAATAAATAGTCTCCCCCAGGAACTGATAGAACCATTTGAGATACAAGTTTGCAAAGTGAGGTGCGGTTTACCACTATAGACTTTCATGAACAAGTCTTCCGCTGTCTCCTTTAATTGAGTGGCAAGATCCAAGAAGCTTGTTTTTGTGTTTACGGGGTCGATCGCCTGGAATCTTAGGATGGAGCTTACCCGGTATTCTTTGATTCGACCATCTCCATAGACCAAATCGATCATCTCCCCAACGACTACTTCATCAAATTCTGCCCCGCCGGCAAAATTATGCGCTAATAATCCGATCGTTCCATATGTGGAGGCTAACCCGAACTGAGTTGCCTTATCCGGATCCGAGGAAACAAAAGAAGGTTGCGAATTAGGTTGTTGAACTACTTCCAAAGCCAGGACTGATGGAATATATAAACCTTTTAATTTCAAATCTCCATCAACGACCGATTCAACAAAATTCCAAAAAGGAGGTATATCTGAAGTTATTGCGTCTGCTTGATAGGCCGGAAGTTCCTGCCCAGTGACAGGAATTAGGCTTGAATTGTTTGGAAATGATAACCCCCCGATGAATATGATGTTTGCAATGAGTATCAGTTTTTTCAACCAGTAAATATTGAACAAGAGTTTTCCTTCCAGTAGTGCGGGTCTGGTAGTGCACCACAAAATTATAGAAGAGAAACCTCGTAAAATTTAGAAATAACCTTACAGCCTCCTTACAAATTTCGTCAATGTTTACCGTTTTAGTTATATATTTCTTTGACAAAGCTATGACAGCAATATTTATACTCTCTCGAGTTACCTCTTGCGAAAGTGGTGAAGCTATAGCACAATTAGATAGGATTCATTTTTAATGCAAATTTGAAAGGAGTGGTAAATAATGTCTCCAGCAAAACAAACCGAAACTAAAAAGTTCATTCCGACACCATTAAAGTTAAAAACACCTGTTCCATCAGACATTGATATTGCCCAGGCCGCAACATTAAAACCGATTGTCCAGGTTGCTGCAGAGATGGGTGTTTTACCTGATGAATTGGAACTGTATGGTCCTTATAAAGCTAAAGTGAAGTTGGATATTCTTACCCGATTAAAAAATGCACCTAATGGTAAATATATTGATGTGACCGCAATTACCCCCACTCCGCTGGGTGAAGGGAAAACTACCACCACAGTTGGTCTCAGTCAGGCTCTGGGGGCTGAACTTGGCAAACGGGTGATCACCTGCATCCGCCAGCCCAGCCAGGGACCAACGTTTGGAATTAAGGGTGGAGCAGCTGGAGGTGGTTACAGTCAGGTCATACCCATGGAAGACTTCAATCTTGCATCTCACCGGAGATATACACGCCATCACCGCAGCTAATAACTTGCTCGCTGCTGCAATTGATGTAAGAATGCTGCATGAAACAGAAGCAACTGACGAGCAGATGTTCAATCGGCTTTGTCCACCTGATAAAAAAGGAAATCGAACATTTGGTAAAGGATTACAGGGGCGAGTAAAAAAGCTTGGTATCACAAAAACCAATCCGAACGACCTGTCTCCTGAAGAACGAAAGAAATTATGCAGGTTGGATATCGACCCCTCCACGGTCACCTGGAAACGGGTAATGGATACCAGCGATCGCTTTTTACGTGGGATCACTGTAGGACATGGACCTGAAGAGACAGGTCACGAACGGGATACCGGTTTTGACATTACTGTAGCTAGCGAGATCATGGCTGTTCTTGCACTTACCACCAGCCTTAAGGATATGCGCGAACGCCTGGGTAAGATGGTCGTAGCATTGAGCCGCAGTGGAGATCCGGTAACTGCCGAAGATATTGGAATCGCTGGTGCGCTTACCGTTTTAATGCGAGATGCGATTAAACCGAATTTAATGCAGACGCTGGAAGGGACGCCCGTGTTTGTCCACGCTGGTCCTTTCGCTAACATCGCCCATGGCAACAGCTCCATCCTGGCAGATCAGATCGCATTGAAGTTGGCGGATTACGTGGTAACCGAATCGGGCTTTGGGGCTGATATCGGTATGGAAAAATTCTTCGATATTAAATGCCGTACATCGGGTTTGGTTCCCAATGTGGTCGTATTAGTCGCCACAGTTCGTGCCCTCAAGATGCACGGTGGTGGTCCAAAAGTTGTTGCCGGAAAACCACTGGACGCAGCTTACACTGACGAAAACCTCCCCCTGCTGGAAAAAGGTCTGCCTAATCTGCTGCACCACATTAAAACCGCCCGCAAATTCGGTATCCCGGTTGTGGTTGCCATCAACCGGTTTGCCCCGGACACTGAAGCGGAACTGGAGATGATCCGAAAGGCTGCCATCACTGCCGGAGCGGAAGATTCAGTGGTCAGTTCACATTGGGCAACCGGTGGTTCTGGTGCCAAAAACCTGGCAGAGGCAGTTGTCAAAGCGGCAGAAAAGCCATCAAAATTCAAATTCCTCTATCCTCTTGATCTTGGCATCAAGGAAAAAATCGAAACCATCGCCAGGGAAGTTTATGGTGCAGACGGAGTGGATTACTCACCCGAATCAGAAAAACAGATCGCCGATTATACGCGATTGGGGTTTGATAAATTACCGATCTGTATGGCCAAAACACACTTGTCCCTTACTGCAGACCCGACCATCAAAGGTGTCCCGACCGGCTTCAGGATCGGTGTACGTGAAGTACGCGCTTCTGTTGGGGCAGGTTTTCTTTATCCGCTGCTCGGTAAGATGAGCACCATGCCCGGCCTACCTACACGCCCGGCATTTTATGATATCGACCTGGATCTGGAGACTGGCAGGGTGATGGGGTTGTTTTAAAGACAGGTATATCGAAGGCTGAAAAGCCGGAATTGAATGATATAAAAAACGGTGAGCCAGAAATTTGGCTCACCGTTATAATTATTAATACGGAAATGGAGGATCGCTATATGAAGACACTGGAGTCCCCTAAAATCACTACCATCGCTGCCTGGATCATTGTCCTTGGCGCCTCGCTGCTGCCCAAAATCATACCTCAGGAGATCTTTCACCAGACGGTTTCATTTTCCACCCAGACAATTATTTCTGGCTGTTTGATCAGCATTGGATTACTTGTATCGCTCGTCTGGGAACCGATACGCAGTCTGCGTTCCTTCCTGATATTGTTCCTGGTGTTGGTTTGTATCCAATGGGTGGTATTCACCCAACTCGGTACACTTCCATTCTATAAGACGTTACTGGATAACCCTTCCTTTAATATCTACATGCTGGCAGAGTTGTCACTGAAGCTGATCGTTACCGGAGTGGTTATCGCTGTCTTATATCTGATCAAAAAGAAGCGGGCAGATTTCTTCCTGGTCAAAGGGAATACTTCCGCACCAATCGACCCAGTTCGCTGGCTTGGAGTAGGCAAAGGTGAGAATTGGAAGAAATTTGGACTGATCCTTTCCGTCTGTATTAGTCTGGGCACACTGACATTCCTGGTGATCGCCGGGCATCCTCCACTAAATATTGTTGTCAAAGCACTGCCTTTCCTACCAGCGGTTTTATTGGCGGCTGCGGTAAATGCTTTCAATGAAGAGATGACATACAAAGCCAGTTTCCTGTCTGTGCTGGAAGGACCAGCAGGAAAGACTCAAGCTCTAATGTTAATGGCTGCATACTTTGGTATTTTACATTTTTATGGGATTCCCTATGGTATTGTTGGCGTGATCATGGCCACATTTTTAGGTTGGATTTTGGGAAAATCCATGTTGGAAACACGCGGTTTTTTCTGGGCCTGGTTCATCCACTTTTTACAAGATGTAATGATCTTTACCTTTCTGGCAATCGGTTCGATCACTGCTGGAGGTGCTTGAAAGGGTACCTTTTTATCAACATAATGGGGAAACACAACAAAAGATCACAAATATTTATCCTTTGGTTTCCTGGTCAATAATATCTCTGAAATGTCATCAGAAATTAGATACTGGTAGAATATAGCCATGCCTTTCACCCTCTCACATCCTGCTTTAGTTCTCCCCATTCGTAGATATGGATTCGTATTTTCTGCCCTTGTGATTGGCAGCATGGCTCCGGATTTCAGTTATTTCATTCCATTTACACCAGATAAAGGTTTCACTCATTCCATCCCTGGAATTCTACTGTTCAACATTCCGATCAGTTTTTTAGCTCTCTTATTATTCCACAAATTTCTTAAGGAGCCTTTGTTATCATTACTACCTGATAACCACAAGTTTCGTTTGTTGAATTTCTCCAGGGGTTTTGCTTTTCTGCCTAAGAAACGATTACTCATGATCCTGTTATCCATCTTCCTGGGTGTGGTCACCCACCTTATATGGGATTCCTTTACACATCTTGATGGTTGGGGAGTGATGGTATTTCCTGTCTTTCGTCAAGCGAATTTCCATCTGGGGTCGTTGAACGTTGCATTATATTCATTTCTGCAGCACCTTAGCACTGTCATCGGTCTGGTTATTCTAGGAATTTGGTATTTCAAATGGTACCAAAAAACCTCACCCGCTCCCGTTGGGCAAAGAAACCTTGTATCAAACCGAGTAAGAATCTTAATAATGTTTATCATGCTACTCTCAGCAATACTGGTAGCCATCATCTCAGCTGTGCTCAGTTTCCCGGATGTCCAAAGCCTACACCAAATCCGTCTTTTTGCTGCACAAATTGCCATCGTCAGTATATGCACCCTGGTTGCAGAGATTTTAATTTATTCAGCATATTGGCAATTCAAAAAATACCACTAGGATTAAGTTTCATTCCACCACTACTTAATGAAGGTGATACTAATCATGGAAAACCCCTTGTCATCCCGTTAAAATAATCATAATCGTAGTTAATAATCTTATAGGTGCTTGAAAGGGAGGTAGAAATGTATGAGCTGAAAACCAAAATCAATGATGCCAGTGTGGAAAGTTTCTTGAAAACGATTCCGGAAGAAAAGAAACGTCAGGATTCATTCGTCATCCTGGACATGATGAAAGAGGTGACAGGAGAAGAACCAAAGATGTGGGGAACCAGTATTATTGGATTTGGCACTTACCATTATAAATACGCCAGCGGGCAGGAGGCGGATTGGTTACGGATCGGATTCTCACCTCGCAAACAAAATCTATCCTTATATATCATGTCCGGATTTAAGCAGCGCGAAGAATTGATGGCCAAACTTGGAAAACACTCCACTGGTAAGGGGTGTTTATATATCAAGAAATTGGAAGATGTTGACCAAAATGTACTCAAAGAGCTGATAAAAGCATCTTTTACGACAATGAGATCGTATGAAACATAGATTTGATAACTACAAATGCAGATTATCAATTTAAGATCCGCTAATCCTGTGGTTTTTGAGCAGGCTGCCAACATGTTGGTGGAAGCTTTCAGAGTCCACTGGCCTAATGCCTGGCCTGATATGCAATCTGCCTTGAAAGAAGTGGAGGAAGCTATTCAGCCAGGAAAAATCGCTCGTGCAGCTTTGGATGAGACAGGCACAGTTCTCGGTTGGATAGGAGCTATCAGTGAGTATGATGGGCACGCCTGGGAGCTTCATCCCCTTGTGGTGCGTCCTGATTTGCAAAGAAATGGAATAGGGGCTGCTTTAGTTGCCGATCTTATACAGCAGGTCAAAGAGCACGGAGGTATAACAGTTTACCTGGGATCGGACGACGAGGACAGCATGACCACCCTTGCTGATAAAGATCTCTATGAAAATATTCCCGGTTACCTCGCGAATATCCGCAATCTCAAAAACCATCCATTCGAGTTTTACAATAAGCAAGGGTTTACAATTGCCGGCGTCATTCCGGATGCGAATGGACCAGGTAAACCGGATATCATTATGGCAAAAAGGGTTAAATAATTGTTAGGACCGGGATATAAAACGCAATTCAAAAAGGTATGATTCCAAACTTCTTCTGGCATAGAAAAGTGGGTAAACCGTAAACCAATCGATTTCTTCAAGGATGATTTTGATTAACTAGATGGGGTACATATGAGGTCACTTCTTGCCAGTTTGAGCACCGGTTATATTTTCTCCTATTTTTCAGAACTGGTTTTTTGGGCACGCCCAAGACCGGAAGATAATTTACTCAACTGGCTGGAAACCTGGCTGGCCTATTCATTAATGGCATTCCTATTCCTGGTTGTGGTTACAAGGTTCAATGTTAAGAATATCCACGCACTCTTCCTGGCTGGAGCTTTCTTTGGATGGATAGGTGAGGGGATTATTGTCCAGACGACTTATGAAAATCTTCCCCTCAGTATATCTTTCACAGCGTTAGCCTGGCATGCTTTGATCACAGTCCTCGCCGGTTGGTATGGGTTACAGATTGTATTAAGAAAAAGTACAAAACTGAGTTATATTTATGCGGTTCTTATTGGCATCTTTTTTTGGTTATGGGGAATTTCCTGGAAGTATGAAGAGCCGAATACTTTTGTAAATCCGATTATTTTTACGGGATATGTTCTCACTGCAACCTTGTTGCTCGCAATATGCCTAATATCATCCGAAAAGCTTTTCGAGAAACCTTTTTCTCCTTCAACATGGGCGATCCGGATCGTTGCAGGAATATTTCTGATCCTGTATGTCCTGATCATTATTTCAGGTCAGGCCATTGCATTGGTCCTTTTACCATTGATGATGAGCATATATTTCACCCTCAGGAAAAACAAAAGAAGTGAGATTAGCGGAAATGTGTTGGAAATCCTGGCAGAACCAGTACCTACTCGGCGATTTATTGCATTATTACTAATACCAGTTACCTCTTCTATCGTATATACTTTGTATTTTGCGTCGGGTTTAGTACTGCCGACTAATTGGCTGGTATATTTCATTACAACACCCGCTGGTTTTATTATCTTCGGTTGGTCAACTTGGAAGATCTGGCGGAAAACTCCAAACCCCTTCGTTTCAGCTTAGAACCGGAATAGTTGATTTGCCCTTTTTCTAAATCCTAGGAGAAAGTAATCTTGGAAACTTGCCTATATCACATACCGGGTTATATACTCAAGATGGTGAATTTATTATCTTTGAGTTAATGAGACGATACAAGTGTTCCTATATGACTTTCATCTTTTTTATCGGGCTGGTCAAGCAATCCTGGCAGGAATTAGTCCGTATACGATTCCGGATTTTGGAGTGCCTTTTCCCATCGCGGTTATCTTTGCTTTGGTTGCCTGTATACCTGAACCAATAGTATATTCCATTTATCTGATAACCTGTTTGTGGCTTCTATGGAAGGTATTAAGATGGAGAAGTATTTGGGCACTCCTGTGCTTCCCAGTATTTTTTGGTCTATTTGTCGGCCAGATGGATCTATTATTGACATTGTTAGTGATATCATTTGGCCCCAATTTATTGCCCATAATGATCTTGAAACCTCAGGTTGGGTATGCGATTGCGCCCTGGTATATCCGTCGCTTAACCCGCAAACAATTAATCATGATCATTTCCATCAGTGTGGCTTTTTTGGGAATTTGTTTTCTTGTAAGACCAGGTTGGCTTACCGATTGGTTGCAAGTCGTTCCCACAGTAACTACTTACTCGAGGCGGGATTCCAATTTGTATTGGTTTATACCTTCAAATTACAAATTATTCGCATTAGTTGTTGGAATAGTCATTTCCTTACCTCTAGGTTATCTGGTTAAGGATAGACAAATTTCTTTTATAATTTTGCATTTATTTTCCCCGCTCTCCAATATCTATTCTGCGTCCGTTTTAGTTGAATGGATTGGACCAATAGAAGTCCTATTATCCTGGATTGCGATCATCATCGTGGGAAACATCCATTCAGGTGCGCCTCTTTTTGTAATCGGGTTATCCATTCTTATTCGTTTCTACATCCGCGAACGGAAAAAGGGCAATAGTATATTTCTCCCATTAAAGAAACCTGAAAAAACTTAACAATATGAAGGATTGTTAAGATCAGGATTTAAACAGATATATAATTTAGAAAAATCAAATAGGAGATCGAATGCCAATCGAACCAGGGTTAACCGGAGAAATGACATTAATCGTTCAAGAGAGTGATACTGCCCGTTACAGCGGAGGAGAATCTCTCCCTCCCGTATTCAGCACCCCAAGGGTGATTGGCCTGCTCGAACGGACATCCCATAACACCATATTACCTTTTCTAGCTGAAGGACAGGGGAGCGTGGGGGCGGTTGTCAATATTAGGCACCTTGCTGCCACACCGATCGGTTTTACTGTTCGAACACGAGCCGAGGTGCTTGAAGTAGAAGGACGGCGAGTGAAATTTAAAGTGGAAGCATGGGATGACCTGGAAAAGATTGCGGAAGGCGAACACGAACGCTTTATTATTGATATGAGCAGGTTCATTGACCGCGTGGAAAAGAAACGGCTGGAGCACGGTCCAAAAGATTGATTAGTCCACACCTACAATCGAGGATCTTCTTTCTAATAATACCGTGTCATGCCAGGATCCATTTAATCGGGCGATCCGTTCCCGTCTTCCGACGAGGTGAAAACCGCAGGCAAGGTGCAGTTTTATCGATGCCTCATTCTCTGCAAATATGCCTGCCTGGAGTGTCCAAATTCCA
Source organism: uncultured Chloroflexia bacterium (assembly GCA_963827895.1). GTDB lineage: Bacteria > Chloroflexota > Anaerolineae > Anaerolineales > Anaerolineaceae > PNON01. Next base: position 512,912 of record CAWHCY010000007.1, on the reverse strand, counting down.
TCATTTTCTGAGGATTCAATCAACTTTTCTAATAGAGCTTTACCTACACCCTGCCCCCTGGAAATCTCATTGATATAAATACTCACTTCGGCAACTCCGCGATAGGCTTCCCTTTTTGATATTTGAGATAATACAACCCAACCAATTACATTGTTATCCGATGATACTGCCACAAAACGACATGTTTCCCGATGTCCTCTATTCCATTCTTCCCACCCGGGTACATTGGTTTCAAATGTGGAGATTCCTGAACATATACCCTGCAGGTAGATTGAACTGACTGAAGGCCAGTCTTCTGGCTGCATACTTCTGATGGTTATATCCATATTTTTCAGTGCCTAAATTAAGAATATTATTCGTTATCCTGCAGTTTATCTTTGCGCACCAATCCATGCTCAAATAGATAAAAAAGGAACAGAACAATAGCACAAAATACTCCGATTGTTAAGAATGGATCAACATGCCATAGATCAGGGATCACAACATTCCCATAATTTGCAATCTTTACGATTCCGGGGAAAACGGCCTGGTAAGTCAACCCGAAAAGTACCGCCCCCGTGATCAACCCGAAAACTCCAGAAAATAAATAATCCAGCTTTCCTTCACCGCACCCGGCGGCAATTGTACCGGGTCAGTAGCCGGTTAATGACATGCCTATCCCGAATATCAAGCCACCGATGAGATTCCCAACAACATAAGTAGCAGGGGCAGCCGGTAATTGAATAATTCCCAATTCACGCAGAGAAAACAATCCAACCATGCCAACCATAAGGGCGGTTAGCATAAATTTGATTACGGTCAGATCTGTAAAGCGAAAAACCCCGACAATACGGTTATATTTCGTCAGACCTCCGCGGTTAAGGGCAAAACCGAAGAGTATTCCAATGATCAATGGGGGAAGTATGGAAGCCATTATCAATACCTCCTGCGATAAACGATCAGAGCGACAATAATTCCGGAAGCGAACATGCCTGCCATAAATAAAAAGGCTGCCGGCGCAAGGAGCATTCCGCCTGAGATAGCCAGTCCACTGGTACAACCACCGGCTATGCCCGCGCCATACTGAACGATCACCGCTCCAATAAAACCGATCAACCAACGTTTCCAGCGTTGTGGTCCAAAAATTTTTACCCAAACCGGGTCTTGATTCCAACGGATCTTGAAGGATTTGCTGGTGATTGCCCCCAGAAAACCACCAACCGCTATACCCACCAACAGGATCACTTCCCACCCGATCCCTGGCGGCATAATATATTGAAAATACATGGATTTATTTGCAGCGGCTGGAAATAATGCATTGAATATGGTGGATGTGAGTATCGCTACAGGGCCGGAGGCGGATAATAATCGATTGAAAGCTACGACCGAGAATATCCCTGTCAATCCCAATAATACCCCGGCAAGATAAGGTGACCAGCTTATCTTTTTTTAACATCTTCCACAACCATTGCATAGGCGTACTCCGTTTGTTGGTTATCTATTTCTGTTATTTTTTACTGAGGTTGTGCAGTATTTGTTCTATCTGGTCAGGGTCATCCAATAATTTTCCTAATTCTGCCTGACTTTCTGGTGAAAGGCGGTCGATCTTACGAGAAATTTCTTCGCGATCCGGCAAAATTACTTTCTCTTCAGCCATTTCTTTACGCTCTTTATTGGATGGCATAAAGTGGTATTTCTCATTCTGATATATAAAGATAAATCCTCCTAGCAGGATCAATCCGAGAATCACCTTTAGAATTGTATTGCCTGTTTTATTAACAATCGGTTCGGTTTGAACCGGCTGCTGCGGCGAAGGTTGGATTGGTTGTGGCAGTGGACTGATCGTGGGATTTTTTTGTAATGGGCTTATAAATAGCCCGGAACCCTGAAAGTATCCAGGAGTTGGGGTACATGCGGCACTAATGGCAGGAACCTGCACCTGTACTCCAAGAATTGTAGAATAAGAGTTAATTCGTTGATCCAGGTCAGATGCGTGGCAGTTCGTACAGGATTGAGTCAGGTCAGAGAATTTTGTTTTAATTCCAACATGGGCAGTCAGCTTATCCGGCGCATTTTTATCTCCACCATGGCAGACATCGCAAAAATCGTATAACCCATGTTGGCTATGCCACAATCCATTATTTGCCACTGAGAAAACGCCCTGGATTTCATGACAGTTCTTGCAGGATGATACATTTTTACATTGTGCCTGGACAGTCCCTGATGGTATGAGGCTTATCGATAAGCCAACCAGAATTACACTAATAATCACGAAAATGAACAAAGTGTTTTTTAAGCGCATATAAAAATGGTATGATTCTCAGCCTAAAACGATCATTGATTTAACCACTTTTCTGCGGTTTTAGGCAGGTCCACCACCGATCCGATGACCATTTTACATTTTGGGATCGATTCAATGAAGTACTTGCCATATTTCTTACTCAAGATTCGTTTATCCAAAACCACAACCACACCCCGATCTGATTGAGTGCGAATCAAGCGGCCGAAACCCTGGCGGAACTTCAGAATAGCTTCCGGAATCTGATATTCATTAAATGGGTCTTCAAACGTCTCTGATCGCGCAGCAATGATCGGGTCTGAAGGTACATCGAACGGTAATTTGACGATCACAACCACCGACAATGACTCCCCCGGAATATCCACCCCTTCCCAGAATGCTCGTGTCCCCAATAACACCGCTTTTTCGGCAGTCCGGAAGTTTTCAAGCAGGGTGGTGGCCGAAGCGCCTTCTCCCTGTTCAAATACCTCTATACCGCTGCCGGCAAGAGCCGGACCTATACTTTGGGATGTTTTCCTTAATTGTGCATAGGAAGTAAACAAGACTAAAGTTCTGCCGTTCGTAGCTTTACATAAACGTATCACCGCGCTGTTAACCTCACCCTGGAACCGGTCTGCTTCAGAAGGTTCAGGAAAATCATTCACCAGGTAGAGCATGGCTGAATTTTCATAATCAAAAGGTGAACCTACAGCCAGTTCGTCGGCATCATTGGCGTTCAAACGACCACGCAAATAGCCGAAATCTCCTGCAGTCGTTAGCGTAGCAGAAGTTACTATAATACTGCTCTTCTGATTCCACATATGCTGTTCCATTAATGAGCCTATGTGCAGCGGGGCAGCCTGTAAACTCAAACGGTAACCATTGGGAGCCAATTCTGCCCAATATATACGATCACTTTCCGGAACACTTACCAACCCATTCAAATTTACCTGGATCTCAAGCAATCGGCGGATCATATTTCCAATGGAACCCTGGATATCCATTAATTCATCAGAGGCATCTGCATAATTTTCACCCACCCAGGTATAGATCTTATTGAGAGATGAATTCAATTGCTTGAATAAATTGTAAAGATCATCCCAGACGATCTCGACCTCTGTCCAATCTGGTTGCACCCTGGTACCTGCAGTGATCCGCACCTGTTGGGAATAAGTTCCCAATTTTTTTCCTTCACGCTGATTTTCAAGGAATAGATCGATGGTAGTAAAAAACCGCCGGGTGAGGTTCTCCACTTGAAAGGCATGATCGGTGGTTTGCCGGACAATTACTTCCTGACCGGCTGCATCTGCCGGTGGAGCGGTGTGCCGAATCGCTGTCAGATACCGACCTAGTATCCCAGAAGACGAACCGCCCAGTTCGCGTAATAACCGTTCAAGATCCGGTTGGTTGCTCTTAAAACTTAATGCGCTGGTCGTGGCATCTTCCAAATGATGACCTTCATCCACGATCAGATAATAGAATTCTGGCAATACCCGGCTGCCGGTTGCTATATCTGCCAGGAGCAGGGCATGGTTGATGACAATGATATGTGCAGATTGGGTAGCCTCGCGCGCCCGGTAGAAGGGACAAGCACCACCTGTCCGTTTGACACATGTTTCCAGTTTACAGGCGTCATCCTCGGCAGAGAGTTTTCCCCAGGCGTCACGTTCGGCTGGACCATTTAAATTGATCTCACTTCGATCCCCATTTCCACCCTCAGAGAGCCAGGTCAATACCTTGGCCAATACACGCAGCTCGTCCAGGGAACCTGGTACATGCAAACGAGCAGCTTCCAATCGGCGCGGGCACAGGTAATTGTTCTTGCCCTTCATTACGGCAGCCTTTAGATCGATTCCAAGCGCTTTTGTAAGGTCGGGTATGTCTTTATTGATCAATTGGTCCTGGAGATTGATGGTATTAGTAGAGACAACCACCCGGGCATTATTCTTCATCGCCCATAAAGCAGCAGGAATGAGATAGGCATATGATTTACCAGTCCCTGTACCAGCTTCAACCAATAAGTGTCCGTTGTCGTTGAATGCTTTGGCGACGGTCTTTAACATCTCTACTTGCTCGGATCGGTGCTCAAACCCCGAGAAATACTTGGAGAATGGACCTCCATCCTCCAATAATGAAGCTGCTTCCTCAATATCAATGGGAGTGAATTCAGAATTTACTTTTAATGGTGCAGAATGTTCAACCAGTTTTTCAAATAAAGGTCCTGAGAAACCACCTCCGCCACGTTTTGCTTGTACTGGTTGACGGCTTTTCTTCCGGAGCACCTGCTGGAAAGGATAGGCTCCCTGCCAGTCAAATGGTTCGCTGAGGCGGACAATCTCAGCCAATAACTCAATGGGGAGCTCTTCCACCTTTGCCAGTAGTTTTTGGTAAACATGCATGGTTACCCTGGCATCGTTCAAAGCGCGATGCATATCTTCCGCAGGGATGGCGAGGAAACCAGCCAGGTACGTCAGGTTATAACGGGTGGATGTGGGAAGCAGAACACTGGCCAGGTCGTATGTATCGATGGACTGATTTTCTTCCAGAATTCCATGTTTACGAAGAAAACTCAGGTCAAAATTTACATTGTGCCCAATAACAATAGAGTTATCAACAAAAACTGCGATTTCTGCGAGAGTTGGTCGGAGCTCAGGTGCGTGGCTGACCATCTCATTTGAAATTCCAGTCAATTGGGATATAAAAGATGAGATTGGCCGTTTGGGATTAACCAGGGTTGAGTATTCATCTTCTATTCGATGTTCATTGAATCGGATCGCGCCGATCTCAATAATGGTGTCAATTTCGGGATCTAATCCGGTGGTTTCAAGGTCAATGGCTACGATTGATGGCATGGATTGATTATACCAGTGCGGTGCAGTTTTCGAGGACAGTCTCGATACTACCTGAGGAGCCGCAGGCTTATCAAACAATTACAATTCTAATTAAAATAAAGGATCCCTACCATTGGCAGAGATCCTCACTGTACATTCACGCAGTGCAGGTGTCGCAAGCTTAGGACGACACAATAAAACTAAGGCAAAAGTATTGCGGGGAGAGATAAACCGGCTTCCACAACCTGATAAGCTCTTCCATTGATCATAAGGATCACTTTCTCTCCCAACGCCAAAGCAGCAGAGACTTCAGAGTTGTATCCAGCCAGTTTGAAATAGTCAGTGGAGAGGAAGGAGACTTTAATTGGTGTCAGGTTCTTGGGATCAAAACGGGTGTCTGTCCAAACACCATCCACCAACAGGAAAGTCGAAGAGCCAATTACCTTCACCGGGCTGTTTTGCTCATAATCCTGGGTAGGTGCTTCCGCGGCACTCATTGCACCGGAATCAGCGGCTTTGTTTACCGCCCCTGCACCGGTTGACGGTGCCGGCATGGTGCTCATCGCCTGAAATTGTTCTTCCACGATGCGATCCTGTGCATCAGCACCCAGGGCATCCGGTTCGGTCACAAGATAGGATGTATATGGAGTAACGATTCCATAACGGATCGAAAGTTTTACGATCTGGTCAATCGTTTCTTTATCCGGTCCATTGATACGAATTTGATTCAGCAACGTGCCTATCTTCCGGGTAGCCCACAAACCAGGTAGGTAATTTAGCGAAGCATCCTGTTCCAAGGAAGTTCCGGTAAATACCTGTTCAGGGTACACGAGAGACTGGGCTGATCCATTCACATTCCCGTTCAGGTTGATACTGGTCGATCCAGAGCTGCGATACCGCCCGGTGATCATCACCTGTGAACCATAAAAAAGGTCCGGTAATGGATTTGGATTCATGTCATATACCTGGATGGAACCGAAATCAAGGTTTAGGTCTGTCATGACCGGTGCGGAAATTCGGGAATAAAACGCACTGATGATCTCATCCAACGATTGCCCTGGCATAACGTAAGTGCTGCTGCCGTGATTTTCCTGTGAAAGAGTGTCCAGAAGGACAGTATCCACATCATAGCCAACTCCAAAGCTGAAGAAGCGCAGGTTTTTTCGTGAGATATGATTGAAATTCTGAATGATCTGTTGTGTATCCGTTATGCCTTCGGTTGGCAGACCATCAGTGAGGAAGATCAAGTACGTTGGCCGTTCGGTATCACTCCCGGCAGCTGCTTTTTTAAGGGCCGAGTTGATGTCGGTTGATCCGGCTGCTGAGAATCGTTTTAACCAGGTGATAGCCTGAGGTGCACGGGATGCCGGCTGCATGGCGCTTGAATAGGCTTCAGCAGCTGTGCTGAATGAAATTACATTGAACTTGTCATCCGGGTTCAGTTTTGTCAGGATAAAATCAGCCGCATCCTGTACCTGCTGAAATTTTTCTCCATCCATGCTACCGGAATGATCCAGGGCCAGGATCACATCCTTCGAAACGATCTGTGTGGGCAATTCCGGTTTTGGTGATAAAAGCAGCATAAAGTACCCATCCGGGTCAGCCGGATCGGAATTCTTATATGTAAATAAATGAAATGCCTCTGTGGTTCCAGTGGAGTAATAAATACTGAAATCGGTATCCGGTGTTACATTATTGTCTTCATAACCGGCCACAGCATGGAATGGATCTTCCTGGGTGGTCGATATTTTATGAGTAGGAGAATATACAGCCCGGATCGGCTCTAACGAAGCAATGCTCACTCTTACGGTTACACTTTCCAACGGTTCCATCGAAAATTTTTCAGTATTCAATGGATAAGTGTATCGAACCAGTCCATTTTCGGATAACAAAGGCTGAGAGTATTCCAACTGGATGCGCCTTTCTGCTCCACTTGCTATAGGGAAGATGCGCACCTGGACTGCCCCCCGATCAGTATATTCCAGCAATGCCGGGTCTCGCATTGTTCTCACAATATCTTCATACTGCTGCCTGGCCTGGTTTGCGTCCAAAAGTTTGCCGGCTACTTCCTTCCCATCGATCCACAACTTAAAGGAGGATATACCTGCATCCTTCGGAATGGGAAAAGAATACATACCTTCAACTGTCCAATCATTGGGATTGTAAAAAGTCTGATCCACCGTAGTCACCGCCATCTGATTCGTGATCTTTACAACCACGTGATGGTAACGAATTACTAATTGCTCCATAACGGGACGATCCGGGATGATAAATCCATCCGCGAAGACCGGCTTTGGAATTAATAAGACAATTAATGTAACAAGGAATAACAATCGCTTCATATAATTTTTCATTTGGCCCTCCGCTAGTTTAATATCAGAACTCATCCGTATTAACGTGGAGTTTTGCCATAAAGTTCCCTAAAAGAAGACCTTCCTTTGGTCCAGCATATCAGACTAATTTTCTTATGCCTATATTGGAAGTCATTAATTCATCATAAGTAATAAATCATAGATTGTGTTGAGAAATATTCAATATATAATGAAGTTATCCATTAATGAAAAGATTGCACGGGAGGTAAAGTAATGTTAGAAGACCAATTTAAACTGATCTTTGATGCAATATACTACCCGATCCTTTTAATTGATACTAAATTAAAAATCGTAGATTTCAATTCTGCAGTTTCCAGATCTGGGAACACTGCAGTTATTGGCGGCGCTTTTCAAGAAATTATTCCATGGGCGGCTGATGAAATTGAGCAATTTGCAATCTCCTCGTTGCTTGAAACCACGATCATATTAAAAGACAATGATTCGGAAAAAAGTATCTGGTCTGAGTTATTCGTTAAAAAGATCATGGAACCTGGAAAAGAATTCAAATATATCCTGGTTCAGAGTAAGACATCTGGGTTAAATTTAATTGAATCCACAGAAGAGATAACTCAATCAATATTATTAAGAATTATCGATTTTCTTCCTGATCCAACGTTTTTGATCGATATGCATGGCAAAGTGCTCGCATGGAATCAGGCGATGGTTGACCTCACACAGGTCAAAGCGGATGAAATCCTCGGGAAAGCCGATTATGAGTATTCACTTCCCTTCTATGGCAGCCGGCGGCCGATGTTGATTGATTATTGCCTGGAGAATAGTGATCAGCGAAAGTCGCATTATCCTTCTTGTGAAGAGGATGGCGAATCTTTCTCGGTAGAAATCACTTTGAACACGTTACAGCCGGAAGGAATCCACCTGTGGAAAAAAGCTTCTCCACTAAAAAATATAAATGGAGAAATCGTCGGCGCAGTCGAAACCATTCGTGATAATACCAAGATGAAGAAATCGGAGGAAACGCTTCTGTATCTTAGCACTCACGATCCAGTCACAGGGCTGTTCAACCGGGCATACTTTGAAGCAGAGATTGAAAGATTGGAAAACAGCCGACGTTATCCGATCAGTGTTTTATTCTGTGAAATGAGATCAGTGAAAGTATTCAATGAAGACAGAAAATACCCTGTCGATGATGTGAAAATGAAAGAAGCGGCAGGTATACTAAAAGCTTGTTTCAGAAGGGAAGATCTTTCTGCTGTCATCGGTTCACATGATTTCGGGGTTTTGATGCCGGTAACTGAGCTATCAATCGGGAAACGAGCTGTACAACGAGTGATCCAGGCAGTAGTAAGATACAATCAGGCAAATCCGAAAAGCGATAGTCTCGTAATGGCTATAGGGTTATCTACTGCGAATGATTCTTCCACTTTACGAAAAGCTATAAAAACGGCTCATTCTCGAGTTTCTGATGCACAGGTAGCATAAACCGGTACCTTATGGATCGATGAAAAAGTAAATAGCGCATAATATATCGTTATTTCCTGGTTTTTTTTTCGTTAATTGTGCACTTTATTTGGATAGGTCGTAATTATCGTGGTTTTGAGGAAAAGAAACATATAGATTTATAAGGTACGGCGTTTTATTCAGGGGAGAGAATTAATACAGATCCCATTATTCAAAGTTACTTTTACTGGGGATCATTCAGCAGGCAAGATTTCCTTGATCTACCACTTTTACACATGCAAGTTTACAGGATCACAGGTAAATACCAGTAAATTGGATTTACAGTTGAGGCAAGTTTCCCTTTCTGAAGGCACGGCACAGCTTTCCTTTTAGAACTTTCAGTACTGGACGCGGATGCCATTAATTGATCCAGTTTTTACTTTGGAGCATATACACACGCTCTTGTGAACGAAATTACCCGGCCAGAAATCCTTGCGGATCTAAAAAATGGCCTGAAGAGATTACGATCTTTTGCCCAAAGAAACCTTTTGTCGTTGTTGGAAATAAATCCGACCTTCTCAAAAGGGAGGATGACTCTACAGCCATTGAATATGCCCTATCAATTTAAGCGAATTTTATTCATACAAGTGCAATAATCGGAGATGGTGTCGATTTCCTGTTTGAGGCTTTAGCCCGCAATTCGATGAGAGTGACCGGTTATCATTAATTAATCCTTGACTGGATTATTATAAACACTCAATTCCACTTGTTCATATAATTCCTCCAGTTAAGGTAAGTTTATTATTGTTTGTTTGAATTTGCCTGTCGGCTGTGACTATTTTTAGAAATTGATTTTTTATATTAATAATATGTGCCTTCGCTGAGAGGAAAACGGAATTATTATGTAGTTTTTACGGACCAGAAATCAAGTAAATCAACTTATTGACGATACCAGTAGCAGACAAAGTAGATCCACTCCGAAACTTATTTTAGGAGGCAGTTAATTTGAGATATCACCATAATTAAAATTAATGTCCACCATCGAGCGGTGAAGACGGGACAAGCGGGCTGACCGTCTTCCAGGAAAATACTAAGCCCTTACCATGGCAAAAGAAGTAATTGGGGAAGGATCCCCGGCCAAACAAACAAGGAGGTTTGACATGGCAGATAATGATGTCACCAGGATCGCTGGTAATATTGGCGCAATGAATGCGCTGAACGCTTTAGCTAATATCAACAAACAGCTTTCGGTTCACTCAACCCGACTGTCCACCGGTAAACGCATCAACAGTGCCGCGGACGATCCGGCTGGATTGACGATCGCAACCAAAATGCAATCACGCAGTGAAGGATTAAAGCAAGCCCTTAGCAATATCGGTGATGCAAAGAACCTGATGGCTGTTGCAGAATCTGGAATGGGCCGCCTTAGCGACATCCTCATCCAGATGAGAAACAAAGCAGAAGCTGCTGCTTCTGACACAATGGGCTCAACCGAGCGCGGCATTATCAAGGATCAATTGATAGCCTACGCAGCCCAGATCGATGATGTTGTCGCCCAGACCAAATGGAATGGCAACAAACTGATCGATGGTAATGCCGGTACATTGAAGTTCCAAACCGGAGCAGATCAAGGCGAAACGACCGATCTGGCAGCTATCCAGAGCATGGATTCTGAATCCCTCGGACTGGTAACTAAAGCTGCCTCTTCTTCTTATAGCGGCACTTTTGATGGTGGCGGGGACACAACCGCCACATCTGGTATTAGGTACGCATTTGCCGGTCGAACTGTCTTTGCCAACACCAGCACTGGAATGAGCGAGTTAGCTTCCGGGAATTATTCAGTTCGCCTTACCATCGGATCGACCGACGGTACAGCGGACAGCACCGTTCAGCTGTTTGACTCCAGCGGTAATGTGGTCAATGTGGATAGTGATGGTGTAGATGGCGGTGCAATGGGTTCTGTTCAGACCTTCGCGTATGATGGTGGTCCTTGCCAAACTTTAGATTTCGGTAATGGTCTAGCAGTCCATACACATTGGGGAGACACCATGGGTCCCCTAGCATCCGGTGCACATGCCCTTCAATCTCTGTCGTACACCAAAGTGGGTACCGCCTCTATAGCAGCTACCACCAACGACCAGTACGCCGCGTATATGAACACGGTTGAGACCGCTATCAACACAGTAAACACCAATCTCTCCAAGATCGGCGCACTCACTTCCCGGTTAAACTTCAAGGAAGATCAGATATCCAATTCACAGATCAACGTTGAAGCTTCTTATAACCGCATCATGAACGCCAACATGGCTGAAGAACAGGTCAATGCTTCCAAGTTGATGATCCTGCAGCAAACAGCTACTTCCATGTTAGCCCAGGCGAATGCCGCTCCTCAGTTCCTTCTCTCCCTCTTCAAATAACGCGAGTATATAACACAGTAATTCCGTCGATGGGTTTATAGTGGGAGCTCCTTAGCTGGTGCTCCCCTCCTTTATAGTAGGAAATACTTTCGGCTATGGATCTATATGAGCCAGGGATAAAACCAATGAAATCCAAAAAGCCGGAGAGTAGAACAGCGAATTACCAGAAACCATGATGCATTCCGTATTGTAAATAGAAGAAGTATCATATTTTACGCAATATTTACAAATCAAAATTAAAGATTATCAGCATACTGACGATACCAGTAACATACAAAGAAGCATCATTCCGAAATTATTTCAGGAGGCAGCTTATTTGAGAGATCACCACAATTGAAATAGAAGTCCACCATCGAGCGATGAAGACGGGACAAGCGGGCTGACCGTCTTCCAGAAAATAATTAGCCCGCAAAATCACACAAGCAGTAAATGGGGAAGGATCCCCAGCCAAACAAACAAGGAGGTTTGACATGGCAGATAATGATGTCACCAGGATCGCTGGTAATATTGGCGCAATGAATGCGCTGAACGCTTTAGCTAATATCAACAAACAGCTTTCGGTTCACTCAACCCGACTGTCCACCGGTAAACGCATCAACAGTGCCGCGGACGATCCGGCTGGATTGACGATTGCGACCAAAATGCAATCACGCAGTGAAGGTTTAAAGCAAGCCCTTAGCAATATCGGCGATGCAAAGAACCTGATGGCTGTTGCAGAATCTGGAATGGGCCGCCTTAGCGACATCCTCATCCAGATGAGAAACAAAGCAGAAGCTGCTGCTTCTGACACAATGGGCTCAACCGAGCGCGGCATTATCAAGGATCAATTGATAGCCTACGCAGCCCAGATCGATGATGTTGTCGCCCAGACCAAATGGAATGGCAACAAACTGATCGATGGCAATGCCGGTACACTCAAGTTCCAAACCGGTGCAGATCAAGGCGAAACGACCGACCTGGCCGCAATCCAGAACATGGATTCTGCTACCCTGGGTTTGGTAACCACATTAGCAAATTCAACCGTTACCGGAACCTTCGATGCAACTGGTTTAACAACCGCTTCATCTGGTGTCCGCAGCGCACTTGCCGGTCAGGCAAGGTTTAGCGCTTCAGGTGCAGGTATGTCTGAATTGGCAACAGGCAGCTATTCCGTCCGCGTCACAATCGGCGCAAGTGGTGTAGCTGGTGCAAGCACAGCCCAATTGTTCGATGCAAGTGGCAATGCAGTTGATGTTGATGCAAATGGCGTTGACGGTGGTGCTACAGCATCGTCATTGGCCTTCACATATACCGATGGTGCAGCCAGCACAGTAGATTTTGGTAATGGTTTGAGAGTCGTCGTCGGTGCAGCTGATACCCTAGCCACCGGAACCCATGCTGTCCAGGCTGTCTCATATGCAAAGAGCGGTACAAAGTCGATCGCAGCTACCACCAACGATCAGTATGCTGCTTATATGAACACAGTTGAGACCGCCATCAACACAGTCAACACCAACCTTTCCAAGATCGGCGCACTCACCTCCCGGTTAAACTTCAAGGAAGATCAGATCTCGACTTCACAGATCAACGTTGAAGCTTCCTATAACCGGATCATGAACGCCAACATGGCAGAAGAACAGGTCAATGCTTCCAAGCTGATGATCCTGCAGCAAACAGCTACCGCCATGTTAGCCCAGGCAAATGCCGCTCCTCAGTTCCTCCTCTCACTCTTCAAATAGAGGGAGTAATTAACAAAGTAATTCCGCCGATGGTTTCATAGCGGGGGAGCGCCAACGATGGCGCCCCCCGCTCAGCCAATAAACTAAAACGGTAAAAAGGTCTGAAATGGCAAATTCAATCAGTAATCTTGATCCAGTCTTCACCAATCTCATCAATAATTTGATGGTATTGGAACAGCAGCCATTAACCCGGTTAACCCAGCAAAAGGATGACCTGGCAATCAAAAGAGCTGTCTATGTAGACCTGAAAAGCCGTTTGGATGCTTTGAAATCGTCGGTATCAGCGCTAAAAAGCAGTGATCCATTTTTCAATTTTGCTCCCGGCCGGAAAGTATCGTTTAACAGTATTGAAACCGGGTTTACAGTTGCCAGTGCCGCTGTAAGTACATCAGCAGTTCCGGGTGAATATAAAATCACAAATATCTCCCTGGCCAAGGAACATCGTGTAAAGTCGGATCCGCAGCTTAACAGCGACCAGGCTTTAGGTTTAGCACCGGGGACCATCCTCATTGGCGGTCTGGCTTCACGGGCAGTCGCCGCAGAATCAGCGAACAGCACTATATCCACTTTCAGCTCCAGTAACCTTGATGTCGGGCAACAGGAATTAGGCTCCGGTAATTATTATGTTGAGACCCAATTAAGTGGAGAAGTAAAGCAGTTCAGAGTTGTGGACTCAAATGGAACAGCGGTATCCATCAAGGCTTCGAGCGGAACCACCTATACATCCGGGTGGCAGACATTACCAGCAGCCGGTACATATAACACCGGACGCGGTTTGAGTTTCAATATCAGTGCGGATTTTGTTTCAGGAACAAAAGCCAGCGGAGCTGCCAGTATCAGTTATACAGCACAGGGCGCTTCCATCGCAATTACTGCAGCGGACTCACTCAATGATATTACCAGCAAGATCAATAATGCCAGCTATGCAGTTGGCCAGGGTGTGAGAGCTACCATAGTTGATAAGCAATTGATCCTGTCCGCCCAAGAATCTGGTTCAGCGCACACCGTTATTGCTTCGGGTGATGCATTAAAAACCCTGGGAATATTGAATGATCTCAACGGGTTTAAAAATCAGATGCAGATAGGGCTAAATTCAAGCTTCTATGTGAATGACCTGCTGGTAACACGCAGCTCCAATACTGGGCTTTCTGATGTGATCTCTGGTGTAACATTGAACCTGGCCAGCGATGCACAAGGAAAAAGCGCTACCATGTTGATCAGTGGAGACACGACACCACAAAAAGCAACCCTTACTGATTTCCTGACTAAATTCAACACTTTGACCAGTTTCATCAGCCAGAAAGCCGGTGTAACAAAAAATGCAGATGGCACCTATACCCGTGGGTCATTATCTTCTGACAATGCAATATCTACTTTACGCTATGACCTGTTCAGAATAACCGGTGGGAACGTATCCAATAACGGTATATACAAGAAACTAAGCGATATCGGGGTCACCATCACAGATAGTATGAATGCAGTCCTTACGGATACCGGAAAGCTGGAAAAAGCATTAGCTTCCAATCCGAATGAAGTAAAGTATTTACTGGATGGATTAATGACTACTTTGCAAAATAAATTAAATAACTATGTTGGAACCAAGAGTTACGTCGAGCAATCCATAAAAGCTACCGAAAACCAAACCAAATCAACGGAAGATTTGATCAAAAGCATGAAAGCCAGATTGGATATGCGCCAGCAAAATTTGATCAACCAGTTTACCGATGCCCAGAACCAGATCCAGGCAATGGCGTATACAAGACAGACACTGACCAGTATATATGGATCAATTAACACTTCTGGGTAAAATAATACCGCCCTAGCAACATAACTGCATCGAAGACGGGCTAAGGATAGCAAGCATAAGTAAACCTAGGCAAGGATGCCGGAGGGCCAAATGTCAATCGAACAAGTACCTAAAATAAGTAGTTTGGATATAGGACAGGCTGGTAGCGCTGCTGTTGTAATCCAACAGCAAGCCGCTCAAATCAAACAACCAGAGCAGCAAGCAAAACCTGTCGAGAATAAAGTGGAAGAGAAGAAAGTTGAATCCCCGAAACATGCCGCAGTTCTAACCGGTGATGTCAGCCTTAAATTCCTCGTCGATGATGATACGCATGCAATCACAATCCTGGTTGTCGACCGAGAGAGCCAGAAAGTGATCCGGTCGATTCCGCCTGAAGAGATGGGTAAATTCCAGGGTGGTAATCTCTTCGACTACTTCGCCTGATCATAGGTAGTGAAATATTTAGGCAATTTTTACGCTTGATAGTTCAAGCCTTGCTTATTTCTGCCGATAAGAGAACCATAGCGAAAAATTATTAATAACCAGGAGCGTAGCCATGTATCAACAAGCATCATACAGAAACCAGGAATATCGAACCCAAGACGTAATGGGCGCCAGCCCAATTCGATTAGTGGTGATGGCATATACCCTGGCAATCACCGCCTGTGAGCAACAAGATTTTGAACGGGCTACAAAGTCGATTTCAGTTTTACGTGACGCGTTGAATTTTGATTATCCTGAAGTATCTGTTGGCTTATTTAGGCTCTACCAATGGTGCCTGGATTGTATTCGCCAGGGTGATTATAAAAGCGTGATCTCATCATTAACGGATTTACGTAGCGCTTGGTCCCAGACAGAAAAAAACCTTTCTCCGCTTGCAGCTCCAACTGCGCAACAAACCAGGAGATCTGCCTGATAATTGCAACAATCCATTCAGTTCTATCAATTAGACATTCGCCAGGGGCATTCCATTGCCCCAGGATGTATTTAAAATCCCCTCTTTACAAAAAATTTATTCCAAGTTCACAATAGCTTTACTGCTCTACAGATCCTGGGGTGTTAGGATGATACCAGAAATTAATTTTGTCTGGAGAATAGTATGAGCTTTTGGAATAGTTTACGTATTAGCGCTTCCGGATTATCTGCCCAACGATTAAGGTTGGACATGATCTCTAATAACATCGCCAACGCTCAAACCACCAGAACTGCAGAAGGTGGCGCGTATAAACGGCAGGATGTTGTGTTTTCTCCTCAGGGTCCAGCTTCTCATTTGCCAGGTTTCATCGCAGCCCGATTAAGCAATTCTCCAGTAGCCAGTCAGGGTCAGCAATCCGGTGGTGTCGAAGTTTCACAGGTGGTTACCGATCAGGAAGCTGGTCCACGTGTATATGACCCCAACCACCCTGATGCAGACGAAGAAGGCTATGTAACATACCCGAATGTCAACCTTGTCGTTGAAATGACAAATATGCTATCGGCAACACGATCATACGAAGCTAATCTCTCTGTGATCGATGCGGCCAAACGTATGGCCCTAAAAGCATTGGACATTGGTCGTTGATCTTCTGTTAAGAGGAAAATAATATGGATATTTCATCTATATCATCGGTTAACAGCCTGCCATTAACCGAACGCACATTAACTAAAAAGCCCGTATCTGGTTTGGATCAGGTAACCCAATCCTTTGGTCAAGTTCTGGATTCATTGAATCAAAGCCAATTGGAAACAGATGGATTAATATCCAAGTTATCCAGCGGACAAGATGTTGACCTCCACCAGGTGATGATTGCTACAGAAGAGAATGATGTCAATTTTCGGGTAGCCCTCGCAATTCGTGACAAATTAGTGGATGCATACCGCGAAATGATGCGGATGAGCATCTAAGTTATTTTTATTAAAGGGAATTATGACAACACCTTTGACACAACAAATTGGCTCATTTTGGAGCCACCAGAGCACATCGCAGAAGATCACGCTTATTGCCCTGGTCCTGGCCGCAGCAATAGTCATCCCCTTGATCGTTTCGTGGGCTACTGCGCCGAGCTATTCTGTTGCATTTACCGGGATGTCGGAAGAAGATGCCGGGCAGGTTGTTCAAAAATTAGCTGAAGCAAATATCCCCTATAAATTAAGTGGAACTGGTACCATCCTGGTCCCAGAAAAACAGGTTTATGAGGTTCGACTGCAGATGGCGCGAGATGGATTACCTTCAAATGGGACGGTCGGCCTCGAACTATTTGGCAGTAACACCCTTGGAATGACTGAGTTCACCCAGAAGATCAATTATCAACGTGCTCTTGAAGGAGAACTCGAAAGAACCATTGGCAGCTTAAGTGCGGTTCAAGCTGTCCAGGTGCATATCGTAACACCAGAAAAAACATTACTTACCAGTGACCAATCCGTAACTACTGCTTCGATCATGGTAAAACTAGCACCGGGAAAAACGCTAGATTCAGCTCAGGTTTCTGCGATCGCTCACCTGGCAGCCAGCAGCATCGAAGGATTGAAACCCGAGAATGTAGTCATCGTCGATTCCGGTGGAAGGATGCTGGCATCCGGGGCCGGGTCTTCTGGTGAGGCATCGGCAGTTGCTCAAACTGACAGCCGCCGTGCGGCCGAAGGGGCAGCAGCAGTAAATATACAAAATAAAGTTGAACTATTGCTTGCCCAAGTACTTGGTCCCAACCGGGCAGTTGTCCAGGCCGATGTATCTTTGGATTGGACTCAAAAAGAGACTACCTCTCAAAAGGTAGAACCTACACCAGCCATTCGCAGTTCACAAAAAACTACTGAAAATTACACTACCTCTGGTGGTGTAACAGGTGGAGTTCCCGGAGCAAGCAGTAACCTCCCCACACCGGTGGCAACCACCACTGCAGGTGGAAGTTCCTCCAACTACACCAGGTCTGATGAAGTTACCAACTACGAGCTATCCACATCTGAGACCCACGAGATCTTTTCCCCCGGAACTGTAAAACGGATTTCATTAAGTGTCCTCGTCGATAACGTAACTGATCAGGCTCAATTAACCACATTAAAAAGTGCAGTCTCAGCTGCTGTAGGCATCGATGAAGCCCGTGGTGATAAGCTTGTCGTTGAAAATACGACTTTTGATACCAGCTTTGCGACTCAACAGGAAGAAGTACTATCCAAAAGTTCAAACACAGAACTGTATTACAAGATCGGTGAAATTGCCGGAGCGGTCATATTGCTCTTCCTGATCTTATGGTATGTACAGAGACTCCTTAAAAACCTTCGACTCGCATCTTCGGATGCGTGGGTTCCAGTTATGAAACCTTTATCAGCCTCCGCTTTATCCGGTCATAACTCACCGATGTTATCCAATACTTCTGTTAGTCCAATGCTTCAGCAGACCCAAGGCTCCCAGCCGAAAATTGAATCATCATTCAAAATGGAACAACACAATCCTGAAGATGAACAGCTTCAAAAGGTCCTTACTCGAATGACCGAAGAAAATCCGGCCAGCGTTGCTGAAATCATTCAACTCTGGTTAGCGGAAGACGGGAACCACTAATGACAGATGCTTTGTTATCACCCAATGGATTGGAAAAAGCTACTGCCTTGTTGCTGACACTTGGAGTTGATCTTTCTTCAAAAGTATTGCAATATCTTGGCGAAGGTGAAATTGAACAAGTATTAATGTCATTAAGCAAAGCTGGCAATGTTCCAGCAGATTCTCGCCGGCAGGTGATGCAAGAAGCATATGAACTATCTGTAAGTGGAGCTGGAATGAAAGGAGGCGGTGCAGAATATAGCCGCCAACTATTATCCAGAGCTGTTGGCCCTCGTCGTGGTGCAGAAATCCTTGAAAGAATTTCTGCTCATCAACAGTTGTCCTCATTTGAAATGCTGCGCAATGCGAACCCGGCCCAGGTAGCCACTCTCTTGCAAGATGAATTGCCGCAGACCATTGCCCTGGTGCTCTCTTACCTTGAAGCAAAAGTTGCTGCGGATATATTAACCAGCTTTCCAAAAGATTTGCAAATTGAAGTGGTTTTACGCCTTGCCGCAATGGATAGGGTATCTCCCCAGGTAGTTCAAGTAGTCGAAAAAAATCTGAAGAATAAGCTTTCAGGTGTATTAAATGAAGCGGATTTTCGTGCAACCGGCGGTGTATCTTTTCTGGTGAAAATGATGAACCAGGTGGACCGCGGAGTCCAAAAAACGATCTTCGAGGCGTTGGATACTACCGATCCCAAATTGGTTGAGGAAATCCACTCCAATATGTTCACATTTGATGATCTGGTGAAACTGGATGATAAGACCATGCAGCGTGTACTGCGCGATGTCCCCAAAGCAGATCTGGCTCTTTCGTTAAAAGCTGCCCAGGAAAAATTAAAAGAACTGGTCTTTAGGAATCTATCAGAACGAGCTGCTGAGAACCTGCGAGAGGAAATTGAAGTATTGGGACCTCAATTGGCAAAGAACGTATATACTGCCCAACGTCGTATTGTCGATGCAGTTAGGTCACTGGAAGAAGCGGGTGAGATTGTAATTGCTGGTAGTGGAGGTGACGATTATGAAGTCATCGCCTAATCTCCGACCGTCAGAGAATAAGCCTCAAATTTGGACGCCTGTTGATTTTCAACAAAACAATCTCGGATCCAACCCGGATGCTGCCATAGAGAGCAATGGTAAACAACCTGTGGCACTATTTGCCAAACTGGTTCACATAAACGGAAAAAGTGATTCTGTAACCAGAGTGATCAAAGAAGCTCAAAAAATTGTCACCAGCAATTGGCTACCCGGTAACATTACTTCCACTATTCCAGCAGTCACTGAAATCAAACCCGGTTGGCAGCCATCGCTTAAGTTCGCCACGACAACAGCCCCTCATGATATCGCTCGAGAATTAATCAACGATGCCCGAAGAGAAGCGGAAGAAATCATCTTAACCGCCCAAAAGACTGCAAAAGGGATACAGGAACAGGCATATCAGGATGGTTGGAACAACGCCGTAGGTGAGATAAAAAGCCATATGGATACTGCCAGCTCACTTGTTCAGCAAATATCCGATTGGCGTGATAACTTAATGTCTCAAAGCGAACAAATGATATTGAACCTTGTTTGCCACATTGCTCAAAAAATGTTCGGCGAGGGTTATATCCTGGATTCAGAAACCTTACAAGCTACCTTCAATAAGGTCCTTGAAAATGCCCGTTCGCTTGGAAATTTGCGAATATATGTTCATCCTGAAGATGCCAGTAATCTAGGCCCATATTGGCGAGAACTACAGGAATCGATCACCACACATACCATAGAGATCGTTCCAAGTGGATCCATTGCCCGCGGCGGATGTTACGTAAATGGACAATGGGGTTCCGCGGATGGCAGAATCGAAACACAACTTAAAGTAATTCTGGACACTATTGATAGTGAAGCCAGTGTAGTGGAAAGTTAACCTATGAATATGGCGGTAACATTGCCCGATCTAACTCGATTTTCACAAGCCCTATCCAGGCTTAATACAACTAAAACCTCTGGACGGGTCAACCAGGTGCTTGGATTGACTATCCAGGCGATCGGTCTCGATTGCCAGATTGGTGAGGTTTGTGAAATTCGCACAGCCCATGAATCGCTTCTTTCTGAGGTGGTCGGTTTTCAAGAGGATCGTGTCCTGCTTATGCCTTTAGGTGATATGCAAGGCATTCAACCTGGTAGTTCGGTCTATCCTATCTATAAAAACTTTCGCACTCCTGTTGGAATGCCCCTCCTGGGGCGGGTTCTTGATGGATTGGGGCAACCAATTGACGATGGTCCTTCTCTGGAAGGGATTGAACGGGTCTCAACGAATAATAACCCTCCCCCTCCCCTCTCCCGGCCACCAATAACAAATCCTTTAGTGACAGGTGTACGGGTCATTGACGGGATGCTTACCTGTGGTAAAGGCCAGCGTATGGGTATCTTCGCCGGTTCAGGTGTTGGTAAAAGTACTTTAATGGGTACGATAGCTCGAAGTTCAAGATCAGATGTAAGCGTGATCGCATTGGTAGGTGAGCGAGGCCGTGAAGTCCGTGAATTCTTGGAACGCGATCTTGGACCAGAAGGTCTCGCCCGATCGGTTGTCGTCGTTTCTACTTCTGATCAGCCCGCACTGGTACGTCTAAAGGCAGCCTTTGTAGCCATGACCATCGCTGAGAACTTCCGCGATAATGGGATGGATGTGACGTTCCTGATGGACTCAGTAACCCGCTTTGCAATGGCGCAACGTGAAATTGGACTGGCAATAGGCGAGCCTCCAGCCAGTAAAGGATACACACCATCGGTCTTTGCGTTATTACCCAGACTGCTCGAAAGAGCCGGCGCAAGTGATAAAGGTACTATAACTGGATTTTTCACTGTCCTGGTTGAAGGTGATGATTTCAATGAACCGATCTGTGATGCCGCTCGTGGTATTCTCGATGGTCATATCATCCTCAGCCGAACTTTAGCAGCCAGAAACCATTACCCCGCCATCGATGTATTAAACAGCGTCAGCCGAGTTATGCCAGCTGTCACCAGCCGGGAGCACATCCTAATGGCAGCAACTGCCAGGAAACACCTCGCCACATATGAAAAAGCCCGTGACCTGGTAAATATTGGCGCTTATGTCAGTGGATCCGACCCTGAAATAGACCAGGCCTTACAGGTTCTACCGGCTCTCACTGCATTTTTACAACAAGAGAACAAAGAAGTTTCACCATTTGAAGATACATTAAACCAATTGCAGGTTTCTCAAAATTGAGGTAAATAATGCCGCCAAAATTCTCTCTTCAAACTGTTCTTGATGTTCGCCACAGTAAAGTTGAATTACTGGAAGTGGAGCTGGGTAGATTAAACCAGGAAAGGCACCAGAAGACTGCCCTAAGTGAAGCTCTTGCTGTAGCAATGGATACCCTATACGAAAAGCTGCATGAACATATGCGAGGAGATATGGACCTATTCCTCATTAGTCATCTTCGAAATAATTGCAATAATTTAGCGCTTCAGATCCAACAGGTTCAACAGTCGATCCTGGTCGTTGAAAAGGCAATAGAACAAAAACGGATTGAAGTAGTGGAAGCAAAAAAATCGGAAGAGTCCTTGAATATATTGAAGAATAAAGAATCTGACCGATTTGCAGAAGAAGAGAAAGATAAAGAACGCCGGTTTCAAGATGACATCTATATTTCACAGGGTTTTCGGCGCCAACGTACTGAGGTGTAAATATGATCGATAATAACATGAATTCCCAGATCCAAACAATCATGGTTGACCTGCTCTTAAAACTTCTTGAGCGGCAGAGTTCTTCATCCCAAACCAGTGATGACCAAAGTGTCTTACGTCGCTATGAAGGTAGCACTACCGGCTCATCCATCTCTGATGGCTCATCCATTTCTGGCGGATCATTCTCCGATCTGATCAACAAAGCCGCAAAAAAGTATGGAGTCAATGCGGGTTTAGTAAATGCGGTTATTAAAGCTGAATCAAATTTTGATCCCGATGCTGTTTCAAGAGCAGGAGCACAAGGATTAATGCAGCTAATGCCGGGAACTGCCAAAGGATTAGGCGTTAAAAATTCCCTTGATCCTGCACAGAATATAGACGGCGGAGTGCGGCTTCTATCGCAATTGTTGGACCGCTATGATGGGAATACCCGATTGGCGTTAGCCGCGTATAATGCCGGTCCGGGAGCTGTAGATAAATATGGTGGAATACCACCCTACCGGGAAACTAAAGTCTATGTAGAGCGTGTAATGGATATTTATTCAGCCGGAAACGATTGGAGCGTATGAAATGAGTAGTCTTTTTTCTGATAATTCGATCAAAGCGGCAAAATTGGCATTGGATGGCCTTTCCAAACGCCAGCAATTGATCAGTAATAATATCGCCAACATTGATACACCAGGTTATCATGCCCAGGAAGTCAGTTTTGAGTCCGCTATTCAACGGGCGATGAAAAACAATGGGCAGGTTCAACTGGCTGTATCCAACCCCGGTCATATGGCCTTATCCGGGTCACATCCTTTTTACCAAACAAAAGACCGTCCTGGAGGTACGGCAAGAGCAGATGAAAATAATGTGGATATTGATGTAGAACTCAGTGAAATGACAGAGACTGGAATTCAATACCAGGCTGTCAGCCAGGAGATCAGCAAAAAGCTTGCTCTCCTGAAAACTATCGCCATGTCGAGGTAAAGATGACAGTACCAATAAACATACCGATCATTACAACCTCACCGCCTTCGGTCAAATCGGCAAAATCAAACATCAAGCCAGAAAAAGCTGGAGATTTTGAACAAATCCTTCAGCAAAAGACCAGCGAGACTTTGCAAGCAGGTGATGGAATATTGCAAAATGATCATGCGGTGAAAATTCAACCCCAAAATAATATTGAGTCGGAGGTTAAAACTACAAGTGAAGATAAAAAATCTGAAAAAATAGATGAGGAAAATAAACAGACAAACAGGGTTAATGAAAATGCCCAACCACAAATGAACTGTCAATTGGCTCCAACGAAGGTCCAAACCCAGGAAGTTCCTGTTCTGATCTTGAACTCAACTCCAGTTGACCAAACTAATCTGGAGGCGTTATCTGAAACTAAAGTAGATCAGTTGGGAGATAGTGGTAGCGGATCAATGACTCCTGCTGGACCAACTTCACAACAGATCCAGCCTGCCTTAAGTTCTTTATCGGGAGAACCGGTGATGAATAGTTCCGGTATGGATAAAATAACTTCCATGCTTCCTTCAGAGGCAGGCGATAAGGTGGAAGGCAAGGATACAAAGGAGGTCAAAGCTCTCGACCAATCATTACAGTCTCAGGATAGCGATCCGTCCATCCCTCCCACAAAACTGGACTCCCGTTTTGAAAAACTGTCACAATCTCTTACGTCATCTCAAAATTCAACAATTGGAGATCAAGGTAAAGCTTCTGTTGCACCGCTCGTAAATGAGACAGCTGTAGGAACAGAAGTGAACCAGAACGATGTTATGAAATCAGCTGATCTTGTTTCGACAATGATCGATGCTGAAAATGTTTCAAAACCGGGACAATCAAGCACTGCGAAAGGAAAAGGCTTTACTACGTCAACCAATTTTGGTCAGGATCCTGATATCAAAGGTGAGATGCTCCCAAAAACCGAAGTTCAGCCGGCTGGTGTGTCTACAGTGAATAAAAACCTGGTAGATGATGTAAAAGCAGTGGCTGAGGTTAAAGGCATTAATAACGCTGGTAAAGCGGAAAGAAAAATGGTCCCTGAGACACCGCCCGACTCACCTGATAAAGCGCCTCCCGCATCAACACCTGGAGTGGTGACAGATCGAATGAAGGCAGATCCGTTCACCGGAAAAATCAATGAGCCGGCCCGCCTGGCGGAAGCTCAATCAACAGAAATCTTGAGACAGATCAGCCGTCAGGTTGCAGGCTCACCTAATTCCGGTTCGCAAACCATTCGCATTCAACTCCACCCCGAAGACCTGGGACAGATAGAGTTACGCATTACATCCTCATCGCAGGGTACCCATGTGTCTCTCATAGCAGACCAGGCTGGGACTGGTAAATTGCTCGAAACCCATATTGCTCAACTGAAACAGACCTTATCTGATGCAGGTGTCCAGATGGCTGATGTACATGTTGGGCAGCAGGCTCCGCAGCAATCTTTCCGCGATCCGCAATCCAGTCAAAACCCACAACAAAAGAACTTCAAGTACGAAGGTAGAACCGTTATGGGTACGAACGAAATTGCATCCAACCGATCTCATTCAAATAGTTCCCTCGTGGACTATAGAATTTAGAAAAAGAGGAATTCAAATGTCTATATCCCCTATATCTCAAGTTATGGCGCAAACAGCTTCTGCCATACAGACTGCGACAGCCTCATCAACCGGCACCAACAGTTTGGACGAAAGCGATTTCATGGTAATGCTGGTTGCCCAATTAAAAAATCAAAACCCGATGGAGCCTATGGATGACAAAGCCCTGATGGGACAGGTGACCCAACTTAATTCATTGCATGAATTACAGGCCATCTCTGCCCAATTGAAGACCCTGGCTGCAGCATCCCAAACCAGTTATGCAGCTTCTCTGATCGGAAAACAGGTGAAGACCTTTAAAACTGGCGAAGAGCCTGTTGAAGGCCAGGTAACCGCCATGGAAATCATCGACGGCGACGTTATCCTTACCATCGGTGACAAAACCGCTTTACTATCATCTGTTTCAGAGGTAAAGGAAGCTTAATATGGTCGACCCAATCAGGTTCAATCCTGCTCAACCCATAAAACCGGTCGAAAGCCAGAACAGTAATCAACCTAAAACTGCAAAGACTTCAGGACCAGGTTTTGCAGAAACCCTTGCACAAGTTCAGAATTTGCGTTTTTCAAACCACGCTCAAAAACGTATGGAAGTAAGGGATATCACACTATCAGATGATGGAATTGCCCGCCTGGCAAATGCTGTTGAAAAAGCAGACAAACGCGGTGGAAAAGAATCATTGGTAATGATGGATAACCTGGCTTTCATCGTTAATATAAAAGATCGATTGGTTATTACCGCAATGGACTCTGACAACCGCGGTGAAGGAGTATTCACAAAAATCGATAGTGTCGTATTTGCAGATCCTTCTACATCAGAAGAATCAGCCGATAACAACAACATATAGTACATAAAATAATTATCCTTACAGGCCGGCCCTCTTGGAGGAAACCTGTGAGATCAACCTCTAGGAGAGTTTATAATGATACGCTCAATGTTTACAGCAATCAGTGCATTAAATCTTCATCAGACCTATTTGGATGTTATTGCAGACAATCTAGCTAATACAAACACAACCGGTTATAAGTCCAGCCGGGTAGTCTTTCCAAGATCAATTTGCTCAGATCATGAGCTCTGGCTCAGCACCATCCGCTACCTCAGGTGGTATCAATCCTACCCAGGTCGGATTGGGTGTGAAATTGGGTTATGTCTCCCCGGTCTTTACTCAAGGCATGTTGCAGAGTACCGGACGTAGTACTGACCTGGCCATCCAGGGCGATGGTTTCTTCATTTACGCTGCGGGTGATGAGCAACGTTTTTCAAGGGAAGGATCCCTGGAAATTGATGCCACAGGTTACCTGGTCAATAACTCTACTGGTATGCGCATCCAGGGATGGAC
Source organism: uncultured Chloroflexia bacterium (assembly GCA_963827895.1). Lineage (GTDB taxonomy): Bacteria > Chloroflexota > Anaerolineae > Anaerolineales > Anaerolineaceae > PNON01. The sequence continues at coordinate 487,002 of CAWHCY010000007.1, read as the reverse complement.
CGTTCCAGCAAATGGCTTGACCGTGGATACGAACCAGCCCGTTGGTGATATGCAGGTAGCTTTGGAAGCAACACTGGCCCAGGCCACTCAAAATGTTCAATTTGGCGGCAATCTGAGTTCCACCACCCCGGTGGCGCCAGCTGCAGGCAATACAGTTGACTCTACTTTTGGTGTCTATGATTCTCTGGGAAGTCTCCACACTGTTACTGTACAATTTGCTAGAACAGGCAATAACGCCTGGACATGGGCATTGCAGGATCCGGATCTATTAGGGATTACTGGTTCCGGAACGCTAACATTTGATAATCAGGGTCATTATCAAGGGTCCACACTCAATGCAGCTGACCTGATCCACATTCCAGGCAGTACCGGTGCAGCGGATATCGATATGGTAAATGCATCTAACCTCAATCTGGAAAAAATGACCATGTTTGATGCAGCCAGTGGTGCATCAGCCCGCAGTCAGGACGGATTATCTGCTGGAACTGTAACAGATATTTATGGCGCACCCAATACTGGTGAAGTGTACCTCGTTTACTCCAATGGGTTGAAACAGTTGGTTGGTCAGCTTGCCCTTTCTCATTTCACCAACCCCACCGGGTTGCTGAGGGCAGGTCAAAACCTTTTCAAAGCCGGTTTGAACTCGGGAGATGCCCAAGTTGGCGCAGCAGGTGGCGGCGGCCGGGGATGGATCTCCAGCGGCTACCTCGAGGCCAGCAATGTGGATATGGCTCAGGAATTTACCAGTATGATCCTGGCACAACGTGGTTTCCAGGCCTCAACCAGAGTGATCACCACATCCGATGAAATCCTTCAGGAACTTGTAAACCTCAAACGCTAAGAGTAGATGATCAGGTGGCTGGTAAAGGATTACCAGCCACCTGATTTCCAACAACTTCATGCTAAACCTTACGAATTTACCTGCGGTCACCCAAAGTTCACTCCAAAATCAGAGTGAATCCACTTTGTTTTTAAAGGTTAATCAGCATATAGCCGGAGAAGTTATCAAAGTGGAAAATGAACAGGTAGTCCTGTCAATCCAGGGAGTTCAACTGGTGGCACGGATGACTACACCGGAACAGACTGCAAACCTCATTGAAAAACGTTTTGCCCAGTTTATTGTAAAGGATATGAGCGGTGATATCCTCACTTTGCAGTTGGTGGATACGAAACCTACCGTAAACCAGTTAACATTTTCCACAAATAACACCCGGCTTCTATCAAAATTGCTGGTCCAGACTGGGATAGAAGATACTTTGTCACATCAATTGATCGCCCAAGCAGCCATCCGCAATGGATTGACAATCAGCTCCAGTTTGATTGACGATTTGGAAAGTACTTTGAGTAACATCCCTAATTGGGGTATGGAACACGCTTCTGCAGCGGCTACTTTAAAAGCTAACGGAATAATCGTCTCTGCTGAATCGATTAACTTAATGCTCAATGCCCAAAAAGATATCAGCGGACAGGTTCTGAAGATCATTCAACAGCTAACCCAGGCTCTCTCTGATAGACGGTTGCCCCCAACCCTAATTGATCTTACTAAAACCTCCCTCCAAATCTTAAGTCAGGCTGTCGTGGATGCAAGTCTACCAGCGGATATCTTAGCTTCAAAACTTCACAACGCCATTATTTTGCTTGGTAAGTCAGTGGAAAATGAGCTGTTTGAGACAATCGGTGACCCTTTTAAAAATCTCTCAGCAAATAATCTGGAACGCGGGTTGATGGTTCTGTCCAAATTGCGGAATGAGCTAGCTTCCCGCGGGATGACTTCGCTCTCTGGTGGTATTGATCAATTTAATGATTCCATCAGGATGATGCATCTCTATCACTCCTCTGCCACCTCAGAGTCTGCTACCAATCAGTGGATCAGAATGGATGTCCCGGTGACTTTCCCAATGACTTCACCGCAACTTCCTCAAAAATCAGAAGATCCGTCATCGGCAAGTATCCGTATTGCCCGAAATCCGGATGATGATGGGTTTAGTATTGATCCCCGATATACCCGATTGGTGATTCGCGTGGATATTGATAAGGAGGATGTCATCGAAGTGGATTTCTCGGTTGTTGATCATGCAGCAGGCATAACCATATCAACATCCAATTCACAACTTACTACTATTGCCAGAAGTGAATTACCAAGCCTGCGGGAAGATCTCATGCATCTAGGTTATGATACAAAAGTAAGTCAGGTTGAAACCGAAACGAAATTGGTCAGCAAATTGAATGAAACAATACTTCATAACAATTCAGTCATTATTGGGATTAACCTGGAAGCATAATCATGGAAAATGAAACCAAGACAGGAAAAAGTAATCGGGTTTTCGCCACAGCCCTTGGATATGATCCTGATCGTGATAACGCACCTGTTGTTATTGCCTCCGGGCGTGGTAAAATTGCGGAAGCAATCATCGCCGCTGCGAGAGATCACAATATTCCGATCCATCCTGACCCAATCCTGGCAGAATCGTTAAGTCGGGTAAATGTCAACCAGGCTATACCTCCAGAACTTTATATTGTAGTAGCAGAAATCTTTGCATACATCTATAGGATCCAGACCAAGCATACAATACAAAGGGAGATCACAACCAATGGAAAGTAATCCCAAATCAGGAAGTGAACGCAGGGCTAATTTCAGAGTGCAATATCCCCTGGAACACCGTCCTGCAATCACCATCCGTGGCATTCAATTTTCCATTATCGATATATGTGAAATTGGTGTCCGTTTTCACAACCCCGAAGAAGTAAAATTGCCTGGAGATATTTTCCAGGCAACAGTAGTTTTACATGACAACGATCCATTTAATATTGTTGGCAGGATCATCAGGATCCATGATGTCGAAGCAGCTATGATGATGACAATTCGGGGGATCCCTTACCGGAAGATCATTGCTGAGCAGGCTTTTCTACGTCAGGTTGATCGCTAGGAATCGCTGTATCATCGAAACTGTCACTGGAATTCGATACCAATAATTCCCTTAGGTTTTTAAAGGTTTCCGGTTCCGGCTTCTCTGCAAGCCACTGTTCCAGTTTTGTTTGTTCCTGGACAGCTTGATATATCTCCTGGCGCAATATTGTAATTTCCCGTGGTGCATTAATCCCAATCTTTACCTTATCACCGTCGATGGATAAAACGGTAATAGTGATCGAACCCCCAATATTTAAACTTTCATCAATGCGCCTGGTAAGAACTAACATGGTTTATTTCTAACCTTTATTGAAGAACATCGAATAAATTAAGTGCTGATATCGCTCGTTGTCCAACTTCGAGAACTGCCTGGTAAGTTGTCTCCTGACCTTGCATCATCGCTATTGCCTCTGCCATATTAACATCTTCTCTCTCAGAAAGCAAGCTTTTCAAAGTGAGGTTTGTCTTCCCTAAATGATCAATGGCTCCATCTACCTGCCTTAACCGTGCTCCATTTGTTGCCCTGCTCTCGCTGACAAGATCCTCAGCTTTTTTTAATTCTGTCAGGCTGACTTCCAGCTCGGAACGGTCGTTATTAAGTAATGCATTTCTTGCTTTTATTACAGCATTGAACAAAATCGATAACGCAGGGTTGGCATTCACGTTCGTTGATATTGATTGTCCAGGTCCCAGGTCTTGCTGCATGATACCAGAATCGCCGTGATAATCGACGATATTCGGATTCACTGAAGATTTCTCGTAAGGCTTCGTATTGATCTGATAACCTGAAAATATATATTTTCCCATGTGGGATGTATTGGCTATATCTATGGCGTTCTCCAACAGCATATCTACCTCTGGAGCTAACGCTGTTTTGCGTTCATCTGCCCCGATCGTATCAGATAATCCCTTGGTGACCGCAGTAGTTGCTTTGGTGATCAAATCTGTAAGTTGTGATATAGCCAGATCAGTGGTTTCCATCCAGGCATTGATCTCACCTGCATTGTTCAAATAGTTCTGACCCGTCTGCAGGCTGGATTTTAAGGTCAGCGAAGCTGCTGCCCGGGCAGGATTATCTGATGCAGATTGAAATTGTTTGCCAGATGCCACGAGATTTTGCAATGCTGTCAATCGTTCTTTATTTGCATTCATATACTGAATAGCATTATTTGTGGCCATCTGATCAGATATCCGCATAATTTACCTCTACTTATCTACCTACCAGGCCTAAGCCATTTATTATTTTGTCCAGCATCTCATCCATGGCATTCATGAGGCGTGCTGCTGCTTCATATGCCTTTTGTGCTTTCACCAAATTCGCTGCTTCTTCATTTAGTGAAACACCTGTCACCGATAAACGCTGGTTATTCATGGCATCCGATACCAGTTTTCTGTTTTCTGCATTGGCTTTCGAACGGGAAACATCCAACCCTAGATCAGAAACTTTTCCTGTGTAATACTGATTGGCGGTTGCTGTCCCGCTATTCAATAATGGTTCCCCGCGGATATTGGCGATTAATCGTGCCATTTCACCATCACCGGCTGCGTTTGGAGTTAACCCAGTAGCTATCAAAGAAGTGTCGTCTAATCTCGAATTTACATGCATGGTCATCGCACTATTACCGGTAAAGAAATCTTGTTGCGGTGTAAAAGACAAGCTGGCTGCTCCAGCTCCTACAGAGGCCTGGCTGTAAAGTGCCTGATCGCCTCCAAAAGTGATTGTTAAACCGCGCCCGGTATCATAAGGAACTGTACTTCCGGATGAAGTGGGTATATCCTGCCACTGATCACTAAAACCAGATCCATCAGACAATCGAACATTTACAGCCGTAGAGGTTGAATCAACAACCCGAAACTGCCAGACTCCAGCGTTTAGTCGGCTCTCAACTGAGTACGAACCAGCTGCAATTTCTGTTTGGCCGGCAGCTACTGAACCACCACCTAATTTTGTTACCGTAGCAGGAATAAGTGATGTAGTAGACACTTTACCAGGAGCAAATCCTGAACGATGCAACTCATTCACCCTGGAGATCAAAGCCTGGGATAGATTGTTCAAGCCGGTCATTTGATCATCCATCACATTGTCACGTGCATCAAGGATGCCGGCCAGTTCGCCTGTGCGAGTGGTCAGCACCTGACCATCTTCCCATTTTATTTGTGCAAAATTATGATTACCCGGATCCATTTCCGTAATAAGTCCAAAACTGGTTTGTCCCTGGACAAGGACATGTCCATTTATTGCAACAACCGCCTCACCGTTGGATTGTTTAGAAGATGTTGCCCCAGCAATCTCAGCCAGTCGGTCCAATAATATATCCCGTTGATCCAGCAAGTCGTTGGGTTGTTCACCAATCGAAATGACTCGGGTAATTTCACCATTTAACCTGGCAATTTGATCGGCAGCACCGTTTATTTCCTCCACTCGCTGATCAATTACTAGATCCTGTTCCATTTGCAGGTTTAAGACCTGCTGTGCGCGTGAATTCAGTGCCGATGCCAATGCTTTCGCATTATCCAAAACTTCGGCCCGTAGGCTGGTGTTCGAAGGATCCACACTCAACTTCTGCCAACCACTCCAAAAAGCATCCAATTTGGGTAGTACGCCATCAGTGGAAGTCTCAGCAAAGCCGGCTTCAAGAGTCTGCAAAATATTGCTTTGGACCTCCCATTGCTTGGAACCTTCGATTTCTTGTCTATAGCGCGTATCAAAAAAGTCGAGTGTGAAGCGCTTAATACGGTCAACAGATACTCCTGTACCCATTTGACCAACACCCAAATTGTATGTAGAACCTGGACTGGCAACCCCAATTCCAGCTTTCAATACTGCTTCTTGCCGGCGATAACCGGGAGTATTTACATTGGCTACATTATGCTCAATAATCGCTACTGCTGTCTGTTGGCTGAGCAGTGCTTGTAAAGATATATTGATACCAGCAAATAAATTAGGCATATTTTAACCTTTAAGCCCTTTGGTCCACGTCCCAGGAGGCTGGCTGCTCAAGTGAAACGGGGGAACCAGGTGCAGTATATGCCAACTGATTCTGATAATATCCATATAAAAATGCTTTGGTCGATTCAAGCCAATCCAAAGCAGAAGTAGCCATTGCCCGATTGCCATAATTAAGATCACGGGCTTGTCCGACCAACATGGCAATACCTTCACTGAGGCGGTTTAACCTGCCGGCAGTAGTCGGGTCTAACCAGGGAAGGATATCTCCAAGAGATGTAGACTCAAGTGAGAGACCCATATCTCGTGCGAGATCGATCAGCAATGTACGCCGCCGCTCTTCCAACAAACTCATTTGATCCAGGACATTTTCTTTTTTCTCGACCAGGCCCATCAAATCTTCCGCATTGGATGTAGGTAAGAAATTTCTCTCATCACGCGTGATGTCAATCAGTGATTGGACCAATCTAAATTCCTGGACGAGAACATTTTCCAGGTTGGGGAGCAGCATACGGGTTCGGGTAGTTTCTGGCATTGTTTTTTTTTACCGTTTTATATCTATGGTTGATGCGATTCTTTTCGCCAATTCCTCATGTGGAACTTTATATTCTCCACTGTTGACCAGTTCTTTCAGATCATTCACCTTCTGTGAACGGGATTCTTCTACGCCATTCAACGCTGCACTCGCTTTTGCAAGCAAACGTGCGTTCTCGGAAACTTCAAGAGTATCCTTTTTGGGGGCATGGGAACCTTTCTCAACCTGTTTCTGGTGCTTTTCAGTCTGCTGAGCAGGTTCAGCTTTGCTAGCTTGTAGTTGATTGAGTATATTATTATCAATTTTCATAATTATTCACCTCCAAATATTTCGGTCATTTGCCAATAACACCCGTAATATGGTTATCGGTTATCTTTCTCTAAACTTAAGTTTTTCGCATGTGGATAGCTTGTGTGATCATTGTGTCAGTCGTCTGAAAAGTGCGGGAACTCATTTGAAATCCTCTCTGAAGCGCCATTAAATGTGTCACTTCATCGGCATAGTTAACATTTGAGTCCTCAACTGATTGCGAGAGGAGCGATCCAAAATTGGGTGATCCAGGAGCCCCATTCTGAGGTGTACCGGAAGCAGGGGTTTCAACTAGAATACTATTACCTGAATTTTGTAATCCGCTAGCATTCGCAAATCGTGTAAGTTGAATTGTACCAGCTTCAGTCCACACATCACCTACCAAAGCACGAACAATACCATCTGGTTGAATCTGAATTTCAGTAGTCTCCGGAGGAATGGTGCCAGTCCAGACTAAAGGGTTACCATTTCCATTGACGATCTTCCCGGAAGAATCCAGTAAGAACTGTCCATCCCTGGTATATCCGGTTTTTCCTGCAGCGGTCGTCACACCAAAAAATCCGTCCCCCTGGATGGCAATATCCAATTGATTTTTGGTCTGATGGATCGCACCTTGTTTCACAATTAACTGACTGGATGCTAAATTGATACCTTCATAGTTTAATTTTTGCAGCATTTCTTGAAAGTTACCGCGGTTACTTCTGTAACCCGCTGTGTTTATATTGGCGACATTATTACTGACTATGTCAAGGTCATCTGTTTTAGCCAGCATATCAATACGGGAAATGTTCAAAATGTGAAAGAGTGATCCTGTCATAATACTATTCTCCTCTGAAATTAGCCAATACGACCCAAAGTAGCAATCGTTTTACCCAATAATTCATCCTGGTTTTGAACCATTTGTTGAGCTGCCTCATAAGACCTCGACACCTCAACCAGTTGGGTCATCAATTGGGTTGGATTAGCATTTGACATTTCCAGATATCCCTGGGATACAGAACCTTTTTCGGTTCCATTGGGTGCACCAGTAGATGTGAATGTATTCTCACCATCCCGGGTTAATTGGGCAGCCGGGTCAAGAAAACTGGCTATACCGATTTGCCCGGCAGCTGTTCCATTGATGGTTATTGTTCCGTCCGGTGCTATGTTTGCTTCGCCATCTGTAAGCTTGATCGGCTGACCGCTGGCATTCAAAACCTGGTTTCCATCAATAGTGGTGAGGGTACCCTGTGCGTCTTTTATGAATCTCCCATCCCGTGAATACCGCTCACCTGCCTGGGTCTTGATTCTAAAAAAACCATTTCCATCGATGGCCAGATCGAATTCATTGCCAGTTTGTTTCAATCCACCCTGCGAAAAATCCGTAGAGTCTTTAGATGAATCCACTCCTAAACCCAGCCTGCCCAAAAAGGTCACAGGGTCAGATAATGAATTCGGGTTGGATCTCATGATCTGGGTGGTTTTAAAGTCATCCAAAGAGCTAAGCACTTGTTTAAAACCTGGCGTATCCAGGTTGGCTACATCATGGGCAATCGCCTGTTGACGGTTAATACCTGCCAACATGGCTGAAGCTGCTGCATAAAGTCCTTTGATCATCTCAATCTCCTTACCTTGAACTCAAACTAGTGATCATCCGCACTTCTTCACGGGTCATTCCAAGCTGTCGGGCAATATCGACATCCAGCATATTACTTCCAGACATCGCCCTTACCATTTGATTACGTTCAGCTATATTTGTTGTGGTTGATACTCTCTGGTTACTACTGACAGTTTTGGCTGCATCCAATAGTTTCTTGAAATCAGATTGCATAAGAACACTACCAGAAGCCGTGGGTGGTTTTGTTTGATCGGATGCTTGAACCATGTTCTTTAGATCATCCATTACAGGAGTCAGCTTATTCGCCTGCTTTGCTTTTCCCTGTACCAGGGCAGATTCTCTCGCCAGTTGGACCAAATTCAGTGTGTCATGCAGTAATCCGGGAATGATCGTGTTAGTCATCATTTTCTCCCTTCGTCAGGAGGGCTTGTAGAGTCATAACCGCTCTTGCATGCAGTTGACAGGCACGGGATTCTGAGACTCCCAAAACAGTGCCAATCTCACTCAAAGTGAGTTCCTCGTAGTAATAAAGGGAAAGCAGTGTCTGCTCCCGCTCCGGTAGTTGTTTGATCACTTCCGTAAGTTTAGATATAAGGTCTTTTTCGCCAATGATATCTGATGGGTCATTTTGATTTTCATCTGCTATTGTTTCATATAAAGATGCGTCATTTTCTTCATCATAATCTACAACTGCATCAAGAGAAACGATTACCCTGCTCGAATCCATCAAAGCTTGTTGGACTTTTCCAATATCCATATTCATATGTTCGGCCAGTTCGCTATCAGTCGGTATCCGCTGATTTTGGTCAGTGAGCGAATTAATTGCCTGGCGAACATCCCTTGCCCGATGTCTGGCTGTTCGGGATAGCCAATCAAGGGAACGTAAGTAATCCAGGATCTTGCCTCGAATACGAAAGGTAGCATAAGTGCTGAACTGAGTATTGAATTTTGGATCATACCTGTCAACAGCTTCGATCAATCCGATCAAACCCTGGTTTACCAGGTCTTCATAATCGTTCCCGGATGATTGAGAAATGCCAAGCCTTCCTAATACAAAATGGACAAGTGACACATATCGCAGGACCATTTCTTCCCGTGCGTTAACATCTTTCATTGGTACGTATTGTTTTTGCAGTTCGGTTTCATTCATCTGATTAATCATGATTCATCTACACCTTGTATTCCATGAATCCATTTTGGTTTTGTGTATTGAATTCTTCCTGTTTTCTGGCCAGGTCATTCATCATCCTGATCGAGCCTTTGACCACCATCCAGTAGATCAACCAAAATAAAAATCCAACGCCTAACATTGCTGCTCCTGCCCGAATGGAGGAGATCAAGAATCCACTGCCGGAATAATATGAGACAATTGCAACGACTAATCCTAATAGGGTCACTATGATTTTCGAAAAGGTATTTACAGTTTCCCATAAAATGGGCAACCTCTGACCTTTGGTGCCGGCTGAAGATTCTTTTACATTTGATGCGTCTTTTTTCGGACTCATTGCATTAATCCTTCCCCAAACAGATAAGAGATGAGACCTGTCGGATTACCTTGATGCAGATTTCCTAAAACCTGATGGCCGTTAGTAAAATATAAAACCGGTAATTTTGATCTATTGGTCACATTAAAAATTGATCCGTAAGTGTATGTTTCATCCATCTTGGTTACCACCAAACCGCGGATCTTAAATGGGCTAAAAGTTGAAATTGCTTGATAAATATCAGCTTCTTTCATGGTCGCTGGAGCTGTAAGGTAAATGGATCTGCCCGGAAGAACGGACAGGTAAGAACCTAATTCTACGATCTTGTCCTCATCCACCATACTGATTCCAGAAGTATCAACGAGGATGAGGTCTGCATCATTCTGCGATTCCAAAACTTCTACTAATTCCTGTGGTGAATAAGTAAAAAATAATGGGATTTCCAGGACGTCAGTATATGTTTTCGTTTCACTGATTGCCCCCGCCCGAATTGTATCTGTGCAAACCCACACAACTTTTTTCCCCAGGGTTTTTGAATAATACGCAGCCAGTTTAGCGATCGTGCTTGTTTTTCCTGAGCCGCTCGATCCTACCAGGCACATTACCCGACTTTGAATCACAGCCATCGAATTCTGCTGAGGGCGTAAACTAGCTTCCAATTGTTTCATCATGAACTTTTTCAGCCGATTCTCATCTCCTAGAATTGCCGGGCTAATTGCATTCAGATTGGTGCTTATAATATGCTCTACAAGTGAAGTATCTATCCCCTGGGCGATCATTCGTTTTTTTATAGCTCGTAGGGCAGGAGGTATTTCCAAGACCTCGTCTTTCACTGTTCCGGGATGCGATCGTTGCCCTTCCTTCAGTTCCCTGACTACGTTTTCCAGGGCTAGGATAGCAGGTTTTTCACTTCCAGATTGTGGCTGCCGTTCTATGGATTTATGTATAACCGGTGCTTCCCATGAAAGTGGTCTCTCAGTTTCTTCATTTGTCCCACTTTTTTTGATCTTTGTAGAAGATGCCAGCCCTTTATCAAAAGCTACGTTTTGATTTTTTTCTGCTATGGCATTAAGGATTGCTTCAATTTCTTTCCTCCCTGGCGTATCAGGCGTTTCATGCTTTTGTTGGGATTGTTCTTCAACTGCCCTTTCAAGTTGCTTGTTCCCAGAGATGTAACGGGTCGCTACAACTTCAACACCCGGTTTATTCCATACCTGCCATAATGGTCCAGCAGGAATTTCGCGCATGGATAGAACTATTGCATCAGATCCAAGTTCTTTTTGGATCTCTTGCAATGCTTCCAACATATTGGGTGCCCTAAAAGTTTTTGTCAACATATCACACCGCCTAATTCATTTCAACCATACCGTGAGCTTTTACTTTTGTTCCAGTGCTCACTTCGGAATACGCCAGAACGATCAAATTTGGCAAAGTTTGCTCCACCAAGCGACGGAAAGCCAGCCGTAACTCCCGTGGACAAAGCAGTAACGGCATAAATCCCAGGTGTGCAATAACTTCCATTTGTTCACCTGTTTTATTCAATATTGCCTGCGCAAGTGAAGCATCGATCTGGAATCCAACACCCGTATCGGTAGCCCCTAACGAACTGCGTAGAGCAGATTCTAATTGGGGTGCCAGCGTGAATACGTGTAATGTACCTGTATCGTCCCTGTAAAGCGATGATAAAGTATGTGCCATAGTCTGACGGACTGCTTCAGCGAGAATATTGGGATCCCTGGTTATAGAAGAATTATTGGCTACCACTTCCAATATTCCACTTAGATCACGGATCGGAATCCGCTCACGGAGTAGATTACGTAATATAGATTGGAAATCACTCAGTGTAATCGACTCTGGTATAACGCCTTCAACAGAAGCCGGGCTGCGTGCTTTAAGCTGATTCAACATTTCCTGGACCATCTGGCGGTTCAATAGATCCGGTGCATAGCCCCGAACCAGTTCTGTTAAATGGGTGCTTAATACAGAGAGTGAGTTTACAACTGTGTATCCCATCAATTCCGCGCGGCCTTGCTCGGCATCAGTGATCCATAAGGCTGGAAGACCAAAAGCCGGTTCGGTGGTCTTTATGCCCTTCATATTTTCATCAGCCTCAGAACCTGGTATGGCAAGTTGATGATCGAGCATTAACTCACCTTTGGCTACTTCCTGTCCGCGGATCTTGATACGATACTGGGTGGGTTGCAATCGTAGATTGTCACGAATGCGTACAACAGGCAAGATCAACCCGAGCTCAGCCATGATCTGTCTACGTATTCCGGTGATGCGGCGCAGCAAATTATCTGAAGCATCATTGTCAATTAATGGAATAAGGTTATAACCAATCTCCAATTCCATCGGATCAATGACCACCATATTCAACATATCTTCCGGTGTTTCAGGTTCTTCTGCCACCGCTGCTACCGCAGGGGTAGCAATTTGTAGTCTCTCTTTTTCTTTGGTTCGTTGAACAAAATAGGCTGCTGTCCCTAATCCACCGCTGACCAGGATAATTGGTAACTTGGGTAATCCGGGCACGAAAACCATCAAACCAATTATTCCAGCACCAACAGTGAGTGAATTAAAATTGGAAAGCTGTCCAAACAGGTCTGTTCCCAGCGATTTTTCAGATGTAGAACGGGTAACGATCAATCCTGCTGCTGAGGAAACCAGAAGGGCAGGGATCTGAATAGCTAAACCAGCACCTACTGTTAAAAGGGTGTAGGTCTGTAAAGCTTTCATAATATCCATGTTGTGCTGAAGCATGCCAATAACGAAACCACCGATAACATTAACCAGCATAATAACGATGGCAGCTATCGAATCTCCGCGGACGAACTTACTTGCGCCATCCATTGCCCCGTAGAAATCTGCTTCAGTTTCTACCGCCCGGCGACGGGCACGGGCATCAGTCTCATCGATCAGTCCTGCATTAAGGTCGGCATCGATAGAGAGTTGTTTACCTGGCATGGCATCCAATGTAAATCTGGCTGACACTTCTGCCACCCGGCCGGCGCCACTGTTAATAACCACGAATTGTATGATCATCAGCATGAGGAAGATGACTACTCCAACCACATAATTACCGCCGACGATCATGGTTCCAAATGTTTCAATGACTTTTCCGGCATTCGCTTCAAGCAAAATTAACCGGCTGGCTGATATATTAATTCCCAGCCTTAGCAGAGTTATGAGCAGCAGGAAAGTCGGAAATACAGAGAATTCCATTGGCTGCGAAATATACATTGTCAATAAAATGACACCGATGGATAGAGCGAGATTGGCAACTACAAGCAGATCCACAGCCGATGCTGGCATGGGGATGATCAATAATCCAACGATGATTATCAACCCGAAAGCCAACGCCAGGTCTTTCGACTTCAGCAGATTTTGCAGCGAAGAAAATGGTTTTGACGGTGTTGTTGCTACCATAATCGAATTTCTCTCCTCTAATACTTTAGGCAGCAGAAGGCTGCAAATGAGTTACTGGTGTTTTTAACCGGTATACATAGGCGAGTACTTCTGCAACCGCCAGATAAAGTTCCGGTGATATTTCTTGATCTACTTCTACAGCCTTATATAATGCTCTTGCCAATGGAATATTTTGTACTATCGGTACATTATTTTGCCTGGCAATATCGACGATCTTTTGCGCTACATGAAAAGCACCCTTGGCCAATACTCTCGGCGCAGTCATACTGTCTGGGTTGTAGTCAAGGGCGATGGCAAAATGTGTCGGGTTGGTGATGACTACTTTCGCTTTTGGTACATTGGACATCATACGGTTTCTGGCAATCCTTCTTTGCTCCGCACGGATCCTGCCACGCAGGAACGGATCGCCTTCTGATCGTTTGTAATCTTCTTTGATCTCTTCTTTTGTCATCCGCATAGACTGCATAAAACGATAACGTTGAAGAGCATAATCAGCTGCAGCTAGCACCACATATGCTGATCCAACCCTTATTGCCAACGTGGAAGCAAGATCGACCCATTTGGAAACACCGGTGGCAAGATCCATTTGTCCGAGATCGGTCAATGCGGAAATTTGATTCTTTAAGTATGAGTAAACCACCCATCCCACGACGACTAGCTTAAGTAAGGCACGTCCAAGTTCGATCAAACCAGATCCCGAGAATATTCGCTGTAACCCGGTGAGCGGGTTTAGGCGTTTAAAGTCAAAACCGATCTTTTTTCCGGACCATAAAAATCCGGTTTGCACGACAGTTACAGCCACACCTGTCACCAACAATCCAATCATGATCACACCCAATCCGGGAGCAAGCGTTGTGACCAGAGAAAAGAGCTTAGTACGCAGGCTGGTCTCTGTGATTATGGCTGTCGGTAATGTATTAATGGTAGTAATGATCAATTCTTTGATTACATTGACCATGGTAGCCCCGGGACCTTTAAGTAAGAATGCGCCTACCAGCATGATCGCAGCAGTATTTAGCTCAGTACTGCGGGCAACCTTACCCTCTTCTCGGGCTTCATCTAATCTTCTCTGGGTTGGGGCTTCAGTTTTATCTGACATTTTTACTTTGCTATCAGTTCCAGAACTCTGGGACCTGTCTTATAGAATAAATCCCGCATAATTGGAAATGCGACGCTAAATGTCAATCCGACCGCAAACATCCCCAATCCTATTTTGGCTGGTAAACCTAAGAAGAATATCTGGATTTGAGGGGCTACTCTAGCTAAAAGACCCATACTGATATCCGCCAACAGCAAAGCACCAATCACCGGTAGAGCCAGTTGAATTCCTGTGGTAATCAGCTTTGCAGTCATAGTTATAAGGATTAACGGATCAGTTAAAGGTAGTGTCGAGTGGACTGGTAGAATGGTGAACGATTTTTGAACTGCCATCAGGAAATAATGATGTCCATTGAGAACAATGAAAAGCATCATACCGACCATGATAAATAATTGATCGAGTGCCGATCCGCTTGAACCAAGGGCCGGGTTAAGAATATTCCCTGCTCCGAATCCACTCACGAGTCCCATCATTTCACCAGCAATTTGTATTGCACCAAATGTGAGTGTGGCTGCAAAACCAGCTAAAGTGCCAATGATCAGTTCCTGTAAAATCGCAGCTGCAAAGGCCAGTAACCCAAGCTCCTGTACTTCTGGTCCAAGAGGCTGCCAGGGAACCAGGATTACGCTGAGAATAATACCTAAACCGATCCTTACTTGAGCAGGGATTGATTGTCCACCAAGAATTGGCACGGGAATAATCATGGCCATGATCCGGGTGAAAACCAGTATGAATATTTGTGTTTGGGCAATTGATACAATCATAAAAGCCGCTCTTTATCGGTCTTCTATTAGAATAATTCTTATGGTTTTTATTGTCAGTAAAGGGGAGATGAAGCAGGTCTAAATTAAGCGTAAAAATTTCCGGAATTAATTAAAGTTTTATTTACGATTGCCGATAACTCACTTTTCGATCCATTTGGATATCCGTTGGATGATCATATCTACATCTACTGGTTTTACGAGAAAATCTACAGCCCCGGCAAGTTTGGCTTGGTTCACAATTTCAGGAAACCGCATTGCCGATATTATAATGATTCGACAATTTGAAAGGTTTTTCCTCATTTTCCATTCCACGATAAGGTCCAGGCCACTTCCACCAGGCAGAATTACGTCGATGATTAATAGGTCTACCTTGCGAACTTCAATGGCTTCATCGGCTGCGATGATATCTTTACACGCCACCGCTGAACAACCCAAACGCAACAAAGTTAATGCCACCAGGTCACGCTCAACTGGATCCGGCATCAATATTACAGCGTATGGAGATAGAGTTCCTGTCATTTATTTAACCCGACTACCTTGATTCGCCCTATAATCTTGCAATTGGATCCGCATCCGATCAAACATCACATCATCCATGTTCAATATCTGTAGAGATTCAGGGTGAACCCTTCCTCCATTTGGGTCTGAAGAGAGGTACTTACTGTCTTTACTGAAAGCATTCGCCACATTGATTATTGCCCCCAGTTTATGCATGGTTCTGGCTAAAGAAGGAGCATGATGATATCGAATTGCATCTACGAGTATCACTGGAAAATTCCATTTTTTCGCCATCAGTGAACCAATAGTAGGGTGATCAATGCCAAGCAATTTTTCTTCAACCTGCCACATCGCAAGGTTATATTGTTGCATCATATCCAGTAACCTGGAATAATCAACCATCATATATTGATCGAGGATCAGTTTTCCCATGTCATGCAATAAACCGGCGACATACGCTTCTTCGGGATCGGGATAATTTACATATCTGGATACCCATTGCGCGAGCATGGCTGTGGTCACAGAATGATTCCACAATTCTCCTGCTCCAAGACGGTAACCATTCAACCTTCGAGTAAGAGGTCCGGAAGAAGCTGCACCTAAAACCAGTATTTTCACCCTCTTAATCCCTAACCTCATGACAGCGTCTGTCAAAGACGAACACACAGCGTTATAGCCCAACCCGGCTGAATTAGCCATCTGCAATACAGATGCTGCCAAAGCCTGGTCCAAACCAATTAAATCACTGAAAACACTTGCAGTATTATTTGGGTCTTCCAGAGCATTCAAAATTCGAGTAACGCTCATTGGCATTGGGCGCATCTTTTCTACTTGCGCAAGGATTTGATCCAATTTTCCAGTTATCATAATTATTATCCTTACTTCACAAAGTTGGGTAAGCTGGTAAAAATATTTGAAGTAAAAACCAATAATCGCTGTAACATCCAGGAACCAAGTAGCGCTAGTACCAGACCAATCCCGATAAGTTTGGGTACAAAGGTCATGGTCACTTCATTGATCTGGGTGGCTGCTTGAACCAGGGATATCAGACTTCCTATGATTAAACTTACCAGCAAAACAGGTCCGGCAAGAATGAGCATGACTGTGACAGCATTTTGCGCGAGAGAAAGAACATAAGATTCAGTCATGATTCCTCTAGTTCATAAAACTTAACATCAGTGATTTTGCAATCAAATACCAGCCATCTACCAAAACAAAAAGGAGGACTTTGAAAGGTAAAGATATCAGGGAAGGAGGTAGCATCATCATACCCATGGATAACAATACACTTGAAATAACCAGATCAATGATCAGGAAAGGTATATAGATAATAAAGCCCATGGTAAAAGCTGTTCTCAATTCACTGATTACAAATGCAGGAAATAGATCCACAGTATCAATATCTGCTACTGTATTTGGCCGCTCTTTACCGCTCATGTCCATAAAAAGAGCAATATCTTTCTCCCTGGTCTGTTTGAACATGAATTCCCGAATCGGGTCAACCGCACGGGTAAATGCCTCTTCCTGGGTGATCTCGTTTTTTACATAAGGTTGAAGTGCTTCCTCATTGATCTTCCCATAGACCGGCGACATGATGAAAAACGTCAATAATAGCGATAATCCAATGACGACCTGGTTTGGCGGAATGGAAGGAGTCCCGATCGCATTTCGTAACATCGAAAGAACAATTACAATTCGAGTGAAAGAAGTTGCCAGGATGAGGATGGTAGGTGCCACGGAGAGGACTGTTAATAGGACAAGCAGTTGGACACCTGTTGTTACTTGTTGTGGTTGGCCATCCGGAGTTACCGATAAAGTCACACCTGGTGCGGCGAGTTCAGGGTTGGCAGCACAGGAACTTAACAGCAGCATTGCAAAGGCTGCAAATATGATGAATATGATGCGTTTTCTATTTCGATTCATTTGATTTTCCAGGGAGAATATCAAGGCGATCTCCAGCTTGATTAAGGACTTCGGCAAAAATACTGGATGGTTCAATAACAGTTGGTTCCATTTGGTTAACTTCTGCGATCAGGTTTACACTTTGGTCAGTTGCTCCAAGCATGAATGTTTGTCCATCCACCTGAACCAAATATATAGCCCGTCTAGGTGTCAATGCTGATATTTCCAGAATTTTCATCCGGCGATTATTCTTTTTTATGCCACCCACTTGCCAACGGCGTAAAAGTATTGCTGCACCGTAGATCAAGAGTAGTACTATGCCAAATTTAAGAATTGCACTGAGAATCCACGCTGTCGAATCTACCATCGAAGCAGTCGATTCTCCAGGTTGATAGTCTGTCAACCAAAAACCAACGACAACAAGAACTGACAGCAAGAGAATTAAAACAACTTTCATCCATCGAGGCCTGGAAGTGAACCATTTGAGTAAGTTCTGATACCAATCCATCATTCTCAATTTTTCCTAACCTGCATTCTGTTTCATTTTTGGATCAATTAACTCTGTGATGCGGACTGCAAACTTATCATCCACAACAACAACTTCACCTCGTGCTAGTAAACGTTCATTAACCAATATATCCACTGCATCACCAGCTAATCGATCCAACTCAATTACTGATCCCTGGACCAATTCCAATGTATGGCGCAATGTCATATGGCTCCGACCTAGTTCGACGGAAATATTCAATGGAACATCCATCAACATCTCTAAAGATGTCTGTGGCTTCTGGTCATTGGCTTGAAAGTCACCTGTGGCAATGGTGCTTATTTCCTGCGGATTTAATTCAGTCATACGGTTACCTCATTCATTAATATATTGCCTGTGTTTTCATCTTGCATCGAGGAGGCTACTTGAACAGCCACCTGAGAGCCGATTTTGCCAATGAAAACTTTAAATAATTTCTGATTGGCTATTTGCATAACAATAGGTTGATCTACTTTGGTATCTAGTTGAATAATATCTCCCAACTGCAGATTCATAATCTCCCCGAGTTTTAGATTTACAGACCCCATCAAAACTTGAACGGGAAGCTGTACATTATAGAGACTTTTCATGGCAATATCTCGGGAAGTGTTATCAACCACTTTTTCTTTTCTGCCAGAGATCCAAACATGCGGATTAAGAACACCCGCGATTGGTTTCAATGTACCAAATGGAAGATATACATTCATCGTACCTGTAGTACCCTGGATGGTTAACTCAAAAGTGAGTAGCATTACTTTTTCATTACCCATTACCATCTGAACCCAATGTTGATTTATCGTGCTGTCTTCCAACGATGGTTCGAGAGGTACCAATTTACTCCAGGCACTTTTAAGATCGTTTAACATGTGTTCGACCAATCCACGTAGCAATGATTGATCTATATCTGTCAAAGGGCGTTCTTTCGCTTCGCCTTCAATTTTCCCGCCAAGTCTTTGTTCGAGAATCAGGTAGCTTACGTTAGGACTGATGGTAACCACCATGTACCCTGGTAATGGTGCCAGAGTGATCATGTGGAACAACGCATTTGGGGGCAAGTCTTTTAAGAAATCATGAAATCTACCCTGTTCTGTATGTACTAAGCGAGGTTTCAGATTTGTTCGCAAAAAAGTAGGTATGGAGGTCGTCAGCTTTTCAGCAAGGTCTTCATGTACCAACTCAACTGCACGCATTTGTTCTTTTGAAAACCGGTCAGGTGACCAAAAATTATATGCGGTAACCTTTTTGCTTCCTTGCTCAGGTTGATCCTTTACGGAGGATGGCACTCCACCGCCCATGATATCTGCAAGATTAACATCGGCACCACCATCTTTTCCTTCGATGGCAATTGCACCACTTAATAAAGCATCAATTTCTGCTTGTGTCAGCATAAAATTCTTTACTCCACTACAAATTCGGTAAAATAGACACCGAGAAGCGTATCATGCGGCATCAGTGATTGGATTTTTTCCTTAATTTCATGCCTTAATGCTTCTTTCCCTTCAGTTGTATATAATTGCTCAAAAGATTTTGAAGACAATAAAGTGATCACAGTGTCATTGATCATCGGCAGTCTTGCGTTCACTTCCATTGTGAATTCTTCGACTAAGGGATCTATTGCTACACCTTCACCCTCTGCTGCAACTGGTTTTGCCTCAGGATCCGCTTCTGGAGGAACGAATTCCAAAACAACACCAATACGGATATATCTCCTCCCGCCTGGCTCAGCCAGGTTGATTATCTTTGTTCCGGTGTCGATCATGATCCCTTCGCCAGGCAATGTTTCTTTCTCTGGGATTGCAGTTGCAAGTGCTTCCAATGGCAGGTTTAGAGGATCAAGGGTGGGTTCTGGGGTAGGGTATATATAGTTAAGGTAAAATGGTTTTGGTAGATCATCCGGTGCGAAAACAATATACGCCATCGCCAGACTCAGAAGACTGCTGACAACAACCAGGGTGATTAACAATACCTGTCCAATGATCCCAAAAATCTTTAATACTTTTTTCATTTTTCCTCCCTTAAATCAAGGGGTGTTTAATTTACTACCTGAAGTAATTAGGTTTGAATCAATCTGATATACAATAACAATATCAGCTCGACTGTTTAAAGCCCGGTGTTCAGGAGTGTCGTTTGGAAATATCGGATCAAACTCTCCCCTCCCTGAAATTATCATTCTTTTAGGCGAGATACCTGATTTGATCATATAATCGCTAATCATCATTGCCCGGGCTATGGATAATTCCCAATTATTGGAATATTGTGAATTGGATGGTTGGGTGTCATCAGTATGACCAACGATCTTGATCTGGTGTTCTGTTGTTTTTAACATACCAATGATCGTATCCAGAACAGGGTAAGCAGAATCCTGCAGGGACGAAGAACCAGATGGAAATAATAATTTTTCGCTAAGTGAAATCAGAACGCCGTCGATACTTGTTTGAACACTAACTTCCGAACCTAAATTTGCTGCTGCCAGCATCGTGGATAAATCACCAGCAACTTCTTCTGAAACAGGAGGCTTTTCTGGAATACCAGGAACTACTATCGGATTTGGTTCTCCATCCTTGGAATTTCCGCCTGCTGTACTAATTTGAGCGGCCACAACCTTAACTGGTCCACCGCCGGCAAAAGCAGAACGTAGATTCTCTGCCAGCATTTTATATTTTTCCACATCCACCTGCCCCATGGAATAAAGAACGACAAACAATACCATCAATAGTGTAATGAAGTCAGAGTAACTGACCAACCAGCGATCACCACCACCTCCGTGACTCATGCTTTTGCCTTTTCTTTCTTTCCAGTGCCTGCAGCAGCTTTAGCAACCGCTGAAGGTGGTAGGAATGCTTGTAATTTTTCACGGACAATTCGTGGATTCTCACCAGCCTGGAGTGACAATATTCCCTCCAATAGCATGGTTTTAAATGCCACTTCCTCATCGTTCTTGTGTTGTAGTTTTCCTCCAAGGGGAAGGAAAATCATATTTGAGGATAATAATCCCCACAGAGTTGCCAGAAATGCAGAAGCAATGGATCCGGCTAATTTTGCAGGATTATCCAATTCCTTCAACACAGAGATCAAACCCATGACAGTACCGATAATTCCAAAAGTAGGAGCAAAACCGCCAGCAGTATTAAATATATGAATTCCTACCTCATGCCTCTTTTGCATGTGCTCTATCTGAGTGTGTAGGATCGCACGCACCTGGGCCGGGTCAACACCGTCCACGACCAGCATGATCCCTTTTTGTAGAAAAGGATCCTTTATCTTTTTACTTTCTTCTTCAAGTGCTAATAACCCTTCACGACGGGCTTTATCAGCCATTTTTGCAAGTGTTTCAATAGCCTCTTCAGTTTTATAATGGGGTTCTTTAATAGCAATAATGAAGTATTTTGGCAGCTTTAACATATTACTTAATGATGTCGTAGCCATGGTTGCCATCATTGATCCGACAAGGGTCAACAAAATTGGTGCTGGTAAAGAAACAAGTTCTAGTGGATTACCGCCATCCAGGAGCATAACCATTACAACAATTGCTAAACTTAAGGCAATTCCTAAAATTGTACCTAGATCCATCGCTTATGCTCCTCGACGAGTACTTTGTTTCTTGATGATCGGAGTTGCCAGAATTAATCGTTTGTATTCAATGATCCGGCGAATGACTTCTTCTGCATTTTCTTTTACAACAACCTTGGTCTCTGAAGTTAAACTAATAACAGTATCAGGTGTTGATTCAACCACCTGAATCATTTCTGCATTTATGTAAAACTGTGAACCATTTAATCGGGTAACGAGAATCACGCCACTACCTTTCATAGATACTGGAAAGTAAATTTAGAAGTCCTGTATAAAAATAGCACTTCGCAATAATGTAAGGTATAAATAGTTCGTGAAAGCAGAGTTAAATGAATCTAAATAGTGGTCTTGTTTCTTTACGCAGAATTTATTTTCCGGTTTCTACCCTGAAATTTGTCCTTTTTACAACAGTAAATTCACTGGAACAAAAATTGCATTAATACAAGTACTTGTATTTTTTCCGTTTATAATCTAATATCTAAATACACATTAGTCATTGTATTAGAAATGGGGCTCATGAAACAAACTAACATCCTTGTAATTGAAGATGATGAGATAGTGTCGCGGACAATAGATCGATGTCTGCGGGGTGATGAGTTTCATGTAACTATTGCAAATAGCGGAGTCGAAGGTCTCCAAACTGCCAGACGAAGACCACCCGAAATAATCATTCTTGATGTGATCATGCCTGGAATGGATGGTTATGCGGTCTGTCGCGAGGTTCGAGCAGATCCTTTATTGAAAGACACTCCTATCCTTTTTCTGACGGCAAAATCCAAAGATGAAGATAAAATAACAGGTTTAACCGCTGGAGCAGATGATTACCTGAGCAAACCATTTAATCTTGATGAATTATTGTTAAGAATCAGGGCAATACTCCGGCGTACAAAAAACCAGGCAAAATTTAAAGCCGAAGAACCCACAAAATCTTTTTCATTTGGAGATTTATTTCCCAAAGCTAAAGGCATGCTAAAAGGAAAACCAGTAGAGGAAAAACAAGCTCTACCTTCCCATGCGATCAGTATACGGGGTCATACATTGGATACACAGACTTATGAACTTACAACACCTAAAAACAACAAATTGCGTATGACGCCAGTGCAATTTGACCTTCTATACCACTTGATGAGTCATCCTGGCGAAATATTTTCTCCTACCCGGTTGCTTGATGAAGTATGGGACTATCCAACTGATGCAGGTAGTCCGGATCTTGTTCGTGTTCATATAAAAAACCTGCGTGAGCGCATTGAGGACGATCCTCATATGCCAACATTTATTGAAACAGTGCCAGGGTACGGGTATACTATTCGAGCAAATGAGAATTAACGGAACCAATCGAGACAAATCTTAATTAATCCGCATAATAACCTTATCCCCGATGTACTTATTTTCGGGGATTTTTTATCTTCATTGATAGTATTGAATCTACGATTGAAGCTTTGGTGAGGTAAAATTAGGACATTGGATATATTATGAATATTGGTAATGAAGACATCAAAGATATGTATATACAAGAAGAATACGAAGTCTTTCAATCGATCATCAACCTATTAAACCAAGACCTGGATATCAATAAAATTCAATTAGGGTTTTGTGAATTGGTCCATAAGCTTTGCCAATCAGAAGCCACCGGACTTTTAATTCTTGACACTGAAGATAAAAGATTAGTTCAGCGGAAGATATACCGGGGGTATAACGACTGGTTTCTAGAGGATAGTTTTCAAGTCCAGGATCAATCCCTCTTCAATAAACTAGCAAATAAAACAACTTTTTATCTAGACCTATTACAACCAGAAAATGAATTTGATTCTCTCTATGAATTGCAGGATCAACCCTATAAATCTGCATTATTTCTCCCGTTGAAGAAAAATTCTGAATTCACCGGGTTGATACAAGCTTTTAACCCCAAAACTGAAATGACCCCAAAAAGAATTGGACTCTTGAACACTATTGCCGAGAGTTATACACTCAGCATGAAAAATTTCGACATTGTTCGCCAGCAAAAGATCGATAATGCCAATCTGGAAGCCTGGCGTTGGGAGTTATTGCAATCACGCAATACCTTGCGTGCGATGTTTGACAGTATCCCTACTTCCATATATATAGTAGATGGGAAATATAAAATTGTAGCAATTAATACAAGCCGATCGATCAGAGCTGAACAAAAACCAAATAATCTTGTTGGTCAAACTTGCTATGAAGTACTTTACAATCATAGTCAGCCTTGCCAGGGATGCCGGGTGAATGAGACTTTCCTATCCAAAAAAAGTACCATTCGTAATGATCGGCAATGGATAAAAAATGACCAGATTACAGATTGGGAGATTTCGACCTATGCAATTCTGGATGAGTCGGATGAACCATCTCAGGTGATCATTTTTGAACAAGACGTGACCCAGGAAAAAAGGCTTGAAGCCAATCTGATCCAATCAGAAAAACTTGCCGCAGTTGGTCAACTTGCAGCAGGTGTGGCACACGAGATCAATAACCCATTGTCGGCAGTAATTGCAAATGCGCAATTGCTCCGCCGCGATCTACCGGAAGACTCTTTGGATGCACGCGAATCAGTGGAACTTATTGAAATTGCGGGATTGCGCGCTTCTCAGGTCGTGCGTAATTTGATGGGATTTGCCAGGAAAGAACAATATGATTTTGTTGCGATTGACCTAAATGAAACTGTACTCAATGCATTATCACTTGTAAAACATGAATTAGCCAGCCGTTCAATGGAAATAAAAACGAATTTACAGGAAGACCTGCCGATGATCCATGCCAGTAAGGACCACCTGCAAAGTGTTTGGATCAATATTATCTTGAATGCATTGGATTCGATGGAATCAGGGAAGGGTGTTATTGAAATCAGCACAACATTCTCGGATGAAGAGTTTAAAGTTCGGTTTTCTGATAATGGCGCTGGTATACCCGCAGATAAAGTGACCAAGATTTTCGAACCATTTTTTACAACAAAAGACCCGGGACGTGGAACAGGTCTCGGTTTATCAATTTGCCATCGTATTGTCAAGCAGCATGGTGGGTATATTCAGGTAGACAGTCTTACTGGTACTGGAACGACCTTTACTTTATCACTTCCAAAAAACAACCGTTAATTATTCGTTGTGTAGATATCCACACGAAATGATTTGACCAGCGCGGACACTGATTGGCCATCGGAGATAATATATGAATACGAGCCGAATCTCACTACTTGCTTCCCTTCTCAATAAAAATTCTTTGGATTTGATTGTCTTAAATCCCGGACCTACAATGGTCTATATCACCGGGCTTCAATTTCATCTTATGGAACGACCTACCCTGTTCATCCTGAACGCTCAGGGAAAAGCAGCCATGATTTTACCTGAATTGGAAGTATTAAAAATAAAAGCGACTTTGCCAGACATGGAATGTTTTACCTATAATGACAATCCGGGAATCTGGGGCACTGTCATTAATACAGCTTTTGCTGGTTATCAGCTATCTTCTCCACGGATAGGAATTGAACCTAACCGAATGCGGTATATGGAATTGAATTTCATCCAACAATCGTTAAAAGCGCCACAGTTTACATCTGCTGAACCCATAATTTCTTCCATGAGGATTCAGAAAGATCAGTCTGAAATTGAACGGATGCGTATTGCCGTTGACATTGCACAACAAGCGCTGAAGAATACTCTTCCCCTAATAAAAACTGGCATGAGTGAAAAGAGGATTGCTGCAGAGTTGACAATTAACATGCTCAGGGCGGGATCTGATCCTGAATTGCCATTTCCACCGATAGTCTCCAGTGGACCTAATAGTGCCAATCCACATGCTGAGCCATCAGATAGAAAAGTCCAAGCTGGTGATACAGTTGTGATCGATTGGGGTGCTTCACATCAAGGCTATTTTTCTGATCTTACAAGGACTATTGCATTAGGGACCTTGGATGAAGAATTATATAAAATATATGAGACTGTCAAACATGCCAATCAAGCTGGGCGGGATACAGCTAAACCGGGAATACCTGCCGGAGATGTCGACCTTGCAGGAAGAAATGTCATCGTGGAAGCAGGTTATGGCCAGCAGTTTACTCACCGAATAGGGCATGGATTGGGGCTGGAAGCTCATGAAGAACCATATATGTTCTCTGAGAATGGAGTGATTCTCACCCCGGGAATGACTTTTACAATAGAACCTGGTATTTACCTTCCAGGTAAAGGTGGGGTGAGAATTGAAGATGATATCGTCATTACAGAAGATGGCTGTGAATCACTCAGTACAATGGTTAGGGAATTGATTACCTTATCTGGTAATTAGATAGAAGAATTCTCGTTTTCATAGAAAAATCTAGCATTAGGATCCTAGAGATTTATGGACCGCAACCTAAAGATAATTGCCATTTCATTGTTCACCTGGGGAATCGGTGAAGGGATGTTCATTTATTTCCAACCCATTTATTTGAAACAATTGGGTGCAAGTCCCCTTTTAATTGGAACTGTGTTTGGTGGGATGGGAATCGCGATGGCAGTAACTCAGATTCCGGCGGGTTATCTTGGCGATAAATTCGGGAGGCTTCCGCTTATGTTGGGTTCATGGGGGTTGGGAACTGTTTCAGCAGGTATCATGGCGGTTTCTAAAAACCTGAACGGGTTTATTATTGGTTTGTTATTATATGGTGCCACCTCGTTTGTCATGGCTCCATTAAACAGTTATATCACCCACGCCAGAGGTCATTGGTCCATTGGCCGAGCCCTCACTACAGCTTCCGCTGCATTCAGTCTTGGTGCTGTCATTGGACCAATGATTGGCGGTGCAATTGCAGACGACCTGGGATTAAAGATGGTATACATCATCGCCACCGGAATATTAGTAATTTCGACTGTGATGGTATTTTTTGCCCAGAAGCAACCCGTTGAAATAAAACATCAAGAAGATAACCACCTACGCCTGACCCACAATGGAAGATTCCTAACTTTGCTTGGCGTTCTTTTTTTCACGATGCTAAGTACTTACCTCCCCCAACCATTGACATCGAACTTTATGCAAGATTATCGGCATCTTACCTTGAGCCAAATTGGTACACTTGGATCAATAGGCAGCCTGGGTAATGCTTTCCTTGCGATAGTGTTAGGAACAATTAACGCTAAGGTAGGATTCTTAGCCGGCCAATTGGCTGTTCTACTGGCGTCATTGATCATCTGGAAAGGAACTGGTTTGCCATGGTATATGCTGGGTTACTTCTTCCTGGGAGGGTTCAGGGTATGTAAATCTCTTTCCATGGCACTTGCCAGACCATTAATTCACGTCTCACAAATGGGAATTGCCTACGGGTTTATTGAGACTGTTTCTTCAATTGCATTTATTATTGCCCCACCGATTGCAGGTTTCATTTATCAAGATCAACCGGAAATGATCTACCTGGTAGCTATAATAGCGATAGGACTCATTTTCCTTGGGAGCTTAAAATTTATTACCAAAGAATTACGGACCACCGAAGAAATAATGATCACTCCGGAAAGAGAATAATTTTAAAAAATGTATATGGTAACCACTAGTGTGAGTAGTCCCAGGACAGTGCCACCCAGGGTTTGTAATGGAGTATGTCTTTTTAAGCGCAATCTTGCCCAAATAACAATTGGGATAAGAATAAATACGAAACCTGCGAGAGAACCATAAAATAACCAGCATAATGCCGAAAAAGTACTGACAGCAGCAGCATGTCCGCTGATCTTCCATTTCAATGTGATCCCAAAAATAATTATTAATTGCCCGAACGCTGCTAAGCTTAATACCATCACGAACCGTGGCGTATGAAGTCCTATTAAAAGAATAATTGAGATCATGGTCGTCACCAACATAAAGACCATTGGACGGATACGCTGACTTCGAATTGGGATATGAAAATCTGATACCTTTTTTTTCTTAACCAGCCAGAAAACATATGCTGTTGGGAGCCCTATACCAATCAGAAGGAATACACTTATACTTCTCCAGATAACAGAAGTACCGGCATATATGGCAACCATAAGTAATGAAGCAACTGCCATTACCGGTGGACTGAAGTAATCTGATACCCAGCAGGCAATTTTCTCACTCCGATTTTGAGGTATACAAACTACTTCGGCGAGGTCGTGTGTGAGGAAAGGTGATTTACTGACGAATTCACTTCTTGACATAAAAGTATCCTTATTTTCCTAATATCGGTCAACTATTGATAGAATACAATCATCAAGTTATGAAATGAATAAATTTATGTTAAGATTTAGTTAATTCCAACCAAATTCGTAATTGAATGAAAATATGCCCATAATTATTAAAGTTTTCACACTCGGTCCACTTCAAAACAACTGTTATCTTTTGATAGATGATCATTCCAAATTAGCAGCATTGATTGACCCGCCTTATGGTGTTGAAACAGTATTAAAATATATAGAAAACCAAAAGCTCGACCTTCAGAAGATACTGCTTACACATGCACATTTTGACCATATAGGGGGCGTAAATACATTGGTTCAATCGACGTCAAAACCATTGGACATTTATCTGCACCCTGATGACCAGAGATTGTGGGACAATGGAGGAGGAGCAAAAGAGTTTGGATTTTACCTTGAACTACCAGTAATAAATCCCAAACCTGCATTGGGTGAAGGAACCATTTATTTAGGGGACAACAATATTCAGGTTTACCACACGCCAGGACATACTTTAGGCCATGTGGTCTACTATTTGCCTGAAGAAAAATCAATTTTCTGCGGAGATCTTATCTTTTATCATGGTGTTGGTCGAACCGACCTCCCTGGTGGGTCAGCCAGGACATTGATCCAGAGTATAGAAAAGCATATATTATCTCTTCCGGATGATGTTCGTCTGTACCCCGGCCACGGAGCAGCTTCAACAGTTGGAGAAGAAAGAGTTAATAACCCGTTCCTTAGTTAACCACCTCAATTTCTTCTGGATAAAGTAAATCTTTTGATTCAATCCACCAAATTCCAGTGCATTCCGGTAAAATAAGGCTTCCTTTTTCTTCCACTTCACCGGCCAGTTCGTCTCCGAAAAAAAACCTAACGAGATCGACTGCTTCAGGTAGGCTGGCAAATTTGTAATCTGTCCTGAACCAATCTGATTTGAAACCAAAAGATGTTAAAAGTTGATAATAGTCATGTAAGTGTGATGGAGGTGTAGGTAATTCAAAACCCGTTCCCATTGTTTCCAGAAGGATTATTTTTCCTCCAGTTCGCAGGATCCTTTTCATTTCTGAAAGCGATTTTTTTATATCCTTTACCCATTCCGACCCGCTCCAGGAGGCAAAGTAACAAATACTCCATCCTGAGATAACAATATCTGCACACTGATCAGGAACAGGAATGGTCCGGTTATCAGCCTGCTGCAAACGCCAGTTCTTATTCGGGAATATCCTTAACTTTTTTTCCGCCACTTCAAGCATCGCTGATGATGAATCAAAGGCTTGAATGCTATTTATAAAAGGGGCAAGAAGTGTGGTCAACCGGCCTGTCCCGGCTCCAAATTCAACGACGTCCTTCTGAATTAGAGTTGTCACTTTTTCGATACTTTTAAGTATGTTACCCTCAAAATCCTCGCAGGTAACAAGTCTGTCATACCGATCAGTCTCGCTCAAATACACTGTTTTATGGTCTGGCATCGTATTTTATTCCCTAATATTGGTAATAACCGAAGTATTATAAAAATCATCTTAATGAACCTCTTAACCAATAAGTCATTCGGTTTCATTAAGATGATTTTCAGGCATGAACACGTAATGCATGAAATTCGTGCTCAATTTTGCTTAATTATTATTTGGCAAAATCTATCGCTCTCGTTTCGCGAATGACAGTCACTTTGATCTGTCCAGGGTATTGCATGGTGTCCTCAATCTTTTTGGCTATATCCCTTGCCAGCCGGGCTGATTCAAGATCATCAATATCCTCCGGACGAACAATAATACGTACTTCACGACCAGCCTGGATGGCATAACTTTGAGCAACACCCTTATAAGAATTGGCAATTTCTTCGAGTGCTCTGAGTCTTTTTATATATTGTTCCAGGTCTTCTCTGCGGGCTCCTGGTCTCGCACCTGAGATCGCATCTGCAGATTCTACAATTACTGCTTCAATCGAGTCCTGGTCTACTTCATGGTGGTGAGACGCAATGGCATTTACCACCTTGGGATTAACCCCGTAACGTTTGGCATACTCCGCACCAATTTGGGCGTGTGTTCCTTCAATATTGTGGTCCAATGCTTTTCCGAGGTCGTGTAACAATGCCCCGGCTTTGGCGATCTCAATATTTGCGCCAAGCTCTGCAGCTAGTATTCCTGCGATCTTGGAAACTTCCACTGCATGCGCCAATTGGTTTTGGCCATAGGAAGTCCTATATTTTAATCGACCTAATACTTTCAAAACTTCGGGGTGAATTCCAGCCACTCCTGCTTCAAAGGCAGCTTGTTCTCCGGCTTCAACAATGATTCGATCCACTTCCCGTTCGGTGTCACCCAGGATCTTTTCGATATATGCCGGATGAATTCTTCCATCCAGGATTAATTTTTCAAGGGATCGGCGTGCAATTTCACGCCGTACCGGGTCAAAACAGGAGATCGTAACAGCTTCAGGTGTATCATCTACGATCACATCCACTCCAGCCGCCTGTTCAAATGCCCGAATATTTCGGCCGTTACGACCAACAATACGCCCTTTCATTTCCTCATTTGGTAGAGGTACAACTGATGTCACAAACTCAGCAACCTGATCAGTCGCCACCCTTTGGATGGCATCTGCGATCAAGCCGCGAGCTTTACGCTCTCCGTCTTCCCTGGCTTCGGTCTCGATTTGCCGAATGATCCGTGCCATGTCTGAGCGCGCGTCTTTCTCCACTTCAGCAAGGAGAACCTGGCGGGCTTCTTCGATCGTCATTTGCCCAATTTTTTGTAATTCTTCAAGCTGTTCGGCATACATTTTTTCCACGTCATTGACACGTTTATCAACTGCAGATTGCCGCTTATTAAGAGCCTGCTCGCGTTGTTCCAGTTTTTCAATCCGAATATCAAGTTCAGCCCGTCTTTTTTGAAGACGATCTTCTTCACGGCTCATTTCTGTTCGGCGGCGGGTGATCTCTCCTTCAGAACTTTTCAGGATCTTTAAAGCATCATCCTTAGCCTGCATTTCAATTGACCGGGCACTCTCTTTCGCTCGCTGAAGGATGATCTCAGCTTTTTGCCCCTGTTCCTTGAGCTTTTTTTCAACCTGGTACTTATTGTAAAAAAATCCAATTACCAGACCAATGACAAAAACCACAACCGATATTACCAAAGTCACTATCCAATTTGTTTCCATACGCACCTTTTTTCATTTAAATGAAGCCCTTTTGATTTACTGCTCCATTTCACGTTGGAGTTCTTTCCACAAATTGCGCGCAGTAGAGTAACTGATCCCTGCTGCAAATCCTTTCCTGCCAAGAAAGGCTGCGCAATGTGTAATAAACTCCAACTCTACCAGGTCTGCCCATTTATGCATTGCTTTTCGTGCTGCCGCATCCGCTAGTTGGGTGTCGTCTCCAGCTTTCGCCAATGCAATCTGAACAACCTGTCCATCCAGACCTTTATTCATCATTTCATATGCCATCAAACGCTTACTCCGCGGATGAAGTGTTATTCTGTCATTCACCCAGGATTCAGCAAATTGAGTATCGTCCAACAGATGATTTTCTTGCAGTCTATCAACAACTGCTTTCACCTGTTCCCTGTCATATCCTTTTAAGATCAGCCTTTTCGTCATTTCAACCGCTGTACGCTGTCTGTAGTTCAATAAACGCAGCGCTGATTGATGGATGACTTCAGCAAGATCCTTTGTCTTTAGGTTTTCTATCTGCTCGTCAGTAAGATCTTGTCCTATGGTGAGCCATGCAGCAGTAAGTCTATGGAGTCCAAACATATATTCCCCATCCAAATAGATATTTACCCGGTTTGGATTTCTATGCTGAACAACAACACTGGTTATCCTGCCAGACATATTTAACCTAAAAAGACCATCTCCTTCTCCGGGTCTGGTCATCAGTATGTGAATGAAATGAAAGGTTTTAAGAGAAATAAATTATGACGTTATCAAATAACGTCCTTGCCTAAACTCAATTTATGGAATAATTCATAATTATTCATATCAATAAACCTGAATTCTTTTTCCCAGGTAATTAATCCCAGTGTATTAGTCATCACTACCATGAGCGTATGATCCAAATTGAGCAAAGCCTTCTCCAAAACTATATATAGCGCAACAATCACGCTATAGAGCATTTCATCTTTCTACCGAACCAAATCCCTGAATATTTTCAAGGCAAATCATTTATTATTACTACATATATTATACTTGATAATATATCCAGTTTACAAATCAACTGGTGCAATTATTATACCTGATCACTAAGCATGGATCTTGGTTGCCATTGAATTAGCATGACTGATGCGTGGATTTCCTTCATCAGTATTTAAAATTCCCCAGCGCAAGATGTTCTTATTGGAAAGGAATCTCGTGAGCCAGAAACCGCAGCTGTTTTCTTGCTTCTTTATAGTCAGGAAAATAGGTGGATACTAATTTCCAGAATGCAGTGGAATGGGACAATACTTGCGTATGACAAAGTTCGTGGATAATGACATAGTCTACCAAATGTGGGGGAAGAAAAATTAATTTTTGATTTAAATTTACATTCTTTAAGGCTGAGCAGCTACCCCATCTGGTTTTTTGATCACGAATTGTCAAGTTCTTGTATTGAAGACCGGTTTTTCGGCTTATTCGTTCAGTCCAATCAGGCAATAATCTGGTTGCTCTTTCCCTGACCCATTCCTTAATAGCTCTTTTCACGCCTGGTCTGCTGCTAATTTTTCCAGTGATAATCAACACTTTACCCCTCTGTTGTTCTAACGCTTGAACTTTGTTTCCAGGTTCAGTTCTATATACTACCATCCATGTTTCACCTATTGCTAAAAGTTCCAGTCTTTCCGGAAGGGTTTGAGGCTTGCGCAGTGGAAGTCTGCTCACATGTTCAAATGTTTTTTGGATCCAGTCTGATTTGGATTGAATGATACCCGGTAATAACCTTTGGTTGAATCCGACCGGAACGGTAATGATCAATCCCTTTTCCCGGGATATCTGCAACCTGACGTTTCTTGCCCTCTGACTGATCTTTAATGAATAAGGAGGAATGGGAGATGACATAGTTTTATTAAAATCTTTCGGTGAATAACACTAATTCAGGTTGGATATATAATATGTAAAGAACATTATAGATGGAAATTAATAATTAAGGAAAAAATGGGAAAATATCTCATCATTAACGCAGACGACTTTGGACTCACTGGTGGGGTAACAAGAGGCATCATTGAAGCCTTCAAAACTGGTGTGGTAACAAGTACATCAGTTCTGATCAACGAAATGATCTATGAAAAAATTACTGTTAATAAAGATGATTGCGCAAAATTAGGTATTGGTCTCCATCTCAATCTCACCCAGGGTCGTTCCATATTACCTGCAGTCGACGTTTCCTCTCTTGTATCATTCGATGGGTATTTTATGAAACCGGAACAACTTTTAGCCAACCCAGAGAAGATCCATCCAGCTCAGGTTGAGAAAGAATGGCGGGCCCAAATTGCTGCCTTTCGAGCCATCTTTGGGGTACCGGACCATTTAGATAGTCATCACCATATCCACTTATACCCATCATTGTTCAATATTTTTTGTCAATTGGCAATTGAGCTGCAACTTCCTGTTCGTTTTCCAATTCAAGTTGAAAACATGCCTGCAATAAAGATATTGCCAGTTAGCTTTGCGGATGGAATAGAACTATCTGAGAGTCAGTGGAACGAGGAACATAACTTATTGGATTTGATCAAACTGAACTATCCCGATCACTTTATGGATAATTTTTTCTACCTCCACCAGGACCAACCTGAAACAATCCAGCAAATTATTACTGCTTTTCCGGAAGGCACCAGTGAGCTAATGTGTCATCCAGGCTACTTGTCTGACCGACTCTACCAGATCAGTACCTATACCTCTCGCCGTGAAGAAGAGCTGGTCATGTTGAAAAGAAAATCAACCCGCGCTATATTGAAAAATGCCGGGATTGACCTTATCCGATTTTCAGATCTTAGATAATCAAACTCGAGCAACTTCAAAATTATTGGGAATTATGCCTTGGTATAAAGCAGGTTTGAATACAAATAAGCTGAGGTCTATTTTCTGCTGATTCTCATTCTTACAACGCTGCGATCAATTGCTCCAAATTTATACTTGTAATTTTCGTCTCCCCGCAAGAAGTCGAATTCATCAATTTTCTGGTTATTTGCCCACTGAAGGAGATAACCCAATAATACCCAACCTGGTGAAAACTCAGTAAATTCACGGTTCATACCGGAATTGTAGACCCACAAGCGATTTAGGTAATAGAAACTGAAATAGCCGGCAGCTTTTTTCCCGTCGATCTCCAGAAACGATAGATTAAGACATCCGGTATCAAAAGCACAGCGCATCGTTTCCCGCATTTGGATACGCATGGCGGGGGTGAGGAATGCTTTTTTTTCTTCATCATTATCCATTAGGTCTAAAAAAGCATCCATATCGGCTTCTGCATTATCGGCATTTTCAACTATATACCACCGGTTCGGATGACCACTTTCTGCCAATCGTCTCATCTTCCGCCGAATTTCATGCCGCTGTTTTTTATCTATTCCTTTTAAATATAGATCCCAATCTCCAGGTAAAGTAATATATGGCGCTTTCTGCAGGATTTCGGTTTCACTCTTCCAACCTACAAGGCCCGATGCCTTTTCTACTGCTGCTAAGGTTGGTGAGTAATCGAGTAAATTGTAAAGATCGATATCCTGCCACTTTTTTATTTCAGATGTGGTTAGAAAACCGAATAGATCCAACAGGAACTGATCCAGATATTCTGGCAGAACAATGAAATCCAGGTAATCTGATATCTCATAACTCCCGATCAACATCAGGCTTGGGTCGCCATGATCATTAATTTTATAAAAAAATGGAGCGATGCCTACCAACTTCTTATCGTCCCAGGCAGTGATGATCTGCATATCGCTTTTACTCCACTCACCACCGCCGCAGGTAAGCCACCATTGTTCCAAAAATTCATATCGTAAAAATGGAACATGTGTAATGGATTTCTCAAGCAGGTCGTTCCACTGATCCTTCATCTTTTCCCACTCACCAGGATCTTTGATTATTTCAAACGATAGCATTATTTTTCCTCTGAAGGTCTATTTTATGATAAAAATTCACAAGTTTGTAAAATATGATTACTAAAGAATTATAATCCTTCCACCAATTTTGTATGGAAGAGGGAAATAACGATTCCGGCTTAGGAATCCAAGTAAGTAACGCTGGTAAAATTCTTGCAACATATGATTAGATAATTATGTATTTATCCTATCTTTAATAATAACAGGTAGTATTAATAGTGTTCGATCTAAACCTTTTTCCCTTATACATAAAAAATAGTAATGAGCAGAATTATCTGCCGGGTTTACGGTTTCAACCAGCGCCAAAAAACGCTAATCGTAACCGATCTGGTGATTTTCTCATGGTCCTGATCACCCCATTTGGAGAGAATAGTCTGGCAGAAGATCGCATACAGGTGATCCTGGAGAAGGCTTTACGGGAGTATTTTCAATCGTCAGGTACGGTCACAAGTGGAATTAAGAAAATTGCAGAAACAGTAAATGAAGCCGTACTAGAATATAACTTAAAAGATAGCCCTGGGGGACAACAGGTCACAGTTTTATTAAATTGCGCAGTCGTCCATGGAGAACGTGTTTATATTGGACATTCAGGCTATACGCATTCTTTTGTACTGAACAAAGAACAAACAGAGCACCATTATGACCCCGAAGGGTCAGGACGTGGTTTGGGAGTAAGTCGGACTATAACCATAAGGTTCTTTCTGGGTGATATCAAGTCAGATGAATATATTCTTTTCAGCCCTGAACCGCTTGCCACGTGGACCCCGGCTAATTTAAGTGGCAGTCCTTCGATAGCCCTTGATTATCTGAAACGCCGCCTCCTCAATCAGGTTTCACCAAATGTACGAGCTTTATTGATCCAGGTAAAGCCTGGCTCAGGGCGGATGATTTTACAATCCCCATTATCTAATTCAACAGTAATCGCTGGTCAACCACTCAGGCAAATGAATCCTGCTCCACCCGTTCAGGTTAACCTGGATGGAAAAGCTATCCCGGTTATGGCAATTTCTGCAAGAACAAAGGAAACCGTTAAGGTTGTCGAACCTGTAATAGAAACAAAAAATGAGTCCGCTTGATCCTTCAAGAGCTTTACCCGTCCAGACTTTAAAGTCTGCATCTCCCGGAGTACCTGCGAAACCCATCCCTCAGGTAAAACCTGATATTCAAATTGAAGAATCCGAGTTATCTTACCGGGAAGCATTTTTGGAATTAAAACGTGATTTCGGAAAATCGACCAAACGTTTTCAGAGTGGTTTATCATCATTCTTCTTGAAATTCAAAAAGGAGAAAAAGCCACCTCATCCTGATGCAGAGATCCGATTCAAGAAAGTAAACACAGAAAAATTTGACCGATTAATAGCTTCCACTGGAAAAGCAGCTTCAAAAACAGCAGGTACCACCGGAAAAATATTAAAAACTGCTGCAGTAAAAACTGGAAAATCATTCAACCAGGCCTTGGAATACATTACACCGGAAGGTGGATTCAAATTGCCTGCCCTTCCTAATCCAGTGATGATCCTTATCTCCATTGCGATTCCACTGATCGTGGTCGTGGCTGCATCGAGCATGTATCTTACCAGGGGTAAAACCAGCCAGTTTGACTATTACCTCAATCAGGCAAAAACTACGATTTCCCAAATTGGCAAAAATCAAACACCAGCAGAACAACGAAAATCCTGGGAAAACGCCGTCGTCTTATTGGATAAGGCAGAAAAATACGGAAAAAGTGATGAGGCCGTCGCTCTCCGATCTCAGGCTCAGAATGTTCTGGATGACCTCGGAGGTATCGCAAGAATTGAATTCATCCCTGCCATCGTGGATGGATTACCTTCATCTGTGAATATCACCCAGATTGTTTCAACCTCTACAGATATTTATATGCTTGATAGCGTCAGTGGCCAGGTACTCCGGGCAATTTTGACTGGAAAAGGGTTTGAAATGGACCCCACTTTTAGTTGTGCACCTGGTCCCTTCGGATCTTACATTGTCGATCCATTTGTGGATATTACCCTGGTACCTAAAGGCAATTCCCTTGATGCCAGTTTAGTCGCTTTGGATGGACGAGGTAATATTGTATATTGTGGTCCTGGGGTCATGGCAACTTCAATGACGCTGACACCTCCCGATTCCGGTTGGGGAAAAGTGAAGGCGATCACTCTGGATGGTGGTCGACTTTACGTGATGGATGTAGAGTCCAACTCAGTATGGGTATATATGGGTGGTATTGGAGCATTCATCAATAAACCATACAATTTCTTTGATGTAGGTAATCCACCCATGCAGGATGCTCTGGATTTTTCTGTGAACGGCAACGACTTATATATGCTCCATCAAGATGGACATATGACAAGCTGTCTATATAGCGATATTCTCGGTTCTCCTACGAAATGTAAAGATCCGATCCCATATGTGATCACTGTGAATGGTGGTGAAAAGAAACCGGTGGTTGTACCTAATACAACATTTACCCAATTGCAGTATAGCCAGCCTCCCGATCCGTCCATCTATCTCCTGGACGCCTCCGGACAAAGCCTATATCATTTTTCATTACGTATGACTCTTCAGAAAAAATTATCGATGCAGGCTGGAGATCCATTTAAATTGGATGGAAAAACCGCCACTGCTTTTGCTGTCAATCCGGGAAAAGTAATGTTTATTGCTTTTGGCAATAAAATGTACCAGGGAATTGAGCCTTAAGTATCAATACGACCCCCTCTATAAGTCAAAAATTCCTTCTTTTCGGCTGCCGGTCTTTCGGGGTCTTCGACTTGAGTCTTCAACCTGGTTGTATGATGGCACATTGAGTTCCAACTGCTTGCACAACCGACGATCTAAAATCCGGGTGAGCAATCGTTCATCCAGTTTGTCCAATGGTACTGAAGTGGTCACAATCGTAGGCAATTCGGAGTAATACCGATAATTAAACAACTGGTATAGTTTTTCTTTTACCCAGGCGGAAGGATTTTGTCCACCCAAATCGTCTAGAATTAATAAAGGTGTAGTTCGTATCTCTTCGAATCTTTGATCATAAGTTTCCCGGCTTTCCGGATGAAATGTTGCTCTCAAATGATCCATCAGATCCGGTACGCTGATAAACAAAGGTGGAAAGCCTTTGGAAGATTGATAATTCCCTACCGCGGCTGCCAGGTGCGTCTTTCCGGTCGCGTATTTTCCAGTAATGATCAACCAGCCTTTGGGGGTTTCGGCAAATTTTCGTGCAGATTTCAATGCCTTTTCCAGGCTTGCCTGTTCTGCAGCCGACAACTTATCACCTTTCCGGGTGTCGAATGATTCAAAGGTTCGACTTAAGTGCAGATTTAATGAGGATAGCTCTGAATGAGCCCCCATTGCTTTCGGATTGCGGTAGTCAGGTGCGTTGATGAATATTCTCTGAACCAACTCAGGATCTTGCAGCCTGGATTGTATTCTTTTCTCAATAGATTCCAAATCATGATTGGTCGTCACCACAAGAGGTAATCGATTCAAATATCGGTAATTGAGGATCTGGAAGAGTTTTTCCTGCGCCCATGGAGTGGCATTCTCTGTTCCAAAATCATCCAAAATTAGGAGTTGGATGGTGCGAATCTCCTCAAATCGCTGTTCGAACGTAGTATCAGGATCTGTGTATGCAAAGCGCAGCCAATCCAGGAGGTCTGGCGAAGTTAAGAAAAGCGTCGGAACTCCCAGGGAGACGGTCTGGTTGGCAATGGCTGCAGCCAGGTGTGTTTTTCCGCAGCCATATTGCCCGGTTATCAAAAGCCAGCCATCCAGATGCCTTGCAAAACTCCGGCAACTGTTAAAAGCTCCTTCAAGAGATAGGGCTTCAGGTTCGGTTAATGTTCCATCTTTTCCATCAGGTCTAAATGAATCGAATGTAAATTGTTGTAATGATTCGAGATTAGCAAATTTGTATAGTTTACTGTGGGCATTCCTGGTCACCTCTTCCTGACGGCATATACAAATTTCCACTTTGCCGAAATTTGGATCTGTTAGAGGCAATTCCCTTCGGTAAAAACCTATCCCATGGCAAACGGGACAGTTTGGATCACCGTAGGCTTGGAGATTTTTCTCACGCAATGGATCAATGTTCTTTTCCCCTGGATCATTTACCGGTTTGATTCCTGCGGCTACTTTGCGGATGGTCTCATCAATTTTTACCATTACGTCCTCTTTCGTTCCATGATGCAAGAATTCTGGATATATAAGACCAGCGTCTGACGTTATTTTCAACAGCGATCCGTATGGCATCTTCTATCCACTCCAGAGGATATTCGTCACCGGCTGCTTTAAGTTGTTCAGCGATCATTGGTGTTATCAATCCAATATTGTTTTCATAAAGCTTATAAACATCAGGTTTGTTCAGATCAAGACCCACTATCTGCTGTTGGCTGGATGAATCCAGATCCCATTGGCCTTTTACATAACCATCGATAATTGCTTTACTGCGAGTTGTGTTAATAAAAATATACCTGTCATTTTTGTTCTTCCCATCAACCATTAATAATGATCCCCTGTCAACAGCTTTCGCCAGGATATTATCCAGGGCATTGTAATAATCTTCTATTGCTTCAGTTTGACTAAGAGCTTTTTTTAGGACTGTGTCTTTCTGCATTTCTGATAACTTCATGCATCGAATATCCCCCACCAACTGTTGGATGTACCAGAAAGCATACAGCGTGATTTTCATTTCATCAAGATTGTCAATTTCGGGTAGCAGGTCAACGAAGAATGCTTCAGGAAATTCCGTTAGCTGAGTGACTCCTGATGGGAATCCCTGGAATTTTTTAACTAAAGGGGTTTTGTCACTCATTAGGATATGCTTTACCCTGGTTGAACATAAGTCGCGGCATTCTCAAACTTAGCCAGGTGAGACATGAATATCACCTGAATTCCCGAATGCGTGGGTCCATTACGGTGTTTCGCAACGATTAATTCTGCTACATTCTGTTTTAAGTTATTTTTATCAAGTGCATCTGGCCGGTGAATGAACATAACGATATCCGCATCCTGTTCCAGACTGCCTGATTCACGCAGGTCTGATAGTATTGGTCGTTTATCAGAACGTTGCTCAACAGCCCTGGAAAGTTGTGCTGCAGCGAGTACCGGTACGTTTAATTCTCTGGCTAATACTTTCAGGTAACGCGAAATGTAGGAAACCTCCTGTACTCGATTATCTGTACGGGTGTCACCACTCATCAGTTGAAGGTAATCTACAACGATCAAATCCAGGTTATGTTCCATATGTAATCGGCGACATTTTGTCCGCATTTGAAGGGGGGTAATCGCTGGAGTGTCATCCAGGAAAATTGTCGTATTGCTCAGGGCACCAACTGCCTGGGCAAATTGCTGCCATTCATCTTCATTCAGTTTTCCAGCCCGTAATTTCTGTGATTCAATACCTGTCTGCTGTGAGATAAGTCTTTGTACCAACTGTTCATTGGACATTTCCAGCGAAAAGATGGCAACATGTTTTTTGTAGGTTAACGCTGCTGTTCTCGCAGCACCCAGCAGAAAACCAGTTTTACCCATTCCTGGTCTCCCGGCGAGGATCAACAGATCTGATTTTTGCAGCCCGCCAAGCAGACGGTCCAAGATCGGTTAATCCGGTTGGAACACCGAAGAATTCGTCGCTGCGCTTCGCCAGTTCTTCGATATGGTCAAAATATTTACTCAGGACCGAGCGGATGGGCTGTAAATCATTTCTCACCCGCCTTTCACTGATCGCAAATATCGATTTTTCGGCATCATCAATAACAGTATTCAGTTGCTTTTCCTGGTTATAAGCCAGCCGGGCAACATCATTTGCAGCGGAAAGTAATTTCCGCCGAATCGAATGATCTTCTATTATATGGCCATAAGATTCCACGTTGAGCGCACTGGGAACTTTGGAGATAAGTGCTGTCAAATAAGCCGGACCACCTAATTCCATCAGGTGATCCTGAGCAGCCAGATCCTCAGTAACAGTTAATAGGTCGATGGGTATCCGATTTTCGATCAGTCGTGTAAAAGTCGTCCATATCCAACGATGTCGATGGATGTAAAAATCATCTGCTTCGATGAATTGGACAATATCGTAGATCGCCTCAGGATTAATTAGAATGGAACCCAGGAGAGATTCTTCTGCATCCCGATTATGAGGCATTGTTTGAGTTTCAGCAGAAGATTCAGTCTCTTGGTCAGGATAATCTTGCATGAATATCTCCAATGGAATGGGACTGATAAATTGTAATTAATTAACAATTAATGAAATCTAATTATCTTTTTCCGGGCTATCGTCCGGGTCATCATCCACTATCAGGATCTGGCCCCTCATCCAAATCAAGTTTACTGATGAAGTCTTCAAAGATGGAGAGCCGTTTTTCTGCAGGTTTGTCCAATGGAGGTTGATCTGGTTCCCCCGTACTATCAGTATCTTCGTCAAGTACAGCTGGTTCAGGTTTAATTCCAGCCTGCTCAAGAATGTCATAATCCACCATAATTGGTATATGTGCCCTGATTGCCAAGGCAATAGCGTCTGACGGTCTGGAATCGATCTCTATGATCTCATCACCGATTTCTGCGACAATTTTGCCAAAAAATACATTATCCAGCAGGGAGAATATCTGGATTTGGATCAATTTTGCATGTAATGATGAAAAAACATTTTTTAGGAGATCATGCGTTAATGGTCGGGAAACCTCAACTTCCTGCAAAATGATAGTAATAGCTTCGGCTTCGTATGGTCCTATCCAGATCGGTAGATACCGGTCTTCGTTTTTTGCGTGCAAAATCAGAACCCGTTGGGCGTTGGTTAAGCTCACCCTCAAGCTATCAATGACTACTTCGACCATTTTGCCCATCCAAACCTCCAAAACAATTTTAACACGCTGTCAGAGTAGGTGCAACTGAATATTATAATGAACGGTAATATTTAATCATACCATTCATTGAAACAATAATTCATTTACCAGAAATGCATATAAACCCGGCAATATCCAATTGTTTGAAAACATGAAATTCCATAAACAGTGAACCAAACCAAATGGGTATTTCTTTAACAATTCTGCCAAATGTTAAAGAAATGTAATAATTCAATTTACGATTCTTCATTGTTTTAAGGTATAATCATGAAACCCTTATAATCCTCAGCCTATTGATTATTGCAAATTCGCCATGAGACTTAATAGGACAACAAAGAAGAACGGATACCGGGGGATTCACAAAGTTTGTTACCAATAATTTGATTAAATCAGGACAAAAAATTGCTTGCTAGGCTGTTATTGATTGAAGGAAATCGACACCGGTCTTTTGGCCCAGGGCTAAAGAAACGCGATTTTAATGTATTTAGCGTTCCGAATGGGACAGCTGCCCTCGATCAATTTATTGAAATTGACCCGGATATTATCATTATCGATGCAGATTCATTACGAACTTCCGGAAAGCGTATTTGCCAATCACTCCAGAAAAAAATGGATGATATCCCAATTATTATCATCACTCCACCAGGTGTGAATATAAAAAACGATAAAGAAAACAATGGCACATCCGGGAAAGTGGTCACACTAGCCCTTCCTTTCACAATCCAAAAATTAATCAATCGGATCAACCCGCTCCTTCCCGGTCAAGGAAAGGATGTGATCCATAAGGGTCCAATTTGGTTGGATTTGGAACATAAACGGATAAGATGTATGAATAACAGTGGAAAATTGACACCTTATCTCCTAAAACTTATGAAATTTCTGATGGACCATTCGGGGGAAGTGATTGAGCGGAACGCCTTGTTTAAGGATATCTGGGAAACTGAATACACAATGGACACACGTACGTTAGATGTCCATATTAGCTGGTTAAGAAAAATCATTGAAATTGATCCCCGTCATCCTCGATTTATTATCACTGTACGGGGTGTTGGTTATCGACTCGACGTTTAGCTCTTATTTAGGTTTTTTACTCTCTGTTTACTATCAATTTACTAAAATCAAGTACAATCAAATTACATCATTTTACCTATTGAATAGTGGTGTAACAGCTTGTATAAATTTTGGTTTCCCGCTCCAATTGAAGCTGGGTGGACAAGAATTACCCAACTTCAATATTGAATATTTCTAATTTTTCATTATGGCAGCAGGCAAATACTAATTTTGGATATATAAAACTGTTTCATTGAATGGCTAAAGAACCATGCTGAATAATTTATCAACAGCTTCCTTACCTGAAATACTTATCCTCATTCTCGCACCTATATTTTTTTTACTCGTCGGTTTGATGATCTATAATTCGAGGATTCGGAAACCCATTCATTCCATACGGGATAAAGCCATCCAGATCGCAGAAAAAGAAATCCCACCAGAGGAACACATTCCTGAACCATCAAACCCGGAACTGGCGGGAATCGTCAGATCCTTTAATCAAATGGTTACCAGGGTAAACCTGATGAGAACTGAAATGGAATTGCGGGTAAATGAGCGGACCCGGTTACTTGAAGAGGGATCCAGGTTAGTCCAGGAAGTATTGGACACAACCCCTAATTTACTCTGCCTGATTAATGTAGAGACCGATGCATATAATTATGTAAACCAGGAATTTTCAGATTTCTTTGGAGTTTCCTGTGAAGAAATGCTCCACCTTGGACCGGCTTTCACGCGTGGCAGAGTCTTTCCTCCTGATCAGGAAATATTTACAAAGCATAATTTGCAGTTATCTGAAATTCTTGGCAATGACGTAATTCAATCTGAATTTAGGCTAATCAATTGGCGTGGTGATCCGAAATGGATCAGCTTTCGGTCCCTGGTATTCCAGCGAAATGATCTTGGGAAAACCAAGCTTGTATTATTTGTGGGACAAGATATCACCCAATTTAAGGAAAACGAAGAGAGACTTCTATTCTTAAGCATCCATGACCAGTTAACCAGTCTATATAACAGGCATTATTTCGAGGAAGAAATCATAAGGCTGGAACGTGGCAGACATTATCCAATTGGTACCATCATGGCAGACTTGGATGGTCTGAAGATAATAAATGATACCTTAGGTCATGCGGCTGGTGATCAATTACTTATTCAGGCTGCAGCAATTTTTCGGTCATGTTTCAGAGCTGAGGATGTCGTTGCCAGGATCGGTGGAGATGAATTTTCTGCCC
Source organism: uncultured Chloroflexia bacterium (assembly GCA_963827895.1). Classification (GTDB taxonomy): domain Bacteria; phylum Chloroflexota; class Anaerolineae; order Anaerolineales; family Anaerolineaceae; genus PNON01. Next base: position 443,076 of record CAWHCY010000007.1, on the reverse strand, counting down.
TCCTTGCAGGTGCGAATGAGGACACTTTGGCACGAGTGACCGAGCGGATCAATTCCAGGTTTGCAAATTCGGTGTTCACTATTAACGGTTCACCTATCTATATCTCCCTCGGGACAGCTATAACCGTAAAAGGTGGATCATTAAATGAATCTTTAAAAGCTGCTGACCAATCCATGTATAGTGTCAAGCAAGGTAAGAAAAAAATATCAGGGATAAACGACTCAACATTGTTATATCGAAACATGGAGAAGCAATGAGGCTTGAAAAAAATACTGACTGGCTGGATGGTATTAAAGTGGCAATGACTTTTTGTGATGCTGATGGGATTATTTGCGATATGAACTCTGCGTCGAAAGAGGTGTTCTCAAAAGATGGTGGAGAAAAATTAATCGGAGAAAATATTCTTGATTGCCATCCGGAACCTGGCCGAACCAAGCTTAAAGAATTGATGGACCATCCACATTTAAACGTATATTCTATTGAGAAAAATGGCGTTAAGAAACTAATCTACCAGGTACCGGTTATGGATGGAGAAAAATTTCTAGGATTAGTAGAAATTTCTCTTCCCATTCCAAATGACATTCCACATTTTATTCGAAGTTAAATAATCCACAGCATAACTATTTTTAAACTATACTTGAACTTTTATTGGATCATTACTACGATTGATCAAGTATATTCCTGAGAGAACTGCTGCAGTCCCAATCCACTGGACTGGTAGCAGTTTTTCATTAAACATTGTAATAGCCAGTAGTGCGGAGAAAACTGGTTGGAGGATCAAAGTTGGGGCTACGATCGAAGCTGGCAGATGTCCAAGTGCATACGCAATAGCTGCATACCCTATGCATTGAACGACAATCCCCGCACCAACAAAAGCCAGGTACGATTGTGTGGAATACCCTGTGATCGAATAACCCAACACCAGGCTGATGATCAATAGACTTATTGATGCAGTGACCGACACCACCCACAGATATGGGATAACATTCAAATTCTTGCGTCCATATTGGGTCGCCAGATAATATCCGCCATAAAATATTCCAGAGGCCAAAGCCAGGCTATCTCCTACTCCAAAATGAGGTCTCCTTATAAAATCATAACCTAGCACTATGGCAGCTCCAACCAAAGCCAATAACAACCCAATCCAAAATTTGTTTGTGAATTTTTGCTTAAAAATGATCCATAAGGATAATACAACCCAAATTGGCGCAGTATTACCGAGAAGGGTAGCATTGGCAATAGTTGTAGATTGTACTCCAGTGTTCCACAGTGTTAAGTCAACAGTTGAAAATAGACCACCTAAAATCGGTAATAACAGGAGCTTTTTCGATGGAATTTGTTTTAGTGGTCCCGCTTTAAGGAATAAGGGGGTAATCAGCAATCCGCCAATCCCCATCCTGTAAAATGCAAATACTGGAGCAGGTGCATCTGCCCAGCGGACAAAGAATGCAGATAACGTGAGTGACAATATACCGGCTGCCAGAGCAATGTAGGAAATGATGCGTTTGTTCATTATGTCCGATCAATATTTCTATTTGGAGTAAGAAATTTTACCATAGAGATGGTATTGCATTTTCATTGATATTCCCCATTAATTAATCGTCAGAATCCAAATATAATATTTCAGATTACTCCCCTTGATTATTCATAGGGTTTTTCGCGTAGTTATTCCTGCAACCTAATAATCCTTTTATCATGATGTAGGGATCAAAACCAAAACGAGGTGCCCTTCCTAATCAGAGCACCTCGTTTATGGATTTTATGAGTTTATTTCATTCCGTCATGGCAACACCATGGGAAGATATACCCGTATTCCCTGATCGATCCATACTTGGTAACTAACTCCATCTCCTGCAATCAAAGGATTGAAATTGCGCATCTTTAAGTAATATGTCTGACTATCCGGAGCTATCCAACGCAAGGTACTCGGTTGCCCTAATTGGGTTGGAAATTGTTCCGCCATCGGGTTACCCGCAGCATCATAAATCGTTAATACCACTGCATCCGATGCAGATAAAGGTAAGGCATTGAAAAAGAATATTTCACCGGGTTGAAGAGAGAACTTACCCCAATCTTCATCATTTTGTCCGCAGAAAGTCCGAGTCTGACGGTCGGTATTCGTCGGGATGTTCTTGGCTGTTGTGGTAATATTATCGACCTCAAAACTATCCGCTCCAACTGTGCATTCTTTTAGCTTTATCACTGTTTCAGCAACTGATGGATATTCCTCTTTTGCACCAGTTCCATCCACTAATCGCATCCTAAAGCCATAATTCTTCCCCGGGACTCCTATGAACCAGGTAGAGCGATCCGTTGGTTTCACTCCATTTACGGGCTGCCAATCGATCCAGGCTCCACCGTTTTCTTGTACCTGGAATTCAAATCCAGCAATTCCGGAACCTGCTTCAGTCGCATTCCATTGTAATAGAACCGTATTAATGTCAGATTCTGCGGGAAGTGGTAATAAATTTGACGTAGGAGTTGGCGGTGGAACCTGGCTGGGATCTGTAGTCAGATCGAAGCTGGCTGTTCCTGTCCAATTTCCTGAACCATCAAACACCTGAGCATAGATTGCTCCGCCAGTACCATATGTTTCATGGGAGGTATCAAAGATTACATTCCATCCGTCAGTACCGTTCCAATCTTCTCCCACCTTCGTCCACTTTCCTGAATTCCAATCCTGGTTATGCCAGAAGATGACCACATGGCTAATACCGCTGCCACCCGGGTTATCTGTGGCATTCACCCGAATACCGACTGGTCCGTTAGGTAGTTTTACTGAATTTGCCGGGTAGCTGATAGTTGCAGTTGGTACAGTGGGATCACTATAAATCCGCAAGGTGTAAAAGTAATTACTTCCACCCACCATAGGATGGTCCCAGGCTTTTACTTTCAGGTAATATGTTCCATCTGCAGGTATTATATAGAAGATGCGGGAATCCTTTATTTCCGATGCTACTTCATCATCATTCTCAGCCAGAACTGTCTTCCCATTCCGATCTATCAAAGAAAGGTATGTATCAAGCGCTGAGCCAATTGATTTGGCATCAATATCCATCGTTAAAGATTGTCCCGCAGTAGCAGTAAATTTGTAATAATCCACATCACCCGCGGAACAAATGTCTCCCGGCACTGCTGCATCACCTGTGATACTTTGTGCTTCTGAGATGGAATTATTCGGAGTCGGTTCGTTGCAACCTCCGGCTGGACCACTACGATCCACCTGGATATTATCCACATACCAGCCATCCCCGGTGTTCAAGGTATTATCGACCGTGTTGAAATGGAAGCGAATACGAATATTACTACCGGAATAAGCGCTGAGGTCGATCGCCGGGCTTAGAAGCCATGTATTTATCGGATCATCTGAGAGTTGATAGACATCCATAAATGGTCCACCATCTTTGGATATTTGGATCATCCGTTTATCCCAATATTTCTCTCCACTTTCAGTTTTGTACCGATAAGTAAAATGAAGGAAATATCCGGTTTCTGGAATTCTCATGGTCGGGGATGTCAATGATCCCATTATGCCGGTATTATATTGAAGGACAGAACTGATGGTCTCACCATAGAGCCATGAATGGGTGGCGCTGCTCGATTTAGTGGTGGTCTGTTTCCAAAGACCTGTAGCTTTCCAATTATTGATACCGGATTCAACGGTATCCATATATGGAACTGATAAAGGAGTCTCGGTAACTGCTGGTGCCGCCGTTACGGTAAATGTTGCACTTGCGAGGGCTGATGTGGAATTATTGGCAGTATTTCTCCCTTTAACATTCCAACTGTAACTTCCCACAGGTAAACTTCCCAGGCTCCAGGATGTAGCCTGCATCCAGGCAGATGTTCTGGTGACAAAACCATTATTTCCACTTAACACAGCCTGGAATTCGTCTGACCAGCCTGTATTCAACCAATATAGAGTAAGGCTGTCATTACTGGTTACATTTACTCCGCTGGTTGGGTAAGAGATCGATGGAGTGGCTGCGAGTGTTGTAAGTGTCTTTACTTTGAAGGAGTTGAAAGCGCCACGATTGATGAGGTTGTCTTTCAGGTCAGGATCTGAGGAAACAAGGGTTTCGCTACGGTTGGTATAACTGGCTTTAGCCCAGATCGTCACTTGAGCATTGTTACCGATTAATACAGAAGCGGCGTCATTTCCAGAAAAGCTCCCCATTGATGATCGATTGCCATAATCACCTGCACTGAAGACTTTACAGGTACCCGTGAAATTGGGTTGGTTGAAGAATGCAACTTGATTTGCGGTTGGAACACAGGGTGGTTGAACCGGTGCGGATTTGCATGGGAAATTCTTGGTAATGCCGCGGAAACCAACATTACCATAAGATTGGTTACCTTCCACATCATACAGGTTCACTGCCAGAATGATTGGCCCATCCGGCATTTCCTTACCTGCTGCGCACATATCGATGGGGATCGAGAATTTCGCTGAAGTAGCTGGTTGTCCAACTTCATGCCAGGCGTTATCATAGTTGGCAATTACCTGTACTTTTGTTATGCCTTTATCATCCTTACCCAAGCCGCTTACCACCATGTTATTGGAAGTAAATACTTGACCAGGTGTTGGAGCAGTAATGCTGCCTGTCGGTGCATTTGCCGGTCGGTTGCCGGAAACATAATTATTCCGACCCTGGCCACCATACTGGCTGGCTTCGGATGTCATACGCGGTCTTCCACCTTTGGTTACAGGATCGTAATTTATGTCCACATCTTTAAAAGTGATGTCGACTGACGCACCCCAGTAGCCATAACTGTTTGTATGCACCATAAAATGCAAGTGGTTGGCGGTGCTATAACCTGTATCGTCTACGTTTCCAATGTACTGTCCCTGGTTTACTCGGGTGCCCTTCACTCTTAATGCTGCTGGAATGGATCCATTGGCAAGGTGATAATACAATTGGTAAGAAACGGGAGTGGTGCTGTTATCCTGTAAGATCAGGTAATTTGTACATTTGGTCGATCCATTATTACAGGTCCATTGCGCTGCAAAAACACTTCCACCTTTGGCAGCCTGAATGGGGAACATGCTGCCATCTGCAAAATCGAAGGCATATTTACAATCGGATCCGGAACATGATTTATGTCCGAGACTCCAGGTGAGCTTCTTCGATACTCCACCTGCCCAGGGCAGATAATACCCTCCAAACTTGGCAGTTACTTTAGGTTGTGCATACTTTTCCTGGTAGCGTTGAACAAGGTCCTTACCCATCAAACTGGTAGGCATCTTACCGATCACAGAGTCATAGGCAGGGTCGTAAGGCAGAGTGATTCCCCATTCATCTCCAGTACCCTTCTGGCCTTCAGGGTTGCTTTTTGCAACTGCCAGTTCGGGTTCGCGTGCTAATAGATCTCCCGTTTCGGGGTCATAGGATTCTAGCCAGATCAATGCCGTGGAACCATCCTCTGCTAATTCGATATTATTCACCTTTGGGTTATAAACAGAAAAGCCGGGATCAGCCTGCTTTAGCTTTTCTACTGCCGCATCCACCGATTTCTGGAATGCCGCCAATTCTTCTGGCGGTAATGGGGTTGAAGCAATTTCGGTCGCAACAACAGGTGCAACAGGTGTGGTTACCCCTGCCATTCGTGCGAGTTGGGTCCGCAGTACCCCCGCTAAAATGATAACAAGCCCAACCGGGATGATGAGCAGAAGATATCGAAATGGGGATGGTCTTTTCATGAGCACTCCTTAACACAGGGTTGGGTGCAAGAAAAAGACCAGCCATATTTTGTACCGAAATTATAACGAGTTATAGATGGGTGATTTATCTAGCCAAAGTATACCTTAGGTAGTTTTCTCTCCACGATTTGTTCAGCATTATAAGCTGTCCGTAATAGCAGTGATTCATCCCAGTGCCGCCCAATTGCCTGCATTCCAATTGGCATACCCCTGGAATCATAACCACTGGGGAAGCTGATCGCTGGCAAGCCCAATAAATTTCCCGGAATGATGAACCGCATCATTTCAGTGTCCAAAGACAGGTCAGACCAGCCACCATTCAGCCCTCCAGGTAAGATCGGCTGGGATGCTTTGGCCGTGGCAGGTGTCAAAATTACATCCACCTCGGAAAAAATAGCATTAAAATGATACACAGCCCTGGTACGCATTCTTTGAGCCTGCAGATAGTCCATCGCGGTAAGCACTTCGCCGATGACCAGTGATAATCGCACTGCTGCACCCTGTTGTTGACGTTGGGCTGCGAACTTTTTCAGGCAGATCGCCATCTCAGAAAGGATGGTTATTGCATGGGCAACCCGGGTGGCATTCAATTCAGGAATTTCGATTTCCTTTACTATTAATCCACGTGTTTTGAATTTTTCGATTAATTCATAATTTACTTTTACAACTTCGGGATCTGCATGTTCAAACCATTCCGGATAAATTCCTGCTGTAACACCGTCCAGGTCCCCTTTATTCCAATCTTTTAGGGTGACTGCTGGTTGACGGACGGTGTTTTTGTCTTTCTCATCCACGCCGGCGATCACAGAATAGACCAGGGCTGTATCTTCGACGCTGACAGAAAGTGGTCCCAAATGCCCCACACTCCAGCATAATGGTGCTGCACCAAATTCACTGATGCGTCCAAATGTTGATTTTAATCCGACCAATCCACATAAGGATGCCGGAATACGGATCGATCCTCCTCCGTCAGCACCAATGGCAGCAGGCACAATTCCCGCAGCCACCGTTGCGGCGCTTCCACTGGAGCTGCCACCCGGATCACAGGCAGGGTCATACGGATTTCGAACAGCTCCAAAGGTATCGTTGTATCCATTCGGGTTAATACCGATCTCATGCATATTCGTCTTTCCGACCAGTAATGCTCCAGCTTCCCTGAGACGGGCAACAACTGTCGAATCTTGTTTGGCAGGTTCCTTTCCCATAAATCGGGTACCCACGGTAGTTGGATATGGAAGCATATCCACTTCATCTTTTACCGCTATCGGGACTCCATCCAGAAGGCTTAGGGGCTTATGTCGAGCATATCGTTCAGTGGATGCCTTAGCCTGCTTCAAGACATCCTCACGGTAAACCGCAATAAACAATTTCATGTCTGGTGTTGAATTTTTGCTGTTTTCAATGGCAGCCAGCACTTTTTCTGCAACTTCCAGCGGGGTAGTTTCACCTTTACGATATGCGGTTGCATAATCTGTTATTGTCTGGAATGGAAAGTTCTTGGGCTTGCCTTCCTTATCAGCCTTGAATTCCTGCGGGTGGATGTGGTCTTGAGGTTCAACGAATGGGTAAAAGGTTGGCACTTCCTCAAGGGTTAAGTGACGTAAATCGGGTATCCCACCATTCTCGAGCAAACCGGGCATCAATGCACCCCGGAGAGCAGGATTTTCTACCGCGGCTGCGAATAGCTTTAATGGTGTTCCGGTTAGTTTTGGTAAGTTTAACGATTTAAGGTCATATTTTGACATGGCGCCTCTTTGGGTTGGTTTCAAATATCTACTTATTAAAGCACTTTAATTCAATCTGGAAAGGATTTTTACTCACAAGTTTTCATTAAAATAAAATTCGCCAATTAAGGCGAATTTGGACGTAGAATGGTAATTCTTGAATCCCCTCCTCAAGATATATCATCATCTTGAGGAGGGGATGATTAGCTATTAAGAACGCCAGAAACCGCGCCGCAGAGGACGAATATCTTCGGTAGTGATAAACGCATCAGGATCAGTTTCCAGCACGATCGTATCAACTCGATCTATATCCTTACGCTGTACAGACAGGTTGAGAACGGTCACCATGCCATCTTTGCCACGTGCAGGAATCTCTGTCACTCCGAAGCCCGCCTCGCGTAATTTCTCAACCACCAGTGTTCCACGGTGGGAACTCACTACCCGGATGGAAGTATGGCCAATGGCCAACCTTTCTTCAATATACATTCCGATAACGTTCCCGGTAGCAAAACCCGCTGCATAACCGATGACTGTCAGCGGGTTATCCAGATTTGTTAATACTTTACTGATCGCTACAATAAATATCGCAGATTGAGCAAATCCCAATACCCAGGACAGTTTTTTCTTTCCCCTGACTACAAAAAGGACTCGCAAGGTATCGCAGGCCATATCCAGGACGCGCATGAAGAATACAAAAAGTGCGCCTAGCCAGGCTGAACTAGAAAAGAGCCATTCCATTTTATTCGACCTTGACTTTGTTTGGTGTTCCCTTGATTGGTTTTTCTTTCATTTGTGATGATTCGATCGCTGGAAAATACATCTCGTTCATATATTCTTTAACCATACGGCGGGTACAGAATTGCGGTACCATGGTACGAATTGATTCTTTCATCCTGGCAATCCACTCGACCGGCAAGTTATCTCCACTGCGCTCATCATAGTACATCGGTATGATTTCATTTTCAAGCGTGTCATAAAGTGAATTGGCGTCTGCATCATCCTGTAGGTTTGAATCGGTGTATTCGGCATCGTCACCAATTGCCCACCCATTCTTCCCGTTAAAACCTTCACGCCACCAACCATCCAACACTGAAAAATTGAGCACGCCATTTAGAACAGCTTTTTCTCCGGATGTTCCAGAGGCTTCATTAGGCCTTCTGGGAGTATTCAACCAAATGTCCACTCCCTGCACCAGGTAGCGAGCAATATTCATATCATAATCTTCAAGGAAAACCAATCGGCCACCATTTCGGGCATTTTTCACTGTCCGGTAAACTTCCTGGAGAATCAGTTTACCTGCTTCATCGGCCGGGTGTGCCTTCCCCGCGAAAATAATCTGTACGGGATGGTTAGGTTTGTTAATTAGATTCAGGATCCGTTCAGTATCTCGTAAAATAAGGTTGGCTCGCTTATATGTTGCAAACCGGCGGGCAAAACCTATTGTCAGGGCGTATGGATCAAGTAGAACTCCCCCCGCAATAATTTGTACCGGGTGAATGGTCGTCGTAATCCAATTTTGACGGGATCGTTCCATAATATAAGCGACAAGTTTACGCTTCAAATGTCTACGCACGACCCAAAGCTCGTTATCAGGAATATTTTCAATGTTGTCCCATAACGTATGATCATCTATCTTCTCAAGCCAGTCTGAGCCCATATACCTGTCGAATAAAACCCTCATCCTTCTGGCTAACCAAGTACCTGTATGTACACCATTGGTGATATGAGAGATGGGAACATCTTCTTCTCGTTTGTCAGGCCACAAGAAATGCCACATTTTTCTTGAGACTTCACCATGCAATTCTGAAACAGCATTACGTTGGTTGGCAAGATGCATGGCAAGTATAGGCATCGAAAAAGTATCGCCACCCCAGGTTTTACTGTTTCGGGCAATGTCAATGAATTGATCCCTAGATAACCCTAATTCCTGCCAAATGTATGGGAAATATTTATCAATCAACCACAATGGGAATTCATCATTCCCTGCTGGAACAGGTGTATGTGTTGTAAAGATACTTGATTTTCGTACAATTTCTGAGGCTTCCCCAAATGAGAATCCTTCTCTCATTAACTCCCGAACTCTTTCGATGGTTAAGAAAGCAGAGTGCCCTTCATTCATATGCCAGGCAGTAGGTTTCATCTCCAGAGCTCTAAGTGCCCGAACACCACCAATTCCTAGAATCAACTCTTGCGAAATCCGTAGATCCACATCGTTACTATACAGTCGTGCAGTTAGCTGCCTGTCAGTTAACGAATTTTCTTCCACATTTGTATCTAACAGGATCAATGGATTACGTCCCACCTGGATTTTCCATAAACGGGCATAAACCATTCGGCCGGTAAGATTTATGGAAACTGTAACATTTTTTCCATCCTGGTCGGTGATCGGCATCACAGGTAGATTTTCCAATTTCAGTGGATTATTCCGTGCTTCCTGCCATCCATCTTCAGTGATCTGCTGGGAAAAATAACCTTGAGTGTATAGGAATCCAACTCCAACCAAAGGTAAACCAAGGTCACTGGCTTCTTTTAAATGATCGCCCGAGAGTACTCCCAATCCACCAGCATATACCGGTATGGATTCATGTAAACCAAATTCAAATGAAAAATAAGCAATTAATTCATCAGTCATCTTGGGGTATGTATCTTTAAACCAGGTTTTTGAACCTTTCATGTATAGGTCAAAATTGTGCATCACCCGATCATACACATCCAAAAAATAACGGTCATTGGTTACTGCATTTAACCGGGCACGTTCAACTAATCGAAGAAAAGTAAGGGGATTATGGTAGACGTGCTCCCACAATGCTTTATCTATTAACGCAAATATTCGGAACGCTTCAGGGTTCCAAATCCACCATAGATTATATGTAATTTCTCCCAATCGATTTATTCGACGGGGTAGACTAAAGTTGGTAAGAGGTTCTGCATTGAACTTATTATTCATAGGTGATCGCATCCTGTCTAAGAAATAATACTAACATAGCAATAAAATGATTGACATAAAATATAAGTGAAAAATATTTACCAGACTCTTTCCAAAGCTGGATTTTCACAAGGTTTTCTTCCAACTTTTGCCAGATCGAGCCATTCACCCTGTACTTTAACTCTGACGACATCCGCAGTGTAGTCTGTAACTGTTGATCCATGATTTTCAAACAAAGATGATCCAACGGCATAATTATCCACAGGAACCCCTTGCTTTTCAAATCGTTCAATTTTATCTGGTTTGAATCCGCCTGAAACGACGATCTTAATCTTTTTACAATATTCCATAGCCCGTTGGAGCCAATTCTCTGGCAGATCCCAGGATTCCCAGGCATGGTCGAGTGCATCTCTGACATAAAAAACCAGACGTGGAGTAACGCCATTGTCCAGCGATGCGTCCCCAGTTGCAGGAACAGAAACATCCCGAAGCGTGCCACCTGTATCCAAGCGTACTCCAAAAAGGCGATACCTTTCAGCTTCAGCCAGATTACCTTCATCTACTAATTCACGGAATTTTGCAAATAGAACCCGGGCAACCGCCTGGGAGTCTCCCACACAATCATTATTAAAATCCACAAGGGCAATTCTTGGAATGGACATCGGAAGTACTGTCGAAAATGCCAGCATCGCTTCTGCAGTATCTCCAAAAAAGCAGGCGATCGCCGAATGAGCTACAGTCCCGCCGCCTTCTCCTCCCCACCAGTCACCCTGGGCATCCGTTGAAATGAATGTTCGCAGTTTACCAGCAAAATCCTTATTAAAACGATGGACGGCTATATTGTAAGCATATCCATCCGCCGCCTGGACTTCGTGCAGGTCAAATCGGGCAGGAAAGAATAAAACCGGTTTTCCTCGTGCAGCAATTAATGTGTTATATACATTTGTCGCTACACGTGATGAACGGGTAAGTACACCAAGTATTGGAGTTTCCAAAATTGCAAAATCACGATACCTACCCCGAATCCTCATTACAGGTTCGACTTGCAAGGGATCACCAGTTCCATGAATTATCGCGCCATCCTGAACTGACCAAACTTCCAGGTTCTCGGATGTGTCAATAAACTTATCATCATCCCAATATCCGGTACACATTTTTAGCATGGCTAGCGATTTATCCAGCCCCACTGCGATTGTTGTGCCTTTTCGCCGGGTGAATACCTGCATCTCCACTTCGAGGTCGCCCGAACTGATACCATCTTTCAGATTTATGTTTTTTAAACGTGGAGAATTGCCCTGATAACAATAACCCGATTTGGAAAGTATGGTGAGCATTTCAGCAATATTGCTAAAGTATTTGTCCGTGTACCAACCTCTGCGCATACGATCAGCGTCTAGTTTAAACGTGTTGTTATCCAGACGATTACCATCAAAGATACTCATTTTGGAATCCTTTTGCCGATATTTTCAAAATTGATCAATTGCTTAGCGTATTGATTTGACGATCACAATACCATTAAGAGCCATATGATATAAAAATATCGCATGGAGTAATTCAGCATCGTGCGGCATTGCCCCTTTCTTTGCAGCGGTGGAAACAGACATATCGTAAGTATCGATACAGTCTGCCGGAATGATCACCCTCCTATTTTGTTGTCTGGCGTTTGCATCCAATCTAAGATGCATGGCGAGTTGATAAACACATAAGTCAGTACAATCCCCAACAATTATAAAATCCACTACTTCCTGGTGTTCAGCCATCCATTCGGAAAGTCCCGTATTTATGCCAGACTGGATGGAGTTTTTCTCCAAAATAATCATTTGCTTAAAGAATGACAACTCCTGGAACTCTGGAACAGTCTCAGCTTCTGATGTCCCTCTCACACAGTGTGGCGGAAAGGATCCAAACTCCACCGCATCCGGCTCATGAGTGTCTTGGACCAGGAGAATATTTTTGATTTCATATTCCCAGCCAGAGTTGAATAGCTTGGTGATCGGGTTGATAATTTTTTGTACCCTGGGACTTGAAAGGGGACCTTCCGAGCAAAACCCGTTGATCACATCTACGGAAATAATTGCTAATTTATGTGGGGAAGGACATATTTCAGATAATAATACTGGGGGAAGTGTTTCCATCCATTGATTTAAATATGATAAGAATTGACGGTGGTAAATGGTCATTTAATAAGGTCCAAGTAAATTATAGCATGGAGAAATTCCTAAATTCTCTTTTTGTTCAATCCTTGATCGTATTCACAAACATACCCAAATACTCTTTCATTGCACTCGTTGTGGATTTTAAACTGGAAGACGTGGGTAGAATATTGATTAATACATTCTCCCATTGCCAGGAGAACAAATCCTTCCATGCTTGATCTGTAATGACATAATCAGTAGGTGCTGGAATCACCTCAACACCCAATTTCTTAAATAGAGCAACTGAACGTGGCATATGCATGGCACTGGTGACCAGAACGACTTTTTGCCAGTTGTTTTCTTTTATGATGGATGTGGAAAATTGAGCGTCCTCTGCGGTATTTACCGATCCTCCCTGTAAGATCAAGGCATCAGATGGAATACCCATAAATTCCATCAGATCCGCCATATCTTTTGCAGGTGTAGTTTCCGCTTCTCCCTGCCAGTCGATCGTGCCACCGCTTAATATAATTTTGTCTGCAATGCCGTCCTTGAATAGCTTGGCCGCATAGATCATTCTATCCCCCGCACCATTTACTTCAACCATTGGTCGCGGGTATTGTTTGATATCTGTTCCACCGCCCAACACGACGATCACTTCTGCTTTTCCATTTCCGGCAAATGGTGGATAACGTTCTTCCAGGGATCTAACGATCGACATACTCACCCAACGGTTACCACCCAGCAAGATTATCAGTAATGATGCAAGGATAAATAATTTAGCCAGACGTTTTTTCTTCCAGAACAACAACGCAACCACCAGCAGCAGACTAGCCAACCCGGCTGGATAAAAAAATAGTGGTAATAATTTTGATAGGAATATGGTCATAATTTCATTATCCTTAGTCTACTCGAGCAGGGCGCCAGCCATTTGCGATTGCTTCTTCTATTGTACAAAACCATCTTTCCCCTTTACTGGTGGTTATTCGTACTTCGTTATAGTCTACAGAGTCCTGTGTATGATAGATTTTATCACCCTCGAAGGAAATATTTCCCTTGATATCGCAATTTGTTATATGTTTGAGACACCCTCCCGGGCAGCTTTTACCGCTGGAGTTTACGTTATCCTGGACAGATTTCCATATTCCTACCCTGTCCTGGAATGCATCCAGCATTGCTTGAGTATATTCAGTTGAACAAAGCATATCTGGTGGACGGATGAAAGTTGTGGCAAATCCTTGTTCAACAAGTTCATAATTAACATTAATTCCATCCACAATTACGAAACGCAGTAAACGTCCAAAATCATCCCGGTTGGTTGTATCTCTGACGAGGAATACTGTCTTACCCTCCACCATTTTGGTGTTATATTCTTTTGCTAACCGTCCGGGTTTGGGATCATTAGCCTGAATTTCAGGTGTATCCACCATGAGGTAGCGAACTTTTTCGAGTTTTCCATCCAAATCCACTTCGATGGTATCGCCATCAACAACACTGATCACTTTCGCTGGTTGCAACTTTTGGTCACCCATGCATTCAATCGCAGCAGGAGCTTGTATAAATGGAGGTTGAGTGCGATTGATTGATTCTGCACTAAAGACATAAGGCGTTAATAATAGGGTTGGATCTTGAGCTGTTGCTTTTTTCCCATTACATCCGGAAAATATAATACTGAAATTGCCAGAATAATGATCCAGCTTATGTATTTCCTATTAGGCATATTTTTTACTCAGAAACCTGATGGATTTCCAATATCAATTTAATCATATTAAAGCTTCTTAGAAAAAACCTTCAAATGGAACCGTTATAACGGATTACTAGGGGTAGTATTTACTTAATAAGTTATCAAGGTTACTAAGAATTCGGGCTCGTTCCACCTGCCACATATCTATTCTTGTTGTCCATGAAGCACGAACAGCTTCCAGGTCAGCCTTTGAAATCCTGTGAAGAAATAAATCCATTGGTTCAGCTTCGATCATCCGTCCTGCAGGATTGCATTCCCGGCAAATTGGCAAATCATCATCCAAAACACCATCATCGAACTCAGCAAAACAAAACGGACAGATTAGCATTTGTGATAAATTATCCTTAAGGTCATGCTTGTACAACTTTGACATCGCATACAAAATAACTCACGTCCAGGATGACTTTCTTTGCGGCTAAGTCATAATTCTTCGTTTGACCATCAGCCGGAGCCATAACACCGGTACTTGCTTCACCAAAAATATTTACATCTGATACAAAACAACGTGTACGAACTTTTATCCCCACCAAGTCGTTTGTCTTTACTTTGATGTCCCCTACAAACCCATTTAATTTATAGTGCGTTTCGCCATCCGGCAGGATGGTTTGAGAGAAATCCAGATTTGTTTCACCAATAAAACCATTGATTGTCTCATCCTTGGCATACCACTCACCACTGTGATTCGTTTCATTCACGAATCTGGAATCCCAATTCAACCATTTTGGAATAGGTGGTTTTACGAGGATCCAAATTCCAACAATGATCAATACTAATGGCCAAAAGAATTTTCCGAGGTCAATTTTCCATATGGCCTCTATAAGGGAAACTAAACCAATGAATACAAAAAAACCACCAACCAATAATGCCCAGCGCCGCATATTACCCTCCCATTTGACCTAAGTATTGATTAATTCTACCGCAGAACACTGAAGAAATGAAATATTCTAGTTATGAAAAATAGTAATTCCCAAGATAACCAGAATAGATACTTGCACTATTAACTTCACTACTCACTTTTTCCTATTTCCTATTCTCAATTCTCTGAATTCGTATTTCTATTCAAGATCAATATTTCACTCTAATGTATTTCTGATATTTGTAAATTACAATGATTATGCTTCACAAGAAACTCTTGTATTGAGTTTCGCGTATTGATATTGAAAGGAAATGAAAATGTTTTTCCCAATTGGATTTGGTGGTTATGGTTTGTATTTTCTATTCGCTTTGCCTGCGTTATTGCTTGGATTCTGGGCACAGATGAAGGTCCAGAGTGCGTTTAAAAAATACTCGCAGATACGTACCTATGCGAATTTCAGCGGAGCCCAGGTGGCACGTTATTTTCTCGATAACCACGGTCTGCAGTCTGTAAAGATCGCGGAAACTGGCGGGAATCTCAGCGATAATTACGATCCCCGCACACGGACACTGAATCTCAGCCATGATGTTTTTCTGGGAAATAGTGTAGCTGCTGCAGGAATTGCAGCACATGAAGCCGGGCATGCCATTCAGCATGGAGAGAATTATGGCCCTTTGACCTTGCGCTCTACCCTTGTTCCTACGGTTCAGATCGGCAGTTGGCTGGGTCCGATCGTTTTTATTGTCGGAATGTTATTCGCCGGTCAGACTGGAACAACCATAGCCTGGATCGGCGTATTCCTGTTTGGCTTAACTGCACTATTTGCAGTTATTACCTTACCAGTCGAATTGGATGCGTCCCGCCGGGCAAAAGAATGGCTGGCAACATCTGGTGTATTGTACAGCGGTGAAACGACCGGTGTAAACAAGGTTCTGGATGCGGCCGCCTGGACCTATGTCGCGGCTGCCATTCAGGCTGTTTCTACCGTCATGTATTACGCATTCCTTTTACTCGGCCGTAGAAGAGATTAATAAATCAGATATAAATTAACTAATTTTCAGAATTAAAGAGCCCGGATATTAATATTTCCGGGCTCTTACCATATGTTAGAGTCTGTATTACCTGATGCTAAAACCAATAGCCCTACCTAACAATAAAGCACCAATCCCTGCGATCAGACTGACCGCCATATTTACCCACCCCAGTAGGCTGCTGCCATTGTTCATAAGTGTAAGAGTATCATTACTAAATGTGGAAAATGTAGTGAAAGCGCCTAGAAAACCAATAAACACTAATGAATTCAACGAATGTTCGGTTTGGGTACGTGTGCCAAGAATCCCGGAGATAATTCCAAAGAGAAAACATCCAACGATATTAACAATCAAAGTTCCCCAGGGAAAACTGGAACCGCGTGTCAGATTTTGAACTGTTCCTCCCAACAAGTACCGCAACACAGCTCCGGCAAATCCACCAATCCCAATGATAATAATATTATTCAAAAATATTCTCCATGCATACTGCGTGTATTTGTCTGACAAACTCTCAAACCGTGCAATTTTATCATACATACCGGTAGAATCTTCTATAATATAGATTAATCAACAATAAACAGGAGCTTTGTCATGAAGTCTTATCGAAAAGAACTTACTGTGAATATCCCAGCCCGCCGTGGTTTTTTGAACATCACTCCCCAGGTCGAAGAATGTTTGCATGAGAGTGGAATCACCGAAGGCTTGGTACTTGTTAACCCTATGCATATTACCGCTTCGGTTTTCATTAACGATGATGAATCCGGACTCCATCATGATTATGATCAATGGTTGGAGAAGCTAGCTCCGCATGAACCGGTCAATGGGTACCAGCATAACCGTACCGGAGAGGATAATGCTGATGCGCACATGAAACGCCAGGTGATGGGTCGTGAGGTAGTGGTTGCAGTGACCAAAGGTAAATTGGATTTTGGCACATGGGAACAGATCTTCTATGGTGAATTTGATGGAATGCGTAGAAAACGAATCCTCGTAAAAATTATTGGGGAGTAACACCAAAAAAAGCGGGAGCATCTCTGCTCCCGCTTTACTGATTAATATTCTCTATTTATCTGGCAACCAGCATAAAAATTCCTGAGAAGTTCACAGTGACACCGAAGCGTCCATTGGCCAGTTCAGCAGCACCTGATACTAACTGCCTTGCAGGGTCAGAAGAAGAGAACTCACCTTCATTGCCTCCAATCGGAAGTTCCACCCAGGCATTTTTTCCGGGATCCCAATACATTATGACTAGTTCCTTTCCCGCAAGTTCCTCAGGAATGGAAAATTCTACTTGAATTGTTCCACCAGGTGGCAGAATGTCAACATAGCTGCCATTTAAGTAAGCTGCAGCTTCAAGAGCAGAGCCATATTGTGTACCATCCGGGGTAGTCCCCGGTAAACTGGATGGAACCTTTGCGACTAGATGCCCCTCATGGTTGCAAAAACCAGTGAAACGTGCCAGGTCTTTGTTTTCCAGTTGCAGAGTCAAACCCTGTTCATCGCATGGTATCGTATTACCATCCGATCCTTCCTCCACTATTGTTTCTTTATGACAGATATAATCAGTATTATTAGTGAATAAATGGAAGGAGTCATAATTCACATTACCTTCCCCATTCCCGTGTGCTTTTACTTTTTTGTGGACTATATCGCCATCTGTCGAGCCGGTTATTCCATATTGAGTATTATGATTAAATTCGGAACAAACGACTTTGATCTTAGTACCAAAATCGGCCGTTTCCATCTCACTACTACCCACCTTGAGGTTTGTTCTTAAGACAGCTCCATTGTTGCCGTTTCCAGAAGCAACCACATTTTTTATAAAAATGTTATCACTTACAACAAATAAACCATTGCCCTCATCAAGGAAAAATTCTTGAGTATTCCCACCAAGCCCATCTGAAAGGTGCCGTAAGCCATTACTTGCAAATTCACTATTTTTTATGACAACATTATTAATACGTTCTATATATTGAAGATCTTTGTTATCAGTCTCAAAATAACGGTATGACTGATTGTTTATATATGCCCCGTTGTTACCATTTTCATTTGCTTGAACACCATAAAGTACCACCGGTGCCTCAGCGTGAATTTCAATACCATTGCCGTTGTTATTATTGAAAGAGGAATTTGCTATATAAATCAAATCTGAAAAACCATCAACCTTCATCTGCGGTTTTTCACTATCAGCAATATTATTGATAGTTAATCCATTATCCGTACTATTACTTGAATGGACATTATCTATATTTACTGTTCCATCCTGCCCGAGAATTTGTATACCTGACGATTCACTACTTTGCCCATCCACAACCAGATTCTCAAGGACCATATCTCCGAAATTATTCGTGCCCATAACATAACCATAAATAGTGAACCCGCTTAGTGTAAGATTGGAATTTGAATTCAAGGTAATCGAACCATGCAAGATTGTTGTGGAACTTCCGTTCACACCGAGGAGCTGAAAATCCGTCATAGAGTCTATGATTAAGGATTCGTTGTATTCACCACTTTCGACATAGATCGTTCCGTCATCAGGTGTATGGCCAAAACGAACAAAGTCAATTGCTGCTTGGATCGGATGGTCACAAGCCAGAACATCCAATGGGTCAGGATTACAATCATCTGCTGTGAAAGTGTAGAGTACTCCACCACTTGTTAGGTATGGGTCAGGTGCAAGCAAAACCTGAGCTGCAGTTTCGGATGCCAATGGAAGCACCTCGCTATTTTGATCCACGACCACAACTTCCACCCCATCTTGTAAACTGTTTGTGTCAGGTAGGATGCTACCTTCTTCGGTTGTTCCAGGGTCAGTACCTTCCTGGGATACAGGTTGTGGATTATCCACTGGTAATCCATCATCGGCAAAGACAGTCATCCCACCTGGAAATAATAATCCAATAAAAAATACTAGAATAAAAATAATCCTACTGGTTGATATAACCTTTTGGTTCATGATACCCTCCGTGTCTAAATGTAGATTTTAGAGCCGATAAAATTACCGGTTTCGTATTAGTAACCAAGGATTATTTATAAATCCCAGCATAATTCTATTGTAAGATATTGATTTTAAATCTCAAATACTAATACTATTTTAATTATAGAAGCTGGAACCCGAATGTCAATAAAAAACATGTAAATCAATTCAGGAAAGCTACAATAAAGTTAAAACTTGTTGAGTTCTATTGGATTTTAATTAAAATAACTCATTTCAAATTTTATTGGGCTATTTCCATTGTAACCAACAACATTTCCAAATCATTTAGTAATTTGGGATTTGGTTCCCCACTTTCAGATTCAATTAATATATTTCTTCTATTGAACAAAATCAGCTACATGCTTTCCTTGATTTTTTCGTTTGAAAGCATGTAGCCGACCAGTGGATAAAAAACTAATATTCTAAATTCTATTCAGCTTTAATTTCAGCCGCTACAGTTTTATCTCCGGATTTCTCAAAGGTAAGTGTTAACTCGATTTTCTGCCCAGGCTTAAATTGGTCATCATTCTTCATGATGCACATAATATGCAGGTCGCCCACCTTGAACTCGACCTGACCCCCCGCGGGGATTTCGACAGGTTTATCCACAAGATTCATACCCATTGTGCCGTCAGTTTTCTTTACCATTTCATGTACTTCAATCGATCCACATGCCGGGCTCTTTCCAGATAGCAGTTTATCTGGTGCATCACCGGTATTCTTGACTAGCATATATAATCCACCTGCAGTAGGCATGGTAGGTGATGGCCGACCCCAGGAATTCTCTATAGCAATATTGGGTGCTGTTCTTGGACCCATACAACTTGAAAGCAAAACAACCAACACGAGAACAAAAAATAAACCTACAAGATTACGTATTTTCATTTGTATCCTCCTTAGCATTGTTTTGGTTTAGTTTTTAAACTCAGATGATTTCACCTGGCTATTCAGCAGGAAAGAAAAATATCTCTTTTGAAACTCGATAGAAACTTAGAATACAAGGGTCATTCAATAATTCGAGATTATTTAGATTACTACCTTAATCCCACCCTCCCACATCGAAAATTCCCTCTTTGTTCAAAATAATATTAATTTTGGAACTAAACAGTATTTCATTTATAGGCAAATTATTAATTTGGTAAAATTAACATAAATAATTAATGATAAATATTGACTATTTTTGAATATATTATCATAATATATCAGGAGATTCAAGTATAAATTATTATGGAAACGTTATCTGACAGACAACACCAATTGTTTGAATGGTTACAAGCGAGTAATCAACTCCAACTTAGTGAAATTCAAGGTCGTTTTAATGTATCTGTAAGTACAGCCTACCGAGATGTTCGTGTATTGGTTGAATTAGGTATGGCTATAAAAACTAAACGCGGAATCAGGATTTCCTATGCGAGTTTTGACCAACAAAGTCATGAAAAGTGTTATCACTGTGGTGGAAAACTAAATGAACGAATTACTTTCAATATACAACTTCGTGATGGTAGTAAAAGACAAGCATGCTGTGCACATTGCGGGTTGATGACATTAAATCAACCTAATATCCAGTCTGCACTAACAAGTGATTTTCTTTCCGGTCGTATGATCAATGTCCGGCAGGGAACTTACATTTTGCAAAGCAGTGTCAACTTGTGCTGTGAACCATCTGTATTAAGTTTTGCGACTGAAAATGATGCTTTAAAATTTCAGAAGGGATTTGGCGGTTTACTATTCAATTTGGATGAGGCAATTAACCAGTTGAACAATTGGATGGAGATCAAATAAAGGAATTGATTATTTTTAATTAATTATCAAATTTCATCTGATTATTGATCAGCCAATTATTCGACCGTTCCGGTTGTATTTGGATAATTTTATTGAGAGGAGGTGTATATATGAACCTGATTGTCGCATTCATTACTGGTCTAACCACCGGGGGATTAGGCTGTTTGGCAGTTCAAAGTGGATTACTCGCTTCCACACTGGCTTACCAGGTGGAATTGGATATGCAAGAAAGGACAATTTCTACCGGGAAATTTAAACCTCATATAGCCCAGCCAATACTGCTATTTCTGATTGCCAAGTTAATCGCATACTCCATCCTTGGCGCTCTTCTGGGATTGATCGGCTCAGCCCTACAACTTACTCCACTATTTAGTGCAATTTTATATCTGGCTATTGGAATTTTTATGCTCGGCAACGGCTTGCGTATGCTGAATGTGCATCCCATATTTCGATACTTCGTCATCGAACCGCCAAAATTTATTACCCGTTATATACGCAGAAAATCGAAAAAAAGTGAGTCATTGGTCACTCCGCTATTCATGGGTACCTTAACGATATTCCTCCCCTGTGGGGTAACCCAGGCGATGATGGCGGCGGCTTTAGTCACCGGATCTCCTCTTCTGGGTGCTGAAAT
Organism: uncultured Chloroflexia bacterium; assembly: GCA_963827895.1. Lineage (GTDB taxonomy): Bacteria > Chloroflexota > Anaerolineae > Anaerolineales > Anaerolineaceae > PNON01. The sequence goes on along the minus strand of CAWHCY010000007.1, from coordinate 421,566 downwards.
GATGTTTGCCTTCATCCTCGGGACAACTCCGTTATTTTTCACCGTTTCCTATTTTGCCACACGCATCGGGGCTTCCATAGAAAAATACTTCACCAAGTTTGTTGCTGTAACTTTGCTCATACTTGGGTTGGTCTCAATTGATTCAGGTCTCAACCTGGCAGGGTCGCCTTTTTCCTTTAGCAGAGTCATCCGTGGAATAACTTCTTCAACTGGAATCCAAAATTCTTTGATTGCAGATAAGTATGCTATTCAGGTTACCGAAAATGGATATAGCCCCCAAACATTGCATATGCCTGCAAACCGTTCTGTAAGCTTGGAATGGGTCACTGAGGATACCCAGACCTGTGCCCGTTCTGTAGTCATACCTGCCTTGAAGTATCAGAATATCCTGCCTTCCACTGGTCGAGTCAAACTTGATATTGAGCCCCAGAAGAGCGGTACAGTGATTCGATATACTTGTTCGATGGGAATGTATCCCAGTCAGTTGGTTTTCGATCTTGAGTAATAATAAGCGAGACAACCATGAAAATTACTTTTCGAGTACCCGATATGGAATGCCCAAATTGTGCAATGCATTTGGAAGGCCTGGAAGATGATATTCCAGGTTTAACGAAAGTATCTGCCAGCTATAAAAAACAATTAATGGAAGTGGAATTCGATGAGTCAATTCTTAATATTAATCAAATTATAAACGCAGCCACTGAGATCGGTTATCATCCTGAACTCTTATCTGTGAACAATAGTTAGAATAATCCGGTAAGAAGGTTTATAGTATTAGTTGTGACTTTTTTTATATTAGTCAGGAGTTGAATGCCTGAAACTCGAAAAATTACCATGCCTGTTACTGGTATGACTTGCGCGAATTGCGCTGCAACTATTGAGCGAAACGTCCGCAAATTACCCGGGATCAACGAAGCAAATGTAAACCTTGCGACAGAAAAATTGTCTGTCATATTCAACCCGGTTGAACTGGATGAACGCGGAATAATCGCGCGTGTCGAAAAGATCGGCTATGGTATTGCAGTCGGGAAAACCGAGTTGCCCATTACCGGTCTGCGGGACAATTCGGATGCGCTTTCTCTGGAGAAATTACTCGCCAAACAGAGCGGCGTTCTGGTGGCCAATGTGAGTTACGGTACTGAAAGAGTCTCACTTGAATATATTCTGGGTATGACAAGTATCGCAGACCTGGCTGCCATAATCCTGAAAGATGGTTTTAGTGTGGTCCAAGCTGGCGAGTCAGAATCCATGGAGGATGTTGAAGCCAAAGTCCGGGCAGGCGAAACTCAGCTCCAGAAACAATTGTTAATCTTCGGTTTGGTTTTTACTATTCCTCTCATCGTTTATAGTATGTCCCGCGACTTTGGACTAGTCGGATTTAAAAATGATCAGATCGCAATGATGGAATTTGCAACCATTGTGCAATTTTTTGTAGGCTGGCAGTACTATGTAGGCGCATACAAGAGTCTTAGGGCTGGTGGAGCGAATATGGATGTCTTGATCGCTCTGGGTTCGTCAGTAGCCTATTTTTACAGTGTTGCTGTAACCTTTAAATTGGTCAACAGTGATGCAGTATATTTCGAGACCGGTGCTGCCATCATCACTTTGATCATGCTGGGAAAGTACCTGGAAGCCCGTGCGAAGGGTAGAACATCTGATGCATTAAAAGCGCTCATGGGATTGCGTGCCAAAACCTCGCATGTAGTTAGGGATGGCAACGAGGTTGAATTGGATATCGAGCAAGTCGTTGTCGGCGATACAATACTTGTTCGTCCGGGTGAAAAAGTGCCTGTGGATGGCATCATCAGTGAAGGAAAATCAACTATTGACGAGTCGATGATCAGCGGTGAATCCATGCCGGTCAGTAAAGGTCCGGGGGATGAGGTTATTGGCGCTACGATCAATAACGAGGGGTTAATTAAATTCGAAGCTACAAAGGTAGGGAAAAATACCACACTATCCCAGATCGTCCGTCTCGTTCAGGAAGCACAAGGCAGCAAAGCGCCAATACAAAAGCTCGCGGATCAGATCAGCACTTACTTTGTCCCTGTAGTTATTGGTTTGGCAATTCTCACTTTCATCGGTTGGGTTCTCATCGGTGGTGTCTCATGGTCGCGGGGGATGATCAATGCTGTAGCTGTCCTTGTTATCGCTTGTCCGTGTGCACTCGGCTTGGCCACCCCGACAGCCATCATGGTCGGTGCAACCAAAGGTGCGGAAAATGGTATCTTATTTCGCAACAGCGAGTCCCTCGAACGAGCCGGCAGGGTCCAGGTGGTCGTCCTGGATAAAACTGGCACCATAACCCGTGGAGAACCGGCTGTGACTGATGTGCTGCCCGCAACAGACATATCCAAAGACGAGCTTCTGCGATTCACCGCCAGTGCTGAACGCGGTTCCGAGCATCCACTGGGTCGTGCAATCGTTAATGCAGCAATCGAAAAAGGTTTACACCTGGTTGATCCGGATCAATTTACCTCCATCAGTGGATTTGGTATCCGTGCGATCATTGAAAATCAGGCAGTGGTCATCGGGAACCCACGTTTAATGAAGAATGAAGGTATTGCCACCGAACACCTTCAGGATGAGATGGATCGCCTGCAGAGTGAAGGCAAGACCGCCATGCTTATAGCTCGAAAACAAGTGGGAAGCGAAGAAATACCCCAAATCATCGGGTTGATTGCCGTGGCGGATGTCATCAAACCCAGTTCACGGCAGGCGATTGCAGACCTGCATAAACTTGGCCTCGCTGTCTGTATGATCACCGGGGACAATCTGCGGACTGCACAGGCTATTGCCAAGCAGGTAGACATCGATCAGGTTCTTGCTGAGGTCCTGCCTCGGGATAAAGCGGTGGAAGTGAAGAAATTGCAAGAGTCCGGGACAACAACACAAAAAGGTCATCGTACCATTGCCATGGTTGGTGATGGCATCAACGACGCACCTGCATTAGCGCAAGCAGATGTAGGGATTGCCATCGGAACAGGAACTGATGTGGCGATGGCAGCCGCAGGAATCACACTGATAAGTGGCGACCTTCAAGGTGTTGCACGTGCAATATCTCTCTCCCGTGGTACATTGCAAACCATTGTGCAGAACCTATTTTGGGCATTTTTCTACAATGTATTACTCATTCCAATAGCTGCTTTTGGGTTTCTCATGCCCATGATCGCAGCCGGGGCAATGGCTTTCAGCTCGATCTTTGTGGTGACAAATAGCCTCCGGTTACGTGGTTATAAAGTCCAAACCCTGGCAGCGCCAAAATCTCTTGCCAATCAAATTGTAGAACTCGCACCACGTCTTCTTCTTGCGGGAGGTACATTAGCAGTTCTCGTAGCTTTACCTTTCGGTCGTTTTGGAGCATCAGGTTCGAGTATGAATGCATCCGGTGGACAGATGAGTACCAAGGAATATCATGCAACGATTGACGCGAAAAATTCCATCACCATCGGCAAGGCTAGTTTATTGGATATCAAAATACTCGATCAAAACGGCAATATCTTTTCAAATTTTGATGACAGAGATTTCGGGCAGAAAGTCCATGTAACAGTGATCAGCCAGGATTTGACTTATATGGAAGGAGCCTTGGTTGTACCAGAAATGAAAAATGGAGGTCCAAATATGGGAATGGGAATGAATGGCGGTGCCACCAACTTTAGTGGTGTTATTCAACCACTCATCACTTTCCCTAATGAAGGGGGGTATATTGCATTTATCGATTTTTGGCCAAAAATGGCCGATACTATTCAGGTATCACTTCCTTTTGCAGTGGGTAAAGTAGAATCAGAATTTGGGAAATTACCTCCTGTAGAAAATCAACCTCAATCTGCTGGGAATCTATTCATCTCGTTGAAGTCCAACCAGCCAATAAAAGCCAATCAATCGTCTAAAATGTATTTTGAAGTGGTGGATGACCAAGAAGTCTTGAGAACTCAAGATCTAGTATCTAGTATGGGAACATTGTATGAAATCGTCATCACCGATGAAAACCTGACGATTCTATTACGTCCAGATTTCAGCGTTCAACATAAACTTGAATTCAAAGTTATTTTTCCTAAGCCTGGGTGGTATAAGGTGTGGTTCAACTTCCGTTACGCAAACCGGATACAGAAAACTGAATTTGTTATTAACGTAAAGTAAAACTTATTTTATTTGTCATAATTAGCGTTTCTGATCTCGATATCGTGGTGGTAACATCATTGTAACAACGTTCACCTTCGGGGAAAGATTCATAAAACGAATTTCCACATCAATGTTCGTTCTAACCGGTAGATGATATCGGCTTGCGCTTATGTAAAAGGATGTTCTCATGTAATGGTGCTCAGTTAAACTTTAGCTTCATAAATCTTATTTAAATCGGTCGAACTAACGAATTGGGAAATGGTCGAATTCGATATCGATTTGCTTAAGGTTGTTGCTGATTAGTCTACCTCGGTAGTTGAATTCGACAATAGTGGATATAAAGCATATTTGAAAGATGTCTTTGAGTGAAATTTTGATGGTATATTCGTAGCGACCCCTATCACTAAGGACCTTAAAAAGTAGATGTAACTCAATGCCATATAACCCCCCTGGATATTCTTTTCAAGCTTTGATCATGATCAATAACATTTTAAAAGCTTCATTGGCTTTGACTGCATGCGGTAGGTTTGCCGGCAGCAGGATCGTTTCCCCATTGGATACTGAAAACCACTTCCCCGAAATGCTTACTTCCGCTTTACCTTCCAGTACCAATAATTGGGCATCGAAAGGAGCAGCATGCTCGCTCAAACCTTGCTCCTTTGCAAAGGCAAAAAGAGTAACCGTGCCTGCAGGTTTGTTCACCAGGGTTTTACTTACCACTGAGCCATCCTGCACCTGTATGCTCTGCGCAAGATGATACGAACCTATGATATCAACGTTTTTAGAATCCATTTTGTCCTATATAAAAAACTTGAAGTATAAATTAAATCCCTACCAATGATCAAACAAGGAGCTTTCGCCCCTTGTTAGGTTATCACTTCATTATTATTAGTAAGTTACAACTCTTGGTAGTTTTTTCGCTTGTGTCACCCATTCCGTTACCTGTGAAAGAGCTGGCATTTTGCGAACAAGGTCTTTCTTCTGGTTGGATTCAAGCATGGCTTTGTGCAGATTTTCAGGTTTTCGCGTTGCCAGTTCAACAACTGTATCGACACCGGCTTCTTCCAGAAGATCTGCATATTCGCTTCCTACACCTTTGATGCGGTAAAGGTCAACATGATTGACCCATTCCAGGATCAATTTCTCGGTAATTCCAGTCTTCTCTGCTAGAAGTTTACGCCCTTTTGGTGCAGCACCCATCTCCAGCAGTGCATCTGTAGTATTTACCCCTGCTGCCTGTAATTTAACCGCGTATGCCTTACCGATTCCTTCGACATCCACAATTGACGCCATATAATCCTCCTGATATTCATTTTTGAATGTGTAATAAATGCTTGAATTAATTATATAGAGGAAGAGAGATAATTACAACGAAAACGACAGGCATTATGCAACCTTTGTGCATTGTGTTTCATCTTGAAATCATTTCTTGCTTTTTTTAGGAGCTAATCCTGCTGCAATGCTAAGTTCTTTTTTTACGAGAGTCAGCAACTTTTCTTGATCATTAGTAATTTCACCTGGAGTGGCTATATACGCTTTCATGACTTTCCCCATCGGTGAAAAAGACTTAATCGGAATGATTTGACTTAATTGCTCTCGTTGTTCTTCACTCATTCGCAAGAAAAGCTGATCCTAGTAAACGCCAAAGAACATATTTCCATTGACAAATGCACACGGACATCCAAACATGGTTCTTTTCTCTACACCATCCAACCGGGAAACAATGTTTTGATAGATGGCTGTCGTTTGTTCGCTTGGTTTCTGCCATTTTTCCATATCGGCCTCCTAAGCTATCTTTGTAGTGAAAATATCATATTAAAATTGCTCTGCCTGCATGGATAACTTGATCGAATCTTTCTTCCAATTTGGGATTAACCCCCCGGAGCCCTGCAACCACTTTTACTGCCCATTCGAAGTATTCGCGTTTCCTGGTATTGGACCAAAATATGGGCGGATTATCCAGAATATCCTGCAGGTTAGCTATTTTGTCAGCCAATTTAATGGTCTTTGCACCGTAAGAGAGAGCCGGGGCGTGGTCAATTTGAAGCTGCTTACGGACTTTATTCAAATTTCTCTTATCATCGGTTACTTCCAACACCATGGCCAGTACTTCCTTCCCGAATAGATCAGCAATTTCCTGTTTCAGGTTGGCTTCTTCCAAACTTGTAGGTTTCACTGTATCTTCGATCGTATCGTGAAGGAGAGCAGCAATAAGGATATCTCTATCCCTGATCTCGCCAACGCTCCAGATCAACTCCATCACCTGTATGGGATGATGTATATAAGCGCTGCCTAACGCATCTTTCCTGCGTTGGGTTCGATGCCTGAATGATGAAAACCTTATAGCCTCAATTAATAAACCTGAGGTTTCATCTACGACAGCCACAAACTAGACCTCATAAGTAAAGTAATTATTAAAATCAACCTTCCAACCTTCGGGGTTGAAAGCACCGGATGGAATATCCTGGTGATACTTGCCTTTATACTTTCCCGCCAGGATCACTTCAAGTGCTTGAATTAATATATCGATTTCCTGTTCAGTATTATATAATCCAAAGGATATCCGAACCAAACCGGGTATTTCCCGTTTATCGTGAGATTGGATCTGTGAACGCACTACTTTAGCATTGCTCTCATCCACTCCCATCAGTTTTAACAAGTACGGGTGTGCACAAAAACAGCCATTCCGGACACCAATTCCAAATTCATACCCTAGGATGGCAGCCACCAGGTAATGGGACATTCCATCCAGGTTGATTGGGACAACACCAAGCCGATCCGCGGCTTCTTCAGCTGATCTGTTACCATAGATAGTTAGACCTTTCATCTGCGCCAATTTCGATAATACGTAACGGGTTAACTGCGCTTCGTGTGCTGCAACTTTGTCCATTCCTATGGATTTCAATTGCGAAATGGCAGCAGCCATCGCAACGGCCCCTACTACATTCGGGCTCCCTGCTTCGTCCCTGTCAGGTGGTTCTGACCAGGTGACACTATCCAATGTCACAATCTCCACTTCACCGCCTCCACGCATAAAAGGCTCACCTTTTTCAAAGGTATCGCGCCGGGTGATTAAGGCACCAGTGCCAAATGGGGCATACATTTTGTGGGCCGATATGGCTACGTAATCCAGGTGGGATGGATCATCCAGGCTGCCCATATTGATCGATCGATGCGGGGCAAGTTGAGCACAATCCACACAAATCTGAGCTCCAGCCTTATGTGTTTTTTCAGCCAGTCTATGGATGGGATTTATAAAACCGGTAACATTACTGGCCCCAGTGATCGATACTAATGCCACTCTGTCTCCATATTCCTTCAGTTTCAGGTCAAAATCATTTTCATCCAGAGAGCCATCTGATCTTAAGGCAATATGCTCGACATGGGCAGCCATCCGCCAGGGCAGATCATTTGAGTGGTGTTCCTGAGAGCTGACCAGGACCACATTTTTCTTTTCGGTAAATGGAAAACGGTGAGACAGGGTATTTATTGCTTCAGTTGTGTTCTTGCCAAAGATGCAGACATGATCGGTTGTGTTGCCACCCACAAATTCGATCACGATTTTTCGGGCTTCTTCAAATACATGCGTTGAAAGTTGACTTTTGAATCCTGTCCCGCGATGAACACTGGAATAATAATCCAGATATTGGTTCACCTTATCCTTAACAATTTTTAACGAAGGTGTGGAGGCAGCATTATCAAAATTGATGTATGTCCGCGTTGACCCATCAAGCAAAGGAACCTGGACATCCAGACACGAATACAAACACGAAAAATCATTTTGGTTCTTGGGTATAGTCATTTATTAATTCTCCAGGTACTATTTTAACGGATAAATTTATCCAGGGAATTTTTTAGATCCTGGAAAGAATTTTCAAAATTTCCTTCGCGGACCGTTTCGATCATGCATGATTTTACGTGATCTTCAAGAATAATCCGGCCAGCTCCATTTAAGGCAGACCGAACAGCAGCTATCTGAACCAACACTTCAGGACAGGGTACATCCTCTTCCACCATTCGGCGAACAGCACGTACGTGTCCTTCAATTCTGGCAAGGCGATCCAAAACTGCTTTCCTGTGTTCGTGGTAATGATGGCCACTTTCAACTTGCATCTGATCCGTCATGATCAATTCTCCTTTCAAATAACTCATAACATTATTTCTCACCCAAACTTAAATTCTTTTTATAGAGTTCGGCGATGAAATGATAGTTAACGAGTTTTATATTCCTTGCTTGTAGTTCCAGTTTCATCCTGGGATCAACCAGAATAGCTAATTCATACTCCCGATCGCGGTTATTGCTGTCAGCAAGTCTACCTGGAGTGAAATATCCGGGGTGACAACAAATTTCCATTACCCCGTCCCATGGTTTTTCTATCAAATTTATAAAATCGTCAACGGTGGTTTGCGGATTGCCTTGAAAAGCATCGCAGAAAATCATGGGCGCCATTGCATATGGATTCCTCCCAGCATACTGTCTTCCCCAGCGGACGGGTATCTGGTATTCCTCAGCGATCGTTATATAGATCGCCATTATTTCATTTAGATGATGAAGTCCGAAGTGGTAGTCAAGATGGGATGGTTTTTGACCGGTGAGTTGAATAAACAGATCAACTTGACTGCGGACTTCGTCCCTCAGGCTCATTAACTCATCACAGGTGAAGCTATGGTCGATGTGGTTATGAAATTCCCTTTCATTTAATTCGTGCATCAATTGACCATTCGGGCCGACCAAATTCGGATCTGAATGGTGATTGTGAAGGTGAAATTCAGTTACAAAATCAATATGAACACCGACTGGTAATCCCACTTCGATTGCCCTGGCTAATGACTGTTCAGCATAAGGGCTGCAGATGAGGATGGATGTATCTGTGACAATCCCGTTTTTAAATGCTTCAATTATTCCTTTTGTCACTTCGGGAGAAATTCCGAAATCATCTGCATTGACGATCAAGTATCTCATAGGTATAAATTAGTGCCATCCACTTTGTAGTATGCCTCAGCAAAAGTCATATTTTGATTTTCCCCAGCTTTGCGGGCATTCGATCGGATCATTTCAATAAATTGGAGACGGTCAGCTTCGTTATGGATAAAATCATTCTGGCTGTGATGCGCCATACGCGCTTCAGTTTTCAGATCGATCGTTTCAGAAATATCCACCCAGTAGTTAGGCTCCTGTGGAGAAAAACAGTACATTTCTAGCGGATGCCATGCAGCGGTACCCTCCAGGGTCAATTCCGGGCAAATCCAGGGTAGGTCTGCCAGCATGCGCGCTTCTGTGGCTGCGAACCCCACCGCACGGTGATCGGGATGAAATTCATAATGCTTCCAGGGGTCAAACGTAATGATCACTTGCGGGCGTAATTGGCGATAAATTCGAATAAGCCGGTCGCGCAGTTCAGGTTGGTAAGCCAGTTTGCCATCTTCGTATCCAAGCCAGATGATCTCCTGCACACCTAAAACATGTTGTGACGCATATTGCTCTTCCTTGCGAAGATGGGTGAGATTAGTGGGACTAATGGAACAATCGTGGCTACCACGATCTCCACTGGTGCATACGACAAGGGTTACCCGGTTACCAGTTTTCGTCAGGTGAGCAATCGTTCCTCCGCAATAAGATTCGGCATCATCCGGATGTGCTACAACTACAACAACGTGAGTATCCTTCAACATTTTATCCTTTTATCCCTGAAAAGCTAATGCCTTCGATGAATGTTTTTTGGGCCAGGAAGAAAATGATCACCATCGGTAACAAAGCAACTACTGATGCAGCCATTAAATATCCCCATTGAACAGAGTATGTACTTCTAAAAAAACTTAATCCAAGCGCGATGGTATAGTTATCTTGATTGTGTAAGAAAACCAAAGGGTATAAAAAGTCATTCCAAACTCCCTGGAAATTAAAAATTGCAACTGCTGCCAGGGCAGGTTTAGCGTTCGGAACGATGATTTTCCACAATATTTGCAGCCTATTCGCCCCATCGATCAAGGCCGCATCTTCAAGTTCTCGAGGTATGCACATAAAAAATTGTCTTAATAGAAATATGTAAAAGGGGCTACCAAAAAAGGCAGGAATTATCATGGGTAGGAATGAATCAACCCATCCCAATTTGCTGAAGATGATATAGATTGGAATGATACGGACTGGTTCCACCAGCATCATGGTGGACAGCATCAGGATAAAAAAGAAATTCTTTCCAGGAGCCCTTAATCTTGCAAATCCATAAGCAATAATCGTACACGAAAGTAAGTTACCGATAATCGCACCAAATGCTATGATGAGCGTATTCAGCGTATATTTAGCAAAGGGGATGTATGTCAGCGCTTCCGGATAATTTTGCCAGTGGAATGGATCCGGGATCCACCGCGGAGGAATTTCCATGATCTGCCCATTGGTCTTAAAAGATGAGGTAAGGGCGAATACCAATGGAAGCAAAAACATTAACGAACCAGCGATGAGCATGGCATAAACAACAGCATTCCAAAAACCTTTTCGCCAGTTCCCCGGTCGAGATTGAGATGATGAATATGCCATGTCAGTCCGTCTCCGATCGGTAAAATACCCATTTTCCACTGGTTTTGAAGATGATTATTGTCAGAACCAGAACCATGAGAAAAAGGATCCACGCCATGGCGGATGCATATCCCATTTCAAGCAAACTGAATGCCTTTTGATAAAGATATAAGACGTAGAACAAAGTTGAATCCAATGGTCCGCCATTAGTTGCAATATAAACATTTGTAAATGACTGGAATGTCATGATCATCCCAAAGATCAGGTTGAACAATATGGATGGTGTTAGTAATGGTAAGGTGATCTTCCAGAACCTGCTCCAGGCATTAGCACCATCAATAGAAGCGGCTTCATGCAATTCCTTGGGTACATCCTGCAGCCCGGCCAGGTATATCACCATGCTGCGTCCCACCTGGAAGATGGACATTAGGACGAGCGCCCACAATGCCCACTTGGGATCCAGCAGCCACCTGGGTCCTTGCACGCCGATAGTTTTTAACAGGGTATTGATCAAGCCAACCTGTGGATTAAAGATCCACATCCACATGACAACATATGCCACCCCTGTTAAAACGGATGGCAGATAGAAAATAGTGCGGAAAATACCAATCCCACGTATTGGACGGTTTAATAGTAAGGCGATCAGTAAACCAAGGATGAGATCTAACGGTACGTAAGTGAAAGTATAAATTAAAGTCACTTTCAATGATTGCAAATATAAGGGATCTCTTGTGAAAATCTTCACATAATTCTGCAACCCAATAAACTTGGGTGCGGTAAGCAGATCCCAATTGGTTAAACTAAAATAGAATGACGCAATGACTGGTCCTAAATAAAATAGAATAAATCCAATGATCCATGGAGAAATACACAAATAAAAAGCCAGTGCTTCTTTGCGTTTCATAGTCCAACGGGGGAGTTTTTGGGCAGCTTGATTCTGCATGAAGTTTTCCGGTTCTAGATTGGGATTTTGATAACTACCATTCATAGAGCGCCTGATTACAGGCGCTCTATGATAGAAATATGTACTATTGAGCCGCTAACTTCTCGTCTAAAGCAGCTTGTGCATCTTTTGCAGCCTGCACCATAACAGCAGCGACATCTGCAGTCGGATCAGTGAGGACTGTTTGAAGGGCTTTATTCAAAGCCGGGTCAGCTGTTGCACCCCAGAAATCGGTGAAAACATAAGCACGTGGTTTCAAGAAATCAAGACCCTTGATCCAGACGCTTTCGATGGGATCGGTGTACATGCCAACTTCTTCAGCAGCCTTCGCAACTGGAGGAATACCGTGGAGTGCCCAGGTCTTTGAGCCTTCAGCGCCGGCATAATAGCGTAGGAAACGCCATACTGCTTCTGGATTCTTGGCAGTGGAGGAAATTCCAAATCCACCCCAGAACTCTACGTTGGCTTTTTCTTTACCTTGTGGAACAGTAACCAATCCCAGATCGATCTTGTCATTGGCTTTTAGTCCACTCTGTGGCCAGCGGCCAAACAGACGCATGGCAGCAGTGCCATTTTCGAACTCAGGATTGCCACCAGCCCATTGGTTGAAATCGGCGGGCGGGGGAGCAACTTTGTATTTGTTATAAAGATCTGCGAAGAATTGGACAGCGGAGACGGTTTCTGGTGAATCCATATAACCGACATAGCTCTTGCCATCATCACTGATCAATTGACCACCCGCTGCAGCAACCCAGTATTCAAAACCAGAGGTCCAGTTTGCAGTTAATTGAACGCCCCAAACCTCAGGAACGCCATCATTATTTTCATCAATGGTCAAATCCTGGGCTGTCTTCAAGAAATCTTCCCAGGTCCAGTTTTCATTCGGGTATGCAACTTTGTATTTGTCAAAGATCTTCTTATTGTAATAAACGGCTAATGTGGAGAAGTCTTTGGGCAGGAAGTATTGAACGCCCTTATATTGCCCTGGTTCGATCATCCCGGGCAGGTAGATGCTTGTATCCAATGGATATTGACCTTTGATGAAGTCATCCAATGGGATAACAGCGCCTTTGGACACGAAATTCGGAACTGCATCATCACCGATTTGCATGATATCGGGAGCGTCACCGGAAGCAATTTGGGTAAAGAGGCGGGCATAATAATCGCTGCCTGCAACTGCTTCCAATTGAACAATGATATCCGGGTTTTCTTTTTCAAATGCAGCAATGATTTGCTGGTGTGGATTCAATCCTTCTCCACTATCGCCAGATCCCAGCCGTATGACAGTAACTGCGCCTTCAGCCTTGGGTTCAGGTGTAGCTGTTACAACTACTTCCTTAACAACTTCTTTATTGACAATCTGAGTGATTACCTGTGGTTCCACTGGTACAGCTGCAGGTGCAGGTGCAGCACATCCTGCGATCATTGTTGCCAGGATGATCAGAACAACAGGTAACGTCCATAACCGTCGAAAGGTACTCATAGATGCTTCTCCTTATTTGAATAGTTGTTTTTTTGTCCTAAAAACTAATAAACTACTAATCTATTCTGGAACTCACCTCCTTACGTTGTTTCATTTATGGTCAATTATATATCTACTAAAAACCCGGTTTGATCAATTATCAAACCGGGAAAATAGTTGCTCAATTTCTATCTAACTTGTAGTTCACCAATCGTGCAGAATTGGCCAGAACTGGCACGGATGATCCTTCGTGGATCAACGCACCAATAACAGGGCCAATCACCCCAAAAGAACCAAGGAAGACTGAAATCAAATTAACACTCATCGAAAAGATCACATTTGCCCGGATCACTTTTAATGCTTTACGGGACAGACCAATGATCTGGGGTAGACGTTCAATTTCGTCAGCCATTAAACCTATCTCGGCAGTCTCAAGCGCAACGTCAGTTCCACCCATTCCCATGGCCACACCAATGTCTGCCGCAGCCAGGGCTGGAGCATCATTCACTCCGTCGCCCGCGAACATGACCTTATGGCCTTCCGCCTGTAGATCTCGAATGATCTTTAATTTATCTTGAGGTAATACCTGGGAGTAAAAACGGTCAATTCCCATTTCCTTGGCAGTCCTTGCTGCCGAAAAAGGATTATCACCAGTGATCATGATCACTTGTTTTATTCCCATCTTTTTCAGCTCATCTACGGCACGTTTCGCTTCCGGTCTGGGTTGATCTACCAGGGAAATGAATCCTGCCACGGTGTCATTGAGACCTACTGTGATCACGATCTGTCCTGATTTTTCCAATTGCTGCATCTGGTTTTCCATGGATTCAGTCCAGGCATATCCATTTTCCATAAGCAATGAGCGGGTCCCAACAACCATTTTTCCTTTGGATGTATTTGCCTGCACCCCGAAACCCGGTTGAACTTTAAAATCAGAGGGTTCTTCCAGTGAAATGGATTTGTTATTACAGGCTTCCACAATCGCTTTTCCGATGGGGTGCTCACTAAATCTCTCCACTGAACCGGCAAGTTTCAACAATGCATCGCCATCGATCCCATTCAATGAAATTACATCCTGGACAATCGGCTTCCCAATGGTCAGTGTGCCGGTTTTATCAAGAGCCACCACATCTACTTTTCCTGCCATTTCGATGGAAGAGCCGGCCTTCACAAGAATACCTTTTTTAGCAGCATTGCCTATCGCTGCTACAACTGCTGTTGGTGTAGCCAGAACCAGCGCACAGGGACATACAACTACCAGTACGGTAATGGATCGAATTACATCTCTTGTAAGTACATATACAAGTATGGCAATAGCAAAAGTAACAGGAACCAGGATGCGGGCGTACTGGTTGGCAATTCGTTGAACAGGTGCCTGGGAAGCCTGGGCATCTTTCACTAATTTAACGATTTGTCCCAGGGTAGTGTTTTCTCCCAGGCGTGAAACCTTTACTTCAACGACTCCCATGTCGTTCATGGTTCCCGCGAAAACTTCATCACCAGGATTTTTATCCACAGGGATCGATTCTCCGGTAATTGCCGACTGATTTACGCAACTGGTCCCTCGTGAAACGATTCCATCAACACCAAAGCGTTCTCCGGCGTGCACCAGGACTGTTTCATCCAATTTCAACTGGTCAATTGGGATGACAATCTCATTTCCATCGCGGCGAACAGTAATGGTGGATGGTATCAGGCTGGCCAGATCTTTTAAGGCATTATCTGCACGGGCGATGGTAAAGTTTTCCAACCACTCTCCTACAGACATCATAAAAACAACAAGTGCAGCCGCACTATATTCTTTAACGATGATTGCCGCAATTACTGCAACAGAAGCCATCACTCCTGCAGTAATATCATGCCTTATAAAAACCTGACGAGCAGTAAAAATAAATAACGGAATGCCACCTAACAAGGCAGATGCCAGATATAACATTTTTCCGGGCGCCAATTGCCCGAATATATTTGTCACTACAAAACCGGCAATCAGCAAAAGCGCATTTCCAAAGGTCAATAAAGTATCACGGGATAATAAAAAGTCCCGATATCGAACAAAAAAAGTTTGTTTCTGGACCCTGCAATCGGGGCAATTTTGTAATACGGTAGAATCTAATGCCATTAAGAACTCCTTTGTATTTATATCCCCTATGGGGGGTTAGGGGATGATTCTATTATAACAAATTTTCCAAGAAATACAACATCACTTTTCAGTGATTTTTTGATCTGATGGTGGTATTATTTCCCCCGTTGAAATTATGTATTACACAAGAAGTCCTCTTCCATAAACAAAGCATAATTCTCTATTTTTTCGAAATTGGATCAAAAACAAACACAAGTAAATATAGGATCCAAATAATAAAAATTCACTCGGAAGTATTCCCAACGAGGATTGATGACAAACCTATCTGAAAAACCATCCAAAAAGAATATTTTTACTAAAGTCATTCAATTCTTTGGCTTAAAGAAAAGCCTGGCTGCCATGTTGACCATGGTGATTCTGGTTGGCCTGGGAGAAAAAATGGCTGAACGATTCCTGCCCATTTATATCCTGGCTTTGGGTGGTTCAACAATAATTGTGGGTGTTCTGAACGGAATCGACAACCTGCTTTCCGCACTCTATTCTTTTCCGGGGGGTTATATTGCAGATCGATTTGGCTATAAAAAAGCGTTAGCCATTTTCAATATAGTGGCAATCTTTGGATATTTGATCGTGATCATTATCCCATCCTGGCCGGCTGTGCTGGTGGCGGCCATCTTTTTCTTATCCTGGACATCCCTGTCGCTTCCGGCAACGATGAGCCTGGTCAACAATGTAATGCCGAAAAATAAACGCACCATGGGGGTGACTTTAAACTCCATCGTGAAACGCCTTCCCATGGCACTTGGCCCACTTTTGGGTGGATACATGATCTATTTATACGGTGAGAGGGATGGTGTACGAATCGCATTCGGGATCGCATTAATTCTGGCTGTAATTGCATTGATACTTCAACAATGGATGATCCAGGATTTTGTACCAGCTCATAAAGCAGAAAGTAATCCGCTCAAATTAATGAAATTTATGTCACCTGATCTCCGCAATTTGCTTGTATCGGATATACTGGTGCGCTTTGCCGAGCAGATCCCTTACGCATTTGTTGTCATCTGGGCTATGAAGAATGTGGGTGTATCATCCGTCCAATTCGGAGTACTCACCACCATCGAAATGATCACAGCAGTATTGATCTATATACCGGTCGCATACCTGGCGGATAGATCCACCAAGAAACCGTTTGTTTTAATTACCTTCTGCTTCTTTGCAGCCTTCCCAATTACAGTATATTTTTCTCAAAGTTTTACACTGCTCATTTTTGCCTTTATCCTGAGAGGGTTTAAAGAGTTCGGCGAACCCACCCGAAAAGCCCTCATTATGGATCTTGCCCCTGAGGATAAAAAAGCCGGCATGTTCGGGTTGTATTATTTGTTACGGGATGTGATCGTTGCTGTAGCAGCAGTTGGTGGTGCTTTTCTCTGGAATATCTCGCCATTTACCAATTTCGCTGTGGCAACAGGTTTCGGAATACTCGGCGTTGTTTATTTCGCGATATTTGGCAAGGATATGGGTAAATCAGTAAAAAATGAAGTTGCTGGTTAGTAAGGTAATAAATCGTTGAAATCTGGTACTTAAATCTAATAAATATTCCCTTGCGAAGATAACACCACTTCCCAGGGGAATATTTCTGCTTAGTTGAGATTAGGCCTAATTGAAATTGATTACTTATCTTCAAGCATTTTCTTCGCGGCAAGAAGTTTCTTCCACCGTAAATAAAGGCTAACCACATATCCAATTAATCCAATAAAAATAACAGCGTATCCTGCAACAAAGTATTGAACTGTCTGAGCGGGTTCGTCCATTTGATCCTTCTTCCTATTCCATTGTAGTTATCTTAAGATGTTCAACATCTTCTTCCAACTTCCCCAACTTTACCCTATGCCAGAGCAGATCGATAAAAAGGATGCTAAAGACCAACAGGCTAAAGAGGAAAGTTTGCAGCATTTTTGGAGCCATATCAAAAGCTGCTGAAGCAGCACTCGCTTTACCTATAACCACCGGATGGATGGTGCGGAAAATGCGAATAGACAGAAATGTAAGTGGAACAGATAAAACTCCTACAATGACATAGACTGCCCCAAATCTAGCTCGCCGGTCAGGATCATCTATGCCCTGCCGAAGCATGAGGTATGCGATATAGATCAGGGTCATGATCGATGTTGTTGTTAATCGCGGATCCCAAGTCCACCAGGTATTCCAGATCGGTCGTGCCCAGATGGAACCCATGGCAATCGCAATGATCGCAAAAACAATTCCGATCTCTACTGAAGCATAGCTGATCACATCCCACTTCTTATCGCTGGTGCGTAGATAGATTCCACCTGTCACTGCAGCCACAATAAAGCTGATCATTCCCACCCAAGCGCTGGCCACATGGAAATAGAACACTTTCTGCACATAACCCATGACCCTTTCTATCGGAGCATAGAAAAATACCATACCTATCGCAGCGACCACAAGGATGATTGTGATGATATCCAATATCTTGAGCTTATCTTTGAGATTTGACATATAACCTCCAATAATACTGGCAATTAGTTGATTAGGAAAAGATGTGATTAGTAATTAAGCGGTTTCCCTGTTTGAACGACCATTCACTAATCAACAAATTCTCTAATTGACTAAGTAACTAAGTAACCATTTCCTTCACTCTTCCACAACATAATCAAAAACCATCCAGGCGACAGCGAGAAACACCACATCGTAAACGATCAATAAATTCAACCACGGGGTGATCTCGGTCATAGGCAGTGATTGAATAAATCCTGCTGATGCTTTCACCGCTGCCACGATCAGGGGTATGACCACTGGAAATAATAAGATCGGCAACAGCATATCGCGTGTGCGGGTCTGGACTGCCATACTCGCCAGTAATGTACCCACAGCAATGTAACCAACAGAACCCAGGAGTACAACCATAATCAATCCGAAATTGATCAAGTTTATATTGTATAGCACACTGAATACGGGAATGACCACAATTTCCACAGAAAACATGAAAACCAGGTTTCCGATTACTTTGCCCATATATATCGCACTGCGGTCAACGGGTGCCATTAGCAGACCGTCCATACATCCACGGTCTTTTTCCTGCGCCATGGAACGGTTCAAACCCAGCGTTCCTGCAAACGTGAAAGTTACCCACAAAACCCCGGATGTGACGGAAGCCCGCGTCCCCGCTTCCAGGTCCAGCGCAAAATTAAAGATCAAGACCACCAGAAGAGCAAAAACCAGCATGGCAGAAAAAACTTCCCTGCTTCGAATTTCTGCGGTCAGATCTTTCCATACCACCGCCATCATAGCTTTAAAGAAGGAAGGGGATGCAGCAGCTTTCATTTCTGCTCCAGTGCCTGGCGGTAGAATGCCTGCAAGCCATCCCGGGATAGTTGATCACTTTTTATTGTGGAAACAATTTTTCCGCGTGACAATACATCAAATCTATTTGCTAGGTTTTGGACACGCACAAAATCATGCGAAGTCATCAGCACAGTTCTGCCTAGAACTGCAACCTCCTTCAGCACTTCATCCAGCATATCGCAGGCATCCTGATCCAAACCGGTGTGTGGTTCATCCAATAAAAGCACTTCCGGATCGTGCAGCACAGCTCTGCCTATGGCTAATCGTTGCTGCATTCCCCTGGAGAAAGTTCTCACCAGGTCATCAGAACGATGAGATAATCCCACCAGTTTTAAAACCTGGGTAACCCTTTCTGTTAATGAGTGAACAGCAAACATACGACCATAAAAGATCAGGTTTTCTTCTGCAGTCAGATCACCATATAACAAAGGGAGGTGTGAAACCACTCCCAGGCGCTGCCTGACATTGGCAGATTGGGATGGCAAGCTGAACCCAGCAATGGAAATCTCACCAAAAGTTGGTTTGGATAAGGAACTCAGGATGCGTAAAAGTGTGGTTTTTCCAGCCCCGTTTGGTCCCAGGATCGCAACAAATTCACCATCCGCAACCTCCAAAGATAGTTGGTTCAGGACAGTTTTTGGACCAAAGCGTTTGATCAGTTTGCGAACCTGTATCACATGAGACTCTTCAGTTTATTCTTTAATTCTTCCCGCCGTATGCTATAAATATCTTCTTTAAGTTTACCTTCTTTATACAGGTTATCCAAAACAATAATGGCATCCATGATGGATTCCTTGTCTTCAGCGGTGGAATTCCCTGACGCAATCTGCTGAACCAAAGGGGTTTTCTGCTTCTGATAGAAGTATAATCCGACGCCTGAAAGAGCAAACAGGAAAATGCCCGCCCCCAATAGGATCGGATTAATTTTGATCTTCGAATCTGTTGAAGTTTGGCCGGTGGGTGTATTTCCGGACAATGTCATATTTAATGTAGACCCGGAAGATAAATTTGAACCTATGAATAATCTAAATTTTACTCCCTGATTATCCTGTATGCCGCCGTCAGACAACTGTTCACTCTTAAGTTTTATTCCATCCACAGGGACCATCACGTTGATTAAATCCACCTTCATCGGGATGGGTAATTCCAATGCCAGCTTCTTTGTATATGGAAGGTCGAACGCAAATAATACCTGATGTGTGGCTACTCCCGGATTTACCGGAACGGTATCAGCGAATCCAGTTTCTGTCTGTAAATATCTCTCCCCAATGACACTGTCCTGGAATAGTAAATTCGCTGCGCCAGTAGGTAATGAAAAATCCAAAACTCCTTGATTTGGTGTTGCGGATACCAATACCTGTGTTGAGCTATTCGAGATGAGGAATAATTCAACAACTTGAACAATTCCGGGACTGCTGAAATCGAAGAAAACATGCATTCGGTCAGCGCTGACCACAGTTTTGTCCGTCGTAGAATCATAGATGGGAATCGGCAGGTCGAAGACAGTTTGATTTTCATCAACAGGTAAACCTGGATGCATGGATGGCTGAGATGAAAATTGCTGGTCACCATAATCAACCGTCGCAATAAAGATCCGTCCGCTGGGCATTTCAACGTTTTCAAATGAATACCCACCGTTGTCATCCGCTGTTGTTTCCAGAGTGGATGTTTCCTTCATCTGGTCAAAAATCCGTAATGATACAGTGATATTTTTGGGAATTAATAAACCAGAGTCATTGGTCAGTTTCCCTGATATTGTGACAATCCTCACTCCTGGGGTTGTTGCTGGAGACACCTCTGTAGTTGATGGATCGGTAGTAATTTGAGGAGTTAAAGTAATTGAACTTGATGGATTATTTGTCGCTCCTACGGCAATCGCAGGTTCATTGGCAGGTTGGAATGAAAGAGACCGAATGGCGGTAATAACTGCCCATTTATCATTATCCGGAAGCATATTTCCAAAGGCCGGCATAGAGTCGCCTAATCCATTGGTGAGAATGTTCACCATATCCTGGTTGGAGATTGCAGACATGATCCTTTGGTCAGTAAAATCAGTCGGTTTCACCAGAAGGGTGGCTGCTTTTTCTCCATCTCCCTTGCCTGTCTCTCCATGGCACTGGCTGCATACTGTGGCATAAATTTCTCCACCGGTTGCCATTTGATCCGGTGTGTTTTCGAGAGAAAGCAAATATGAAATAACGTCCCACCGTGACCTGTCGTCCAATTTACTGGAAAACGCAGGCATGGATCCATTTGCGTTTCCTTCGGTGATGATATTGAACCAGGTTTGAGGAATGGCATTATGAAGCACATCGATCTGGGCCAATGCTGCAGGAGGCGTGGTGGAGTTGCCGGCATTTTGTCCGGCACCATTTCCCATGTTGCCATGGCAGGATGCGCAATAATCCGAGTATATGGTTTCGCCATGAGCGGGATCTGGCGGTATTAATGGGTAAGCCACTGCAGTTGTAGCTGGTGGTAGATACACCGGGGGAGTATATCCAGGGGGAGGTTTGATATCGCCAGCAAGGGAAAAATTACATCCAGTAATTAAAATTGCAAAGAAAACAATGGTAACAGGTAATAATAACTTTTTCATGAATTTGTACTCATATCAGTTGATTGGTGCTATTGTAAAACCGCATTTCGGACAAAAACGGTCACTTTCCTGAATTGCTCGCCCACAACGGGGACAAAATCCAGAGCTTTTTTCTTTTATTTCCGTTTTGCGTTTGGCAATCATCTCCTCCAGTTCATCGTAATCAGTCGCGATTTTGTTTGAAGTTTTAGAGGTAGATGTCGATTTGGTTTCCTGGGTAAATCCCATTTCTTCAAGTTCTTTCAATAATCCGGCAGCCTGCTGTAATAATTCCGACCTCTGAATTGGGTAAAGGTCTTCGGGAACTTTGTGGAGGGAATAATCAAAGTCCAACTCCTGGATGGATGATAAAATACGTTCTTTTTCAGCCAACAAGGAGGAATGAATATGATCCAACTTATCTTTTGCCGCGCCGTCTGCTGGATTTAGCTTACGAGAATAGCGAGCATCCTTAATGTAAAAAGGCCTGCCAATAAATGCAGCCGCCAACAATAATACAGTGAGGATCAAGAGGATAGCTGTTGGTTCCATTGTGCCTATTCCTTTTTGGTTTCTTTACAAATTTATTATTCCAGTTAATCAGATCCCAATAACGGATCGATTAAGTTCTTAATTTCAGAGCTTGAATTAAATGGACCGATCTGGATATATGCCAATTTCCCGTCCCGATCAACAATGTAGGTTTCCGGAACTCCCCTGATACGAAACATCTGTGAGATCTTCGTCCCCAGGTCAGGTCCATTCGGGTAGGTAGTTCCAAATTTCGCCAGGGTCGCCTTTGCTTCAGGTTCTGTATCGACATAATCCACACCCACAAAAAGAACCTCATTGCCAGGTTGGTAATATTCCCAGGTACTTTGCAAGGCGTCTGCTTCACTTTCACAGGGTTTGCACCATGACGACCAGAAATTAATAAGAATGACCTTTCCTTTTTCTGAGGTGGTATCGATTGTTTTACCGTCAAACGTTGTCAGAGTAATACCAGGCAGTTCCTGACCAACCTTTATCGGACCTTGTTGGCTTCGCTGCAATCCCATAAAAAGAAAACCGAGAAATCCTACCAATAATATTCCGGCAACAATATAAATTGGCACAGGTAAATTCTTCTTAGTTTCTGGATCATTTGTGACATTGGGGGGTATTACCGCCATAGCTTATCCTTTTCTATTCTTCAATTCTGCCTCAATTCGTGCCAGGTACTCATCCCCCAACGATGCAGAATTTGCTTTATCCGTTATTGGACTGGTAACTTTCTTGGGTGCCCGCAATCGACTGACGATCCACCACAATAACAAGATACTTCCTATGATCATTACCGGTGGAAGTATGTAAACCAGCCAGTTGAGTCCTTTTTTTGGAGGTTCCGGAAGAACTCTATCACCATATTGAGTGGCGAAGTAATCCTTGATCTGTGCTGTAGTCCAGCCTGCTTCCAATTTTTCTCGGATAAGATCCCGCCATTGGGCACAGGCCTGGGTCGGACATACATCCAATGAAATGTTTTCACATACCGGGCAATAAAGCTGGCGGGCAACCTCGTTGATCTGGTCATCCGTTACCGGCTGAGTGTCCTGGGCAAGACCTTGATTAATTCGTAATCCCGCCAGTACTAATGTAATTAGTAACGCGGTAAAAACGACTTTCCTGTTCATAAATCGCTCCAAATCTCACACCCTAACCTTTTTCTGGTGTCGGCCAGACTGCAACGATGGAACCAAAAATGAGGACGAGGCTTCCAAGCCATAACCAGTTCACCAATGGGTTATGATAAATCTTAAATGTTGCCAGCCTGCTGGATATTGGCTGCCAATCCACCAGGATGACATATACATCATCTTCCATGGTACTGCGTACTCCCGGAATGGTCATGGGCTGCTGGGAATCATAATAATAATCCCTACGGGGGTAAAGCTCTTGCAATACTTTACCACCCTTACTTACTTCCATGACCGCCCGGGCGACATTCTTTCCATCAGCCGTGTCGAATTCAGCCAAAGACTTATATGCAACCGAATATCCCGCCAGATCCAGGCTTTGACCCGGAGTGAGTGCTCCCTGGGTCTGGGTCTGGAACGCATTAATTCCGATCACACCTATCCCCATCAGGACAACTCCCAAATGAATAATATATCCACCGTATCGTCTGCGGTTCCGTGCTGTTAATCTCCAGATCGACTCGAAGAAATTATCACCTGTACTGCGGGAGCGAGCCCTAATGCCACGCCAGTATTCATATAAAGTTACAGATATGACAAGCGCCACCAACCAGAATGCAAATAAAGCTCCGGGCTGTTTCACCCCTAGAGCGAATGCGACTACAACTGCCAGAACTGATGGAATAAAGGGTTTCCAAATGGCTCTTCCCAGGGTTTTTCCTGTCGAAATCTGCCAGGCTGAAAGAGGTGCAATGCCCATGAGCAGTAAAAGTCCACCCCATAAAGGTCCGGTAGCTCGAATATACCAGGGCGGACCAAATGTAACTTTCTGCCCGGTCACAAGCTCTGAGAGTAAAGGAAAGAAAACCCCAAAGTTACATTCAATGAATATTCCCAGGAATAACAGGTTATTTACTAGAAATAGCGTTTCGCGAGAGAGGAGTGAATGAAGCTGTCCTTCAGATCGTAAATCTTTCCAACGATATACCAGCAGCCATATGGAAACAATTAATGTGAGGGAAATAAATGCAAAGAATAATGGGCCGATCGCACTCTGGGCAAATGCATGCACAGAAGATAGAACTCCAGAACGTGTCAAAAAGGTACCGACAATTACCCAGTCATAAGTAAGAATGATCAGGAACATATTCCATTGCTTGAACATTCCCCGTTTTTCCTGGATCATCACTGAATGCAGCAGGGCAGTACCAGTCAACCACGGCATCAGTGCCGCAATCTCCACCGGATCCCAACCCCAATAACCTCCCCAACCCAGGACATCGTATGCCCACCGCATTCCCAGCACCAGACCGATAGTTAGAAACAACCACGCCACCAACGTCCACCGCCTGGTTAATCGGATCCAGCGATCATCGGTTCTGCCAGTGATCAATGCAGCAATGGCAAACGCAAATGGAATAACAAAAGCTACAAACCCTAAATAAAGCATGGGTGGATGGATGATCATCCCCGGATGCCGTAATAGTGGATTAAGGCCTCTACCATCCTGTGGCATGAGCAAATCTGATCCGGCAGGGGGAAACATCGCTTCGATACGTTCGCCAGAAGGTGTTGCCCAGAAACGTGTAAATGGATTCTCGAAGAAGATTGACATGCTCAGGAAAAATGTGAGGGTTACCATGGTAACAACGATCACCCAGGGTAAAAACTCGCGGTCACGTGTCCAATTTCGCAGCATCACTGCTGATGTAAATGCTGACATCAACCAGCTCCAAAAGATCAATGAGCCCGATTGACCACCCCATAACGCTGTCAACTTTAAATAGAAAGGCATGCTGCTGCTTGAAACAGCATATACATAAGAGACTTCATAATGCCCGGTGACGATCAAATAGATAATACATCCCGCTGCCAGGGTAATCAATCCAAAAGTGATCAGGGATGCATATCTTGCGGAATCTATCCAACGCTGATCCTTGGTGCTTACCCCAACTATAGCTGCCACCGATGCAAATATTGTGACCGCAAGTGTGATGACTAATATTCCGAAACCCAAATCTACAATCATAATAACTCCGGAATGTTGGTAATTATGGCAAGAAATTAAAAGAGTCAAAAAGGACAGCAGTCAAATTTTGACTGCTATTCTTAATTCTAATCTAAATGGGATTCCTTAAAGACATTAATTATTTTGCTGCCTGTTCAGGAACAGCTTCATCATAGCGGGTTGGACATTTTAGCAAAAGTTCATTGGCATGGAATACACCTTTTTCATCCAGAGTCCCTGTCATAATGGCTTGAGCTTCATTTTTTAGGAGGTCAGGCTTTGGTCCATTATAGATAACCGGTAAATGTTTTGATGATGTATCAGATACGGCCTCATGCAGTACTTCTGCCAGTCCCCCCATTTTATCGATCTCTGCATTATCCCCTGGAATATGCACAACATCGAATGTCAAATCCAGGGTATTTGGATCAAACTTGATCGAATCTCCCACCACTGCCCCGGAAATTCTAATTTCACGGCCTGACATTTCCTTTGCTTTGGTGTTCAATTCATTCACAGTGAGAAAATACTGTGCATTTGCCTGCGATGATGAAATGATCAGGTAAACTATTGCTGCAAGAATGAGAATTCCACCAAAAATAAATTTTCTTTTCATGGGTCTCTCCCTTTATTGATTTCGGCGTACCAATTTGCACTACGAATAAAAAAACTCGATTTTGGTAGAAATCATATATTCAAATTTGATTCTGCCATATCAAGATTAAAGAAACGTGAGAAGGACTCTCATAATTACCCATATTTTATCTACTTTATCAATAATTATCAAATATACATAGAAGATGTTCCGAAAATCAAAGATTTCAATTTTGACGAACTCCCGCAAATAACAGCATTTAACCATAAAAATATATCAAAATCCGTTGTTTTTTTAGATTTATTCGGATAATTATTACATTTCGTGAAATCTAGATAAAAATTCTCAAAAAAGTGGTTTTAATGTTGTATTAATGTAAGGAGACAGCTATAATTCATTTATAAAACGGGTGGAATGTATTTACCCTGAGCGAGGAGGTGTGACTATTACATATTGCTAAATTAATAGATCGATTATTTTCAACAATAGGAGAATGATTATATGAAGAAAAAATTATTGATAATCGGCTTGATACTGGGAGTGGTTCTTGTTATTGCAGCATGCCAACCGGCAGTCGCTCCGACTCAAGCCCCTGCTGCCCCGGCAGCAGTACAACCCGCCTGTCCACCAGCAGAACCCTGCCCGGTGGCAGAAGCGGGTGTTGAAGCACCTTTCGCGGCTTTATGGTCTGCATCTGGCCATGCAGACAAAGCAGCAGAGGCGTTCCGCCATTGGGATGCTGGTACACCAGCAGAAGTGCCTGTCGCTTGTACCAAATGTCACTCCGGTGCAGGTTTTGTTGAATTCATGACAACAGGCAAGAATGAAGCTGTCGTCGCTGCCGCTGACGTTACCGGTATCACATGCACTTCCTGCCACAACGACGCATCATTCAAATACACTGCAGTGACTTTCCCATCTGGTGTTGTGATCAGTGGTCTAGGCCGCGAGGCTTTATGTATGACCTGCCACCAAGGACGTGAGTCCAAGGTCAGTGTCGACGCTCAGATCGAGAAATTTGCAGTCACAGATCTCGATGCAGTGGTCGCCCCGATCAAGGATGACGCCGGCAAGGACGTAAATTTTGGTTTTAGAAATGTTCATTACTTTGCTGCAGCAGCCACCTTGTATGGCAGCCAGGTTCATGGCGGATATGAATATGATGGCAAAACGTACGATTATAAGTTTGACCATATCGCAGGATATGACACTTGTATTGACTGCCATGATAGCCACTCTCTTGAAGTTAAAGTAGAGCAGTGCGCTGTATGCCACGAAGGTGTCGCCAAAAAAGAAGATCTGAAGAACATTCGAATGATCAGCTCCAAAGCTGATTATGACGGTGATGGCAATGTGACTGAAGGTATGGCCCTGGAAATTGAAGGTCTCCAGGTCAATTTACTTGCCCAACTTCAAGGCTATGCAAAGGATAAAACTGGCGTCAGCGTTGTGTATGATGCTGCAGCTTATCCATATTGGTTTGCTGATGCAGAAGGGGATGGCGTAATTGATCAGAAAGACGGTGCTAATGTTGCATTTTCGACATGGACAGCACGCTTCCTCAAAGCTGCCTATAATTACCAGGTCTCCATAAAAGATCCGGGTGCTTTTGCTCACGGAAATAAGTACATCGTTCAGCTCCTCATCGACTCGATCGAGGATTTGGGCGGTGACGTGACCAAACTTAACCGTTTGGATGCCGGACACTTTGATGGTTCCAGCATGGCTTTCCGTGATTGGGATGCTGAAGGTGAAGTACCATACAATTGTGCCAAGTGTCACAGCGCAACTGGCTTACCCGCCTTCCTCAAGGCTGGTGGCACTGTGTCAGTCCTGGCCAACGGTACGACCTACCAGACTGGTATAGGTGCTCAACCCATTTCAAACAGCTTCACATGCTACACCTGTCATAATGAAGCTGAATGGCCTAAACTGTACCAAGCTGCCCAAGTACCTTTCCCGAATGGCAAGTCGTTCAGCCTTAAACAGGATGCCGATGGCAAGAATGTGGCTGACAATAGCAACATCTGCCTGGAATGCCATCAAGGCCGCCAATCCGGTAAAACCGTATCCCTGGCTGTTGCTGGTATGGATTCGGATAAAGCTGACCCGGCTATCCGTTTCCAGAACGTCCATTACCTGAGTGCTGGTGCAACCCTCTTTGGTACAGCAGCCGGTGGAATGTACGAATATCCAAAACAGACTTACTTTGGACAGAACAAACATGTTGAAGGCTTTACAACATGCGCCAATTGCCATGATGTCCATCTCCTGACCGTTAAGACCGACACCTGTAAAGGTTGCCATGGGACAGACGATATGGCCAAGGTTCGTAAACCAGGTGACGTCATTGATTATGATGGTGATGGTGACACCGCTGAAGGTTATGAAGGCGAAGTTGCAACGTTGCGCGAAAAGCTATACGCTGCACTGCAAGACTATGCCAAGACCAAACTCAAAGGTGGCATCATCTACGACCCGGCTGCGTATCCATACTACTATTCCGATGTCGATGGTGATGGAAAACCAGATCTTGACAAAGATGGTAAGAACGTACCTGTAGTCTACTCACCAAGGTTATTCGAAGGTGCATATAATCTGAATTATGCGACCAAAGAACCAGGTGGCTTTGCCCACAATCCGTTCTATGTTATGCAGGTTCTTTATGATGCGATTAAAGACCTCGGTGGTAACGTAACAGGTATGACGCGTCCGCAGTAATGTAGAAGTCTTTTTCAAGTATAAACAGAGGCGATGAAACCATCGCCTCTGTTTTGTTTAGGATGATTATCACTTTTTTGTAATAAAACCAGTAAATAGATAAATTTAGTAAACTTTTCCATTATAATTTCGGTATAATTAATCTTGTCTTAATCTAATATTTTTCTCTAGAAATTTAGCACCGCGGAGAAGTGTAAATATGAAGGGAAATAACCTGCACATTATTCGAAAAAGCTGGATACTGGTTTGTGCTGGACTGGCTGTTCTTGCCATGGTTTTCGCATTCCTGCCACGGACAGAGGTTCAGGCAGCACCGGTTCAAACAATCATTGCTGGTCCCCAATCACAATTACCCGATGCCACTTGCCTGGGTTGTCATGGAAAACCGGGTGTAACAACAGTTTTGCCTGGCGGTGAAGAATTATCCATCAGTATTGATAGCTCGCTTTACATGGTTTCTGTTCATGGTAGCCAGGGCATGAATTGCTCCACTTGCCATACCGAAATCACGGAATTCCCCCACCCAAAGGTCACCTCACAGACCCGAAAAGACTTTAGCATCGAGGGTTCACAGGTTTGCCAACAATGTCACCAGGAACAATTCAACCAGGTTCAGGATAGCATTCACCAAAAAGCCCTGGAATCTGGAAACACAATTGCTCCCGCCTGTACTGATTGTCATAATCCCCACACACAGACCCGGCTCGTTGATGATAAAGGTAACACGCTAGTTGAAGCCCGGGTGAGGATCCCCGAAACTTGTTCGAAATGCCATAATGAGATCACGGAAGAATATAAAAAATCAGTCCACGGTTCCAGCCTACTCCTTGAAGGCAACACCGACACACCGACCTGTATAGATTGCCATAGTGTTCACAATATTGGTTCGGTTGATAACGCATTCCGCCTCCGGTCTCCGCAAATTTGCGCAAAATGCCACGCGAATAAGGAGTTAATGGACAAATATGGCTTATCTTCTGATGTAAACAACACCTATATAGCAGATTTTCACGGCACAACTGTGACCATCTTTGAGAAGACTGCTCCTGATCAAAAAACCAACACGCCTGTTTGTATCGATTGCCACGGTGTCCATAATATGACCCGCTCAAATGATCCCAATAACGGCTTGCACGTTAAAGAAAACCTTCTGCGCACTTGTCAGAAATGTCATCCAGACGCCAATGATAACTTTCCGGCTTCATGGATGAGCCATTACTCTGCCTCTCCGAAAACCGCTCCACTTGTTTACTATGTAAATTTGTTCTACAAGATCCTCATTCCGGGAGTAATTGGAGCAATGGTAATCTACGTTATTTTAGATTTCATCCGCCGCTTAATTGAAAAGCGTAAAGGAGTGTAGCAATGACTGAAAAATCCGCTTCTTACCAACGCTTTCCAATTTCCCAAAGAATAGAACACATTCTACTTTTGTTATCCTTCACAATCCTCGGGATCACCGGCCTGATTCAGAAGTTTATCGGTGCAGGGATTTCTCTCTGGCTCATTGATGTACTGGGTGGGATTGGGACAGTACGAATTATTCACCGGGTTGCTGCTACCATCTTCCTACTTGAGCTCATCTATCATTTTGCATTAATGGGCTATAAACTGTATGTCCAGCGTGTGGAAATGACCATGCTGCCAGGAGTGAAAGATATAAAAGATGGATTCCAATCCATTGGTTATAATGTTGGGCTTGCAAAATCACGTCCCAAATTAGGGCGGTTTACCTTCGATGAAAAAGTGGAATACTGGGCAATGATGTGGGGAAACCTGGTAATGATCATTACCGGTTTCATGCTGTGGAATCCCATCAAAACCACCAACATTCTCCCCGGGGTATTTATTCCAGCCGCCAAAGCAGCTCACGGTGGTGAAGCCGTATTGGCAATCCTGGCCATCCTGATCTGGCATATCTATCATGTCCACATCAAATACTTCAATAAAAGCATTTTCACGGGAAAATTAACACGCCATGAAATGGAGGAGGAGCATCCTCTTGAGCTTGCAAAAATTGATGCGGGTTTAGGTACTGTCATCCCTTCTTCTGCCGTGGTGAAGAAAAGAAAAACACTCTACTTCCCTATAGCTGGAGCCTTATCAATAATAGCCATGGCGGGAGTATATTATTTTGTAACCGCAGAAACGACCTCCATCACCACACTTCCGCCTGCAGAACCAGCTCAAATTCTTTCAACTGCGTTACCAACGACAATTCCTACAATGCTGCCGACGTCAACCCCGGCTCCACATATAAACATGAATCCAAATGCACCATCCACAACAACTGCAACCACTTGGGATGGTGGAATAGGTGCAATGCTCCAATCTAAATGCGCAATGTGTCATGGCACATCCGGCGGATTATCTTTGGCTTCATTTGCAGATGCTTTTAAAGGCGGAACTAACGGAGCAGTCATCATACCTGGGGATGCCAATACAAGCATTATCGTTAAAATAATGGAAGCCGGTGGCCATCCCGGTCAGTTGACCGCGGATGAATTGGCTGCATTAAAAGCCTGGATTCTGGCAGGGGCACCTGAGAAATAAAACCCAAAGACCTTCCGGGAATTCCCGGAAGGTCTTTTATATCTTTCTGGAATGCTTGCATCAAATCCCATTCATCGGGGTTAACAGATAATAATACCAATACTAAGTGACGATCTTTATCTACCATATAACGCCAATCAGAGGGTAATATGAGCATTGAGTATTCAGGGAAGCACGTTTTCATCACTGGGGGGTCGAGTGGAATCGGGCTGGCACTAGCAGTCTTGTTGGCCAAACAGGGAGCAAATATCACAATTCTTGCCCGCCGTGAAGATCAATTGCAAAAAGCTGCGGGTGAGATTCGATCCCATTGTATCCATCCTGATCAAATTATTTCCACTCTTTCCGCTGATGTTGGAAACCTCGATATTATTTGTCCACTTCTGGCAAATTACAAGGAGACATATGGAACCCCGGATATACTGATCAACTCGGCTGGCATAACCTACCCGGGCAAGTTCTCAGTCCTTCCGCCGGAAATATTCAGAGACCTGATCAATATTAATTATCTTGGAACAGTATACGTCTGCCGGGCTTTCGTGAATGGAATGATACATCGGGGGAACGGATGGATCGTCAACATCTCGTCCATGGCTGGTTTTCTAGGCACATATGGTTACAGCGGATATGGTGCATCCAAATACGCTGTGCGTGGTTTTTCAGATGTTCTGAGAGCCGAACTTAAACCACGTGGTGTGCAAGTTGCTGTAGTCTACCCCCCCGATACCCTCACTCCACAATTGGAGTTTGAAAAAGACCTGAAACCCGCCATCACAAAAGAGCTGGCTGACAATGCCGGTATGATGACAGCTGAAAATGTTGCGAAGATTATCTTAAGTGATATGGCCAGAGGTCGATATACCATACTGCCTGGGTTTCAAAGTTGGTTCTATTACACTCTTTCGTTCCTGTTGGGTGATTTGACGTATCCAGTTATGGATATGGAAATTAAGAATGCAATTCGGCGGATAGTTAAAAGAAGACAGTGATTATTATTTATCATCGGAGGAATTAAATGGATATTCTACAAAAATGTTATGACTATATGGATGTAAAAAATGCAAAAGCAACTGGTATCTATCCTTTTTTTATCCCATTAACTGAAAATGAAGGCACCGAAGCAGAATTTAAAGGCCAGCGTCTGATCATGTGCGGTTCAAATAATTACCTGGGATTAACTACTCACCCAAAAGTAAAAGAAGCTGCCATTGAAGCAGTAAAACGATATGGAACTTCATGTACTGGATCCCGTTTCCTAAACGGCACCCTGGAATTACATGAGCAGCTTGAACACGAATTAGCGGAGTGGGTTGGTAAAGACGCGGCATTATGCTTTTCGACCGGGATGCAGGTCAACCTGGGCACTGTCAGTGCCCTTGTTTGCCGCGGAGATGTGGTCATCCTGGATAAAGACGATCATGCCAGTATTGTCGATGGTGCCCGGTTAAGTTTTGGAAAGATCGAGCGTTACATCCACAATGACATGGAACACCTCGAACGGACATTACAATCGATCCCGGACAGTGCCGGAAAATTAGTAGTGGTGGATGGATTATTCAGCATGGAAGGTGACCTGGCACCTCTCCCGGAAATGCTTCCAGTGGTCAAGAAGTATGGTGCCCGATTGATGGTGGATGACGCGCATGGCATGGGTGTGATGGGTGGCGGCCATGGTACTGTAGCTCACTTTGGGGTAACAAAAGATGTTGACCTGATCATGTCCACTTTCAGCAAGTCCTTCGCTTCACTGGGCGGCTTCATTGCCGGAGACGAGGATGTCGTTTCCTATATCAAACACCATGCGCGCTCATTGATCTATAGCGCTAGCATCCCCCCGTCAAATGCTGCGGCTGCTCTGGCAGCGCTCGAAGTTATGCGATCTGAACCGGACCGCCCAGCCCGGGTCCTTGCCAATGCAGAAAAGATGCGCAAGGGGTACCGCGAACTGGGCTTCAATATCGGGAATTCAGTTACTCCTGTAGTTCCGATCATCATTGGTGACGATCAATTGACCTTCTTAATGTGGAAGACATTGTTTGATGAAGGTGTATTTGTCAATCCGGTCATTTCCCCTGCAGTGGCACCTGGCCATCAGCTTCTTCGCACAAGTTATATGGCCACTCATACGAATGACCAGTTGGAAAAAGTCCTGGAGATATTTGGGGAAGTTGGCAAGCGGCTGGGTGTGATATAGGATGAAGATATAAGTTAATTAGTTACTTAGTTGATTAGTTACTTAGTTAATAAGTCAATTAGTGATTTTTGTAAGACGATATTAATCAAGATTTGCGTAATCATAAAGATGAGTGGTCATTAATTTCAACTGACCACTCATCTTGCGATATTATTCAACAAATCACAATTCACTATTCACTATTCACAAATCACTTCAAAACTATTCTTTACAACACCTTGCTCAAGAAAGCCTTGGTTCGTTCTTCTTTAGGATTGCTGAATAGGATACCCGGTGGGGCTTCCTCCACGATCAATCCATCATCCATCAAAATAGCTCGATTTGCAGCAGCCCGGGCAAACCCCATTTCATGCGAGACAACCACCATGGTCATTCCTTCATGTGCCAGAGTGAGCATGACATCCAACACTTCCTGGATCATTTCCGGATCAAGCGCAGAAGTTGGCTCATCGAAAAGCATGATCTTTGGATTCATAGCCAGGGCACGGGCGATTGCAACACGCTGCTGCTGTCCACCGGATAACTGCCCGGGATATACGTCTGCTTTTTCTGGAATACCAACTTTCACCAATAATTCCAATGCTACTTTTTTAGCTTCTGCCTTGTCCCGTTTGCGAACTACCTTTTGGGCCAGGGTAATATTGTCTATTACAGTTAGGTGAGGAAACAGGTTAAATTGTTGAAATACCATTCCAACTTCTGTCCGCACCTGGTTAATATGTTTGGTGGTATCCAGCGGTATCCCATCCACCACGATGGATCCCTTATCGTATTCTTCCAACCGATTAATACAGCGCAAGAAAGTGGATTTACCGGATCCGGACGGACCGATGATCATGATCACCTCACCCTTTTGCACATCCAGAGAAACCCCTTTCAGTGCCTCAACGTTTCCGAAGCATTTTGTTACATTCTCAATATGAATAATAGGTTCCATGGGTTACCTCTCTATCCGGGTTCGTTTTTCAATCCAGGTGACAATCCGGGCTGAGAACAATGTCAAGACTAAGTAAAGCAGAGCTATCATCACCCAGGTTTGAATGGGAATAAAGTTAGCAGCCATAAATTCTCTTCCCCGGCGGGTCATGTCTGCAACTGCCACAACGCTGACCAGGGAGGAATCTTTAAGCATGGAGATAAATTCATTTCCTACAGGCGGTAAGATGACTCTGATAGCTTGAGGAATGATCACATATTGCATAGCCTGGATGTGGGTCATACCCAGGCTTCGCGCAGCTTCCATCTGGCCTTTAGATATGCTCTGGATTCCAGCTCTATAGATCTCACTCATATAGGCACCATAACAAAATGTGATACCGAATATTGCCATCCAAATCGGGTCGGCCAAATATTCCTTCATTGATTGGATGTTATAGGTTGTCCCAATTTGCTGAATAATGGAAGGCAAAGCAAAATACCAGAATAACAACTGGACTAACAAGGGAATACCACGAACTATTTCCACATACACTGAAGCAATACCAGAAATGATCGGATTTTTTGAAAGCCTGCCCAAACCGCTGATCAGCCCTAACACCAGGACAAGAAAGAAGGAAGTTATTGTAACTAAAAGGGTGACCCGTAGACCATCCTGCACGAAAATGAGCACCCTACGGTATGGGTCTGGTCGAGAAATCACCAAGAAAAGGATTAATGCAATCACACCAGCGACTAAAAACCACCACCGGTCAAATTTACTTTTCGATGTGGCTGCTCCAAGCCCGGCTTGGGTTGCATCTACAACAGGTAATAGAGGGTTACGTTCGTCTGTCATCTTATGATTCCCTAATAAAATACGAGGTTAATCAACCTCGTTTGGATGAAAAAAATCATTAATGAAAAATGTGTATTTACCGCTTAATCGATCAATTTATTTACTCTATTATTAACCCAATTTTAGGCAAATCGATGCTTAACATAGAATGTGTGATTGTATCACTTTGTGTAAATTTTTACAGGTTAATTAATTATTTTCCTGGTATGGTTTTGATGATTTCCTAAATCATATTATCCTGCAAACATGATTTGCCAGGACAATTCTGCAAATTTCTTACTGTGATGTATTATCTATGGGATAATAATAAAAGTTAACAAAACCATTCTGGATGAATGATATGGTTTTGTGATTATTGTATTGAAAATTAATCTCAATAATGGTGTAATTGGCATATGGAAAACAATCCTCCCCTGATATATCGATTTTTTCAGAAAAAACTCCTTTTCCTTATCCTATTTAATATTCTCATGTTTGCTTTAGGAGGGGGAATAGTGCATTATCTCGGACTTTCCATTAATTGGACTGCTTATATGGCAGGACAAGGCATTATGTTGATGTTGATGTTGGGGGTATATTTCCTAAATGATTATTTTGAAACACAGTCACCATTTGGACCCATCGCACCACCCCGGACAACTGCAGAACTGGAATCGCTTCGGAAGCTCCAAACTTCCATCATGATCTCAGCTTTATCATTTTTAACTATCTCATGTATATTACTTGTCATTCTCTATCGGGATGGATTGATGAACGGTACATCCCTGGTTTTGGTAAGCGCTGGTTTTCTCGTTGCGATCGGTTATGCTGTACCTCCATTTCGATTGATCTACTCCGGGATCGGTGAATTACTGGTATCTATCCTTATTTCGATCCTGATACCTGCATTTAGCTTCAGTCTACAATCCGCAGAATTGCATCGGTATATTTCCATGTCATCCATACCTATAGCCGCATTCTTCTTATCCACAACTTTGATCTTCCAATTTACAACATACTCGAGTGATTGCATGAATTGCCAGAACACCATCCTGGTAAGATTAGGCTGGCAAAAGGGTTGGCATCTTCATAATATATTGTTGATACTCGGCTTCTTGTTACTTGTCCTTTCCCGTATTCAAGGGCTGCCCTGGACCCTGGTTTGGCCTTCCCTGCTGACCATGCCCATTGCTGTATATCAGGTGATCCTTATGGGTCAAGTAGCAGCAGGTAAAAAGCCGCACTGGGGGTTATTAAAGGTGACCAGTCTGGCAATTGTTTTGTTAACTGCGTACCTTTTAACTTTTACTTACTGGACGAGGTAGTTATGCCTGAATTTTTAAAATTACAGCCACCTTTCATCGCGCTTCAGAATTTTCTATCCGCCATACCTGCCAGTAAACCGGAGACAGAAGAAATCAACACGATCGACGGATTAACACGGGTGCTGGCACACGATTTCTACTCACCAAATCCCTTGCCAGAGTTCCCGCGCAGCACTGTGGATGGATATGCAGTCACAGCAGCACATACACATGGAAGTTCAGAGAGTCTTCCCGCCATCTTAAAAATGATCGGCGAATCACCCATGGGAAAACCATCAACAATGACAGTTGGAGAAGGACAGGCAATTTTAATTCATACCGGAGGCATGATTCCGACCGGGGCAGACGCAGTAGTGATGCTGGAAAACAGCCAGTTGAATAACGGATCAGACCTGGAGGTTTTCAAGCCTGTCAGTGTAAATGAAAATGTGATCCTGGTGGGAGAAGATGTCAGTAAAGGCGACCTGGTCATACCTGCAGGCCGTGTAATTCGATCAGTGGAAATTGGCGGATTAATGTCCTTTGGGATTACCCGGATACAGGTCAATAAAAAACCGAAAGTAGGTATCCTTTCTTCCGGTGATGAGGTAATTCCACCTGCACAAAAACCATTGATCGGGCAGGTACGAGATATTAACACTTCCACAATGAGCGCGATAGTGATCGAAGCAGGCGGTCAGCCGGTGCCATACCCGCTTATTGCTGATAAAGAAGAGGCTCTCACTCAGTCAGTCATTCAGGCATTTAATGAATGCGATATGGTTTTAATTACTGCTGGATCTTCTGCTTCCACCCGTGATCTTACATCATTAGTGATCGAGAAATTGGGTAAACCCGGCATTCTCGCGCATGGAGTGAATGTAAAACCGGGTAAACCGACCATACTGGCGGTTTGTAACGGGAAACCTGTCATAGGTTTACCTGGAAACCCCGTCAGTGCTCTTGTCATTGCCGATATCTTTGTCAGACCTGCAATCCATAAATTATTAAAGGTGTCTGATCCACAATTCAAGCCTTCTGTCCAGGCACGTCTGACTGCAAATTTCGCTTCTGCTGCCGGCCGTGAAGATTGGGTACCCGTGGTACTGCGAGAAACTAACCGGGAAAATGAGGCGGAACCAATCTATTTCAAAAGCAATCTGATATTCAATCTTGTCAGAGCTAATGGATTAGTGCACATTCCTGCAGATGTTACCGGTGTCCAAGCGGGTGAAATCGTCCAGGTGGAGTTGTTATGAGGCGCTTATTACCATTATTTATCCTTTTTGCATTCATTATCTCAGCCTGCGCATCCCAAAATGCCACCCGTATGAATGAAACAGCAATAGCCAATTCCATCCTTCAACAAATTGAGGCAAAACAAACAGTATTCGCGTTTGCCTTGACCCCAACCATCACGCCGACTGCATCACAAACACCCACAATAACTTTGACGCCAAGTCCTGTTCCTTCTGCCACACCCACCATTACACCGACCTGGATCAAGCATGCCAAAGGGACACCAATACTGGCTCCCATACTACTGTATCATCACATCCGTGATATCGAAAAACCCGGCCGCTACGATATATCCCCAGCGGTTTTTGAAACCCAAATGCAGTATTTAAAGGAATGGGGTTACACAACCATCACGATCGAAATGCTGGTAAATGCATTGAAATATAGTGACCCATTACCTGAGAAACCAGTGATCATCACATTTGATGACGGCGCACTGGATGTTTATCAGAATGCTTTCCCGATCATGCAAAAATTCGGTTTTGTCGGGACGTTTTATATTGTTTCCAATCGATTAAAGTCAGTTGATTTTGTCCACGTCCCTGAAATACGGGAACTGATCGCTGCAGGTTGGGAAATTGGCAGCCATTCTCATTCACATATTGACCTGACATTGAACCACAATGACATCAATGCTGAAGCCAAAGGATCCATGACAGAGTTGAGCGATGCTATTGGTGTGGGGATATACTCTTTCGCCTATCCATTTGGGATGATCGACCCGGTGGTGGGTGATCATGTTTCCGCCTATGGATATTCCAACGCGGTCGGTTTGGGTACTTCATTTACCCATACATTGGGTCAAATTTTTTACCTTAGCCGGTTGGAAGTGCGCAACGATTATGACGCGACCGCATTCGCCCGCTTACTCCCCTGGTCGCCAGTATCAACTCCACCTGCACCTTAGGGGTTTTGAGGAATCCATGTCTGTATATTTGAAAGATATTCCACTTGAAGTAGCGAAGGAAAGATTGTTCAGTGCCCTGGAAGAGGACGGACTATCCGGTGTGAAAGGACATGAAACAATCCCTCTGAATGAGTTCGCTTCCGGTAGAGTATTAGCCGAAGGTGTCTGGGCAAAGATCAGTTCCCCGCACTATCATTCCTCTGCAATGGATGGCTTTGCTGTATTGGCAATCGATACCCGGGAGGCTTTACCTTCCAAACCTCTCACCCTTGTTGTCGGGGATAAAGCCTTTTATGTAGATACAGGTGATCCTCTTCCTAAAAACACCAATGCTGTCATTCCTATTGAGAACGTTGAACCCATCCATCACGAAGGAACATCAGAACAGGACGTTCGGCATCCACGGGAGATATTGATCCGCTCATCCGTTACACCCTGGAGCCATATTCGGCTTCTGGGGGAAGATATTGTTGCAACGCAACTTGTCATACCAGCAGGACAGCAACTAAGGTCATTCGACCTCGGGGCAATTGCAGCCTGTGGGCATTCCACCATTAATGTGATCCGCAAGCCTGTGGTGGCTATCATCCCGACCGGAGATGAACTGGTTGATATCGGAGAAGGTGCAAAAGCCGGGGACATCATCGAATACAACTCCATGATGATCGCTGCTCAAGTTAATTCCTGGGGCGGAGCAGCAAAACGCTACCCGATCGTAAAAGATAACCTGGATTGCCTGAGGGAAGCTGTCATCCACGCTGCATCCCATTCGGATCTGATCCTGCTTAATGCCGGATCTTCAGCCGGCGCAGATGATTATTCATCCCAGGTGGTTGAGAGTCTGGGGGAGTTGTTGGTGCACGGTGTGGCTGTTCGTCCCGGGCATCCAGTGATCATTGGAATGGTCAATGTGAATATTAAGAACCAGGAGCGGCATGTTCCAATTATCGGCGTACCCGGTTATCCGGTGTCTGCCGCCCTGACATGCGAATTGTTCGTAGAACCACTGATCACCATGTGGGCAGGAATAACAACTAAAAGTATTCAAGAAATTGATGCTGAATTAACCCATAAGGTCACCTCTCCATCAGGAGATGATGACATGATGCGGGTCGCCCTCGGCAAAGTAGCCAACCGGCTCATGGCGGCTCCATTGAACCGCGGCGCAGGTGTGATCACCTCCCTCGTCCGGGCAGATGGCATTTCCATGATCCCGCGCGGAATACAGGGGTTGGAAGCCGGTGAGAAAATCCGCGTTCGGCTTTATCGATCGCTCGCTGAGCTGGACAAAACATCTATTCATCACTGGATCACATGATCTCACTCTGGATGTTCTTGCAGAATATCTGGCCGAAAAAGGCCACCGCCTGGTCACAGCTAATGTTGGCAGCCTGGGTGGATTGCTGGCTCTGAGTAAAGGGGAAGCCCATGCCAGTGGCTCGCATCTACTGGACCCGGAACAGGGATATACAACGATAGTTACATCCGGCAATACCTTGCTGGTCATTCAGTAAATGTCATGTCCTGGGTCGGCCGAATCCAGGGTCTGTTAGTTCAAAAGGGTAACCCCAAGAAGATTATGACTTTGAATGATCTGATCCGTCCGGATGTTGAGTTCGCGAACAGGCAGCGTGGCGCAGGCACCCGTGTACTTTTGGACTATCAATTGAAATTGTCAGGGATACTAAATTTGAACATTCGCGGGTATCAAAATGAAGAGTATACGCATTTGGGTGTTGCTGCTGCGGTGATTTCAGGTAGAGCAGATTGCGGCCTGGGAATCACTGCTGCTGCGACGGCGTTGGACTTGGATTTTGTTCCTTTGTTTACCGAAACATATGAACTGGTTATTCCCGCTGAAGTTTATCAATCAACTCTTTTCCAGCCTGTCATCCAAGCAGCCAACGATCCTGAATTTCACTCCCGTGTTCAGAAATTACCGGGTTATGATACTTCAAAAATGGGGGAACTTCGCCCTGTAAATTGATGCAACATTCTATGGTCTCTTGCATTCAGGTCTGGTTTGTACAATGATTAGAATAATGATTAAATAACCTGGAGGCAATATGTTACCAAAAATGAATGAACTGGCACCTTCTTTTGAACTTCCCGATGATACTGGAAAGATCCATAAACTATCGGATTACAAAGGCAAGACTGTAGTACTATATTTTTATCCGGAAGATGGCACTGATGGATGTACCACTGAGGCATGCAATTTCCGCGACGATTATTCAGCCTATCAAAAAGCAGGGATCACAATACTGGGAGTATCACCGGATACTGTAAAATCTCACCAGAAGTTTAAATCCAAATATGATCTGAATTTCCCATTACTGGCAGATGAAGGTCATGTGGTCTGCGAGAAGTTTGGAGTTTGGGGGCTCAAGCATAACTTTGGCAGGGATTATATGGGAGTATTACGAACAACTTTCCTGATAGGACCAGATGGGAAAATTAAAAAAGTCTATGAGAATGTTAAGCCAGCTGATCATAGTAAAGAGATTCTGGCAGATATAAAAGTATAAATCATATTTGTAAATTGTAAGAAACTGATGTGAATACAAATCACTCCCCAAATATTCGGGGAGTGATTTGTATTAGAGTAAGCCGTTTTAAATATAATTTATCAGATCATTTCGTAAGCGTTTTCGCCGTGTAAAGCCGAATCCAGACCGCTCTCTTCATCTGCAGAAGTCACTTTGACAGGTGTTATCTTATTGATGATCCACAACATCGCATACGAAACCACAAAAGCGTAGATCGATGTACCAATAACAGCAGCTAATTCTTTCAAGAAGAAAGTTGAGTTTCCAAGGAGCAGTCCATTGCTGCCTGCTGCATTTACCGATAAGTCCGCAAATATACCCAGGAAAATAATCCCGCTAAAACCGCCCACACCATGAACGCCCCAAACGTCCAAAGCATCATCCATTTTCCATCTATTCTTTAGATTTACTGCC
The DNA here is from genome assembly GCA_963827895.1 of uncultured Chloroflexia bacterium. Taxonomy (GTDB): domain Bacteria; phylum Chloroflexota; class Anaerolineae; order Anaerolineales; family Anaerolineaceae; genus PNON01. The sequence goes on along the minus strand of CAWHCY010000007.1, from coordinate 380,525 downwards.
AGATAACAAATTCCTCCAGATAGGATGCCGATTATTACCGCACTGGTTGGTGTGATATATCCAGCAGCTGGAGTAATGGTGGCCAAGCCGGCTACTGCGCCGGTAAGTAATCCCAGGAACTTGGGTTTCTTTTCAAAGACCCAGGCCAATAACATCCAAACAATACCTGCAAATGAAGCGGCAATATCAGTATTTAAAAACGCAGTTGCGGTGACTGCATTTACTTTAAGTTCTGAGCCAGCATTAAAACCATACCATCCAAACCAGAGCAAACCTGTCCCAAGGGCGACCAGGGGAATACTATGAGGACCTTTGTCCTGGAAAAGCCTTTTTCCGACAAAAATTACCGAAGCAAGAGCCGCCATACCGGCAATATTATGGACGACTATTCCACCTGCAAAGTCAAGTACACCCCATTGTTGAAGGATTCCACCACCCCAAACCATATGCACCATTGGGAAGTAAATCAATAGCAGCCATAAAACCAGGAACATCAGGTAAGCCCCGAACTTAACCCGATTGGCAAAAGCTCCGGTAATAAGCGCTGGTGTGATGATGGCAAACATCATCTGGTATGCAATGAACACAAACAGCGGAATACCGGCAGATGCAAACATCGTATTTACATCAATACCACGCAGGAAAGCATTATCCAGATTACCGATCACTCCTCCAACATCCCCGCTGAAACATAACGAATACCCGACAGCGTACCATAACACTGTTGTTAATCCCATTGAAACGAAACTTTGGATCATGATGGTCAAAACATTTCTACGACCAACAAGACCCCCATAAAAAAAGGCCAGCCCGGGTGTCATTAACATCACCAGGCTGGTTGCGATTAACATAAATCCGGTATTACCAGTATCAAGCATAATTCCTCCTCAGACAGTGATTAGATTTCTTAAATCGTAGCACTTTCACGTCTTGAAAGAATTGCTGAATAATTGCAAAATTATTACAATTATTTTTCCTGGAACCGGTATCCCCGACCGCGGACCGTTTGAATGTATTTGGGATGAGATATATCTCTTTCGATCTTTTGGCGCAAACGTAGTATATGCGGACGGATGAGGTTTCGACCTTCGGCTTCTGTCATGAGTGGATAATTCAAAGCACCCTGGGCAATTTGCCTGCAAGAACAAACTTTACCCGCGGCGTTGGCTAAATACTGCAATATACATGACTGTTGAGTGGTTAATTCGATTGTTTGTTTCTTTTGCATTTCTTCATCAAAGAGGATTACCCGCTGTTCCTGTAATTCAAGCAATATCCCTGTTTGCACTATACCTGAGATTATTGATGTTTGCCTGACGTTGTTTTCGTCTAAATTTTGGCTTTTTAGTATTTTCAGAGATTCCTGCAACATTTCACTAAGTACCTGATTATCCATGTTGGATTGTTTTTTGATCAAAGCTTTTTCAATTGCAGTCAGGATCTCTTGAATATGCTGGGGTTTTATCAGATAATCTACTGCACCAGCCTTCACTGCAGAAATGGCACTTTCTAAAGTAGCATAAGCCGTAAGTATGATGATAGGAATTGAATGACCGGTTTTTTCCAATCTCTTCATCACCTCAATACCATCCATATCGGGCATCCGAATATCCAATAACAGTAAATCAAATTCACTTTCATTCAATTTTCTAATCGCTTCGGATCCATTTATTGCACCTTCCACATAATAACCTGCCAGTTGAAGCGATCGTAGAGTTGCCCGACGAGTATTTTCTTCATCCTCTGCGACAAGAATGCGAAATTTTTTATGATGCACTTTAAATTCGATGTTATCGGTCATTTGGACTCATTTAATCTTTGCAAAATGGTAGTGAAATTTTAAACACTGAACCCAGATTTACTTGACTCTCGGCTGTGAGCATTCCCCCAAAACGTTCAATGATTTTAGAACTAACGGCCAAACCCAACCCTGATCCTTCTGCTTTTGTAGAGAAAAAAGGATCGAAAATTGAAGTTAGTTGATTCTCAGGAATACCCTTCCCGGTGTCGCCTATGGATATTTCAACAAGAGAATCATTGACCATAACTGAGATAATTATTTTGCCGCCATTATCCATGCTTTCGATGGCATTAATGATGAGATTAAGAATGACTTGGCCAAGTTCGTCCGCTGAAGCCATTACTTCAGGGATGGTCTCTGGAATGTTGGTTTGTACTATTATCCTGGCATGTTCGATTTGTTTCTTTGAAATATTCAGAGTATGTTCCAAAACATCTCGGATATCCGTTTTTACGAGTGCGGTTTTCCCGGGTCTTGAAAAATCCAGGATTCTTCTGCTGATCTGGGTTAATCGGTTGATCTCATCTTGAATTGATTTCAAATTCTGTTGAGTTTCTTCTTCCGACAATGAATATTCAGATATCAGATCTACACAGGATGAAATTGCCTGCAATGGATTGTTGATCTCATGGGCAAGAGATGCTAACAACCTACCCACAACCGCCAGCCGTTCTGAACGAATCAACGCTTGTTCAGTAGATTTACGGTTGGTGCTTTCCCGATTGCTTACTCTACGACCCAGTGGCCGTTTATCATCTCCAAAAACAGGTTGACAGGCATGATCTATCCAAACATCGCCTTTGCCATCAACATTTATCCGGAACTCTATCTCGATTGAGGCAGCGCTGGTCATTTCTTCTTTATAATGGTCCATCACCCTCTGGGCATCATCTGGATGAACAATGCGAATTAATAGTTCCGGATCATCAATTATATTTTTTGCGCTGTATCCTGTGATCCTTTCACAAGCTGGAGAATTATAAATAATTCTTCCATCAGGTCCGATCCAATATTCCCAATCATAAGTAAAATCTGCAATCAAACGCAGTTTTTCTTCTTCCTTTCTGAGTTCTTTCAATATAGTCTGATACTTTTCGATTGCTTCCTCGGTTCGCCTGGAAGCGATCAACATTTTTACTCTTTGCTTTAGAACAAGGGGATGGATAGGGCGGGTCAGAATATCGGTCACCCCCAGATCGAATGCAGGAATAACCAGATCTGATCCTTCCTGGTCAATGATCAACAATATCGGAAGTTTTTCTGTTACACCGATGGATTGGATACCAGAGACCAATTGTTCAAATTCTGGCAGTGCTTCGGGGGAGGTAAATGGAATCCATACCAAAGCCAGGTCAGGTTTTATGGTGATATGAGGTTGGAAAGCTTTATCCAGGGATAATACAGTTGAAAACCGATATTGGTCAGGCGAAAAAGCATTGATCAACCTATCAGCACGCGCCTGATCATCTGTTACTATGAGAAGGTTGGGAATTATCGAATTAGGGTTCTCATACATGGTAGTTGTAAATATTACAAACTTGATTACATGAGATATAACCAGAGAAATCGAAACATCAGTTACTTGGTGTCGATTCTATTGTAGCCGAACCAGGGTTTTTCCCTTTTCCCACAGTGCTTCGAGCCGATAATACTCGCGTTGTGTAGGGGAGAATAAATGTACGACGATATCGCCGCAATCCACAACCACCCAACCAAAGCTAGAAGCTCCTTCAACTCGGGCAGGTAAACCGCCTTCTTTTTTCGCACACTGTACTACTGCATCAGACAATGCATTCAACATTCTATCCGATGTTCCTGAGCAGATGATGAAGTAATCAGTAAATGAAGCAACTTCTTGTATGTCCAGCAGAACGATTTTTTCACCCTTTTTCTCTGCCAGTGATTCGACTAATTTGTGGGCTGTTTCCAAGGTGTTCAGAATTATTCTCCTTAATCAATATGAGACTTCATTTTAACACGGATTCTTGAGTGATTTGCTTGTTTGTCAAATTGCCTGTAGGTTCGCCCGATGTAAGACTGTATAAACAGGCCCGGTCTGCAACAAATCGCTTTTAACCAGGCTGATATAATCCACAAGAACTTCACCGATTTCCCCGGGTTGATTACGTAATATGATCTCGCCTAGTTTCAATAATTGTTCATCACTTAGTCCTTGGTAAACCCTGCCAATCGTCAGGTGCGGAGAAAATGGCTTTTCCTCCCTGGCAATTTTGAGCGATGCAAGAGCATCATCCAATCCTTTACTTAACCCGGTTAGGGTCTGCTTATTATCCAACCCTATCCAGATAACGCGTGGTTTCCTGGCAGTTGGGAACATCCCCGCCGCTGCAGCCGTAAATTGGAATCCGGATGTGGTTGCAGAAAGTTTATCAATCTGTTCCTGGATCGAGGGAACGAGTGTGATCGGAGTATCACCCAGAAATTTCAGAGTAAGGTGCAGGTTCTTTGTAGCCACCCATTTCACCCAGCCGAATGGAATCAACCCCTGGTACTGCAGTATCACTGCGTTAATCGCTTGCCTGACATCATCTGATAATTCTATAGCAATAAAGGCACGGATTGTTTTCATGATACTAAAATAGCATATTCTTGGAAATTGGACAATTCTAGAAACGGAGCTTTGATGCTTTGAGAATCGCTTATGTCATCTTTACTAACCCCCGGCACCTTCTTTATCTCTAAATTACTACCAAAAATATTTATACTTAACTGTTTGTGGTTATCACTTGACTGTATCCTTTTAATGATTATCTGTACAGAGGTATCTATTTGTGGTATAAGGAACTTGCCCTACTGTGTTCGTGATGTTGCCTATGCGTTCTGAGCCAACACCTTAAAAAATGGGTCTTATTCTTACGGCAGTGATGCGGTAGACTTCGGTCAAGGCTGATCTTCCGGGACGAGATCCGTCCTGTTTAATCACAGGTTCAAAACCCAGCAGCACACGGCATGGCGGGGTACTCTTGTACAGAACCCAAAACCAGCGATAACACTGGACATTTGTCCAGTTGTTTTTATATTATTTTTTAGAAGAGAGGCATAACATGGAAAGAAAGGATTTGTTAAAGAAGATCAAAGAAGATGGGGTGAAATTCATCTCCTTCCAGTTCACCGATGTTAATGGTGCCGTGAAGTCTCTGGATGCCCCAGTCGAACGATTGGAAGTCGCGCTTGATGAAGGCATCTGGTTCGATGGTTCATCTGTTGAAGGATTTTGCCGTATCCAGGAAAGCGATATGCTCTTACAGGTTGACCAGGAATCCTACGCAGTTTTACCCTGGTCACCAGCAGAACTGCGCCGTGGGCGTTTCTTCTGCGACATCTTCATGCCTGATGGCACCCCTTTCAATGGCGATCCGCGCGGCGTGCTCAAAAGATCGCTGGCTAAACTCAAAGAAAAAGGGATGGTATTCAATGTCGGGCCGGAACCGGAATTCTTCCTCCTCAAGAAAAGTGACGGGGAGATGATCCATCCTGTACCGCATGATGTTGGTGGATATTTTGACTTCTCCCCCAACGATGAAGCTGTCCGTGTCCGAACAGAATTGATCCAGGCACTTGGTCAGATGGGATTGCAAATTGAAGTTGGACACCATGAAGTTGCCCTTGGCCAACATGAAATTGATTTCCGTTTTGCTGATGCTTTGCATACAGCCGATAATGTACTTACCTTGAAATATACAGTAAAGGCTATTGCTGCACAAAATGGTTTGGTCGCTTCATTCATGCCAAAACCCATTTTTGGAATAAACGGCAGTGGTATGCATTGTCATCAATCCATATCTGATTTGAACGGCAAGAATCTTTTCTTTGATGCAAAAGATCCATTCAGCCTGTCCAAACTGGCTTATGGATTTATCGCCGGACAGTTAAGCCATGCCCGCAGTTTCTCTGCTGTGGTCGCTCCGACAGTTAATTCATACAAACGGTTGGTTCCGGGTTATGAGGCTCCCGTTTATATTGGCTGGGCACAAACCAATCGTTCTGCCCTTATTCGCATTCCTCGCTATACCTCCGGGCAAGACGGTGCAGTCCGGGCTGAATTAAGGTGCCCTGATCCTTCGTCCAATCCCTACCTGGTTTTCCTGGCAATACTTGCTGCAGGTATGGATGGTATCGAAAAAGGTATGACAGCACCTACTCCATTGAATAACATAAATGTTTATGAGTTGACCAAGGCTGACCGTAAACGACTTAAAGTCGATAACCTTCCTGGTTCCCTGGCAGAAGCATTGGTGGAATTGGATAAAGATCCGGTCATCAAGGATGCTCTCGGTTCTTCGATTTATGAGGCTTTCGTGCGTTCTCGTAAAGCAGAATGGGAAGAATATCGTCTTAATGTTTCAGATTGGGAAGTGGAGCACTACCTCGAGACTGCTTAATGCTGAGGTTTGACCAGCCTGCAAAACGCACATAGATCCGCAGAACTGGTTGGCTGACCGCATTGTTTACAAAATTTTTCTTCATATAACTGGCTTTCTGATATTTTCAGAAGGCCGGTTTTTTTTCGCTCAATAAAGGTTTGAAAGTACTGGTATTTCAAACCCGGTTGGTCATTTTCCAATTCATTAAGGATCGCCTTATAATGGTTCGTCCTCGATCCGGTGGAGAAAGGACATTCCGCTTCGATATACTCGATCCCATTCAGGAGTGCGTAGGCTGTGGTTTCCCGTTCGTAAAATTGAACAAACGGCTTCACCCGTCGGGCAAACTTTTCGCGTTCTTCCATCACCGGGTATTGCCTGCCAAGTTGGTCAGTATTCCAGGTCAGATTATTCGAGAACAGAACCGCAGCTTCATCATCCAGGTTGTGACCGGTAGCCAGCACATTGAAACCATTCTCATGGGCATAACGGTTCAACTCATGTCGCTTCACCAATCCACAGGTGGAACAGGGTTTATTATCTCCCGGATGTGATCTCAAGAACATTTCCGGTACAGTCTCATTATATTCCTGCTGAATATGCAACTCGTGAAGGGATAATCCTCTTGCTAGTGCAAATTTGCGGGTAAATTCCATGGAACGGGTGGAATATTGGCGGTCTGCATCAATTCCCAGTTGGATGGACAATCCTTCCACAACATAACCCAACCTGGTCAACACATCCCATAATCCCAGCGAGTCTTTTCCCCCCGAAACAGCAGCAAGGATGCGATCTCCTTTATTGATCATGCGGAATTTCTTGATCGTAGTGGCAGTATGCTGTAGAAACCATTCATTAAAATGATCCTTGCATAAAGCCATTCTGTGCTGCCTCAGGTTGATGACCGCACTTTGAGGACATTTCCTGCATCTCATTTATTACCACCTGAGATGACCGGTACGAGTTTTACAATATCCTTATCTTTAAGTAGACGGTCTTCGGTAATGATCTCCCCGTCCCTTACAGCCAGGTAGCTTTCGGAAGTAAACCTTAATCGCTTATAACACCTGTGCAAGAGTCATATCACCGGGAAGGTTGTATTCTTTATCGCGTAACTTTATGATTGGCATAAACAACGGCCTTTTATTTCCGCTTACGGAAACTCATTGTATAATTTAGTACGGCATGAATTATATCTTAGAGGAGAACAGTATATGGTAGAACGGATGGAATTTGTTCGAAATTATCATGACCTCAGCACCGATAAAGGGTTCCAATTTGAATTTGTCTGTGATCGCTGTGGAGTTGGATACCGTACCAAATTTGTACCATCCATTACCGGCACTGTCAGCGGTGTGGTGGATGCTGCCAGCAGTCTGTTCGGGGGATTATTTTCCTCGGCTGCAAATATTGCCGGGAGAGTGCACGATGCAGCCTGGGAAAAAGCACATGATGACAATTTCGAAGCTGCCACCCGGGAGATGAGACCCGAATTCGCTCAGTGCCCGCGCTGCCAGACATGGGTATGCCGTCAAAAATGCTGGAATGAGAAACGTGGACTGTGTAAGAATTGCGCTCCAGATATGGGTGTGGAAATGTCTGCCGCACAGGCCAGCCGATCAGTGGAAGAAGTTTGGGCCCATGCTGCTATGTCTGAAGAGGATAAAAAGTTGTCTGAAGCCAACTGGCGGGAGACGATTCATGCCACTTGCCCGGAATGTGAAACTCCATTGGGAACCAATGCCAAATTCTGCCCGAATTGTGGCGCGAAAGTAAAGAACGAGCAGCATTGTACTGAATGTGGAGCAATTCTGCAGCCTGATGCAAAATTCTGTGCGGATTGCGGTAAAAAAGTAGGATAAGGATGCATAGTCAGGAGTGACTCCGGTTTAGAAGCAGGGTTCGCTTACAGCGAACCCTGCTTCTAAATGTAATAAGAACCACCCCGAAACGCTTTTTTATGAAGTGGTAGATGCAATTTATATATTACGCTGGTCGAGCAGTATACTGGCAATATAAACTCCGAAGGGAATGAGTACAGCCGAAGTAAAAAAGAACCAAAGTGTATTTCCACTTAAGGGAGGCAAACTGCCATTCGCTGCAAAAGATACCCACATCAATCCGATATAAACAATTGCTGTAGATACCCAGTAAGCCCTACTCCCCGCCCTCGTGCGAATTAGTACAGTTCGTTCATCCCGTTCTTCCACAGTTAAGCGCCTTGCTAGATTCATCATCTTTTAAGGCAGCACTGTACTTTACCAAGCTTCCGATTCCTATGCCCGCCAGAAGAATTCCCAATCCGCTAATGATCCTCAAGTTATAAGGTTGATAAGCGAATTGGGATTGAGCGAAAATCCCAAATAAAATCACAATCACCCCCACTACCAAAAACATCCAGCCGATGCGAATCCTGCTGATTATCCACTGTTTTTGTTTATTCATTGTTCTCCTCCTCATTAGAATATATGAATATTTCTTCGATTTTCAATTTGAATATATTTGCCATGCGGAAAGCCAACAAAATGGAAGGATTGTATCTTCCACTTTCCAACGAAATGATCGTTTGACGGGAGACTTCTGCCCGGTCAGCTAGTTCCTGCTGGGTCCATCCATTCAGGTTTCGAAATTCTTCCAAACGGTTTTTCATCACACCTCCTTTGTAAAGCTTACTTTACATATTATAGTAAAGTAAGCTTTACATGTCAAGTACCCTTTACAAATTGGTCGGATTTTCTGGAATCGTTGTAGGTCGGATAGAGCAAAGCGAAATCCGACATTACATAAAGAGTTGGATTTCAGGCATTGGTCCTCAATCCAACTTTATAACTATTAAATATGGATATCTTTTACATTGAGTTGGAAGTCCACCCTGCCGTTGTATTCATTGGTCTCAAATATAAACAAAAAGTCAGCCTTCTTTTTTTCCATCAATGCGTTTTTCATTCCACCTTTATTGAACGCGATGGCGTTGATCGACAACCAACCATCGGTCAGTTGTAAGCGTAAATGTTTGCCATCCTGGCCGACATCACGAATGGACTGCACACGTAGACCCCGGATGATGAATAGGGATTCCGGGTTGCTATATCCGATCGGTTGGAACTTCTGCAGGCTGTTATAAAGTTCCTGGCCAAGGTCCGACAGATTCACTTCTGAATCTGCCATTAATACAGGTGTCAACTCCCGGTCCAAGAATTCCCTTTTAACTATTGAATACAGGCGATCCTTCAATTCGGTCATTTTCTCGTTCCGAATCGTAAAACCGGCTGCAGCTGCATGGCCGCCATGATGCTCCATTAAATCCTTGCATTCATCCAAAGCCATTGTGATATTAAATTCAGGAATACTACGGCACGAACAGCGGGTCATTTCAGAACCCACTTTCCCGACAATTGCCGGACGGTAATAATGTTCCGCCAATCGGGAAGCTGCCAAGCCTACTATCCCTTCGCTGAAGCTCTCATCAGTGACGATGATTATGTCTTTTTCCAATCCATCTTCTTCTGCCAATTGCATCGCCTTATCTACGACCGTCCTGGTATCAACCTGACGTGCGCGATTCTGTTCATCCAAGGCTCGGGCAAAGGAACCTGCCTGGTCTACATCCTTTTCCACCAGTAGATTAAAAGCTGCCAATGCCGTTTCCATTCGTCCTGCTGCGTTCAACCGCGGACCAATTCCAAAACCGATGTTGGTCGAATTTATTTTTCTATAATCGATCCCAGCTACACTGCAGAGCTGTACCAGACCCTCGCGGGACCCTTTTTGGATCAGTTCCAATCCTTTGCGGACGAGGAACCTATTCTCATTCATCAGCGGCGCAAGGTCAGCCACTGTTCCTAGCGCCACAAGGTCGATCCAGAGTTCACCCATTTCCATCATCTGGTTCGTTGTAGTAAACAATGCCTGCGCCAACTTGTATGCCACCCCAACACCGGCCAGTTCTTTACCGGGGTAATTATCATCTGGCAGCTTGGGATCAATGACCGCGAAAGCATTTGGAATCTCCTCCAGGGGGGAATGATGATCGGTGATGATCAAATCCATCCCGATCTGCCCGGCATGGTCCGCTTCCGGCATGGATCGTACACCGCAATCCACACTAATAACCAGGCTGCATCCTTGCTCCTTTAATTTGTCCAGGGCATCATTGTTGATCCCATAACCTTCATCGAAGCGATCCGGGATATATGACGTGACTGTAGCTCCTAATATCGTCAGTGCTTCCACCAGCAAAACAGTCGCTGTTACGCCATCCACGTCATAGTCCCCGTAGACTACCATGGGTTCCTTATTTTGAATTGCTGAAAGAATTCGTGGGACTGCTTTATCCATCCCATTCATCAGGAAAGGAGAAGTTTCATCGGGCGGTAAAGCGTGGAAGTATCTTTTGGCAGAGGTAATGTCAGCGATTCCCCTGTTATAAAGGATCTGGCGAATCAAAGGCGGGTATTCAATGAGCCGGTCAGAAACCTCCGATGGCATACGCGGATATACTTCCCATCGTTTCATGATGATTTCTGATGAAGAATTCGTCATGTGATCCTTTTAAGGGTTGTGATAAATACGCGGCAAGCGGGCGGAAAGTCCGCAGATTACTTCATAATTGAAAGTTCCCCATCGGTCAGCCATTTCTTCTGCAGAGATATATTCATTTCCCTGTCTGCCTAATAAAACCACCTCATCACCAATCGAAGCGTTCGGAACTTCATCCAGTTGAAGCATGCATTGGTCCATACATACCCGCCCCACAACTGGAACGCGTTTTCCATGCACCAGGGCCACATTGCCATTCACCCGTCTGAATCCATCGGCGTAGCCAATGGCTATTGAGCCGATGCGTTCCTCGCGGGATGTATGGTAAATGTGTCCATAGCTGATCCCATGTCCAGTCGGGAAAGTGCGTACAGATGTCAGGCGGGTCTTCCAGGTAAGCGCAGGATGGAGGCTGTCAGGAAAAGGTGTTTCAGGAGAAGGCTGAAAACCATATAGAGAAATTCCCGGGCGAACCAGATCAAAACGGGCAGCAGGATAATTTAGGATTGCAGCAGAATTGGCAGCATGGATATATTTCGGAGCAATACCATCTTTGCGGAGATTCTTGATCAATTTATCAAACATGACCAACTGTTCATCGGTCGTGGGAGCCTGTGGTTCATCCGCCCTGGCGAAATGGGTAAATATACCTTCTATGAGCAATTGCGGCCGCTTGGAGAGGTTCTCAATGAACTCCAGGGCAGTCTCAGGGGAAATGCCCAATCTGCCCATGCCAGTATCAACCTTGATGTGAAGCCGTAAGCCACCACCCACATTCTTCGCCTGTTCAGCGTATGCTTCACCAATTTGTTGGTCATAAATGGTCAGGCAGACATTATTATTGACTGCTTCAGCCACGCGGTCGGGAGACGTATATCCCAGAACAAGGATTTGGCAGTTCAATCCTGCCCTTCGAAGTGCAATGGCTTCTTCCAGTCTTGCCACTCCACACCATGTTGCACCGGCTTCCACTGACGCTTTGGCTATTTCCGCTGCGCCATGGCCATAACCGTTTGCTTTTACAATCGCCATCAATTCTGTTTGACTGATTCGCAGAAGCTCTTTTACATTCTGGCGGATGATATCCAGATCAATTTCCAGCCAGGCAGAAAATCCATTTGAATTCATGGGTGAAAGTATATACCGGGATTTACTAATCGACAAGCAATTCTTCTGGTGGGTTTACTGGAAGCATGTCAGGTTGCAGTTATAATGGAGAAGGAATTAGGTGCCAAATTATTTATCAAATTTATATACAGGATATTTATGAATTCCTTTTCATTTGAACTAATCGCCCAGGATGGTGCAGCCCGCGCTGGAATCTTCCACACCCCCCATGGTGACCTGCTTACTCCGGTTTTTGCGCCTGTAGGCACCCAGGCGACTGTAAAAGCCATCACGCCGCGTCAGTTGGAAGAGCTGCAGGCCAGCCTTGTACTCGCCAACACTTATCATCTCTTCCTGCGCCCGGGTGACGAGTTGGTAGCTGAAATGGGTGGTCTGCATCGTTTTATGAACTGGCCTAATCCGATCCTGACCGATTCGGGTGGATTCCAGGTATTTTCCCTGGCTGAGATTCGTAAAGTGGATGCAGACGGAGTCTCGTTCAAGAGTCATATTGATGGTTCTGCCCGTAGGCTAACACCTGAAAGCTCCATTCAGATTCAGCAGAACCTGGGTGCAGATATCATCATGGCGTTCGATGAATGCTCACCTCCATATGACCGCGAGTACAACATCCAGTCCATGGCTCGTACACATGCCTGGGCAGAACGCTGTTTGAATGCCAAAACCCGTACAGACCAGGCGCTATTTGGAATTGTCCAGGGTGGAATATTCCCAGACCTGCGGGAGGAATCTGGCAAAGTAATAGGATCCATGGATTTTCCGGGTATTGCCATCGGCGGCCTGTCAGTCGGTGAATCGAAAACAGAAATGCACGCAATGCTTGATCTGCTTAATCCGATCCTGCCTGCCAACAAACCGCGTTACCTCATGGGAGTTGGATCTCCAGAGGACCTGGTGAATGGGGTGATGCGCGGAATCGATATCTTCGATTGTGTGCTTCCTACACGCCTTGCTCGCCACCAGGCGGTCATGACTCATCATGGCAGAATGAATATGCTCAACGCAATTTTCGCACATGATGAGCGACCGATAGACAGTGAATGCAAGTGCTACACCTGTCAAAGTTTTTCAAGGGCTTACCTGCGCCACCTGATCGCAGCAAAAGAAATGCTTGCCAGTACATTGCTTTCAATCCATAATATCCATACATTGTTATCCTTGACCCGTATGATGCGTCAGGCGATCATCGAGCACAAATTTTCTCAATTTTCATCTGATTACCTCATGGGGTATTTTGGCACCGCACAAAATTCATTGCAGCAAGAGGGTTTATGACGATCATTCAATCGATTATTTTAGGAATTGTTCAGGGATTAACAGAATTTCTACCAATTTCCAGTTCTGCTCATCTTGTTTTGGTTCCATACTGGTTAAATTGGAAATTCCCCACAGAACAGATCTTTGTTTATGATGTCCTTGTCCAAATGGGGACCATCCTGGCGGTTATCATTTATTTCTGGCGGGATCTGGTCAATATCATTTCTGCGGTCATTCGTGGATTAATTGCACGAAAGCCATTTGAAAACCCAGATGCGAGGTTGGGTTGGATGGTAGTCCTGGCAACCATTCCAGCAGGGTTGGCAGGATTTCTGATCAAAGACCTGGTGGAAAGTACCTTTAATTCACCGATGGCCACAGCCATTCTATTACTGGGTACCAGTGCCTTGCTGATCATTGCCGAGATCTTTGGAAAACGGATATCGACCCTCAAAGAAATGACCTGGTTGGATGCCCTGGTGGTGGGTCTTTTTCAGGCTGTTTCCATTTTCCCGGGAATATCCCGATCCGGGTCAACCATCACAGGTGGTATGTTGCGCAAATTGGATCGACCATCCGCAGCCCGTTTTTCTTTTCTCCTGTCCATTCCGATCATGATAGCTGCAGGTGGCGTCGGTGTTAAGGATATGTTGTCAATTCCTAACCTGACTTCTTTCCTGCCGGTGGTGATTGTCGGGATCGTAACATCTGCTATTGTTGGTTTCCTGAGCATTAAATGGTTGCTTGGATTCATACGCAAACACTCATTCTTCGGATTTGCCTATTACTGCATTGGTGTCTGTCTGCTTACATTCATCATTTTCCTGGTCAGGGGATAAACAAGGAATGAGAATTAGGTTTGGTTGGATCATGTTTGCGTTGGTTATTACGGGATGTGCTCCAGTATTACCTACTCTCCCGCCCGCTCCAGCCGAGACGATCATACAGCATACACCCGATCTTCGATACATTGAAAGCCAAATTCAGGCTTGCAGCCTGGCAAATTCACCTCTGCCTGTTCTTGTGAACGAATACCCGATCACCCGGATGAATGCTCAATCAGCGGATATTACGCTGGTTTATGAGAAACCGGTTGATCCCAACTTGCCTGCGTATCAAATTGGGGAGGACCAATTGGTGGTCATAATCAATCCCCAAAATAAAGTCTCTTCAATTCCATTGGTTATACTTCATGGAATTTTCCAGGGATTTATTACTCATTGGGATGCGGTTGATCCTTCAATCACCCAGGATATTAGTGGTGTGATTGATATTTGGGGATATAAACAGTCAGACGAACTGCAAATAATCATCGAAAACCGGTTGAATGAAGCGAAACATCTAAATACACAGATAAATTTAGCTGATTATCCTGAGGTGGTGAAAGAGATGGTAGCCAAAAACCCGGTAAGTATCGGTGTGATCACCCAGGCTTACCTGACAGATGAAGTGAAAGCGGTCAAGATCGATGGATTACCAGAACAAGATCTCTCATTACCGATCGTTGCTCAAACCAGGGGTCAACCTGGAGATCGTCAAGTAAATTTGCTCACTTGCTTACAACAGACAAGTATGGAATGAAAACAGCGGCCATAGGCCGCTGTTTCTTAATTTGCTAAATTCTACTTTACCACAAGGATAAATGTACCCGAGAAATTTACTATCGCATTGAATGCACCATCACCGGCGTCCTGACCACCAGATAGCACCAGTTTGGTATCATCAAACGGAGTAAAACTGGTTTCATCACCTTTAGCGGGGACAACAATCCATTCACCAGCCCCACTGTTCGCACCCGGATCCCAATAATAGATTTCGAGTGTTTTCCCCTTCATCTCATCCGTTAGGTTAAAAGAGATAGTAATCGATCCACCTGCTGGCAAAACATCCAGTACCTGACCTTCCTGCAACACACTTGCAGTGAAGCTGGAAACATATACTCCGCCATCTGGAAGAGTTCCTGGTAGAGTTGGTTCTTCTTCACCTACTAATGCTGCCTTCAGGGGGCAAAGGCCTGTAAAAATTGCCTTATCCAGGTTGGCTAGTTCCAATACCGCGCCATTGATCGCACAGGTATCTTCCGAGTTCTCACCAGTCACAGGAATTTCAGGACCACCATCACCACCATCACTATTCTTAACCTTTTTACACTGATAAGTAACTTGATTGGTACCAGCATATCCATTAGCATATATGTCTGATTCCCCATTACCTGAAGCGGATACACCCATGAGGTCAACGGTGCCGAAACCATTTGCAACCAAACCATTGTCACCATTTTCATTGAACAAACTGCATACCACCACCGTATCACCAAAACTCATAGTGTTTGCGCCATCGTAACCATTTCCATTTGCTGTGACACGGTCCAGGGTGATATTTCCACCAAAAGCAATCAGTCCATTTCCACCTCCGGAATAATACTTGTCATCCAGTTGAACCCTGAATTCATCCGGAAAAGCTGCTGCATCGTATTCTTCATAAATGCCATTGTAGTTGAATTCACTGTGATTCACATAAATCAATGGGAAAGGTATCTCTTCGGTAACATTTTCATTCACTTTGAAACCAACATAAAATGGCATTGCAGCCAGCACTGCTCCGTTATATAGATTTTCATTGGCTTTTACGTAGCTCAAGAAGATATCACCCAAAGTTGAGGCATTGATTCCATCCCCCATATTCTGATTGAATTCGCTGGAGCTGATGTTTATTGTTCCAAGATCAAGCTCCTGTTCACTGTCAACTAGCGCCTGATTATTGCTAAGTAAATCAAAACTCATATTATTAATATAAAGTCCGTCACCATAATTGTTATGGGATTTCACTTTCTTAATGACAATGTCTCCAAACTGGTTATATATGGAAATACCATTTCCGTCAGCTCCAGATACATCCAGATCAGAGAGAGTCAGTGTTCCTGCATTGTTACTTGCTTCTACATTCCCAAAAATGGTAAACCCATTTAATGTAAAGTCACCCATATTGTAAATGCCAAAACCACCATATAGCGTAGTATATGAACTGCCATTCAGGCTGGTGATCATATTCAAAGAGATTGGTCCAGTATAGTCATTTCCGTCAATGGAAACAAATTCATTAAATGTACCATCTTCAACATAGATAGTACCGTCATCAGGGGCATATCCGGAAGCTACAAAATTTACCGCACTCTGAATTGGATTTGGACAGCCCTGCATACCAGCTACCAGGGGCTCGCAGTCATCAGCTGTAAATGTATAAAGCACTCCAGCAGAAGTCAGGTAAGGATCTGGTGCTAACAGAACCATGGCAGCTTCTTCGGAAGCCAATGGAAGTGGTTCCCCGTTGTTATCGACAACTAAAATCTCCACTCCAGCGGGGCTTAGATCAGGCACATCAACGGGTGGGGTTGCATCCTCTATGGGAGGAGTAACCTCGGAGGTAGGTTCTTCCACAGGAGGGAGATCCCCTTCTGCATATACAGTTGTACTGGGTTGGATAAAGGAAAATAGCAATCCAACTATTACAAAGATCGGTAAAAACTTAGATAATTTATGAATAGACATGATAATATTCTCCTAATTAGATATATTTTATCTTCTATATCTAATATAGTTGATAACCATTATCAATGTCAACAAGGCTGGTAATTCTCTTCCAATATGTATAATCTTTTGAATAGGAAATGATAAATCTATAATTTTATAAATTCATAGATACGATATTAATCTTTCAGCTTTGCTCCACAGGATCGACAGAAAAGATCACCAGACGCTGCACGTTGACCGCATTGGAGGCAATAAACGTAATCACTTTTTTGTTCTTCACTCTTCTGTGCTTTCTGTGCAGATAAATGCCGTTTTAATCGATTATCCCTTCTACTCTCAGAATGCCTGGAAATCCAGATCCACCATGCTATTGAACCGGCAAGGATCAAGAGAAAGAGTCCTACGATCCAGGGAATAATTTCCTGAATGGATGTCCTTCCAGTTGCCGAATCGTCGATCGGGGCAGTGGATGTTACAGGCAATTTTTCAATACTAAGCTCGTCAGTTAATTTTTCATATTCAATATTGATATTAAAAGAATCCTTTGAAGAAATTGCTCCCAATTTTGCATAATAGAATTCCACACCTGAATCGCTAAATTGAGGTTCACCAATGTTTGGGGTAATGACTATTTTTTGAGCTCCCACTGGTGGTTGAATGTGCATGCTGAAATTATCAATGTCATATGTTCCTGTCCAGGCATATATAAAATTCCGAACTGTCCCACTTTTGTTTAGATTCGGATCGTAATACTCCAACTGGATCTCACTGCCAGTGGTTGTAAACGATACCTTTACCTGATCATTCGCAAGCTTACTCTGGTAGGTGAGATTATACATACCACCATCAGTTGGATCAACCCATGCTACCGCAGTGGGTGTCCCGATGCGGCCAGGCAAAGCAATGGTGACTGTAGCTGGGAGTTTTGTGTCAGCAGTTAACACAATGTGATATATGACTAACACTTGCGGGTTATCAAACTCTGGCCGAATATCTACTTCAAAAATACCAAAGTGAGTCACATCAGGCAGGATATTCTGACTGGATGCAGGAGAATTGAAACTGATCAACAGTGTAGTCATTAATATTATGGATATCAATATTTTCTTCATGGATTCCTCGCAATAATGATATTCATCATTATAAACCAGGCATTAATTATTCAAAGTATCCTTTATGCATTTTAAGGTTAAAATAGTAGAAACAACTTGTCCGAGATATTTGGATCAGATAATGAATAACGGAGAAATAATGACCACCAAAGATGGAATTCTTTTTATGCAACAATCTGAAAATAAGAACCTTGAACCTGCAGCCGAAGGTAGAGGAATTCCTCAACCTGCTCTCGAACTACCCATTGATGAAAATCTTCGAATCATTAAACTCAAACCTGCTGTTGAATTAAATATCCTGAAGGCAGATTTTCTGACAACAGTGGAAAGCCGACGAACCCTTCGGCGTTATACAAAAGACCCGTTATCTTTAGAAGAGTTAACGTTTTTGTTATGGTGCAGTCAGGGTGTCAAACATGTCACCTCCCGACCAGTTACTATGCGAATAGTGCCATCGGGCGGTGCACGGCATTCATTTGAAACCTTTATAGTTGTTTCGAATGTGGATGGGTTGGAACCTGGTTTATATAGATACCTGGCTATTGAGCATAGTTTGCTGCAAATACAAACCGGATCTAATTTTTCCTCTGAGATCAGTGAAGTATGCCTTAAACAACCACATATCAGGGAATGTGCAGTATCGTTCTGGTGGTGTGCTGTTCCTGAACGGTCCACCTGGCGGTACAGCACCCGCGGTTACAGGTATCTCCTTCTGGATGCCGGCCATATTTGCCAGAATCTTTACCTTGCAGCGGATGTGATCGATTGTGGAATGTGCGCGATTGGAGCATTCGATGATGAGGGTTTGAATAAATTCTGGAATGTAGATGGAATAAACCAGTTCATAGCCTATGGAGCTTCCCTCGGTAAAAAACCGGCGGATATGTAAATTTGCAGCACTTGAAGGATTAGAGTAAAATATATTTATTGCCCTAGTGGCTCAAGTGGACAGAGCGAGGCACTCCTAACGCCTAGATTGAGGGTTCGAGTCCCTCCTGGGGCACCATTTTTCTGAATAAACAAAAATAGATTGAGGGTACCCGTGGAGGGTATGTATTCGAATCCCTCTTGGGGCACCATTTTCTGAATAAACAAATTTAGATTGAGAGTACCCGTGGAGAGTATGTATTCGAGTTCCTCCTGGGGCTCAAAATACTATTAATTATTTCTAATGTTTAATTTCTTGACAAATGGAAAGCGCATGATAATATTACTTTAACAAACGTTCGGGTGCCCCCCTCACCCGGGCGTTTGTTGCTTTTATTTACAAAAAAAATCCTGCTATATCAGCAGGAATTATTAATTAATCCATCTCCCCGTCATCATTTATGTTTACTTCGGATTCTTCTTCATCCTCCATTCGTAGCCAGAGCTGTAGTACATTTCCATCAGGAGAATCCACCGATCGAGCAGCAAGGATTGGAGAGCTTAATGTAAGACCCATATCATCACGGTATTCCAAATACATCATTCCCTTGGAATGCCAGGTGCGGTAACATCTTTCAATTAAGGCAGGCCCATTGAATGTTCGCAGGTTGGTAAAAGAATATTTATAACGGGATGGACCTTCAAAAATACCCCTGGCCCAGTCCTCATCTACATGAGTAAACTGCGGGGTGGGTCCCTCAATGATCGTAATTTTATCGTCCATAAAGAAATGATACCATAAATAAATATGAATGGAATTAATTGTGTATGAATAATTCCTTACATTACCCGGTTATATTTTACCTTTATCGGTAGCCTATTATTTATAATCGTCGGGTAGTTTGAGGCTGCTCGTACCCATCCTGTATCCAAAACCCCGTACTGTTTTTACCAGTTTGGGATCCGATGGATCTTCTTCCACTTTCTTCCTGAGCAGCCAGATAAAGCGCCTCACTGTGGAAGCGTCTTCTTCTCGATAATTTCCCCATACAGCCTGAGCCAATTCGGCCTCAGGTACAGCACGTCCCTGATTACGGGCAAGATATTCGAGTAGACGATATTCTGTTGGCGTCAGTTGGAGTTCTTTATCTGCCTGTTTTACACTGCGTTTTTCTGGGTTGATCACCAGGTTTCCAAGATTGATCAAATTGACAGTGTTACCTTGAAATAGAAGGCTTCTGGCTAATACTGCCTGTATCCGGGCAGATAGCTCGGCAAAGCTAAAGGGTTTGGTAAGGTAATCATCAGCGCCTAATTTGAATCCTCTGAGTTTATCGGCTTCAGTGGTCTTTCCCGTAACCAGGATCACCGGGACTCCTGTCATCTCGTGTAATCTGGCACACACTTCCCAGCCATCCATACCCGGCATCATGACATCCAGAACAACCAATTCGGGATGATTTTGATAAGCCATTCGCAAGGCATCAGTTCCATTGGATGCAGTGATTACCTCAAATCCATCCCCTGTCAGATATTCACTTAAAAATTGAAGAAGAGTTTTATCATCATCAACTAATAAGAGTCGGCTCATCATTTTCCTCGATTATGGGCAAAGTAATTATGAATTCAGCCCCTCCATCTTCGCAATTCTTAACACTGATTTCTCCGCCCATCGCATCCAACATCCTGTTCGCCATGTATAAACCCAACCCATGTCCATAGATCGACTGAGAATCAACCGGATTTACCCGGTAAAATTTCTCAAATATATATGGCTGGGCATCAATAGGGATCCCGGGGCCATGATCCCGTATTGTAACATAGACTTTTTCCATATTTTGATCTGTAGTTATTAGAATTATTCCTTCAGGTGCGTATTTTATTGCATTGTCTATTAGATGGGTAAGCACACTTGCCAGTCCATGTGGATCTGCTAAAACGGTAGGTAAAGTATCCTTGGGATGGAACATCAGGCGTTGAGCTTCAGGCAAGTCTATAAATTGTTCTAGTGTATTTCGAATGAGATTATTGGTGTTCACTGGCTCCGGGAAGAGTGGCAAGCGTTCTGCTTCCATAGCAGAAAGATCCAGGATCGTTTCTACAAATCGTGTTAAACGTTGGATCTCTGTTTGGACAAGAGTAAGCGATCGGTGTGTCTTCTCACTTAAAAAATCCCGATTGACCAATAATAATTCTATTCCACCGCTGATATTTGTAAGTGGTGCCCTTAACTCATGTGAAACCATCGACACAAAATCCGATTTCATCTGATCCAGCGATTGTAGCTTTTTATGTTGTTCCTCCAATTGAACAAACGCGGTTTGCAGTGAGGTGGTTTTTTCAAACACCCGTTGTTCAAGTCCTTCATTGAGTTTTTCCAATTCTCCCTGCAGATCGGATAACCGTTGATTCGCCATTAGCAAGGCTGCCTGTTGTTCTTTTTGCGGAGTCAGGTCATGGGCAGTTCCAGCGATCCGTTGATTGCCGGGGGAGTCATAACTGATCTTATTCAGAGAAAGTTCTACCGGAAGATAGATGGAATCGGATAAATTCAGACGAACTTCAGACTTCCAGTTTGATTCGATCTGGTCAGGGATACCCGGGTCTGAAAATACTTCTTTTATGGTCCGTCCCAGCAATTCAGCCTCATTCTTCAATCCGCAGATCTGGATCATGGCTGGGTTTACCAAAATTATTTTAAGCTTTTTATCTGTAATAAAAGAAGGTTCAGCGGTATTTTGAAAAAGGATGGCATACTGTCGAAGCTCGAACTCTCCTGCTGCAACACCCTGCCTGGCGATCAATAGGAGCCATAGCATTGCAGTGATCCCAATTGTGGCTTGTGGAAAATTGAGGGAGTTTTGCCAGACGATAACCAATTCGGCAACAAGTACCAGGATCAATGCCAATGGTAGCACTCCCTGGATCCTTCGTCCATTTGTCCATTCAAAACCGGATTCAGGTCCTTCCACCAATAAATTCGGATTTCTGTAAGCGTAATAAACACCGGTCAGGATTGCAGAATATCCGATCATAATTCCAAGTTCCATACCGGTCCCTGGTAATAATTGGTCTGCCAACGTGATGGATGCTGGAGCAAGGTCACTGATCGTAAATCCAATCACACCCAGCATAAACCAGAATATTGTCTTTTGTAATTGGCTGGATTTAACGAGCAGAAGCATGTTCAATAACAACGCCAGCAAACCAATATCCAGTACGGGATATGTCAACTGCCAGCGGGTTTCAATCAAGTTTCTAATTTCAACATTCACGTTGGGAAATACAAACACCAACCAACCAAGCAGAGTCATCGCCCCGCAAGAAATGGTCATATCGAGGATCATTTTTAGTCGGATGATTCTCTGCCGCAGCAATACTTGCGAGAACAACCACCCTCCTGCAACGAGTAGAAATCCGGCAATGTTTATCCAATTAACCCAGGCAGCAATAATCTGGTTTGAGATTACATTTGGTGAAAAAATGAGGCGGTAATAATCGGCTGCGATCCAAAAGATAAGACCCGTTCCGATCACCTGCCATTGCATGCGTGATATTCCGGGATTCATTTTTGTAGATAACTTCATTAAAATGAATATTGCAGCTATTCCCGGAATACAGGTGATAATTCGTAGTAAAGTAAAAACTATCTGACCAGGTCCTGCAAATGTGCTCACGATTACTATATATGAAGCCGTTAATCCCCAAATGATCAAGGCTGGTTTAAGATCTGTGCTCGTGAATTGAAATAGGCGGTGCTGTTTTGTCCTCATATCATGATTTTACAACCAAATAAAAACAGGGTTGAGAAATAACAACCCTGTTTTTTTATTAATGTCTTGCAACCTTATCCTTCACCGCCGCCGATCGGTGTCTTGGTCGGGGTCGGAGTGAACGTACGTGTCGGAGTATTCGTAGGTGCCACTGTATGTGTAAATGTGACCGTTGGAGTGGTGGTATTCGTACGTGTAGGAGTGATGTGTAGGTGTGTTCGTAGGTACCAATGTCTTTGAAGGAGTATACGTATTGCTCGGTACAGGAGTATTCTGATTTCGTTGGCGTGAACGTCCTCGTAAATGTCGATGTCGGAACAAGCGTTTCAGTCGGTGTAAAGGTGTTCGTAGGAACGAGCGTTTTCGATGGTGTATTGGTTAGTGAAGGTGTGAAAGTTCTGGTTGGAGTCAGTGTGGGTGGCAGGGTCCGGCTGGCAGTTAAGCGTCCGGGTTGGCGTCCGGGTGTTCGTGGCTGTCGGGGCAATTCGTAGTGTATGTTCGAGTAAATGGGCAATTGACTCCATTGACTGCCAGGTTTACCTGCACCGTGAAAGTCCCATTAATTCCACGGCTATCGGGTGCAAAGTCAATATACAGGTTGTGGGTTGTCCCACCTCCTGCCAAGTGCCATCGTCGGGCTCTTCGCATCCGTAAGTAGTCGATGTGTAATCATTACCGTTATAGAAGGTCGTGGAGTTCATCTGCATATAATCGAGATAAACATTGGAATTCCCAGCGGAATAATCCCAGGTTACTGTCGTGTCACCAAAATTGGCAACCACAGAGTTGTTATTTACAATGACCATTCTCAGTCGATCTGTGCGCGCTCCGGAGCCATACCCAGTGTCATGGTGACATTTCCACAAGATGGAACAACTGTGTTGGTCCTGGTTGGTGTCTTGCTTGCAGTGGCAGTAATACTAGGTGTCAGCGATGCAGTCGATGTCCTGGATGGGGTTAATGTGATCGAAGGTGTCTGTGTGGCAGTCAGTGAAGCTGTCCTGGTGATCGTAGGTGTTTCTGACGGTGTATAGGTAGGTGATGGTGTAAATGTATTGGTAGCCGTCGGTGAAGGTGTGAATGTAGGCGTACTGGTATTGGTTGGGCTGGCGGTAATGGAAGGTGTCAAAGAAGCCGTCGGGCTGGGCATTAATAGCGGCGGTGCCACATTGATAGCTTTGCTTGCCCGGAATTGCTCAATGATCCCGCGGCGAACCGTGGTCAGGTGCAGGTAAGGCCAGGCTTGCATCAGGAAGGGGGTGATCAAAGGATGGTTAAAATCGACACCGATCAAAATACTATCACCTGGTCCACCGGCATCCTCTTTTGGTGTGATATTCCAATAAAGTCCTGCACCAGGGTCTGACTGTGTCACTGTTGATGCAGCAATCACTCTTGAGGAAAAAACAATCACCCGAAAATATCCTTTGTCACTCGTGAGTGTTTTTGTTGGATCCAAAGCAATGGCAAATGCATCCTCCCGGGTGATGTCATGGATGGAATGCAGGCGGGCATAATCCTGTAATACCCCGGTCATATTTTCGATCGTCTCAGAAACTGCCAGAGATTGGGCATTGACTGTCATGGTATCAAAGGGAGCAGTAGCATTTAAAAAGGTAGCAAATGTATTTGGAACCCGGCAATCCTGCGGATCACCCCCATATGTATCGGCAGTCACCGGATTAACAACAGGTGAAATATTATCTGTCAGGTGGTCGACCGGAAACCTCTTAAATACATTGTTATTCACTTCGGCAGTTGCAGCGTCATCGCAATATCCCACATCATATTGACCTGTGACCGCGTAGCGAACAGCAAACCGGGCACTATTCTGAACCGATAACCAGGCCTGGAAAATGCGTCCAAATTCTATGATCCCGAAAATGAGCATTAATAAGAGCGGTAAGACCAGGGCAAATTCCACCATACCCTGAGCTGTAAAGCTTCTTTTTCGGAATATTTTGTGAAGGATGAGATTTTTCATATGCCAAGTCCTACCTGGTAAGTCGAGTATATACACGGGATGCAATTTCGTTGAAAACCTGGTCCAGTCCTGAACCGGTTGTGGTGAAGAAATAATTTCCACAGTTATAATTTGCGGGAGTACCAGGAACAGCTACAGTAGAACATGGATCTGTCGTTGGGTCACCGTCATCCCCTACAGCACCAATATAACGCAATAGAGTGTCTCCATAGGGTCTTCCACCGGCTTCATTGGTATTGGCAAATACTGCATCTCCCAATCCGATCGAGAACATAATGGCTGCCTGGCCTGTATTATCGTTATCGCAGTTTGAATCAGCCACTTTGGATGGGCAGGAGACCAGGTCAGCCCGGTCACGAGCAAAGTCTTCCGCATCATAAAGGGCATCGCCAAGGAGGTGTCTGGTGGTAACATCTGTATCCCGGCATGGCGGATTGGTCAGCGCCCCATTTTCCGGGCAGAAACCAGCTGGCAGATCAACATTTGGTAACCAACCTGGAGCGGAAATTCCTTGCTGGATCCGCAATGCCACAGCTGGATCCACGTCAGTGGCGTTGGCTGCACCATCAGTCAGAAGCACTACCAACCACAGGGCATCAGGATGCATATCCTGGCTTAATTGAAAGGCTGCCCAGTTCAATCCACCCCCGATATTGGTGGTTTGTGAAGTGGATCGTTCTCCATTGAAAGCTGCATCCCCGATATGCGCCGCATCAAAAATAGCATTGACATTATCAGGTTGTCGCCATGGGGCAACAATTTGCTGGAAATTCCCTCCGCCATCATATTGTGAGCAGATACCTGCACTACCGTTAGTGATCCAATCTACAGGACACACTGCCGGTTGATAGACATTCAAATTATGGATGGCATTGATCGCAGTGGCCTGGTCGTTGAGCCAAGTATCACCGCCAACACTAACAATCCCCGTTCCTCTTCCGGTGGCAACATTATGGGGTTCCCATGCGTCCGAGAAGGTTACGATGGCCAACCTGTCTTCTTCCTTTGCAGCAGGTTTATCTAAAACCCAGGCAGCGAAATTTCCGGCTGCTACTTTAACTTCCTCAAACGGATGGCATTCACCTGGAACTCCACCCAGGTCCGCTAAATTACAGACCCCAGGATCCCGGTACTCAGGGTGTCCTACTGGCGGTTGTTCCGACATGGATTCCGAAGTATCAATAACCAGAACTACGTCCAGAGAAGCCGCTTCGCCAATGGCATTGGCTGTAATAGTTGTATTGTAAAAACCAATTACCGGGAGGAAGGAGAATTCAACAGGTGCTGATGCGATAACTCGCACCAATTTGCGGTTTAATGAACCACATAATTGTGGATCACCGGGCACATCATCACATGTCTGGATGGAGGCTGTCCCATCGATCACATTGTTCAATCTTAAAAACTGTTGAGCCGAGTCATTCAGTTGGGTTGCAGTGTAATTTGACCGCATTTGAGTGGCAGCAGCCAAAGCCGCAGAATCGACAGCCCGGCGTAGGTTACCATACGAGATAAATAATATCCCCATATCCACGGTTAAACCGATAAACGCCAGCAGACCGACAAAAACCAGGGCGATCAGTACGATCGACTGTCCTTTTTCGCTATTTTTTGAAATAATTGAAAATAATTTTTTCATATTCGCCATCGATTATGGTGTGGGGGTTGGTTCAGGCGGTGCTGCAGCCGGCAATGGTGCAACAGATGACATATACAGTTGAATTGGATCCGGTACAAAAGGAGTGATCCAGGGTAACGCCAGTTCCTGGTGGTAGCTGTACCACATTTCAACGATCACAATACCTGCTTTTGGCACTCCTGCCAGAAGTGCTGTATTGATTTGGGCGTCTGTGAATTTGGATTTCTTGATGTGGTTGTAGCTATATTCATTTCCTGCCCCTGTTACGGTAGACCGGACACCCACATCGTCAGGATATCGGCGAAAAATGGTGCCATTTTTAACTGCCACAACCGAAATAACAATGTCATCTAGAGCTGGGTCAAGATCGTAAGGAAAAATAGTGCGAATCGCCATTTCTGATAATCCTGGTTTTGTAGGATCTCCATTGGTATAAAATTGGATGTCATCGTCCTCAGTGGCACCAATAAAAGGCGACCTATCCACACCAAAACGAGCCGCTTCCCTGGGGCCATCCATCAGATTTAGATATCCATTCAACATATATCCGAATTCAACCAGGCCGGATAACATTAACAGAAGTAAAGGGAAGAAAAGTGCCAGTTCAACCAGGGACTGTCCTTTTTCTTTCTGCTTAAGTTGTGAATGATCGTTAGCTAGCTTCACCTGAATCTCCGAATAATTAATCTAATTACTCTTGGTCTGCTTATACTATATAGGTAACATTCCAAACAGTCAATTACCCACCAGCATAAATGAGGATACTGTTACCTGGTGGTTACATCTTTGTAACGTAATTTTCACAATATTTTAATGTTAGCGGAAAAATTAGGTATTGTGCCTCCATCAAAACATAGTGAGTGCCTGTACAAGCTCTGCCCGTCGACTTTCTCCAGCTTTATTGCTTGCCCATTTATTAGAAATGTTACTATAATCATTATTAATGATGTGATTAATTCATTTCTAATCCGATAAATATGACTAAAATTGGATTATATATCAATAAATAGCTCCCGGGAGATAAATTGAAAGCAATTTTCAAATCTCCAACTGTAATTATCGCCCTCACGTCCCTTGTGATTGTTATGGGCGTTTTTATTTACGTTACTGATATGCCCCGTTATATGACCAGTTCGCCTCGTACATGCACCAATTGTCATGTGATGGATTATGCGTACGAAAATTGGTATCATGCCCCTCATCAAAATGTCACCAAATGTGTCGATTGTCATCTCCCGCATGAGAATGTCTTTTCATATTATTATGTAAAATTCGCATCCGGTGCACATGATGTCTACTACTTCAGCACCGGGTTAACTCCCGACGCCATCCGGATTCACCCGGACACGAAAGTGATCATTCAATCCAATTGTATCCGTTGTCATGCTGATACCGTTGCAGATATTTCTGCCCATGACATGGGTAGAAATTGTTGGGATTGTCACCGGGATGTTGCGCATGGCCAGCGCGGAATCACATTATTACCTGTCCAGGATTCGATCATTTATATAGTGGAAGAGAAAAGAGGTATTGAATGAAAAAATATACAACTATCATTCTTTCAGCTATCATTTTCATCCTTGCAGTCATCCTGGTTGGGATATTGATATTTTTGAAAAATCAACCCGTCCAGGTCCGTGCTACTGAACCAATTGCCAAGGTCAATGCATTTGAACCGGATTCCTCAATTTGGGGGCTTAACTTTCCCAATGAATATGACTCAATGTTGAAGACTAAACTTAACACTGAAGACACTGAATTTGGAGGATCATCTAAATTTTCCTGGTTGGAACGCGATCCCCGCCAACTTGTCCTTTTTAGCGGATATGCCTTCAGTAAAGAATATAATGATGACCGCGGTCATGAGTGGAGTCTGGAGGATGTCCGTAACTCAAAACGTATTTCTGATAAGACCACAGGAAGCTGCTATTCATGCAAATCATCCAACAATCCCGAAATTTGGAATAAGATCGGCCTGGAAGAATTCAGCAAGATGCCATTTGCAGAATTGGGAAAACAGATCGACCAGCCAATTGGCTGTGCGAATTGCCATGAAGCTGGTACTATGCGGCTCATTGTGACCAATCCTGCTGTTATCAACGGTTTTGAGGTTCAGGGAATTGACTGGACCAAGTTTACCCGCCAGGAGATGCGGACTGTAGTTTGTGCAAATTGCCACGATGAATATTACATGGCTGGCGAAAATAAAGTGCTGACGGTGCCGTGGAAAAATGGCACAAAGATCGAAAATATTCTGGCCTATTATGAAGAGAATCAGTTTAAAGATTGGGAATATCCCGAAGCAGGTACCCCGATGTTAAAAGCCCAGCATCCTGATTTTGAAACCTTTACTGCGGATAGCACCCATTTCAAAGCGGGTGTAGCATGTGCTGACTGCCACATGCCATATGTACGCGATGGATCCGCGAAATATTCCATGCATGATATTCACAGTCCATTGCTGAATGCCGAATTGGCTTGCGGCGCCTGCCATACTGACGTGGGTTATGTAGTTGCCCGGGTAAGTGAGATCCAGGAGCAGGTGAATAAGACCAAGACGAGTACAGAGGATGCCATCATTGATGCAATAACCGCCATTAAGTCTGCAGCTGCAAATACCTCGTCTGATCCTGTCCTGTTGAATGAAGCCCGTGCCTTGCATCGAAAATCCCAGTTCATATGGGATTTTGTCTCTGCTGAAAACAGCATGGGATTCCATAACCCTGAATATACACTTAAGATCCTGGCAGATTCAACCAACTATGCCCGCCAGGCACAAATGCTTGCCGCCCAGGCAGCGAACGACCCATCGCTTCTGATCATCGGTGTGTATGACAAAGGCAATCCACCCGCCCAGTAACCTGAAAGCGATCCGGAAACACAATACAATACTCCTCTCCAATGAGGCAGATCAACGTATTTTGCTGCCTCATTGATATTAATACAAATAAGTTGTATAAAATTACCATACTTGCATCAGACCCTAGAGGATAATATGGATAGAATTTCCCGCAGAACCCTGTTAAAGTTCTTAGGTTCTAGTATTGGCGCTTACACTGTTGCAGAATTATTAACAGCTTGCAACCCCAGGTCTAGCCAGGAAGGCATTCCAACTCAATTAGTGCCGTCTGCCACCAAGGGAGGAGAAAAATCCACTGGAGAAGTGGAATCTTTGGCCACAAAGGAAGATGTTCCTATTGAGGCTACTGCCACAAACTCTCCTACCCCGGACCTTGTTGTTGCTCGTGGTGGCGAGCCGCAGATGATGGTTGAACGTGCCCTGGCTGCCATCGGCGGAATGGAAAGGTTTGTACCTAAAGATGGATGGGTGATCATTAAACCAAATATCTGCAACTCATATAATAGTTACGAATATGCCTCAACAACGAATCCCTTTGTGGTCGCGGCACTTGTACGATTGTGCCTTGGGGCAGGAGCAAAAAAAGTCCAGGTGATGGATTCTCCATTTGGCGGAACCGCCGCAAATGCCTATGTTTCCAGTGGCATCGCAGAACAGGTAGGGCTTGCTGGTGGAGAGATGATCGATATGCCAGGTTTCAAGTTCAAGGAAGTGGCTGTCAAAGACCCGGTGAAATTAAAATCCTGCTTCATCTACGAAGATGTTTTCAAAGCTGACCTGGTGATCAATGTGCCAATTGCCAAGACACACAGCCTGGCAAAGCTTACACTCGGAATGAAAAACATGATGGGTTTGATCCAAAATCGCGAGTATTTTCATAGTTGGATGGGGGAACGATTGACCGATCTGAATCGAACTATCCATCCTGCTTTAACAGTAGTCGATGCGATCCGGATCCTCACAGCGAATGGACCCACCGGCGGGAATCTGAATGATGTAAAGCAATTGGATACGATCATCGTTTCCACTGATGTTGTGGCTGCAGACAGTTACGCCACCGGTTTGTTTGGATTGCGTCCGGAAGATGTAGGTTACATCGTTGAAGCCACCAAGGTTGGTTTTGGTGTATCGGATTTGAATAATCTCAGAATTGAGGAATTATCTGTTGGTACATAAACAGGCTTCATCCAGCTTGAAGTGGGTTTAGGCACGCAAGGTCGTACAGGGAGTTTCTCTCCTAATTTTTACCATCCTGGTCGTAACCTCCACGGGTTTGGCGTGGCCTGCAGTATTGGTAAATTTTCCAATCCGCCTGGACCCGCTTCTCATGATCTCGCAATCCATTGCCTCCCGGCAAATTCTGGCAGGATCTTTAATCTCGCTCGGTTTGCTATTACTGACCCTGGTTTTTGGCCGAGTCTGGTGCGGTTGGTTATGCCCTCTTGGAACTCTTTTGGATGTTTTTCAACCATTCGCAAAGAAGGGAACCAGAGAATCTGTCTCTGATACCTGGCGGCGGGTAAAGTATCTACTCCTGGTTGGCATCCTTGTTTTGGCAGTATTTGGCAATTTGACACTGTTGTTCCTTGACCCGATCACGATCTGGGTGCGAACAATGGCGGGTGTGGTTATGCCGGGTCTGGATTTCGTTTTTACGGCTTTGGAAAAAACTCTTTCCAATATTCAGGGTTTTAGTGATCCCCTGGGCTCTTTGGACCAGATCATCCGGCCGGCAATTCTTCCGCAAACTCCTCCGCCGGGTCTGCGTTTTCCATGGATCCCGGCACTTGTATTCACAGGCATTGTATTGCTGAATTTTATTGCATCCCGTTTTTGGTGCCGTTATCTTTGTCCGTTGGGTGGAATGTTAGGCTGGCTTTCCAGATTTTCGTTGATAAAAAGAGTCGTAGGTTCGGGCTGCAAGGAATGTGGTGTTTGTCAGGATGTATGCCCGACTGGAACGATCGATCCGCAGAGAGGATATCAAAGCGACCCGGCTGAATGCACCATGTGTTTGAATTGTCTTCCAAGCTGCAAGCTTACTTCAACGAAATTTCAGATGATTAAGAAACCGGCACCATCCATGCCGTATGACCCTGATAGGCGATCATTTTTCGCTACCATATTAGGATCAGCCGCCGCACTTACAGTATTGGGTTCAGATCAGAATGCTCAAAGAACTAATCCATTATTATTAAGACCTCCTGGTGCAGTCGAGCAAGATCTGATAAGTAAATGCCTGCGATGCGGTGAGTGTATCCGTGCCTGTCCGACCGGGGCTTTACAGGCTTCCATTTTGGATGGCGGACTTGAGAAAATCTTTACACCGTTGCTCATACCCCGCCTGGGATATTGTGATTTTTCATGCAACCGTTGTGGACAGGTCTGCCCGGTGGAAGCTATTACCCCATTGAAGCTTGAAGAAAAGCGGAAATTTGTTATTGGTTGGGCATTTATTGATGAGAACCGCTGTATCCCCTGGGCAGATGGTACCCCATGTATTGTGTGTGAAGAAATGTGCCCGGTACCAGAAAAAGCCATCCTTTTGGAAGAAACGCAAGTGACCAGGCCGGATAATACTACAGGCACGGTACAGCTTCCAAGAGTGATCCGGGAGAGATGTATCGGCTGCGGAATCTGCGAATATAAGTGCCCGCGAACTGGAAATGCTGCAATTCGAGTGTACCGAGCGGATGAAATATAGATCTATTGTGATGAATTAATCCAGATTACCGATAAGTATAGTAATGTTCCGTCAGGCAATTTCAAGACGATCAGCGTACCGAATTTGCAAATTAATGAATTTTCATTGATAATGTGTTTCAAGTTAGTATTTGGATATCCATTATTGGAGGGTGTGGATGAGTAGTTTCACAGCGATTTCGGAAATTCCCGATAAATGGGCAGAAAAAGGGCATTGTCCGATTTGTAACAGTGTATCGCTGCGAGTCATTCACCATCCAGGGGCGTCAGATCATTTAGCCTGTGTCACCTGTGGTTGTGCTTTTGAGCTTGAAGTGGATGGTCCACATATCTGGCTACTACGGATAGGACCGAAATACCAAACTATATTAATGCCTGCCGAAGGAATTTGGATATCGATGATCGAACTTCGGCGGCTTTTATTGATTGAACCAACAAATCCTATTCCAGTCCCTGAAATTACCCCCACCAGAATTCCTGAAAAAGAGATTACTCCAGTTTATACTACCTCATCCAGTTATTTCCCCGATCTACCACAGGTACCTGTAGTAGATGATTTATCCCTGGAAGAAGTTGAACGGCGGGCATTAGCTCTGGCAGAATTAGGTAATTCGTCTACAAAAATCAAATCCGCTTTATCAAGTTCAGGAATACCTGACAGTCAGGTATCCACAGTAGTGGAAGGGATTGAAACCAAAAAAATAAAGAAAAAATCACCCTTGCCGTTAGCCTTGGCTGTAACCATCCTCATTATCACTGCTTGCTTAAGTGCTGCGGCAATTTATTTACCCAGGATCAATTTATTGTCCCTGGTTGCACCATTTTCACCTGAGCTTACAGCCGTAGCCTTTCCACAACGGAATAATAAGACTACGCCAATTCCATCCGGAAGTGGACTTCCTGCAGCCGGCAGTCAATATTTCAATGTCATTTGGAATCTATCCGGAGATTATACACAAAAAGGATCTCAAATAAATTCTGTCACTGCTCCATCTGAATTGAATTTTATCCAGATGCAACTGGTTGAAAGGTTTTCACAAGTTGGAGAAACTAAGTCGGCCTATCAAAAGTGCCTGGCAGAATATGATGAAAATAATTGCGCTGAGTCACCAGCATTGGACTCACCTTACTGCAAAACAAAATCGGGGGAATGTACAAGAGCAAATATGCAATTCCTTCAGGAACAAACTTCGTTATTCGATTATTGGTTGGTAACTGCATGCAAAACTTTCGAGGAATATTATTCAATAAATAATGCTGTATTCCCTTTTTCACCGGGAACCTGCAAGTATCCATAAATCAATTTTATCGGGCTCGCAACTTCCGCATCACCTGCCCGTCTTCACCCCCCTGGTAGTAATTTTCCCAGATTTGATAATTTTGATATCCGTTTTGCAAGTACATTTGGATTGCACCCAGGTTTGATTTTCTCACGGTCAAACGGAGCTCAGGGGTATTGATCCTGTCCTCAAAGGCTGTTAGTAACGCTTTGCCTATTCCCTGCCTGCGTGCTTGTTTCGCTACACCGATTGTGGAGATCCATCCAATACCATCAGTATTACCAATGTTTCCGGCAATAAACCCGACCATTTGATCATTTTGGACTGCTTTCATCCGGATGATGCCTGGAAGTGTCAGAACTCCTGCCAGGTCAAAAAGAGGCCACGCGTCAATGGTGAAGCATTCTTTTTCCAATTGTCGCAGTGGAAATAAGTCCTTGATGGTCGCTTTTTCGATGGTAAACATATTTTCGCCGGAAATATCTATCAATATAGCGGCGAAGGGAATTATTGAATTCCTTCGCCGCTATTGATGTTAATTCTATAAATCGTGGCCAATAAAACTATATCTTGCACAACTCTTCTTAGTCTTTATTGGCTTTAATGAAGTTACCCAGCAGACTGGTAAATTCCATCGGGAAGATGAATTTGGTGGAAGCACCAGATGCCATATTCTTCAATGTTTCGAAGTACTGGACGGTAAGAGCATTGGGATCAACGCTTTTTGCTACTTCATTGATCTTATCAAGAGCGCTGGAGTAACCTTCTGCCCGCAGCAATTGTGAACTCTTATCACCCTCTGCTCGCAGGATATTGGATTGCTTATCGCCTTCTGCTTTCAAAATTGCAGCCTGTCGCTCACCATCTGCTACATTGATCGCCGCCGCACGGGTACCTTCGGATTCGGTGACCACAGCCCGTCGAATTCGTTCTGCAGTGAGCTGGCGGTTCATTGCTTCCTGTACTTCCCGAGGTGGAATGATCTCCCGGATCTCTACGTTGGTCACTTTAACACCCCAACGTTCAGTCACCTCATCCAGCCGTGTACGCAATAGATTATTGATGTGCTCACGTTCCGATAAGACTGAGTCCAGTAAAATACCACCAATGACAGAACGCAGGGTGGTGGAGGCCATACCCTGGGCAGCTAATTCAAAATTGCCTACCTGAACTACACTGTCGGTGGGCTGTAAAACTTTATAGAACCACAGAAAGTCGATGGAGATGGGTGCATTATCCTTGGTGATGCTGACTTGATGCGGAATCTCACGCACTTGTTCACGCAAGTCCACTCGTACCGGTCGGTCAATGAACGGGATCAACAAAACCAATCCCGGACCTTTATCCCCGATACATCGTCCCAGTCGAAAAACCACCAGGCGTTGGTATTCAGGAACAATCTTGATGGCATTTACCAAAAAGATTATTACCAGCAGGATAACTACGCCAACCAAACATAATACTATTGTATTAGCTGAACTCATTTTTCCTCCTTACAGATTGATCATTCTTTATCGTGAACGGGTAATTCTTCAACTTCCAAAATATAGCCTTGCCTGGAAATGACCCGAACTCTTTTATTTTCAGCGATCGGAAGTTTACTGACAGCGCTCCATAACTCACCGTTCAAATAAACCGATCCTTCTCCTTGCACCTTCGATCTCGTTTCCCCAATGCTTCCCACTGTCTCTTCCAGCTGGTTCTGTGGTGGAGCGGTAACCGCGTCCATACCTTTACGAATAACCAGCCAGAAAAAACCGATCAACAACAGGTTAACAAGAACGGCTAAAATCGGGTTGACAGCCGAACGCCAGCCGCTAGTCACAAAAAGGAAAGTACTTCCAGTGGACAATGCGACCAATGAAATGACCAGGTGATACCATTTTCCTGTTTTCCTGAGGGCGAAAAGGAACGGAAACACTCCCACGATCAGAATTACCAGTGCAATGAGATTGATATCCAACTGGTAGATCTGCCATCCCGCAACGAGTAATAAGGAAAAGCCTACCAGTTCCAATAATCCGGTGCCGGGTGTAAATAGAGCCATGATGGCAACCAGAAAACCAACCACTAAAATCAGATAAGCAACATTCGGATTGAGAAATATTTCCATATTTACCTTCCAATACTATTATACATACATTCGGTTGACTTGGTACAATGTGT
Organism: uncultured Chloroflexia bacterium; assembly: GCA_963827895.1. Taxonomy (GTDB): domain Bacteria; phylum Chloroflexota; class Anaerolineae; order Anaerolineales; family Anaerolineaceae; genus PNON01. The sequence goes on along the minus strand of CAWHCY010000007.1, from coordinate 345,501 downwards.
GTGTGAATACTGGTCTCTATCCATCAATTCTTGGTTGTTTTGCTGCTGCAGGTATTTTATGGTCAGCATTTCTTTCCACAAGGAATATGACTCCCTCCCGGGCTGGTGATGCGAGATTAAATTCAGCATTGAATAGCGGCATTATTGTACTGGCAGGCATGTTGATCGGCGCAAGGTTAAGCTATGGGATGGTACACTGGTCAGAATTTGCGGCAAACCCATGGAAGTTGTTGGACATTCGCGCTGGTGGGTTGGATTGGATGGGTCTTGCGTCTGGGGGGTATTATCTCTTTGTTGTTATATGCGGGTTTCTCGAATAGATCTCTCGTCGATTTGCTTGAACTCAATTTTCCCCTGGTTAGCATTGACTACGATCGGCATTTGGTTGGGAGCACAGATCGCCGGTTTGGGATATGGCCCAATACACTCCCAGGCGTGGTGGGTACTCCCGGTCACTGATGCTTCCGGGGATTTGCTCCCCAGAATTCCGTACCCGGCATTTGGAGCATTATTATCACTATTATTTCTACTTTTGATCGATCGAATCTGGCAATCAAAGAAATTACCAAAGGTAAAATTGCTTTTCTTTTGTTTATTGCAATTTGGTGTGATTTTCTGTTTTACTTATTTTCGAGCTGACCCCATGGTCAGGTTGGGCAACCAGTCTTTGGAAAGAATTGCCGCGGCCATCTACTTCCTGGTATGTTCCATAGGAATGGTATTCGTATTTATCATTTCAAGGATTCATAAGAGAGAATTTTAATAATAGATTAGTGGGATGATTGCCCCTGATAAATCGGAGTAAAATTAAGAATTATGACCCATATAAATATCGCCCTCGCACAGATAAGTAATCACCTTGGAGACATCCCTCACAACCTTGCCAAGCATTTGGATTACATCGATAAGGCTAAAAAGGACCATGCCGACCTGGTGATCTTTCCTGAACTTTCATTGACCGGGTATGTGCTTCAAGATCTTGTTCCAACAGTTGCCCATTCCGCTACCAATGATGACCCTGTATTCCATCCTTTACTTGAAGCCAGTAAGGAACTGGATATTGTTGTAGGCTTTGTGGATGAAGACTCCCGCCATCGTTTTTACATTTCAAATGCATATCTATCCAGTGGTGAAGTGGTACATGTACATCACAAAGTCTATTTACCCACATATGGGTTGTTTGATGAGGGACGTTTTTTTGCCTGGGGAGATGAGATCCGGGCTTTTGATACCCGCTTCGGGCGGATGGGTATGTTGATCTGCGAGGATTTCTGGCATGCATCGCCACCATATTTATTATGGTTGGACGGGGCAGATGTGCTTCTATTTAGCTCAGCTTCACCAGGTCGCGGTTTAAGTCGTGAGCCCAAACTCGATTCAGCCCGCTGGGTAGAACATATCAATCAGGCATATGCCAGTCTGTTTACCAGTTTTGTTGTGCATACCAATCGGGTGGGTTATGAAGATGGTTTACATTTTTGGGGAGGCTCGACTATCTTTGATCCAGATGGAAGCCTGGTAACCCAGGCTCCATATCATGATGAATCACTGACCTTGGCCTCCATTGATTTGCATCAAATGCACCGGACCAGAACTCGTCTTCCTCTCCTGCGCGATGAGCGAACTTCCCTCACCAATGCAGAATTGAATCGGATCATAGGTAAAGGATAAATTATGAATGAAACAGATCATAATCCAGTCGACCTAGTAATAAATCCAGCTCTGGTGCGCCAGATCCTTACCGGATTCATCCGCAGCGAATTGGAGCGGGTCGGTTTTAACAAGGCAGTTGTGGGTCTCTCCGGCGGATTGGATTCAGCCCTGGTTTGTTTTCTGGCTGCTGAAGCCCTGGGAGCACAAAATGTCATGGCCGTTCGGATGCCTTACAAAACCTCCTCAAAGGAGTCTTTGGATCATGCTCAATTGGTGATCGATAAATTAGGCGTTCAGACAGTCACCATACCCATAACCGGAATGGCTGATCCTCTTATCCAGCTCGACCCTGAAATGGATAATACCCGTAAAGGCAATATCATGGCCCGGATGCGAATGATCGTCTTATATGATCTATCTGCCTCCTTTCATGGACTGGTGGTAGGAACCGGGAACAAAACGGAAATACTGCTGGGTTATTCGACTCTATATGGTGATTCAGCCTGTGCCATCAACCCGATCGGCGACCTGTACAAAACCCAAGTTCGTCAGCTCTCCAAAGATATGGGCGTACCGGATGTGATCCTCTCCAAACCGCCGACGGCTGATCTTTTCCTCGGGCAGACAGATGAAGGCGATTTGGGTTTCACTTACGATCAAGTGGACCAGCTATTATATTTATTGGTGGATCAGAGATACTCTGTTCAGGATTGTGTGGAATCCGGTTTCTCGGTAACTTTTGTTGAAAAAGTGATCCAGCGCATTCGCCGCAGCCAGTTTAAACGCATCCTGCCACCCATTGCCAAATTGACCAATCGGACTGTTGGGTATGACTTTTTGTATCTTCGGGATTGGGGGACATAGAGCAGTAAATGGTCATCCCTCCATCCTTGAAACGTCGCCCATTCTTATTATTGTGGGCAGGTCTCTTGATCTCGATTACCGGCTCCCAGATGCAGATCTGGGCGCTTTACTGGCATATACGTTTGTTAACCGATCAACCTATTGCTGTTAGTGGGTTGGGCCTGGTTCGTTTCATCCCATTGATTGTTCTATCCCTTTTTGCCGGCCTTATTGCGGATCGTTTTAATCGGCAGAAACTGGCGATCGTTACCCAGATCACCCTTGGCTTGGTGGCACTTGCGTTTGGACTGTTGACTTATTTCGGGCAGATCACCCTCTGGCTGATCTATGCCCTCACCGTTATCCAATCCATCGCTATTACTTTCGATCTGCCAGCCCGGCAAGCCCTTATACCCAACCTGGTGCCTAAAGAGGAACTCCCCAACGCGTTCAGCATGAATTCCATCTCGGTGAACATCGGTGCCATCCTTGGACCAGCATTAAGTGGCTTGTTGATCGCTTATGCAGGCCTGCAATGGGTGTACTGGTTGAATGCAATATCATATATTGCTGTCGTTATGGCTTTGATCATGATGGGTCCTATAACCACAAGTGTTGAAAAGAAATCTATGCGGCTAGATATCATGACCGCAGACATCCGTGAAGGCATACGCTTTATCCGCAACTCCCCGATCATCCTTTCCAGCATGATCCTGGATTTCTTTGCCAGCTTTTTTTCCTCAGCCAATACGCTTTTACCGTTTGTAGCAAAAGACATCCTGCATGTGGGGGCGATCCAGTATGGATGGTTATCTGCGGCTCAATCCATGGGTGATGTCAGCGTGGCGCTGGTGATCTCGCAAAAAACCAGGATCGTCAGGCAGGGCATCATCCTTTCGGTCGCGGTGATCATATTCGGTGGGGCAACAGTATTATTCGGGCTTTCCACCAGCTTCTGGCTCACCATGGCAGCCCTGATCTTGATGGGTGCCGCGGATGGGATCAGCACCATCATTCGAAATACTGTTCGACAACTACAAACCCCCGATCAACTGCGTGGACGGATGGTCAGCATTAATCAGATCTTCTTCAAGGGCGGACCGCAATTAGGTGAAATGGAATCAGGGCTGGTTGCTCAAGCGTTCGGGATCCCCGCAGCAATCATCACTGGTGGCTTAGGCTGCATTGTCGCTGCCGGGTTGGTGCTGAAAAAATTTCCGCAGTTGGTGAGATATTCCGGTGAGGAATCGATTATTAAAGAATAACTATCCGTAGAAAAGTATTGCCATCCTTTACGAGTATTTCTTTGTTAGTTTCAAATTTCCAGCTTTGTCATGGAATTTTCATTCCCCGTTTTCTTCCTACTAATACAATTTGTGCTAATTATTTCTCGTCCCAATAAAAGTTTTTGTAAGTTTTCAATTTATTCTTCGATCAAATCTCCCCACTCATCCATCAGGCGGGCATGCTCCTGTTCGATGCGGACATAATCACTTCCAAGCTGCTGTACCTTGCCTGCATCAGCAGGTGGGTTGGCAAGCTGCTGTGAGATGGCTGCCAGGGATTTCTCGTTATCAGCGATGCGCTTTTCCACAACTGCCAACAGTTTTTGTTTTTTCCAGGACGTCAAACCGCTTCGGGATTTTCCGGGTTCGCTGATCTTTACTTTTTCCATCTTCAGTTGGACGGACGGAACCGTACTAGCATTCGAAAAACTTTTATATTCACTATAAGTTCCTGAAAATGTCTTGAGCAATTTCTCGTCCGGTGAAACATCCCAGATCTGGGTGGCCAGCGCATCGATCAAATACCGATCATGCGACACCAGCAGGATCGTCCCCTTAAATTCTGAGAGCACAGCCTGGAGTATCTCCTGTGAGGGCAGGTCAAGATGATTGGTCGGCTCATCCAACAGCAGCAGGTTATAGTTCTGCAAGTGCCAGCTTAGCCAGGGCCAACCGTCCCCGTTCACCGCCTGATAGCAATCGCACCGGTTTGAAAACATCATCCCCGGTGAAAAGGAACTTCGCCAGGTAATCCCGGATCTCTCCTAAAAGCATGCTCGGTGCCACAGAGTCGATCTCTTCCACCAGGTTATGCTCTGCTACCAATCCCTCATGCGCCTGGGCGAAGTAGCCAATGGATAGTGCTGCACCCAGGTCGACTTCCCCTGCAAACGGAGGGATCTGGTTGAGGATGGTTTTCAGAAAAGTAGTTTTCCCTGCGCCGTTTGGCCCGATGATCGCGGCACATTCCAGGCGTTTAAAGGTCAAATCCGGGACGTAAAAGAGCGGCTTACCTTCGTCGGCATATCCGACCTGCAAGCTGTATGTACGCAGCACCAGGTTGCCGGATCGATCACCTGTGTTAAGGCCAAAATGCAGCGAACGGGATTTCTTTGGCCGGGACAACTGGCTTTCTGCCAGCAAGCGTTCCAACCGTTTTAATCTTCCCTGTGCCTGGCGAGTGTTTTGCCCGGCCATATTCCGCCTGATGTATTCTTCTTCTTTTTCCACAAACTCGCGCTGCGCTTCATACTCCAGGGCCAGGCGTCGATAACGATCCTCGCGCTGTACAAGGTACGCGCTGTAATTACCGCGGAATACTTCAAGGTCTGGAGACATTTCAAAGATGGTATTGGCTACCTGGTCAATGAAAGTAACGATCATGCGACACCAGCAAGACTGCGCCATTCCAGTCTTTCATGAAACTTTCCAGCCATTCCACTGCCTGAATATCCAGGTGGTTGGTAGGTTCATCCAATAAAAGCAGGTCGGGGTTGGATAGCAAAAGTTTGGCGAGCAGTGCCCGTGTCCGCTGTCCCCCGGATAAGTGTTTCAATGGACGTAGAAAATCTGCCTTGGTAAAACCCAAGCCGGTGAGGGTCAATTTGATCTGGTTTTCGAAATTATAACCGCCCAGGTGATCAAACTGCTGCTGCAGTTTGCCGTATTTTTCCAACTGTTCAGGATCATTACCGCTTTCGCTGATGGATTTCTCCAGTTCAGTCAGTTCAGCCTGGCGGGCGACCAGGTCTTCAAAAACCAGCATGCACTCTTCCCAGAGGTGGTTGTCAGAATCAAACACCGCTTCCTGGGGCAGGTAACCGATGCGGATGTTCCTGGCAAAATGCATGGAACCGGCTGACGGCTCGTCCATTTTGAGGAGGATTCGCAATAAAGTGGTCTTGCCGATGCCGTTTGGTCCCACCAATGCAATGCGCGCACGGTGAGGAATGCTGAAACTAATATCGCTAAAAAGGTCTTCAGCGCCAAAGGATTTACCCAGTCCGGTAACGGTGAGGAGCGGCATTCCCAAAGTATAACATGGTAGAATTATTCACATGAAAAAATGGATCTTCTGGTTGGGGATGGTCATAAGTGCGGTCCTTTTATACTTTTCCTTACAGAAATTAAATTTTTCTGAAGCATGGCAAGCCCTGAAAACTGCCAAATATTTGTGGCTAATTCCCGGAATAGCAGTCTATTTTGTTGCTGTCTGGGTTCGAGCCTGGCGCTGGCATTATCTCCTTAGACCGCTTAAGAAAATAAGCACCCGATCAATGTTCCCGATCGTCACAATTGGTTACATGGGTAATAATATCTACCCTGCCCGGGCTGGTGAAATTCTACGAGCAGTCGTACTAAAAAGACATGAAGGTGTCCCCATATCAGCATCGCTTGCTACCATTCTGGTCGAACGTGTTTTTGATGCCGTGGTGATGCTTGCCTTTATTTTTCTAAATCTTGGCGAATTATCCAAAATGACAGCATCGTCAGGTTATCTTGGTAATATCCGTGATCTTGCCATCTATGGAGCCGTTATTGCGATTGTTGTGCTTTTGATATTTTTAGCAGCCGCGATGCTCCCGCATCAAACTCGAAGAATAGTGGATTGGGTCAACAGCCATTTTGTTCCGATAAAACTTCGCAGCAAAGTGGAAGGATTGGCATACCGGTTTTCTGGATGGTCTGGAGTCCCTGCGGTCTCCTCTCGATGCGCTGATGATCCTATTTACTTCCTTTGTGATCTGGCTGCTTGAGACTTTAAAGTACTGGTTTGTGATGCATGCATTTCCATTTGTGGTCACTTTCTTCGCCTTGATGTTGAATAACGGGATCAGTAATTTAGCCACAACCCTTCCCTCAGCACCCGGATATGTGGGCACTTTCGAGGCGGCTGGGATTGCAGTATTAACTGCTTATGGAATACCAAAGGAAATCGCCGCGGGTTATACCGTTGTATTACATATTGCTTTATGGTTGCCTATCACCCTTTTGGGATTCTATTATTTTTCAAAAGAGGGTCTTAAAATGGGGGAAGTATCTAAGGAAGCAAATGAGGTGCAGGCATGACAACAAAAAAAATCGCAGTGATTGGCGCCGGATTGGGTGGCATGGCAGCCGCGTATGACCTCGCGAAATCCGGGGCAGATGTCACCATATTCGATGCAGTTGGGAATGTGGGCGGTCTGGCGGCTGGATTCAAGGAACCAAACTGGGATTGGACAGTGGAAAAGTTTTATCATCACTGGTTCGCAACAGATGTTCATATGCTTGGTTTGATCAAAGAGTTGGGTTTGGATGATCAGGTTTTATTTCCACGTCCCTACACAGTTATGTATCACGATGGTAAGTTCTATCCATTTGACTCCATCTTCGCTGCATTGATGTATCCCGGCCTGGGTTGGGGAATCAATAAGATCCGTTTTGGACTGGTCGGTTTATACCTGAGATTAACCAATAACTGGCAATCCATGGAAACAACTACGGTGGAAGCCTGGATGCGGAAATGGGCTGGGGCAGAAGTCTATGAAAAAATGTGGCAGCCGATGCTTGAGGGTAAATTCGGAGAAACATTCTCACACCAGGTGAATATGGCATGGATGTGGGCAAGGATGCATGCTCGAACCACCCGGCTGGGAACATTCCAGGGTGGTTTTCAGCGCTTTTCGGATTTGTTTGCAGAGAAGCTCAGAGCTATGGGCGTGAGAATCGAACTGAATACTCCGGTCACTTCCATTCAACCAGCTCCCAGATGGTGGAATTGAAATGGTGATCAAAGGTGAAATCCAACGATTCGACCAGTGTCTCGTGACGACCTCACCTTCGCTTATTGGCAAAGATGGCACCTTCCCTCTCTGAAGAGTATTTGAAGGGATTGTTGGAATTGAAGAGCATGGGCGCTGTGGTAATGATCCTCTCACTCAAAAAGCCCATTTCACCTCAAGGATATTACTGGTATAACATCCCCAAGAATGCCGGATTCCCCTTCCTATCACTGGTTGAACATACCAATTTTGTCTCGCCTGATCATTTCGGCGGAGATAGGATCGTTTATATAGGCGATTACCTGGAAGTAGGGCATGAGTATTTTAGTTTGACCCCGCAGGAACTACTGCAACGCTTCATCCCCGGTATCAAGCGCATCAATCCCGATTTTGATGAGAGTTGGGTGAACAAAATCTGGGTGAATAGCACCAATTATGCTCAACCAGTACCATTGCTGAATCACTCACGGAATATCCCGGCTATTCAGACCCCCCTCACCGGATTATTCTTTGCGAGTATGAGCCAGGTTTATCCCTGGGACCGCGGCACGAATTTTGCCGTGGAAATAGGACGACGCGCAGCCTCCATCATGACGTAAAAAACGCGTAAAATCGTGAGATTCCGGTTACCGAATCAGATACAGGTGTTTTTATATCCCTTAGATTCGAATAAAATCTAGAACATATTTTCAAATTAATAGTTAGTTTAACTATGCGACGAAGTGAGGCAGTACATTTAGGAGATAATTTATTTTTTCACCTATATATGGGGGGTAATTTGTATAGACAAATAATGTATATTTAATGTAAATTTAAGGTTTTCTTTAACATTTCCTTTCCTTAAATATTGTCAGATTTTTAAGAATCCGTAGGGATTTCAGCTTGTAGTATAAATCACCATCTGCTAGAATAAGAAAGTCCCTCCAATAGGGGGCAGAGACATTCGGTTCACATCCGTAGTGATTTTCCCAATATCTTATTTCCCGGTCTTCCTATTTAATTTAAGCAAATAGGAGTAGACAGTGATACCTCGTACCAATTGTAAAATACTAAGTAAATGGAGATCCACATGAATGCTGAACAGGCCTGGTTGGCGACGATGGGGCAACTCAAAATGGATATGTCCAAAGCAGCATTCGACACATGGGTGAAGAATTGCGAGCTTACTGCATATGAGGATGGTAAATTCACAATTGCTGTTTCCAACCCTTACGCGAGAGATTGGCTTGAATCCAGGCTTTCAAGCACAGTAACCCGTGTATTAACCGGTATCATGAATCGTCCGCAAGAAGTTGCATTCATCTTGAACCAGCAGGAAGATGAAATTGACATTGATGAGAAAGAAGCTTCTCAGAAATCTACTGAGACCGAGCCAATCATCACTCCGATAAGAAAAACTTCCAGATTAAATCCTCGTTACACATTTTCAACATTTGTGGTTGGTCCATGCAACCGGTTAGCCCACGCTGCTTCCATGTCTGTTGCAGAAAACCCTGCTGGATCGTATAACCCGCTGTATCTTTATGGCGGTGTGGGTTTGGGTAAAACCCACCTGCTGCATGCGATAGGAAACCTCTCTCAGCAGAATGGATTTAAGGTCCTCTATGTATCTTCCGAAGAATTCACGAATGATCTCATCCAATCCATCCGTAACCACTCCACTCAAGAATTTCGCGAGCGATATCGGGATGTGGATGTTCTGTTAATTGACGATATCCAATTTATTGCTGGTAAAGAAGCAACCCAGGAAGAATTTTTCCATACATTCAACGTGCTGCACGAAATGAACAAGCAGATCGTCATCTGTTCTGATCGTCCGCCAAAAGGTCTGATCACCCTCGAAGATCGGTTGCGATCCCGTTTTGAAATGGGCTTAACTGCTGATTTACAGTCTCCCGATCTGGAAACTAGAATTGCCATCATGCGTGATAAAGCAGAACGGGCGGGGAAGAAATTCTCTTCCGAAATTCTGGAAATGATCGCGAAAAGATTCCAATCCAATATTCGGGAGCTGGAGGGGGCACTTAACCGGGTGATCGCATTTTCTGAACTCAGCGGCCTGCCAGTGAATGCTCAACTCGTACAAACCTCTCTAGCAGACCTGGTTCAATTGTCAACCTCTGTGGAGCCGCATCAAGTGATCAACTCAGTGGCTAATGTATTCAAAGTCTCAAGGGATCGTTTGCTGAGTAAAGACAGATCTAAAGATATCGCTCTACCCAGACAGGTTGCCATGTATATCATGCGTGAGGATGCCAATTTCTCGCTGCCTCAAATAGGTGCTGAACTAGGCGGTAGAGACCACACTACAGTCATGTACGGATGCGATAAAATTGCAGGTTTACTTAAAAAAGACGACCGATTACGGAAACAAACACATCAGGTGAGGGAAAACCTTTTTGGACCAGCATTCTCTTGATAGTAGTAACTAAATAGCTTTGCCACAAAAACCGAAGGTAATTTTCAATTACCTTCGGTTTTTTATCCTGCCAAGCGTGAACACAGCACCAAGTATGATCACCAGGACCAAAATTGACGCACCGATGATGATTCCGATGGGTTGCCCTTCAGCTAATTCCTGTTCAGTGAATTCACTTGGAAAAGGTGTTGGAGTAAGGATTACATCTGGAGTCTGCTGTTGCACCATTGAATGATCATTGTCTGATGATTGGATCGGTGGGGGAGTATATGCATTAACTGAAATAACGGACTGTAAGATATTCCAACCGGCAATTACCAGGATAATTGCGAAGAAAGCTTTTGTATGACTGGTTATATGCATTTTTCTCCTTATTTATCCTGATTAATTCGGGCAATAGCAGAAGCAGCTATTTCATCAATACTGTCACTGGTGGTATATGCACGAATCGCTGCATCCCTGATCACAGGACCAACTGGTGATCAAGATAGACGTATCAGGCAGCGGCTTTGCTGATTCCAGGGTGGATTGTAATTCTATAGAAGATGAGCTAAAAATTGGCCATTCCTGGTTGGATACTGGTAAATACCCAGCCATATTGCTCCATGGAGATGCAAATACAGGTTGACTTAAAAATGACAATAATTCCATCCTGATGGATGGCCTATCTGGTGCAGGGTTGGCTATGGACCAATACCAGCCAGAAAGTATGGTAGCAGAAGTATCAGATAAACCCGGAAGACCATGATATGTATATTGGTCTAATCCATTTTTTCTGGTGGATGAATACCAGTTAATCTCCATATCTGATTCGCCATTTTCGAATCGTTTCGACACCTCAGTCCATTCTGATGCCAACAAAGCCCAATCCGGAAAAGCGGATTGGATTCTGGTTTCCCGAATAAAAGTTAACAATTCAGTAAAAATTGCCTGATCGATATGAGGTTTTCCGTTTTCGTCTGTAAGTTCACCACCGGCAGATAAATAAAGGGCGATGAAGACTATCCCGTTTGGATCATTTAGGTTTAATCCAATCTTAAGGCTTGAGCTGAGAATGTCTTTCCAGGAAGGTAATTGTTCTCCGCTAAATTTTTTATCTATCACGAAAATCCCGTCACCTGCAGCAGGTATGCCAAAGGTACTTCCCTGAAGTTTTCCTGGGTCTTCAAATCCCGGGAATATTCCATTATTTTCAGCATTTGTCGGGAAATGATCAAATGGTACAAGCAAACCTTTTATAGCCGCCGTTTCCATATCATTCCTGTTCAATAAAATTAGATCAGGCAGGACGGATGGGGCAACCCTGTTGGCAGTGTTAAGCAGATCCATCATACTTTCTTTTTGCTTAACGTTTTTAAACCTTAAGTCAATGCTGATACCGGGATTATCAATTTCAAATGCATCCAACCGGTCGATCAACAGTTTTTGCACTTGTTCGCCAGAATTGATCGCAAAATCATCCGGCACCCATAATATAAGTGTCCCTGTTGAATTATCAATTGGTTCTTCTGATGGGATTGCGCTATTTTTAGTAGGTTGCAAGGGAGCTGATGTGCTCACCGGGTTTGGGGTGTCAGAAGAGTTAATTACACCCGGTTGAATAATGCCAGAACATCCCGAAAGGAATAATTGGAATCCGAGAAGAAAAGTGAATGCAGTTCTCATTTAGTTAATTATATCTCGCAAATTTGCAGGGATTGTGGAAGACACGAATTGTATCTGGAATATTCAAAGAAACTTCGAAATTTAAGGGGTAATTTCCAACGTTGCTGTATCAGTAGGGATGATCTGAACAGTTGGGGTGTCGCTTGGTACCGGTGTATCAGTCGGGGGGATGGGAGTATAGGTTGAAGTAGGTAGAGGTGTATTTGTGGGTATCGTTGTGGCTGTATTCGTCGGAGTTGGTGTGAAGGTTGGTGTTGATGTAGCAGATGGATTCAATGATGCAGTGATCGTTGGTGTAGGGGTTTCAGTTAAGGTCACAGTAAGAGTGGCTGTTGGAGTTGAAGTTTGAGTTTTCTGGATGCGTTGATTTGACAGGATTCGCAGAGTGACAATTCCAAGACAATAACAGGGAATGGTACAAAGGATGATGATGATCAACACCCTGCGTGTTCGTTGAACTCGAAGTTGTCTGTCGTTACTGGCTGGCGGTCTTCTCACAATCTGAATCATAACATCTGGTAGGTTGACTGACAAGTCAAACCACCAGCTTTCTTATAATCGACCATTCTGTTACCGAATGTTTCTTATTCAATCGCAAAGGCGTTTATCTTTAGGCTATAATCAGGGTATGAGCGACCTGGAACTTGCAGCACCTGTGTGGATCGATACACCTGACACATTAGTCGGGATGTGCAATGAATTACTGAAAGAAAAAAAAGTAGCAGTGGATACTGAGTCGAACAGTCTGCATGCCTATCAGGAAAGGGTATGTCTGATTCAATTTTCAAATCTTCACACGGACTATCTGGTAGATCCATTAGCGATTTCGGATCTTTCCCCACTCGCACCAATTTTCTCCTCTCCTGAGATTGTCAAAGTATTTCATGCTGCTGAATATGACCTGATCTGCCTTAAACGTGATTATCATTTCGAATTTCAAAACATTTTTGATACCATGCTGGCTGCCCGGATATTAAGCTATCCTGCATTTGGTCTGGGTTCCATCCTTGAAAATAAATTCGGCATTGTATTGGACAAACGTTACCAAAAAGCAGATTGGGCAAAACGCCCGATGTCCCCTGCCATGTTATCCTATGCCCGTATGGATACCCATTTCCTGGTTAATTTAATGGATATCATGGTCAATGATTTAGCTGAAAAGAAGTTGGAAGGTTTGGCTGAAGAAGACTTTAACAGAATATCCAGGGTAAATGGTGTTGTTCAGGATACCGAACTTGAATCTTTATGGAAAATTTCCGGCGCGCATTATCTCAATCCGAAACAGGCTGCAGTATTGAGGGAACTGGTAAATTTTAGAAACAAAGAAGCCAAACGGCGTGACCAACCCTCTTTTAAAGTCATTCACAATGATCTGCTACTTCATATCGCAGATGTTTGCCCTGAAACCAGGGAGGCCTTACAGAACTGCGGAGTCAATAATAATTCGATCACACGCTACAGCAACGAACTATTAGCTGCAATAAAAACCGGTCTTCAAAAAGAGCCATTATATCCCCCCAAAGTAAGGAAATGTGATCAAGAATTAAAAGCTCGGATCGAGAACCTTAAATCCTGGCGCAAGCAAACTGCTGCGCAGTATAAAGTTGAATCTGATGTGATCTTACCCAGGGATCTTTTGGTCGACATAGCTGAAAAACAACCCTCAACACTGAATGAACTATCTGAATTAATGCATTATTTTCCATGGAGATTTCAGCAATTTGGGGCAATGATATTATCTGTGTTTAATTAAATATTCGAGGTTGCGATGAAGATTCACTTCAATGGTGCTGCCCAAACAGTCACAGGATCTCAATACCTGTTGGAGATCAACGGATATAAATTATTGCTCGAGTGTGGTCTTTATCAGGGTCGCAGGGCTGAATCAACTGAAAAGAATCGTAACTTTCATTTTGATGTCTCCACTCTGGATGCGATGATCCTATCGCACGCCCATATCGATCATTGCGGCAACCTTCCCAACCTGATCAGGAACGGATATACAGGTCCCATTTACGCCACCTCTGCCACAAAAGACCTGGCCGATCTTCTTGTACGGGATTCAGCCCACATTCAGGAAGCTGATGCAGAGTACATCAATAAAAAGAATGCCCGTAAAGGTTTACCTCCTGTCGAACCACTTTATACGATCAGTGATGCAAACCGGGTAAACCAGTATATTCTGCCTGTTGAGTATGGCGTTGAATTTGACGTGATTCCTGGAGTCAAGGCACGCCTGGTGGATGCAGGTCATATTCTCGGATCCGCTGCAGTGGTTCTGGATATTAATGAAAAGGGGAAGAAATCCAAATTCTGGTTTTCAGGTGATATAGGCCGACCCGGTCTTCCCCTGGTTCGTGATCCGGTTCAACCCGAAGACGGCATAGATCTTATGATGATGGAATGTACTTATGGAGATAAATCCCACGAGAATCCTGAGAAAGCATTCGAAGAGTTAAAAACTGTTATCCTGCGGACGTATGCCAGACACGGAAAGGTAATTATTCCGGCGTTTGCTGTTGGCCGTACCCAGGAATTGGTATATGCATTAAATGATCTGATGACCCATAATGAGATCCCCAAAATACCAGTATATGTGGATAGTCCTCTGGCAGTCAGTACGAGTGAAATATTCACACGCCATCCTGAATGCTTCGATGCAGAGACACGTCTTTTTGTAAAAGACCATATGCATCCAGCTCTCGATTTTGATATGTTGACATTATATCCAATCGGTTGAGGAATCCAAAGCCTTGAATGAAAGACGCGATCCGATGGTCATCATCTCTGCTTCCGGGATGGCAGAAGTCGGAAGAATATTGCACCACCTTAAAAATAACATTGAAGACCCTCGTAATACCGTCTTGATCGTTTCCTGGCAGGCTCCGTATACACTTGGCAGGCGCATCGCGGACCGTGAGCCGGTGGTTAAAATATTTGGGGAAGAATACCAGGTCAAAGCGGAAGTAGCTACCATTGGAGGTTTATCTTCTCATGCCGGGCAGGACCTGCTGGTAAAGTATGCAGCCCGGGTGAAAGGTCAGGCAAAGCAGATCATCCTCATCCATGGGGAGCCGGACGCATCCACTGCTCTACAGGCAAAATTCAAAGAACTAGATTTTCCTCCTGTGATCTATCCTGCTTTATATGACCAATATGAAGTTTTAATTTATGATAATTATTGTAATTGCTCTGATATAATTCAAACTTGAATTGGAGAGGTGCCGGAGTGGTTGATCGGGGCGGTCTCGAAAACCGTTGTGGCCCTCTGGACCACCGTGGGTTCGAATCCCACCCTCTCCGCAAAAAACGCCAGCCGGCGTTTTTTTTGTTTTAAGTAGCAAACTGGTTACTTTATCTGTAAATGACTGCCCATCACCTTTTCCCTGTTCCCGGCATGAATCATGCAAGATTCTTGGTGATAGGTGGTGCGTATGACACAGCAAAAACAGATGGTTAAGCGGTCGAAAACACCGATAAATGGAAAGAAATGGACTCCAAAACCGGTTTCTGGAAAAAGTGGAGTTGTCCATGGAGTCTATACTCCAGGCACAAAGCGTAAATCTACTCCTGAAAGAACTCCATATTTCAGTATATCTCCTGAACGGAAATTGGATATTTTAGGTGTAATTCTTATATTAGCAGGATTAATTTCTCTTATCAGTCTTTTTTCCGGGGATTCCAACAAGGCAATTTCATGGATTTCCACCATATTGAAGTGGATGGTGGGATGGGGAGTGTTAGCCATTCCCATTGGGTTGATCGCTGGCGGATTGTATATGGTGTTGAGGCGCATCGAAAAGCTGCCCAGATTACCTTTTGAACAAATTTCCGGATTGGTTCTATTGTATTTGAACATTTTATTATTCCTTCAACTCTTTGCCGGAGGCTCAGGCGATCCATACACGCTGGCTGAAGCAGGTCGCGGGGGAGGGATTATTGGCGGGTTATTACTTTATTTCCTGGTAAAAAGCCTGGGGGATGTGGGTGCATTTCTGGCATTACTTGCCTGGTTGCTGATTGCATTGATCCTATCGTTTGATTTGTCATTCTCACAGATCATTGATTTCATCAAGACAACGATCTACGGTGCAAAAATTCCAATGGATAAATTGGATCAGGTTTTCCATAATCAGCCATTCAATTCAAGGTATGACGAGGCTGATCTCATTCCATTGGATAGTGATCTGAATTTGGAAACGAAATCTGTAGTCGAAGAAACACTAATTCCAGAGCCGGTAATAAAAGAAACTCAAAGTACACACTGGGTGCTTCCAAATATGGATGATATTTTGGAGTACGGAATACCCCAGGTTGAGAACGAAAAACTGGATATGCAAAGAGCAAGGGTTATTGAAGAGACACTCACATCATTTGGTGCTCCTGCTCATGTGGTTGAAATACTGAGCGGTCCTTCGGTTACGATGTTTGGGGTGGAACCAGATTTCGTGGAAAACCGTGCCGGACAAACCCGCGTAAGGGTGGCGAAGATCGTATCGCTTTCTCATGATCTCGCTCTGGCGCTGGCAGCCACTCGAATCCGAATTCAA
Organism: uncultured Chloroflexia bacterium; assembly: GCA_963827895.1. Taxonomy (GTDB): domain Bacteria; phylum Chloroflexota; class Anaerolineae; order Anaerolineales; family Anaerolineaceae; genus PNON01. The sequence continues at coordinate 329,321 of CAWHCY010000007.1, read as the reverse complement.
GCGCCGGTTCCAGGACGCAACTATGTAGGCATTGAAGTTCCCAATGAAACCACCACCATCGTCCGGTTGCGCGACATTATGGACAGCCCGGCTTACAAACGCAAGAAATCCCCCCTCAAAATTCCTCTTGGCAAGGATGTCTCCGGTACCCAGATCGTTTCTGATCTGTCCACCATGCCGCATCTATTGATCGCCGGGGCAACAGGATCAGGAAAGTCGGTGTGCGTTAACACGATCTTGACCAGTTTGCTGATAAACAATACCCCTGACGATCTAAAGTTGATCCTCATCGATCCAAAACGGGTGGAATTAACGGGTTATAACGGCATCCCCCATTTGCTCGCGCCGGTTATTGTTGAAACTGAACGAGTAGTCGGAGCACTGCAATGGATGATGCGTGAAATGGATACCCGGTACCATAAATTTGCGGCTGCCGGAGCAAGGAATCTCGAAGAATATAATGTACGCATGCTGCTACGCGGAGAGCGGAAGCTGCCGATCCTGGTGATCATCATCGATGAGATGGCAGACCTGATGATGATGGCAAAGAATGAAACCGAAGCTGCAATTGCCAGGTTGGCTCAGATGGCTCGGGCAACAGGCTTGCATTTGATCGTTGCCACCCAGCGTCCATCTACAGATATCATTACTGGAAATATCAAAGCTAACTTCCCCTCGCGCATCGCTTTTGCTGTGGCAAGCAATACTGACAGCCGGGTTGTGTTGGATCAGCCAGGTGCCGAGCATTTACTTGGCCGCGGTGATATGTTGTTCCAGGCGCCGGATGCTGCTGCACCGGTCCGAATGCAGGGTGGATATGTCTCAGAGACTGAGATTCAAAAAATTGTGGATTACTGGAAGAATGCTGCTGCTGGAGGTGATGCCCATACAGGCGATGCTGGATTTATCCAACAAAACCTGCCGGTAATGCAGACTGGTAGAATTACAACAGGCAGACCTATTCGGTTCGGGCAATTTGACTAATAGTCGGGAAGATCCACTCATGGATGAAGTGACTGATCTTGTCCGTCGTGAAGGTCGGGCATCCATCTCACTGCTTCAAAAAAGACTGCGGATTGGTTACACTCGTGCTGCCAGAATGGTGGATAGCCTCGAACAGAAAGGTGTGATCGGTCCTCAACTGGCGAATACCCAGGCACGGGAAGTGCTCGATTATGGTCCAACAGCTCCACCAGTAGACGATGGCGCATAATTCATCCCATTACTAGGTGGTGCAAACACCGCCAAAACAATATTAAATTTTCTATGGTTTTACATATATAAACAAAAAAGAGGTTGGCTAGTCGCCAACCTCTTTAAGATCATATTACTCGGTTTAGTACTCGGGTGGAGCCATTGGTGCGGGTTTATCCTTCTCAGGAACATCCGTGATCAATGCTTCGGTCGTCAAGATCATGGCTGCAATGGAAGCAGCATTTTCAAGGGCACCGCGGGTTACCTTGGCGGGGTCTATGACACCGGCTTTCACCAGGTCAAGATATTCTTCACGGAGAACATCGTAACCAAAGTGCAGGTTCTTGGTTTTCTTCTGCATCTGGCGCACGTTTTCAACAACCACAGAGCCGTCTTTTCCTGCATTCTCAGCGATCTTGCGCATGGGAACTTCCAGAGATTTGCGGACGATGGCAACACCGATCTTGGCGTCTTCATTGTCCATCTTGAGGTTCTCAAGGCCAACCATGGCGTTGATCAATGCAACTCCACCACCGGGGACGATACCTTCTTCTACAGCCGCGCGGGTTGCAGAGAGAGCGTCTTCAACACGGTGTTTCTTCTCTTTTAATTCAGTTTCGGTTGCAGCACCAACCCGAATGATTGCGACGCCGCCGGAAAGCTTGGCTAAACGCTCCTGCAGTTTTTCGCGATCATAGTCACTGGTGGTATTATCGATTTCAACACGGATCTGATCGATGCGGCCTTTGATGCCTTTGGCGTCGCCTTTACCACCGATGATCGTGGTATTATCTTTATCAGCTTCGATCTTTTCGGCGCGGCCAAGATCAGCCAGTACGGCTGTTTCCAGTTTGCGGCCGGTTTCGTCAGAGATGACAGTTGCACCAGTCAGGATGGCAATATCCTGAAGCATGGCTTTACGGCGATCCCCAAAACCGGGGGCTTTTACAGCCAGGACATTGAGCATGCCACGCAGTTTGTTGAGAACCAGGGTGGCCAATGCTTCACCATCGATATCTTCCGCGATGACTAACAGTTCACGTTTGCCGATCTGAACCAGTTTCTCGAGAAGAGGAACGATATCTGTGGCTGCAGAGATCTTCTTATCGTAGATCAAAACATAAGGATCTGCGATGGAGGATTTCATGTGCTCCGGGTCGGTCACAAAGTAAGCAGAGATATAACCGCGATCGAACTGCATACCTTCAACATATTCTGTTTCGAATTCAAGACCTTTGGATTCTTCGACAGTGATGACGCCATCTTTACCAACTTTGTCCATGACATCGGCGATTAAGGAACCGATGTTGCGGTCCTGAGCCGAAATGGTGGCTACATTGGCGATCTCATCTTTAGTAGTGATCTCAATTGCCTGTTCTTTGATCTTGGCAGCAACTGCCTTGGTAGCAGCTTCGATACCACCCTTGAGCAGCATCGGGTTAGCGCCAGCGGCCAGGTTTTTCAAACCTTCGGTCACAATGGCGTGAGCCAGAACAGTGGAGGTGGTAGTGCCGTCGCCGGCAATATCATTGGTTTTGGTCGCAGCTTCCTTTAGAAGCTGTGCACCCATATTTTCAAAAGGATCTTCAAGTTCGATTTCTTTTGCAACGGTAACGCCATCATGAGTGATGGTGGGTGAACCGAATTTTCGGTCCAAGGCTACATTGCGGCCTTTCGGGCCAAGTGTTGTCGCTACAGCGTTGGCGACCATATCCACACCGCTTTTTAAACGGCGGCGGGCATCTTCACCAAATACAAGTTGTTTAGCTCCCATAGTAAATCTCCTTCATTAATCGTGATTATTTAAATATTAGTCTACAAGAATGGCGAGGATATCAGCTTCGCGCAGGATGAGTAATTTCTTACCATCCAATTTGATCTCGGTGCCGCTGTATTTTGCATACAAAACGGTATCTTTTACTTTTACATCCATGGGGATGCGTTTGCCTTCATCATCACGCTCGCCATCACCAACGGATAGAACTATTCCTTTTTGGGGTTTCTCTTTGGCTGTTTCCGGAAGGACGATACCACCAGGAGTGACTTCTTCCTGCTCAATTGGTTCGACAACGACACGGCTGCCCAGGGGTTTCATTTTTACTGCCATAAATGCCTCCACTCTAAATTTGAATATCGATTTTCTTGAATTTAGCACTCTGTAACCAAGAGTGCTAATGTAAGCTAATAATAACCGTCTTGGACTTTGGAGTCAAGAGAATTGAATTGATTCTTATACAACTCATATAAATATTGTTGTAGTTTAATACGCCGAGAAACACTTTTTACAATCCCGACATCCAAACCAGTAAGTATTGAATACTATGCAAATTGTGCTTTTATGAGTTGATTAGTGTTCATCCGTGGTATTCGTGGACAAACCCAATGTCATGGTGTGGGCGTCACATTCTGTGATGCGCAGATCTGTTCACCTGCTTGAACAATGCTCATGATATCTTTATCCCGGTGATACTGTACTCGAATCTCGGAAAAGACTTTGATCGCATCTGTACAGTAATCATTTGTCGCCCGGCTAAGTCCAGCCAGAACCGAGCCATAAGTGTAGTAATAGACCACAGTGGTATTGGATATTGGCAAGCCGGTGATTATGATCTCTGGATCAACTTCCGGGTCACATTCCCTTGCTGCACAACTCTCAACTGCATCACAGCCATAAATGGCGCATTTCAAAGCAGGGATCGCTCCTTCATAATTTTTTGCTTTGAAGTAGATAATTCCCAGCTGACCATAAACATCCGGGCTGGTGGGATCCAGAGTAAGTGCTTTTTGCACATTTCGTGAGGCAATTAAAAACTGACCCATCTGAGCATAAGTCTTTGCAATCGCAATGTAGGGGATCGGGTCAGAGATACTTATCTGAGTGTTCACATCGGCTGCCTTTTCAAAATACTCCAGCGCATCTACATAATAGGGAGACTCTGGATCATTAGCGGCCATTCTTCTATAATTTGCGCCAATATAGATGTACAAAAAGGTCATATTGGGCATGATTTCCGCGGCTGTTTTGTATTCTTCTATAGCAGATGGGTAATCACCCAGTGATTCCCATAATTGACCATAGATGCGGTGCACATCCATTATTGTGTTATCCTGCGCAACGGCCTGGTTGATGTATTGTTCCGCCTGAGTCCATTTGAGTGAATCTGTCAGGATCTCTGCATAGAAAGCCAATGCCAGGGTATTCCGATTATCAAGCTGCAGTGCACGAACAGCCTCCTGTTCTGCTTCAGTGAGGTAAACTGCCACTTCATCACCAGCCAGGACCGGATTCGCATTCCAATCCAAAACAAAACTCCTTATCGCATGCACATTGGAATCATCCGGTGAAAGGTCCCGTGCTTTGTCGATCGAAGCCAAAGCTTGCTGCAAGCGTTCCTTCCGTAAGGCATCGGTTGTCAAACTGGCAGAAGAATACGTCTGGATCCTGGCCAACTCTGCCCACAAACCCCCATCACCGGGCGCTAATTGGATGGCATCCTGGTAAGCTTTTATGGCGGCATTCAAATTACCTGCCTGAAAATGGGTTCTTCCTTCCAGAATTAGTGATCGATTTGTCCTGGTAGCTGTAGGTGTGGGGGAATACAAAGGTTTTATGGATCCATTATCAACCCCCCGCACGATAAATAAACCACCAAAGATAAGGGTTAGCAACAACAGCACCAGGTATGGATTGAAATATCTTTTTTTAGTATGGAAGGTAAAGCTTTTACCGTTTAAGTTCATTCTAAGGAGTAGGTGTCTCGGTCATTTCATCTGAGGGAGTTGAGTTTACATCAGGGGTGGCAGTACCGATCAGGTTGGCCTGACAAATATTGATCATTTCATTGGCATTGTAAACCGCAGTTTCATCATTACTCACGCCCTGTATTAACATTTGCGAGATCTGAATTGCCTCATTGCAATCATTGAGCCTCGCAAGATTTAAGCCATATAAATAGTAATATTCTGCGATCCTACCGTAATCCAGAGGAAGACCTTCTACCACTGCACCACTATCGGGTACATTTCCACCTCGAACAGCTAATTTTAACGGAATTACCGCATCGGAGTATTGTCGATTTCGGTAATACATGGTCCCCAGATTACCCCACATATATGGGTCAGTCGGAGCATCATTTTTTGCCTGTTCAGCGTATTGTATGGCTTTAGCATATTCACCAATAGTGACATAAGTACGCGCAATGTAGGTATCTGGTAGGGGATCGGCAGGGTTCAAAGCATTTGCCCGGGTAAATTCTTCCACTGCATTATCATATTGGGGTGGATCCAGTGAACGGTAAGCCAACCCTAAAAACAAATGTAAATCTGGCAGGTTGGGGTTAAGCTGGATGGCAGTTTTAAATTCTTCTACAGCCAGGTCATAATTTGATGTGTTTTGAAAAACAATACCACGTGCCCGGTGTGTTTCCATAATATCCGGAGCGAGAGCTAGAGCTAATTTGGATTCCTCTCCCGCTTTCTCCACTGCTCCAATGGCACCCTGGTCTGCTTCGACCATACGCATTAAAAGTTCTGCGTAAAAAGCATGTCCCATGGCGTTGTTATTATCTAATTCCAAGGCACGTTTTATAGCTGCTTCAGCCAGGAGGTATTCATCTTGTAAGGTTAATGCCCATCCCCGTATTGCATTAGCCTGAGGGTTATTTGTATTGATCAACAGGGCATTTTCAGCACTGATCTGGGCATCTTTATATTGCTGGTTATAGATTTGAATTTTAGCGAGGGAGATAAAATTGGTCGCATTCCTCGGGTCAGCCTGGACCGCTTCCTTATACGTTTCTATGGATTGAAGGAATTTGCCTTGCATGGCAAGTGCCTCAGCATCCACAATATAAGTTTCAGGAGCACGGGTTGGAGTTTGGGTTGGAACAAATAGCGGGGGTGTCTCTGGAACGATGACAGCATTGACATATACAGCCCCGCCAATTAACGCCAGGATAAATAGAATTCGTCCAATTCGTAATGGACGGCGTTTCTTTAACATACTCCACTTACTGCCTTTTAAGTACATGAAGAAATATTACCTGTTACCCATAAGAGAGTCAAGGACGCCAGGGCTAAGGTTAAGAGAATCTTATTTACACACCCGGGCAGCCATACACTATAATATTCTGATGCAAAGATGGAAAGATAGACTGAAATCCTGGGCAGAACACCTGGAAAAAGAAGTAGTCGCATTATATTATGCGTACCGCGATCCCCGAACACCCTGGTATGCACGCCTTTTTTGTGGATTCATCGTAGTGATGACTCTAAGCCCTATCGATTTGATACCAGATTTTATTCCTGTATTTGGTTATCTGGATGACGCCTTGTTTGTACCGCTTGGCATCTGGCTTGCTATAAAAATGATTCCAACAGCGGTTATGGACGATTCCCGCCAAAAAGCGATGGAATTGCAGCCTTCTCAACTTGTAAACAAACGTAAATCCATTCTTCTGATTGTTGCTATATGGGTTACCTTTATTGTGATCCTTAGCTTGGTCTTGTATTTGATCTTCTGGAGAAAATAAATAACCAAGTTATGAAATAACTTAAATATGATTGGAAACCAGATATGACTTCAAACACCCGCAGATATATTTTATTATTTGTCGCTTTTCTCTACTGGTTAAGTCTTTTCTTTTATATTCCAATATTACCCGTTCATGTGCAAGAAAGGGTAAGCTCCCTGTCTGAATTGGGATTCGTCTTATCCATGTATGGATTCTGGCAAATGGTCAGCCGTTTCCCGATTGGGATCATTGCCGACCGGTTAGGTTGGAGAAAACCATTAGCTGTAGCAATGCTGGTTCTGTTGTCGGCCGGTTCACTGGTCTTGGGGTTGGGAACTGATTTTTGGGGATTGACAGTCGGCCGATCCATGATCGGATTTGCCGCAGCTGCCTGGGTGTTGCTGATCGTACTTTACACGTCTGAGGTCGAACCTACCAGGTTATTGCAATCCACCGCCCAAATGACTATTGTATTTGCTGCCGGCCGGGTAACTGCCAGTCTAATCTGCCCCTGGTTGGTTTCAATGTTTGGCCAATCCATGCCCTTCTGGCTGAGTTCAGGAGTGGCCCTGCTCGCAGCGGTGATTCTATTATTCACACCTTTGAAAGTGTTGCCCCGGGTGAAAGTATCGTTTCAATCCATTAAAAGGATCATCCTACAGCCTGGTGTTCTTCTACCATCATTTCTCAGTATCATCCTTCACTATGCTGACTGGGCTGCGACATTTAGCTTTATCCCCATTCAAGCTAAAACTTTTGGCGCTTCTGCAGGCACTTTATCCTTTCTTGTCATTCTGGAACTTTTGATCATTGTCCCAGCCAATAGCATCACTCCATCGCTGGTCAAAAAACTTGGAAAAATACCGGTCATTGTTGTTAGTATTGGATGCCAGGCGCTGGCCATGTTTTTAATCTATTATGCCAGCGGGCTGAGTTGGTTATGGGTTGCACAGGGTTTTCTGGGTATCGGATATGGGTTGGCGTACCCGATCCTCTTAGGGATGGTCATGGAATGCACACAACCATCAGAGCACTCAATAGCCACCGGTTTTCATCAGTCTGCATATGCTCTTGGTATGTTTGCAGGACCTTCCATTAGTGGAATAATCGCTGCAGCAGTAGGCGTACAGCCGGCTTTTGCCGTAACCGGATTCATTGTGCTGGCAGGTGGAATAATTGGAACGATCGTGCTAAAAAGAGTGGGTACGGCTCTTAACTAATTCTGTCCTAAAAATATGGCAGTACTATTTCATGGTGTTCCAGACAGGTTTTATAACCAGATAAACCAGGAGCAGCGGAAATATGTGAACCATAGCAATCAGATATTTTCCAGTAGACAGGAAAAACATCACCTGAACAATGATGATGCCCATATAGGCATAAGCCAGGTCTTTTGTCTTTTTCTGCCACAATACTACAGCGACAATTGCGGCTATAACACTTACTCCACAATCGATCCACAATACTGTGCTCAGGGTGGAATAAGCGCTGCGACCTGATAAATAGGCCGAATACAGGTTTCCGATGCCAGCCAACCCTAATAGATAAGACAGGCTCTTCCATTGTTTTTCGAATTGCATATCCGCTGCATCGATCTCATCTTTTTTCAATGTTTTGATCTTGGGAGGACGGACTGGGTTAACGAACACCTGTTTTTGTTTTAAAATGGCTTTCCGGGTGAGAATGACAACCAACACCAGTATTCCAATAATAAGAATGATCGTTTTATAGTCAAGCATTATTTTTTCCAATTAAGAAAGGATGGTCACAAGTATAAATGATACTTGCTAATATCTTGGATAATTCAGGCATCCGAAGCCAATCGACTTCGGATGCCCATTTTGTGTATTAGTAGAATTCTTATTTCAGAAGAACTGTCTGTTCAAAGGTCCACAAAAGCATTTCTATGTATTCTCTTTTTCTTCTTTTGTGATCTTGCGGAAAGCATCTCTGATCGGTAGTAAGCCGAAATTCATCTTTAAACTTGGATCAAGTGCTTCACCATAGTAGTCAACCAGCACTCTTGGCGGGCTGGCTTTCTGGCTTGCAAGGGATACCACGATCATCAGGAGCATGGATGCAAAGAACGCCACGAAAGAGCCGATATATACTGCGTCCCACAAAGCACACCACCATCCTTCACTATATACTCCAGGATCGGCAGCAAGTTCGCAAACCGCGGCTGTAGATTGCCCACCAAAACCGGTGTTGAAGAAGAAGTAGATCGCCGCAGCCCATGTGAGGAATCCGCCCACAAATGCTGCAACTGCTCCCCAGGAATTGGCTTTTTTCCAGTACATACCGAATGCAAATGGTACAAATAATCCTACCAACAGCAATGACCACGCCAGAATGGAGAGTTCGTAAATCGTCTGCGCCCAAAGCGCGATAGATATTGCGACCACAGCATTGAATATAACCATGCCGCGGGTCCACCACAAAGCAGATTTGCCTTCAAGCTTCTTTCCCGTGATGACCGGGATGAGGTTTTCTGTAACTGCTGAGGCACCTGCGAGCAGTGAGCTGTCTGATGTGCTCATTAAGGCTGAAGTAAGAGCCGCAATAAAGATGGCTGTTAGAATGGGCGGCAGGTGCGTCATTGCGGCTGAGACCAACAGGTAACTGGTATCTTCCAATCCCGGGCTCAGTTTATAGACCATGATACCGATCAATGGGGACATGATCCCAAAGAACAGGTAAAGGATGCCAGCCCCATAAGAGCCATAGACCGAAGTTGCCTGGTTGCGGGCTGCCATAGACCGCTGCATCAAGTCCTGTGTGGCTACGGAACCCAAACCAATCGCCATCCAGGCTGCCATCCAGTACATCCAACCCGTGAGGCCAGAGTAACCCAGATAACCTTCGCCTGCTATGGGTAGTAGGCTGAATGGTTGCGAAACGTATGTCGATCCCGCTCCATTGATAAGACCCGGGAAGCCGCCTACCGCAATGAGCATGCTGATAAACACCAGTGTTATACCACCGGCGGTCAGGAACATCTGGAAGAAATCCAGGAGTGTATCTGCCAGCATACCACCCATCGTGGTATATGCGGCAACGATGGTGATGATGATGATCATGCCCCAGGTCGGGTCAACCCCGAAAATGCCCTGCGCAATGGCACCACCTGCCACGATCTGCGCTGCAGTCCAGGAGAAGTAGGTTAACATCTGAGCAACTACTGAAAGGATGATCATGGCTTTGTTGTAACGACGTTCAAAGAAATCCACGATGGTGATATATTTTGCGCGGCGCATCAGGCGGACAAAGAAAAGACCTGATATGAATAAGCAGAAAGAGGCACCGAATGGGTCAAATATAACTCCTTGAAAACCGTAGTCATAAGCTGTTTGCGAAGCTCCCATGAGTGTTTCTGCTGCGAACCAAGTCGCCATGATCGATGCAGCGGCCATGTGAATGGGAAGCTTCCTACCTGCTACAACATAATCCGTATTATCCTGTACCTGTCGCCCAGCCCAAATTCCCACCCCCAACCTTACCAAAAAGAACAATGCTATGAACAGAATTACCAACCAGGCATATGGATATCCTTCTAGAATCATCTTATCTTCTCCTCGTGATATGGTTTAAATATGATTGGACGACAATTACAATGTCTGATTTACTTCATTGAGCACTTCCTCTAACCGGCTGAGGACAGCATCAATTTCTTCATATGTGATGACCAATGGAGGTTCAATCCGGATCGTGTGTGCGCTGGTCAGTGTGCCTGCAACTAATACGCCACGTTTGAATAGTCCAGCAGCGATCTGGTAGCCGATTTCAGGACTTTTGAAATGTTGTCCGATGAGTAAACCCTTTCCACAGACAAAATCATAGATCTTCGGGAAGCGTTTTACGAGAGCCTGTAACTTGGGCATAATGTATGCCCCTTTTTCTGCAGCCATTTTGGGGAAGTCTTCTTTGATGGCAACGTTGATCGCGGCAATCGCTGCAGAACAGGCTAAAGCACCACCACCTGTGGTTGTTGTATGGATGAATGGATTCGGATACATCATGCACTGCCAGATTTCTTCTGTTGAGCAGAATGCGCTGATGGGCATGACGCCTCCGCCAAGGGATTTAGCAACAGCAAGAATATCCGGGACAACACCCCAGTGTTCAACACCCCACATTTTGCCCGTCCGGCCAAGGCCTGTCTGGACTTCGTCTGCGATAAGAAGAACTCCATGTTCCTTAGTCGCTTTTCGGATGCGCGGCCAGAAATCGTCCGGCGGTACTATTGCTCCAGCTTCGCCCTGGATAGGTTCCATTAATACAGCAGCAATCCCGATCCCTACAATGTCGCAAATCTCAAGTTGTTTCTCAACCGCAGCAGCATCTCCATATGGAACATGGTAAACCGGTCCACCATACATGATTCCCGGTGGTACCCGGTAGTCTGCTTTACCCATCATGGAGAGAGAACCCATGGTCTTGCCATGGAATGCCTTGGTGGCAACAATAAAGCCTGCCTTTTTGGTATACATCTTGGCAAGCTTTATGGCTCCTTCGATCGCTTCGGTTCCGCTGGCACAGAAAAATGAATATTTTAAGTCGCCAGGGAGGATGGAAGCCATCAGGTGAGCCAGGACGCCTCTTAATGGATCGATCAGTTCCTGGCTTGGCATGGGTGTGCGTTGTAGCTGTGCAGCAACTGCTGCCACCACATCCGGATGACTCCAACCATGATCCATCATACCGTAGCCGCCCAGGCAGTCAATATATTTCCTGCCCAATACATCCTCGAAGACTGCGCCGCGGCCTGTCCATTCTGTGGCAGCCCAATCCCCTGCTTCAGTTACTGATTTTCGGTATTCCAGCCAGTTTTTGTTGAAGTATTCAGCAAAATTATTCTTGCTTTCGTCGATGATAGCTTTTCCTTCATCCTGTGTAACAACTGTCTTTTTGATGATACCCAGCCAACGATCTGAATACTCTAATGCTTCTTTAAAGTTCTGTGGCATATATTCTCCTTTTTAAAAAGATAATTTGGGTGTCTCTAAACATTGGCAGTGAAAGCAGGCTTGTAGGAAACACTTTCCGATTTCGACATAATATCTAATAGATATTTCGATATTGCATGATAATTATTTAAAATTAGTCCATTTCCTACACAATTATTATGACAAATATTCCTGTAGAGTCAATTTAATTACTCAAGAAATATGTCATATAGAAAAGGTGATGAATGTCATAAAACTGTTTGAAAAATAATCCTATAACAAAACAGATGATCGATCGATCATCTGTTAATTTTTAATCCCACATTGGATTTTCTTTCGGCCTACTGATAAAAATGCTCAACCCCTTTTTGATGTGAAAGTATCAAAATCCCTTACAACTATGGAGTTTTGAAAAACAGCCTGGGCTTCAGCTTGAACATCTTTTTCACGGTACCTTCGTGAGATATGAGTTAACAATAATTGTTTCACGCCACTTGCAATAGCCAGTTCAGCTGCACGTTTAGCAGTTAAATGTGCAAATTGCCTTGCCATATCTGCTTCTTCTTCAAGATATGTGGCTTCAATTACAAGGGTGTCAGCTCCCATGCATTCATTAACCAGGTTCTCAGTCTGGCCAACATCTCCAACATGCACCAGGCGGGTGCCTTCCCTCATCGGACCCAACAATTCTTCGGGTTGTATGATCCTGCCATCCGCAAGTGTTACTGGCTTTCCGGTTACCAGGTCTTTTCGCAGAGGTCCAGCCGGGACCCCAAGTTCATCCGCTTTCTCCGCCAGGAATGGGCGTTTGCCTTTCTCATCAAATCTAAAACCAAAACAGTCCTGACCCCGATGATACACAGGGAAGGCAGTAATTGTGAAATCATCCTCATCGACGATGACTCCCGGGTGTACCTCAACAAGATTGATGATCATGGGAGCAGGGGTGTTTCGTAGAACAACACCGTATAATAGGTCGGATATTCTTTCAAGTGAAGCCTTGCCCCCGAAAATATCCAAAGATTCGATCGCTTCCCAGCGCATGAAAGTGGAGAGCAAACCTGCCAATCCCAGGATATGGTCAAGATGGCTGTGGGTGATCAGTATCTTATTTAAATGTTTAAACCCAAGACCAGATTGTAATATCTGCCTCTGAGTACCTTCCCCACAATCGATCAAAAAACGGTGCTCATTGTGTTTCACAACCTGAGCTGAAAGCCCTCTGTGAATTGACGGGGCTGAAGCGGAAGTACCTAAAAATACAATTTCAAACAAGAAATATCCCTTTCATGGTCCATAAAAACGGTCATTAATGAATTTTACCTTATTTGCAACAAATAAAATGGTGCCTGGCTGAACTATCCACACATATGCCTGATTCCATACTCCGATTAAGTAGATTATTCTAGATTCAATGTTGCATTCAACAAATGTAAATAAAGGTCAGGTCACTATATGTTAATTTAGTGACCTGATCCTATAATTCATACATTATGTTTATTCGGTTACCAATATCCCGCAAAGAAACCAGTTCCTGGATAGTAATCTAATATCGTTTTGTTTTTTGAAACCTCAATGTGTCGTATTTTTAAAGGTATAAACTACCATTCCACTTGTTGTAAATCCCTGGATACGCAAATCCAGTTTGGTCGCACCTTTATACTTGCTTGGAATGGAATAAGTGATATTGAATGATTTATTTGAGGAAGGAACAAATGCATCCACAAGGGTTCCACCGGATGCACCCATCCCTGCTGGACCGATATAAACCTTGTACTTTTCACCCTTGATTGCGTGGCTGATCGTGATGCTGACTGTCTTATTCCTCACCACACTATTCACTGTAAAATTCAGGTCACCAGTTACGGTTCCTGTTCCTGAGCCATTTGTGAACGTATCAAATCCTGTCCGGCTGGTGACACGACTGCTAATGCGCACAGCCAGGCAGCTCACTCCATGCAATGCTGACGGGATCGGAACTTTACCGGAGAAGACGGTTGCAACACCATCAGTTTTTATCTTGCCAACAATAATTCCACTGATGCCGGTGCTCGCGCATGTTCCGATAAGTACGTCTAATATTTCATGTTTTGGTATTTTCGAGGTTTTAATGCTCACACTTTTGTCGATGTTGTTATCGGTAACAACCACAGTAACTCCCTCACTGCCTGAAGCTCCACTGCTGCCAGCTCCGGAGATACATAAGTGTTGGCCAGCATACACCCAGTACGGTGAACCGATTCCGTTGTTCGAAGCGATCTCAGGCCAACTGACTCCATAGCGCAAGCCAATCTGGTACAGGGTATCTCCCCATTGAACAATATACTCTGTTTCACAAGAACTGCCTGATGCAGGGCTGGATGCCATAACCGGGGTAAAATTTACAACGGTCAGGCTCAATACAAGAATCAACGCCAATCCTGTTTGAAGCCACTTGAGCCCACTTTTTGTTCTGATTAACATTTCTCCTCCCATGTTCGCCTGTACAATGTCTGGTTGATTGGTAAACAAGACAGGTAAGAACATTCTAGCACGAGTCAAATTAGAATCAAGTGGCTGTTTAAGACATGAGCGCAAAAATAAGGAGATTTTGTCAGGTAATTAAAAACATATTCGCCTGGAACAAATACCGTCTGGTATATAATGCTTTTGTTTCTCGGGATTAAAGGTGTGGAAACCCATATCCTGCTCAATCTGAGTGCCACTTCAATATATAAGCCAAAATTCAGGGATGCTTGGATATACCACTGCAATGTTGCCGGGGTTCATTACTTAATTAAAAAGGCAGCAGGCCATTCTGCCTGCTGCTATAAACAATACAAATACTTTACTCCGCTTCTGGTTCGGGAACAAGCCCTTCAAGGATCATTTCGAGGGCCATGGTATGGCTGCACCGTGACCGGGTATGAAAGAAATCACAATCGCAATGCCAAATTCCATTTTCAAAATTGACGACATGCGAATTGTTCTCACCTTCAAATGTGACTGTCATTGAATTCAGGTGAATTCGGCTGCGTTCCTGGGCATACCTCTTGGCTTTTTCAATCTTCCCGATCATTCCATAATCCATTTTATTTTTCTCCTTCCAGGGATGAGATAAAAAAGCAGCACGCGGATATATCCGCATGCTGCAGTTATTACTCTCTACTTTTTTGAGATAAATCTCGCATAATGGTGAGCTAAGCTCCTAATGAACAGTATAAATCAGTTAATCAGTAAAGTCAATTAAGAAACCATTAAGAATATATTAAACCACTGTTTTAAAATTCAGTTATTTAGTACCGAACAACTCACATCACTTACTAAATCTGAATGGACTGACCCAATGCCGCATGCGCAGCTTCCATGATCACTTCACTCAATGTTGGGTGGGCATGGATATTTGAAGCGATCTCTTCTGCAGTTAGCTCCATTCTTTGTGCCAGTGTAAATTCTGGTAATAGTTCGGATACTTCCACGCCGATCATATGTGCACCCAGGATTTCGCCATACTTGGAATCTATTATCAGCTTGCAAAATCCGCCGTTTTCACCCAGCCCGAGCGCCTTGCCATTCGCCTGCAGTGGGAATTTTCCGATCTTGATATCATATCCTTTTTCTTTTGCCTGAGCTTCCGTAAGGCCAAAGGATGCAATTTGTGGCTGGCTGTATGTCGCTCGCGGGACCATGGTGTAATTGATGGGAGTGGTCTGTTTCCCGGCGATCGCCTCGGCAACCAGAATTCCCTGCGTTGATGCGACGTGAGCCAGGAGCAGTTTACCAGTCACATCCCCGATTGCCCAGATGCCTGGTACAGAGGTAGCCATGCGGTCATCTACTTCGACATGTCCGCGCGGAGTAAGTTTGACTCCCACTTCTTCAAGACCCAGATTTGCCGTATTGGGTTTGAAGCCTATCGCCACCAAAGCCTGGTCTGCCTGGAGTTTTTTTTCACCATCTGGGCCAGAGACAACCACTTCAACGCCGCTGTCTGATTGTTTGATGGATACTACCTTATGCCCGGCAAGTGAAACAATTCCGCGTTTGGTGAAGGCGCGGGTCAATTCCTGACTTACTTCTTCATCCTCCAACGGCGCTATATGGGGCAGCATTTCCACCAGGGTGACTTTCGCTCCATATCCGCTCCAGATGGTCGCAAATTCCAAACCCATTGCGCCTGCCCCGATAATGACAGCAGATGCAGGAACAAAATCCTGAAGGATGGCTTCCAGATAGGTCACCACTTTCTTCCCATCGATCGTGATGCCGGGTACTCCACCTGCAGATGCCCCGGTAGCTATGATAGTATTCTTCGCTTTTAGTGTTTCAGTGGAGCCATCCTGTTTGGTTACCAGTATCTCATGTGCATTCACAAATTTCGCATTGCCCATGAAGACCTGGATATTATTTTTCTTCATCAGGAAACCGACACCCTTTGTTAACCGGTCAGAGACCTGCCGGCTGCGTTTTAATGCGGCCGTGTAATCAAGGGAAAGATTATCGAAACTGAAGCCGAATTCTTTGCCACGTTCACGCAGTAAGTGTGCAATTTCTGCATTTCGCAAGAGAGCTTTTGATGGGATGCAGCCAACATTCAAGCACACTCCGCCCAGCCATTGTTTATCAACAATTGCGGTTTTCAACCCAAGCTGCGAGGCTTTGATTGCTGAAACATATCCTCCAGGACCAGCACCTACAACCACCACATCGAATTCATCCATTTCATAATCCTTTCTGAAGGTGACCAAATTACGGTCTTTAGGTCACCGGGTGTATAAGTTTGATAATGCTACATCATTATAACGGTTTCATTTTCAGCTTGCCACTGATTTTAGCGCGTGATAGACTATTCTTATACATTTCATATGAGGAATTGAACCATGCCCCCAACTCTGATACTTATTGACGGACACGCCCTGGCTTACCGTTCCTATTTTGCGCTTAACCCCGCCCACTCTCCGGATACCCGCTGGATCACCAGTAAAGGAGAATCTACTGCAGGAGTGTATGGATTTGCCAGTGTCCTGCTTCGGATTTTTGAACAGGAAAAACCGGAATATATCGCAGTCGCATTTGATGTGGGAAAAACCTTCAGGGATACCATTTACTCTGCTTATAAAGGCACCCGCGCAAAGATGCCGGATGACTTAAGGACCCAGATCGAGCGTATTAAGCAATTGGTCGATGCTTTCAATATCCCACGCCTGGAATTGGAGAATTACGAAGCTGATGATATCCTGGGAACAATTTCCCGCCAGGCCGAAGAACAGGGATTGGGAGTAAAGATCATTACCGGCGATAAAGACCTGCTGCAACTGGTAACCAGCCGGATCATTGTTAATCTTCCTGGGCATCGACTGGCTGACGCCAAGGATTACACCCCCAAGGATGTCGAAGCTTTTCTGGGCGTTCGACCTGATCAGGTGGTGGATTATAAAGCATTGATTGGAGATAAATCGGATAATATTCCGGGTGTAGCGGGAATAGGCGAAAAAACTGCTTCCTCCCTTTTGCAGACTTACCAGACTTTGGATGAGATCTACGCCAACCTGGATAAACTCGCCCAGGGGGTTAGAACGAAACTGGAGGCAAATAAAGAAACAGCCTATATGAGCCAGACCCTGGCAAGGATCGTTAATTTTGCCCCGATCACCCTTGATTTAAAAAATGCAGTAACATCCGATTTTGATATAAAGACTGTTGAAAGTATCTTCCGTGACCTTGAATTCCGAACATTGATTCCCCGTTTTCAAGCCATGGTCAAGGCAGTCAGACCTTCAACCCCCAGTCACCAGCTTAATCTTTTTGATTCTTCCAGCCCAAAAGATGAATCACAACCCTCAGGAAACCTGAAAACAGTAATAGTCGATTCAACCCAGGTGTTGGAAGACCTCATCAAAAAGATCAATGCCTCCAAATTAATTGCGTTGGATACAGAAACTAATTCCACCGACCCCATGCGTGCTGAACTGGTGGGAATTTCCGTATGTATTGAACCTGGAACAGCCTACTATATCCCGGTGGGTCATCATATTTTAAATAACAAACAATTGCCTCTCGAAACGGTGGTTAAGGCATTATCGCAGCCATTCTTAAACCCGAACATCCAAAAAGCCGGGCATAATATCAAATATGATGCCCTGGTATTGAAGCGTCACGGTCTCCCTGTATTTCCATTATCCTTTGACACCATGATCGCTGAATGGTTGATCAATCCTGCCAGCAGAAATCTGGGCTTAAAAGGTTTGACCTGGGTTCGACTGGGGCACGAGATGACCCACATTGAAGACCTGATCGGTAAAGGTAAAAATCAGCTCAGTATGGCGGAAGTTGAGATCGAAAAAGCTGCCCCGTATGCGGCTGATGATGCAGAAACAACCTTGCGCCTAATTCCACCCTTACAAAAAGAGCTGGATTCTACTCATGCAGTGAAACTGCTGACCGATGTGGAAATGCCGCTGGTCAGTGTCCTGGCTGATATGGAAGAGACCGGGATCACATTGGATCTGGCGTTCTTTAAAAAAATGTCGTCAGAATTACAGAAGCGGTTGATCGAGATCGAAGATGAAGTCACCAAAGCTGCCGGATTTAGATTTAACCTGAACTCGACCCAACAACTTTCCAAGGTATTATTCGATAATCTCAAACTTTTACCTCCTGATCGTGGGAAGAAAACCGCCAGTGGGTTATTTTCAACCTCTGCTGATGTGCTGGAAACCATGCGCGGGCAGCATCACATCGTGGACTTGATCCTCGAAAATCGTGAATTGAGCAAACTAAAATCGACCTATATTGATACTCTCCCGTTGCAGGTGAATCCAAACACAGGTCGGGTGCATACTTCCTATAATCAAACCGGATCAGTCACAGGGCGGATCGCTTCATCCGATCCCAATTTACAGAACATCCCGACACGAACTGAGCTTGGTCGCAAAGTCAGGGAAGGCTTTATTGCTGCACCGGGTTGTGTGCTTGTATCCGTTGATTATAGTCAGATAGAATTGCGGATTGTGGCTGTCATGGCAAATGACGATGCTATGCTGCAGGCTTTCCGGGACGGCAAGGATATCCATGCTGCCACAGCAGCCGCAGTCAATGGAATTCCGATCGAACAGGTCACAAAGGAACAACGCCGGGCAGCCAAGGCAATCAATTTCGGTTTGATCTATGGCATGGGTGCGTTCAGCCTCTCCCAAACCATTGAAGTTACACTTTCAGAAGCTGAAAATTTCATCAAAGCATACTTCAAACAATTTCCACACATACGGGAATTTCTTGATAACCTGAAACGGTTGGCTGCCTCGCAGGGATATGTGGAGACCATGCTTGGGCGTCGGCGATACTTTCCGGGGTTGGCTACTCAGACGAATGCAGTTCTGCGGCAGCGCGAAGAACGCGAAGCGACCAATTCACCCATCCAGGGAACAGCGGCAGATATTATCAAACTGGCTATGTTAAAAATTCCTTCTGCATTGCATACATCGAATCTCAGTTCAAAGTTGATCTTACAGGTACACGATGAACTTGTGTTGGAATGTCTTGAAAATGAGATGAACCAAACCATTCGAATTGTTCAGAGTGAGATGGAAAATGCATATACATTATCCATACCACTAACAACTGAAGCCCGGTTCGGAAAAAACTGGGGTACTATGCAAGTAATTCAGATATAATGTAGTAAATAATTTCTTTCCATGATATATTGCTACATGAAGCACATATCCAACGAATTCGCACGGGTAAGGTAAATACATGGCGGGTAGGCAGGATATTTTCCAAGAGTCAATGAACAAAGGTCATTCTGCAGCCTGGGACCAGCAATGGGAAACGGCTGTAAAATATTACCGCCAGGCATTGGATGAATTCCCAAATAATCACGGGGTTCTCTCAAGCCTGGGAATGGCGTACTTTGAAATGAAGAATTTCGAAGAAGCTCTGAAGATCTACCAGAAAGCCGGGCAAATATCTCCGGAAGATCCACTTACCTCTGAGAAGATAGCCCAGGTATGCGAACGGTTGGGAAAACTCCCTGAATGTATTCAATCATCCCTGAAAGCGGCTGATCTCTTTTTAAAGAGCCGGGATACTGAAAAAGCGGTCAACAACTGGATGAGGATATTACGCCTTGATCCCGATCATCTGGGGACTCATTCCCGCTTGGCGATGATCTATGAACGCAGCGGTAGAAAAACCGATGCAGTTAACGAATACCTGGCTATGGCTGCGATCATGCAGCAAAGCGGAGTCGTAGAAAAAGCCGCCCAGGTAGTGGAATATGCTCTAAAACTTCAACCTGGAAATTCAAAAGCAGAAGAAGCCCTGGATCTATTGAGAAAAGGCAAGAACCTGCCCAAACCGATCCGTCCCCGGGGAGGAACGGCACCAATTATGATGGGCAAGGTTCCCGGGAACGAAATTGCTGAAAAACAGCCAACAACTCCCGAAAGAATTGAAATTAAGGATCCGATCAACGAAGCAAAGCAGAAGGCGATGGTAAAGCTGGCTGATATTCTTTTCGAGCAGGCAGAGGAAAATGTTACTGGTCCTGTTGCCCGAAGAGGATTACAAGCCATTATGCGCGGAACAGGATCTTTAGCGCTGGAACAAGCTGAAAGAAATAAGGTCATGATGCACCTTGGACAAGCGATCGATGCTCAAACCAATGGGAATGATGCCGCAGCAGCAGAAGAGATGGAAAAGGCAATTGAAACAGGTTTGGACCATACTGCCGCATATTTCGATCTTGGTTTGCTAAGATTCCAGAATGATAAACTCGATGTAGCCTCCCGTTACCTTCAACATGCCATTAAACATCCTGATTTTGCCTTTGCTGCTCAGCTAATACTTGGAATGATCGATAAAAAGACCAATCATCCCGTTGAAGCTGGTGTCCATTTCCTTGAGGCATTGAAAGTGGCAGATTCAAGGCTCGCTCCAGAAGACCAGGCAGAAGAAATGCGCCAGCTTTATGAACCTTTCATAGAAGAACAGTCTAAATCCACCGATCTCGCGGCTAGCCTGGCATTATGTAATAATATTGAAACACAGTTAAACTCACCTCAATGGCGGGAGAATTTGCAGCACGCACGCGAACAACTCCCCGAACAACTGGAAGGCAGCCAACCATTGCCAATTGCTGAAGTCTTCCTGGAGTTGCGAAGTAATCAGATTATCACGGTTCTGGCAAATGTTAAGAGAATGCAAGCTCAAGGCTTTAACCGTTCTGCCATGGAAGAAGCATATTTTGCTCTGCAATCTGCACCAACCTATTTACCGTTGCACATCCAAATGGCTGAGATCCTGGTGCAGGAAGGTCTTGTTCATGAAGCCATCGATAAATATATTGCGGTGGCAAATACTTTTAGTTCCAATGGTGAATTTACCCAAACAACCAGGTTGTTAAGGAAAGTAGTCGCTCTCGACCCCATGGACCTTACTGCACGATCACGATTGATTGATCAGTTGATCAGTCAGGGAAGTATTAAAGAAGCAATTGCAGAATATATCGAATTGGCTGAAATATATTCACGCCTGGCTGAACTGGATATGGCCAGGAAAACTTTAAATATTGCATTGCGTTACTCACAACAATCTAATTTATATAAGACTGAAACAATTGATATCTTGTACCGAATGGCAGATATTGATCTTCAACGGCTGGATTGGCGTCAGGCAATGCGGATATTCGAACAAGTCCGAACAATAGAACCGTCCGATGGAAAAACCAGGTTCAATTTGATCGATCTCAATCTTCGTCTTGGACAGGATTCTACTGGTTTGGCGGAATTGGATAGTTATATTGCCTATCTGGAATCGATCAAAGAACAGGAAAAAATTATTCCCTTCCTTGAGGATTTAATCAAAGAACATCCAGATTACCTGGAATTCCATCAGAGGTTAGCGGAACTATACCGCCTGGCAGGGAAAATACCCGAGGCTGTTGTTGAATTTGATCGTGTAAGTGATCTATTCCTGGAAGCGGGAAATAAAACTGCTACGATCGCCATTGTCCAGATCATTATTTCCCTGCGTCCAGCCAATGTCGCAGATTACAAGGCAATACTTGAACAGCTACAGGGTGACAGCCAGCCGTTGTAGTTTTCACTATTATCAACAATTATTATTCATTATCAGAGACGAATTGTAATCGTCTCTGTTTTTTATATAAGATGCTATTACATTACTTGCCCTTAAATACTTAATTTTCTTTTGATAGGAGCTATTTGCGTCATTCGTGGTAAATGTCTTTGCAACCATAGCAAGGTATTTGCGTATAGAGTGGTAGAAGGAGATTTAAAATGAAAAAATCAAGTCGTTTATTATATATATCATTATTAGCCAGTATGGTTTTTGTGCTGGTGTTCGGGATAACACAACCTGTTGCCGCTTTTGAGATTAACAATACCGGTAGATTGTCCCGAAATGATGTCGTCGATGATGACCTTTTCATCGGTGGAGATAAAGTGGTTGTGGATGGTACTGTGAACGGTCTTCTATTCGCTGCCGGAAACGAAGTCATCATTAATGGAACGGTAAATGGTGATGTTTTTGCAGGTGCGCAATCGATTACTGTTGGAGACGGAGCCACCATCAATGGCAACCTTTTCACAGGGGCACAGACTGTTACTGTGAGTGGTAAAGTCACCGGAAGCGTTTTTACTGGTGTAATGTCACTCGTATTAAATGAGAATTCCGTTGTAGGTCGGAATCTTTATTTCGGGGGATACAGCCTGGAAGCCAAGCAAGGATCAGTCATCAGTCGTGACCTCGCTGCTGGTGGTTATCAGGTGATATTGAGCGGAGACGTTTCACGGGATGTTAAAGCCGGTGTAGCAGCCTTTAAATTGGATGGTTCCATTGGCCGTAATGCTGATATCCAGGTGGAAAAACCCGGAACTGCCCAGGGCTCTCCCTATACCGGACCCTGGTCACCACAAACTGGCAATATCAAAATGATCGATCCTGGTTTGGATATCGGTCCAAATGCATCCATTGGTGGTAACCTGGTCTATACCAGTCCAGTTAATCAAACATCAGGTATGCAATCCACTCCGCAGGGTACGGTAGTATTCCAGACCCCTGTTCCAGATGAATCGACTACGAGACAACCAACCAGAAATATCCGGTTTGATTCAGTTATTCTAAAAACGCTATCTACCATGGCACGGAATTTTATTACTCTTATGGCTTTGGGTGCCCTTGCACTCTGGCTCATCCCTCTCACTGTAAAGGGTGTAAGTGAAAAATTCTCAAATAAGACACTACCTTCCCTTGGCTATGGATTTCTGACTTACCTGGTAGGTTTATTTGGATCATTCTTTGCCTTCCTGGTGGTCGTTTTTGCAGCCATCATTCTTGGATTGATCAGTTTCGGTGGGTTGGGCGGCGTCGTTTTTTGGGCTGGATCATCAAGCCTGCTGGTAGTCTTTACCGTCTTTATGACTATGGTTCTCTGGGGAACCAAGATCATAGCTGCCTTTGTGGTTGGCCGCTTCATCCTTGAACGTGTATTCAAGCAAGATAATGCCAATCTTTTCCTCAGCCTGCTCATTGGTGTGGTCATCTATGTCCCACTCCGAGCAGTTCCCTTCCTTGGGTGGTTGGTGGATGTAATTGTAACCATCATTGGTTTAGGTGCGATGTGGATTTACTTCCGCGAACGGACTAAACCTGCAGTCATTGCTCAACTTCCGCTGCCGACAACGACTGTATAACTGGCACCGAATTACATCAAAACGCGGTATGTCCTAAAATGGGCGTACCGCGTTATTTATTCTTAAGATAGTTACTTTAATGAGGTTTCAAATACAAAACCGACCGCTCCGGGTCCAATATGTGACCCGACGATAGGTGAGACTTCCACATAATCCGGTTGAATATCATCTGGTAAAAATGACTTTATTTCATTAAAGAGTTCTTTTGCATGCTCAAGTGCGTTTGTATGTACCATGGTCACTTGTGCCAACGGGCTGAAGGAATTCGCTATTTGAATCAGTTTCTTCATTGCATTTTTTCTTGTCCGTTGGACTTCCATACCAACTTTACCCAAATTCATTCTAATAATAGGCTTTATTTGCAGAAGGCTGCCTAAGTTAGCCCCGATGTGCGAGACACGCCCACTGCGTTTTAAGAATTCCAGTGTATCCAGGGCGGCATAGGTATGAATTCTTTTTGCTTTTTCTAAAAGTATTGGTGATATTTCTTCCAGTTTCTTACCTTCTTGAGCTAGTTTGGCCGCAGCTTTAGCCAATAGTCCGATTCCCATGCTGAGTTGTCCGGAATCGAATACTTTAATTGGGTACCGATCCTGGAGTGATTCAGCAGCGATTCTGGCTACATTCACCACATTACTAAGCTGATCAGAAATGTGAATGGAAAATACTTCTGTTGCGCCGCGCTCGAATGCCTTGCGATATTCATCAATGAACATACCTGGGCTGGGTGCTGATGTTGTCGGTGGTTCTGACCAGCCCGGTAATTTATCATAGAATTCAGTGCGGGACATTTCGACACCATCCAGGTAACTTTTGCCTCCTGCATTGATATAACATGGAATAACGGTAATATCATACTCTTTTATCACTGCTTCAGGCAGATCGCTGGTGCTGTCTGTGATGATCTTGATCGGCATTCTTCCTCCATTACTACCAATAATTATCGGATAACCCCCATATAATGTATATGATATGTACAATGTATAAGGTGTCTTAAAATAAGGCTTGTCTGATTTAAGTATACAACTTTGTATTTTGTTCCCTTGCTACAAAGTGAACTTCTTTGCATATATAATACCCGGTTTCTCTATGTTAGAATATTTAATTATGCTCAATAAATTACTCAGGATCACTCGCAAATATCCTCCTCAATTCTGGTTAATGTTCATCGGTTTGCTGATCAGCAGTACCGGTGCGAGTATGATCTGGCCTTTTTTAATGATCTATGTCACCGGGAAGTTGAATTTACCCTTGGCGCAAATTGCCAGTTTAACCACGATCAATGCCGGTATGGGATTGCTGTTTAATTTTATCGCTGGAACAGCTACAGACAAAATTGGGCGGAAATGGGTCATGGTGATCAGTCTCCTTGGTAACGGAGTAGTGTATCTCCTGCAAAGCCAGGCAACTACCTATGGAGGATTTGCAATAGCAATGGCCCTCGCGGGTGCGTTTAATCCCCTCTACCGCGTTGGAGCGGACGCGATGATGGCAGATATCCTCCCTCCGGAACAGCGTACTGAAGGCTACTCCATTATGCGGATGAGCAACAACCTGGGGATCTCATTGGGTCCGACAATAGGCGGATTTATCGCTGCCCATTCGTACACTACTGCTTTTTTCATCGCTGCCTCTGGTATGATCATTTATAGTTTCCTCATCCTAATTTTCGCTCGTGAAACACTGCCTGGTAAAGATCCTTTAGTCTTGGTGAACAGCCCGGTGAAAACATCGGGTTATGGACAGGTATTTAAAGACCGGCATTATCTCTCGTTTGTCACCGCATTTACCTTTAGCCAGTTAACTGCTGCCATCATGTGGGTATTACTCTCGGTTTACCTCAAAACAAATTACAGCATACCTGAGCAGCAATACGGATTTATCGCTGCGACGAATGCAATCATGTGTGTCGTTTTCCAGCTTTGGGTCACAAGAATTACCCGGCGTTTTCACCCGTTAAAAGCCATGGTCGTTGGAGCTGTATTCTTTGGTGTGGGTGTCGGCAGTATTGCACTTGGGGCTGGTTTCTGGGCTTTCTGGACAAGCATGGTGGTCATGACGATCGGGGAGCTGATCCTGGTGCCGACCACAACTACGTATGCTGCCAACCAGGCTCCAACTGAGTTACGGGGGAGGTATATGAGTATTTATTCCCTCTCATGGGGCACAGCTACTGGAATTGGCCCGGTTTATGGCGGTTTTCTGAATGATACCCTTGGTCCTAAGTTTATTTGGGTGGGCGGCTTTGTTTCAGGAATGATCTCTGCGGCTTGGTTTGGAGTGCTTTCGCGGAAAAATACCAAGGTATTAGCCCCTGTGATTGCAGAAACAGATCAAATTGTGTGATCTATAGGTCTTACTGGTTTATTATCCAGAATAGAATTTGCTTCATCAGAATATCGTAGTTTTACTTTGGTTCCTTTTCCAGGTTGCGATTTGAAACCAATATCTGCATGGATCAAACTCGCTCTTTCGACCATCCCGATCAATCCAAAATGTCCTTCAGCCACGATCGTGTCGAATTTTCCTGGTACTAGATAACCTTTTCCATTATCCATGATCTCCATTGTCAATGAACCGGGGTTGTAGGCAAGATCCAAATCCACATTGGTTGCCATGGAATGTTTCCTGATATTGATCAGAGCTTCCTGGGCGATCCGGAAAAACGCCAGTTCCACTTCAGCTGGGATAACGAACCTCCAGACCAGATATCTGATAGCTGGTTTGGATTCCGGTGTCTTGTTCCATTTGTCGAATCAAGCTTTCGAGAGCAGCAGATAATCCCAGGTCCTCGAGAATTACCGGACGAAGGTCACGAACAAGCCTGCGCAGGTCATCGATCACTTTTTGGACCACTTTGGGATTCTCGATGTGATCATCTTCTTTGGCAGTCTGCATCCTGTATTTTAAGGCGATCAATGATTGCAGTGTGTCATCATGCAGGTCACGGGATAACCTCAACCGTTCTTCCTCCACACCCCGAGTGATGGAACCAATATAACTTTGCAAGCTTTGCCTGGCATTTCTTAAATTGACAGCCATCTCCGCCATTCTAGCTTGAAGCGAACGAACCTCAGCTATACCTCCCACCTGTTTTGAAACCGCTGAAAAATCACCATCTCCCAATGCCTGTGTTTGTTTTTCCAGTTTTTGTAGTGGTATGACCACCTGGCGGATGATGATCAATAGAGCAAATACAGCCAGCAGGAAAAATGGAATTAATACAAGCGGTGCTGATTGAGTGACAGTAAGTTGGGTGGATGAGACGTCTTCCCAGGCTTCATCGAGCACCAGCACCCACCTGGTCGTCTGAATCGGAGCATAGGCAATAACATGGGCTCCCTGGCCTTGTCCGTGTCCGGTATCCGGGTAAAGGACTCCACTTTTACCTTCCAACCCATTCAATACACCAGGATGGTAAATAGTATGTGTATCCAGAGGCAACCGGCCAGCCTCGAAGATCAAGGTATGCGTATCATCAAAAACCTGAACAGAGAGGATTCCCGGTTTGATAAGGGAATTGACAACACCAGCTAACTCAGCCTGAAGATCTACGACACCCAGCATAATAGTATTCTGAGAAATCTGAAGGCAGATCACGGCCATGCTGTCAGGAGCTGCATTTTCTTGTTGATCTCGTAATAAAATGACTGTCTGGATAAGGCGGCTCAGCGTTTGCCAATTGCCCTAAAACGTATTGTATATCTATCCCGGTGAGTTTTGAATTTTCCGTCTGGTCAATAATTTTTCCATCGGAATCAACGAGCAGAACACCGTTCGAAAAATTTTGAAGTAAAACTGCGGTATCTTCCTGCGGCTTTGATAGAAAGGTTGTGTCAATTGTATGCCTGGAAAGTGCAGTAAGTGTCTCTATTTTGTTCTTTAATATTTCATCAATTGATGCTGCCAACGATTCCACAGTCCGCAGGTTTCTTTCACCCACCATGGATTGCATGGCTGAATGATGCAGGTTTTGAGAATAGAAAGCAATGAAAATCGCTCCAGCCGTCAGGGGCAGCAAGACAGCCAAAATAATCTGCAAGCTGATACTGCGCCAACGAATTGATCTCATCTTCAATTTCCTAACTGTCCGGGGGGACCAGACATCAATCCGATGGAAATCGCTTTCATCACCGCCTCTGTTCTCGATGACACGCCCAGCCTGCGGAAAATATTGGCAACATGGTTTTGAACTGTGCGTTCACTCAACTCCAACTTTGCTGCGATCTGTTTATTTGAAAACCCTCCAGCTGCTAAAGTCAACACTTCTTGTTCCCGTAAGGATAATACAGGTCGGTTTAACTCACCCGGGAGCATACTTTGTTCTTCAAGTGTCTGGTGGACACCATTTGAAAATATTTTTTTACCCTGCAGGATCTTAAATACCGCATCAATGATCTCTGCCGGATTGGCTGTTTTGATCATATATCCATCTGCCCCGGCTTTGAGAGCCGCTTGCACAAATGGAATATCATCGTAAGCAGAGAGGATTATCACTCGAATATTGAGGTCCTGCTGCCTGATCCAGCGGGTAACCTCAATGCCATTCATTCCAGGCATTTGGATATCCAACATCGCGAGGTCCGGGTGAAACTGGCTGATCAACCCACACGCTGTTTTCCCATCCGCTGCTTCAGCAACGACTTTCAGGTTTTCGTTTTGCTCAAGAAACTGACGGATGCCAGCCCGTACTACGCTGTGATCATCCGCCAGAAGTATGTTAATACTTGGTTGTTGCTTATCGATCGGCATGCATTGATTATATCAATCCTGTCGAATTATTTTTATTTGAGGGTTCTCTCGATTAACGTTTCCCGCCGTCCCAGGTCATGAATGGCATGTTGACGACCACATCAGATACTTCCAGAGTAAGTTTACCGGCATCCACTCCGGAAAGGATTTCAGATTCTGACTTTAACTCTGTTGCTGTAACACCATCTGCCCAGGTGACAAATGTGATCTTCCGCATCGGTGTATATCCATCTGTTCCCGGTGGTGAATTAAAAACATCCGGTTGGAAACCAAGCGGACCCTTGCCGGTGATTCCATTAGTGAACACATATACAGGTGCAAGCATGGAATCCGGGGCATCTGCCAGTGCAGGCACTACCAGGACAGGGGATTTCATCATATTGGTTAATTTTTCCCCAACACCGGGATCAGATACTTCAGTATGAGAGAAATAAACCTCTTTTCCATCGGCATAAGCCCTACCAGCAGGAATCGATGCATAAGGAATATTCGATCCGGCATTTGCAGAGCAGGCTGTGAGAACTACAGTGAATATTGCAACAACGACAAGAACGAAAATGGTCTTTCTTTTCATCAGATTCCTTTATGTATGGAATGGTTAATTTTTATTGAAAATTAGGAACGAAATACCTATCCAAGTTGTACCTTGCGGAGCCGCAGACTGTTCGTGACCACAAAAACACTGCTCATGGCCATGGCTGCTGCTGCGAGAATGGGACTCATGATGCCAAACGCTGCTGCGGGAATAAGGACGATGTTATATATGAATGCCCAGAACAGATTCTGTTTAATGGTGCTCAAGGTTTTGCGTGATAGACTGATCGCCTTGGGAACTCCGCGCAGGTCACCGCTGATAAGCACTACAGGGGCTGAGGCAATGGCCACATCCGTGCCGGTACCGATCGCGATGCCAACATCTGCCTGGGCAAGTGCCGGGGCGTCATTGATCCCGTCCCCAACCATCGCCACGATCTTACCTTCCTGCTGTAATTGCTTGATCTGTGCGCTCTTATCTCCCGGTAACACTTCTGCCAGTACGCGATCGACGCCTGCCTGTTTTGCTATCGCCATGGCTGTCTGCTTGTTATCCCCGGTCAGCATTACCACTTCGAGTTTCATGGCTCGCAGCTTTTGGATGGCTTCAGCCGAACCCGGTTTGATGGTATCCGCGACGGCGATGATCCCTGCCAGGTTGCCATTGACTGCCACAAGCATGGCGGTCTTTCCAGATTCCTGCAGTCTGGTAATATTCGCATCATACTTGGAGAGATCAATTTGTTTGCTTTCCATCATGCGTTTATTACCGATCCACACCTGATGTCCATCCACCTCAGCGCTGACACCTTGTCCAACAACTGCTTCGAAACGGGAAATTTCTGAAAGAACCAGATCCCTTTCACCAGCTTCTGCGACAATGGCTTCTCCCAGCGGATGCTCGCTCGCTTTTTCGACCGATGCTGCCAACTGAAGTAATTCGGCTTCATCTTTCACTGCATTGGTGATCACAATATCTGTAACTGAAGGTTGACCTTTTGTGATCGTTCCAGTCTTGTCCATGACAACCACCTGGACTTTACCAGCCCGCTCGAGTGCTTCACTTGATTTTAACAATATCCCGGTTTCTGCACCTTTCCCGGTTCCAACCATGACCGCAGTAGGTGTTGCCAGTCCCATGGCACACGGACAGGCGATGACCAATACAGCTACCATCTTGATCAGCGCCCGGGTGAACTCATTTACATCCGAGTTGATCGGTAAGGCCGGACCAAATAACATCCAACCGGTAAAAGTCAGTATCGCAATTCCAATGACCACCGGAACGAAAACTGCGGAAATTTGGTCGACCAATTTCTGGATCGGTGCTTTGGATCCTTGAGCTTCTTCTACTAAACGGATGATCTGCGATAACGCAGTCTCTTTTCCGACCCGGGTGGCTTCAAAGTGGATCATTCCCAGACGGTTCATAGTCGCACCGATCACCTGGCTCCCGGAGGTTTTTTCGACAGGGAGGGATTCCCCGGTCAACATCGATTCATCCACCGAAGTCGATCCTTCGATCACAACTCCATCCACCGGAATTTTTTCACCCGGTTTGACGATCACAATATCCCCCACCACGACCTCATCCACCGGTAGACTCACTTCTTCACCATTACGCAGCACAATCGCCTGCTTGGCACTCAAACCCATTAATTTCTTAATGGCTTCACTGGTCTTTCCTTTGGCACGGGCTTCCAGGAACTTACCCAGTTTGATCAAGGTGATGATCACAGCTGCAGTCTCAAAATAAACATGACCGCTGATAAGACCAAATGTCACCGGCAAAGAGTAGAAAAATGCTGCTGAAGATCCTAACGCGACCAGGACGTCCATGTTGGCTGATCCATTCCGCAGCGATTTGTATGCTCCAACGTAATATTGCCAGCCTACGTAAAACTGAACTGGTGTTGCCAAAGCTAGCATTACCCAATTCATCCATGGCGCATGGGCAATCGACATGGGAGTGAACCCAAGGTCATTTGCCATCGACAATAGAAATAGTGGAATGGTGAAGATCAATCCTATGGTCAGGAATTTCTTCTGCTGGTTGATCTCGAATTGACGGGCAGTGGCTTCAGCATCTTCGGAGTTTCCTCCCAGTTCAAGTGATTCAAACCCGGCACTCTTGATTGCTGCCCGCAGCTCTTTCTGACTGATGACCGTCGGGATATATGAGATCTGGGTTTTACCTGTCACCAGGTTTACCGTAATTGAATCAACACCTTGCAGACTGCTGATGGTTTTTTCGATCCTTCGCACATCGTTGTCATCGCTCAGTCCCTGGATCTGAAGTTCTGCTTCTGCTTCAGCAACTCCATAGCCAGCTTTTTTAACCCGGTCCGTCATAGCCATCAAATTGGCAACGGATGGATCAAATTCAATTGTTGCCCGCTCTGAAGACAGGTTTACAGTGGCTTGTTGTACACCAGTTACCTTTTTAATACTACGCTCAACTGTTGCCACACAATTTGCGCAAGTCATTCCTGTAATCGGAATGGTAATGATCATGCTTTGAGACATATATGCTCCTCTGCTAGATTAGATGATTACCGGCTGAAAAAGTGCCAAACCAGTGTCCTCTTTATACCGTTCTGCCTTCGATCACTCAATAGGTATTAATACTCATTGCTGCAGATTGTTCGTAACGGTAAACTCAAACAGATTAATTTATTCATTTGGTAAGGTCAGGAGATAAAATGACAGGATACTTCGTTGCATTCATTACAGGGCTGACAACAGGTGGTCTGAGCTGTCTTGCAGTTCAGGGTGGTCTACTGGCCAGCTCTCTGGCGTCGCAGATCGAAAGTGAAATGATAGGCCGTAAGAATAAAACAAATCCCAAAGTAGCCCAACCGATCATCTGGTTCCTGCTTTCCAAATTGATTGCTTACACTATTCTTGGCTTTTTCCTGGGTTGGCTCGGCTCTGTACTGCAATTGAATCCCGTTTCGCGAGCCATATTACAAATTGCCATAGGCATATTCATGGTCGGCCAGGCAATGCGGCTTTTCAATGTGCATCCGATTTTCCGCTATTTCAATATTGAACCGCCAAAATTCATTACCCGGTATATCCGTCGGAAATCGAAAAATGGATCACAAGTTGTTACACCGCTTTTCATGGGTGCGTTGACAGTCCTCATCCCATGCGGGATCACCCAGGTGATGATGGCATCGGCCATTGCCACAGCCAACCCGCTAGCTGGAGCTGCGTTGATGTTCTCTTTTATTCTTGGAACCAGCCCCATATTCTTCGTCGTGGCATACTTCGCTACCCGTATCGGGGAAAGAATGGAGAAGTATTTTATGAAAATCGTGGCAGTAGTTGTGCTGATCCTGGGATTAATTGGAATCAACAGCGGTTTAAACCTGCTCGGATCTCCACTTTCTTTCAACAATATTGTCAGTCTCATAACCGGGAATACTTCGGTCCAGGCATCCTCGCCCAGCTCAAGCAATCTCGAGGAATCATCAGTGGCCGGTAATAATTCTGGAAACTGCAAAATGAATATAAGCCAAAATTCAGCCACGCCCCAGGTGGTTTGTGGATTCAATGCCGACGGATCAGGATTCAACGGTACCTCGATCCTTCCTGGCGGTATCACTGCAACCGAACAACCTTCAGTACCTCAAAATGCTGCCCCCGCTCCGGTCGAAGCACAGGAACTTATCATCAATGTGGAAAATTATGGTTACTCCCCCGAAATTTCGCATGCCAAAGCCGGTGTACCTATCAAACTATCCCTTGTATCAAATAATGTACATTCCTGTGCCCTGGCTTTTGTCATACCCACACTCAATGAACAGGTATTGCTCAAACCGACTGGAACATATAGTATAGATATCCCCGCCCAAACTGTTGACACACGGCTGCGTTTCTCATGCTCAATGGGCATGTATACAGGTATGATCATCTTTGACCTTTAGTAGGAGAAAAAATGAAAATCACATATAGTATTCCTGATATGCACTGCAGCAATTGTGTCATGCACCTGGAAGCCCTGGAAGATGAATTACAGGGTGTCATATCAGTGGACGCCAGCTACCATAATCAGCGCATGGTTGTTGATTTCGACCCTGCTATTATCAGTGAAGACCAGCTTATTGAGGCGATCATAGAAAAAGGATACACGATCAGTACTAAGTAGTCACACTTTAACTATATGACCATACCTGAGCATTAAGTTAAGGAAGGTCCAATACTGTCAACGCAAATATTCTTTATCCAGGTTTCCGCATTGCCTTATCTTGATACATACGTTTATCTGCTATGACCAATGCTTCCGGTAAATTGCCATCAACAGCTGTTGATGCACCTAGCGAAACGTTCAGTGGTAAGTCTGGTAACTTAGCACTGTGTTCATGTAATTTAATTCGGATGCGCTCCAAAGTTTCTTCTACTGTTGCTGAGTCTGTTTGGGGTAATAAAATAACAAACTCGTCTCCACCGATTCGTGCCAAAATATCGCTCGCCCGAAATACTTCCTTTAATGCCAATGATATTTGGCGCAATAGCTCATCACCAACCGCGTGACCACGAGTATCGTTGATATTTTTTAGTTCATCAGCGTCTGCAACAATAATGCTCACCGGAAATGCGCGGCTTTTATCCATCCTCAAGAGTTCTTCTTCGAAAAAAGTACGGTTATAGATTCCCGTCAAAATATCATGTGTGCTTTGATAACGTAGTTGCTCTTCCAGTACCTTACGTTGGGCAATCTCTTGTTTGGCAAGACGCAGATTCCTACGCATATTCTCTGCCAAAGAATCAACAACCAGTACAGCAACCAGAAAAATTACTCCGACAACGATGAAATCAGCCGCAATAGGGGTTGTGATAGGTTTCGCAACAAAAAATCCAAATAATTCACCAAAAACCAGCCACGCGAGTGCCCCCAGCGTGACAATTGAGATAATGATATATTCCCGGCGATTAAAGATAAGACTTACTACGACGGTAATCATTGGATAAGCGATAATGCCTATGTCATGGATGCCTTGACCATAGGTCACTGCTACTGTCACTGTTAATAGAGTGATCAGAACGAAAATGAGGCCACATAGGCGAAGGCGCCCATGGAAGAGTAACCATAGAGGAATAATAAAAAACAGGCAACCGATACTACCTACAACAAAAGTATTCCAATCCTTCCAGATTAGTGCTGCACTAATTACTATAATATCGGCTGTGATTAACCCTAAAATTATCCTGAAAAATATTTTCGCGACATACCTGTCTTCTTCGTCCAAATAAATGGATTGGAGACGATTTAGATTCATAATGTTTCACATTTTCTAGCCATAAGTCTGGTTTGTTTGCTGTTTACTAAATTTAATCTTATTTCCCTTCACGGACTTTTACCAAATTGCCAGGATTTATATCATTTCTTCAAGGTGGATTATATTGACAGAAAGATTGACATTATATTTTACATGCTTAAGGTAGTCCTTTCCGTAAAAACCCCATAAAATAATCCTTACATCTCCGGTCATACTATGGAAAGGTTTTACTTTATGATCCATTTTCGTTATGAAAAAAGCTTGTGAAACATCAGGTAATTACATTCAAAAATTGTCAAAAAAAGTAAATTAATTGCGTGTCTTGGATGCTATTGCCAATAGATATCTACCATAAATTATACAAACATCCTTTTCGGGTATAATTCCATCAATAATTTGAATAATGAGGTTACTCCATGCTGCTTGAAATAAACATTACATATTGCGCGGTTTGACACTACACGCCAAGGGCTGTCAGTTTGGCAGCCGATATTCTGAAAGACCTGGAAGCAGAAACAAAATCAATTTCCCTCATTCCATCTGATGGCGGCAAGTTCGAAGTGGAAGTGAATAATTTCCTGGTCTATTCCAAGCTAAAAACCGGACGCCATGCAGAACCTGGAGAAGTATTGGATCTGATCAAAGAACACATTAAGAAAAGGTAATTTATGACAACAAAAGGTCGAGTTTTTTCAGGTGCCCGTCCAACCGGCCGCCAGCATTTAGGTAATTACCTGGGAGCTATCCGAAACTATGTGGCTCTTCAGAATGATTATGATTGTGTCTATTGTATTGTTGATCTCCACGCATTAACCACAGTGGAAGATACTGTCAATCTAAAGCAAAACATTTACGAAATGGCGCTTGACTGGCTTGCAGCCGGGATTGACCCGTCCAAATCCATTATGTTCGTCCAGTCCATGGTTCCCCAGGTGACTGAATTGCATACCATTCTTTCAATGGTCACCCCACTCGGGAAGTTAACCGACCTGCCCACATTCAAAGAAAAAGCCCGCGAAAATCCGAACAATATTAATTATGGCTTGGTAGGATATCCTGTACTCATGGCCGCAGATATTGTGTTGTATAAATCAAATGCGGTCCCGGTTGGAGTCGATCAGGCTCCGCATATTGAATTCACACGCGAGATCGTGCGCTCTTTCAATTATCGTTATAACTGCAATGTCTTGATCGAGCCACAAATGAAGGTGACTGCTGTTCCCAAGGTATTGGGTATTGATGGTGTACAAAAAATGGGTAAGAGCCTGGATAACCACATTGAGATTGCTGCCACACCTGAAGAAACTCAGAAACGGGTAATGATGATGGTCACCGACCCGGCTCGTATCAAACGTACCGATCCCGGCAACCCGGACATTTGCAATGTTTTCAGCATGCACAAGATCTACTCTTCCAAAGAAGAAGTGGAGATGGTCAATATTGAATGTCGCAGGGCAGGAATAGGATGTGTGGATTGCAAGAAACTGTATGCCAAAAACCTCAATCATGCGCTGGAACCCTTCCGTGAGTCCCGTGCAAAGTTCGATGAAAAACCTGATGAAGTTTGGAATATCTTATATGATGGTGCAAACCGTGCTCGAATAATTGCCGCCCAGACCATGTATGAAGTTCGTGCTGCCATCGGGCTGCCTGAACTCAGATAATCATGAAAGCTGTTGTCCAGCGTGTTACCCGCTGTAAAGTCGATGTAGATGATCAGACCATTGCCGATATTGGCAGTGGTCTATTGATTCTCATTGGTGCTGGCAAAGAGGATAACCCGGATAAAGCAGCACAAATGGCAAAGAAAATATCCAATCTGCGGATTTTCTCCGACGCTGCCGGAAAAATGAATTTATCCCTGTTGGATATCTGGTGGTTCAGCACTGGTGGTATCGCAATTCACTTTACTTGCAGATACCCGCAAGGGCAATCGGCCATCGTTTGTGGAAGCAATGGATCCGGAGCTTGCCAGTCCTCTGGTGGATCAATTCGCAAATTACCTTAAATCAGCGGGTATCCCGGTTCAGCAGGGAGTATTTGGCGCTCACATGGTGATTGAACTGGTCAATGATGGTCCTGTGACCATCACTCTGGAAAACTAACTCAGCCCCTGTCCCCACAAAACTGTATCGATCTGCACTGCATAAGCCCCCGCTTGTATTAGTTGTTCTACCTGCTCGAGTGTCGTGACGCCGCCTGATGCGATCACAGGAACCTGGTATGTCAATGCCTGCTCCAGGTCAGTCAGGGCTTGAGCATAAAGGCCGGCTCCATACAGTCTGCCTGACACAAGCCGCTTCTCTCCACTAACAACTTGGGTGGACAATTTTCCACGCTTGGGGGAAATGCTGACTGCTGAAAGTTCGGCATTTTCAAGTAATGGTAAGACGGAACACATTTGTTCCATACTTAGCTGAGCAATGACCGGCCATTCAGTTAGGGCGACCTGTAAAAGACGGGCTATCTTTTGCGGATCAAACCCCGGCTCAAAACTCAATTCCAGTCCGGTAATACCTTCCACCGGTTCCAATATCCGCAATATCTTCTCCATTTCCAAATCATCGCTCACCATCAAATGGAGAATGATCGGAATGGATGAAATGCCCCACTGCCTGGAATATTTTCCGATGATTTTCGCAAGTCCCGGGTTGGGAAAACCGGAATGAAGCAAAACACCACCCATATAAGGGATGGAGCAACGTTCTGATGCTGGTGACCTTGGTAAAAGGCTGACAGGATTGGTAACAAAGGCCCCAAGCAGGTCATAACTCGGGATTTTTCGTGGATCAGGCGCAAAACCTAACATCCCAGCCGCATTGATTATCCTGGACCGAAATGCCAGATCTTGTTTAGGCATATCATCACCTGTTTCTGTACTTATTTACGGGTTTTTACTTTCGGACCCTGCGGAGAATCCTCCACCTCGAAGCCCAGGGCAGCGATCTCTGTCCGAATGGTATCTGCATCTGCCCAACGCTTTTCCTGCCTGGCTAATTTGCGTTTTTCCACCAATTGCATTATCTCCGCAGGTATTTCTTCAATTTTTGGCTGCCAGTCAGCTAAACCCAATCCCAGTACCCTGTCAAAGACCAAGATGGTGGCTTTCCGGGTGGAAGGATCAAGGTTGCTGTGGACCAAATCCCATGTGACAGCCAGGGCGCGCGGCATATTCAGGTCATCATTGATCGCAGATTCGAATTGCCCGATGAAATTGGTGTCAGGTGTTTCACCGGCAGGTCCCCATTCAAACACTGCATTTCTCAAACGGTTGAGTGAAGTAGCAGCACTGTCGAGCCCTTCCCACGAGAAGCTGAGTTTCGCCCGGTATAGTGCTCCCAGGCAGAAGAATCGGTATATTAACGGGTCATAACCTCGCTCAATAAGCGTATCAAGACGAATAAATCCACCGTCGGATTTCGCCATCTTTTCGTCGCCGAGCTGCAGGAAATAACCATGCATCCAGAAATTTGCCAGGTGTGTTCCATAACAAGCTTCATTTTGTGCAATTTCGTTGGGATGATGAACGGTGATATGGTCTTCCCCGCCACAGTGGATGTCAAAGAAAGTACCCAGGTATTTGGCGGACATTGCCGAGCACTCGATGTGCCAACCGGGAAAGCCTTTTCCCCATGGGCTGTCCCATTCCATTTGGCGCTGCTTGTCTGTAGGGCTGAACTTCCACAACGCGAAATCGGTCGGATTGCGCTTCTCGCCCATATCTATGCGCATGCCAGCTTGCAACCCTTCGATATCCAACCGGCCCAGGTAGCCATAATCCGGCATCTTGGCTGTATCAAAGTAGATCCCATCAGAAGTTCGGTAAGTGAATCCATTTTTCTCAATGCAGATGATCGCATCGATCTGTTCTTGAATATGGTCGGTTGCCCGACACCAAATCGTGGGCGGCAGATATATTTAACCGTTCCATGTCTTTCTGGAATGCTGCTGTGTAAAATTCAGCGATCTCCCAGGCACTTTTGCCAGTTCGGGCAGACCCCTTCTCCATCTTGTCTTCGCCTTCATCGGCGTCTGATACCAAATGCCCCACATCTGTAATATTCATCACATGCTTGACCGGGTAATGGTTCCAATCCAGTACGCGCCTTAAGAAATCTTCAAAAATGTACGTACGCAGATTGCCAATGTGGGCATAATCATAAACGGTAGGACCGCAGGTATATAATCCCACTTCCGGTGGATGCAAAGGTTCGAATTTTCGGACAGATCTGGTATAAGTGTCAAATAACTGCAAGTCCATAGTATAAATACTCCTCAGGTTAAGGCAGATTTGGATGAAATAACCCCACCAACCCGGATAATTTTTAACCAACTGATTGCCATTATAATAGACTTTGTTACTCCTGGAGTCAACCTGCTCAGATATGAACAAGCACAATGATAACCTTTGGAAATTCCTTACTGCACTGATCTTGTTCAGTTCTGCCGTCTTATTTATTTTGGCCGTAATCCCATACTCTCAAATTATTCAATTCCTGGGAAAATTTCAACCTGACGGATCATTCGACTCCCTCTCACAATCGGAGTTCAATGTTTTATGGTGGCTGATACGGGGTAAAGCCCTGATCCTCGCTTTGATCGGAATATTCTCACTTCTTAAAAAAAACCTGGTCATTCATTGGCTCCAAAGACTTGGTGCAATGATTTCTCCTATAAGCATCCGTAACGATCTGAAGCAAATTAAACAAATTACTTTCTCGCGGGACGATAAGTGGACCATTCTAACTCTGTTTGGATTAACTGTTATTGGTTTATTCATACGGCTGATCCAGATCAATAATGCTGTCGGTTATGACGAAGCGTATACTTTCATCCACTTTGCATCGCGATCACTCCAGGTCATTCTTACCGATTATTCCGCTCCCAACAATCACATTTTCCATAGTTTGCTGGTCTATATTGTTTATCACACCTTTGGGAATCATGTTTGGGCATTAAGATTTCCGGCTTTTCTGGCCGGCGTATTGACCATTCCCGCAATTTATATGGCTGGCAAGATCATCTATGGCAAAAATGCTGCTTTGATCGCTGCTGCCCTGGTTGCCTGTACCCCCATACTGGTGGACTTCTCTGTGAATGCCCGTGGATACACCCTTATGTGCCTGTTCTCCTGCCTGATCCTGTGGATAGCCGGTATTCTGCGGAAACAATCCAATTTTACGGGTTGGCTGCTCCTGAGTTTATTCTCAATCCTGGGGTTCTATACCCTGCCGGTGATGGTTTATCCGGTAAGCGTAATTTTCCTGTGGTTGCTTGTTTCCTGGGTAGTCAAAGATTTAAACAGCAATTCTCGTGGAAAATTCATTTTCGGGTTGATTGTTACCAGCTTATCTACAATTCTAATAACCTTTCTTCTTTATTCTCCGATCCTGATTTTCGGATCAGGGTTTTCCTCCATCACCAGCAATGAGTTTGTGAAATCCCAGAGTTGGTTGGATTTTCTACAAAGTGTCCAGTCTCGTATTCCCAGGGTGTGGGGAGACTGGAATTATCTGGTCCCCTCCTGGATGGCTTTAATAACTGGTCTTGGTTTCATTCTTCTCATTGTTTTCGAATGGAAAAGGTTCAGCCATAAGATCCCGGTTTGGATTCCAACTGTTATCTCCATCAGCATATTGATCATCCTCCAGAGGGTCACCCCATGGCCGCGGGTCTGGTTGTTCCTGCTCGTTTTTTACCTGTTATGGGCGGCTGCCGGTTGGACGGCATTGATCCAGCTTTTTATGGCCAAAATCACATTGAAATGGGTACAACCGGTCTTTCTGGGGGCTATT
Source organism: uncultured Chloroflexia bacterium (assembly GCA_963827895.1). Taxonomy (GTDB): domain Bacteria; phylum Chloroflexota; class Anaerolineae; order Anaerolineales; family Anaerolineaceae; genus PNON01. Next base: position 289,609 of record CAWHCY010000007.1, on the reverse strand, counting down.
ATTCTCTTAACTTGTTTCACTTATGTGGCATACAGGAACAAACCGGGTTTTAATCCGGAAGAAGAATACCCGATGCGTGAGGTAGCTGAGTTCGTCGCTGAGAATATTACCTCTGCTGATACACTCGTGGCTGTGTCACCAGTCACCATCCAGGCAGGTTATTACCTCACCATTCAAAAGATACCCTTTGAAAGATTCTATGACCGGGACCGCAAAGGTGATATCAAGCACGCGATTGTCCTCGTCGCTGACCGGTCCAAGTTTCCATCATTGGAAAGTGTTGTTGAATTCCAGCAACTTCAAGGTATTCTCGATACAGATAGAGCAGAATTGATCCATCAATATAAACGCATGTCTGTGTATTCTGTTCCTGTCCTGCCATGATTAAGTCCGGGTAAATTTATTGACCTATATTTGTTGTAATAACTCTTGCCTGCATGTGCTAAAATAAAACTATGCAAACCACCAGCCGGGTTCCACCAAAAAGAAATCCTGAGACGCTAAAAATATATAGACAACAATTTTTTCTGCAGATACTGTTACCGGTTGTATTTTTTTCCATTCTGCTCCTGGGATTAGGGATATTGGCATCGGTCAGTGGAACACAGGGCGGAATTAATCACACGGCAGTTTGGGCTCATATCTCCACAATCTTTATGGTGATCTTCATTTTTATCGCGGGTTTGGTTGCCTTGGCAATCGTGATTTTGGTCATTTATGCATTGGCCTGGCTCCTTTCTCGACTGCCTGAATACAGCTATATTGCTCAACTCTACCTGCAATTATTTGGTAGAAATATTCACACACTCGCAGATAAATCCACTTCACCATTTATATTGATTCGATCAATATGGACAGGGATGTTGTCAATATTCAATCACAAACACTCCCGGGGTGATATATCCGGGGAAGAATGAGGCCCTATGGAAGAGACAAATAGTTGGAAGTCACGCACACTGATCATTGGCTGTATTATTGGAGCTATCGCCGGATTAGGCGCAGCATATATTATGGTCCGGCGGGCTGAAGAAGCTCAAACCAAACCCCAGCTTACAACCGGAGATGGTGTAAAAATTGGCATGGGCTTGGCTGGTGTCTTCAAGCTGATCTCTGATCTGGGGGCTGGAAAATAACTCGGGCTATTTGATTCACACTGCTCAATAAAATTATCACAGGTGAAGGTCAATGCTGGGGCGGTTGCTGACCATCGTTCGTAAGGAATTTATTCATATATTCCGCGATATTCGAACATTGAGTCTGATCGCGCTTTTGCCAGTTTTAATGCTTCTGCTCATGGGATATGCCGTTTCCAATGATATCGAAAATATCCCTCTGGTTGTTGTCGATCTTTCCCGCTCAGATGCAAGCCGCGAATATATCAACAGTTATGTATCCAGTCGGATGTTTAATCTCAAGTATCAGGTCGAAAATGAAGCCCAGTTATTGGAATTGATCGACCTGGGTAAAGCCCAGGCAGGGTTGTTCATCCCTCAAGATTTTTCGCGACCAAATCCTGCTAACTCAACCGTCCAGGTGTATATAGACGGTTCCGATCCGACCATCGCCCAGGTAATTCAACTGGCAGCTGAAACCATCCACCAAAGTGCTGTAACCAAATTGCTTACTCAACAAGTAAAACTTATCTCACCATCGAACGAATCGAAATCATTAAGCTCCAGTTTGAGGTTTTTATATAATCCGGATATGCGGCGGATCAACTTTTTAATCCCGGCTCTGGCCGCTTCCATACTTCAGGTCCAGACATTGCTACTGACAGGATTTGCAATTGTCCGCGAACGTGAACAGGGAACATTGGAACAGCTCATTGTCACTCCAATTCAGCCCTGGGAACTTATCCTCGGAAAGATCCTTCCTTTTATCCTGATCGGTTTCATCAATCTGTGGATAACCCTCGGTTTGGGCAGCATCTGGTTTAATGTTCCTCTTGCCGGTTCAATGTCATTACTAGCAGTTCTTAGCTTACTTTTCATCATGGGGTCACTCGGGCTGGGTATCTTGATTTCGGTTGTTGCCCGATCTCAGGTCCAGGCCATGCACATTGCCATGTTTATCAATTTGCCTTCTCTCATTCTCTCCGGGTTTATCTTCCCGCGTTATAATATGCCTCTACCGGCTTATATTGCCGGTTTTTTCTTACCCCTCACCTATTTTATTGAGATCATCCGCGGAATTGCGATCAAAGGAGTAGGCGCAAGTTACCTTTGGCCATCAATATGGCCGCTTGCAATGTATAGCATTCTGGTATTTACAACCGGTGTGTTATTATTTCGTAAACGATTAGAGTAAAAGCTCAAATGATATCTTCCCGTAAGCTGACTTATAACCCTAAATACATAATTGCCGGCAGCTTAAGCCGGGATTTTGTTATTCCATCGAACGGTATCCCAAAATTTGATTTCCTGGGTGGTAATGCTGCCTACACGGCTGCCGGGTTGGCTCTCTGGGACAGGCCCGTTGGAATACTTACCCGCATTGGTGAGGATTTTCCACGTGAATGGTTAAACAAATTCACTGAGTATGAGATCGATATCCGGGGGGTGAAAATATTTCCTGAATCTTTGGACCTGCGTAATTTCTATGGATACAACTCAGATGGTACCTTTCAAACCCACAGCCCGGTAGGTTTATTCGCTGAACTCGAACTCCCTTTTCCTCCCTCCCTTTATAACTATAAGGCAAAGAAAACTCTTAAGGACGACTTGCATTCCAGGATACCGACATCACCTATCTCAAGCGATATTCCTGTTGATTATCTGGACGCAATTGCTGCTCACCTATGCCCGATGGATTACATTACTCAAAGCTTGTTACAATCTGCCCTACATTCCGGAGAGATCAGAACCATTACCCTTGAGGCAAATCCTGCCTACTTAATTCCGGAAAATTGGAAGATATTACCGAATATTGTTTCTGGTCTCACCTGTTTTATCGTTATGGAAGAGGATGTACGTCAATTTTTCCGTGGTAGGTGCGATAATTTGCCAGAAATTGCATCCGGATTAGGAGCCATGGGTTCTGAGTTGGTGGTAATTCGATTAAAGGATGGAGGAAAATTCTTATACCAACATTCAAATAAAAAGAAATGGATGGTGCCGGATTATCCTGTAACCAGAATAAATGCACATTCTTCTCACCATGCGTTTTGCGGGGGATTTTTATCTGGATATATTCTCAGTTATGATCCAATTACTGCTGTTTTGCATGGATGTGTTTCAGAATCGATGGCGTCAGAAGCGCTGCATCCGTTATCAATTTTTGATGCCATGCCTGGACTTGCCCAGGTTCGTCTGGAATTATTAAAAGAGCAGGTACAAACTCTTTAATCAGTATTCTTCAATTTGATCACTTCAAAAACAGAAAGTAAACCAGTTTTTCCCTTTGCCGAGAAGGGATCTAGTTTCCTCACTTCTACCTGGTCTTTTACGATGTTCCAGGTTGCTGCGCTGATTACTATTTGACCTGCCTGGGCATATTCTTGTAAACGTTTGGCAGTATTGACTGAATCTCCTATGGCTGTAAATTCAAGCCGTTTTTCAGTCCCCACCAACCCTAAAACGGATTCTCCAGTATCTATCCCAATGCTAAAATCCAACTGGAATTCAGGGGGAAATTGGCATTGGATCTCTGGCAAGATGTCACGCATGGCAATTGCGGCTTTGATTGCTCTCAAAGCGTGATCAGGCTGCTCAATTGGAGCATTAAACCACGCCATAACTGCATCGCCCAGGAATTTGTCAATCGTTCCTTCCCGCATCAAAATGGCATCTGCAGCTGCGGAGAGATAACAATTGATCACAGAGATCAGTGTCTCAGGTGAGACATTCTCTCCCAAGCGTGTAAAACCATGCAAGTCAGCAAATATCGTCGTGATCATTGCCCGACTGCCACCGAGTTGTATCGAATCCGGATTTAGCTGGTTAATAACTGCTGACCCAACCATTCTTTCAAATAGACGTTGTTTTGCCACCAGCCGTTTCTTTTCTGTCTGATCCTCAACAACAATGGTGATGCCTTTACTTTTAGTCTCACCACCTTCAAGAGGAGTCAGACTAAAGCGAAGGTCCAACTCTTCACGGTTTTTAGTATGCGGTGAGAATTCCAACCCTGAAAATGACTCGCGATATTTCCAGGTGCGCTCCATATAGGGAGATAGCTTCCCTGCCAGTTCAGGTAAATGGTTTTCCAATTGTTTTCGCAGGTGCTCTCCTTCTTTAACATTTAATATCTTCCTGGCAGCCTGGTTGCAAAAAATGATTTCTTCGTCTTGATTTGTTGTGATTACACCACTTGCGATGGATGCGAACACATCTGCCATCAATTTCTTCAACTCAGTCACTTCATCCAGCGAGACTTTCACCGAGGCATACAATCTGGCATTCTCAATGGCAATGGCAGCCTGGTTCGCAAAAGAAAGCATCAACTCGCTATCCGATTCCGAGAAAATCCCGGTTTGTATGCGATGATCTGTATATACGACTCCCACAATTTGGTCTTTTAATTTCAGTGGAACACATAAAATGGATCGCAGCTTATTTGTAATGATGCTTTGCTGTCCGACAAAACGGGGGTCCAACTGGGCATTGGTGGTTAGTATTGGGTTTCCTTCGGATAACACCCGGTTGATTACGGTGCGGCTTACCTGCAATTCAACTTCACTGATGGTGGATTTATCCCAGTTTCTAGCTACCGGAGTTACAAAATGACCTTTACCGTCATTTAACATCAGAAATCCACGTTCTGCGTGGGTCAGCTTAATGATGGTATCAATTACGTTTTGAAGGACAATCCCGGGATCAAGCGACGCATTGATTAACTGTCCGATCGCAGATATTCCTTTTAAATGCTGCCTGTTGGCTTCCAACCGGGCAGCTTGTGTTTGTAAACTCCCCAGTCGGTCAACGATCTGATTGAGGTCATCCATTCCCATGGGAGATAACATGTTCACCGAAGCATGCGCCAATGTTACCTGCAGTGTTTGCAGATCCTTATGAAGGCTGCTTATGGTATCTTGAAGTTTATCGTGTTCTATCATTGGTTAGTAATGGTTACCTTTTTTCATCTGGGACATGTTGAATCGAAATTTACTGACAAACTTCCAATAATTAGTTTTAATACTGAATAATTACAAAGTATTCAGTATCTTGCAGTTGGGTTTTGTTATCCCTGTGATAATAAAATAACATCGAATTTATGGTAAAACTTGACTACTTGAGCATGGAATGAGTGTACAATAACTAATCACAAATCGTCAACCTTTAGGAGTGGATATGCAAGCTATCTGGACTTTGGAAATCAATTGGATCCTGGCAATTCAAACATCCCTCATCTCGCTCGCAGGAATTATGAAGTCCATCACATTTCTTGGCAGCGAAGAGTTCTTCATTTTGGTAATGCCTATCCTCTACTGGTGTGTAGACGCAAGTGCCGGTTTTCGGATTGGTGTAATTCTACTCCTAAGTGGTCACATCAATGGAATACTAAAAGTAATATTCCATTCTCCCCGTCCATTTTGGTATAGCCAGGAAATAAAAGCCCTCAGCACTGAGACATCATTCGGTTTACCATCCGGGCATTCAATGAACACTGCCAGTATTTGGGGGCTTGCAGCTTATCTCTTTAAGAAACGCTGGTTTGTAATCCTCAGTGGTGTTGTGATCTTTCTTGTCGGGTTCTCTCGGTTAGTACTCGGAATGCATTTTATTAGGGATGTGATCTCGGGCTGGGTTTTTGGTCTGCTACTATTAGTAGTATTCATTAAATTCGATCAGCCAGTGACCCAATGGGTATTAAGTAAAAAGTTAACCATTCAAATTTGGCTTGTAATAATTGCCACTGTTATTATCATCGTTTCAGGGTACTTACCAATACTTTTGGCGCATGGAGCCCAAATTCCTGCGGAATGGATGATCAATGCCGTTTCGTCCAACTCTCTTGCAATACCACAACCCTATGAAGTTTCTGGTATCTTTACAACAGCCGGTATATTGCTTGGCTTTGGAATAGGTGCTGCCTGGTTAGGTAAACGGGGAGGATTGGCAAAAGCAGGAAATGCCCGCAACCAGTTGCTGCGGTATGTGATCGGGGTCGTAGGTATTGCAATTTTCTGGTATGGTCTTGGTGCCATTTTCCCCAGAGGGGATGAAGTATTACCCCTGTTGCTCCGGCTCCTGCGTTATTCCCTCGTGGGTTTATGGATCAGTGCCGGTGCCCCGGTAATATTTAGAATGTTGAAATTGTATACAGATTAACCGTGAGGTCGCTTTCGGGTTGCTTTCCGTAAGTAAATCTTCTATAATTTTAATATGACAGGAGGTCGAAAATGAGGAAATTAGCTAGTTTTATAACTGGTGCATTGATCGGGGGACTGGTGGGGGCAACATTCGCATTGCTCTTTGCGCCAGGAACCGGAAAGGAATTGCAGGGTAGGATTCGCATGACTGCCACAGAATTAGGCGACGAAGTCCGTTCTGCTGCCCAAAATAAACGTGAAGAATTACAAAAACAATTGGAAGGATTGCGCAAACCAGGATAGGTTTGGTGATTGTTCTCTTGTTAATAACATGATGCTTTCCTTCATCCCCTTCTAACCTGCAAGAAGGGGTTTTTATTAGATATTCACTGCAATAAAGAGAGGTCTATTTATCGGATAACAAACGAATAATCAGCAGGTTGTCGGGTAAACTGTGTAGTCCCACTGATAACTAACACAGCCTGGTTAATACCGTTTGAAAAATCCACCGGTATTTCTGCTTTATTGAATTCGTCCAATTCGATCGGAGTCACAGTTATTTCAGAACCGTAGGTGATCAAACTGATTTTATATGTTTGCGGTAAATGGTTGGCAATTCTAACAAAGCCAGCTGCATCCCAACTGCCAGATCCGGTTTCAAAATCTTCGAAATACTTTATTGAGGGTATGGAAATGTCGTCAACCATAAACCCTTCTCCGTTGACGGCAGCATCAGTAATATATTCAAACCGGATCTGAACTTTCTTTCCGGCATAATCAGATAGATCAACCTGCTCTTCGATCCAACCATTACTGCTTCCGTTGTATCCCCAACCATAGCTGTTTCCTGAAACATCCCGATCCGTTCCTGATGGAGTATTGATGAAGACCCAGTTACTGCTATCATCAGAAACTTCCACGTATGCATAGTCGTAATCCTGTTCCAAATCGTACCAGGTCTGATAACTTAGTTGGATCGGTTCTGACACTTGAGTGAAATCAAACTCGTGGGTCAGAGTCATATTGGATTCATCGCCTTTAAAAGACCAGAACGCATATTCACCGGAATAAGGGTCATCCTTTAATACTTTCGTTTCCATGCTCCCCTGGAAACTGATGGTCTTTTTACCATCACATTCAAATTGGATATAATCCACTCCGTATTGCAAAACGGTGCTGGAGTTTGATGTTCCAGCACAATCGTTTACATTATCCGTGTATGAGGCCGGTGAAAAACCAGTATAACTTCTATAACTATATCGGCCATCACCCACAGTCCTATCATTCAAAAAATTCGTTACTGCCCAATCTGCAAAGAGATCATTAGCAGTGATCACATTACCAGTATCAGGATCTTTTTTGTCCAGGTTGCTTAGTATCTTATCGATGCTTTCCATCCCATTTTCTTGCATACCGATCAAAGTTTTTGTAACATCCTCTCCGAAACGGTCCAGAAAATAGGTCATAAAAAGGAAGCTTGCGCCATAATGGCTATCATTCTCCCCAACAGAGCTGGCCCAATCATTTAATTGCATATCAGTATTCGAAGTGTATGAGTAATCGAAACCGCCAGGATCGTAACCATTGATCAATGCTGCTAATTCAGAAAACCCTTCATTCATCCAGGTATCTTCATTGAGATCCCGATACCAATGGATCATATGTTGAAACTCGTGAGCTAAAACTCCATAAGTAAATTCCTGGCCAAGGTCAATCCCATCCGCATTTAGAATGAACATTTCATGTCCATTGGAGTATTTATGCGCTTCAGGGGTATATTCATCGAATGACGAGAAATACCCAGCCAGGCTATCACCCAGGTTGGATCCCAAAAGGATATAGAGATGAGGATCATTATCCACACCTGGAGTCCACTCGCTGCCAAAAAACTCCCGGTCGGTCGGGTAAATACTTGATTCAAAAGTATCCACCAGGTTAACCAAATCCCTCTGATTGAAGCCTACACCTTCTTCCACCCAGAAATATACATGCTTAGTGATGTATTTCAAGGTAGCCGAAATCTTGAATGTATTGTTATTATCCGTATTCGTAACCCAAAAATCCTTTTGGTCCCCGATGACTAATGGAATAATTGGGGCGGGAAGAGTAAGAGGTATATCATGTTTTCCTTGCAGCCGGCTCGCAAGATCGATCAAATTACTGATGGGGATGGTTGTGTTCTCAAGGTCATTCAAAACCTTTTGAGCCAAATTAATTTCTTCAGTTGTCGGTGTTGGTCTGTTTTCTAATGGAATAGTGGGAACTGGTGTTGCGTGTATGTCAAAAGGAAAAGGTACCGATGTGGATTGGGCTGCAGTTTGGCCCTGATTGGAGAAAGTGGATAAATCCACACTTTTGTAAATTGCATATCCAGCTGCAGCCGCTAATAAGCAACAACAGGTTGCAACGATAAATATAATGATTACTGTGATGAATGCTGTTCGCTTCACATTATCCAATCAAAACAACAATATTGAAGTTTTGTAACTTCCTAAGATTATAATTCTTTGCAGTAATGAAATATCAGGTTAATAGAATGTTATCACAGGAATGTTATGGCGCTGTGGTTTGGACTACCATTGGAACAAATATATTAATTCCTTCGGCTGCTTCTTTAAAGTTGACCAAAGTCAGGTTCTTTGAGCAATCTGATGATGTAGATATGTAGATCTTATCGGATAATGCCTTCCCTGCCAGATCATAAGTTTGAATCCAAACTGTATTGGTTGAATTTACTGCCTTCGTTCCCAGGACTACTTCATAACCACCTTCACCATAAAGGGTGGATGCACCAGTCATCCCCATTCCAAGTAAGGTTGAAGTAATGCCATTCCATGTGCCGCCAGCCTTTACAACTACATTTATGACTGGCAAGCCGGATGCATTAAATACCTGACCGGCGATACCCTGCCAGGCACAGCCCGCAGTCGCATTCGTAAAGTTAGGGACAAAAGCAGGTGATCCGGGTTGTACTCCATACGAGAACTGAGTAGGAGGAATTGCTGTTGGGGGAACCGGAGTGGAGGTAGGGGTTGGACCAACCTTGGTAGGTGTATTCGTCGGCAATATTGTTGTTGGCTGCACCTGAGTTGGAGTAACTTCTGTCGGTACAGTGGTAGGTCCATAAGTAACCGTGATTAATCTGGATGGAACCAGGTATGTCGGAAGGGGAGTCGGGTAAACCGGTGAGTTGATACTTGTAGCAACTACTTTAGGCTCAGCAAGATTCTGCTCGCCTTTTACCTCTGCCGGGGTGGGGGTCATCTCAAATAAATGTGCTTGCAGAGAACCTTCATCATTTACAGGGGATTTTAGATGAAAACCGCATCCTGATATTAGGACGGATGCAATGATCATATTAAGGATCAGTTTTTTTACCATTCATTACTCCCTGGCAAATTCCACCTTCATATTGTGGGACCTGCTTTGGATAATTCAATATGCTGTACCAGGGGATTTTGTGCAATATTTAGACCAGAGGCGGATCTACTGGCTGTGTATCTTTCTTTTTCCCGATGTTCAATCTCCACAAACCGGTAAAACCCCACACCAGTATAACGATCGTGTTTACCGCCTGCATTGCCAGGATGAAAGTTAAAGCCTCACTGCGGGTTGCTCCATAGATTGGAAGAAGTGAAACCGCGACAAATTGATAGATCCCCACATATCCGGGTGTGGAAGGGATGGCAGATGCAAGCCCCATTGCTACAAGCATGAGAAATGCCTGGGGATATGTAAAATTTAAATTCATTGCCCGGCTCAATAGAACCACAGAGCTAGCATCCAGGATCCAGACGATGGACGAAAGACCCAAAAAGCCAGCAGCACGTCCGGGGTGAATGAATGCGCTGGCTCCCATCAAGAAATCCTGTAGGAGCTTATTGATTGTCTCACGCCACTTTTCAGGAAAAGGTAATTTATAAGCCATTTTCGTAATAAAATCCCGCATTCGCGGTGCTAATAATAACAAAATAAGGGTTGCCAGACCGAGAATTCCCATAACCCGCATGGCTTGCGGCAACCACTCTGGAAGGTTCCCGATCGATGGTACAGCCAGAACCCCGATTAACACCAGGGTTACCACATCAAAGATACGCTCTGTTAATGCTGTCGCCAGTACATAAGATTTGGCTATTCCGGTTTTTTCACCCAGCATTACCGAACGGATCACTTCCCCCGCACGGGCGGGTAAAAAGGTATTGCCCACGTAACCAACTGCGGTTGCCCAGAACATCGTTAAAGCTTTGATCTTCTTTTCGGCACTGAGTAATACCCCCCAGCGCAGCCCGCGCACGAATACCGAGATACTACCAAGGATGAAGATGAAAGCCAGGTATTTTGGATCAGCCTTGCGCAGCGTGTCCAACATCTCCTGCCAGGATACTCCCCGAATGGCAAGTACAAGCAGGATCGCTGCGATAACAATCGTCAAGGCAAGGTACCATCCACGGAAGGATGGTTTGGGTGTAGGCTTTTGATCTGTTGTCATGGGAGGATTATAGCATTAGGGTGTTGGGTATGTGAGAAGTCATTCTTTGGGATTGTGCTCTCACAATTCTATTTGATTAAAGATCAACCAAGTAGACTAAAATATCAGGGATTTCAAAAATCTTGATCCGATTTATCAATTCTCCATCCCTTACATAAATCTGAAGGCGCTTCATCTGGTCGGGAGGCAGAAAAATATCCTCAGGATAAACCACCCATGCCCTTTTAAAATTTAACTTCTCAAGGGCAATAAACTCAAATTTTTGCAGTGTTGTTGGTGTCAAATTTGAATTGGCAACACCATTTAAAAGATATTCTGGTTTATCGTCCAGGTAATAGTTAAACGGCAAAGCAGTGGTTCCGGTTGCATAATAAATCACATCACCATCCTGCCAGTTGTTTCTTATCTCTTGAGCAGTTACATCTACATCTCCACCTCTGAGGCGAGGATTCCAACCAGCAACTCCGACCAATGTGATAAAAATCCACAATGCAATCATGATCCAATCAAGCAGTTTTCGTTTGCTGTTAAAAATAATCGCAACTAGGCTAATTGTAAAGGGAATGATTAGAGTAATAATTGTCCTGTAAAATAACGTGTTTTTCCAAAATATACTCTCAAGAAGAATTACACAAAAAGGTGTGAAAAAAAATAAAACATTTATATTTGGTTTCGAAATTGAATTAGTAATTAAAATAATTATAGATAATATAATACTGACAATAAATAGGATTGATAGAGGATAATTTACGATCCTAACAAAATATGCAAGGATTGATTGCCAAATTAAACTAATAAGTGTCAAATCTCCCAACCAAAATGTATTAATGAATTGCGGAGAATCTTGTGGGTTGATGGCTTGAAGTAGATTTAGTAAACCCCATGGCAGCCAACTCATTATTATTATCATTGTGAAAATTAAAAATCGTTTCCATTCTTTCGGATAGAGTGCTATGCCATAAATAAAGCTCCCAATAATAAATGCGGGGCTGATTATGTGGGTATATAACAATAACCCATTAGTGGCAACGAATCCTAACCATCTTCGTTTGTGGATAAAGTAAATTGAAAGCAAATAGAGGAGGACTAATAAACCATAAGCTCGTCCATCCTGGGAGATCCATATCAAACCCGGACAAAATGCAATAATAGAAGCGGAAACTAATTTCTGTATTTTCGAAAAACCAAATCGATCCATTAATTTCCAGACAACAACAAGGGAAAGCAATCCAATGGAGATAGCAGGCAATCGAATTATCCAAAGCGATGTTCCAATTTTGCTAATTAACCTAAGCATGATCTCCCAAAGTATCAAGCTTGAATAACTTTCCAGATTGCTCAGGTATTGAAATACTGGCAAGGTCGCCCGGTATAATGACAAAGCTTCATCATATCGGATAGCTGAAGATGAATACCCAATCAGGCGTACCAATGCACCTGTTACCAAAATGAATACGGGAATATTAGACGGCCGTAAAGTATGGATAATTCGATCAAGGGTAGACTTATATATTTCCATTTACCATCTCTTGAAAAAACCTTTTTAATGACAATCTGGGTTGTCAGATTGAATTTCCATGATTTGAGTCCAATTATCTTCATGGACAATTTGTCCACATTTGGGAATGTACACATCCAATAAGAACTTAACCGCTTTCAAATGTTTGTTTTTTTGATCATGTTTTAGGATGAAATAGGTGATATCTTCATTACTTAAAAAAATATGGGTAACGTTCCGCTCTTCCAGCCATTTGGAGACTTCAACCAGCTTATTAGTATTTTGAATTAATGCAGTCCACTTTGATTGGTCAATGTCAGCAGAACAATTCGCTTTGCAATAATATGCTCTTCCATCCCAAAGAAATAAAGTGATGTTAGAAGGTTTGAGATGATCATTCAAATAAGTAATACCCGGATAATCCCGCAGCACTCTGACCAGGAAATCCTGTTTAGAATCAAAACCAAACAGAACCCTTTCTGGTCGAATAAGAATTGAGTAGATAACCATGAATATTAAGGTCGCCAAGACCATTCCACCTACAGTACCAACTTTGATCGCGTTTCCCAGTTGATACTTATTTAGTTTCACCGACAAAGATTGGAAGACAGCCGCAGTTAAAATACTTAAACCCGGAAAAAAGGGTAGAAGAAAACGAATTTGTTGTGAGCCAAAAGCCCAAAAGATAAATTGAATAATGTGAAATAGTCCCAATACATCAAGGGTTTTTCTAATTGCCGAATCGATTGATTTCCGAAGTAACGGGTAGGCTAATACAAAAAGGAATAACGGGCTGGGCATTTCCATACTGCCCATGAATGTGCCAAATTTATCGTGCTGCAAATATATATTGATTGGCAGCAGCAAATAGTCATACCAGTTCTTGCCTGTCCCGAAGCTGTTGACATAATCCATCCAGATCTTCAGTTGAGTCGGTTCGATCACATACTGTGGAAAGTACAATGGAAAGACTGGATTACCGGTCCAAATATAATTCTTCAGGTACCATGGTAAAGCCACGATCAATGCTCCTAAGCCAAAGATCATTCCATTCCTTATGGCTTTTTTCCATCCGGTCCACATCCCATCGTCTCTTAGGCTGTACCAGAGAACGAATATGAGCAGTATTCCTGCACCGGAAAGGGCCAGATATTTGGAGCCCAATGCCAATCCTTGCATAACTCCTGATAATCCAAGCAGCCAGAGGTTTCGTTCCTTGATCCACACCAGAAAAAGTACGAATGCCAGGAATTGAAAGAGTGCCCAGGCGATATCGGTATACGCGGCATTTCCCCATAGCGGTAGTATCGGGATTCCCATCAATATTGCCGCAGCAATCCATCCCCCAGGTTTCGGTAAAAATCGTCTGCCAAAGGCATAAGTTGCCAGCAGGAACAGGATCAATGTGGAGAAATGGATCAGCTTGGCAAAGATGTCACTGCCCAATCCCATTCCGAGCATATAGAGCATTTCCCACGTGAAAGGATAATAGGTGAACCAATTCTCCGGGATAGGGATGATCTTCCCAGCCTCAAGGAATAATCGCGGACCCTGCAAGTGGTAAGCCAGGCCATCGTAATCCCATGGAGGAGTAAAAGCCTGGAAGAGAGCCAGCAACAGTGCCAAAAGGCCTGCGAAAAAGATAAATTTCTTTATGATGGAAAAATTTCGCCAGGTTTGCCTGAACTTCTGCAGTTCACAGATCGCTTCATCAAGAAATATCAGGCTTTGTTTAAATGAGATCAATCCAATGATGATCAGCCAGCCAATCAGATAAATCGGTTTGATCCAGCCTGCCAACCCCAAAAAGAAAACTCCGTAAGCCATAGCTGCCAGCCCGAGAGGAAGCCCAATAACAGTTCGTTCAATAAACGTCCAGTTAGCCAACCTGAATGGTTTGATCAATAAAGAACCGAGACCTGCAGCGAGAAAGAGTACCATTCCGGCTAATGCGATCGCCAGTAGGCTGTCCAGCATCGATCCCGACCCCAGGTCATTCAGATGCGGAGCAGGGGTGATCAACCGGATGTTGACAATTAGTCCACCGAGGAAAAGAATAACGCAAGCTAATATGAATAAGGAAAACCTTTTATGGCTCATTTGCACATACTGGAACACCTTGATCAGAAGAGGCGGTTAACACTATTAATGATTTTACATCAAACCAGAAATAGCAAGAATTCCAGCCAATTACCTGTCAAAATGCTAATATTTGAACATCCGGTTATCCACACTTCTATCCAAAGAAATTCTTGTTTCAATGAGATGTAAGAATATGACTGATTGGAGCGAAATGTGTAGGTATAAGTTTCTCACTGCACATCACAAGAAGATGGGACCGCCTCATATTCATTGCCACTGTTGACAAAGAGGATGTCTGGCAAAAGCTCTTCTGAAGAATCGAAATAATTATGAATGATTAGGCGGAAGTTGTTAACAGGGGTAATTGTGGAATAGGGTTGTAGACTAATATTGCCTGGAAGGTAATAGGCGCTCAATATCTTGTGTTTGTCGATACCAAAAGGGAAATATTTCGTGCCATGATCTGCCTGGATGATGATGATCGGAGGTACTTTAGATCGTTCGATGAGTGTGTCGACCAGCGTCAAAACACGCTTGTTTAAATATACCAGAGTGTCCTGATAGAGGATTTTTTCATCTTTTGTATCCAGTGGGTATCGAAAACTTCCATCTTGATTGTAGACATAAGGTACATGTGGAGAATTTATGTGGGCATAGACTAAAAAGTTTCCCGGCTTTTCGGGAAGAATTGCCAGAGAGTCGAAAACATAGTTGGTTTGGTGAAACCAAAAAAGGTTACCTTCATATTCCAGGTTTATATTGTTTCCGATTTTTATGCTCGTGCCTGAATTTACAACTTTAGGTTCAATAAGGTTTGGTATGGGATTTTCGGTGTCAGGTGCAGCGATGCCAGGCATGGGGTTCGCTGTCGGTCTGCGACGAGCGAGTATCGTATCAAAGAACAGGTTAACAAACATTCTATTAGCTAATTCATCTTTCTGACCTTGTGAGGTGTAGTAATTCAAATATACATCTGCGTTCTGAATGTCATTAAATGCACTAAATCCTCTTGTGGAAACAAATTGATAACCCCTATCAGCAAAAACATGCCTTACTTTATTGTCGAGAATCAACGCAATTTGCTGCGGAGATTCACGGAGGAGATCTTTGTTTTGGACACCAAATGTATCCAGGTAGTCCATGTTCATTACAGAAGAGATGGTGTTTATGGTGAAGTCATAATTTGAATTGGCACACACAGGTATATAAAATCCACGAGACTGAAGGTCCTTCAAAAATTCTGAATTATCAAATCCATAAATTTCTTGTAGTACATCGTTTCTCGAATAAGCATCCAAGACTATATAGAATACATCGGGCAGGTTATCACTACTATAAGAAGTTGTCACCATTTCACTGGAACTTTTTATGCTTGCAGACACTTTATATTCAAAAAAAGATACTCGAGCAATATGGATAACAGATATTATTACGGTATACGACAATAGGTAGTTGAATACAATTTTTGGGATACTTTTTATCCGGAAAACAAACAGGGTTCCAGTAAGGAACAAAAGTATATAGATAACTAATAAATAAGATGATTTTATTGTTATTCCAAAAAGATCTATCTTTGATAATAAGATCACATTATTTCCAAATGAGAAAAAGAGAGTGACCAGTAGAAACGTAATCAATGTCGTCTTTTGAATCGAGCGAAGAATCAATAGAAATAAATTAAAAATTCCCCACGTAAATAACAAAATAATTAGTAATGGCCGTATGACAACTGTTGGGCGAACCTGCCCGAGGTTATTTGCCCAATACCCAAGCAGTGGTGAGATAGCAGCAAGGAGGACGATCACAATGTGTTTTGAGTATTGTAGTATCAATCCAGGGAATTGCTGCTTAATGTGAGTTACATCCAAATTTCGCATGAGATAAGATTCTAAATAGTGCTTTTACTTCTGAATGACCAAGGATATAAATTTGCCGTGTAAACATCCTTAATTAGGGCTTTCCGCAAAATAATTTCATTTATTGGTCACTTTGTTAATATCCGATTCCTCTGTGACGTCCTTGAAATCATATGGTGTAAGATAAGATGATTCGAATGATCTATTCTCCAGCATTGGATAATCATAACCAAAATATTCGTTAAATACTAATCTAAAAGTATTCACGGGTGTGTGGTCAGGCGGAATGATCTTAGCCTCAACTTCTGGGAGATATAGCGCATTCAATATATGCATCCGCTCAAAGTGGTTGGTATCATCAGAATTTTCTAATGATACAGTCAAAGCAGGACCATGATCACCGGCAATAATAATAATGGGTTTGATTACAGATTTTTCCAGAATATTATTCAGTGTCACTAATAGTTCCTTAGAAATATGAGACAGTTGTTCTTTGTAATGTTCCTTATAGTAATCTTTGCCCGTAACGCGAACCAGCGTATCTGCATCGATTGCGCTATATGAGTATGGAGGAGTTAAAGATTTTCCGGTCTCATCAAATACGAAAGGTGGGTGCGGAGCAAATACATGTGCAATGACAAATTTCGGTGCAGAGTAAGAATCCAAGGTTGATAAACCCTTTATGGTGTTTGTAATATTATTGCGGTGCCAATCGTATAGATTTTTATGAAGAAATGGATAAACAACAGAATCCCAGATTAATGTTTGTGAAAAATTATCCAGGTATACCCCAGTATTAATTTGATAATCGGCCCGAATTCCCTCAGTGTACTCATAACCTGAAGGGAAATTTATAATGGTGTAACCTTCGTTTTTCAGGATCACGGAAACGAGGTTATATTGGATCATATTGATCAGAGGATGTGCATCTGCGTTCTTTTTCCCCGCTTCCTGTGCAATTTCATCCAGGTATTGCATATTGAGCATGGAGCTGAATGATGTTCTTGTCTGACTATAATTGGTTTTTGCATTCGGTACAATGATGAATCCCATGTCCTGCAGCTCGTCTTCGAATCTGCTGTTATCATAACCGTATAACTGACTCAAGACTTCCCGCGAACCATATCCATCTAATATGATCAAATATATATCTCGTTTTTGTTTAAGCAATTTTCCGTCTACTTTTGCATTTTCCACAACTTTCTTATCCCATGTTTTTTGAAATACCTTGGTAGCAGCAATATCCTTCGTTTTTGTTACTGAAATGGCGGCAACGGCTACTATTAATAATATTGAGGCTGCATTTAATGCAACGGTAAACAGTTTCTTCGCGTTAGTGGATTTTCTTAAGAAGTACCAAGCGATTAGATATAGTATTAAATATAAGAAAATTACAAAAAACATGC
Organism: uncultured Chloroflexia bacterium; assembly: GCA_963827895.1. Taxonomy (GTDB): domain Bacteria; phylum Chloroflexota; class Anaerolineae; order Anaerolineales; family Anaerolineaceae; genus PNON01. The sequence continues at coordinate 272,028 of CAWHCY010000007.1, read as the reverse complement.
TAATTTGACTAGTGCTTTCAAAATTACTTGCTGATTTTTCGAATAAGCGATTTACGAGTTGGATGAAAAGAAATAATGGCGGATATGAGAAAAAAAGGATTAAGGATAATGAGGTAAGAATGGATGCGAATTTTACATCCTTGAAAATAAATACCGTTATTGAGAAAAAAATTGAAGATCCAACCAGAACAATGATCAGCGGTTTAATAAGAGAGCTAATATACAAATGTTGGATGTTTAATACATATGGATAGAAAACATAATAAATTGGAAATATCCATGGATGCCAATCTAACTTTGATAAATACTTCTCAATCATAATTCCTCCCAAATTCATTTTATCTGGAACTAAAAAGAGCGTTTATTGATATACTTCAGATCATTATTATTCTAATAATTCGATGAAATACCTCTTTAGTCGAGTATACAATGTTTGGGCTAACTATCACCTCAAAGGGATTGCTTATTATAGGTTCGTTTGAGGTGAAAATGATAATATCAAAAAACATTCACTAAATTTGCTATAATCTCAACTATGAAACAATTACTTCAAAGTATGAAAACTGGTAAGACAGTAATTCAAGATGTCCCAATCCCTTTCATCAAACCGGGCTTTGCCCTGGTACAGAATGCCACCTCGCTTGTCTCAGCCGGTACAGAACGGATGCTGGTTGAGTTCGGCGAGAAGAATCTGCTCCAGAAAGTGCGCTCCCGTCCGGATCTTGCCCGGCAGGTGATCGACAAAGCCCGCCGTGAAGGGATTTTCTCTGCACTTGATGCTGCTTTCAACCGTCTCGATCAACCCATGACCCTGGGGTATTCCTGTGCAGGAACGATCGTTGAGGTTAGTGAAGGTATCAAAGGTTTCAAACCGGGCGACCGGGTAGCCTGTGCCGGTGGAGGTTTTGCAGTCCATGCAGAATATGCCCTGGTACCCCAAAATCTGATGGCGCATGTTCCCGACAATGTTGATTTCGATTCCGCTGCATTCTCCACTTTGGGAGCCATTGCCATGCACGGTTTCCGTCTGGCGCAGCCTCAGGTCGGTGAACGGGTAGCAGTCATTGGTCTTGGCGTATTGGGATTACTTGCCTCAGGTATCGCCCGTGCTGCTGGCTGTGTCGTTTCCGGGGTGGATCTTGACCCTGAGCGAGTAAAACTGGCAGAATCACTCGGCTATCCTTCTGTCCAGCGTTCAGATGCTGAAAGTTTCTTTACCGAAAAATCTGCTGGTGCTGGATGGGATATTGTCCTTATCTGCGCCGATACACCCAGCAGTGATCCAGTTGAGTTGGCTGGTAAGATCGCCCGAGATCGCGGAAGAGTCATTGCCATTGGTGCATTTGGTTTGAACATGCCCCGTAAGCCATATTATGACAAAGAATTGACCTTTAAAGTTTCCCGTTCCTATGGTCCCGGTCGTTATGATCCATCTTATGAAGAGCAGGGGCATGACTACCCAGCCGGTTATGTACGCTGGACCGAAGGCCGCAACCTGCAAGCCATTCTCGATCTGCAGGGTTCAGGGTTACTGGATGTCCACCCCTTGATCACCCATCGCATCTCGATTGAAGATGCTGGTCGTGCCTATGACCTGATCACCGGCAAGCTTTCCGAACCATTCCTGGGAGTGCTGCTCACCTATCCACAGACCCAGCAGGAAATAGCTTTACATCGGACCGTTAGTATTACAAATCAATCTATAAAGGGCGATAACCAACTTCCCGGCCTGGGTATTTTAGGCGCCGGGTTGTATGCGAATTCCACTTTCCTCCCATCAGTATCAGCAGTCGGTGGAGTCAACCGGGTCGGCATCGCGTCTGGTACCGGCTTGAATGCTAGGTATGCAGGCGGCAAGTTCGGCTTCCAGTACAGCACCAGTGAAGAAGATAAGATATTCCAGGATGAGAATGTAAACCTGGTAGCCATCCTTACCCGGCATAACCAGCATAGCCGGCAGGTTATTCGTGCACTGCAATTGAAGAAGCATGTTTTTTGCGAGAAACCGCTGGCGATTGACATAGCCGGGGTGGAAGCAGTCTTTGAACAGCTTCATCAACCCGATCAGCCCGTGATGATGGTCGGTTTCAACCGGCGATTTGCACCACTTGCTGTGGAGATGAAACGCTTCCTGGATAAGTCCGATCAGCCGCGCATGATGCATTACACAGTCAACGCCGGGATCCTGCCGCTCAATCACTGGCTGCATGACCCGAAAGTTGGCGGTGGGCGCATCATCGGTGAAGGCTGCCACTTTATCGATTTCATGACCTGGTTGGCGAATAGCCTGCCGGTATCAGTCTCAACCATCTCCCTGCCGGACGGACAGCTTTACCGGGAAGACAATGTGAACATCACAATTAAATTTGCAAATGGATCCATTGGCGTTTTGTCTTACCTGGCCAACGGGGATAAATCCCACCCCAAGGAACGCTGCGAAGTCTTTTGTGGTGGCCGGGTGGCAGTTCTTGATGACTTCCGTAAAGTGGACATGGCTTTCAATGGCAGGAAAACCAGCCAGCGCAGCAGCTTCCGCCAGGATAAAGGACATCAGGCTGCCTGGAAAGCTTTCCTGGATGGAGTGAAAACGGGAGTACCACCGATCCCCTATGAGCAAATTCAGGCGGTGAGTTTGACCGCCATCGCTGCTGTCGAGTCGCTTCATACAGGAAAAGAAATTAAGATATCTTAATGGAATTGGTTTACAGATATCATCCTAGACGCAGCGTAAGATCTCTACAGACAATCGATGCAGCGATACCTCCGTAGGTCCGAGCTTTCTCAGACTTTCATCAGTGTTCCGGCAGAGCGAACTCTGCCCTACTTTATCTTCCAAGTTTAAATATCGCACCCTGAGCCTGTCGAAGGGTGGCATGTCAAACACTCGGATTTCTTCACCAGTCAGCAATAAGGTATTTTCCTATCAGGTGTAAAATTATAGGATAGGATTTTTACCATGCCCCTTGCCATTTCTGTAAACGACCTGACCAAGCGCTATCCAAACCAGAAAGGCGCCAGACCAGCCCTGGAGAATTTATCCATCTCCATCAACGAAGGCACCCTGTTCGGATTGGTCGGTCCGGATGGTGCTGGCAAGACCACCCTGATGCGTATTCTCGCCACAGTCTTGACTCCCACCAGTGGCGATGCGCAGGTACTCGGTGCCGACGTAAAGAAATCCCCTGAAACAATCCGCAAGTTGATCGGTTATATGCCGCAGAATTTTTCTCTCTATCCGGATCTTTCTGTGATGGAGAATTTACGCTTCTTCGCCGATATGCAGGGCGTCACACATAAGGAACAGGAGATCCGGCTCCCCGCCCTGCTCGATTTTGCCCGTTTGCAGGACTTCAAAAATCGGCGCAGCGAGCATCTTTCGGGTGGTATGCGCAAGAAACTGGCTCTCGCCTGTGCTCTTATTCACTCTCCCCGCCTCCTGCTCCTCGATGAACCCACCACCGGTGTGGACCCCGTCTCCCGCCGGGAGTTGTGGAAGCTGCTCACGGATGTCATTCGCCAGGGTGTCACTGTCGTGGTCTCCACACCGTACATGGATGAAGCCGAACGTTGTCACCTGGTCGGCATCCTCTACCAGGGCAGTCTCTTGACCAGCGGTAAACCCCTCGACCTGGAGGCTGCCTATCCATACGATATTGTTGAGGTGAAAGCAGCCCCGCGGAAATTGATGCGCGAAGCCGTGAACAATCTACCGGATGTGATCTCGTGGCGTCCAGTCGGTGACCGCATCAGGATCTCGGTTCGTGATCCTGAAAAGTGCGAGACCGATCTCCGCAACATACTGATGATCTCAGGTGCAGAGATCAAACTGCTCCGAAAAGCCCGTCCCTCCATGGAAGATGTGTTCATCCATTTATCTGAGGAGCGGGGATTATGACCTCTCCAAATTTGCACTCCCGTCCCGGAAAAAATCGATGCAGCGGTGGTCGTTAATAACCTTACCCGCAGGTTTGGGAATTTCACCGCCGTGGATTCCATATCCTTCTCCATCCCGCGCGGCGAAATATTTGGCCTGCTCGGTCCAAATGGCGCTGGCAAGACCACAACCATGCGCATGTTGTGTGGAATTCTCCAGCCCACATCCGGCACCGCAACTATTTTGGGTTACGATGTCACCACCCAACCCGAAGAAGTCAAGCAGCGGATCGGGTACATGTCCCAGAAATTTGCCCTCTACGACGACCTGACTGTTGCTGAAAACCTCAATTTTTACGCCAGTCTGTATTCTGTACCGCGGTCGAGGCTCAAAGACCGCGTCGCGGAACTTGTCGCCATGGCCGGGCTGCAGGGGCACGAAAAACAGCGCGCTGCCAATCTCTCCGGCGCGTGGAGGCAGCGCCTCGCCCTGGCCTGCGCCATCGTCCACGAGCCGCCCATGCTCTTCCTGGATGAACCCACCGCAGGTGTTGACCCCGTTTCCCGCCGCGAGTTTTGGGCATTGATCTACGAAATGGCCAGCCGCGGAATCACCGTTCTCGCGACCACTCACTATATGGACGAGGCTGAGTACTGCAATATGATCGGGATGATGTACAACTCCCGTTTGATCGCCCTCAATGACCCCGATACCCTCAAGGAAAGTATGCAGGGAACACTGCTCGAGGTGGAATGCGATGATCCTGCCCGGGCGGAAGAATTGCTGCACGATGTCGCTGGAGTCTCCAATGTCAGTCAGCACGGCTTGATCCTGCACGTCACCTGTGTCACACCCACAGTCAAAGATGAGATCTCCCGCGTCCTCTCATCGCAGGGAATAATTGTCCACCGCATCGAGCAGGTCATCCCCTCGTTGGAAGATGCCTTTGTAACCATGGTCGAGGAAGAGGATCAGTCCAGGCATCTGACCCCTTCCCCCGAGGGGGAAGGGCTAGGGATGAGGGTTATGATCCCCTCTCCTCTGGGAGAGGGTTGTGGTGAAGCGTTGCGGAGATGCCGGTGCTTATCCGGCGGAAGGTTTTTTGGTATTATTATTAATGATTTTCGTAGTAACGGAGGCTGCAATGGTAAAAAATATCAGCAAATTCATGGGATGGCTCATCATCCTCACTTTTCTTTCGGGTTGTTCTGTGTTTGCCCCGAAAAATACGACCGAATTGAAAGCCTCCGGTACCATTTCAGCACGGGAAGTGAATATTTCCCCGGAGATCGCCGGCTCAGTCCGGGAAGTATTGGTACAGGAAAGCCAGGCTGTCAAAACCGGGGATAAGCTGGTCTCGCTCGACCAGACCCTGCTTCAGGCACAGCTCGATTCTTCCAGCGCGGCTGTCACCCTGGCCGAAGCCAATGTGAAGACCGTGCAATCCGCCCTCGCCACCGCCAACATCCAGTACCAGTTGGTGGTGAATACCGCCCAACTGCAGGACGCGGTCAATCGCGCCAACCTGTGGAAGAAAGGCCAGCCCGATGATGTGGATCTGCCCGGTTGGTATTTCGAGAAATCCGAGCGCATGGCTTCTGCCAAATTGGAACTTGATACTGCGAAAAAGAACCTGGATGACCAGAAAACCAACCTGGCCCAGGTGATCACCACTCTCAACCTGCCGGGTCTCGTCGGATATTGAAAAACGTCTTGCGGATGCAGAAGCCGCTTTTAAGACCGCCAAAACCGTGCTGGATCTAGCCAACAACGCTGCCGACCAGGTGCAGCTGCAAAATGCCGCCCAGGATCAATATGATGCTGCCAAAGAGGTTCTCAGGGCTGTCCAGCGGGAATACGATCTTCTGCTGACGGATAACCAGGCCGATGACCTGATGGAAGCCCGTGCCCTGGTCGCATTGGCGCAGCAAACGTACGACGAAGCCCTCGACCGCTACAATGCCCTTCTCACCGCGGATGATTCATTGCAGGTGGCCGCCGCCAAAGCGGCTGTCGATCAGGCCCAGGCTGCCGTGGACCAGGTGAATGCCGCCCTGGAACAGGCCAAAGCTGCCCGCGCCGTGCTCGAAGTGCAGCTCACCAAAACCCTACTGTCATCCCCGCTTGATGGCGTCGTCATCACCCGCAACGTGGAACCCGGTGAAATGGCTTCCCCCGGCAGCACCCTGCTGGTGATCGGTGAACTGGCCACGGTGAAGCTGACGGTCTATGTCCCCGAAAACCGCTACGGTGAGATCACCCTCGGTCAGAACGTGACCATCAACGTGGATTCCTTCCCCGGCGAAACCTTTACCGGCTCGGTGAAGCATATCGCCGACAAAGCCGAGTTCACCCCCCGCAACGTCCAAACTGTGGATGGCCGCCGCACGACCGTCTATGCCATCGAGATCGAAGTCCCCAACCCGGATTTCAAGCTCAAACCCGGCATGCCTGCGGATGTGGTATTCAAATAATCCATTCACCGCAGAGAACACTGAGATCACAAAGAAAATCATTAATAAAATTACCACCTGTAGGGGCAGACCTATGTGTCCGCCCTTTTGGTATCTGCCTGTTTTGTGTCCTCCCTTTGTTTGGCGGCGATTCATGAATCGCCCTACATTTATCCACCTTCATAATGGTATGGTAATTCGCAAATCGCCCCTACCATTATTTCACCATACACCGGTCTCACGATCACCATGGCAATCTTCCGGGAATATTCCAACAGGTCAGCCCGGCTGGGTTTCTCCGGCAGCCCCTCCGATTTCATGATCATCCCGATCATGCGTGGATGCCTCTCCAGGCGCACCTGCATGAAATCGGCGATACGCTCGCAATCAGTCACCACCTCCGCCAACCCATCGAAGCGGCGATTCTTCACCCGGATCTTCACCTGCGGGTTGGCATGGATGTTCCTCACCCAATCCGCGTGGATCCCTTTGGACGAGCCGAGGTATATCGCACCATCGATCTCTTCATATTGCAGTGCAGTCACCCGCGGCAGGCCGGATTTGCGCCCTGTGGTCGTCAGCAGTAATACCAGCCGCCCCACCAGTGGACCCAGTCCAATGGCATAAAAAGTCTTGAATATGTGTACTGATGGCGGTTTCAATGATTGTTTTTCCATGTCCTCTCCCAGTTCAATTATAGCAAAATGGAGACAGGTCATAAACAAAATCCTATTGGAATATCCAGGTATATAATTGGAAAATGTCTAATAAACTCGTTCCCAAGATCATTCTGGAAGGTACACGCCTCACCCATAAAACCGACCTGGCGTTCGCCCTTAATGAACATCCACGCATTGTTGGACCGCGTAAATACCGCTACCATTCCCCACTTATCTCAGGTGAATGGTGCGCCTTCACCAACTTTCCCTGGGGACGTGGTCTCATCAACTTTGCACCCGAGGAAGAAGCCCTGGCCATGGAAACTTACCATACCTGGGCTGCGGTTGTTCGAATTGCAACGCTACTACTCCTGGATCGTTGACCGCTTCCACATCTCAACGCGCGCCTGCCAGTTACAAGCACGCGGGGTCGATTACAACTTCCTCTGGCTAGAGCAGCGCCTGCTGCCGTTGGGGTTCCATCTGGTCTTCATGAATCGCACCCCCAACTCATTCGCTTCTGCCAGGGAGGAACGTATCAAAATCTCAGGTAAACCTTCCCAATATGATGACCTGCAAGAGTTCGTTCGGGAACAGGAATTGATTCGCCGCCTTGTGGGTGAATCAATTCTGCCTACTCTGGAGCTGGATATCTCGGACGATAATGTTCCACTTGCTGCGGAAAAGATAGCAGATTGGCTTGAAAGTACCGGCGGATTGTATATGGAAAAATAAGGAATAAGGTCAGATTGAGCCTTACCCAACCCACTAAAAGAATAACTCATGATACAAGAGGTGAACTATGTACCCTCCGGGCATGATATGTCTACCCAATTGATGTCCACCCAATAAATTTCAACCCCTGCGGATGGCCATCGCCCCGGCATTGCCATCCATGAAGCTCTCCAACTGACCGGCCGAAACCTCGATGGGTCTGAGGCGCGCCGGATCATTGATGATGAAGCTGTTCGTCTGCGCATTGTACCCGGTGACCGCCACAATATGCATGGTCGCTCCACCTGGTGCCGTCTTGTTGTCCGGGCCGCGATCCCCCGTCCACGGCAGGGTCGATTTACCGACGAACGTCCCGCTCACGATCACCTTTGCCCCTCCCATTAAAGCTGAGCGGATCGATGATGCGCTTTCGCCTATCATCTCGCTTTTTCCGCCGGCAGCCTGCACTCCGCGCGCCAGGTCGTCAAAATCGGTGAAAGAATTCTGCTCTCCCTCAGCCCGACGGCCTTTAGAGTCAACACCATCACGGGAATTATCCGCCACCATCATGCGCCTGAGCCAGGTCCACCGCTGCGCCGTTCGAGGTCGTCTCACCCTCACCCTTGATCGACAAACCCAATCCACGCAGCGCCATCACCAGGGAGGTTGGCCCGCAGTTGGAGTTGACGCCGTCCCCACCCATTTCCTTGTCCGCGGCGAACTGGTTGATCTGCAGCCCCTGCGCCTGCGCCAGGGAAATCTGCGGTACATTGAACTGGCTGAGCAGCCCGGCTGAACTATTGCTACCACTGCTGATCTGGTTCATCAACGTGCCGATGTCACTGCTGCCACCGCTGAATTGGTTCATCAACAGTGACATGATCGAGGACAGTGGATCGCTCGCCGCTTGACCGGAGCTATCATCACCCGAACTTAACGGGTTGGAAAGCTGGCTCATGATCAGGGCAGAAAGCACCTGTTGAAATTCTGCTCCAGCATTTGAATTGGAATTGGAAGTAACAGCACCCGTTTCGAGGCGTGAACTCATTGCAGACAGTAAAGGGGAGATCGATTCAGTTGTCATGTTCCCATTATCCAGGAGTGGGACCAGTCTTGCAGTAAACGGAAGGTTAATTTTTTGGGAAAAGAGGGTTAAGCCCCCAGCCCACCTTACATTACACCCAAATGCACGAGTTGCCCCCCTTCCTCCCCCAAATACCCGAAGATATTTGGGGGAGGGTTGGGTAGGGGCTTCGGGGTTTTGACGCGCATGTCGTCATGGGATATACTCATGAAAGCCCTGTTCAACGGGCCAAACCCAATCCAAATCAGGAGGCGATGTTTGTATGACAACAGACAGCAGCTTTAAACTGACCTACTCCACCATGTTCAACCCACCCGAAGAGCTACACACCCGCTACGCAGAAGCACTAGCCGCGGTAAAGACCCGGCTGGGTAAAGAGCACGGAATGCTCATCAACGGGAAAGATCATTTCTCGACCGAAAAGTTTGAAAACCATTCGCCCACCGACACCGGGCAGGTGCTGGGCATCTTCCAGAAAGGCTCTGCTGCAGATGCACAACTGGCACTTGAAGCCGCGCATAAAGCCTTCCCCGCATGGAGCCATACTCCCTGGCAGGAGCGCGTTCGGTTGGTACGAAAGGCAGCCGAAATCATGGACAGCCGCACCTTTGAGATGAGCGTTATCGTCTCGCTGGAAGTGGGCAAGAACCGTATGGAGGCTTTGGGGGATGTGGCTGAAACAGCTGACCTGATGCGCTACTCCTGCGACCGCATGGAAGCCAATGACGGCTTCATCCACGAGATGGGGCGTGATCCGGTGGTGGGATTTGTTTCGACCAACTTCTCCATCCTACGCCCGTACGGTGTGTGGCTGGTGATATCTCCTTTCAACTTCCCGGCGGCGCTGACCGGTGGACCAGCCGGTGCAGCCCTGGTAACTGGCAACACCCTGGTCATGAAACCCGCTACCGACACCCCCTGGACCGCCCGCCTGATCGCGGAATGCTTCAGGGATGCCGGCATCCCGGATGGTGTCTACAACTATGTCACGGGACCAGGCAGCACCCTGGGGCAGACGCTCATCGATAGCCCTTTGGTGGCTGGAGTCACATTCACAGGTTCATACGATGTGGGGATGAGGATTGGTCGAGATTTCAGCGGTGGCAAGTGGACACGACCAGCCATTCTGGAACTGGGTGGCAGAATCCCGTCCTTGTTTCAAAATACGCAAATTTGGATGACGCTGCCACCGGCATTGTGCGCTCGGCTTTCGGGCTGCAGGGGCAAAAGTGCTCCGCACTATCTCGCGCATCTTCATCGAGCGACCTGTGTATGATGCACTCATGACAAAAGTGGTGGACCTGACCAATAAACTTGTGGTGGCAGACCCGACCGATCGTACCGCCAATATGGGACCGGTGGTGAATAAAGCTGCCTACCGCGATTATCAAACCTTCTGCGGCGAATTAAGCCAGGCTGGTAAGATCCTCACCGGCGGTAAGGTCCTCACAGATGGTGCTTTCGCAAACGGATATTTCTGCTCCCCAACCATTGCGGCGGAAGTGCCCGCCGATCATCACCTTTGGCAGGATGAAATGTTCCTGCCCATTGCCATGGCCGCCCCGGTCGACTCGCTGGATGAAGGCATGGCGCGCGCCAACAACGTAATGTATGGCCTGACTGCCGGATTCTATGGTTCACCCGAAGAGACAAACTGGTTCTTCGACAAGATCGAAGCGGGTGTGACCTATGCCAACCGTCCCCAGGGATGCACAACCGGCGCCTGGCCGGGTTTCCAACCCTTTGGCGGCTGGAAAGGCTCCGGCTCCAGCGGCAAGAACGCTGGCGGTTTATATTACCTGCCGTTGTACATGCATGAACAGATCCGCACCCTGGTCAAGAGGATATAGCATATGACCAAACTGACTACACTTACCGATGCCATTGCGCGATATGTAAAAGATGGCGATACCGTTTACGCGGCTGGATTCACGCACCTGATCCCTTTCGCTGCCGGACATGAGATCATCCGCCAGGGACGCAAGAATCTGGTACTTGCCCGGGCTACACCCGACCTGATCTACGAAATGATGGTGGCAGCCGGATGTGCAAAAAAGGTGATCTTCTCATACATCGGCAACCCGGGTGTCGGTTCGCTGCGCATCGTGCGTTCCGAACTGGAAGCCGGGCGGCTGGAGTGGGAAGAGTATTCGCATTTCTCCATGATCTGCCGTCTACAAGCAGGTGCCAGCGGGCTGCCTTTTATGCCCATGAACCAGACGGCAGCCACCGACCTCGAGCATGCCAATCCACAGTACCGGCGGGTGAAAGACCCCTACACCGGGCGGGATGTGATCGTGGTGCCGCCGCTGCTCCCGGATGTGGCCATCGTCCACGTGCAGCGCTGCGATGCCAATGGCAACTCACAGATCTGGGGGATCATCGGTGAGCAAAAGGAAGCAGCTTTCGCTGCCAAACATGTCATCATCACCGCGGAAGAAATTGTCGATGAGAAAGTGATCCGCTCCGACCCGAACCGCACCGTCATCCCGGATTTCATCGTCGATGCGGTCTGCCATGTTCCCTTCGCCTGTCATCCCTCCTACACACAGGGTTATTATGACCGCGATAACGCTTTCTACCTGGAATGGGACAAGATCACCGAAGATCCCGCCCGGGTGAAGCAGTGGCTGGATGAATGGGTGTTCGGGGTGAAAGACCGCGCTGAATACTGGGAAAAACTTGGACCGGCTGTTCATAAAAGCCTGGAAGTAAAACCGATGCTGGCTGCGCCGGTCAATTACGGGGATTATTAGGAGGACACCATGGAATATTCATCTACTGAACTCCTTATTATCAACTCCGCCCGGCTGCTGCTGGATGGGGATACCGTGTTCGTCGGAGTCGGCATTCCCAACCTGGCGTGCAACCTGGCCATGCGCACCCATGCCCCCAGCCTGCTGATGATCTACGAAGCAGGTGTCATCGGGGCCCGGCCATCGCGGCTGCCTTTATCCATCGGCGACCCGACCCTGGTCAGCGGCGCTGCCGCAGTGTGCAGTATGTATGATATTTTCGCCTTCTATTTGCAGCGCGGCAATGTGGATGTGGGCTTTTTGGGCGGAGCGCAGATCGACAAATTTGGCAACATCAATGCCACGGTGATCGGCTCGGATTATCAGCATCCCAAGGTACGCATGCCCGGTTCCGGCGGCTCGATGGAAATGGCGGGTTGGGCCAACCGCTGTTATGTCATGACTCCGCACCAAAAAAGGCGCTTCCCCGAAAAATGCGACTTCGTCACCTCGGCTGGCTTCCTCAGTGGGCGAAAAGAACGTGAAGCCAGCGGCGTCCGCGGCGGCGGCACGCAGTGCGTGGTCACCGATCTGGGTATGATGGCTCCCGACGAGACCGGTGAATTGATATTGACAGCACTTCACACCGGAGCGACTGTAGAGCAGGCTAAAGCCAACACCGGTTGGGATCTGAAAGTGGCCGAGAAGCTGCGCTACACCGAACCGCCATCCGAGCTTGAACTGCGCATCCTGCGTGACGAGCTCGATCCACAGGGGACATATCGGTAAGGAGTATTTATGTTCAGAGAAATGCGTAGAAAAAAACAACAACTAAGCGAAACAATGGCAATCACCATGCTAAAATCTGCAACCGCAGGTGTACTGGCGGTCCATGGTGATGATGGTTATCCCTATACAGTACCGGTGAGCCATGTATATGAGGATGGCAAATTATTCTTCCACAGTGCGGTGGAAGGACATAAGGTGGATGCCATTCGCCGGAATGCCAAAGTGTCCTTTTGTGTGATCCAACAGGATGAAGTCATTCCCGAAGCACTGAGCACCTTATACCGCAGTGTCATTGTATTCGGCAGGGCACGGATACTTGTGGACGCAATTGAAAAACAACATGCCCTTGAATGCTTGGCTCAACGCTTTTCAGCGGATTACATGGAAAAAGCCCAAAACGGAAATCCGCAATGATTGGGATCGCCTGATAGTCGTAGAAGTGAAAATTGAGCACATCACCGGCAAAGCTGCGCTTGAACTGTTGACTTAAAAGCAGGACTAATCATTTCTGTAATATGGACAACAAAGAACGGGCGCGAATGCGCCCGTTCACATATTCCTGATTACTTCTCACAAATCACTTATTTTGCTATGTACTTCGCACCGCGCTCGATCGCCTGGTAGTTGAGGGGTAATAATTTATGATGCCTGGCAGGCAGATGCTCTTTGAGTGCTTTCTTAATGTCATCCAACCCCATTACCTTCAAGTTGGCTAACAAACCACCCAACAGGACCATATTGGTCATGCGCTTATCGCCTAACTCTTCAGCGATCTCATTACCAGGGATGCTGATGATTTGAATATCCTTACGCACTGATTTACGGTTGACCATGGACTCATTAATGATCAGGTATCCACCCGGTAGTACTGTATCTTCATACTTGTCCAGCGAAGGCAAGTTCATCACGATCACTGCTTTAGGATAGCGGACAAATGGAGATCCAATCTCTTCATCGGCTATAACAACCGTGCAATTGGCAGTTCCACCGCGCATTTCAGGCCCGTAAGATGGAATCCAGGTAACTTGTTTGCCAAGATCCATGCCTGCATAGGATAGCAGCTGCCCGGCAAATAAGACACCTTGTCCACCGAAACCGGAAATTAATATCTCATCCTGCATTTTATCCTCCCTATGCCTTGATTTCGCTGATCAGTGGAGAGACCTTGAAATCACCGATTGGAAAGAAAGGAACCATATGGTCTTCTATCCATTGGAGTGAATCCACAGGAGTTAAACCCCAATTGGTCGGGCAAATGGAAAGGAGCTCGACCATACTGAAGCCCAATCCACGCGCCTGGGTCTCAAAAGCAGTGCGGATGGCTTTTTTTGCCATGCGGGTATTCTTGGGATCATGCAGTGATCGCCTCACCACATAGCTTGACCCATCGAGGGTGGACAGCATCTCCGCGGCGCGTATCGGAAAACCCTGGGTTTCAACGTCGCGGCCATTTGGTGAAGTAGTTGTCTTCATCCCGGGAAGTGACGTCGGAGCCATCTGCCCGCCGGTCATACCGTAGTTGGCATTATTGATAAAGATAACGGTAATATTTTCTCCGCGGGCAGCGGCATGAACGATCTCAGCCGAGCCAATGGAAGCCAGGTCGCCATCCCCCTGGTAGGTGAAAACAATCCGGTCTGGCAAAACTCGTTTGATTCCGGTCGCCATAGCCGGGGCACGTCCATGTGGAGCCTGAACGAAATCACAGTCGAAATAGTTATAAGCAAAAACCGAGCAGCCAACGGAAGCAACACCAATGGTTCTTTCCCTTAAGCCCATCTCATCCAAAACTTCTGCTACAAGACGGTGAGCCACTCCATGAGTACAACCCGGACAATAATGTGTCTGGATATCAGTAAATGCTTGAGGTCTCGTATAGACCAGGGTTTCAGTAGTTTCCATGCTATCTCCTATCGAACAGGCTGCGGCATACGCTGCAACCACCGGTCTCTTGGATTTCCATCCAATGGAACATCAGTTGATGAAATCCGGCGGATTTCGGAAAGGATCTCATCGGGGAATGGAACCACCCCGCCCAGTCTCCCATAAAATTCCACGGGTACTTTACCCTTGACTGCCAGATTCACATCGTCCAGCATCTGTCCGGAGTTCATCTCGGTTACCAAAAAAGCTTTTGCCCGGGAGCATAATTCCGCAATATGCTGAAGCGGGAAGGGGCTGACCGTAATTGGTCGGAATAGCCCCACTTTTATGCCTTCCGCACGGGCGGCTCGGACAGCAGAGAGTGCAATCCGTCCGGTGGAACCAAAACCTACTACAACATAATCCGCATCATCCAGGAAATATTCCTTGAAGCGGATCTCATTTTTCTGAATTTCCTGCCAACGGCGTAACAATCGTAGATTGGTTACTTCTTCTTCCTGTGGATTTAAATATATGGATGAGAGAACCCGCTTTTCGCGGCCGGAAATGCCAGCTACTGCCCAATCGGGGAATTTATGGTTCAATGGGGTCATGGGCGGCATCTCAGCCGGTTCCATCATCTGTCCAACCGAGCCATCCGTAAGCACAACTGCGATCGCCCGATACTTTTCCGCCAGGTTAAATGCGTCAAAAGTAAAGTCTATTGATTCTTGTACACTACATGGAGCAAGAACAATGGCATGGTAATCGCCATGACCGCCACCATGAACGATCTGGTTGTAATCTCCCTGTGCAGGAGCAATATTTCCCAAACCGGGTCCGCCGCGCATGACATCAACAAGTACCATGGGGACTTCGGTTCCGGCGATATAGGAGAGCCCTTCCATCATCAAGCTGACGCCGGGGCTGGAAGAAGAGGTCATTACCTTCGCACCTGTGCAGGCAGCACCGTAAACCATATTAATGGCTGCGAGTTCGCTTTCAGCTTGAACAAAAGGCCGTCCAAGTTCGGGCATTCTTGCCGCCAGATGTTCCAACAACTCAGTCTGGGGAGTAATGGGATAACCATAATAGGCTTCCAGACCTGCCCGTAAAGCAGCTTCTGCGACAGCCACATTGCCTTTATACATTTCTCTGGCCATTGCTATCCCCCTCCTTGATTTGGTTTTGGTTGAGTTTCCCGGTAAACAGTTATGGCTGCTTCAGGGCAGACAATCGCACAAATTCCGCAACCGGTACAACCTATGTCCTTCAATTGCGCCGGGTGATACCCTTTTGGGGTCATCCGATCTCGTGCCAGTTCCAGAACATCCTGGGGGCACTCACTAACACAAATTTCACACCCCTTACAATATCGATCATCAACTACGATCCGTCCCTTTGGGGGCATTCACACCTCCGTTAATGTGAAATAGGATGAAAATGGTTCTATTTATTATATCATCACGGGTCGATTCAAGGCTGAACCGTTTTGCTTCCGATTACGAGTTTCTTGACTTAAGTAAAAAATCGCTGTAAACTCTTTTCTAATGATCGCCAAAGAGAAATATTCCTATTCCTTGACCTCCCAAACCATCCCGATGCCTATGGGTATGATGATGGCTCTCTATCGAGGGCCTGATTTTGGTTGGAACGGTTAAGAAGTACTGATCTTTTTTGTTATCACAAAAACCGCCCAACCTGTTGGGCGGTTTTATTATTCCACGGAGAAGACTATGCCTATCAAAATTCCAAATCAATTACCCGCAAAAGCAGTGCTATTAAGTGAAAATATCTTTGTGATGGACGAAAACAGAGCTCTTCATCAAGATATTCGCCCATTACGGATTGCCATCCTCAACTTGATGCCAACCAAGATCGCCACAGAAACCCAATTATTACGGCTGCTCGGAAACACTGCCTTGCAGGTGGAACCTGTCCTGGTCCGAATGAGTTCCCATGACAGTAAAAACACACCTGAGGAACACTTGCTGACCTTTTATAAGACTTTCAACGAGATCCGCAATCAGAAATTCGATGGATTCATCATCACCGGAGCACCGGTGGAACAACTGCCTTTCGAAGATGTCGATTACTGGCCGGAATTGGTGGAGATCCTGGATTGGGGTCACAGCCATGTATTCGCGCATCTCTATATATGCTGGGCTGCCCAGGCTGCCCTGTATCACCAGTTTGGAATCCCCAAATACCCGCTGGCTGCCAAACAATTCGGTGCATTCCCTCACCGGGTGGTGGAACAAAATGTCAAACTATTACGAGGATATGATGATATCTTTTATGCACCGCATTCGCGCCACACGGAAATTCGCCGGGAAGATATCGAGAAAATACCGAAACTAAAGATACTGGCTGAATCGGATGAAGCCGGTATTTACATTGTCGGAACAACAGACGACAGGCAACTCTTTGTGACCGGGCATTCCGAATATGATCCGCTCACTTTGAAAAAGGAATATGACCGTGATGTTGCTGCCAACCTGCCAATCCGGGTGCCTGCCAATTATTATCCCAATGATGATCCGACCCAAAACCCGATCGTACGCTGGCGCGGACATGCAAACTTGTTGTTTGCAAATTGGATCAACTATTATGTGTACCAGGAAACCCCGTTCGACCTAAATCAAATCACTGAAGAGAAATAATAAGACAATTCATTCTAACTAATTGGAGAAAACAACATGAGCGACCAGACACCCACCCATCCATACGGATTTACAACCCGCCAACTGCACGCCGGTCAGAAGGCTGACCCGACGACAAAAGCCTGTGCAGTTCCGATTTATCAGACAACATCATACCTATTTGATAATACGGACCATGCTGCCCGCCTATTTTCATTGGAGGAAAGCGGCAACATCTACACTCGCATCATGAATCCAACCAGTGATGTATTCGAACAGCGCATGGCCAGCCTCGAAGGCGGTGTGGGTGCGCTGGCCGTTAGTTCAGGGCATGCTGCCCAGGCACAGGCGATCTTTGCTCTTGCAGGTGCTGGTGATCACATCGTATCTTCATGCAACCTGTATGGGGGAACATATAACCAATTTGCATATACTTTGCCCCGACTAGGGATCGAAGTGACCTTTGTTGATCCCAAAGACCCGGAGAATTTTCGACGCGCCGTAAAACCGAACACCAAACTGCTGTATGGTGAAACTCTTGGGAATCCCGGTATTAATATTTTTCCATTTGAAGAGGTGGTAAATATCGCCCGTGAGTTTGGTATTCCTTTGATGATCGATAACACATTCGCGACACCCTATCTTTTCCGTCCGTTTGAATGGGGTGCAAATATTGTCATCCACTCAGCCACCAAATTCATCGGCGGGCATGGCACTTCCATTGGTGGAGTAATTGTTGATGGCGGCAATTTTCAATGGGCAGGGAATCCACGCTTTCCGAATTTCAATCAACCGGATCCTTCTTATCACGGATTTAATTTTCGCCCAACTCGGTGCACCGGCTTTCATCACCAGGGCTCGTGTCCAGGTCTTGAGGGATATTGGTGGATGCATTTCACCTTTTAACTCGTTCTTATTCATCCAGGGATTGGAGACACTGAGTCTACGAATGGAGCGGCATGTAGGGAATGCCCAAAAAGTGGCTGAATTCTTATACAACCATCCAAGTGTGGCATGGGTCAGTTATCCTGGACTAAAAAGCAGTCCGGACCATGCGGCAATGAAAAAATACCTGCCAAAAGGCGCCGGAGCGATCCTGGGTTTCGGGATCAAGGGAGGTATTAGTGCCGGAAAGAAATTCATCGATAGCTTGCAGCTTATCAGCCATCTTGCTAATGTCGGTGATGCCAGGAGCCTGGCCATCCACCCTGCCAGCACCACCCACAGCCAATTGAACGAAGAGCAACTGGCGAATGCAGGGGTAACTCCTGATTTCATCAGGTTGAGCATCGGTCTGGAAGATATCGAAGATATCCTTTGGGATCTTGATCAATCGTTGCAGGCAAGTTAAAAGGGAATATCAGTACGAATATTCCTTTCTCGGAATTTGCCTATTGACTTGTGTTTATGAATTTGTTATAGTATTTTGAATTAAACAAGATGAAAATATCTAACCTGTTTTCCTACCGCTTTTCATTTTATTATTATGGCTTACCAAATCCGGTAGCCTTTGGCGGCGCTTAAACAGGGAAGAGACTTTTCAAACCACTTAGACCTAAACTGCGATGCCCCAGGCATCGCAGTTTTTTGTTTGGAGGAAAACAATATGTCCATTCGCGGAATTAGAGGTGCCACGACCGTCTCTCAAGATACTACTGAATCCATTCTGGATGGTACCCGGGAACTTTTGGAGGAAATTCTTGATAAAAATCCATCATTAAAGAAGAGGATCTGGCGAGCGCATTTTTTACGGTGACTGATGATCTATGCGCTGTTTACCCGGCAAAAGCTGCCCGCCAGATGGGATGGGAACTGGTGCCTTTGATGTGTGCTCGTGAGATCCCTGTTCCTGATGGTATCCAACACTGTATTCGAGTCCTCCTGCATTGGAATACATCACTTTCACAGCGTGAAGTCAAACATATATACCTGCACGCGGCTGCCCGGCTGCGTCCGGATCTTGGCAACATTGAATCATCGGAGGAATAATATGCTGATCATTATGCAAGTTCATGCTACATCAGAGGAAGTGGATAATGTCGTCCACCGTGTGGAATCCCTTGGATTAAAAGCTCATTTATCACTTGGGGAAGAACGGGTGATCATCGGGGCGATAGGTGAAGGGCGCGAGGCTCTGGAGCATCTACAGGAATTTACTGCCATGATCGGTGTGGATCGGGTGATGCCAATTTCACGACCATATAAATTAGCTTCGCGCGAGTTCAGCCCGCAGGATACGGTATTCCCTTTGGATGGAGTTTCTATTGGCGGAGAAGAAATCTTGATCATCGCCGGTCCCTGTGCCGTAGAAAGCCGCAACCAGATGCTGGAGATCGCTCTGGCAGTGAAAGAAGCCGGTGCCCATGTATTACGCGGGGGAGCTTTCAAACCCCGCACTTCTCCCTATTCGTTTCAGGGTATGGGAATCGCTGGTTTGGAAATTCTTGCTGAGATGCGTGAGATAACTGGCATGCCGGTAGTGACAGAAGTAATGTCCAATGACCAAGTTTCCCTGGTAGCTGAATATGCGGACGTTTTGCAAATTGGAGCTCGGAATATGCAAAATTATCCTCTATTGCACGCTGCTGGAGAAAGCCAGCATCCGGTTTTATTGAAACGGGGTATGAGTGCCACAGTTGAGGAACTCTTAATGGCGGCTGAATATATCCTCTCCCATGGCAACAGAAGGGTGATCCTCTGCGAACGTGGCATTCGAACTTTTGAGACCGCCACCAGGAACACTACCGATATCAATGCCATTCCAGTTTTGAAAGCGGCCACGCATTTACCTGTGATCCTGGATCCCAGCCACAGTACAGGAAACTGGAAACTGGTATCGGCTATAGCTCGTGCCGGTATCGCAGCCGGGGCAGACGGCCTTATAGTGGAAGTCCATCAGGCGCCAGAAAATGCATTATCCGATGGCGGACAAAGCCTGAAACCGGAAAAATTCGCCGAGACAGTAAGGCAAGTTCGAGCCATAGCCGAGGCGATAGGTAGACGGGTTTTTTCTTCTCCTGGAAAGGACATCCACCAGTCAATCGCTGCAATATCCGGAGCTCACCATGAATGAGCCTGGCTTTACTGATGAAATTGTCTCTTTAGGTCAATGCCGAATCGCAATCATGGGATTGGGTTTAATGGGCGGGTCGCTGGCAATGGCGCTGCATGGCAAAGTTAGAGAAATTATCGGAATCGATCCAGACCCACGTGCTTTGCAAATGGCAGAAAATCAAAAGGTTTGCAATCGCCTGGATAACCATCCCGGAAATTTGCTGAAGACTGGCGACCTGGTGATTTTAGCCATGCCTGTCCGGAAGATCATCCAGGTACTTGCTGAATTGCCCGGTCTTCATCCCGGCAACCCGGTGGTAATGGACCTGGGGTCGACAAAGGCCGATATCGTAAATGCCATGAATTGCCTGCCTGCCCGATTTGATCCATTGGGAGCTCACCCGATGTGCGGGAAAGAAAGATCCACGATGGCTGCTGCCGATGCCAATCTATTCAATGGATCTCCATTTGTTTTCACCCGTCTGGAACGGTCTTCAAATCAAGCCTGTAGTTTGGCCGTTCAAATAGCTGAGGCTGTTCAATCAAAGCCCCTGTGGCTGGATGCTGAGACCCATGACAGGTGGGTTGCATCCACCAGTCATTTGCCTTATATGGCTGCCTGTGCACTCGCAGCAGCAACTCCCATCGAGGCTGCACCATTGATTGGAACAGGATATATCAGTACCACCCGTGTTTCAACAACCAACCCGGAGGTAATGCTCGATATTCTTATGACCAATCGTATAAATGTTTTAGCCGGACTAAATGCATTCCGTAAGCATTTGGATGATGTGCAAACTTCTCTGGAGAATAATGATTTCACGGTACTGAAAGGGTTGCTCTACCTAGCAGCCAGCCACCAGGTGGAAATTCTAACCGCAAAACAGCAGGTAGGTCTTCCATGAAGATGACAATCTCGCCTGGCAACAAGTTATCAGGAACTGCCAAAATCCCTGGTGACAAGTCTATTTCCCACCGGGCAGCTCTTTTTGCAGCGCTGGCAGAAGGAAAAAGTATCATTCAAAATTTCCTTGTTTCCGGTGTAACTGAGGCAATGCTACAAGCCTTGAAAGAACTGGGAGTGGATTGGGAACTTAACGGAAATACTCTGACTGTAATTGGACAAGGACTTTTCCGCTTTCGCAGCCCGGTTGATCCCATTAATTGTGGTAATTCAGCCACCACTTTGCGGCTGCTGGCTGGAGCCTTGTCTACCTCTGGAGTTAATGCCACATTGGATGGATCCATAGGGCTTCGCCGAAGACCCATGCGCAGAATCACAGAACCATTACGCAGTATGGGAGTTACCATTTTGGCATCCGAGGGAGGTTGTGCTCCACTTTTCCTTTCTGAACGCAACAAAGAGGATCACCTGACATCAGGGACAATAAAACTGGATATTTCCAGTGCGCAAGTCAAAACTAGCCTCCTGCTGGCAGCTTTGGCGGCAGACGGACCTGTCACAATCACTGAACCTGCACTTTCCCGTGATCATACCGAACGCATGCTCAGGAGCATGGGTGTTGCAGTGGACTCGTTTCAATCTTCTTCGGGTCCGGCAGTAAAATTAACCCCACCCGATCCTAATTCCCTAACGCCCCTGGATATGGTTGTTCCCGGTGATTTTTCTGCGGCAGCTTTCCTTATTGTGGCCGGATTAATTACACAAGGCTCATCGATCACATTGCATGGAATCGGATTAAACCCGACTCGGATTGGACTGCTGACCACCCTTCAGGAAATGGGTGCACAAATAGAAGTATCCAATGAGGACATCATATCTGGTGAACCGGTTGGTGATCTGACCGTAACCTACAAAGAACTGCATGGGGTAACAGTGACCGGAGACAGGGTGGTCCAGATGATCGATGAATTTCCGGTTTTTGCTGTCGCTGCTTCATTTGCAGAAGGAATAACCACCGCTCATCAGGCGGAAGAATTACGGAATAAGGAATCAGACCGAATCTCAGCTATGTGCAACAGCTTGCGCGGGATGGGAGTACAAGTAGAGGAAGCAGAGGATGGTTTTACGATCCACGGAAACGGAAATGTACCCGGAGGTGTTGAACTGGATCCACATGGTGACCACCGTTTAGCTATGTCCCTGGCAATTGCCGGCTTGGCCGCACAAAAGCCAATTGCCATTGTAAATTCTGAGATCATCTCTGAATCTTTTCCCGATTTTGTCGAAGTTCTGAATAGCCTGGGTGCAAACATTTTTCTGGTTGGAAACGAATGAAGAAGCTATTTATTTCGCTTGGATTATTAGGTTACCCGCTTGGTCATAGTTTTTCTCCGGCGATGCATAACGCTGCCATGTCTGCTTCAGGGATCGAAGGTGACTATAGTCTTTATCCAATTCCCCCATCGGCTGATGGAAATTCGAAACTGGAAGAACTATTCCAATCCATCCGGAATGGTAACTTATGCGGAGTAAATATCACGATCCCATATAAACAATCCGTTCAAAACCTGGTTGACCGGTTGACCCCATTGGCAGCGCATATTGGTGCTGTCAATGTACTCTTTATGGATGGGGGTGAGTTAATCGGTGGCAACACTGACTGTCCGGCATTCTTAACGGATCTTAAAAATTCATTCCATTTTGAAGAGTCGTCCGATCATCATGCACTAGTATTAGGAGCCGGTGGTTCTGCCCGGGCAGTCGTATATGCTTTACACCAGGAAGGCTGGAATGTTCAGATTGCTGCCCGTAATGAAAAACAGGCTAAGGATCTGATTACAAGTCTCGGAATATCCAATGTCCAGGTACTGAATTTGGAAAAAGGGGAACTCTCCCCTCTGAGAGATATTCATCTGATTGTGAATACCACACCGGTAGGAATGTTTCCCGATTCTGAGTTTTCTCCATGGCCGGACGGGTTACAGTTTCCAGAAAACTCCGCTGTATATGACTTGATCTATAACCCTTCGGAGACCAGGCTAATGAAATGTGCCCGGAAAGCCGGATTGGATGCAGTGAACGGGTTGGGAATGTTGGTGGAACAAGCAGCATTATCTTTTGAGATTTGGACCGGCATGAAGGCTCCGAGGGTTGTCATGCGCCAATCTGTGGCTATTTGATTCGAAAGGCAGGAAAGTATGGGATTGCGTTTATTAACAGCAGGGGAATCACACGGACCAGGCTTGATTTCCATTCTGGATGGCATACCGGCCGGATTACAGATTTCACCAGAGGATATCGATGCTGACCTGGCGCGCCGGCAGGACGGGTATGGAGCTGGGCCGCGGATGAAATTGGAGCATGATCGTGTTCAAATTCAGGCTGGAATCATGGAAGGCAGAACAACAGGCGCGCCCGTGGCACTGATGATCGAGAATGCAGATCATAAGAACTGGAAAGGTAAAAAAATCCCTTCAATGACCATACCCCGCCCCGGGCATGCAGACCTGGCCGGTGCTATCAAATATGGCATGAAAGATCTCCGTCCGGTCTTGGAGCGGGCTTCTGCCAGGGAAACTGCTTCCCGTGTGGCTGCCGGTGCTGTCTGCCGGTTACTGCTAGCTTCATTTGGAATCAAAGTTGGCGGGTATGTATCTGCGATTGGTAGAGTGTCAGCAAGTATTGATGGTTTGAATATCGAAACTTGTGTTCAATCAGCTATAACTGATCCGGTACATTGTCCTGACCCGGATGCTTCCAGTCAAATGCAGTCTGCGATTCACCAGGCAATGCTGGATAAGGATACATTGGGTGGAATCATCGAAGTGGCAGCAACCGGATTACCACCCGGTTTAGGTTCTTATTCCCAATGGGACAAACGCCTGGATGCACGCATTGGCAGCGCTGTACTCAGTGTACCGGCAATCAAAGGAGTTGAGTTCGGTCATGCTTTTAAAAATTCAACTTTGGCGGGAACAAAGGTTCAAGATCCGATCCGGTTGGAAAATAATCGTCTTGTAAGGCCATCGTATCGCGATGGAGGTTTGGAGGGAGGTGTCACCACCGGACAGCCCCTTTTCATCCGGGCTGCCATGAAACCCATCCCCACCACACTTAATCCCCAACCTTCAGTCGATCTGGTCAGTGGGGAGGAAGTGGATACCCGGTATGAACGTTCCGATTTCTGCCCTGTTCCCCGGGCGGTTGTAATCCTGGAAGCGATGGTCGCTTTTGTTCTGGCTGATGCGCTGACGGAAAAGTTGGGCGGAGATTCTTTGGCTGAAATGCAGGAACGTTTTAAGAATTTGAGAAAAGCCAGCCCGGAAGACCTGCACCTGGATGGTCATGAGCATATCTTCTGGCAAAAATAAGATATTTTGTATTCAATAAACAGGGAAACCATTGATTAGATAAGATCAGTCTCAAAAAGGTTAATCCATTATGAAATCCAACCTGTTTCTATACGGACCACCGGGCAGTGGAAAAACAACTACCGGAATACTTCTCGCAGAGCTCCTTCAACTGCCATTTTATGATCTGGATGCGGTTATTGAGTCCACCGCCGGGAAAACCATATCCGAAATATTTTCCACGTCTGGTGAACTAGCATTCCGGATCCTCGAAAGTGAATGTCTGAGAGATCTTTTTGATTCTCACCGAAGTGTCATAGCACTGGGAGGCGGTACATTATTGAATTCCGACAATCGCAGCATAGTGGAAGCGTGCGGAAAAGTGTTATGTCTTTCGGCAAATCAAAAAAGTTTAGTGGATAGAATTCGGGAGAAACCCGGGAAGCGCCCATTGCTCGGAACTGCCAATGAAAGTCAGCGACTATTGATGGATCTGCTGGATGAAAGAGCTGGACATTATGATTCTTTTCCCCTCCGCCTTGATACGACCCGCCTTTCCATACAAGAAGCTGCCTGGAAAGCCATGGTGCAATTTGGGTCATTTCGATTGAGCAGCATGGGGAAAGGGTATGAAATTATTATCCAGGAAGGTGGTGTGGATCATTTAGGAGAATTGCTTCACCTTCAAAACCTCAAAGGTCTGATAGCGATCGTATCAGATAGCAATGTTGCCCCCCTTTACGCCAACCGAATACAAAAGATCCTGGAGGGGGCAGGATACAAAGTTGAGGTTATCACCATCCCTGCAAGTGAAGCGAGCAAAACGATACCCTATTTGGAATTCCTCTGGCAAGGATTTCTCACAGCAGGATTGGATCGGTCAAGCACAGTGATAGCATTAGGCGGCGGTGTGGTTGGAGACCTGGCAGGTTTCGCAGCAGCTACATTTATGCGGGGTATCCCATGGGTGGTCATTCCCTCCTCCCTGCTGGCAATGGTCGATTCCTCTTTAGGTGGAAAAACCGGGATAGACCTGCCGCTGGGAAAGAATCTGGCTGGTGCATTCCATTCTCCGAATCTGGTGCTGTCAGATCCACAATTGCTGGTTACTCTCCCTGAAATTGAGCTGAGAAATGGACTGGCTGAAATCGTAAAACACGGAGTCATCGCAGATCCCGGTTTGTTCGATCTCTGTGGTTCAGACTGGCAGGTTGTATCACAACGGCTGGAAGAAATTGTCAGGCTGGCGATAGCCGCAAAAGTAAAATTCGTACAGGCAGATCCTTTCGAGGATGGGATTCGAGCAGCCTTGAATTTCGGACATACTCTTGGGCATGCAATTGAAAAAGGTTCCGGGTACGGTCTTCGCCATGGAGAAGCTGTATCCATAGGGATGGTCTATGAAACCCGATTATCAGAAAAAATCGGAATTGCAAGGATGGGATTGGCGAAGGACATATCAAATGTTTTGCGAGGGGTGGGGCTGCCTGTCGATATACCAGCGGGAGTGGATCGTCACCAGTTAATCAGCGATATGCTATTTGATAAAAAGAAAAAGAACGGATTGATCAATTTTGCGTTACCTGTTGAAATTGGCGAAGTAAAAACCGGAGTTGCTGTGTCAAAGGAGGATATGAAATGGATGATCACAAATTAATACCAGTGATGGTACTGCATGGACCCAACCTTAACCTGCTTGGGGAACGCGAACCGGAAATCTATGGCTCCATGACTTTGTCAGAACTCAACAACAATCTGATCGATTATGGGAGATCATTGGGGCTGGAAGTGTTCTGCCAACAATCCAACCATGAAGGAACGTTGATTGATCTGCTACAGGAAGCAAGGAATTCAACAAAAGGAGTGGTATTCAATGCCGGAGGATACACTCACACCTCGGTCGCCTTGCGCGATGCCATTTCAGCTATCCAGATCCCAGTGGTAGAAGTACACGTTTCCAATATCTACGCCAGGGAAGAATTCCGCCACACATCATTGATCTCGCCGGTTTGTAAGGGAGTGATCAGTGGTTTTGGCTGGCAATCATATCATCTTGCGTCTACAAGCGTTAATAGGTCATCATCGATAAGACAACTGAAAAAGAATCACTTGTCAGTGGAAATTACTCTATAGTATTCTACTAATATCCAATAAGTTTGTATATTTATTGCTGTTACTGATTTAAATATTTTGGATACGACCCAAGAACTCGTAAAAAAGTGGCATACTCTTCCAGATTGGATAACGCTTTCTTTACTTTTTCCTCTTCTTGAGAACCGGAAAAATCGATATAGAATAGATACTCCCAGGGTTTACCCACCAGGGGTCGGGATTCAATTTTAGTCAGATCAATACCCCGTAACGCAAATACACTCATGGCTCTGAATAATGCTGCCGGTTCATTTTTCATGGCAAAAACGATTGAAGTCCTGGCGTTTTGAACCACCACTTCAGGTTCACGGGAAACTATCTGAAAACGGGTATAGTTGGCAGCATTATCCTCAATATTCTCTGCCAGGACTTGCATCCCATATAAATCAGCAGCCCAATGCGAAGCAATGGCTGCCACACATGGATCACCCAATTCCTTAATGATTTTTACACTCCCGGCAGTATCATAAACGGGTTCAGAGGAAACACCCTTCATCGCTCGTAAAGTATTTTCACATTGGGCCAGTGCCTGCGGATGACTGACAACCTTGCGGATCTGATCAATATTTGCATCAGGAAGGCCAATTAGGCAGTGGGATACCCGGGTAATATGCTCACCAGTTATAAACAGGTTGTTCTCAAGTAAAAGGTCATAATTTCGATGAATACTACCTGCTACTGAATTCTCCACCGGGATAAAACCGCAATCGCAAGAACAATCAGCCACGTTTGAGAATACTTCATCGAAGGAGATACATGGTACTGTGACACAGTCATTTCCGAAATGTTCCTGGATTGCCTGTTCAGAATAAGCACCATGTTCTCCCTGGAAAGCGATTTTCATTTATAAACACCTGCATATTCAGACAACGAATTTGTGTTTTCCTTCTGTGTGCCAGTAAAATCTTTGTTTACATAATCCAACCACTCTGTTGAACGGGGATGTTTCCCTTCAACCACTGCATGGAAAGCCTGCTGCATTTTTCTGGTAATTGAACCTGGAGTACCACTGCCAATGGTTCGGAAATCCACCTCAGTCACCGGGATCACTTCAGCAGCAGTACCGCAAACGAATAATTCATCTGCAATATAAAGCTGATCACGGCTCACCAGCATCTCCTTGACCGTATACCCAAGATCTCCTGCCAGAGTTATCAATGAATCACGGGTAATGCCTTCCAATACTGTCGCTGTCTGGGGAGTATAAATTTGTCCTTTCCGCACAATGAAAAGATTCTCTCCGGTACATTCAGCCACATAACCCTGCGGATCCAGCATGATCGCTTCGTCAAAACCCAAACGGACGGATTCTGTCTTAGCCAGAACACTGTTTGTGTAATTACCGGTGATCTTTGCTTTCGTCATCATGATATTCGCATGATGGCGGGTAAATGACGAGATATTCGCCCGGACCCCTTTTTCCTTCGATTCATTCCCTAAGTAACCATCCCATTCCCAGGTTGCAATACCAACTTTCGCACAGCCTGTATCCAGGTTCAAATTAGGATTGGGGCTGCTATGATAGATCAACGGACGGATATAGCAGGCTTTAAACCCGTTCGAAAGAACAGTTTCTTTGGCTGCCTGGCATAATTCATTTGAAGTATAAGGTAATTCCCGGAAACCCAGAACTTTCGCAGAATTGATCAGCCTCTCCATGTGTTCTCTCAAACGAAATACTGCCGGTCCATTGTCAGTACTATAACAACGGATTCCCTCAAATACACCCAAACCGTAATGCAAGGCTGTATTTAGAAATGGAACCGTTGCTTTTTCATAATCTACAAGTGTGCCATCCATCCAGATATATTTTGATTCGATGCTCATTTTAGTTCTCCTATTGTGATTTCAAATTATGAAGTATGGCTTCTGTTACCACCCGGGTGGATGCTGAACCGCCAAGGTCAACAGTAAGACAGCCTTCTGTTATCGTTCTTTCAACAGCCTGTTCAATGGAAACTGCTTCGCTTTCCAATTTCAGTGAATAGCGCAAGAGGTAAGCGGTGGAAAGGATCGTGCCCATCGGGTTGGCGATCCCTTTGCCGGCAATATCCGGTGCAGAACCATGGATTGGTTCAAATAATCCGGGTCCGCTGTTTCCAAGTGAGGCGGAAGGTAGTAAACCCATCGAACCGGAAAGCACAGACGCCTCATCGGTGAGGATGTCTCCGAACATGTTTTCCGTTACCATTACATCAAACCCAGACGGATTGGAGATCAGTCGCATGGCAGCCGTATCCACCAGCATGTGCTCCAGGGTAATATGC
Source organism: uncultured Chloroflexia bacterium (assembly GCA_963827895.1). Lineage (GTDB taxonomy): Bacteria > Chloroflexota > Anaerolineae > Anaerolineales > Anaerolineaceae > PNON01. The sequence goes on along the minus strand of CAWHCY010000007.1, from coordinate 243,489 downwards.
GGGTATTTTGCACCGGTTTCTGTAGCGATCTGCCGCCATAATCGTGATGATTCAAGGACATTTGCCTTATCCACTGATGTCACTTTCCTCCGGCGCTTTTCTGCGAGTTTAAATGCCATCTCCAGGATCCGTTCGATTTCATAATCGTAATATTCCAGTGTATCGACAGCACGCATGTGACCGTCCACTTTGTCACGTTTCTTCGGCTCACCAAAATACAAACCGCCTGTCAGCTCGCGCACTACGACCATATCGACTCCGGTTAACTTTTCCGACCGCAGCGGGGAAGAACCCACCAGGGAAGGATACACTTTTACCGGACGCAGGTTTGCAAATACACCCAGCCCTTTACGCAATCCGAGAAGACCCTGCTCCGGGCGAACAGCAGCATTAGGATTGTCCCATTTTGGTCCACCCACTGCCCCCAGCAGCACAGCGTCTGCACCCTTGCAGGCAGTTAAAGTATCGTCAGTCAAGGCAGTACCAAATCGATCGATGGAGGACCCACCGATAAGATGTTCTTCGAAATTAAAATGATGATGATAGCTTCGAGCTACTTCTTCCAGGACGAGGACAGCAGCAGAAACAACCTCAGGTCCAATCCCATCGCCTGGTAATAAAACAATCTTAGATTCCATGACCCTCCGCAATTAATGTAATTTTTTTGATACAGTTTTTAATTGTTGATCAACAGGCAACCATCAACCCGTATTCAACTGAATCCACGAGCGCCTGCCAGCTCGCTTCAATGATATTGGAACTTGCCCCGACAGTATTCCAGGACTTGTTCCCATTCTGTGTCTCGATCAACACCCTTGTTGTGGCGCTGGTTCCATTGTTTGCATCCAGGATACGGACTTTGTAATCTGACAGGTGGAATAGTTCGATGCTTGGGTAGTGGCCAATAAGGGCTTTCCGAAGGGCAATGTCCAATGCATTCACCGGGCCGTTGCCTTCTGCCGCTGTATGCATCACTTCGCCGGAAACATTGATCTTCACAGTCGCTTCAGCGATGATCCCCCGTCCCTGACGGTGCTCCACCTGGGTGGCAAAGTCGATCAATTCAAAAGGAGGATGATAATTTTGTTCTTTCCGTTTAAACATCATAATGATGGAAGCTTCTGCCGCTTCAAATGAGAAGCCCTGTGATTCCAACCGCTTAACTTCGCTTAAAACATTATTGGTATGCTCTTCCTGCTCCACTAATATGCCATGCTCTTCAGCGACACTGAGTAAATTGCCTTTCCCGGAGAGCTCTGAAACGACGACTTCCATTTTATTGCCAACCAGTTCCGGTTCGATGTGCTGGTAGGAATGCGGGTTGCGCCGCATGGCAGCTACATGAACTCCACCTTTATGTGCGAATGCTGCTTTCCCAATGTAAGCCAGATGTTCATCCGGTGAAAGGTTCGCCATTTCAGATACATAATGAGAAAGATCATAAAGCTTTGCCAGATTACCATTTGGTAATGATTGGAGTCCCAATTTTAATTCCAGGTCCGGAATCACCGAGCACAGGTTTGCATTTCCGCAGCGCTCACCATAGCCATTGATGGTACCCTGCACCTGGAAGCAACCTTCCCGAACCGCTGCCAGCGAATTGGCGACAGCACACTCACCGTCGTTGTGGGCATGGATACCGAGGGGAATTTCGACTGCAGAACGGACGGTTCGCACCACTTCAGTCACCTGCCAGGGCATATTTCCGCCATTGGTATCACATAAAACAATACGTTCAGCCCCGCCTTTTATCGCTGCTTTGAGAGTCTGTAATGCATATTCCGGATCTTCGCTATAACCATCAAAAAAGTGTTCAGCGTCATAGATCACTACTTTGCCCTGAGCTTTCAAGTATGAGACGCTTTCCTCGATCATCCGCAGGTTATTCGGCAACGTCGTGCGCAGAACTTCTTTGACATGCAGAATGGAAGTTTTTCCAAAAATAGTGCAGGTTCCAGTTCCTGATTTGAGGAGAGCCTGGATATTTGGGTCATCCGCAGGGTTTTTATTAGCCTGACAGGTGGATCCGAACGCCGCTATTTTTGCATTCTTCCATTGGATCCTGGCTGCCCGCTCGAAAAATTCCACATCCTTGGGATTGGAGCCTGGCCATCCGCCTTCAATAAAAGTTACACCAAGGTCATCCAATCTTTTGGCGATGGCGATCTTATCATTGCAGGAAAGAGAAATATCCTTGCGTTGGGTTCCATCTCTTAATGTCGTATCGTAGATCTCTATCATTTATTCCCTCAAATTCGAGTAATTCGTTACATCTTCATTTCAAACGCTGTGATCTTTTCATCCAGTTTCAAAAGATAGCCTAATTCATCGACACCATTCAACAGGCAGGTCCGCGAAAAGCTATCAATGGAAAAGGAATAAGATATGGCTGAGCCGAGTTCCAGGGTTTGTTTTTCCAGATCTATTACCAATAAGGAGTCCGGGTTCTTTTGAATTGTTTCGATCAATTCCTTATGTTGAGCCTGGTTTATTTGGATCGGAAGCAGCCCATTCTTGAGAGCATTGTTACGAAAGATATCCGCGAAAGATGTGGATACAACGGCCTTGATTCCACAACCCATCAGAGCCCAGGGGGCATGCTCACGGGACGAACCGCAGCCAAAATTATCACCTGTTACAAGAATTTGTGCTCCCTGACTCTCAGGCCGGTTCAATAAAAAATCCGGTTTTGGAGTGCCATCTTCCATATAACGCCAATCGCAAAACAGATTGGCTCCCAATCCATTTTTATCGGTGACTTTAAGAAACCTTGCCGGAATGATCTGATCTGTATCGATATTATTTACCAAGAGCATAATTGCTTTACTGGTAATAGTTTTTAAAGGTTCCATATATTGATCCAATATCCTTAATTTCTTTTGTAAATCAACTTTTTAATTGATATGAAATGAAGTGTGGCATTTTTTAAAGTGTTCTCGGATCGGTTACAACTCCGGTTACCGCAGCTGCGGCAGCCGTGATCGGGCTCGCAAGCAATGTACGCCCGCCCTTGCCCTGCCGGCCTTCAAAATTACGATTGCTGGTACTTACTGCATACTGTCCGGGATCAATCTGGTCTCCGTTCATGGCAATGCACATACTGCAGCCGGATTCCCGCCATTCTGCCCCGGCCTGAAGGAAGATCTTATCCAATCCTTCTACCTCGGCCTGGCGTTTCACTTCCTGTGAACCGGGGACAACCAACACCCGCGTTCCGGAGGCAGTTTTGCGCCCTTTCATCATTGATGCAGCGGCACGCAAATCACTGATCCGTCCATTGGTGCAGCTACCGATGAAGACCACATCCACCGGGTGACCCAATAAAGGCATCCCCGGTTGGAGATCCATATATGCTAAAGCCTTCTCGAGAGTGGTCCGCTTGCCAGTATCGGTTTCTGCCGCAGGGTCGGGGATTCGGGCTGTTATAGGTATGCCCATACCTGGGTTCGTGCCAAAAGTAATCATTGGTTCCAAATGTTCAACATCGACTTGAACGCTATTGTCAAACACGGCGCCTGCATCGCTGGGAAGCTGCTTCCAGTTTTCCAAGGCGGCCTGCCATTTTGCACCTTTTGGCGCATGAGGTCGGCCGGCAAGATATTCGTAGGTTGTATCATCCGGGGCAATCATCCCTGCCCGTGCTCCAGCTTCTATCGACATGTTACAGATCGTCATACGTTCGTCCATGGATAGTGAGTGGATGATATCGCCGCGGTATTCGATGACTGATCCTGTCCCGCCGCTGATACCGATCTGGCTTATCAAGGCTAGAATGATGTCTTTTGCACTGACGCCTTTTTGCAAATGGCCATTCAACACCACTTCCAGGGTTTTGGGCTCACGCTGCAGCAGGCATTGTGTCGCCAGAACATGCTCCACTTCACTGGTTCCAATTCCAAACGCAAGAGCCCCAAAAGCTCCATGTGTCGCAGTGTGGCTGTCTCCGCAGACGATCGTCATCCCTGGCTGGGTCAAACCCTGTTCCGGCCCGATGATATGGACAATACCTAGGTTCGGGTTTTCAATATCAAATAGTTGGATGCCGAACTCCCGGCAGTTTTCTTCCATCTGGAGAATTTGTTTCGCCGAGAGATCATCCGCGAAAGCCATCCTTCCGCGCGGTGATCCATCAATCGTCCTGGTTGGAACACCATGATCAATGGTGGCTACTGTTCGTTCCGGACGCCTGACATTTAATCCACGTGTACGCAAGCCGGTGAAAGCCTGTGGAGAAGTGACTTCATGCACAAGATGCATGTCGATATACAGCACAGCCGGGGAATCTGCTTCCATAGAGACAACATGCTTATCCCAAATTTTCTTAAAGAGAGTTTTTGGTGGGTTCATTAGAATAATTGGGTGCAGTGGTTTGGTTGGAATTGTGCGTATCTGGTGATTCTAATTTGTAGAAAGATGAAACATCCCATCCAGTCGGAATTGTCCTGGGATCATTCAAGGGTTCAAAGGATAGCGGTTCGCTCTGCTCAGTAATTTGGCGCTTTTTTGTTTTCATTTCATTCTCCTTCATGACAAAAAACTTTATATTTTTAAGTCTGTAGAGGTAAGTCTTAACCTACAAACAATATTCACAGTGCTGCTTCGATCTGCTGCATCGACATTTTTTCGATGGGACCAAACTCGCCGCTGGCAACCAGGAGCTTATTCAATGCCGAAAGGTAGGCTTTTGCACTGGCAACGACAATATCTGAATCCGCGCCATAGCCACCATAGGTCCGCGGTTGATCATTCTCAGCCTGCGCATCGAACGATTTCATGGTTTCATCATGGACTCTCAAGGTCACTTCACCCAACGCATCAATGCCTTCTGTAACAGCGTGGACTACAAATTCCTGTAATGTATTGGAATGTCCAACAATTGCGTCTATCGCTTTATAGGTGGCATCTACAGGACCGGTTCCCACACTGGCATGGATATGGACACCATTCTCATGATCGCGCAGACGGATCGTGGCAGTGGGCATGCCCATTGTGCCGCAGGTTACCTGGAGTCCATCCAGCATATAAAGCTCGCGTGGTTTATATAATTCATCCGAGATCAATGCTTCCAGATCGGCATCAGTGATCATTTTCTTTTTATCTGCCAGCATCTTGAAACGGGCAAATATCACATCAATTTCTTCTTCTTCAAGAGCGTAACCCAATGAGATCAATCTTGTACTCAATGCATGCCGACCGGAATGCTTACCCAGAACCAATTTTGTCTGAGAGGCGCCGACAGATTCAGGACGCATGATCTCATAAGTCAACTGATTTTTGAGCAGGCCATCCTGGTGAATACCAGCTTCGTGAGAAAACGCATTTGCCCCAACAATTGCTTTATTTGCCTGGACTGTGATACCGGTGTAGTTGCTGACCAGCTTGCTCATGCGAACGATCTGGGTGGAATCGATCCCTGTCTGCATGCCAAATATTGGTTGCCGGGTTTGGAGAGCCATGACAACTTCTTCCAAAGCAGTATTACCAGCCCTTTCGCCGATGCCATTGATCGTGACCTCTGCCTGCGTCGCACCTGCTTTTAATCCGGCCAGGGTGTTTGCGGTAGCCAAACCCAGGTCATTGTGGCAGTGGACAGAAACAACACACTCATTGATTCCAGGGGTGTTTTTGATTATTCCACTGATCAATGATCCAAATTCCTCCGGCATGGTGTAACCAACCGTATCAGGAATATTAAGAGTGGTCGCTCCGGCTTTGATGGCAACTTCCAATACCTCGTAGAGAAAGAATGGATCACTGCGTCCGCCATCTTCAGGGCTGAATTCAACGTCCTGACAAAGACTTCTGGCATATGTCACCATCTCGCGGACTTTCTCCACCACCTGTTCGCGGGTCATTTTCAACTTATACTGCATATGAATATCTGATGTTGCCAGAAATGTATGAATACGCGGATGAGCAGCCGGTCTAACTGCCTCCCAGGCTTTTTCAATATCGTTATGGGTGGTTCTCGCTAACCCGCAAATGACTGGAACTTTTTCACCATCAGGATGATTGCCTACTTCAACCGCGATCTTGCGGACAGCTTCCAGATCATCCGGGGAAGCGGCTGGAAATCCAGCTTCAATAACATCGACTCCCATCCTAGCCAGACCACGGGCAACTTCCAACTTTTCGGCGCTGGTCATGGTTGCACCAGGTGATTGCTCGCCGTCCCGCAGGGTGGTATCAAAGATTCGAATATAGTGATCAGACAAAGGTGCCTCCTTTCTTCAGGCGTGTTGATTCTCAGGCCGCAATGCCCGAACCTGTGCGCCAGTGGTCCATATTTCGGAGTTGTGCAATTGTTGAAGTTCTTCAGTCAGCTTTTCCTGGTAATCGGGTTTGCCATTTACTTCCAGCACATGGCTGGTTTCTTCTCCGGATGCGACGCTCTGGTACAGTGTTTCAAATACCGGTAGAGTAGCATTCCTGAAAGCTGGAGCCCAATCCAATGCGCCGCGCTGAGCAGTGGCACTGCAGTTGGCATACATCCAATCCATGCCATTTTGTGCCACCAGGCGGATAAGGCTCTGGGTTAATTCCTCAACTGTTTCATTGAATGCCTCACTGGGGGAGTGGCCGTGTTTCCGGAGAGTTGAGTATTGCGCTTCCATAATGCCAGCCAAAGCTCCCATTAATACGCCACGTTCACCTGTCAAATCGCTGAAAACTTCATTCTTGAAAGTAGTAGCAAATAGGTATCCCGAGCCGATGACGATACCGAGAGCTAAAGTCCGTTCCCTGGCCCGACCGGTATAATCCTGCTCCACTGCAAAACTGCTGTTGATTCCGCTGCCATTCAGAAAATTCGCTCTTACGCTCGTCCCGGATCCTTTAGGTGCCACCATGATCACATCCACAAATTCTGGCGGAACTACCCCGGTTTGATCTTTATAAACTATCGCAAAACCATGCGAGAAATAGAGTGCATCACCTTTATGCAGATGTGGTTTGATCTTGGCCCAGGTCAGTTTCTGGGCAGCATCTGAAACCAGGTACTGGATGACCGTTCCACGCTCAGCGGCTTCCTCCAGGGAGAAAAGTGTTTCCCCGGGAACCCAGCCATCTGTCAGGGCTTTTTTCCAGGATTTTCCACCCTCGTTAACGCCGACAATCACATTGACCCCATTCTCACGCATGTTTAACGCCTGGGCAGGTCCCTGTACACCATATCCCAACACAGCCACCAATTCAGCTTTCAATACTTCCTGTGCTTTTTTTAACGGGAATTCCTCCCGGGTTACTACTTCTTCTTCAACGCCGCTAAAAACCATCTTTGCCATTTTGTTACTCCTGATATAAAGTTCCTTTTTATGGATGAATAATTTCTGTAGTACTAAACAGCTGCCATTACATTTTGTGCTTGACCATTGGCATACAATGGAGTGACTCCACGAGCCATGGCTACCACACCCGTGCGCACCATTTCGATAATTCCCCACGGCCTTAATACTTCAATGAAGCTTTCGATCTTTTCTTCATCTCCTGTGATCTCGATGATCAAAGAAGCATTGGTCACGTCTACGATCCTGGCACGAAATACGTCCACAATTTGCATGATACTGGTGCGATTTTCATCAGTGGCTTTCACCTTGATCATGGCCAGATCCCGGCTGACTGTGGGTGTACCATTCAAGTCTTCTACCTGGATCACATTGACCAGCTTATACAGGTATGCAATCAAGCGCTCTGCGCTAACCTCATCAGTCTCCAGGTAAATGGTCATTCGTGATACACCGGGGGTTGTGGTTCGGCCAACTGTAAGAGAAACAATATTAAATGCGCGTCTGCGGAAAAGGGAAGATACCCGGTTCAATACGCCTGGTATATCTTCAACAAGAACTACGATCGTGTGATACATTAATAATTCCACCTTCTAAATGATTTTTTCATTTCGCCCATTTTTAATCGCTATAAAACAGCATCTTCCATTCCGCTCAGGACAAATTGTGTCTTTGGTCGGCGAATCATTTCTTTCAGATTTGCCCCTGTTGGCACCATTGGATAAACCGAATCTTCTTTTTCCACTCGAAAGTCGATCACGACCGTGCCTTCTGCGGCCCGGGCTGCCTGCAAGGCGGGTTCAACTTCAGCGCGGGAGGTAACCCGCAAACCAGTTAATCCATGCGCTTCAACCAGTTTTACAAAATCAGGGCTGCGCATGGGAGTGGCTGAATAGCGTTTATCGTAGAAAAATTCCTGCCATTGGCGGACCATGCCAAGATAGCCGTTATTGATGATGGCAACGTTGAGCTTGATGCCTTCCTGTGCGCAGGTGGAAAACTCGGCTGCGGTCATCTGGATGCCGCCATCGCCTGCAACCACCCATACTTCATCCTTAGGACAGGCAAACTTTGCCCCAATACCCCCCGGAAGGCCAAATCCCATCGTACCCAACCCGCCTGAAGAGAGGAACTTATTTGGATATTCCTGCTTATAGTATTGAGCAGTCCACATCTGGTTTTGACCTACGTCTGTGACAACCAGAGCCTTTCCATTGGTAAAACGCCAAATATCATTAATGACATGGGCAGCGTATAAATGCCCGGTATCTGGTAAGTTTTGAATGTCACGCATCGCACTATCACCTTTCCATTCTTCAATGGTAGATAACCATGCGTCATGTTTTACCGGTTCGATCTTCTTCATGAGCATATTTAACGTTTCTCGCAGATCACCGATCAAAGCCAGGTCGATCTTCACATTTTTATTTATTTCAGATTTATCTATATCTGCATGGATTTTTTTAGCGCCAGTGGCATAGGCTTTTAGATCCCCGGTTACACGATCGTCGAATCGCATGCCGAAAGCCAGCAATAGATCAGACTCCTGGATAGCCTGATTGACCCAGGCTTCTCCATGCATACCCATCATCCCCAGATATAAGGGATGACTGGATGGAAATCCGCCCAGCCCGAGCAGAGTCATGGCTACCGGTGTGCCAGTTCGCTCTGCGAATTCAAGCAATTCTCCCGAGCAACCGCTAAGCAAAACACCTCTCCCGGCTAGAATTACTGGACGTTTTGCCGCATGAATCATCTCGATTGACTGCTGAATATCTTCAGGAGCAGGGTTGTATTTCGGCCGAGCATGCATCATCTTGACTGGTCGGTCGTCATATTGCCAATCGATGATGTTTTGCTGGGCATCTTTCGTAAAATCCACTAGTACTGGTCCGGGTCTGCCGCTCCTTGCAATGTGAAACGCTTCACGAAGAACATGGCTGATCTCACGCGGGTCGCTCACAAGGTAATTATGCTTGGTGATCGGCAGAGTAATTCCGGTTACGTCGATCTCCTGGAAGGCATCATAACCAATCAATTTACTGGATACCTGGCCAGTGATGAAAACAGTTGGAGACGAATCCATCATGGCTGTGGCTATTCCAGTCACCAGGTTTGTAGCGCCAGGTCCTGATGTCGCAAGTGCTACACCAACTTTGCCCGAAGCTCGTGCATATGCATCCGCCATATGAGCCGCACCCTGTTCATGTCGTACTAAAACATGATGGATTGGAAAATTAGGTAAGGCATCATAAATTGGCAGGTTTGCGCCACCCGGATATCCAAAAACAACTTTTACCCCTTCCCTTACCAATGTTTCCCATAATATCTGTGCTCCACTGTATTTCATCTTCTTACTCCTTATAAAATAATTGCATTCATCAATAAGTCCGAATAATTGAATTACATTTCCAAAACAGCACCGCGATCTGCACTAGTAACAAAATGTGCATATCGCCGTAACCATTTGCTTTCAGTTTTCGAAACGAATGTTGGTAATGCAGCCAAACGGCTTTGAATAACTTCATCAGTTAATTGGACGCTAATACGGTACGCATCCAGATCTAGCTCAATAATGTCTCCAGGTTCCACCGCGCCAATTGGTCCGCCAGATGCTGCTTCAGGAGAAATATGACCAACACAGGCACCGCGGGTTCCACCTGAAAATCGTCCATCTGTGACCAGGGCGACCTTATCCCCCAAACCCATGCCCATGATGGCGCTGGTGGGTGAGAGCATTTCCTGCATACCGGGTCCTCCGCGCGGACCTTCATACCGGATGACCACCACGTCTCCGGTTTTGACTTCACCAGCTAAAATGCCAGCAAGAGCACTATCCTGGGATTCGTATACCCTGGCTGGTCCGCTGAACTTGCGCATCGAAGGAATGACCCCTCCGGTTTTTATGACTGCCCCGTCTGGTGCCAGATTGCCAAATAAACATGCCAAGCCACCGCCGGCAGAGTGTGCATTCGTAGCCTTGTGAATAACTTCCTCATCCATAATTCCGGCTTTTTCAACGGCAGAACGCAAGCTTTTACCGCTCACTGTCATACGATCAAGATGTAAAGACCCGGTTGCTTTTTGGACTTCATTTAGAATTGCCGGAATACCGCCCGCCCGGTGAACATCCTCCATGTGCCATTTACCGGAAGGGCTGACCTTGCATAAGTGAGGTGTCTTGGCTGAAATTTCGTTCAACCGTGAAAGGGGATACTCGATTCCGCCTTCACGCGCAATCGCAATACCATGAAGAACTGTATTTGACGAGCCGCCCATTGCCATATCCAGCACGAATGCATCATCGAAAGCATCCATCGTAGCGATACTGCGGGGAGTAATATCCTTTGCCACAAGATCAAGGATCAAAGTACCAGCCTGACGTGCTAATTCTTCGCGTTCAGGGGTTTTTGCCAAGGCTGAGCCATTGTAAGGAAGCGCAAGTCCGAGTGCTTCCATCAAACAATTCATGCTGTTGGCAGTAAACATTCCAGAGCAAGAACCGCAGGAGGGACAGGCAAAATCTTCCAAAACCTTCAATCGGGTAGCATCGATCTTTCCAGCCTGGTATGCGCCAACACCCTCGAAGACCGATATCAAATCCACCACATCACCATCTGGTGTGCGGCCGGCCGGCATCGGTCCGCCTGAAACGAATATTGTGGGTATGTTTACGCGCATGGCTGCCATCAGCATACCCGGTACGATCTTGTCGCAATTTGGAATGCATACCATACCATCAAAACGATGAGCTTCGATCATGGTCTCGACACAATCAGCGATCAATTCACGCGATGGCAGGGAATACTTCATCCCGGAATGCCCCATGGCAATACCATCGTCCACACCGATCGTATTGAATTCGAAGGGTACTCCCCCGGCAGCACGAATGGCGCTTTTGACCAATTTGCCAAACTCCTGCAAATGAACATGACCGGGAATGATATCTACATAAGAATTGACAACGGCTATGAATGGTTTGGACATGTCAGCATCAGTGACTCCGGTCGCTTTAAGAAGCGCACGGTGAGGAGATTTATCCATTCCCTTTTTTATTTGATCAGATCGCATCCTTGATTGCTCCTGTGTGGAAAATAAAAAACCACCCGGTTGGGTGGCTTTGTCTAAATCTGGTGTTGTAAGTTTTGTTATGCCTACTTTGTATTCACCTCTTCCAGCCTCCCAACAAGTTTTAGGTCCTTAAGAATAAGGACCGAAAGAATAATGACTGCAAGGAAGAGGTAAGAAGAAATATTCATATAGATTTAATTAGCTTAGTATAAGGATTTGAAAATGCAAAGTCAATAGCTTTGTCCCATTATGTGAGATGTTGTACTATATTGGTTTGAAAAATGGGATAAACAAACTCTTTTGGCTTTTCTTTCTAGTGCTACAATTATTTCATCTATGGAGGTGAATATGCCTGAAGCTGTAATTGTCGATGCGATCCGGACTCCCATTGGTGCCCTGGGTGGAGCGCTTGCATCCGTCAGACCGGATGACCTGGCTGCACTTGTGATCAAAGCGATGGTAGATCGCAACAAGTTGGATTCCAGCAGTGTGGATGAGGTGTTCCTTGGTTGTGCCAACCAGGCCGGTGAAGACAACCGTAATATCGCCCGCATGGCCACTCTGCTGGCTGGACTGCCTGTGACCGTCCCCGCAGTGACCATCAACCGCCTGTGCGCCTCCGGGCTGGAAGCCATCAACCAGGCTGCCCGCGCCATTCGCGCCGGAGATGGAGAGATCTATATTGCCGGCGGGGTGGAGAGCATGTCGCGTGCCCCGTATGTTTTTGGCAAAGCTGAGCAGGCATATCCATTCGGCAATCTGACTGCTTATGATACAGCCATGGGATGGCGATTCACCAATCCACGATTGACTGAAATGCATGGCACCCAACCGATGGGTGAGACCGCAGAGAATATCGCTGAAGAATTACACATCACCCGAGAAGAGCAGGATGCTTTCGCGCTCGCCAGTCACCAACGGGCGATCGCTGCCATCGATTCAGGAAAATTCGCAAAAGAGATACTGACAGTACCTATTCCCAGCCGTAAAGGCGAACCGACTGTAGTATCTCAGGATGAACGCCCGCGTAGAGACACCACGTTGGAATCGCTGGGCAGACTTAAGCCAGCTTTCAAAAAGGATGGTACAGTCACCGCCGGAAACTCTTCAGGTTTGAATGACGGTGCTGCTGCAGTATTAGTAATGAGTGCTGAAAAAGCCCGGTCTCTTGGGTTAAAACCTCTTGCCCGGTTTGTTTCATCTGCTGTTATTGGGTTGGAGCCACGTGTCATGGGACTTGGACCCATTTACGCCACCCGCAAGGCGTTACAAAAAGCTGGTTTGTCCATCGATCAGATCGGTCTGGCAGAGATCAATGAAGCTTTCGCTGTGCAAGCCCTTGCTTGTATGCGCGAACTGGGGTTAAGCCATGACCGCACCAATGTGAATGGTGGTGCTGTTGCCCTGGGTCACCCGTTGGGATGCTCGGGAGCCCGAATCATGGTCACTTTATTGAACGAGATGCAGCGCCGGGCGGATTCCCAATCTGCACCATTTTACGGATTAGCCACTCTATGCATCGGTGTCGGTCAAGGCGAAGCCATGATCATTGAATGGATAAAATAATCAGAGGAGAATTCGATGCAGAGAAAAACCATCCCTATACTTGCTTTGGTCACAATCTTAGTCAGCCTTGCCTGCAATTTCTCGGCTCCAACTCCCACCCCAGAACCTCCACCCATCACGGTGCCTTATCCTGACACCCTTGTTCCACCACCACCGCTTCCGACAAATACAGAGGTGATTCCAGAGGTCACTAATACTTCACAACCGTCAGTGGAAATTGGCCCTTTCATCCAGCTAAACTGGTTTAGTTTAAGTCTTCCTCCCTCCGTTGCCAGTTCAGCCCAATCCACGATTGTGGCGGCTGTCTCGTCATCCGATCAGGTCGCTCCCTGGGAGATCTCTCCCCAACATGAAGAAATGTCATTCACCGGATATATCATTTCCAATACCTTTCACGATGCTAGTATCAATGTTTATCCAGTGCAGGACTTCATTACAATCGAACCAGCAGTTGCTGACCATGTAACCGAACTGCAAAAGATCATCCAGGAAAAATCAGATGATCCAGGAAACGTTCCTATCCTTCCTTTGTGGAATGCTGCCCAGGTTTTCTTATCAAATCCAGTTTATCTGGATTTTCAAAATGGCAGCGGTATTCGCTATTTAACCCAATATGGACAGGCCATCATGCCGATCAACAACCACGATCTGTTCTACTCTTTTCAGGGATTAACTTCAGATGGAAAATATTGGATCAGCGCCATCTTACCTGTTAATCATCCATCACTACAAGCTACTTATGATGATCCGCTACCTTCAGATTATGATCAGTTCATAGCAAACTATGAGCAATATACTACTTTATTACGGGCCAACCTTGATACCCAGCCGCCGGAGACTTTCAAACCATCACTTGCCGACCTGGACGCAATGATCAGTTCGATAGTAGTTACCCATTAGAATTCCACCACAATGCGTTGGTTTTAAGGTCATTTCGGTTTATAACGATATTGTCGATGAATATATTAGAAAATACTATTTGTTTATATTGAATTTTGAGGTGGGAGAAACCTTCCATGAAAAAGGTAACCGAAATAGTAGCCCACACCAGCCATGTAGCCGGAGTGATCTTCTCTCCGGATGCTAAAACCCTGCTTTCGTGCGGGATGGATGCCCTGATCAAGCTATGGTCCGTTGAAGATTGGAGCCCGACCGGTGAATTTGCAGGGCACGAAAAAAGTGTCAACTGCCTGGCTTTCTCCCCCGACGGGAAAACTCTGGTATCCGGTTCGACAGATACAGACCTGCGCCTCTGGAGCTATCCTGATGGAGAAAACAGGGGTGTGCTTCGAAGCCACCGCAACACGGTTGCCTGCGTGCAGTATTCGCCGGATGGCAGCCTGATCGCTTCGTGTTCGTATGATGCCAAAGTGAAACTGTGGAATCCTGCGACTGGAGAACTGGTATTGACTTACAATGACCATCCCAAGAATGTGGCTGCAGTACAGTTTACTCAGGATGGCCATTTCCTGGCTTCAGGCGGGATAGGTGGCGATATCCTGGTGATGTCGGTTCCGGATGGAGCGCTGATCCAACGCTTGAAAGGGCACTCAACCACGGTAACCAGCCTGGCACTCAGTCTGGACGGAAAATTATTGATCTCCACCGGGTATGACGGTACCATCCGCTACTGGAATACCACCTCCTGGGTTGAAGAAAAATCCATACCCATCAAACAGCGGGGGTTGTTTCCGATCAATCTGTCTCCAGACGGGAAACTTCTGGCAGTCGGATGTGAATTCATGGTCAAGGTTTTCAGGGTGGAAGACGGAATACAAATAGATGAACTGCCAGTGGATGCGAAAGGCGTGTATGCTGTAGCCTTTTCCCCGGATGGGAAGTTCCTGGCCAGCGGATCTGCTGATAAAATTGTTCGGGTGTGGGAAGTGTCGTAAATTGTATCGTTTTAGCGAGCAGTCAATCATCAAAACAAATATCTTTTCAAATTGGAGCGTTCTATGACCGAGTTTGATGCCACCTATCATTTTCCCAAAGGTTTTTTATGGGGGACCGCCACTGCCTCACACCAGGTGGAAGGCAATAACCACAATAACAACTGGTCGCGCTGGGAAACAGAGCCAGGCCGAATTATTAATGACGAAAAATGTGGACTGGCTTGCGATTGGTGGGGTGGCCGCTGGAAGGAAGATTTCGACCGGGCGGTCGAGACCGGGCAGAACGCGCACCGGCTCTCCATTGAGTGGAGCCGCATCCAACCCGCCCAGGACCGTTGGGATGAGGATGCCCTGGATCATTACCGCGAAATGCTGCGTGGCTTGTACGACCGCGGGCTAACAGCCATGGTCACCCTTCACCACTTCACTGATCCGCTGTGGATGGCTGACCAGGGTGGTTGGGAAAACCCCGATTCGCCAGTGTGGTTCGAAAAATATGTCCGCAAGGCTGTGGAAGCATTGAAGGAATACTGCTCCACCTGGGTGACCATCAATGAGCCGAATGTATATGCGGTTTCAGGCTATATATACGGACAGTTCCCACCCGGAAAGAAGAATATTAAGACTGCATTGAATGTGATGGTCAACCTGACCAAAGGGCACGCTGCCGCTTACCACGCCATTCACGAGGTCCAGAAGGAAGCCCGGGTGGGCTTAGCCATCAATTATCGCGACTTTGTTCCTGCAAAAGCCTGGTTCCTGCCGGATCAAATCGCCGCCAATATTCAAAAGAAAACTTTCAATAACGCGTTCCCGGTAGCCGCGATGACCGGACTGCTGGATACGCCATTTATGAAGACCCGCATTTCTCAGGCAGCCAACACCCAGGATTTCCTGGGCGTCAATTACTACTCGCGCGACCTGGTGGCGTTCGATCTCACAAAGCCCGCCAGCCAGTTCATCCACAATTATTATCCCAAAAACCCGGATCTCAGCCCGACAGGATTCATCGCCAATATACCGGAAGGAATGTACCAAGCACTGAAATGGGGGCTGAAGTTCAAGGTGCCGATGATCGTGACCGAGAATGGCGTGGAAGACCACCTGGATACTCTTCGTCCGCGCTACCTGCTGCAGCACATTCACCAGGTGTGGCGGGCTGTCAACTTTAACTGGCCTGTAAAGGGATACTTCCACTGGTCGTTGGTGGATAACTTCGAATGGGAACGCGGCTGGACCCAGCGCTTCGGGTTATGGGGTTTGAACCCTCAGACCCAGGAACGCACCCGCCGCAAGAGCGTGGACCTGTATGAAGCCATCTGCAGGGAGAATGGCATCACCACCGATATGGTGGATCGCTTCGCACCTGAGGTGATGCAGAAGATATTTAATGCATAAGGGGATGACGGATAATCTATTTCAATTTTGTAATTGGATATAATATGTGATGTTAGTGATTTACGTCTCCACCAAATGAATAATTAGTCATTATCAATCATCAAGGAGAAGTGCAAATGCTTGATCAAATCAAGAAAAATATCCAGCGTATCCAGAAGCTGGGGGCAACCTATGTGGATACCCGTTGGTATCCATACGAGGAAACCAATTCACTCACCATGTGGAACGGTAACTTAAAGGATGCCAGTGCCAGAATCGAAAGCGGTGCAGGAATCCGTGTGCTTTACAAAGGAGCCTGGGGGTTTTCAGCATCATCCGACCTGAGCAATCTGGGGGCAATGTATGATCGTGCACTGGATAACGCCCGCATCGCCGCTGAAAGGGTGACATTTCCTGTCCGCCTTGCAGAAAAAGACATCATCCAGGCAAAGTTCACCAGTCCCAATAAAATTGACCCATTCACAGTATCCCTGAATGAAAAAGTGAATTTCCTTAAAGAATTGGATGGGTACTTAAAAGATGACGCAGTCGGTCAGCGCATTTCCGACATGAATTTTATCCGGAAAAACATTTGCTTCGTGGATTCAGAAGGCAGCGAGATTGAAAAAACGATCATTGAATCGTTTTCCACTATGCAAGTCATGAGTCAGGATGAACTTGGTGTAACTCACGAACGTAAATTCCGGCTGCATAAACAGGCAGATACACGCGGTTGGGAAAATTATGACCTGGTTGTCTTCAAAGAAAATGCGGAACGGATCGTCCGTGAATTAAAGGAACTCATGGCCGCACCGGAATGCCCCAAGGATGAACGCTCGGTTATCCTGCTGCCTGGCATCATGTACCTGCAAACGCATGAGACCATCGGCCATGCCCTCGAGCTGGATCGCATCCTGGGATATGAACTGGCTTTTGCAGGTGGCTCTTTCGTTACATTAAAGGATTTTGGAACTTTACGCTACGGTTCACCCAAACTGACCGCGCGTGCAGATGGGACCGTGCCTAACAGCCCCGGGAGTTTCGGGTACGATGATGATGGCGTTGCCTGTCAGAATAATGTGCTGATCGATAAAGGCATCCTGGTGGGTGCTATTTCAGGGCGGCAAATGGTCGAAGAAGCCAATGCCCGTGCTAAAAAAGAAATATTCAAGGGTAGCGGTGGAGCCAACCGTGCAACTGCTTTTTACCGGGTTCCGATCGAACGCATGACAAATATCAACATTGATCCCGGCGAAGATGGAACTCTGGAAGATATCATCAGCAAAACGGAGAAGGGAATCATCCTGGACGGCGACCGATCCTGGTCGATCGGATCGAACCGCGAACAATTCCACTTTGGAACTGAAATTGGCTGGCTGGTGGAGGATGGCCATAAAACCCATGTGGTCAAGAACTCCACCTATAAAGGGGATACCATCAAATTCTGGAACTCCCTTTCAGCCGTGGGTGATAAATCCACCTGGCAGGTTAATTATGTATCCAATTGCGGCAAGGGTCAGCCCAATCAGATCATCCAGCTAGGTCACGGCATCCCGGTTTGCCGGTTTGATCATGTGCTGGTAGGAGAATAGACATGAAAGAGAAGATTTTATCCACCCTGCACGAATTACGACTTTATGCCCTGGATAAGGGTTATGTGGTCTCCATCCTCTTCCGGGAAGAAGACAGCAACCTGATGCGTTTTGCAAATTCTGCCATCTCCTTGAACACGAATGAACATCTCATTCGCATCGAAGTGACAGCATACGAAGGGAAAAAACGCGCCAGTTATGAAATGATCACCAGCCTGGACCAGATGGATATCATGAAAAAAGGTGTGGACACAGCAGCGGAAATGGTCAAACATGCCATGCCCCTGGATTACGACCCCACCATTCCATTGTTGGACGAGAATTTCAGCGACGAAAGTGGTTATGACGCTGCACTCGCCGCAATGACCAACAGTGAAAAATTGGAATTTCTCAACCAGGTGTCCAAAGGACTCGAGACACCGGATATAAAGTTGGGTGGTATCTTTTCCAGCGGTACGAATGTGCAAGCTGAGGTGAGCACTCTATCCGATAAGAGCTTGTATATCAAGTTCACAGACACCCAGGTGAACGCAGTGCTTTCGCATGAGCAATTAAAATGGGAAGTGATCGCCGAGCAGTCAGCCCAGCAAAAAAGCGACTTGGACCCCGCCCCTCTGCATGAGGATCTATCTTTCCTCTTGGATCACTATCAGCATGATCAACCACAACAGGTAGCCCTGGGAACTTATGATATTGTGTTCGGGGCAGCGGCAATCGCAGATATGCTGAATTTCTTTCACTATATCGGGTTTGATGGTGGAATGATGAAACGCGGGTATTCATTCCTAACCCCTGAACAAATTGGCACGAAAGTCTTTTCAGAGCAAGTCAGCCTATATGATGATGCCAATGATCGGAGAACATTTCCTTACAAACGTGATCTTCTTGGAATGAAACGAAATACATACCCGCTGGTCGAAAAGGGTGTTTTCCGCGGTTTCGAATACGTTCAGGATGAGGCGGATGAATTTGGAGAAAAAGCCACCGGACACACGGTTTATCATGACAGCCTGGTAATGAAAGGTGGAAGCCAGAAGGTCCAATCCCTCAAGGACCTGGTAAGCCAGCCGCGCGATAACGACCTGTTATATTTCCCATTTATTCACTACATGAATATTGTGAACCCCTCCAAAGGGTGTCATCACCGGCAGCAGCCGGTTTGGTGCGTCTGTTATTGAAAAAAGATGGCAGTATCGTCGTGCCTTATAACTACCGCATCACCCAGAGCCTGCTGGATATCTTCGGTGATAAAGTCGCCTGGGTATCCTCAGAAGTGGAAGCGTATAATATCTCATCCTCTTACGCTGCCCGGAATCCACAGGCGATTGTGGTGCCGAAATTCATGCGGGTGAATGGATTGGAGATCTCGCATTCCAATTCATCTTATTGATGAATGAGTTAATGGCGCCGAAACAGCGCTGACATGAAATAAAATAGACCACACCGAATATGATAAAAAGATCCTAAAGGCTGATTTCTCCTTTAGGATCTTATAATTACTAATTTATAGGAGGGGGGAAAGGAATAATAAAATCTCTGGGCGGCATACCGACATAAACAACAAAATAGAAATACAGATCGATGGCTACCAGTGCAACCAAAAGAAAAACAGCTATCTTTGCATAACCGCTTTTCCAGATCCAATCAATTGCCAGGCCGATCAACCAGCAAATGGCTGGAATCGCCACCACATAATGCGGGCTGCCGTTGGCAACCCCGATGAGAAATCCGCCAAAGAAGGATGTGAGTAATAGCCAGGCTATCGGAATCCAATTCTTCCTGACTATGGCTATCACGATACCTGCAATAAAAAGAATTGCTGCCGGACCAAAAACCAGTGGGATGGTTGGACCATAAAAACCGGATGGGTCCGGATATATTGTGTATGTCCCCAGAGAATACAGCACCTGATGCCAGAAGAACTTCCAGTAATCAACTACGCCAATAATGACGAGAAGGGCCTCGGGTTTCCATCCCCACACCTGATTGGTACGGTCGAGGTAGGCTGTCGGATTGGTGATGGCAAAGAGGATGATGGGGCCAGCAACACAAAGTGCAACCAGTCCAATGATCCCCAGGAAACCCATTTTTTGACTTGTATTCCCGTTTTCTTTCCAAAGGGTGATTACGAGCAGGATCAACAAAAAGATACTGATCTTGCTTCCAAGATAAAAATATTGAGATATCCCCAGGGCAAAACCTGATAATACTGCTCCGCCAGTCCAGCGTTCTTTCCAGCCTTTTATAAATCCATATATGACCAGTGGAACCCATAAAGTATCCCAGATATTATTTAGCCCTACTCTGGAATAGTGGATGGAAAAATGATAGGCTGCCATCATAACGGCAGAGAGGATGGCAATCTTCCTGCCGCTGATGGTTTTTACCATCAAATAGGTCGCTATAACACCCAATGCACCGGCGATCGCAGAAGAAACCCGTAATCCCGCGACCGTAAAACCGAATATCTTCATAGTGTAGTACAAAATATAGTGATGCAAAGCCGGCTGGGAGGATGGCCCGGTAATGAAAGGATTCATGATGAAAATTGGATCCCCGAAGAGGTTATCCCTGGCAAAACCGGCCACACCGGCTTCATCTATATGGAAAAGACCCGGTATCGAGCCTAGAAAAGGTACCCGGATCAGTAAAGCGGATGCCAGTAAACCCAACATGATCAGTAAGTCAAGTTTCGAGGGTGCTGAACCGCGTGTGTAAAAAATACTGATGATAAAAACGACACAGGCCAGCCAGGTCCAGAATTGCCAGCCCAGGATTCCTCCCTGATTGGCATAAGCATAACCAATCCAGATTGTTGTTAAGGTGCATGCCAATGCAAGCAATGCTTTCAATCGGTACGGCTGCAGGTCCAACCAAAGCTGCTTAATCCCGCTGGCAAATTTTGAATTAGAGAAGTTGATTTTGTTCATGGTTTTAGTATAGAGTAATTATGATAATGATTTCAAAATTATTAATTTAATTATTATAGCATTTCAAAATAAATTAATTTACTGCCAATGGGGAATAAGAACAGTCGCACCCCAAGATATTTGTACATCTTTCAAATGGAATTTCGACAACATCCTTAAGCTGATATATATTACCGGACAGCATATTGCATTCAGCACAACATTCCTCTTTAGTTGAAATGGTAACCCATACAATACCATCTTTGCCTGGTTGGAATTCTGATAGTTTTGAAAGATTGACTGAATAAGAACACAACATCCTGATTGCTGTATCAGCATCCATACTGGTTGATAATTTGAACTGCGCAGGTATCCACTTCACTCCGGTATGTGTATCCCAGAGATACATCATAGAAGCAGCCAATCTTAAGTCATCAAGTTCATGGCTGGAAATTTCCTTTAGTATTTTTGGATGACTGGTAGAAATTAGTGTTAGTACTTCTACATCTTGTTTTAATTTGTGATTCTTCCCTTCACCAACATTTCTTTTTGGAAATAATTGTCTGGCTTCGTATTCATTAACCAAATCAGAGGATTTCTCAAATTGATGTTGCCGCAGAAGGTTAATTAATAATTTTTCCACTTCCTCTTTTTCAGTTTCCTTTTTCTGTAAATACTTCTTAGCAAACTGAAGTCCCTTGGTTGAACAATGATATATCCTGCTCCCTGAAACTAATCCCTCCAAGAATTCAGAGGTAGGATTACTTAATTCTTTCTGCAAAACCGGTTTTTCTTCCGAGTTAATAATTCCAATTCCCCCACTTTCCAATTTGTGACTTTGCTGGCTATTGGTTTTGTCATTTTTTGTACCGAGATTCCTCTCGATCAAATACCCTTCCCGATTGAATCTTTGAATTGCTTCGGCTGGTTTTTCTTTTAGGATTTTTTCAAATGCTTGAGAGTTTTCAAAAATTGATGAGAAATTTGGTTCCATGAATTTTGACAGTAATAATGAGTGAGCTTCCGAATTCTTCCAGTCAAAATCATCAGATAAGATCAGCATTTTGGTTCTCCCAATGAGTAATCGTTCCCATGAGTTCCTATAAGTATAGATTGATTTTGAACCTCTCACCAATATAAAGCACCTCACATTACTTATCTCATATCTACATTCTTCAGAGTTATCCATATTTTCGTATCACTATTCATGTAGACCTTATCACTTCTGTTGACAACCCTTGTTACAACTTTCATAATGTTTTTATGCTAAGAGAATTAATTTCCAGATAAATGTAACGGGAATGATAAACTGGACAAAATTTTGAATTTAATTTAGAAAGAGGCGCCTGCTATCGATCAGGTCAAAGGAGTTAATATGAGTAAAGTTCGCTTATTGGTTGGAACCCGGAAAGGGGCATTCATCCTTTCCTCAGATGGAAAACGAAAAGACTGGAAGGTGGACGGACCGCATTTTGCCGGTTGGGAGGTCTACCATATGCAGGGATCACCAGTCAACCCGGACCGGATCTATGCATCGCAAACCTCCAGTTGGTTCGGACAGGTCATTCAGCGCTCCAATGATGGCGGGGTGACCTGGGAACCGGTGGGGAATAAGTTCACCTATGAGGGTGATCCGGGAACGCACCAATGGTATGACGGCTCGCAGCGACCCTGGGAATTCAAACGCATCTGGAGCCTGACACCCTCATTATCAGAACCCGATACAGTCTTTGCCGGTGCTGAAGACGCTGCCCTATTTCGCTCAGATGATGGCGGTCAAAATTGGCAGGAACTGGCTAACCTTCGTAATGCCAAGGGGAATTTGTGGCAGCCGGGAGCGGGTGGAATGTGTTTACATACCATTCTGCAAGACCCTTCCGATGCGAACAAGATCTTCATTGCCATTTCAGCAGCAGGTGCATTCCGTACTGATGATGGGGGCAAATCCTGGCTGCCGATCAATAAGGGATTGGCCTCTCCTTACGAACTTCCAGACCCGACATCTGAAGTCGGGCATTGTGTCCATAATATCGCTATGCATCCAGAGCGGCCGGATGTGCTGTATATGCAGAAGCATTGGGACGTGATGCGCAGCGATAATGCGGGGGCCATGTGGCATGAGGTGAGCGATAATTTACCCAGTGATTTCGGCTTCCCGATCGCTGTCCATGCACACGAACCGGAAACGATCTACGTTGTTCCCATCAAAAGTGATTCTGAACATTTTCCTCCTGATGGGAAGTTACGTGTATATCGCAGCCGTACTGGTGGCAACCAGTGGGAACCCCTGACCAGGGGATTGCCCCAGAGTAATTGCTATGTGAACATCTTCCGCAGTGCCATGGCAGTGGATAACCTGGATTCGTGTGGGTTATATTTTGGTACCACAGGCGGACAGGTTTACGCTTCAGCTGATTCTGGTGACAATTGGGATCCCATCGTCCGCGATCTGCCTCCTGTTCTTTCGGTGGAGGTTCAGACTTTGCAATGATCAGAGTAATCATGCCAGCCCATCTGCGTGATCTGGCGAAAGTCGAAGGCGAAGTAATGCTTGAGGTGGAGGGACAGGTATCGGTTAGCACTGTCCTCACCTCATTGGAGGAGCATTACCCGATGCTGCGCGGAACGATCCGCGATCAGATAACCTATCAGCGGCGCTCATTCATTAGGTTTTTCGCTTGTGGAGAAGACCTATCCCAGGATTCCCCCGACAACCTATTACCTGAAGCGGTTGTAAGCGGAAAAGATGTTTTACGAATTGTTGGTGCGATGGCCGGGGGATAAATCTTGTTGCAAATTTGATTTTTTAAGGTTAAATTCCCAGTTGTGGCTGCAGTAATGCTACCATTGGTCGATAAGGGATGATGCCATCCATCAGTCCCAGTTTAAGGCAATGTGTTTTGAACAAATCATATAGTACATTCGTACCTGGTGTGGAATAAGCGTAACGGTTGCCAAATATCGTCTTATATTGCAACGATAATCCCGGGAAGATCTTATCAAGTTGGTTGTAATAATAATCGCGCTGCCTGTCACGCAGGGTGACAGAAAATGCCGGAATGATATATTTTGCTCCAGCTTCCGCTGCTTTTTCCAGGATCGATTTAATGTTGTCAGGATTATCTTCTATGAAAGGTAAGACAGGCATCAGGGTCACACCAGTCTGGATGCCTGCATCTGAAAGGGTTTTCATAGCTTTTAGCCGTTTAGAAACCAAGGGTGCCCCCGGTTCCAATTTTTTCCCTAGAGAATCTTCTGCTGTAGTGATTGTGAAACTGATTGTTGCATAGACTTTGCTTACTTCCTGGAGAATATCCACGTCCCGGACAATCAGATCGCTCTTTGTGATGATGTGCACTGGAAAGCCAAACCGCGAAATAACTTTCAATATTCTTCGGGTGAGTTGGATTTCAGACTCCAGAGGCATATAAGGGTCATTCATTGAACCTGTTCCGATCGTACCCTTAATTCGCTTGTGTGTTAGTTCGTTAGCCAACAATTCAGGCGCATTGACCTTTACCAATACATCCTGGTCAAATGCTTCGATCTGATAGCATTCACTGCGGGAGTCACAATAAATACAGTGATGCTGGCAGCCCCGGTAAAGATTAAGGCTATATTTCAAGCCAAAATATGGATCAGGCTGCTTTACATAACTTAGTAGGGTTTTTGCAATTATTTCACGGATCATTATTAATTGAAACCAGGTAATGAGAGGATTCACTAGAGAAACCATGTGAATCCTCTCGCTCAATTCTCACAAACTTTTTTTTATTTCTATTTTAACGGAACAGAATTCACTGCGCCATAAACTTCTACAAACCGGTCGGGGAAATCTTTACTTTGCGCTTTGAAATGAAAGGTCCCGGTTATCTTACCGGTTGCAGGGTCAGTAGTAAAGTTGTATTCTCCGCTTTCAGCTATATATAAAAATGCATTGATATAGATGGCTGCAGTAAGCTCCTTCTGATTTCCTGATGTACTATATGGAGCCATTTGGATACTGCCTTTTTTTAATTTCTCTTTCGGAAGCATCAAGTTTACAATATAGCGTTCAGTCCCACTGATCAACCCAACCACATAGGTAGTGTCAATCGACTGATATTGGACGTTAGCTCCCATAACCATATCATTCTCATAACCGGAAACATCATAGGCATAAGATCCCGGATCCAGGTCCTGAGGTGCATAGGGTGAATCGGTGCCGTCCGTAGTTTCTCCTCCCGGGTTTTGGGGCTGGGAGGGTTGGTCAGTAAAAACTGATCCACTTTCGGGATATCCGATCAACTCAACCGCATCGATTTCACTCCACCCAAGGCCTAATTGGCTTTGGTCAATGTAAATCTTCACTTTTTTTACGTAGATCTTCTTATCCAATTCCAGAAACACCTGGTATAGGTCCGGACAGAATTCCACTTTCTCGGGTTTAGCTTCCCGGGCTATGTACTCATTTCCATCCATATCAATGATTTCTACTTTTACAACCTGAGATGGATTGAAACTTGTATATATGTCTATCTCAGTTGGTATAACCGGAACATCATAAGTAAGTTCGATCCATTCTTTTGTGTCTGTCCCCAGCGAAGCCCACGCGCTTGAATTATCTTCACAGTTCTGTACATTAGGAGCTCCTGTTGCCTGTGAAGCTGACCAGGAAACCTCTCCATATTCAGAACTTGCTCTGGCAGAACTCGCCCATTGACGTATCAGTTCACCTTCCTCGATAGAAACAGAACCGGGTTTTTCATTGGTTTGTTCAGTAGTAGTCAGTTGTTCATCCACCTCTTCTGAACCAGGGCATCCAGCATCAGGCTCTATATCGATAAATTTTATGCTTGACAAAACATCATCGAAATATGGGGCTACATCTTTGTCCCATCGTTCGGTTGGGCTGGATGCCATCATTGTAAATTGCCGTTTTGAAGTGAGCATCGAAGTCACAACCAAGGCTTTAACCTCTTTACCATTCTGTTGGCTGGTCAATTCCGCCTGCAGTCCTGGGAATCCGCCAACTTTTACCTTATCCGGTTTTCCCACTTCAGCACCAGTAGAGGTCTGTTGGAATTTATCGAATGCATCCTCAGTAGTCATTTCGTCAGTATTATCACCTGCCATGATCATAAATACCGGACCAAAATCTGGATCAGCATCTGGTGCTTTCATCTGAATGATTCCAATTGAACAAATTATCTCCCAATCTGGTATGGGAATGAATTTAAAACCACCTTCATCAAATACGTATTCATCCATATTATCTGAACTATTTCCAGAACTCGTCTCTTCTGAAATCGAAGCACCTGCCTCAATTTGATCTTTGTCGATTCCTGATCCACTGTCATTCCGAGTTTTTGAACTGGAAAGGCAAGCAAAAGTGATAATAGCGATCAAAATCACAAAAACTAAGTTGCGGGTGGTTTTTCTTTTCATCGTCTTTCCTCCATTAGGCTGTTAACTAGTACCCCTCATTCAAGTAAGATGCCTAAATTAATATCTATATTAATTAGGAGTTTTTCATGTAAATAGGCATTAATGCTAATTCTATATTAGAATTAGTAATTAATATAAGTCAACAACACGAGATAACAGGCATAAGTTATGAGATATTTTATTTGTGTCATTATCAGAATTTCCCCATACGTGATTTACAATTGAAATTGTTTATTTCCATGAACGAAATAGGATTTTTGACTTTTCCTCAACAAAACTAATAAACTTGCCCTAAATAATAAAGGACCCATGACCGACAGATTACTCATCTTCCCCTACCATCACCCGTCCGATCTGGAAATCATCACCGACCTGCTTCCACGCTGCCGCGAAAAAAGATCCATTTCAGACCCGCCTACCGTCATTGATATTAAAGGACTACTGGAGATACCGGTTGTTCAAAAACGTACACGCCTTTGGACAACACACGAAGGATTACCAATAGGGTATATGCTGGTGGATAATAACAATAATCTGGTCTTTGATTTTCTAAAGGGGTTTTTAAATATTACATTGGAAGACCAACTAGTGCGAATGGCAACCGAGTTTGTGCAGGAAAATCTTCAAATCCTGGAAGAGTCCTATCTGGAAATATCAGTTCGGGAAGAAGACGAAAAACGGATCTCCATGTTGATGCGCGGTGGATTTCGTCCCCTGGCAGCCGCGACACTCACTTATGGAATAAGTTTAAAACACCTCGCACCAGAAGCTGAAGCACCTGCCGGGTATAAAATTCGGCAATTTAAAGGGGAACCTGAACTGCAGGAACTGGTTTCATTACATCAAGCTGCATTCGAGAGTACTAAAATGGTTGGGGAAGATCGGGCAGCATTTATGAATTCCCCTGTTTATGACCCGGTTCTGGATATAGTCGCAGTCTCACCGGATGAAAAATTAGCTGGTTATGCTTTTAGTACAATAGATAAGCTGAGTAATCATCTTTCAGGACAGTTGAACGGTAGTATCGAATCCATAGCTGTACACCCGGATCATCAGAGAAAGGGACTGGCCACCTGCCTCGTGAACCGATGCCTAAAACTGATCAGTTTGTACGGAATGGAACAAGTCTACCTGGATGCAAGTAACGAAAATACTGCCATGGAGAAAACCGCCTTAAAAACCGGCTTCCAATTGACAGGAAAACATCTTCACTATAGTAAAAAGATCCACAAACAATAAAATTAAGGAGCCTCCAATGATCCCTGTGAAACACTTCATTGATACTGAAGATTTTTCCAAAGACGAATTACTGAGGATCATTGAGCTTACACGGCTGTTGAAAGCTGCTGATAAGCAAAGCTGTACTCCCAGGTTGTTGCAGGATGCAACATTGGCGATGATCTTTGAAGAACCCTCCACCCGTACAAGAGTTTCATTTGAAGTTGCCATGACTGAACTCGGTGGGCATGCGATTTACCTCAAACCGGGTGAGATCCACCTGGGAGTGCGTGAATCACTCTACGATACAGCTCAGGTATTGTCACGTATGTGCGATGTCATCGAGGCCCGAACCCTCAAACATAAGACAGTAACCGACCTGGCAAAATTTGCTTCTGTACCTGTTATCAACGGCCTGACCGATTATAACCATCCCACCCAGGTGATCTGTGATGTACTAACGATGATCGAACATGCCCCGGCTGGTAAAAAACTGGAAGATCTGAATGTCACATTTATTGGTGATGCAACCAATGTATTAAGCTCCCTGATGTTGATCTGCACACGCCTTGGAATCAATTTCACTCAAGCTGCCCCGCAGAAATACCAGGCACCTGAAGAATGGTTGGATTGGGCTAACGCCAATTGTAAGGTTTCAGGCAGTAGACTCACTATTACCGATGACCCGGTAAAAGCCGTGGCAAATGCTGATTTTATTTATACTGATCTATGGTGGTGGGTTGGTCAGGAGAGCCAGATACCCGAACGCCGTGCTGCATTTATGCCTGATTTCCAGGTGAGCTTGACCCTGTTCAATAAAGCTCCGGCACATTGTAAATTCATGCACTGTCTGCCTGCTTCTCGTGGTGTGGAAGTTACAGATGAAGTAATTGATCATCCCCGCTCCATTGTATTTGACCAGTCTGAGAACCGTCTTCATACCGAAAAAGGACTTCTAGTTTACCTTGTTTATCCCAGGCTGCATCAGGCATCTGATGAACTGAAATCCTTCCATAAAGATACGATAGTAAATTTCCTGCGTCAGAAGTAATTGTTCCAACAGAAATTTTAGAGAACAATATGAGCCGATTGATCTCCTCCACACCTCGTCAGGATGGATTCCATATGCCGGGCGAGTTTGAACCGCACCAGGGAACCTGGATGCTCTGGCCAGAACGCCCGGACAATTGGCGTGAGCATGGAAAACCAGCTCAACTTACCTATGTAAAAGTGGCTGAGGCGATTGCCCGATTCGAGCCAGTAACAATGTGTGTGTCGGGTATGGAATTCAATACAGCACGAGAACTTCTTTCGGATAAGATTCGCCTGGTGGAAATGTCCAGTAACGATGCGTGGATACGCGACTGTGGCCCTACTTTCGTAGTCAACAGCCAAAATGACCTTAGGGGTATAGACTGGCAGTTTAACGCTTGGGGAGGGCTGGAGGGCGGTCTGTATTATCCATGGGATCAAGATGACCTG
Organism: uncultured Chloroflexia bacterium; assembly: GCA_963827895.1. Taxonomy (GTDB): domain Bacteria; phylum Chloroflexota; class Anaerolineae; order Anaerolineales; family Anaerolineaceae; genus PNON01. Next base: position 214,669 of record CAWHCY010000007.1, on the reverse strand, counting down.
GTTGCCAGAAAAGTACTCGACCTGGAATGGGTGGACAGGTATCAGGCGCCCTTCGTTTTGGAAGGGGGATCGATCCATGTGGATGGAGAAGGAACGCTTATTACCACGGAAGAATGCCTTTTAAACAAAAATCGGAACTCGCAATTATCCCGGGAAGAGATCGAAAACTTGCTAAAAGAATACACCGGTTCAACGAAGATCATCTGGTTAGGGCTGGGAGTTTTTAATGATGAGACCAATGGCCATGTGGATAACTTATGTTGCTTTTTACGACCGGGCGAAGTAGCGTTGACCTGGACAGATGACAAATCTGACCCTCAGTATGACATTTCAATGGATGCCTATGAAAGGCTGATCTCTGCCGTAGATGCTCACGACCGGAAGCTACTTGTGCATAAGATCCACCAACCTGCTCCGGTTCTCATAACTCGAAATGAAGCAGACGGGGTAATCCCAATAGAGGGTACATTGCCACGTGAAGCTGGTACCAGGATGGCTGCATCCTATATTAACTTCTATATTTGCAATCGCGGGGTTATTGTCCCCACATTTGGGGATCCATACGATAATATTGCAATAAAGACTCTCTCACAGCTAATACCGGATCATAATGTTGTCGGGGTTCCTGCCCGCGAAATACTATTGGGTGGAGGTAATATCCATTGTATTACTCAGCAGCAGCCGGTTGGTAGAACTAAATTGAGAACTAAAACGAAAACCGGGAATCTAAAAGATCATCACCCTAACAAGATTCCATAATATTTGAGGGCTAATAACCTAATTCCGGGTGAACGACATTAAGGAGAGGTTGTCCTGAGTAGTATCTTCTGAGATTTTCCGCAAACAGTAACACAGCCCTGTCATTATAAAACCTACTATTGCCTGCAACATGGGGGGTGATGATGACATTAGGCATTTGCCAGAGAGGGTTATCATCCGGCAGCGGTTCAATCGGGAAAACATCAAGCGCAGCTCCACCTAACTTCTTTTCTTCCAGAGCGTGAATGAGTGCTGCCTGATCAACAATCTCGCCCCTGGATGTATTGATCAGATATGCAGTGGGTTTGCACGCAGCCAATTCTTCTGCGCCGACCATATGCATCGTCTGACTGGTGAGTGCTGTGCATACCACGATAAAATCACTCTCTTTGAACACAGATTTGATCGCCTCAACAGGATACAAACGTGTGAAAAGATCTCCATCCGGATCACCCATGCCTGGCGGGGTATAGCCATGATCCTCGGGATGCATGGCGTCCCGTTTAATGGCAAGTACCTGAGCGCCAAAAGGTTGGAGTAATCGAGCTATCTGCCGTCCGATGGATCCATATCCAACCAGGCATACAGTGCTTCCCCTCAACTCAGTGGGAGAGAATCGGTCCCAACGTTCTTTTGGCCATTCCCGTGACATTTGAGCCAGTCGAAGTTCAGGCAACTTATGCCCTAGCGACAACAGCATCATGACAGTGAATTCTGCAATTTGAGAGCTGGCGGTGCCACTTAGGTTGGTTACTTGAATCTGAGGGTTATTCACTAAAGGATCCTGCATCGCAAAATCAATCCCTGCATAATGGAATTGGACCCAGCGTAATTTTGGCACCTGTTCAATGCGGGGAAGCAACCTGTCTGTATATAACACCTCAGTATTTGCCCAGAGGTCAGGAGAAATCTCTTCAACTTTACGAGCACTTACCATTTTAATTTTCAATCCAGGCGCAGCTTCTTTGAGGATCAGTTGTTGAGCTTCAGAAAATGGTGTAGTTATCAATACCTCTATGTTTTTTGCCATAACAATCCTTTTATAGAAAATTCAGGGAAAACTTTGTACCTATATGAATCTTACAAAACTGGACGATAACTAAATATGCTGTTTGTTATAACTTTACAATCTACTATCAACTCAGTTTTATCCCAGAATCTCTTAATATGTATGTAATAATTATAAGATATTTATTGGTTGAAATTATGCTACTATAACGGGTGACTCATTATGAAAGTAAAAAGTATTGGTATTTCTTTTCTGGGGATCATCACCATTTTTATCGTGATGTTAGGTGCAATATCTCCCTCATCAATGCAAAGTGTTTACGCTCAAGATCTTTCCACAGAGACATCTACTCCAGACCCTTTTCTTTTGGAAACTCCCTACCCGCCAATCGGGACTGATACATTTCCACCAGTTATACCAACTGAAACAAACACTATTACATCAACCCCATTACCAGAAAATCCAACACAAGCGCAAACTCCGGAGCCTACCTACACAGAAACGCAATTACCTACCGAAGCATTAGTAATTCCGACAGGTGATTTCCATTGGAAGGTAAGTATCGAAGTCCCGATTCAATCGGCTGATCTTCAGTCATTTGGCGGAGTAAGCGGGGCAGAGACCCATTTAGAAAACACCCTTCAATCTGAGATAACCGACCAAGGTGTTGCTTTTGATGTGAATACCACCCGGATCACAAATACTTCTGCAACTTATGTCGTCGAGCTTGAAGGTACTGGTGGAATTGACCAATTTGTTCAAACGATTTATTCGGACCTGAATGAGCAGTTGAATTTACTGAATGGCCCCATCCAACTCAGAATCACCGGTTATATTCAATCAGGTCAGATCATTCCAGTCATCCTTGAAAGTAATATAACTACAGGTTACCTCTGGGAACTGGTAAATTTTGATACTTCCATGCTTGAAAAGCAAGGTAAGCCATTATTCGAGCAGAAGATGAGCGGGATAGGTGCTCCATCCAAAGAGATGATCACATTCCGGGCAATTGCGGATGGTATGACCACCATTACCATCAATTACCGCCAACCATTTGACCGTGGCGAACGTCAGACAAGATTTATTGACCTCACCGATGGAATAATGCCGGACGTGATCGACCTGTCAAATCCATTTCAGATCTCTTCCAGTTTGCCGTCAGCACCGATCACCTCAGAAGCAGCACCAGAATTGCTGACCTCTGATCCTATCTTAGGTTTACCGGCAACATTCGATTGGAAAGCGCAAGGAAAAACGACCGCAGTAAGGGATCAGGGTTCATGCGGTAGCTGTTGGGCATTTGGTACAGTTGGAGCGATGGAATCGGCGATATTAATCCAGAGTGGTCAGGCAGTAGATCTCTCGGAACAATTCCTGGTGAGTTGTAATGCAAGCGGTTGGAGTTGCGGCGGCGGCTGGTGGGCGCATAATTATCACAAGAGTACTCTTGCGAATCTTCAAAGTGTGGCTGGAGCGGTTTTGGAAACTGATATGCCCTATACAGCATCCAATGGAACTTGCCGTACCATCACCAATCACCCGTACAAATTGACAAATTGGTATTCAATTGCCGGTAATACTATTCCAACTGTTAATCAAATCAAGAATGCCATATCGACTTATGGCCCGGTCGCAGCAGCAATTTGTGTCGGACCTGTATTTTCCGGATACCACGGTGGAGTCTTCTCCACGAATGAAGCCTCTTCTTGTAGCAGTACTGTTAATCATGCCATCGTACTTACTGGATGGGATGATGCAACCCAATCCTGGGTATTAAGAAATTCCTGGGGTCCCAATTGGGGCGAAGCTGGATATATGCGCATTAAGTGGGGCATCTCAAATGTTGGCTTTGCAGCCAACTATGTGGTCTACACAGCAGGAGCAACACCCACACCAGGAGGACCTACTGAAACAAATACACCTGTCCCGCAGGCACCTCCAAATGATGATGTAAATACTCCTGTTGATATGTCCCTGGTGAATAATGTTTATACTGGAAACCAGAATATTACAGCCGCAACTAGCGCAAGTGACGATCCGGTTTTTGCTTGTGTTGCCGGGAAAGGGTATAAATCAGTTTGGTACAGGTATACCGCTACGCAATCCGGTAGTATTAATATTAATACTACCGGAAGTGAATATGACACAATTTTAGGTGTATGGCAAGGCAGCCGGGGAGCGTTGAATTCTATCGCCTGCAATGATGATGTGGCAACCAACCAGACTCAATCCCAGGTAAATTTGAGTGTAACAAGCGGTCAGGTATATTATATTGAAGTCGCTGGATATAATGCTTCAGCCAGCGGCTTACTTAACATTACTCTTACCTATTCACCTGCTGCCACAAGCACATTCACCCCTACCGCCACCTTCACACCTACATCAACCAGGACAAATACACCCACCAGGACCTTTACACCTACCATCACACCTCGTCCACCAGTGGGTTACGGGACCTATGATGAACGCTCAGCAGAGATCGTTTATAGCGGGAACTGGATGGCACAGAGTGTCAGTGGAAATTATACAAACACTGAAAAATATTCCGGATTGATCGGCAGTAATGCTCGTTTTACATTTACAGGCGAGAATATCAGCGTAATATATCGCGGATATCCATCTGCCTTCGGCCAAATGGAAGTAAGAATTGACGGAAGTGTGGTTGCCACAATAAACCAGAACACTACCACCCAACAGAAACAGCTTAGGTGGAATTCCGGTAATCTTGGAGCAGGTATCCACACTCTCATACTTACCCATATTACCGGGATTTACGTTTCATTAGACGGAATCATCGTCAGTGGTCCACCAACTTCCACACCCACTGCCAGCAATACATATACGCCTACCAAAACACGTACGCCAACTCCAACAATGACTCCCCGACAACCAGTCGGTTCCGGCACTTATGATGAGCGCTCAGCCGAGATCGTTTATACCGGAAGTTGGATGGCACAGAGTGTCAGTGGAAATTATGCCGGCACAGAAAAATATTCCAATGTTGCTGGAAGTAGTGCACGTTTCACCTTCACGGGCGAAAATGTAAGTGTCATTTATCGTGGGCACCCAAGTGCATTCGGTCTTATGGAAGTGAAAATCGATGGTACATACTTTGCCACTATTAATCAGTCAACAACAAGTTCGCCTTACCAGAACCGTTGGAGTTCTGGCAGCCTGGGGGCAGGCAGCCATACTCTCGTTCTTACCCACATGACCGGGATTTACGTTTCATTAGACGGCATCATAGTCAGTGGTCCACCTACTTCCACACCTACAGCCAGCAATACGTATACGCCTACCAAAACACGTACGCCCACTTCAACAATGACGCCTCGCCAACCAGTGGGTTACGGGACTTATGATGAGCGCTCAGCAGAAGTCATTTATACCGGGAGCTGGATGGCACAAAGTGTCAGTGGAAATTATGCAAACACTGAGAAATATTCCACGGTAGTCGGTAGCAGTGCCAACTTTACCTTCTCTGGCGAGAATATCATCGTCATTTATCGCGGATACCCGTCTGCTTTTGGTCTGATGGAAGTTAGGATCGACGGGAGTGTAGTTGCCACAATTAATCAGAATACTTCCACCCAGCAGAAACAACTGCGGTGGAATTCCGGGAATCTTGGAGCAGGTACCCATACCCTCATTCTCACCCATATGACTGGACCGTATATCAGCCTTGATGGCATCATCGTTAACGCTCCACCCACTGCCACACCGACAACCAGGCCAACAGCTATCGGATGTTCGCTCTTACCAGCCAACAACATCTGGAACACCCGGGTGGATAGCCTTCCCACAGCCGTGAGCTCAAATGCATATATCTCTTCAATCGGCTCTACCATAACTTTTCATCCGGATTTTGGCTCAGGTACCTGGAATGGAGCTCCAATCGGAATACCCTATAACGTAATCTCCTCCCCAGTCACGCCTTCAACTGTTAGTTTTGATTATGCTGACGAGAGCGATACGGGACCTTACCCCATTCCTGCCAACCCATTGATCGAAGGTGGAATTAGTAGTACCGGCGACCGGCATATCCTCGTCTGGGATACGGGTGCCTGTAAGCTTTATGAACTTTATTCAGCTTACTCGCAGGGAAATAATTCCTGGCAGGCTGGTTCCGGAGCCATTTATGACCTGCGTTCCAACTTACTTCGCCCGGCAGGTTGGACATCTGCAGACGCTGCCGGTTTGCCGATCCTACCTGGTTTAGTTCGTTACGAGGAAATCCTCAGTGGTGAGATCACCCACACGATTCGATTCACAGCAGCTTTGACCCGCAATCAATATGTTTGGCCGGCTCGCCACCAGGCTGGTTCCTCGTCTTCCACAAGCGTTCCTCCAATGGGGCAGGTCTTCAGACTTAAAGCCAATTTTGATATTTCAGGTTATCCTCCCGAAATTCAGATCATCTTTACCGCTTTCAAACGCTACGGCATTATCCTGGCCGATAATGGATCCAACTGGTATGTAAGTGGTGCTCCGGATGAAAGATGGAATAATCAAATGCTGCTGGATGCATTCAGTACTTTACAAGGTTCTTATTTTGAGGCAGTCGATACATCCAGTTTGATGGCATCAGCAGATAGCGGCCAGGTCCGTTAATTTCCACCTAATTATTTACAATCCTTATATTATCCTTTGCCAAATTTCGAATTATGTATGACAATTAGGGGTAGAGGAGAATGCTTATGACAACTGGAATTTGGTGGATCCGGAGAGATATTCGTATTGAAGACAACCCTGCACTGCAGGAAGCTGTGCATCATTCCACCAATTTGTTGCCGCTGTTTATATTGGATCCAACTATTCTTGCCCATCCGGCAGAACATCGCAAAGCTTTCTTATTTGATGGGTTAAGTAAATTGGATGCACAATTAAAAAAACATGGCAGCCGGCTTTTTGTTATTTCCGGTGAGCCGCATATTGTATTAAAGAACCTGGTTGCTCTGACAGGGGCTGAAGCCATTTATGCAGAAGCAGACTATTCACCATATGCGCGTAAACGTGACCAGAATATCTCCGCTACTCTGCCCATTTGGCTGGTGCACGGATTAACAGTATTTCCACCGGGTATGATCGAGAAGGAAAGTGGCTGTCCATATACCATATATTCTCACTTTAGCCGAGCCTGGAAATCCCTGCCATTACCTGCACCCTGTTGTTCAGATATAGAATTTCGCATTCCTCCATTACCGGATTCACTCCCAAAAAACGAACAAATCCCCAGCATTCTTGGTGAAAAAACCATTCTTGACGCAGGTGAGAAACAGGCTTTCGTTAGACTACAAAAATTTATTTCGGGTCCAATATACGACTATAAAGATCAGCGCAATTTACTTTCTGTGGATGGTACATCCATGCTTTCACCTTACCTGCGTTTCGGGATGATATCGATCAGGGGAGTGGTTCAGGAAGCAAGATTTGCCATTGAAAACGCACCTAACGAGGTTGGTCGCCAGAATGCCCAAACCTGGCTGGATGAATTGATCTGGCGGGAATTCTATATATCCATTCTTCACTATTTCCCGGAAGTATTAAAAACATCCTTTAGGAAAGATCTAAGAAATATTCGATGGAGAAATGCGCCTCAAGATCTTACGGCATGGAAACAGGGTATGACCGGTTACCCGGTGGTTGATGCAGGTATGCGCCAACTTAAAGAAACCGGTTGGATGCATAACCGCGCCCGGATGATCACAGCTTCTTTCCTTGTCAAAGACTTGCTTATTAACTGGCAGGAAGGGGAATCGTGGTTTATGCAAAACCTTCTGGATGGCGACCCGGCCACCAACAATGGTGGATGGCAGTGGACCGCAGGTGTTGGAACCGATGCAGTTCCTTACTTTAGAATATTTAACCCTGTTATACAAAGTCAAAAATTCGATCCGGATGGATCATATATACGGGAATGGGTCCCTGAACTTGCCAAAGTACCCGATAAATATATTCACCAGCCATGGTTGATGCCTGAAAGTGCGCAAAAAACAGCTAATTGCATAATTGGTACTGATTACCCCTACATGATCGTGGATCACAAATTAATTAAGAACCGCACATTGGATGCCTACCGTACCGGCGAGGCTCAGCAAGTCATGGAAGCTTGCCAGTAATTCCGCATTCATCGGACCGTTTTGAACAAGACATTAATCCGAATCAATAATTAATTTCCACCAGGGCTTTTTTTCATCAACAGACTCTGTTGGTATTAGTTTCCCGTTTACTGCATTTAAATAAATAGGAATTTTCTCATCGTGATGACCGATTTCTCCAATCCAGGCTGGAAGGAGGATCAATTTATACGCATCGATCATTAATTCATGCGAATCATAAGAAACATCCGTGGATTTCGGCGGCAATAAGCAGTTTATATCTTTTTTTTCCAACTTGAATGCCATCTGCCGCGCTTTGAGCGAAGCGTCAGCAACGCTTTCCTGGTAATTCTCAGCCGACCAGTTTGATAGATAATCCGGAATATATGGAACGATGCAATCTAGTTTTGTGTCATTTATCTGCTGCAATAATTGCTGTTCAAACTTCGTTTCAGCTGGAACCATGAGACCTTCCCGTAAAACCGAATGGCTATCCTGGATCAATTCCTTTTGGGATTTTTTCCTGTTGTCATCTTTGTCCACATAAAACCTATAATTGATCTGTCCTCCAAAGGAAAACCACCAAACGGGTAAATAAACACCTTGAAGTTGAATATCGCTTAAGGAATTCTCATAATTTTTCTCAATCATCCATTGATGAAGTATAGCCTGTGCAGCATCCCTTGATACCCTGGCAGGGACAATTCCTCCAGGGGAAATCGTATGCTTTACAGCTGATTCATCCACCACGTAGGAAGTATTACAATGTGGGCATGTAAAAGATAAAGTAGCTGGAGGCAATAGAAATTGGATTCCACATGCTTTACATTCTATCGATAACGATTCAGAAGGTTGGTTATGCCCGGTTGAGGTCGCCATTGCCAACAGGAAATCCTGCTCTGAAAGCTTTGTTCCATTGATACCTTCCGTTTTTATTTTTCGCGACTCGCAATACTCACAGGTTAAAGCGGTGCCATCTGGTGTATATACCATCCTCCCGCCACAATTAGGACAGGTGAATGATAACACTTCCGCTTTCCTTTCTCCATTTGCTCCTTGATGCAACTGGGTTTGATTCGGGTCAATGATCTCGTTTGGATCCAATTTTCCGTCAATGATCATAAGGTCCCTGCGGGCAAGCAGGTGAAAAGGCTGATTCGCAAGAATATCTTCGAGATAATTCCTCTTCTCTTTAATATCCGACGTAACCTTTGAAAGCCAGTACCAGGCATCAATTTTCTGGTCCAGGTCAGCGTCCAGATCCAACATCCACTCTAAAAAGAATTTCGCTTCTTTTTCGTCGCCTGCTCTTGCGGCAGCAGTTCCACGTACCAAAAGATCTCTAACTGATTCCGACATTTCGGTTTCCTGACTATATAGAGGATTAAATGTTATATATGGAATTAAATATAATTGAGATCAATAATTATCGTCAAGTTATAAACAGGAGAATTATTTCTAAGCTCATCAAATTATATGAACTTGAAGATATTGTACTTTGAAAAAAGTATAAAATTACTGATAATTCTTTAAAATCCCCGATTACAATTAGTGTTTGTTATTCTGCTCGATCAGCTTTTCCATAGTATTAATCATTTCCGCCCTGGTTCCTGTCATTATAGGATGAGGAATATTCATTTTTTCGGATAAATCTTTGAACCCTTGACCACCGAGGAGGATGGATGCGGATGGCCTATCGATTTTTTTCATTACGTCCACCAGGTCATTCACTCGTAAAGCGGTCTCAGGGAGTGTCGCACTAAATAGGATTAATCGTGGATTTAGGCTTTGAACTACCTCATCCAGGCGGTCTAAAAGCAAATTCGGACCCATAAAGATCACATTCCATCCTCGCATCCTTAATAGGATCACCAACATGATCAATCCTATTTGATGCTGTTCACCGGGCATGCAACCCGCGAGGATTGTACCGGATCTGAAAGGTTTGACAGTGCCTGATAAGATACTCAATAATTGTTCCTGAAAAAATTCTGTGGCGAAATGTTCTTCAGCAACAGAAATTTCTCCTCTATGCCATTCTTCTCCAACTTTAATCAAAATCGGTTCAATGAGGTTGGAAAAAACATCCTCCAAAACATAAGTATTTAAAGCCTGATGTAATGCTTCTGCTGCAGTTGAAGAATTGAAAGATCTTAAGCTCGACACCAACTGGGATTGTAAGTTGGTCATTGTTAATGAATGCTCATTATGGATAAATTCTGCGGAGGTGGGATCTTTTTTGGCGTCTAACAATTGGTGCAACCGCTGGGCAGCTTGCCCAATATTCATTCCAGATTCCAACTGCTGTTTCAACCAACGAAGAGTCTGAAGATCGTGCTCTGAATACAACCGGTAACCCTGACCACCCCTGGATGGAGAAGGTAGTCCATAACGACGCTCCCAAGCACGCAATGTCACCGGAAGCAAGCCCACCATTTGCGCAACTGCTTTTATGTTATATGAGGGTAAATCGTAATCAGTATATACCGTGCTTTCCATGAGCCAATGGTAGCATCTCGGTAGTCGGTTTGTCGATAATTTGTATAATCTAAAGACGAATCACATATCCACAATAATCACAGGTGATTGTGTCCATTCCACGTAAAACCGGTTTATTGATCCCTCCGCCGCAACCAGGACATTGAGAGGGGACCTTTTTTACTTTTTCAATTTCCTTCTCATTAATTGCGATCACTCGATCCAGGTCGTATTCCTTTGCTTTTACTTTACCGATTTGAATTAGCCATTCATTACAATCCTGTCCATCCAAATGGAAATGGACTACTGGGAAAGGTCCACCGGATAATAATTCCAGGTCAATATGATCTTCATTTTTAAAGAAACCTTCCTTGCTTACACTCATTTTACCCACTAGTACAGCTGGAAATTCGAAGAGCAGCTTGTGAACCATCTCTTTTTCGGTAGTAATAAAGAGGACTTTCTTAGTGGCAATTTCTTCTTTCTGTTCAAAAAGAAGGCGTTGATCGGTGAGATACAGGATTCCTTTCGGATCACCTTTTCCATCTTTACCTGTGATTTCCCAGGCTGCTTTTACAGCATTTACCGGTACTTCTGTATTCAATAACTGAAAGGTTGCGGCAGCGTACTGCGCCAACATCCAATCGATATGATCCAGTTCGGAAGATAGTTTGTATAACCCCGCTGAAAATTCATCGTACATTCCCCGAATGGTGTTTTTCGTGGATTGCACCTTACTTTCGAGTGTACTTATTCCAGAATTGACTTGAAATAAGAAAGGGGTCGCAGCACCTACATTGGCAGCCCGTGAAGTAAGCTGCAGCATGACCGATTCCAAAGCGCGCATATCCATATCCAGCCGGTTGGAATGGAGGTTCGTTTGTTCCAGGACTTTTAATGAAAGACCTACCCAGTCTGACCGCAGTGTCGCTGCCCGATTTTCAAAATTCTTTCCAAATACATACCCTTTCGTTCTCGCAGCAGCGATACGTGAAGGCAGCATGCTGGTCTTGGTCTCAAAATCTTCAATTTGATCGCGAATATCCGTAAGCCTTACGCCAGATTGAAGATCATTCACTTTTGTTTGTGCAGTCTGAATATCTGCCTTAAGTTTTGTCATCGGATCAGGAACCGCTGATTGAGTCATATAACCTCTCCTATTTTTATGTATTGACCTTATTGATATAATGCAAATAATTATTAATTATATTGGTTCAGGGAAGGAAAGCAACATGAACATTCAGATGTGGGGTAAGGCTCTAAAAGGAATAATCCGGCTGGATAAAAATGAGTGGCAAAAGTTGGATATTATCAGTCGGTGGTTAATCGCCACCCGGGCAGTAGTATTGATCATGACATTTCTTTCAGCTGCCTTTGCTGGGATCCTGGCTTATCGTGACGGTCACTTTGTCTGGTGGCGATGGGTGTTACTGGCAATCGGTCTGATCTTCGCTCATGCCACCAATAACATCATTAATGACATCACCGACTCGAAAAAAGGTGTGGATAAAGATAATTATTTCCGGACACAGTATGGTTTACAGCCCATGGAAATGGGTTTATTGACCGAAAAACAAATGTGGACCTATGCTGCTGTGACTGGTCTGATCGCCCTTGCAGCAGGAATGCCTCTCGTCCTACTCAATGGACTATTATGCCTGGATACTCCTGGGTTTGGGTGTCATTTTTGTCTTATTCTATACATACCCATTAAAATATATCGGTCTGGGGGAAATTGCGGTGATATTAGTCTGGGGACCGCTGATGATCGGCGGTGGATATTTTGTGATCACCGGAGCATGGAGCTGGCAGGTGGTTATAGCAAGCTTACCGTACGCACTTGGTACGACCATGGTGATCTTTGGCAAGCATATCGATAAATTGGACGCAGATAAGGCGAAAGGGATACACACATTGCCGGTTTTAATGGGGGAAAAGGCAGCCCGATATTTCACACTAGTAATGATGACATTGCAATACTTACTGGTAGTCTATCTTGTCATCACCCGGTTTTTTTCCCCGGTTCTACTCCTGGTTTTTCTGGCCCTTACAACAGTTCCTCTTGTCTGGAAGGTATATAAAGCACCAAAACCAATGGAGCGTCCGGATTGGTTTCCCGAGAACACCTGGCCGCTCTACTTTGTGGCGATGGGATTTTTACATAACCGTCAGTTTGGTATCTGGTATCTGTTGGGTATGATCGTGGATGTAGGATTAAGGTCATTTCATTTAATTGGGTAATATTTGAAAATAAATTAATGAGACTCTCCTTCAAGATTAGGGAGAGTCTCTGCGCCTTTGTTTACGATCACATCACATTCTGATTACGAGTTTCTTTTTGAATACTTTTTCAAAAAGGTCTCCTTTATCATAAGCATTCTTTTCTTCCTGAGAAGCCGGGTGAGCTACAGTGCATTTAATTAAAACTTCTTTTTTACTGATCACACAACGGAGATCGCTAATCGCTTTCGTATGGGTGCGGTCCAATGCATCTGCGATGCGTAACAGCGCCGCCAATTTTGAAACGATCTTTCGTTCGTCAGCTTCCAGGGCAGAAAAATGATCGTGTTTTAGTGATGGCAATGCCTTACGATGATACCGTGCGATCGATCCGATGATCAGCTTTTCTTTTCCATCGAAAGGCAGTAGTTGGTTATCAAGGATCATTTGCAGAGAGCTTTTATGGTGCCCTTTCCAACCCTGAACCCAGCCAATGTCATGCAACAATGCACCACATTCCAACAAATACCGTTCTGTGTCCTCCAACTGATGCAATGAAAGCAGTTCATCAAAGAGCCGCAATGACAACATCGTCACCTGGTTGGTATGCTCAAGGTCACCCAGGTAAGATGCTGCCAATTGCCTGACTGCAGCCAGTGAATCAGAGGTCAGATTTCTGAGATCCATTATTTCTCCACCTTTAATTCTTCGGAATCATGATTTTTTAGATCATCCAGTGATATTCCGGATTCCACCAATCGGGCGTAAGTCTCAGGGAGACCAACATCCCGGATTGAGTCCACTGCCAATTGAAGATCAAATTCCACCCGGTAAAACTCAACACCGACATATTTCTTCTTTAAGGTCAGTACTGCATAACTCGCCCGTGGATCATGATCAATGGGTCTGCCTACACTTCCCGGGTTAATAATATGAATGTCGTTTACCTCGTGAATAAATGGTTTATGGGTATGTCCGCAAAGGATGATATCCGCATTTACTCCTTCCACCAATTCTTCAAGCCTCTCTTTTGGCGTATCGATATAAATTGGATCATCATTGGCAATTGGGCTGCCGTGGACAAGCAGGAACTTGAATCCACGTATTTTTATCTTCGCTTTTTCCGGTAACTTCTTCAAGAATTTTCTACTCTGCTTGGACAACTGCTGATAAGACCAGGCAAAAGGTTTTATTTCTTCCGGCATTTCTTCATATGGTACCTGTTTTAATTCCTGCTTCATTTCCAATACTTTGAGATCAATATTTCCATGGATGCAAACAGCATTCAATTTTCGAATTCTTTTCACAACCTCCTCAGGAAATGCATTAAACTGTACCAGGTCACCCAGGCACCAGAATCTTTTTATTCCTAACGACTTCGCATGGGTAAGAACCGCTTCCAGAGCCGGTAGATTTGCATGAATATCACTGATCAAAGCTATTCTCATTTGTTTCCTCCTAAATACTGATATTGCGTTGTATTTGCACAGTACTGATCATCTCCACCGGATAATATTCAGAGAGATGGTCAGATAAGCTTTGCCACAACAGGTTATTGTTGCAAAGAATCCCAAAATGCTACAAATTGCTGATAGGTTTGATTGCGAATTTCCTGCCTGTTCTGCTGGAAGTTAAGAATGCCCGGAATGATCCGGTAATGAGTGCGCGAATGACCATAATAATTCTGTGATAACTCATGTTCAGAGTCCAGAAACTGTGGCAGGAAATCGATCCACATATCACAATCGTGGATCACACCCAACTGCTCCTGTGCTTGTCTGACGGGTTGGAGCCAATCAATTAACTCTCCCGGAAATAACGGTGCAAATATTTCCATGGTATATCGCAGATGTTTCGCAGCTATTCGCATCGCATGTAATTCCAACTTTTTTTCAGGAATATGAACAAAAGGCTCATAACTCAAGAAATTGGTCAACTTATCATTTATTGCCTGGTTGGCCAGCAGTCGAAGCGGCATTGAAATGAAGTGTTCATTTCCATCCGGTTCAACAAAGTGCGATAATTCTTTTTGGATTCTTTTGATCACCGGATTGGATGTAAATTTCGAAACCGATAAAAGGACAGATAATTGTGCCTGTTTTCTTTTCTGTGATAAACGAAGAATAAGTCGTTTGAACCCTGGTTGATATTTAATCTCATCATTATGCAGTTGATACTCTTGGATCGCCTCAATTTGTATGTCCAGGTCCCTGGCATAACCCAATGCAGCGGTTATTGACTGGATTTGCTTTTCCCATATTTTGGAATTCTTTTTAGCTAAAAAAGAGTCAAAGTACTCCTGTGCTGAACGTAGCCTACGGGAAGCTACACGCATCCTGTGGATGCATTCAATATCCATCGCCGTCTGAACACCCTGCACCTCATTTTGCAGGTTCTTCAATTGATTCAACATGAAAGCAGCACCGTAAGCGCTAATACTTCCATCCACTTTTCCCGCCATATATTCTCCTAAAACTCATTATGTCGGTTTTTGCTCAATAAATCAAGAAAAATTATAATAAATAACACCTTTCCATTGTTATTATTTTGATTTAATAAACAAAAAGACACTAGTGCAAGCGAATACACCAGTGCCCTTTCTTCAAAAACTTGTTGTTTAGTAAATCTGATTGGTGATCTGGCTAAAGACATCACCAATTTGCGGGCCTAACATTCGATAACTGATAAATCCACCAATAACGCAGCAGCAGCAAAGTACAACCAGGACAATGATAACAATGAGCCAAACATTTGTTTTCTTTTTTGGTGCTTCAACCTCTGGCATAACAGGCATTTCAGGTGCTTCCATATTCTCCTCCTAACAAATGGTTAATTATTGCAACTTCATTATATGAGAATATACAACAAACTACAATCAATAACCAGTAGGCAAATTAGTCTTCCGATGACGACGCAATAGAGCGAAAACCGCCCATGAGGTTAATAAGATAATAATTGCGGCAATTACCACCGGAACGACCACTGATAAAACTGAGATCAAAGAAGAAATAAAATCTTCAAGGATGCTTACCGGTACATTGCCTGCCCCACCTGTCGTAGCAGTTACCGTCGGTCTGACTACCAGAGATTTCACCGCATGTACTCCCCCGGCTACCAGAAGTCCTGCTGCGATCGATAGAACCGGATGAATATCCGTGATTACATGAGCACTGGCTGCAAACACGATCGCTCCGGCAACCGGGCGGATGATCGTCTGGATGATGTCATTAATATGGTTGACTGCCGGTACTTTATCGGCGAAGAATTCGACCACTGCCAGGATGAGGATCAAACCTATGATCCACCAGCTTGTCAGCGTATCCCAGGGTTGGGAGAGTTTTATCAGATTGGTAAATTTTGCCAGGAGTGCTATTGCCAGTAATGGGATGTACGCATTCAAACCGGCGCTGGCAGAAAGCCCAAATGCTGAAAAGATCCCAAGTATTTCCATTCTTACCTCCTTAGAACTTGAAGCCGGCCCATGTACCTGTTAGAGCATACCTCAACCAATCAATGGCACCAATCTGGATTATAGCCGTAAGCAATCCGGCACAAAGAGGGAGTACCAATTGTCTCCAATGATCGGACTGGTTATCCTTGTGGAAAACCATCAACCAGATAATAGCATAAACCATACCCAATACCATTAATACTCCAGCGGCACTGACGAGAGCCAGGTTGTACCTGAAAAACGGATTGTTATATAGGATCAGACTTGAAAAAGCGAATGGAATACCGATTAATCCTGCATATCCACGCCAGTTGGTAAATATCGAACCTGGATCCCATTGTTTCCAGACCGATTGATTGAATGCCGGGACAAGAACTGCAGCAATGGAAATACCCATTCCGGTACCCGTGATCAGGCGCAGGACATTATTGGGTTCATAGGCACCGGGTAATCCGGGAAATAAGTGCAGGTATGAATTCAAACCATCAATACCAAAGGCAATAACAAAGATCATAAATGGAATACCGGTTTTCCAACCCGGCATGCCGCCTTTACGCGGGTAGCAGATAAACTGAAATAATATCCCTGCCACTACCCCCAGGTACATGCCTGAACAACGTGCACAAAGTGGCAGAGGACGATCTTCCAGGAAGAAAGAACGTACTTCAATACGGTGACATACGGCGTATCCAATGGCGTCAGCTTTTCCCAGTAACCCAGCGGGAGTCTCGATCCACCAGGTTACAATGACAAACAGGCAGACCAGGTAAACCAGGTATTTCCATTGGATAGATCGATGCTTTGCGGGAGGAGTGGGTTCCATTACATTGCATTATAGGTGTTGGAAGAAGAGTCCGCAAGTTATTCGATTGATAGCAACCCCGCTAAATTACTGTAAAAGAGGCGGGGTAGATTCATTATTGAAATAGCAGGTACAGTATAAAATATTGTACTTAACACACTACATCTATTGCCATTCTTCGAGAATATCCACCACCTTGCTTAAGAATCCATCAGCAGAGGTGCCATCCAATATCCGGTGGTCAAAGGTGAGCGATAGATAGACCATGGAGCGGATTGCAATCGCATCAGTAACAACAACCGCACGTTTTGTAATAGCTCCCACACCTAAAATGGCACATTGCGGCTGGTTAATGACCGGAGTTGCAAACAAAGAACGCCCGGTACCATGATTTGTGATTGAAAATGTTCCACCAATCGTTTCATCTGGGGTTAATTTCTTGGAGCGTGCCCGGATTGAAAGGTCTTGCACAGCCCGGGCAAGCCCGGATAAAGACAAACGGTCAGCATTTCGAATAACAGGAACGATCAGGCCATCTTCACCAAGTGACACCGCCATTCCTATATTTACATCGCGATGAAGTATGATCCCCTTCTCAGTCCAGGAGGAATTCAATAGAGGAAATTGCACCAAAGCCAGGGCAGCAGCGGCAACAAAATAGGGTGTATAGGTCAGTTTTAGCCCATCCCCCTCGAATTGTGACTGATTGGCCTGCTTATGTAGGATCACACGACTCAAGTCTGCTTCCATAACCGTAGTCACATGAGCAGATATATGTTTGCTCATGATCATATGGTCAGCTATCGCTTTCCGCTTGGTGGTCATCGGAAGCAGGGTATCTCCATTTTGGGTAGAAGCCAAAGGCGGCGTCGATGCAGTTGTGGAAGGTGTTGATAGATCGACTGTCGGTTTAAACAGATCTCCAGATCCGGGTGTTTCCCATGGCGCAGGCTCTGGTTTTGTTGCTGTATTCTGGCTGGATTTTTCGATGTACTCCAGAATATCTTTTTTTGTTATCCGGCCATGTTCACCTGTTCCTGGTACATTGGCCAGATCAACTTTATTTTCTGCTGCAAGTTTAGCAACCACCGGGGAAATAAAACCTATGTCTCGCTCTGATGATTGCTTCTGATCTGTCATGATAGTGGTTTCATCGCTCACATTTGGAGTGACAATAGGAACTGCAACAATCCCGGGCTTACTTTCTGCAGGAACATCAGGTACTTCTTCCCCCGCCTGACCAACCCAGGCCAGGATGACTCCCGCATCCACGGTTTCCCCTTCCTGGACAATAATTTTTAATAACACTCCTGCGGCCGGGCTGGGAATTTCAGTCGTCACCTTGGCTGTTTCAACTTCCAGAAGAGATTCAAACTCCTCAACCTGATCCCCTTCGTGTTTTATCCAACGGTTTACTGTACCGTCCACAACAGATTCACCTAGTTTCGGCATGATCACTTTTACTGGCATATCCTCACCCTCCTTACCATTTGGCTAAATCCCTGATCGCATCAGCTATCTTTTCCGGATTCGGCATAAACCATTCCTGCAGCGGATGGCTGAATGGCACACCGGGGACATCCGGCCCGGCCAAACGCCTTACAGGAGCATCCAGGTCGGTGAAAGCCCCATCCGCGATCGTAGCAGCTATTTCTGCGCCGTAACCACCTGTAAGATTATCCTCGTAGACAATCAACGCCTTCCCTGTTTTTTTCACACTCGCCAAAATTGTCGGCCTGTCCACCGGGTAAAGCGTCCTCAGGTCAACCACTTCCACGCTTATGCGTTCGGATGCTAATTTTTCTGCAGCCTGCAAAGTGTAATAATGCATCATGCCATAGGCAAAGACACTCACATCAGTTCCGGATCTTGTGACTTGCGCAGGTCCAATGGGCACGGTATAGTCGGTGTCTGGTACCTCGCCTTTGATCAGGCGATAACCTTTTTTAGGTTCAAAGAAAATAACCGGATTTGGGTCCCGGATTGCAGATTTCAACAATCCTTTGGCATCATACGGGTTTGAAGGAACCACCACCTTCAATCCCGGTACGTGGGTGAAGAAGGCTTCCAGGCTTTGTGAGTGATATAAACCGCCGCCGATTCCACCGCCATATGGCGCACGGATCACCATCGGGACTGTCCAATCCCCATTTGACCGATAGCACATCTTTGCTGCTTCACTGATGATCTGATTCATAGCCGGGTAGATAAAATCGGCAAACTGGATCTCGCAGACGGGGCGCATACCATACAAGGCTGCACCTATTCCTACTCCGACAATGGATAACTCAGCCAGCGGGGAATCGATCACCCGCTCAGCGCCAAATTTATCATAAAGACCAACTGTGGCCCGAAAAACTCCACCGCGTTTCCCCACATCTTCACCTACAATAAAAACGCGCTCATCTGCTGCCAGTTCTTCTTCCATTGCCAAGCGAATTGCATCCACTAAAATCATTTCAGGCATGGGTCACCTCTTCAGCATAAACCGGGTGAATGCCATCCTGCACTTCAGGATAAGGTGCCTTTGAGGCATATTCTATGGCTCCGTCGATCAGCCCCTTTGCTTTTGCTTCCATCCCATCCAATTTTTCCTGTGTGAGGACATTTTCAGTCATTAAATTCCTGGTGTTTACGATCATCGGGTCAAGCAGTTTGTTTGTATCGACTTCTTCGCGGGTACGATACGACCGGTCATCATCATCCGAGCTATGCGGAGTGATCCGGTACATCTTTGCTTCGATGAGCTTTGGTCCTTTACCTGCCCTGGCATTATCCACCGCTTCTTTTACAACCGTATATACCTTAACTAGATCAGTTCCATCCACCTGGACGCCAGGTAATCCTAAACCACAGGCTTTGTCTGCCACGCTTGGTACTGCCATCTGCTTATCAACTGATTCTGAGATGGCATATTGGTTATTCTCGACCATAAAGATCACAGGCAGCTGGTGGACAGCCGCCCAGTTAACCGCCTCATACCACTCCCCCTGCGAAGTGGATCCTTCTCCCAACGATGTGAATACCACCTTGTCTTCCTTACGCATTTTGATCGCCAACCCCACACCGGCTGCGTGGACACACTGCGTAGCAACTGGTGCAGAATGGCTGATCACATTGGCCGCGCGCAGACCCCAATGGCTGGGCATCTGCCGGCCGCCACTGCCCGGCTCTTCCTTTTTCCCCATCATACTCAAGGCAAAATCCTTCGGTGTGTATCCGACGGCGATCATTAAAGCCAGGTCACGGTAATATGGCGCAATCCAGTCATATCCTCGCCGCAAGGCAAATGCCGCCCCGACCTGGGCAGCTTCCTGCCCGATACCAGAAATATGGAAATCTATTCGCCCCTGACGATGCAGCATCCAGGCTCGTTCATCCAATCGGCGGGCAAGCAGCATCGTCCAAAACATCTCAAGCTTCATTTCATTGGTAAGATCCATTCATTGCCCTCTGGTTCTATGATATATGCTTTAACTAGTTTAGCATGCACATAGTTAACCTTCAATTGCCAATGTAAGGATAATAAATAACCGTACCCGGCGTTTTGAAAAACGCCGGGTACGAAAAGAATTTCAGGATAAGGAGAAATATTATTGTTTATTGGCAATCATAATCAACCGAATTGAGTCAAAACACCTGAATTTAGGCTCTCTGAGAAAATTTTCCGGTCCTCTTCATCCTTTATCAATTTTCCAGCTTCAACTGCTGATTTGAACATTTCCGCAGTTTTTTTCAACTCACCATTCAGCGCATATGCTCTCGCCAACGCTTCAAAACTAAACGCTACGTCGAAGTCTGCCATTTCATTTATGCCTGACTCGGTATTCTCCCTGCATAATTTGGCAAATAGCAGGCATCCGTCTGGTATCCCCAGAACAGCATAGACTCTACTGATCAACCAATAACCCCGCTGTTGATTGACCACCGTTCCACAAAAAGACCAGTGATATGCAGATGAATGAGCGAATTCCAGCATGGTTGCGTCTTCAGTTGGAGTCCTATCAGGTTTATCCATTAACTCCCAGGTTCGATTGAATAAATCAACCCCCAGGCTGCGGTGAACTTCTGCCGATAATTCAACGTCATTCATATTTGTCTCCTCCGAATCGGGTTATAAATTGACTCTACTACCTGAGGAGTATCGTATAAAGTAATTGTGGAACGTGAACTTGTTTATTGATCTTGTGCTTGTATAGTCAATGCATCCAGTCCGAAATTGTAATTGGTTGACTCTAGTGCTTTTCGGACAACCCTAAACGAGAGGGTATGGCTGCCGGCTTCAAGATATAGTTTTCCAAATGACACGGGGCCAGTTGGCATTGGATATAAGGAGTATAGATCCATCCCATCATTGAGGATCCATTCATCTATCATTATTTCCACTACACCATAATCCGGCATTTTTGTCGCATACAGGATTAATTCATAAGATTTAGTTTCAGGAAAATCGATGGAGAAAGTACAGATAGAGCCGTAACCAGCGGGAATATTTAAGGATTTACCACCATTCCAACCCCGGTTTAGGATTCCGGACATATCCATGGTTTGCGGATCACACCAGGATCGGTAAGTCAGCGGAAGATCTTCAAATTGGATCGGAGAGACGGGACCCTGATTTGTAGGGATCATCGAATCGTTACGTGATCGTAAGGCAGAAATAAATCGAACCTGCGTGATTTGAATTGGAGTGAGCTGGCTGCGCGGCATGTAATAAGACATGACATTGCCCCGGGTCAGACTGAAATCTGCATTACTGATCTTAATATTCAGCTTATCACCGCATTGAAATTCGGAGTGATTAACATACGCATCTGGTGGAGTATCAGGTATTCCATCTCCATCAAAGAATGTTGCGTCAAAGCCGCTCTTTTCATAAGCTTTTTCAGCATCAGAGATGCTGGCGAAAAATTCAGGAAACGTATTACTTAATCCCAGGTAGTGGCCTAATTGATGCGCCAGCAAAGATTCATCCGGTTGTCCACAAATTTGCTGAACAGTTGAAGGCATGAAAATAAAATCCTCCTCCAAACTTCCTACATCTCCAATCATGGGAGGATTTCTAAATAAAACGATGATTTTTCCGCCATAGGCTTGAGCTAATTTCTCCCCTTCTACAACAGCCTTGTCCCAATTAGGGTCCTCAATTCCGGTTACATTATTCAAGATGGAATTTTTATATTCATTAGTATCAATTCCAGGATCAAAGTAGAATCGAAGGCTTGCCTGGGAAAATATCAGGTTTGCCTGGTCGACCCAATGCATGATCTGGTCATTCGCAATGGTTGACCGATCAGAACCATCATCATTTGCAAGGAAAACGGCCTGTATGTGGACAGAAAAAGCGATGTATGTCGGATTAATTGCAGGCAGCACTTGCGGATAAGGTGATGGAAGAGCTTCTGGGGTCGCCTCTTCAATATAAACGAGTTCAGGAGTTGCAGTCGGATCATCCAAGATTGGATGGTATTGCGGGCTGATCCCACACGCAGATAAGAGGAAGACAATCATCGAAAATACAAGCAAAGGTTTTAAACGCATCACTAATCACTCCATAAGGGTAACAATACCTAAAGCATAACAAGAACCATGCCATTTCCTGTTTTATCAAACCGGGCATTTGGTTATAATGAATTATCAATCGTGGAGGAAATATGAAAAAGTATTTGGTAAAACAAAACAGCAAGGTAAAACTCTCAGATTGGGATCCTGATGATACTTCCGGGTTCGAAGGAACCAAAAAAGAAGGCTTAATCGCTATCAAGAAACTAAATAAAAGATTGGAGGTTTTACAGGATGTTCTGTATGCCGAACATAAACAAAAAATACTCATTGTTCTTCAAGCCATGGATACCGGGGGTAAAGATGGCACGATCAGCAGTGTTTTTGAAGGAGTAAACCCGCAAGGTGTTAAAGTCGCAAGTTTTAAAGTACCCACACCTGAAGAGCTTGACCATGACTATCTCTGGCGTGTCCATCCGCAGGCACCGGGTAAAGGTGAAATAGTCATCTTTAATCGCAGTCACTATGAAGACCTGCTGGTAGTGCGGGTCCATAACCTGGCACCCCAAAAGGTGTGGAAAAAGCGCTTTCAGCATATCAATGAATTTGAAAGAATGATGAAGGATGAAGGAACAACCATCCTCAAGTTTTATTTGAACATCAGCCAGGATGAACAGAAACAAAGATTATTGGAACGAATCAGTACACCAGAAAAACGTTGGAAATTCAACCCTGGAGATTTGGAGGAACGCAAGCTGTGGAAAGATTATATGGAAGCCTACCAGGATGTTCTTTCAAAAACCAGCAAACCCTGGGCACCCTGGTATATCATTCCAGCAAACCGCAACTGGTACCGCAACCTGGTCATTTCTTCCATTCTGGTAGAAACATTAGAAAAGCTGAAAATGCATTATCCTGAGCCAGTGAAGAACATCAATCAATATGCGGTTCAATTGGATCCGAAATTTGTTGATCAGCCGGAAATTGCAGAGCCAACGGAAGAAATAAAACAACCGATCGGATAGTTGATTTAATTTATCATTTCCTTGATATCCAAAGTATTGCTGAAGCTTTTTTCAAGCTAATGCTATTCAGTATTCTCAACCAATTGATAAGCTCTTATAATGAACTTCATGAAAAACTATCGGAAAATGATGCCAATACTCACAGGAGTAGGCGTTGTACTGGGGTTGAGTCTCTCCATCCTGCTATATATTATCGCTCCCCAAACACCACCTTGGTTTTATTTTGCCATTATTATATTGCTCACAGCCACCGGTTTCCTTGTTGGCAGGTATCATGATTTCAGTATAAAAACATTCATTACCATTGAAGACGAATTAAACACCTCTAATAAAGATCTCCAAGCTCAAATTGAAGATAACAAAATCGTTATTGAAAAACAAAAAGAGACTGAAGGCAAGATCAGCAACGCAAAAAGAACTTGGGAGACCATCTTCGATGCGGTTAACGACCTGATTGTTTTAACTGACCCATCAAATACGATCATTCGTTGTAATAGCTCAACAATCAAGGTGCTTCATACCACTTTTCAGGATTTACTTGGGCAAGAATTTACCACAGTGTTCAACTGTGTTGATGGTTCAGCTCCGATTATTGGCAATAACATACAGTTCAAAAATATTCCCGGTTGGTTCATCATTAACTCATTTCCTGTTGCCATTGCTGACGACCAGGAAGGAACAGTCTACATTATTCGGGATGTATCCATTCAACACGCTGCCAGCAACGAGATCATCCGCCAGAAAGAATTTTTCGAAGCGCTGGTAAAAAACAGCCCGGTAGCGATCGTAATTATGAATATGGAATCCAGTATCATCTCATGTAATCCTGCATTTGAGAACATGTATGGATATAAGCAGGAAGAAGTAATCGGCAGGAATCTGGATCGGTTGATAAGTAGAAATATCGACCTGGCAGAAGCGGATCAGTATACCAAAAACGTAGCTCAAGGAAATACCATTCATGGATATGGACAGCGCATCCGAAAAGATGGTTCTCAGGTAGATGTCGAGATTTTTGGTGTACCCGTTATCGTCGGTGGTCAAGGATATGGGATTCTCGGGTTATACCATGATGTTACTGAAATATTGCAAGCCCGCCGGGAAGCTGAAGCAGCTGATCGTGCTAAAAGTGAGTTCCTGGCGAATATGAGCCATGAAATCCGTACCCCGATGAATGGAATCATCGGTATGGTTGAACTTGCCCAGGGTACTACTCTCACTTTTGAACAGAGAGATTACTTGAATACAGCCAAAGAAAGCGCAGATGCCCTTCTGAGTTTATTAAATGATATTCTCGATTTTGCAAAAATCGAATCTGGGTATTTATCTTTGGAAGAAATAGATTTTGATCCCGGAAATACGGTGGAAAGTGTGACGTCTGCAATTGCTCCCCGTGCGGAAACAAAAGGTCTGGAAGTGCTATGCCTGATCCAACCCAAAATTCCAACCCGGTTGGTTGGCGATCCCGGTCGACTGCGCCAAATCCTGATGAATTTGGCAGGAAACGCCATTAAATTCACCAGCCATGGTGAAGTTGTTATCCGGGTGGCTCTTGAAAAAGAAGAAGCCAACAAGGTCACATTAAAATTTGCCGTAACAGATACAGGGATTGGAATTCCAGCTGACAGGCAAGCTGCTGTTTTTGACCGTTTTGTCCAGGTGGATAGCTCCACGACCCGGAAATTTGGGGGTACAGGTCTTGGTTTGGCTATATCTAAACAACTGGTTGAATTAATGCATGGCCAGATCGGCATAATCAGTGAACCCAATGTGGGTAGTACGTTCTGGTTCACCGCAGTTTTCGGGAAGAGTACCAACCCTGTTGAAGAACCGTCACAGATCCCAATCGATTTGCGCGACACCCATGTATTGATCGTGGATGACAATCCGACCAATCGGTTGATCCTCACCAAGGAATTGCAATATTTTGGCTGCCGGGCAGATTCCATTGGTGATAGTATGGTTATCGTTCAGCAATTATCCAACGCTGTGGAGAACAGAGATCCATATAAGATCGTTCTTTTGGATATGCAAATGCCTGAAAAAGATGGAATGACCGCCCTGGCTGAAATTAAGCAGAATGATCTTATAAAAGATGTACACGTGGTCATCCTAACATCCATGGGTCACAGGGGAGATGCAGCTAAATTGACGTCTCTGGGTTGCGATGGATATCTGGTCAAACCGGTTAAAAAAGATCATCTAGAAGAAATGATCATAACCGTCCTTGGTCAAAAGCCAAATGAAACGACTCTCAAAACTCCAACGAGTTCACTCGTTACCAGCCATACCATTTCTGAACGACGTAGAAAATTAGTGCATATATTATTAGCCGAAGATAATTTGATCAACCAAAAACTGGCTGTAAATCTTTTGCAAAAATCCGGCTATTCTGTTGATGTTGTGGATAATGGAAAAATGGCGGTTGAAGCTATGCTGAATCAGGCTTACACGCTGGTATTAATGGACGTCCAAATGCCGGAGATGGATGGGTTTGAAGCAACACGCGAATTCCGGATAAAGGATACCGCAGGTAAGAAAACACCGATTATTGCCATGACCGCACATGCCATGAAAGGTGATCGTGAGAGGTGCCTTGCTTCTGGAATGGATGATTATCTCTCCAAACCGTTGGAACCTAAGGAGTTCTTTCAAACGATCAACAAATGGATCAGTATACGACTTCCTAAAACTGGAACCCTTGACCTTGATAGTATCTCCCAACCCGGGACGGTACTTAACGAAACCATTCAGGAAGTAAATGATCCAATCAATATGGTGGAAGCCCTTCCACGTTTTGGCGATGACCTTGATTTCTTCAAGACGATGCTTGGAGAGTTTATAAAAAATTTGCCTGAACGGATATTAAAACTGGAAGAGGCTATTGGGCAGGACGATATTAAAAGTGTGACGAGGTTGGCACATAATTTGAAAGGTGCCTCAGCAAATTTCTCGGCAGAAGCATTAAGGGCAGCAGCAGCAGAGATAGAAATTAATGGATATAGCGGCGTTATGAGTAATGTGTCTTCGTTGATCAAGAAAATAAAAGAAGAAGTTCCCAAAGTTGAGAGATATTATGAAGCACTAATTAATAAATAGCGGTATTGGCTGTTTTTTCTGGTAAATGGATTTTTGGAGGTATTATGGCAAGAATATTGGTTATTGATGATGATTTAATATTTCAAAAAATGATCGGGCATACATTGGAGCCGCTCGGGTACGATCTGGTTTATGCGAATGATGGGTTATTGGGATTAACACAAGCCAATGCAACCAACCCTGATATTGTGATCTGTGATGTGATGATGCCCAATATGGATGGCTATGAGGTAGCTCGCCGGTTAAGGAGGAACTCAAAATTTGCGCAAACTCCCATATTAATGCTAACGGCACAAGCTAACCTTGACGAGAAACTGGCTGGTTTTGAAGCAGGTGCTGATGATTATATGACAAAGCCATTCGCTCCTGCTGAACTTGTGGCAAGGATAGGAACTTTACTCCGAAAAGTACAATCGTATAAAATGTCTCCGCAAGAGCGAAAAGAGAGAAACGGGAAAGTTATAGCAGTTCACAATTTGCGAGGTGGTGTTGGCAGCAGTACTGTAGCAGTAAACCTGGCTGTCGGGATTGCAGGTTTGTGGGTAAAGCCCACCATCCTGTTGGATCTTGTCCTTACCGCTGGTCAAATTGCGTTGATGGTCAATGGTACCCTGCGGAGAACGTGGGCAGATCTTGGGAGTTTTAAACCAGAAGAAATCGACTTAATTGCATTACAAAGCATTATCAACCGACATGACCTTGGTTTTGATTACATTGCCGCACCTACATTTCCCCCAGAGGCAGAACTACTCACAATCGATCACTTCAAAGCCTGCATGCATTTACTACGAAAGCAATATGATTATCTAGTCATTGATTTACCACATGATTTTGGTGAAATTTCATTCAATACACTTGACCTGGCTAATAATATTGTGATCGTTATCGCTCCGGAAATGGCTTCGATTCGTGCTGCAGCAGCAGCCATTGAAACTTATAAGAAATTAGATTACGACCTGGATAAGATCACTCTGGTGATGAATTGGACCTTTGAAAGACAAGGGTTAGTAAGGAAGAATATTGAAGTTGCTTTACATCATTCAGTGGATATCATTTTACCGTTCGTTCCGGATATCACCATTGAAGCCATCAATTATGGGAAGCCTTTCCTTGCTTCAAAACCTACAGAGGAAATCTCAGAAATGATAGAGAATCTGGCTTTTGGAATGAGTAAAGAAGAAGACCGAACAGTTCCACCTGTGAATCCCACCAAAGCATGGTACAGGACTATGAAAAGGCTTAAGGGGTAATTACAATTAATAATCCTTGAAAAGATATCCACGCTATTATCGAAAGTGGATATCTTTTTAATTACCGTACCTGGAATACACATGAGGATAACTGATAATGGTTAAAGGATATTACAATAAGATATATAGATTCTTTTTTTAATGTGTGGATGAAAAGGTGGTTGAATGGATCTATTTGAACATTCTCTCGAAAAAAAATTACAACAGGAAGCTCCTCTGGCTGCCCGTATGCGCCCGCAATCGCTGGATGAAATTATCGGACAGGATCATATCATCGGGGAAGGCAAACTGTTACGAAGAGCGATTGAAGCAGATAAGCTATTTTCATCTATATTACTCTGGGGGCCACCCGGAACTGGAAAGACCACTTTGGCACAGGTCATTGCTCTGACCACTAAAAGCCACTTTGAGACCATTTCCGCAGTTCTGGCTGGTGTTGGCGAATTACGCCGGGTGATCTCTGAAGCACAGGAGAGGCGAAAATTATATAACATCAGAACCATCTTATTCGTTGATGAAGTTCACCGCTGGAATAAAGCCCAACAGGATGCCTTGTTGCAGCATGTGGAAAGCGGCGTATTGACACTCATTGGGGCAACCACTGAGAATCCATACTTTGAAGTGATCAAAGCCCTGGTCTCTCGCAGCCGGATATTTCAATTGAATTCTTTGGAGGAAATACACATTGAAGAGATCCTTAATCGGGCGGTCCACGATCAAGAAAAAGGGCTGGGATCCATGCCGGTCAAGCTCTGGGACGATGCTCGCGCTCACCTTGCTCGAACTGCCGGAGGGGATGCCCGCAATGCTCTGAATGCGCTGGAATTGGCTGTATTCTCCACTCCGCCGGATGCACTCGGGAATATACAGATCTCCCTGGATGTTGCCCAGGAATCAATCCAACAAAGAGCCGTTCTATACGATAAAGACGGGGATGCCCATTACGACACTATTTCTGCTTTTATCAAATCTGTCCGCGGATCAGACCCGGATGCTGCCTTGTTCTGGTTGGCTAAGATGATCCAGGCTGGCGAGGATCCCCGCTTTATTTTGCGAAGGTTGATCGTTCTTGCGGGTGAAGATATCGGACTGGCAGATCCCAATGGGCTGGTAGTCGCTACGGCAGCGGCAACTGCATTTGATTATATCGGCCTACCGGAAGGTGTTTACCCTATCGCAGAAGCCACCCTGTATCTGGCAACGGCTGCCAAGTCTAATTCTACTGGTGCATACTTTAAAGCATTGGAAATGATCAATAAAGAAGGGGCAGCAAATGTACCTACACACTTGATGGATAATAACCGGGATGCAGCAGCATTGGGTCATGGAAAGGGATATTTGTATCCGCATGATTTCCCAGGTCATCATGTGAATCAGCAATACCTGCCGGATGCGTATCAGGGAATGAAATTCTATGAACCTTCAGATCAGGGTTATGAAAAGGAAATCAAGAAAAAACTGGATTTCGAAGCAGGAAGTAAAGACATAGAAAAATCAACTAATGAGGAACCAAAAGGATAAAATAATGACGACCATCCTACTCATACGACATGGGGATAATGAATCACTTAGCAAATATCTCCCCGGCCATCTTACCGGGATCCATCTAAATGAATCTGGAAAAACCCAGGCATTGCTTGTTGCTGAAAGCTTAAAAGATGTCCAGATCACATCGATCATATCCAGTCCCCTTGAAAGAGCGATTGAAACAGCAACCCCGCTGGCAGAAAAACTTAACCTCAGCGTGGATATCGAAAAGGGGTTTATTGAGATGAATACCGGGTCTTGGACCGGGAAGAATTTTATTGAAATCAAAGAAGATCCGGTCTGGAAGAAGCTCAGGGATGATCCAGAGAATCATACCTTTCCGGACGGAGAGACTTTTGCTGATGCCCAGCTGCGCTTATGGGATGCTTTAAAAAACGCTATTGACATACATGATGACAATGCAACGGTAGCTATTTTCTCGCATTCCGACTGCATCAAACTATTGCTGGCAAAAGCGATGGATGCTCCGCTGAGAAGATATTATAGTTTTTCTGTTGATCCGGCTTCACTTAGTATTCTTATCTTTAAGAAGAATCGTATTTATCTGGATGGTTTAAATTTAAAGCTGCCATATCAATGGCAGCCCAGATTGGTTCCTTCTTCAAATACAAAGAAGAGTAAGGATTAAATCATTCGGGTTTATTCCCTAATATCCCTTCGATCCTTCCCATGACATCCTTCGTCAACATGGAAACTGCATCCAAAGCTTTCATATTCTGGTGTACCTGTTCCACGCGGCTTGCCCCGGTAATAACTGTGGACACATTGGGGTTTTTGAGGCACCAGGCAATTGCCAATTGCGGTAAGCTGATTCCGAGTTCATCTGAAACTGTTTTCAGATGACGGACCGTTTTGATTTTTTCCTCTGTCAGTTCTTTTCTCAGCCATCCATAACCCTTCAGAGCCATCCGGCTGTCATCCGGAATGCCATCATTGTATTTTCCTGTCAGGATACCTGAAGCCAGGGGAGACCAGATGGTCGTTCCATAACCAAGTTCTTTATATAAAGGTATAAAATCATTCTCCACCTTTTCCCGAACCAGCATATTGTATTGGGGCTGTTCCATACTGGGAGGCGTCAGATGGTATTGCCTGGCAATGGAATCCGCTTTCATAATATCAGCAGCACTCCACTCAGATGTACCCCAGTAGAATGCTTTCCCCTGTCGGATGATCAGGTCCATCGCACGGACTGTCTCTTCAATGGGGGTTTCAGGATCCGGCCGGTGCGCAAAAATAAAGTCCACATATTCCATTTGCAATCGCTTAAGAGCATTGTTTGCCCCTTCAACAATATGCTTGTAACTTAGCCCTTTATCATTCGGGCCATCCCCACCCCAGAATATCTTGGTTGAAATAACATACGTCTCTCGTTTCCATCCGGTCTGCTTGAGGACATTACCCATGACCACTTCTGCTTTCCCATTTGCATAGGCTTCAGCATTGTCGAAAAAGTTTACCCCATTCTCATAAGCAGCGATCATGCAATCCCTGGCAACGGTCTCACCCACCTGACCACCATAAGTGACCCAGGCACCAAGTGAAAGTTCGCTCACTTTTATTCCTGCTTTTCCTAAATGTCTGTAGTTCATCTGTCCTCCATAATATTATTAATAAATACTTACTTTCCCAAGGGTTTACACTTTCCTGGAATCACTCATTTAACAATCGCGGGTTTAATATCTTTTCAAGGGTAAAGCCGAACAAAGAGAAAGCAATACCAGTAAGGAGTACCAAAGCCAGAGGTTCCAGTAACCGGTATTGACCATGGTAAAGTGCCCCCGCTTCGATCGCCTGGTAAATAATTGTGCCCCAGGTCGGATAGCCGGTGTTGATATTAAACAGCCCTAGTGTTACTTCAATAAAAACAAAACTGGGTATAAGGATGATCAATTGGGGAATCATTGTGGGAATTATGCGAGGCAACATATAACGCATAATAATTCTGGAATTGCTCGCCCCATAAGACTGAGCAGCTTCAATATATGGTGCTTCTTTGATAACCAGGAAAGCAGCACGAAAATTCTTGGTAGGGCTTCCAAATACATTCAAAAGGACAATTATTATCAAAATAACCCACAGATTCACTCCCAAATATGCGTATGCCAGCACACTCATAGCCAAGATTGGTAAAACAAGGTTGACCTCAGTCAATCGCTGGATCAAATTATCCACCCATCCACCAAACCAAACCCCGGCCGCAGAAAGGATCATGGAAATGATGGTGGTGATTATTGCGCCGAACAATCCAACCCCGAGAGCAATTGGCATACCCCACAAAAGTGGGGTCAATAAATCCCGCCTCATATTGTCCGTTCCAGCCAATCCATAAACTTGACCAAGCATGACTAATTTCGCCTGGATATCACTGTTTTTTTCGAAAGTCATCCCATTCAAATGAAGGGTATATCGCCCAGGAACTACTTTCGCATAATCCAGGTTTGGGTCAGCAAACAAAACATAAAATGCTGGGGTAGGATAGATCTGGCCAAATGTAAACCATTTCTGAAGATGCGGATTATTGTTAACAATCCTTCGAATCGAAATACTATCAGCCAAATTATAAGTCGTACCAGGAATTACTGCAGTGTTTTTCAAATTGAATTCCCTGCCATCCGGGGTTGTCCAAACCAAAGATGCAAAAGGCCGCTTAATACTGTAATTCCCATCCAGGAACAGGAACACTTCTGTGGGAAAATCCCCATAATTGTAATCAAAACTATAAGTGAGGTTAATTTGCTTTGTATCCACATCTAAAGGAGTTTCAACGCGCGTTGAACCCCCTTGTTTGCTATCCAGGATCAATGTGGAAAGATAATCTTTTTCTTTAAAAAGATTTACCCATGTTGGAAGAGCGGTTTTCGGTACAAGTGGTTGCCCTGTCATCGGGTCTCCGAGCCATTCAGAACCAATTTTTGCATACGGCAATCCGAATACAGCATAAATAGATCCCATGAATAATAATAAGATGATGATCAGCCCGAACATGGCTGCAGGATAATGGATTATCTGGATCCATGCGGCCTTGATTCCCGACCACACCTTTAAAAGGAAATATTTCACTGCCACCAACCATCCCATAAAGTCGATGTTTATTCGCCTGCCTTGAGTGCTGCTTGTTTTGTAAACCTCAGGTTGTAAAAGTGGAACATACTTCTGATGAGATCCCTTCACTTGCCACCAGCTTTTTTTCTGGTGAAGGGAAGCTTCATTTTTCATCATGTGGATCCGTGGGTCCACCACAACATAAATGATCTCCAGAATAAATACAATCAACCCAAGAATGTAGGCGAAAATAACGATCAGCGAGATTGCAACGATCATCTCGCCCGGATACATACTTTCACCCCAAAAATTAGGCAAACCAACCTTAATAAAAAGCCATCCAATCCCTGGCCAATTGAAGATCACTTCCAAAGCCATGGTCATTTGCCAGAACGTGACCAACATCATGGAAAAGCTGGTAAGGATGTATTGAAATGCAGGTTTTAGGACATATTGTTTCTGCAGCTTACTGGCTGGTAAACCGATAGCCTTCCCCAGGATTACGTAATCTTCCTCTGCATAAATCAGGAAATAAGTGCGCCAGGAATAAACAAGTTGGAAGAACATACTGAGGAAAATTGCCATGACAGGTAATACCATGTGTTTGGCAATAATGGGAATGTAACCAATCGGATTATCCGGTGGCAATGTATCCAGCATTCCCCCAAATGGCAATAATCGAAATTGAAATGCAAAAATGGCAATTAATAAGATTCCAATAACCCAGCTTGGGATTGAAAATATTGGGGCCAGTAATGCAAACAATTTATCGATCCTGCTGCCATATTTTCTCGAAAGACTAAGTGCAAGTGGAACTCCCAAAAGAAAGATAAGTAAGTTTGCAGTTGCAGCCAATAACATGGTGTTAGGCATGTGCTTTACGATAATATCATTTAAACTCATAAATGATCGCCCGTAGCCCAGCATGGGCAATAGGTTGATACTTACGTTTCGCAATTCACCCCAATCGAATTTCATGGAATTGAAAGTCCACAGTAGATGCCGCGGCCAGTAAGGTAGATTTAAACCTAGATCCTCGGTCAACTTCGCTTCCATTTTAGTAATGACCTGATCTTGCTCAGTCTCTGAGAGCTTATAAAAAGTGGGATTATCATACTTATAGATGGCCAAGGCCTGCGAAATTTGCTTTCTCAGGTTTGTTTCCAGCTGGGGAGGATTCTTTCGGAAGCCTAACGTTACCGGACGATTAATGATAATTACAGTGATGAATATTCCCACAAAAATGGTGAATGCGATTAATAGGGCTTTATTTAGTAAATAGCGAAAAATATTAAATACAGTAGATAGCCGCGAGATATTAGCCTTAATGGAAATATCCCTTTTTAAGGATTGCGGAATATCATTATCCTTCGAGGAAGGAGAAATGTTGTCCAAGAAATTGAATTTATCTTCCATTTTTTGATCCATCTACTATCAGGGTATTACTTGTTCAAAACTTCTTTAATCTGGAATTATTCCTTTATATTCTGGTATTTGATGATTCCTGAATATTAACATATTTTAGAAATCAAAACATAAGAAGAATTATTAATATGACTATATATCAAAAATGAGAATTTAGGTGAATCGGAGAGACTGAGAAGGGAAAAAGGTTATTTGCTCCCCAGCATTGTATTCATAGAATCCCCTTCCGGGAATCCTCATTTTGAAAAGTGTTATATGTAATTGTGCCCCTGGTGGAATACGAATAGAATCCCCTTCCGGGGATCCTCGTTTTGAAAAGAGTTGTTGGTAATTGAGCCCCCGGAGGAGTACGAATGAATCCTCTTCCGGGGATCCTTGTTTTGATAACAATTGTTGATTCTTGTGCCCCCAGAGGAGTATGAATAGGATCCCCTTCCGGGGATCCTCGTTTTGATAACAATTGTTGATTCTTGTGCCCCCAGAGGAGTACGAATAGAATCCCCTTCGGGGGATCCTCGTTTTGATAACAATTGTTGATTCTTGTGCCCCCAGAGGAATTCGAATCCTCGTTTTGGCCTTGAGAGGGCCACGTCCTGGGCCACTAGACAATGGGGGCTGGGCAGACAACGATTCTATCACAACCAACCGCCTTTGCGTAGGAATTCGGATTGATAATAGACCGATAACCTCACACACAGTATTCTAAGCCAAGTATTTTGACTTATAATCTAAATGAGGGCAAACTTTATGAAAAGAAAATTTCTTCATCTCATAAATATTAGCATTCTATTAATTATCCTGAGCTTAGGTCTTTATCAACCGGCTTTTGCAAATAATAATTTACAAAATGGAAACCAGGCGATCGTGATGACCGCTTCCGGGCCGTTGACGCCAGCCATGCTGCAATACCTCACTCGCGGTTTGAACTATGCTCAGTCACAAAATGCAAACCTGGTCATTTTTCAATTGAACACACCCGGGGGAGAAATTGAGCTTCTTACCCGTATGGTCACAGCTATTCGCGGGAGCCATGTGCCTGTTGTAGTCTACGTCGCGCCACGCGGGGCAATGGCGGGCAGCGCCGGAACAGTGATCACGCTTGCCGGGCATGTCGCTGCCATGGCTCCGGAAACAGCCATTGGCGCAGCCTCACCAGTTGGTTCCCAGGGGGAAGACATAGGCACAACCATGCAGACAAAAGCCAAGGAGATCCTGAAAGCGACGGTGCGTTCACTGGCAGAA
Source organism: uncultured Chloroflexia bacterium (assembly GCA_963827895.1). Lineage (GTDB taxonomy): Bacteria > Chloroflexota > Anaerolineae > Anaerolineales > Anaerolineaceae > PNON01. Next base: position 179,716 of record CAWHCY010000007.1, on the reverse strand, counting down.
CGGCGAAACCCCGAAGCGATTGCTCTCGCTGAAGACACCATCCAAAATGCACGAGCTGTATCTTCAGCAGAAGCATTGAAGATCGGGCTGATCGATTTCATCGCAAATGACACATCAGACTTGATCACTCAATTGGATGGATTCCAGGTGCATACGGTGGATGGTGATGTTGTGCTTTCCACAAAAGATCTCGTTCAGGTACCATTCAACACCTCCCTCATTGAACAGCTATTGCAAATGCTGACCAACCCAAATATCGTATTCCTCCTGTTATCTGTTGGCGTTCAGGCAATCCTGATCGAATTATCCAGCCCTGGAGGGTGGGTGGCTGGATTTATAGGAGCGGTCTGCCTGGCACTGGCTACATACGGGTTGGGAATTCTTCCAGTCAACTGGTTTGGGATCGTGTTTTTACTCCTTTCATTTATATTATTCATACTGGATATAAAAGCTCCAACTCATGGAGCACTTACCGTTGCCGGTATTGGAAGCTTTATCGTTGGCGGCCTGGTTTTATTTAACTCCCCTGGAATACCAGATTTTCAGAGGGTTTCAGTACCGTTGGTAATTGGATCGGCAGTAGTGACAGGAACAATATTCTTCATCATTGTTGGCTTTGCCCTTCGAGCCAGGAAAAGGCCTATTATTTCCGGGCAGGAATCACTTGTTGAAAGGATCGGCATTGTCCGGGAAGTGCTGGACCCGAATGGCAGCGTTCAACTGGGTGGTGAGTTGTGGAGCGCCGAATCAGAAGGCGAAGTGGTCTTACCAGTGGGAGCAAAAGTAAAAGTTGTTGCCGTCAAGGGATTGAAGCTCATCGTCCGTGAGGTTATGCCTTCCCTGGATAAATAAGTTCACTAATAAATTCATTTTTTCCAATGAATTTGTATTGAAGTGATTTAGCAATCTGTAAATGGATCTCGATTTTTCAAGATTGTTGGATCAAAAAAGTATTAGCATGATGACCTACCGTGCAATTTACACACAGTTTTTACTGATTTGTGCTCAGAATAATGCGCTATTGTCTAGACAATAGCGCATTATTGCACCCAGTTTTGCCAGAAATGGACAAAATTAGAAAATTCCTTCTACACAAATATGGCCCTACCGCGGTGCATGTTATAATCCTGATATGCAAAAATCGCCTACTCGCGACCGGGTAAATCCTGAGATCATTGATACAACACCACTCCGTAGACCACCATGGATTAAAGTTCGAGCACCATCTGGTCAGACCTCTGAGTGGTTAGACCAGTTGATGCGACAGAAGTCACTGCATACAGTTTGTGAGGAAGCCGGCTGCCCAAATATGGGTGAGTGTTGGGGCAGTGGAACAGCCACGTTTTTAATGCTGGGTGACACATGTACACGTGCATGTGGTTTTTGCGACGTGAAACATGGAAAACCGGAAATCCTGGATTGGCTTGAACCGGAGCGTGTTGCTCAAGCTGTAAAAGCCATGAATCTTAAGCACGCTGTCATCACCAGCGTAAACCGCGACGAACGCCAGGATGGCGGTGCGCCAATTTTTGCTATGGTCATTCGTCGAATTCGTCAGTTACTGCCTAGCTGTTCAGTGGAAGTGCTGATACCGGATTTCAAAGCAAACCTTGAGGCGTTGGCCATGGTGATGCGGTCGCGACCCGAAATATTGAATCACAATATCGAGACTGTTCCCCGTCTGTTTAAATTAGTACAGCCACAAGACCATTACGATTGGTCCCGGTCTGTTCTAGTCAATGCAAAAATCCTCAATCCTGATGTCCTTACCAAGAGTGGGGTGATGGTTGGGTTGGGTGAAGAGATCAATGAAATCAAAGAGGTAATGGATGACTTACGTTCCTGGGGTGTGGATATTCTAACCATTGGCCAATACCTTCAACCCAGTCGGCAGCACCTACCTATTCGCAAATATTACACCATGGAAGAATTTGAAGAACTGAAGCAGTACGGCTTGTCAATTGGTTTCAAGTGGGTCGAAAGTGCTCCCCTTGTCAGATCCTCGTACCATGCAGCAGATCAAGTACGAGCGTTAAGTAAAGTACATCACGAATTGTACCAAGCAGTTTGAACAAAACATTAAGCAAACAACCCGGTCATGAAATTAGCCGGGTTGTTTATTCTTAATTTAATGAGTTAATCACCCTCGCCGAGGACACTCTTCAATACGAATGCGGGTGGTATCTTCGTATGTGGCAAAAGAAGCCCAACGCCCATACTCCTGGAAGGAATATGCCGCTATCCCCATGTCATCATTAGGTATCGATGGCGGTAGTATATGTGGTGCCTCCCGCCGGTATAAATGGCTTTTTACCAGGAAATCCACAGCGCAAATCGTCACCCAGGAGCCACCGATTGTGGTTTGTCGAATTGCATCAATGTTTGAAATGATTGCTTGGGTATCCATGAAAGTAATAGCTGCTCTATAAACAAGGACTCCCGACCAGCTGCGCGCGAAATAAATTATTCCATCGAAAAGGTAGACATCCCACTTATCTTCCATTTCACGTGCCACGTATAAAGCTCCATCCCGGGTTTGACCTTGGTGAGGATAGATCAACTGACAGTCTACGTGGATGGGTTGGTCAGGGGTAGTATCTTTTATATGATCTCCATTTGACTTCCGCAGTTCAATGAATTTATTGGATAATTTTTGGTCTGTAGCTGTAGAAACCATGGTTGTTGTAAAACTACGCACGTCCAGGTAGCGTAGTTTAAACTGGCTGTCTTCGCGGGAGATCCATTTCAAATCCGGCACAAGCGGGAGTGTATTCATCATTATCATAAGGACAAACCTTCATCCATCGGTAAAGTACAAGAATTATGACAACCCTGTAGTATGTTACCGATTTACAATGCAAGCTATGTGCCACAATTGATCCAACACCTCTTCCAATCGTTTGCCCAGTATTTCTCCGCCGGTTGTCGTAACATCGTCCTCATTAGGCATGGTCACATAAGGCACCTGGTAACATTGAACGTTTATGGTTTCAGGTGATCCAGCCGTTACCTCTTCCCAGTCATTCTCCTTGTATAAACGCACCATCTTATCGTCGGATAAACCATGTTCAAGAATGCTGTCTGGTTTTGCTGGATTGAATCGTTTACGATTCTTGCGAAGTGATTCTTCCCAGCTTACCTGGAGAAAAAGGATGGACATTCTGCCAGCCATATCTGTCGGGATGTGCTTGAATGCTTCTGCATAACCGCCATGTTCTTTACCTCTCGAGAATTCAACCAGCAAGGTATTCTGCTTATGTAGATTCGGTTGATCCCGCAGCATTTTATGGTAATCCAATCCGATCCGCTGGATGAGTAAATTCCACAGGTAAGGTGCAATAAAGTAACCTTCCTCATTTGTGTGCAATCGTGGATGTCCCATTCGCTGTAAGAGATCATCCTCTTCAAACCAGGTCCACAACATGGGGAAATCATCCAGTTCCAGCAGATTCCCAATATGGAACCTTTCCAATCTCTCTTCCGCAGGAAGTGACTTAAGGTAATGTATCACCTCACTTTTACCAGCTGCGGGACGCGCAAGAAGCACTAAAACCTCAAAATGATCTGTCATATTCATCACCTGAACAAGAATAAATCTAATACCAATTCCGCTGATTCTCATTATCGCATAAGATGAGTTTTTGTAAACTCGAAAATTCAACCCTAAAGATTAATTACTGGATTCTGAAGTGTGAATTACCTTAAACGGCTGTAGTGGGAAGTCGATTGTATGTCTATATTTATGCTACGCGTAAATAATACGATTGCCCATACATGTCAGTGATTTATCTTAATAGTAATATATCAAACACCCTGTCGGATGGATTCCAGCAAGGGTGTTTGAGATGGATTCTTATGAAGAAGGGTTCTATTGGCAGGTCAAAAGACCACCAGGTTGGTGGGTGACGGGATTGATCAGATCGTATGGTTGTGAATTTTCGAGAATAGCCATCATCCTGACATCATGCGCAACACCTTGTATAAAAGTAAATCCTGGCAGGTTAATTAGGTCGAAATTAATGGTTCCACCAGTATTTGAAAATTTTCCACCAACGAGGACGTTGTCCACATAGATACGGATATAAACACTACCTGTACCACCAATTACTTTCTGGGCGTAACCGACTGCATGGCAATTGGCCAATGTCTGGCTGCCAAAATTACCTGAATGTACAAGATTGTAAGCATATATAGGTACCATTGTGGCAGTTGGACCACCAGGTGGTGTCGAACTCGCAGTTGGAGTTGAACTGGCTGTTGCCGTTGGTCCAACTGTCGCCGTTGCAGTCGGTGACCCAGTGACAATAAATCCGTCCAAAGAAATATAAATCCCACTCTGATGGGTCACCACAATGGTGTGTGTTCCTGTTCCCAGGTCACCTGAGGACCAATGAAGTTGCAGTTTCTGTTTGGATGTGGATTGGTTTATCGTTGCTACATCAACACCATCAATATTAACTCTCATAATGCCAAAGACGTTCGGGTATCCACGATAAATGACACCAACTTCCTCACCTGTGAAAGTGAAACTGGCTGAGCTTCCTACTACTGTGGAATACTTTTCCGTATTCAGATAGTTTCCAGTAATTGTCTGAGCCATCCAGGATCCAGTGTATAAAATTTTCGTATTTCGTTCGTCATAAGTTCCAATTCCAACCGGTGGAAGTGTGGTCAATGTCTTTGTTGGGGTAAGTGTGGATGTAGAGGTGTATGTCTCAGTTGGGGTAAGGGACTGTGTAGGGGTATTTGTCTCTGTTGGAGTAAGAGATTGAGTTGGTGTAAATGTCCCGGTTGGTGTCAGGGTCATGGTCGGAGTAAAGGTCATTGTAGTAGTTGCCGCCGGTGGCCCACTGACAATAAATCCGTCCAAAGAAATATAAATCCCACTCTGATGGGTCACCACAATGGTATGTGTTCCTGTTCCCAGCCCACTTGAGGTCCAAAGAAGCTGCAGTTTCTGTTTGGATGTGGATTGGTTTATCGTTGCTACATCAACTCCATCAATAATAACTCTCATAATGCCAAAGACGTTCGGGTATCCACGATAAATGACACCAACTTCCTCACCTGTGAAAGTGAAACTAGCTGAGCTTCCTACTACTGTGGAATACTTTTCCGTATTCAGATAGTTTCCAGTAATTGTCTGAGCCATCCAGGATCCAGTGTATAAAATTTTCGGGTTTCGTTCGTCATAAGTTCCAATTCCAACTGGTGGAAGTGTGGTCAATGTCTTTGTTGGGGTAAGTGTGGATGTAGAGGTGTATGTCTCAGTTGGGGTAAGGGACTGTGTAGGGGTATTTGTCTCTGTTGGAGTAAGAGATTGAGTTGGTGTAAATGTCCCGGTTGGTGTCAGGGTCATGGTCGGAGTAAAGGTCATTGTAGTAGTTGCCGCCGGTGGTCCACTGATAATAAATCCGTCCAAAGAAATATAAATCCCACTCTGATGGGTCACCACAATGGTGTGTGTTCCTGTTCCCAGCCCACTTGAGGTCCAAAGAAGCTGCAGTTTCTGTTTGGATGTGGATTGGTTTATCGTTGCTACTTCAACACCATCAATAGTAACCCGCATAATGCCAAAGACTGTCGGGTATCCACGATAAATAACACTGACTTCCTCACCTGTGAAAGTAAAACTGGCTGAGCTTCCTACTACTGTGGAATACTTTTCCGTGTTTAGATAGTTTCCAGTAACTGTTTGAGCCATCCAGGATCCAGTATATAGAATTTTCGGGTTCCTTTCGTCATAAGTTCCAATTCCAACCGGTGGAAGTGTGGTCAATGTCTGTGTAGGTATAAGTGTAGATGTAGAGGTGTATGTCTCAGTTGGGGTACGGGTTTTTGTAGGGGTAAGTGTTTCGGTTGGGGTAAACGACTGTGTAGGAGTAAATGTTACGGTTGGGGTCAGGGATTGTGTAAGGGTAAATGTTTCAGTTGGGGTAAGCGACTGAGTAGGGGTAGATGTCTTTGTCAGTGTATTGGTCATGGATGGAGTGAAAGTCTTGGTCACGGTTGCAGTCGGTGGTCCACTGACTATAAATCCATCCAAAGAAACATAAGTTCCTGTCAGGTGGGTCAATATAATTGTATGACTACCTGATCCTAAATTGCCGGAGTACCACATTTTTTGCAATGCCTGAGCAGATGTGTTCTGGTTAATGGTATCAACATCCACACTATCAATAGCCACCCCCATATTTCCAAATGCAGTAGGAAATCCCCGGTAAATTACAGTCACGTTCTCTCCAGTGAAAGTAAATTGGGCTGTGCTGCCAATCACCCTGGAGTATTTTTCCGTGTTCAAATAGTTTCCGGTAACAGCTTGAGCCACCCATGAGCCGGTATACACAACATCGACAGAACGTTCATCGTAGGTACCATATCCAACCGGCGGGCGTCTGGTCAATGTTGGAGAAGAGGTGAGTGTACTGGTCAAGGTCAATGTTGGAGTAACTGTACCCGTCATGGTTGGAGTTAAAGTTGTCGTCACTGTTGGTGTCGCAGTTGGTGGACCACTGACTATGAAACCATCCAAGGAAATATAAGTACCGGTTAGATGCGTTAAAACAATCGTGTGTGTACTTCCACTCAGATTTCCTGAGTTCCAATGTTGCTGCAGTTTCTGAGTGGTTGTATTCTGATTGATCGTGCCAAAATCTACACCATCAATGGTAACCCCCATATTCCCAAACACAGCCGGGTAGCCTCTATAGATGACACTGACCTCTTCACCAGTGAAGGTGAAACTGGCTGAGCTTCCTACAACTGTGGAATACTTTTCCGTGTTCAGATAGTTTCCAGTAACTGTCTGAGCCATCCATGAACCGGTATACACAACATCTACTGACCGTTCATCATATGTACCATACCCAACAGGTGGTCGGGGAGTGGATACAACTCCCGATTTGATTTTTATCTGAGAACCAGTAGCTGATTCTTCAAGGATCTCAATTGTCACTTTATTCGCTGAGTTGTTAAATACTTCACCAACATGCCACTGCGCGCCGGCATCTCCTGTGTAATCCGTAATATCCAAATCTATGACATCTGATGGTATGTTACTCGCAGTGTTCACCTCATGTATGATCACTGCTTTCGCGGGAAGCTTGACATCGTAACCCGTTAAATTTCTAAGTTCAACCGTGTAATAATGTGTAGTTGATCCCAGGATTGGGACTATTGCCATTCGGTAATTGCTTGTGGTTGGCAAGGTCAATTGTTCAAGATTGATCGTGACTTCAGTATTATATGATTGGAGATAAACTTGGGCTGATGGAATCCAATTCAGGATGAATTTGTGGAATGCACTTGGGTGCTGACCGAGACATCCATAGGTCACATCTGTAGAGGCTGGACAATTGTCCCAGGTGTCTCCCATAAGGTCCCAGACATTGTTATATTCAATTCCATGACCGGAAGAATGTGGTAGTCCAAATGCATGCCCCATTTCGTGGGCAATGACAGTAATATCAGAATATCCCCACGGTGGTTCCCAGGTCATCGACCAGGGCTGGTTGATTCCATCAAGACTGATTTGAATGCTTCCACCCCACGCGTAGTCATCCAATTCATCATTAAACATCAAATTGATGCCGCCATTCCGATAGACGGCAAAATTTACAGTGGGATCTGCTGCTGCTGTACAATCGCTGGTTATCTGGTCAAAGTCCAAATCCGGATAACCATCACTATTCATGTCATATACATAGTAAGATCTGGGTTGTGGCAAGGTAAACCAACCGACCGCAGTGCTGCCAGCAATATTTACCTGATCATAACTCGCTTCACGCCAGAAATGGTCCAGTCCCGGATAACTGGATGAATACATACCTTGAAAATACCCCGGATTGCGAGGTTCAGCTCCATTATCGCTGAACTTGCATAAAATGGAGATGAACGGTATTGTTCCTTTTAACTTCAGCAGCTTCAATGCCCTTCTTCTGACTGGGTTCGACAGAGATACCGGTTACATGAAAATCGGGATTCCCTCCCTGTGCTGAGACATCTGCCCAAATACCTGTAACGGTTACATACTTGCGATTGAGGGAAAGGATACCACCTTCAAGTCCAGCTATAGGATCGTTCAAAACCAGATTAATGGAAACACCCGAATCTTGGGTGAGGATGTAACGCGTTTTGGGTATAACATCAGTGGGTCCCCTGGAATCACCCCAGATGATGCTAAACCGACCTGTGATCGCAGGGGCTTGCCCGGAAAGTGGAGATACATCAAATGCAGGTGTACTTGAAATTTCGGCTGTAGGTGACTCTTCCCAGGGTAAACTGGTTTGAGTTGAGTTTTGGGTAGAAGTCACTGTTACAGGAATTACCGTACTCAATCCATCAGATGAGACTACGGAAGGAGTCGCTGTTTCCAGGGTTACTGGTGTCGCAGTTGATGATTCTTGCGCCAAAACAGTCAAATTGTAGGAAAAGACTAAACTCAATACCAAAATTATAATAAATGCAACATTAACGACAAAATATTTGCTTTTTTGAGCCATAATCTGTACCTATTATTCTTACCGGGTATTTAATTTTTATACCACCCTCGGATAATGTTTCTCACTGAATTGCATAAATCATACCAGATTTAAGGAAAGAGACACAGATGGTCAATTTCCATTACTACGTATTTATTATCTTTGGATTAAGTGCTGGAAGACTTATTCCGTTTCTTGAGCAGAACCAGGAGAATAAAAAATGTGATTCCACCCAATAGCAAACATACCCCACCGCCTAAAAGCAATACACTGCCGGGTGGATTACTCGAGCCGTTAATTGATGAAATCGTCTCGAATAAAGGAGTGGCCGTAGGTGTAATTATTATTAAGGTGCTTGTGGCATTTGTTAATGCATTTACTTCAGGTATATTTGTCGGACTCGTCGGAGTGACCACTATCGTATGTATCATCGTTGGAGTAGGCGTTAATGTCACAGTGGGAGTCAAATTACCTGGATACCCATAAGCATATTGTGGTGTTGGCGATTTCGGTCTGGGAGGATTGATCCTTGTCAGTAGTGCAGCATCCATCTGGATCAATCCGAAACCATATTCGGCATCCCAGCCGGGTGCTCCCAGATCCAGCGCACTCTGCTCCATAATACTTTCAATCCGTTGAGGTCCGGTCATGCCGGGCATTCCCCATAAAATGGCAGCCAATCCGCTGACAAATGGTGCCGACATGCTGGTTCCATCCTTAGGTCCATATCCACCACCGGGAATGGTAGAGATGATCGCCTCCCCGGGGGCAACAAGGTCTAATCCTGTTCCATGGTTTGAAAAACCGGAGCGCTGATCCAGGCTATTCGTTGAACCCACAGCAATTACTGAAGGATAGTGGGCAGGATATCTCAAATTGCCTGATGTATCGTTTCCTGCTGCGGCAATCAGCATGACTCCGTGGTTAATTGCATAGTCGACTGCATTTTTAAGGGTATCGTTGGGTAAGGTTCCACCCAGGCTTAAATTTATGATCTGTGCACCATGGTCAACTGACCAGATGATTCCCGCCGAAAGGTTGGAATAATTGCCGTCTCCCGATGCATCCAGAACTCGCACGGGTAAGATCTGAGCTCCCCAGGATACTCCAGATACTCCAACACCATTATTAGTCGAAGCTGCAGCGATGCCGGCGACATGGGTACCATGCCCATATCCATCCTGAGGTGTGTTATCCCCGTCAATGAAATCAATTCCCCCCAACACCTTCATAGCCAGGTCTGGATGGCTTGCATCCACCCCGGAATCAACTATTGCGATTGTGACAGATGGTGAACCTGTAGAAATCTCCCATCCCTGAGGTGCGTGAGTTCTAAACAAACCATATTGGGATCCAAAACGGGTATCATTGGGGAATATATCCAGAGCCTGCACATTACCATCTGTTTCCACAAATATCACATCCGGGTCCGATTTAAGATCTTTCTTTATTTGTGCGACTTGATCAGCTGGAACATCTACGATCATAACGCCAATTTTCGCCAATTCAATAGCAGCCGGATCAAGATTCCGCACATCTCCTTTGGCCATCATGCGTTCGGCGGAGTATGATCCGGTTGTCCGAACGAGTAAACGGGTAGTTTCTTTTGGTGATTCGGGTACCTGGAGTGTATTGGTCACCGTAGGTGATTCCAGGATCACAGTGGGTGAGGAAGTTTCACTTAGTGCTACTGTTTCTATTTCCTGGGTGGGTTGCGAAATATCTGTAGTTACCGTAGGAGTATCAGTGGGAATATTTTCAACGGTTGGCTGCTCAACCTGACCTGATACTATGGAATTGATGGGATAAAGAGTAAAAGACGCAATCCAAAAACAGATAATTATCCCGGACCAAATGAGCTTTACTTTTACCATAATCCATATTGTCCCACAGAATCCAAATACCTCACAGTCGATTTTCCAGACGCGGAAATAAAACCAAAATTCGTCCAGTATTATATTTTTGTTAGAATTAAAGATATTATACGTTTCTATTGTATAATGTTTGTTTAGAGGTGCTAATATGACAACATTAATTGAACTCTCGTCTGACGCACGATACACAATAAAGACAGTGACCACTCAGACCGGTATACGTGCGGTCACTATACGAGCCTGGGAAAATCGGTATGGCCTTCTAAACCCACAACGCTCAGAAAATCGGTATCGCTTGTATTCAGACCGGGATGTTGCCACCTTACGCTGGGTGAAAAGCCAAGTTGATCAGGGCATATCTATTTCCAGTGTTGTCCGGGATCTAAATAATATTATTAATCGAGGTGAATTCCCAGAAGTCCTGCCAGCGATTGCACCACGTTCCCGCAGCTATCAACCTGTTCCTCCAGAAAAACTGGCTGACCAGCTTTTTCGAGCACTCTTCAAACATGATGAAACAACAGCCAATGAGCTGTTAAAACAATCTAATACCATGTATGACCTGACAACTGTATGCATGGATGTCATCGGTGCTGCCCTGGTGAAAATTGGAGATGCCTGGCACCGAGGAGAGATGCGCATTACAGACGAACATTTCGCCAGCCGGATACTGGAAGGTAAACTGCTCAATTTACTGCAAGCATACCCCAATAGACGCGGAGCCCCGCTGATATTAATGACCTGTGCACCAGAAGAGACGCACGAGATCGCCATTTTGATGATGTCAGTTCTCCTACGCCATACCGGTTACAGGGTCGAATACCTGGGACCGGATCTTCCTATTGAAGATTTGATCGATTATGCTCGTCAGGAAAAACCTGCCATGCTCTGCATAAGTGCCACTGTGGAAGAAAATGCTTTAAGATTAACCCATGTTCAGGAAAAACTTTCCAGGGTCAAGCCAAAGCCAATATTCGGCTATGGAGGTCAAGCCTTCATGTTAAAACCCGACCTTAAAAACAAAGTACCGGGGGAATACCTGGGCGACAGTATTGCTGAAGGGGTCAGTAAAGTTGAACGTCTTTTAGGTTGATATAGTCTTCCCAATAACGCTTGATTTAATAGACAATAATTTAGATAATTAACCACATAATCCATCAATCCTAATATAAAGGGGAACATCATGAAACGTATCGGATTAATACTCATCTTCTGCCTTATCCTTTTGCCGCAAAGAGTGTCAGCTCAAGGAGGAAATATTACTGTAAGTGCTAATGCAGCAGAAATGACATTTCCCAATAATATCATTTTTAAGATTTATACGAAATCTGATTCTGAGATCACCCTGATAAGGTTACACTATGGAACCACCCAGGATACCTGCGGAAAAGTGACTGCCATTGCATTTCCTGAATTTGATAGTGCTAAAGACGTCTATGCAGAGTGGAAATGGGATATGCGTCAAAGCGGTGGCGAACCCCCCGGAGCAACGATCTGGTGGCAATGGGAAATTAAAGATAAATCCGGAAATACACTCCTGACCGATAAAAAGGAAATCATCTGGCTGGACAAAATCCATTCCTGGCAGGAAATAAGCCAGGGTATGATTCGGATCCATTATTATATGGGGAATAAGTCATTCGGGAATACTTTAAAAGATGCAGCTGTGTCTGCCCTGGATAGGCTGGGTAAGGACACCGGGATCACTCCTGATCAGCCAATTGATCTTTACATCTATGGCGAAAACCAGGACATGCGTGATTCAGTCCTCTATGAACCTGGATGGACAGGTGGCCTGGCTTACTCTGAATACAATATCGTGATCATCGGGATTGCACCGGCAGATGTCGAATGGGGAAAACGTACTGAGGCTCATGAATTAACCCACGTATTAGTAGGTGATTTTACATTTTCCTGTCTGGGAGCCATGCCTACCTGGATGGTGGAAGGTATAGCAGTGTATGGTGAGGGAGGTCCCGAATCATCTGGAGTGACCAATTTCGAAAAGAGCAAGAATGATAACACCCTCCTTTCTTTCAAAGTCCTTTCCGGTGGATTCTCGGAAGACCCGAATCAAGCCGATCTTTCATATAGCCAATCCTACTACATGGTTAATTATTTGATCGAAAAATACGGCAAAGATAAATTGATCGGATTTTTAAAGTCGTTAAAGACCGGTGGAGAATTGAATGAATCTTTGAAATCTAACTATGGTTTCGATTTGAATGGTTTTGAAAACGAATGGCGCTCTTCTTTGAATCTACCTACAGTTGAAAGCAACACCATCCAGGCATCTGCCACACCTACCATCATCCCCACGATCATACCCATAGAGGGAATGCAGCCTGCATCGACTAGTACTCAACGACCAATTTCTCCAACAACAATCGTTGAAAAGACCCCTGAGCTAACGAATTCTCCGGATATTCAGAATTTCTTGAAAGGCAATACTGTCCGGTCGTTATTGACCATCATTTTAGGTGGCACGTGCGTGTTTGGAATTTTGCTGATCGCCGGAATTACAATATTGCTCATTAGAAATCGGAAACGAGCGAACCAGAAAGGAGGTCTGCAATGAAAAAGGTAATGTATTTACCGATTATATTAATTGGCCTTTTTCTCCTGGCGTCTGCGCTTCCAATCCAGAAGAATGTGAATGCTGCCACCGCGACTCCCCCTACATACCCGCCATTTCCAACTGCCACTGTTTATCCACTTTCATCTGAAACAAACAATGTTTTTGTAAATGAAGAATCCGGTTTCAGTATTAAAATTCCGAATAAAGTAAAAGCCACGAACTCATCGCTTGATAGTGGAAATTTTCAGGAATATGAGGTTGGAAATGGAGAAATATTTGGATATCTATATCCAGCCAATATGCAGCCAGGCGATACTTTACAAGAAGTTGGGGAAAGTAACCGCGATTTACAGACAGGGGGGCTGGAACAAATCATTTACGTTACAGATAAAGAGATCACCCTTTCAAACGGAATCAAAGCCTGGTATAGCCAATTCCAGGGATATTATTCCGCAGGTAAATACTCTTTGGAAGTCAGGTTAATCACTGTTCAAAACTTTGACCATGCAGTTGTATTAATGTTCTTTTCACTTCCTGAGTATTTTTTGCCCTGGACTAGTACCCTCAATGAAATGCGTGATTCGATCCAATTATCAATTCCGACTGTGATGGGTTTCCCCAGAAATGAAGTCTTGATCCTGGAAGGCGGGGAAAACAAAAATCCACGGGAAAATGACCCTGCCACAACCCATAGTGCTGGTGACGACCTCGTCTTCAATGGTTTGGTTACTTACAATGATAAGCTGGAGATCATACCCGAGCTGGCTACCGGATGGGATATTAGCTCCGATGGGACAATTTATACATTCCATTTACAACCAAACGCAGTTTTTCACAATGGAAAACCGGTTACTGCTGATGATGTGGTGTATTCCTTGGAACGAGCTGCTGACCCGGCTACCAATTCAGATACTGTGATGACCTACCTGGGCGACATTGTCGGAGTAAAAGAAAAACATGAAGGCAATGCAGAATCGATATCAGGATTGAAGGTCATTGATGAGCACACTCTACAGATTACCATTGATGCACCCAAACCATATTTCTTGCTAAAACTTACCTACCCCACCGCCTTTGTTGTTGATCGTCAAAATGTAGAAAGTGGAGAAGAATGGTACCGTACACCCAATGGGACAGGACCATATCGCCTGGTTCGTTGGGACTCGATGGAGAAAATGGTATACCAGCGTTTTGAAGATTACTATGGCACAAAACCAACCATTTCAAATATTCTTTTCACCCTTTATACAGGTGAAGGTATACGGTTGTACGAGACTGGTGCAATTGATATCACGGGAATCGGAAGTTACAATGTCCAGCGGGTCACCGATCCGAGTGATCCTTTGAATAAAGAATTATTGTCCGGAGTGAATCTATGCACTTCTTTCGTTCAATTTGATGTCACGCAGCCACCATTTGATGATGTAAAGGTTCGGCAAGCTTTCTCAATGGCATTCGACAGGAATAAATATATCGAAGTTGTCCTGAACAATGCGGCTTTACCTGCGAAAGGTATTTACCCGCCCGCATTACCCGGATACAACCTCGAGTTGAAAGGCTTGGAATATAACCCGGAAAAAGCGCGCAAGTTATTGAAGGAATCCAAATACGGATCAGCAGAAGGTCTGCCAGAGATCTTCTATACCGATGGCGGGTACGGCAGTTATTTGAATGCTGAGGTTGCAGCATTATCCCAAATGTGGGAACAGAACCTGGGTGTAAGCATTACTGTTCAAAACCTTGAGCCCGAAAAAATGCTGGATGAGATTGCAGCCGGAAATCATGGACAGATAATCAGCAGTGGTTGGTGCGCTGATTACCCCGATCCTGAAAACTTTGCCGATGTGTTGTTCCATTCCGGAAAAGAAATGAACTATGGGAAGTATAGCAATCCAACCCTGGATACCCTTCTGGAACAAGCCAGGGTGGAACCTGATGTTTCTAAAAGGATTGGAATGTATCAACAAGCTGAACAAATCATCGTGGATGATGCACCAGCGATCTTCCTGACCCATTCAATATCGTATATTCTCGTCAAACCCTATGTGAAGGGATATATCCTTTCACCGGTCAGCACTTTCCCGGGAATTCGGTTCTTATGGATGGATGATAGTTACTGGAAATGAATCTTTTTAACCTAACGAAAAGTAAGAAATGAATCACAACGAATGGCTGACCAATTGGTCAGCCATTCTTCTTGTACTAAAGTATTAGTAATTTTATTAAAGCAGTAATTCAAAAGAGAAATCCCCCGTACGCTCTTCCCAGCCCAACTTTTTATAAAATTCCCGGTGATACGATTCCTTTTTTCGCATATTGATGAGCCGCAAGCGGGAGCAACCTCTTTCCTTTGCTTCCAATTTGATGGATTCAAGGATCAGCGTACCCACTCCATGACCACGATCCGATTCCATTATGAACAGCTCAGAAATGTAACCTTCCTGTCCCGGTAAATAAAAATACGGCAGCCAGTGAACACTGGCATAACCCATTACCCGGCTGTCATCACCTTCGGCAACAAAGACCGAATGACTGTCATCTGCCTGGCACAATAGTAATCGTTCTTTTACTCTATTTTTAGATTCCTCGAAGGATTCAGAATCTATGGTCTCAAACCACTGCAACTCGCGTAAAATGGTCGTAATGCCAACTACATCACTCAATTTCGCTTCACGCACCATGATATCCACAATTCACCTCCAGGAGTTGTTCATTGCCCACTGGATTAATTATAACAAAATAAAAATGGACAGGATCAATCTGCCTGTCCATTTCATCTTATATAATGTAATTGTCTATTTTTTCCAGGTGATATCCACACCATCTTTGAAGACATAAAGTGGGGCTTCATGCGACCAGATTGCTTCCCAGACTGAGCCAGCGTCCAGAATAACCAGGTCGGCATTACTGCCTTCCTTCAGTTCATAATTCTTAATGCCCAGCGCTTTTGCAGCATTGGTTGTGATCAAGTCAAATAATATTTCCAATTCATCCCGGCTGGTCATCCACATCAGGTGCGCAGCGAGGAATGCGATCTCCTGCATATTGTTGCGCCCAAAGGGATAGTAGGCATCGGCTATATCATCCTGACCCAGGGCGACATTTACACCTGCTTTGTAAAGGGATTTAACCCGCGCATACAGTGGACCGGTCTGCGGGTCACAGACAACACCCATTCGTGCTTTCTTCAACAAGTATTCCATCTTGCGGTAATATGGTTCAGGGTACAATGCCATCGCTCGCGCATGTTGGACAGTTACACGCCCTTCCCAGCCCTCACGCAGGGTCGTCACGGCCAACATTTCCAATGTTTTAAGGGTTGCATCACCCGCATCATCGATCAACATGGAAACGTCTTTATTATATTTCCTGGCCAGTTTGAACATGCGGTCGATATGTTCCTGGGAATCTGCATCGGTATACTCGATCCAGGGGATGCCACCAACTACATCTGCCCCAAGTTTAAGGGCTTCTTCAACATATTCTTCAGCACCCGGATCACGTACAACACCGTCCTGTGGAAATGCCACCACTTGAACTTCCACCCGGCCTTTATATTCTTCACGTGCCTTCAGTAATGCTTTGACGCCTTCCAGTTTTCCGGTGGTGTCAGTATCAGCGAACGCACGGATATGGGTATTGCCATAACGGACTGCCAGGTCCAGAGCTTTGCGAACATTCTTGATGATCCACTTCTCGTCGTATTTTTTCTTGACAGAAGCTGCCAGCTCAATGGCTGTCATTGCGCCGCCCATGGATTCACCCGTGTATGCTCCCAGGGCTTCATCATCCATCATGGCGAGAGTGTAGACCTTGCAAAGATGCAGGTGCCCATTAACAAATGATTCGGTCACCAAATGCTCTTCAGCGTCCACCACTTTTTTGGATTCACCGTTCACCTGGTTGGCGATCTTTACGACCTTTCCATTCTCTATGGCGATCTGCAAAAGCTTGCCATCAGAGGCTCGGGTTTTCGCGTTTTTTATCAAGATATCATATGCCATGTTTTCCTCCGAATGTTAGGGTAAAAGTGAATTATAAAGATTTACTGACGACTTTCTGCCGTTGCTGTACCATTTTTTGAGCGATCAAAGCACCATCCCGGATGGGTTCATAACCGGTACAGCGGCAGAGATGCTTATTAAGGGCGTTCGACATTTCCTGCTCGGTAAGATCCGGGTTGGATTCAAGCAGTCCATAGAGTTCCATGACAATTCCGGGAGTGCAGAAACCGCATTGAACAGCTCCTGATTCTGCGATCGCAGTCTGGATGGGGTGCAGTTCCATACCCTTTGCCAGACCTTCCACGGTGACCACTTCAGCCCCTGCAGCTTTTGCTGCCAGTGTATTGCAGCTTTTGATGGGTTTACCATTCATGACCACCACGCAGGTGCCGCAGGTGGAATTATCACATCCGCGCTTGGTGCCGGTGAGATTCAGAACATCCCGAATCACATCAATGAGCATCATTTCCGGTTCGTATTCAACGGTGCGCTCAACACCATTAACTTTAAAGGTAAGTTTTTCAGCCATTATTTCGACTCCTTTCTTGCTTCCAGCGCTTTCTTGATCTTTTCGGGAGTTACTGGGATTTCAAAGAAATCCACCCCGATGGCATCATAGACGGCGTTGAGTATTGCAGGTGCAGGACCGATCACCGAATGTTCGCCAATTCCACGTGCGCCGAATGGTCCGACAGTTCCCGGATTCTCCAGGAAACTGATCTCCTGATTTACTGCATCCTTATATGTGGGTATGTGATATTTGAACAACTGCGGATTGGTAATACGGCCTTGCTCGTCAAAGTTTAGCTCTTCATACAAAGCTGCACCGATCGCCATGGTCACACCACCCAGAACTGACCCACGGATTTGCAGTGGGTTGATCACCTGGCCAACATCAAAAGTAGAGACAAAGCGGTCGACCAATACCTTGCCGGTTTTCTTTTCGATGCGGATCTCAGCACCTGTCGCCCCGAATGTGTATTCCACGCCGATACTGCCTTGCCCATTCTTGTCCGGGTTGGAGTAACGTGGTAAACGGGCGTCGGATGTGGATTGTGCGAGATCGCCAATCGTGATTCCGTCGCTGGTGATATAGCCACGGGCAAGATCGCCTACAGCCACGCGAATTCGCGGGTCGTTAGTAAGGTAAATGAACTCACCATCATATGTCAGGTAATCTTCATCCGTCTTTAAAACCTGGGCTGCTGTGCTTTTGAGTAAAGCAATCAATTTTTTCGCAGCGCGGATAATGGCGCGGCCACCCTGAGTGGTGAACATCGATCCGATGGTCTGCCATTCATAAGGTGAATACTGTGTATCGATCTCGGTATAAACACGGATCTTCTCCGGTGGGATCTGCAGGGCTTCTGCTGCCACCTGGCGAATGACCGTGCGCAGACCCTGGCCGACTTCAGCGCCACCCATATTGACATTGACACTACCGTCAATATTCATCTTCATGTAGCAACCCTTGGTTGAGAAAGGCGCTCCCTTGGGAGATTTGAAGACGGCAGCAAAACCACGGCCATAGTAATAATCGTTATCTTCTTTGAGTTTGGGAGTGCTGAAAACAGCTTTTTGTACCTGATCTGCACAACTGCGTAGATCCCCGTTGGATTCATACATCATCTCGCCCATAGCGTTCATCTTGCCTGGTCCGAGATAGTTCTTCTTGCGCAACTCGAATGGATCCATCTTCAACTTGCGAGCCATGAGTTCGATCATACGCTCTGATCCAAGTTGTGATTCCTGGTGTCCATAACCACGATAAGCACCCACTGCTGGCGTATTGGTGTAGACAGTGTATCCGGTTTGCTCGACGTGTTTAAATTCGTATGGACCGGTTGAGTTATGAGTGGAAGCCATGGTCACATTCACAGGTGTATCGGCGTAAGCACCACCGGTATGATAGATAGTGGCCTTGAAAGCAACCAGTGTTCCGTCTTTTTTGGCACCCATCTTCATGACTGAACGAATTCCATGAGCGATGAGACTGCTGGTGAAATCTTCCTCCCGGGTTGCCACCCATTTGACTGGTCGTCCGGGAACATGGCTGGCGATCCAGGCAATTGTTTGTTCAACAGTGATGTCAGATTTATAACCAAAGCAACCACCAATATCAGGGATATGTACCCGCACATCAGACACCGGTATACCATAGCTGTTGGCAAGGTCTTCACGAATAATGAATGGACAAATGGAGGATGACCAGGCTTCAATCGTTTTATCTTCTTTAAACCAGACAATCGAACCATGCGGTTCGATAGCGGCACATGAACCCAGCGGATAATTGAATTCAGCTTCGACGGTGACTTCAGCTTCATCAAATCCTTCTTCACCGCGGCCTTTTTTGAGATGGTAGACATTGGCCACATTCGTACCTGCTATCGGTGTGAGTGTTGGCAAACGCCAGTAATCCATTTGATCCTCGTGGATCAAAACGGCATCTTTTTCCATTGCTTTACGCGCATCGGTGTAGACAGGTAATGGTTTGTATTCGACTTTGATCATTTCTTTGGCTGCTAAAGCATGTGCGAGCGTATCAGCGATCACTGCGGCAACCGGCTCGCCAATATAGCGCACCCGGTCAATGGCCATCGGCTGCAGGTCTTTGATGTTATCGCCATAACGGAATTTGCATCCCTTTCCAGTGACTACTTTGACAACCCCGGGACAGGCTTCGGCTTCGCTGGTGTCAATGCTAACAATTAATGCGTGTGCAGTTGGTGGGCGAAGGATCGCTGTATACAGCATATCCTGCAAACGGATATCATCCAGGTAGATCGCTTTCCCGGTGACTTTGCTGATCGCATCCGGACGGATATAGGGTTTACCAATATATTTATATTTCATACTTTTGCCTCCTGAAGACTCTTGAGGTGTAATATCTCCGCTTTACTCGCGGCGATATGCTTTTAGAAGGGCGGAAGGCGCAGAAGCGTTCCGTCCAGCGATTGTTAATGCAATGATCGTGACAATGTAAGGCAAAGCCAGGAACAATTCATAAGGCAGTTTGAAACCTAGAGTTTGCAGTCTTAGCTGTAATGCCTGTACTAATCCGAACAACAACGCTCCCCAAAAAACACTGATCGCCTGCCAGTTGGCAAAGATGATCAGAGCAATACATACCCATCCACGACCGGCAACGATCCCAAAGGTAAATGACCCAAGTTGTGCCAGTGTAAGGAAAGCGCCGCCGACAGCCATTAATGCACCACCTATGCTTAATGCCCAGGTGCGGATGGCATAAACATTTAACCCTGCAGCGTCTGCTGCTTCAGGGTTTTCACCTACAGCGCGAATTTGAAGACCAAAACGAGTCTTGCCAATTAACCACCAGACC
Source organism: uncultured Chloroflexia bacterium (assembly GCA_963827895.1). Classification (GTDB taxonomy): domain Bacteria; phylum Chloroflexota; class Anaerolineae; order Anaerolineales; family Anaerolineaceae; genus PNON01. Next base: position 159,437 of record CAWHCY010000007.1, on the reverse strand, counting down.
ACAAAGATCATGGCAATACCAATATAGGTCAATAAATACTGGTTTAGTATTGGTGCAAGTAATGAGGAATCAGGCAGTATATGTAGCTGGGGAAAGGTTTCTATGGACGGTTGGACTTTGGATTCACCAAAGATGATCCTGAAACCATACAATGATAGGCCTGTCCATAATAATGTAAGGCCCAATCCTGAAACATGCTGGTTCACTCCCAAACGAACTGTTAACAGGGACATCAACAATCCGGAAATCACTCCAGCAGCAATCGCACCCAGAATTCCAATCCACAACGATCCGGTTTGCGCTGCCACTGCGAAGCCAACAAAAGCACCCAGGAACATGGTGCCTTCAATGCCAAGGTTTAGTATTCCAGCCCTCTCAGAAAATAACTCACCCAGAGTTCCAAATATCAATGGGGTTGCAACACGTACATGTTGCCGCGATTAATCCCGCTAAAAATATTGAAGGGACCATTATTTTACCCTCCTGATACGATAGTTTTGCAGGACAAAGAGAGATAAAGTCACTAGCAATAAAGTGGACTGGACTACATCACCCAAATATATAGGAACACCCATAGCCCGAGATACATTTTGAGCCCCAATATCGATTAATCCAATAAATATTGCGGCTAACCCAACACCGAAAGGATGCAATCCTCCGAGTGTGGCAATGATGATTCCACTATAACCAAGACCGTCTGAAATGGCATCAATCAAATGAAAATGAATTCCAGCGATCTCACCTGCACCCGCAAGGCCAGCTATTCCACCACTGACCAGTGCCACGATCATCATCGTTTTATTTACTTTGATGCCTGCAAAATGAGCACCATCTTTACTTAATCCTATTGCACGCATTTTTAATCCGAATGAAGTTCGTTTGATGACAAACCATGTGACTAATATGACAATGATGGCAATTATGAAGCCAAAATGAAGTCTGGTACGTGGGATCAATTTAAAGAAGACAGTACCGGCTGCGATCTCAGGTGATTGCGGCCACATGGATACAGGATTTCGCCATGGTCCGTTAAGTAAAAAGCTGGTTATAAAAAGAATCACCGAATTCAAAAGCAATGTAGTAACTACTTCATCTACATGCAATTTCACTTTCAATATGGCTGGAGGGAAGGCCCAGATCAATCCACCAGTAAAACCTCCTAAAACCATGGCTGGAATGCCAATAAAAGGTGATATATCTTTTACTAATGTGCCTATCCAGGCAGCAGCAATTGCTCCTGCATATAATTGGCCTTCCGCCCCAATATTCCAATAACCGCTATTGAAAGCAAAGGCGACAGCAGCACCTGTGAGGAGTAAAGGTGTCGATTTCACAAGTACTTCGATAATGCTTGTTTTACTTGCCAGAGGTGAAATCAGAAAGTGATAATAGGCAGTAAAAGGATTCGCTCCGGCTGCAAGAATTATCAGCGATGTAATGAGAAATGTAACAGGAACAGCAATAATGGGTATTAATGTTCGCATCCACACAGGAGCAGGGGCTCGTTCAACTTTAAGATTCAACATTGAGTACCTCCGTCCCTACTTCAAGCTGAGCCCCTGCCATCATCAAACCCAGTTTTTCGGCAGTAGCATACTGGGCGGGTAGAATACCTATGATCCGACCTGCATAAATGACTGCAATACGATCAGACAAAGCCATAATCTCTTCCAGATCTTCTGAGAGCAGTAGTACTGCTGCACCCCGATCTCGCTGTTCCAACAGCTTTGAACGGACATAATCCGTTGCACCAACATCCAATCCGCGTGTAGGTTGACTGGCAATCACCACACGAGGTTCCTGGCTTAACGTTCGTGCCAGCATGACCTTCTGCATATTACCCCCGGAAAGTGTTCGTACCCTGTCATTTGGTGATGCTTTGATCTGGTATTCCTTGATCAGTTTTACCGCGTTCTGCTGGATCTTTTCTTGATCCAGGATGCCATTATGTTCAAAATTTTCGAGTTGGTCCAGGACCAGGTTTTCTGCTACAGACAATTCTCCCACCATGTTCGTATGGCGGTCTTCAGGGATGCGGCCTACCCCGGCCGCCCAAACATCTCCTGGTTCAGCACGGCTCAAGTCCAGATCTTCCACAGAGACCTTTCCGCTGGTGGCTTTGTGAGTTCCACAGAGCACTGCGGATAGCTCGGTCTGGCCATTCCCGGAAACACCTGCTAGACCAAGAATTTCTCCCTGGTGAACTTCCAGCGAAACATTTTTTAATGCAGGCAGACCTTTTTTATCTGTCGCATTTATATTTTCAAGTTTTAACTCGATGCATCCTTTTTCGCGCTCCCCCTGCCTGGTCACACCGAAATTTTCCCGTCCAACCATCATGTTCGCCAATTGTTTCAGGCTTGTCGAATCCTTCTGGACAGTACCTACTGAGCGGCCATCCCGTAAGACTGTGATTCGGTTGCAGATCTGCATGACTTCATTCAAGTGATGGCTGATAAAAATAACCGACAGACTTTCCTTCTGCAGACGAAGCAGGGCTTCAAATAAAACTTCCACTTCCTGGGGGACAAGGACAGCCGTAGGTTCATCCAAGATGAGGACTCTTGCATCGTGGTATAGTGCTTTTAATATTTCCACTCGCTGACGTTCACCTACCGATAAATGCTTTATCAATGCCTGCGGCTTGACCGGTATTCCAAATCTTTCCGAGGCCGCAGCTACTTTCTTTTCGATATCAGGAAGGTTAAGAGTAAAACCTCCTGTTTCTCCCAAAACCATATTTTCTGCAACAGTTAATGTGGGAACAAGGGTGAAGTGTTGAGTTACCATACCCACTCCCAATTGAATCGCTTCACGTGGAGAATGAATTATCGCAGGTTTTTCATTGATCAATATTTGTCCTGCGTCTGCATGGTATAACCCGTAAAGGATACGCATCAGTGTCGTTTTTCCGGCACCGTTTTCCCCCAGTAACGCATGAATTTCACCTTGCTCTAGATCAAAATCAACATGATCGCTCGCTAAAAGATCGGCAAACCGCTTGACGATCCCTTTCATTTGAACAGAGTACATGAGACTACCTCAATAAAAGTGATATTTGCTTATATAGATGAAGCTTCAGAGGAGTGAAAGCGAAGGCTCTCCTAATTTTGAAGAAGAGACTTCGCTTCACTCATGAATAACTTATAAATTGGTGTTTGCTCTCTGGAAATATCAAGGATTGAGCAAAAACCTGTTTAGAGAATTAATTGGAACCTGCTGGTGCAGCTTCAGAAACGTCAACACGGAACATACCGCTCATAATTTCAGCTTCTTTTGCTTTTACTGCGGCTACAAGATCGGCAGGCATTTTGGATTCAGTATTGTGGAATGGAGCCAGAGGAGGCACCACCTTTACCCATCATGGAGAAGTCTTTGAGGTCCTGAGCAGTGAAGGTACCAGCAGCTACCTGTTTCAACAGGTAATCTACAGTGGGATCCATATTCCAGACCGCACTGGTTACAACTAAATCTGGAGCCAGTGTATTTTGATCGCTCATATTGCCAAAAGCATATAATCCTTTTTCTGCAGCAGCTTCGATGACACCAAAGCGTTCAGCATAAAGGATATCAGCGCCATTATCGATCTGGGCGAGTGCAGCTTCTTTTGTAGCAGCAGGATCAAAGAAACCATTAATAAAAGAGACCAGAACTACTGCATTCGGGTTTTGGGCTTTCGCACCAGCGGTGAAGGCATTTATCAGACGATTGACTTCAGGAATAGGCATAGCACCTACAACACCTATTTTATTGGTCTTTGTTAGACCACCAGCCAGCATACCCATCAAATAAGCAGGTTCGTGGATCCAGTTATCAAATACAGCAACAGTTAGGTTCAGAAGGACCTGAACCGGAACCAAATGCGAAAGCGATTTCGTGGATAATCTTTGGCTACACGCCGCACTGCTTCTTCACTACCAAAGGCGTCACCCATTATCAAGTTGGGTTTTTGTTGTTCACACACTTCACGAAGAACACGTTCCATATCACCAGAAGTATCCAATTGATTCCTGATATGTATAATCAATTTTTCCGGCGTCTTTAGCTTTTTGCAAAGCAGCGTGGATGACACCATCCCAGGGTTCTTCAATAGGTGTGGCAAATGCGCCAAATACTTTTATCTTTGTTGAGGCAGGAGTCGGAGCAGCTGCCGGCGCACAAGCAGCTAAAACTAACGTGGCAATCATCAAAATTGTAGCAATTTTATAGATATTTTTAAACATCGTTCTCCTCCAAAAGTTAATATTTTGACAAAATTATTGTACAAATTCCTCGTTAAATCTGGTGTCTGTTGCCACCTCCTCTCATCCTAGAGTCTATCACAAAGACCTGAAATTTGAGCATTAATCAGACGAATTGAAACAACATAAATTTAGTATAATTCTCTGGAATTTTCAAAATTACTTATGAATTATTATAACGAATTACCCTCCTTAATAAAATAACAAAGGTAATAAATATTTCGGTATTAATATCAAATTCCGATACGGTAACTATTTCTTCTTTCTACGACAGATCATCGGCATCATAATCATAACTGCCAATGGCCAGACCCAGGCCAGGTCTCCTGGACCACCTTTGCCTGTCCTGGGCTGCTGCCGCAAGATATGAATCAATCCATAATCCTTACATATAATAAGCAGTTCACCATCTGAAATGTCCGGGTAAATTCCAGCAAGTCTACCTGCAAAACCACTGCACCGTAAAACCTCTCTCAAGATAGGTAAGACCTCTCTTGATAATGGAATCATTTCAGCCTTACCGGACCAGCGACTATCCGGAAGCCAGATCTCTACATCCGGGTTTGCTAACATATTCTGATACCAATCAGAATAGCGTCCTACACCGGCTAAACAATAGATCTCACCCGCCACATCGGCGAAATTCACAGGAGTTCTCTTCAGTTGACCACTTTTCCGGCCAATGTGGTTGATGATCATAAATTGCCCAAGACCGGATGGCCAGAAAGACAACCATCGATCCAATCCCAATCGCCACATGATGAGCATGAACCTATTGAAATACTTAAAAAATAAGCGCATATCTTTCTGATCGACAGCCATATTTCCCTCGTTCCTGAGATGCTATTAAAATCAACATTCTTAACTATAATTATGATTGAAAATGATAAAAATAATAAGTATTTAAAATTAATATGATACTTTTCGGCTCGTCAAAGGTAATATTTACATCAGTATCCATAATGTTTTTTCATCGCATTTAAGAGGAATAACCAAAAAGAGGTAATGAATGAATAATCAATTGGAACCCAAACGAATCTATATCTTTATCGCAATTGCATTTGGACTAGCATGGATCGTTGGTTTGGTGGTTTATCTGACCGGCGGAATTGTAAATAGCCCTGAGATCATTCCTGGAACTCAAATTACCCTGGCTTATGTTTTGATAGCAGTAGCTTATATGTGGGCTCCTGGTCTGGCAAATATATTTACCCGAATCATCACTCGGGAAGGCTGGAAAAATACCTGGTTACGCCCGCGCTTCAAGAAATCCTGGAAGTTTTGGCTGGCAGCCTGGCTTCTTCCACCGGTTTTTGTGATCGTTGGTGCTGTAGTTTTCTTTCTGATCCTGCCGAAATACTTCGACCCGGAATTGACCACCCTCAAATCGTTGCTTCCTAATGCAGGTGAAGGATTTCCAATTCCTCTTTATTTAATTCTCATTGTCCAAATGGCACAGGGGCTTATCTTCGCGCCGATTATCAACAGCTTGTTCACATTTGGAGAGGAATTCGGCTGGCGTGGGTATCTGCTGCAAAAATTATTACCAATGGGACCCAAAAAAGCAGTCATTTTACTGGGTGTGATATGGGGAATCTGGCATGCTCCGGTTATCGCCATGGGACACAATTATGGCTTTAATTATCCACTATTTCCATGGGCGGGAATTTTGATGATGGTATGGTTTACCACCCTGATCGGGATATTTTTGGCCTGGGTCACACTTAAATCAAATACAGTCTGGCCGGCTGTGCTTGCACATGCGGTGATCAATGGGGTTACAGGTTTTTCCATACTGTTAACCAAAGGTGAACCATCCACATTGGTTGGCCCTCTGTCCACCGGAATATTGGGTGGACTTGGATGGTTGGCTGCCGCAGCAATGATTTTCTTCTCCAGAACTGGTTTACAACCATCAATGGAAACCACGGTTGGCGATAATCTTGCAATTCAAACGGATAGTGAAATAGTATGAGCTCAATAACAACATATATCCAAATAATTATTGCAATACTGACGATCATCCTGGGAGCGTTTGTAATTGTTCGCCCAACTGCCATCTATAACTTCACCGGGCTTAGCGCAAATGGGGTGAGAGGTATTACTGAAATCAGAGCCATTTTTGGTGGATTATTTGTAGCACTTGGGGCAGCTCCACTCATGCTCAATACACCGGCAGCTTACAAGATGTTAGGAATCGTTTATATAGGTATTGCTGTCACGCGAATTGGAAGCATGGTCAATGAACCGTGCTTTGAAAAGTCAAATCTGATCAGTCTCTTCAGTGAACTTTTATTTGGAGCGCTATTATTACTGTTATAAGAGGAATTCGCCAAAAATAAGGAGAATCCAGGTGCGAAACATCGACCCAGATCTGATCATGCCGGGTGCCCGGCTTCAAGGAATGGACCTCAGTGATACAAACCTGGTAGGTGTAAATTTAATCGGGGCAAATTTATCCCAGGCGAACCTGCACTCTGCGTTCCTTGGTAAAGCAAATCTATCTCAAGCAGACCTTTCGGGAGCGGATCTCACCAACGCGAATTTGATGGGAACAAAACTGAAGCAGGCAGATCTTAGCCGGGCAATTCTGCACAACTGTAGCATGCAGGGAGCGGACCTATCCGGAGCAACTCTTGCCGGAGCAGAAATAAAACTTGGTAATGGGTTGTTTGGCGCAAATTTGAGCGGCGCCAATTTGGAATTCACTGTAATGAAAGGCAATTACATCGAGAACGCCAACCTTGGCGATGCAAATATGCAAGGGGTGGATCTGGAAGGAACATCCCTCATCCAGTGCAACCTGAAGAATGCCAATCTCCAATCGGCGCGAATGATCAAAACCGATTTTGGCGGGGCGGATCTTACGAATGCTGACTTCCGCGATGCTGAAATAAATTCCTCTGACTTTTCCATGGCAAAAATGGAAGGGGTGGACTTCCACAATACCCGAATGGATGAAAATACTCAGATCGAAAGCCGATATAGACTTGTTTGGGAAATTGTGAATCAGGGAGCAATTACACGTGATCTAACCCGGGCTGACTTGACCCAGGCGTATTTATCTTATTCCAATTTTGAAAACGCCATCCTACGGGAGGCAACCCTCATTCAAGCGAATTTCGAACATGCAAATCTGGTCAGCGCTGATTTTTCCAACGCCAACTGTGAAAAAACCAATTTTTCCAATGCCAGGATCCAGAATACCAATTTTAGTCTGGCGAATCTGAAGGGTGCGAATATATCGAATATTAATTTGATTGGCTGCAATCTGATTTTGGTAAATTTTAAGGATGTAATATGCGATGAAGGCACCAGGATGGATTCCAAGTGGCGGGTCGTAATGACGGCGATCAATCGAGGGGCGGAGAGACAAGACATATCGAACCTGGATCTTTCACAAGCTTATTTGGCGGAAGCGAAAATGAGTTACTGCAACCTGGCAAATACCAATCTGTCTTATTCTTATCTTCAGAAAGCTGATCTTTGGAATGCCAATCTTACCGATGCAAATCTGGAAAGATGCAATCTGGTGCAAACTGGATTTCGTTGGGCGATTATGCAAAAAACGAACCTACGCGGTGCAAATATGCAAAATGCCAACCTCTTCGGGGCTGATCTTCAAGGAGCTGACTTGAATAAGGCAAACCTGATTGGCGCAGACCTGGAAGCAGCCAAGCTGGAAGGAGCCATTTTCACCGGAGCAGATCTCTCTGGGGCTCGATTGGTTGGAACCAAAATTTCTGAACAACAATTAATGAGTGCTGCATTGGTAAAAGGGGTGACACTTCCCGACGGCAGGGTTATACCAGAATAAATTCCTTTCTCCTCAATAAATAATAATGAGGTAAAATATTATGACAATATTTGTCTATTTAGGAGAATTATTTTGGACATTAATACAATGAAATGCCTGGTTTGCGAACAAACTAGTGAAGAAGTACCCCTGATCACACTTAATTATGCCGGAAAAGAATATCATATCTGTCCTGGACACCTACCAATACTAATTCATCACCCTGAACAATTAGTCAGTAAATTACCAGGCGCGGCGAATATTACTCCTCATGATCATTAATCCAGAGACTTTATAAAAATTTAAATAAATATTCCAACAGATTTATCACCTGATAAGTTGAATTTCCACCCTAAAGTAGGGTAACCGTTACATACCCCTATTATTTAATGCTATGATTAATGGCATGAATATTGTAATATTAAGTGATAGGGATTATTTTGGTTTCTATCGGAGGTTAACTTATGGATATTGGGACAATTCTAATTGTCGCGATTGTTAGCGTTGCGATCGGTTATTTTGCGGGTTATATTCTTAGCAGCAATAGAAAGAGTAAATCCGACCTCGACACTGAAACCATACCAACAGAAACCGTTGAAGAAGGACCACGATTCGAGTCTGACCGTCTATTAATGGTGCTATGGAGCAAGACCCATGATGGACCTCTCTACGCAGATGTCAACGGTAAACCTCTGCACTCACCCACCGAACTCTCTCCATTAGAACGGGCGAAGGTTGATAGGGCAATTAATAATTTCCAAATGTGGTTGGGACGGCCAATACTAAGAACTGGAAATACTGGAAGCTTGCCCGTTCAACCTGAAATTATAATTCCACCGGTTGTCGAACAACCACCTGCAGTTGAGATTTCTGATACTCCTGTCAACATAGAATCGCCTGAACCTCCTCCAATTAATGAGAAAGTGGCGGAGGTTGTTGCACCAGAAATTCCCTCAATTCTTGAAGTAGAACCACCACCAGTTAAACCCATACCAGCAGTGATCTCATTAAAATCCAAACCTAAAGCTAACGTACAGGTAACAAAAAGTATTGTGGAACAGATAAATGATCTTATTCAGGACAGGATTACAAATACACCGCTTGCGGAAACAGGGATAAAGATTCAAGAAACACCCAAAGGCGTAATCGTCTGGATTGGGAATCAGTCCTATCCAGGATTGGATACTGTTCCTGAAGGGGAAGCCAAACAAATGATCCGTAAGGTTGTTGCAGAGTGGGAAAAGAAGTAGTTACCATATAGTTCTTCAAAACAGAACTTACGAATAATGAATTTAACCAATAACCAACCATTATTTCCTGATCCTCGTATATACTCTTGAATCAAGGTGCATTATGCAGCCAAAAATCGCATTAATTACCATATTAACTGACTACGTTCCAGATATGCTGAAATTTTACACAGAGGTACTTGGGTTTAATGTGAAAATTAATATGGGCCAATATGTTGAACTCGAGAATAACGGTGTTCGATTTGCGATCTGTGACCGTGAAATCATGTTGAAGGCTACCGGTAATGCGACTTATTTAAAGACTCCTGATGGACAATCTTTTGAACTTGCTTTCCCATGTGATTCACCGGAAGAAGTTAACCGTACTTATGAGTTGATTGTCAGTAAAGGAGCCAAATCCATTCAACCCCCCGCTTCCATGGAGTGGGGTCAACGAACAGCATTTTTCGCGGATCCAGATGGAAATATTCACGAATTATTCTCAGAGATCAATAGTTAACAACCGGAGAAGATGAATAATGACTCCAGAGCGAATTCTTGTGATCGATGATGACCGCAATATATGCAATATTATGAAATTTGCATTGGAGTCTTCCGGGTATACTGCAGAAACAGCTTATGATCCCAGGGATGGCATGGCAAAAGCTTGCAGCAATCCGCCAGATCTGATCCTGCTTGATTACAATATGCCGGGAAAAGACGGTCTTACCCTGATGAAAGACTTCCGCACCATTCCTGACCTCGAAAATGTACCTGTTATTTTCGTAACCGCCCTTAGTATGCCAGAAATTGTAACCGCAGCTCTCTCTGGTGGAGTTGCAGGTTACCTGGTCAAACCTTTTGCATTAAAAACACTATTGGATGCTGTCGCAACCGGTTTAAAGAAGAAATGATCAGACGATAGAACCTAACAGTTTTTCAGTTTCATCCCACAACAGCAATGCCACATCCTTATCATAAGATTCCTTAGAAGAATTCACGGCTTTGCATTTATCAAAAAACTTACCTGTGATTCCCTCTACTTCAGGGGATGAAGACAGGAATATGCTTGTTTTCGCACCTTCACGGCAATCGATCGCCCCAAGGTGTGCCAATTTGAAGATCGGCACCATGATTCCACCATTACTTTTCCCAAAGTTCGAAGCAACGAACCCGGGGTGAAGTGCATTTACGGTAATCCCGGTACCCGCCAGCCTTCCTGCCAGTTCGTAGGTAAACAACACATTCATCAATTTTGATGCACTATACGCCCGCATCGCGCTGAAATTATTGGATTGCAGATCAGAAAAATTGATGTGTCCAGAATAATGAGCCGAGGATGATACATTCACGATTCGGGCGTTGGGAGTAGATTTTATGCGATCAAGCAGCAATCTGGTAAGCAGGAAGTAATTGACATGGTTTAATGCAAAGGACATTTCAAAGCCATCCATACTGACTTTCCGCGTCATAAAGATCGCCCCAGCATTATTTAAAAGCACATCCAGATGATCCAGTTTTGACAGGATCATGCGGGACACATCCTTTATCGAAGCAGTACTGGAAAGATCAGCGATAAAGTAATCAACTTTGTCGTTTCCAGTTGAACGTTTTATATCTTCCACTGCCACTTTTGATTTCGACTCATCACGGCCTACTATCCAAACGGATGCGCCTAAATCTGCCAACCCCCTGGCTGACTCCAGCCCAATGCCGGTCGATCCACCGGTTACGATGATATTTTTATTCTGCAATAGATTTTGCATGTATGATTTCTCCATTGGAAATTGAGCACAACCAACCTTTGAAATTCTCTTCGTTATGACCGGTATCGTAAAGTATTTCCCTGATATTTTTTGTACAAAAATCCTCAGGGAAACTAGTGCTCGATCTCTTTTATAACATCGCTCTCCGATCGGACTGTCAAATTCCCTGAAGTCGAAGTAAAGATCAATATGATTGAACCTCCAGGTTCAAGCAAGGGAACTATTGATCTGGCGTAGGTTTCTCTCTCTTCGTTTGGGATCGTTTGAAATGTACCATTATCGATGATGACATTAAAAAATTCTTTTATCTGACCCAGATTTTGCGGAACGAATTGTTTGAATCGTGCACAAATTCCTCGCCGGGCAAGCATGACCTCGGATTTCTGCTTTGCAATTAGAATAGCCTCTTTGGATGGATCGATTCCCAGGGTGGGGTGTCCGGCACCGGCTATATGGAGTGAATTTTCCCCAAACCCGCATCCGATTTCGAGAACTTTACCTTTAATCTCACCGATTTCAACCAATTCGACTATGATATTCTGTGGTTTACCAGTATCATGATGGATAGTTGATTCATTCACTTCTTTTTGATTCAAGCATGTATACCTCGTAGGACAATTATTTCCATTATTTTCCGGTATAGCATGTATTATACTGGAGTTGAACTAGGCAAAATAAAGGTTCTGATCTTAGCGGGCGACCACTATAGTATATAGATGCAATTTATGAAAAAAAGTTTTGCGACTCTCATTCTATTATTGTTAATCTCAGCTTGTTTACCATCAGAAAGCCTGGATCAAACAACGCCTGTAAGCACTTCAATTAATACACCATCTTCTTCTGCAATACCTACCATACTGCCTACTAATACACCCATACCAACATCTATTCCGACTTTGACTGCCACGCCAATTCCACCAGTCCAGCCAGAGATCACAGCAGGCGATTACCATACCTGTTATTTATCCTCCATCGGCAGAGTAAAATGCTGGGGTTGGAACCAATTTGGTCAGACCGGCCATAAAAGCAGTCCGGAACAAATGATGTCGTCTGATTGGATAGATCTACGCGGGTTGGTTCAAGTGTCTGCAGGTGGATATCATACCTGTGCTGTGAATGTGGACCACCAGGTTTATTGCTGGGGCCGCAACAATACGGGGCAGCTTGGTAATGATTCAACAACAAATTCATATGTCCCAGTATTAGTAGCCGGTCTGGAGGGAATCAAGATTAACTCGGTTATAAGTGGATCATTGCATACCTGCGCATTTGAAAATATGGGACGAGCCTGGTGTTGGGGTTCAAATAGAGATGGCAAGCTTGGCGCAGGAATGGATGCAGTATATTCAACCGTCCCAGTGCTTGTGTTAGCACCGGTTGATCAAGTGATCAGCTTATCGGTCGGTGCCACTTTTACCTGCGCTTCTGGAGGAACAGGTCAGACCTGGTGCTGGGGAGACGGCAGCTTCGGTCAGACCGGGAATAAAATATATAATAGTAGTCCATTACCTCAAGAAATCGCAAAAAATATTCCAGAAGTTGACCACATATCCTCCGGCTGGTTCCATACTTGTGCATTAAGTACCAGTGGTGAAATATCATGCTGGGGGAAAAATTATGAGGGTGAATTGGGAAATAGTTCGACATTATCACGTGCTGAAGCAATAACGATCAGCGGAGTACACACCAAGGCGGGAGTCAGTCATTTGGCCGCTGGAGGAAGATCCACTTGTGCTGCCACACTTGATCATCTGGTCTATTGCTGGGGGAAAAATGATTATGGCCAGGTGGGTGATGGTATTCCAAAGGACCAACTTTTCCCCAAACTAAAAAGCACCTCAGAAACTGGAATTATCAGCTTGACGCTTGGAGCAAGCCATGCCTGCTACTTTACAGAAAATAATCAACTTTGGTGCTGGGGAGCGAATGACCATTACCAACTGGGAGTCAGTTCTCCAGCAATGGTAACCGTTCCAATTTTAATAGATATCCCACAAAAATAGGTTTGAATTACCCCGTAGTTATTGTATGATTAACTATCTTTCAGTACGGAGTCAACATTATGTTAAAGACTAAGAAAATTGCTGTTATCGGGTATGGTGTAATGGGTGAAGCCATCTTATCAGGTTTGATCAAGAAAGGCGGAATTGACCCCCAAAATATCACTACCTCAGGTCCTCGTGAAGACCGCCGGCAGGAACTCTCCAATCGGTACGGAATTCAGGTTGTCAAAGAAAACCTCCAGGCGGTAACCGACTGCGAGGTGATCATACTCGCGGTAAAACCACAAAAGATCCAATCTGTCATCAAAGGATTAAAGGGAAAAATACCTGCGGGTGCTGTCGTCATCTCCATTGTCGCCGGAGTATCCCTCGAACTTCTGTATAAAATGTTGGGGCATGATGCGGTTGTCCGGGCGATGCCCAATACTCCTGCCAGGATTGGTGAAGGAATTACCGTGTGGACAGGTACCCAGCACGTCAAACCGGACCAGCTCGAGCTTGCCCGCCAGTCGTTGCAATGCCTGGGAATTGAACTCTTTGTGGAAGAAGAATCATACCTGGATATGGCCACCGCCCTATCCGGTACCGGTCCTGCTTATGTCTTCCTTTTTATGGAGGCATTGATCGATGCAGGTGTGCATATGGGTTTCCCGCGCCGTATCGCGGAGGAATTGGTTGTTCAAACCCTTCTCGGCAGCGTCGATTACTACAAATCCATGAGCGAGCACCCGGCAGCCATGCGCAATCAAGTGACGTCACCGGGCGGAACATCTGCCGAAGCACTCTATTACCTGGAAAAAGCCGGTTTCCGCACAGCCATTTCCAGGGCAGTGTGGGCTGCCTACCAACGCTCGCTCGAACTTGGAGCCGGACAAAACCGGATGATCAAAGAAAACGAAACAAACTAAAGCGCAATGAAAGTCCTACATTTCGCCGATGCACACATAGATATGGCAAACTATGGCCGGCACGATCCTGTGACTGGTCTGCCGTTACGGGTGCTTGATTTCCTAAAGTCGTTGGATACCATCATCGAAACAGCCATCACTGAAAAAGTGGACCTGGTATTATTCGCCGGCGACGCTTATAAAGACCGCTCTCCAGCTCCCACCTTCCAGCGGGAATGGGGCAGGCGAATCATGCGCCTATCCAGGGCAGGTATTCCAACCCTGCTGCTGATCGGTAATCATGATGTTTCTCCCTCCTCCGGGCGTGCTTTTTCCTTCCAGGAATTTGATACCCTCGAAGTGCCGCATGTTCAAATCGTCTCCAAACCGGGTCTCCTGACTCCGGACCAACTCGAAGGTTTGCCCATCCAGATCATCGCACTTCCCTGGATTAACCGCGCTGCAGTCGCAGCCGCCCTTCAAAATAGTGAAGAAACCGAAAAAGATGCCAACCAATCGCTACTGGAAGTCTCTGTCGAATTGGTGGATCGATGGTTGACTGAACTTGACCCTGCACTACCGACGATCTTATTAGCCCATGCATCGATCGAAGGTGCAATTTATGGCGGTGAACGCAGCGTCATGTTGGGTGGTGATTTCACCCTGCCGCCTTCACTGGTCAAAGATAAACGCCTGGATTATGTGGCCATGGGGCATATCCACAAGAAGCAGGATGTGAACAATGGATCCCAACCTCCCGTGATCTATCCCGGCTCCATTGAACGGGTGGACTTTGGGGAAGCTGCTGATGATAAATTCTTTGTGATCGCTGATGTGAATAAGAAGAACACCAGAGTGGATTTTCGCCAGCTCACCGGGATCCGGCCGTTTATCACTTGCGAAGTGACGATCAATGACGACAGCTCCGGTTACAGACCAACTGATCCAGGCTTTGCCATCCAAAGAAAAACTCGCTGGAGCGATAGTGCGTTTGATCGCCAGATTTCCCCGGGACAAACAATCACAGATCGACGAAAAGACTTTGCGGGATCACGCCTCTTCAGCATTCGAATTCCATTTTGTCCCGCGGCCGGAGATGGATATCCGCGTTCGACTGGCTGAAAATCAGGCTATCGCAGCTCTCGCCCCGGCTGACCTGACAAAAATATACTGGCAGGGATTGCATGTATCCCCGGATGACATTCCCCCGTTGGTGGATCTTGTAAAGCAGGTCATTCTCGAAGTCACCGATGAAGGAAGTGAACTTTGATCCCGATCCGGCTGCAGCTAACCAATTTCCTTTCGTACCATGAGCCGGTGGATGTCGATTTTACTCAACTGCACCTGGCCTGTATCTCCGGCCAGAATGGCGCAGGCAAATCCTCCCTGCTCGATGCCATGACCTGGGCGCTGTTTGGTGAGGCGCGCAGCACCAATGATGCCCTCATCTTTTCCAGCGCCGATACGGCCGAAGTCACACTGGATTTTGAGTATGAGGGTCTGGTTTATCGAATTGTTCGTCGAAAGCAGCGCGGTAAAACCGGGACTCTGGATCTTTTCCTGAATTACATCACAGAAGATGGTAAGGCCCAATGGAAACCGCTCACTGAAAAATCCATTTCCAAAACCCAGGAAAGTATTGTTCGTATTCTGAGAATGGATTTTGATACTTTCACGAACGCATCCTTCTTCCTGCAAGGCCGGGCGGACCAATTCGCCCAGAAAAATCCCACCGAACGGAAGAAGATCCTGGGCAGCATATTAGGATTGGATATTTGGGATGCGTACAATAAAAAAGCTGCTGAAAAAAGGAAAAAGCTCGAAACAGAACGATCCATGATCGACCTGCGAGTCGCAGAAATAGATGAAGAATTGAACGAAGAAACCACGCGAAAAACGCGATTCGAGGAATTAAACCAGTCATTGATCCAATTCTCCCAACAAAAGAAAAGCCTGGAGAATTCCCTCAATAGTTTACGGCTGTTGGATGGTATGTTGAAAGAACAAAAAAAGCAGCTGGAAACCTTCAAAAACCAGTTGACCGCCAAACGGAAAGCATTCGAACAGACAGTTGCCCTGCTTGAGCTGCGAAAAAGTGAACAGGCAGAAATGAATCAACTGTTATCCCGGTCAAAGGAGATCACGGAAAATTATAAAAAATGGAGGGAATTACGCAACTCCCTGGAAACATTGGAAGTTCTCGCGGGAAAGTACCATAAACTACGCGAAGAAAAAACGGCTCCCTTCCTTGCCATTGAAAAAGCCCGGAGTTCTCTGGAGCAGGAGCTGAAATACCTGCTGGAAACAAAAGCCAGTGTGGAAGGACTATTGAAGGAAATACCTGCCCGGAAAAAAGATTTTGAACATGAATTGAAACTCATTGCAGAATTAGGCGAACAAATAAGCCAAAAACCGGGAATTGAACAACAAAAAGAGGAACTGCGCCTGGAAAAGGAAGATATCTCAGCAGAGAATAAACGCTTGCGGGCAGAGATGGACCTGCTTTCGGCTCGCCGGGATAATATGCAATCCACCCACGAACCCACCTGCCCCTTTTGCGGCCAGGATCTCAGCCCTGAACATCGGGCAACCCTCGTGGAAGAGATCGAGGCAGATGGAAAAAAGCTGGGCGATGAATACCGCGAAAACCAGAACCGGATCAATGCGATCGATACCCGCCTGAAAGCCCTGGATGGCGAGCTTCAAACCATTGCCAGGCTGGAAACAGAAAAACATGCTCTGGAAAGAAAAACCGATGTGACCCGTGCCTGGTTGGGCGACAGGGAACCGGAAGTTGAGAAATGGGAGAATACCGGTAAGGTCCGTTTACCTATTGTGGAAGAAACTCTTCTATCTGAATCTTATGCGCTGGATGAACGGTCCAGCCTGGCGAAGACAGAAAAAGACATTTTTGCCCTGAAGTACGACTCTGCTGTGCATGAGGATCTGCGTCAACAGGAACAAAACCTGCGCAATGTTGATGCTGAATATCAGAACCTCGAAAACACCCGCAGCGCCATCGCTCCGCTCGAAAGGCAGATCAACGACCTGGAGATCCAACAGAATTCCGCGAAAGAAGAACTGGATGCACTTGGAAAAAAGTACCCTGGATGCAGAAAATGATCTTGCCAACAAAACTGCCGGGATGCCAAACCTGGCCGACGCAGAAATGGAATTCCATCGGGCTATAGAACAGGAAAATGCGCTCAGGGATGACACAGCCGCAGCCCGCCAGAAGGTGGAAGTTCTTGCTTCATTAAGAATAAAAAGGAAAGATTTCGAGAAGGAGCGAGAATCGATTTCGAAGCAGATCGACCAGTATAAACAACTGGAACGCGCATTCGGTAAAGATGGCGTACCTGCCCTGCTGATCGAACAGGCGCTGCCGGAGATCGAGAACGAAGCCAATGACCTGTTGGACCGCCTGACAGCCGGAGAAATGTCCGTGCGCTTTGTAACTCAGCGGGATTATAAAGATAAAAATCGGGAAGATAAAAAAGAGACCCTGGATATCCAGATCAGCGATGCAACCGGAGTCAGGGATTACGAGATGTTCTCCGGCGGAGAAGCATTCCGGGTGAATTTTGCCATCCGCCTGGCGCTATCCCGGGTATTGGCTCAACGTGCCGGGGCCAGGCTGCAGACACTGGTCATTGACGAAGGATTTGGCAGCCAGGATGCGATCGGCCGGCAGCGCTTGGTCGAAGCCATCAACCTGGTGCAGACTGATTTTGCAAAGATCCTGGTGATCACCCACCTGGAAGAATTAAAAGATGCTTTTCCATCCCGGATCGAGGTGGAAAAGACGAGTGCAGGCTCGGTTGTCAGTGTGGTCGTTTGATATTATCGGTGTTCCTGGCGCCGGATAAACAGTTTGACCTGTTTTTTCAGTTCTTCAAAAACACTCGGCACCGGTAAATTCGCATTAATTGTCTTGAACTTATATTCTTTCGCCATGCCGTCGAACTGCTCGATCAGCCTGGATTGATACACCACAAAGCTGTCATACAAGTTGTCAGCACAGCGAATATCCATGCCCGATTCCCAGTAATCAAAACCGCGCCCATTGATCATGCGGGTGATGATCTGGGGCAGGTCGCATTTCAAGTAGAAGACAATATCCGGTTTGAGGGCAAAACCATACACATCGCGAGCCCATTTCGGGTCTGCTCCACGGACGATATCCCGGGCGATGACCGAAAAAAAATACCGGTCTGAAAGCACATAAAACCCGGCTTTCAGCGCGGGGATGATCTGGTTTTCCAGGCGGTCGGCGAAATCGGTGGCATAGAACAGGCTGAGTGCTTTTTTACTCATCGTGTGACCGCTCTTGGCTGCCTCCAACCCCGGCTGGGTCAAGGCAGAACGGCGTAAACCGGTATCAGAAACTGCGAAACCTTCATCCTCAAGCCATTTTCGCAGCAATTGAATTTGCGTGGAACGACCAACGCCATCTGTGCCTTCCAGCACGATCAATTTGCCCGGCAGGCCTTTATTCGCCATATATGGAAACCCTGCACCAAAAAATATATTCTTTTTCATGCCACACCTTCCCCTGTCTCAGTGGTTTCATCGATCGGGCTTAATTCTGTCTGCACATGCTGGAGCGTCGGGAATGGATCCACCAGACCCCGCCAATCTTTTAAGATACCCTTCACCACCTGACGTACCAATTTTTGCTGCTTCTGAACAGGCAGCGTCCCGTCAATTTTTGTCAGGTTGAACTCCGGGATCATGCTTTCATATTCATCAATGACCATTTGTTGGAATAATCTGAAGCTGGTGACCTTATTATCCGAGAGACCCAGATCCATACCTGCTTCATAATACTTGATCTTCGCCCGGCTGGATGTGATACGCTCAACAGCAATATCCAGTGGAACAGAAAAATAAAGCGCAATATCAGGCTGCAAAGCAAATGAATACAAATTTCGGACCCATTGCCTGTCCACCCCGCGGGCGACATCCCTGGCAAAAGCGGTAAACGCATAGCGGTCCGCCAGGACCAAAGCGCCGGCTTTTAATTGCGGGTAGATGCGGTTTTCCCAGCGTTCAGCAAAATCCGTTGCCTGCAACAGGCTGAAGGTTGTTGGAGTAAACATTTTCTCCGATTTCGCCAGGCGGGTCGTGCTTTTCACCAGGTCGGATGAATTCCATTCAGAAAAATATACCGACCTGCCCTGGGATCTCATCCATTTGGCAAGTAAATCTATTTGAGTGGATTTTCCACTTCCATCAATACCTTCCACTATGATCAACTTACCTGGATACGGATTTGGTTGCAGCATCTGACCCTCCTCTTATATGATTTCTTCATCATTTGTGGAAACTTCAAGCAATTCACCGGTGACCACAAATATTGTTCTTTCACAAATATTACTTACCCGGTCGGCTGTCCGTTCAAGATTATGCGCAGCCCACATGTAATAATTTGCATGATCGATAAAGCTCGGGTTCTGGATGATCAGTTCCGCCAGTTGCCGATTAATGCGTTTGTACATTTCATCTACCTTGTCATCTTCTTCAGGTATTTCCCTGGCCGCTTTTTCATCTTCCTTTAGAAAGGCAGTTATCGATCTGTGCAGCATCGATACAGCCAGATCAGACATCGCCTCAAGCTCCAGGATGGGAGCCTGCAGCAATGTCCCTTCAAGCAGGGTATTGATCTTGGCATTCCCCTTGGCGTAATCGCCAATGCGTTCCAATTCCCCGGCGATCTCCAAAATTGCAGCCAGCAGGCGCAGGTCGTGCGCCATGGGCTGCTGTGTGGCAATGACCAGTAATGTGTTGCTCTCGATGTTAAAGCGCTTCTGGTTGACTTTTTGGTCCGCCTGGAAAACCTCGCGCGAAAGTTTGGTGTTCCTGGTTTTTAACCCGACCATCGCATCCACAATATTTTTTTCAACCAGGCTACCCAGAATGAGAATATCGTCCTGAAGTTGTCTAATTTCTCTATCTAGTGTTTCGCGGGGCATTTCGCCTCCTCATCTCTCTGATAACCATGATCAGGATTCATCCGAACCTTCCGGTGATGTAGTCTTCGGTGATGCGGTTTTTGGGATTCGTAAAGATCTGTTTTGTATCTCCAAATTCCACCATGATGCCCGCCCGGTCATGATCCATGGTAAAAAAGGCGGTCTTATCGGAAGCCCTGGCTGCTTGCTGCATATTGTGTGTAACGATTATTATAGTGTAATTTTGGGATAGTTCGCGCATCAAGTCTTCGATCTTCAATGTCGCGATCGGGTCAAGCGCCGAACACGGTTCATCCATCAGGATGATCTCAGGTTTGACTGCCAGCGCCCGGGCGATGCACAATCTTTGCTGCTGGCCGCCGGAAAGTTCCAGGGCGCCTTTATGCAAATTATCTTTCACTTCATCCCAGAGGGCTGCCTGCCTTAATGTTGTTTCAACAAGTTCATCCGTGTGGTCACGGTAGCCATTGATCTTTGCCCCCCAGGCGATATTGTCATAGATCGATTTAGGGAAGGGGTTGGGTTTCTGGAAGACCATCCCGATCAGCCGTCGAACCTGGACCGGATCCACCGATGGATCATATAGGTTTTGCCCGTGAAAGATCACCTCGCCGCTGGTGCGGGCAATGCGGATAAAATCGTTCATGCGGTTGAAGGAGCGTAATACCGTGCTCTTGCCGCAGCCGGATGAGCCGATGATGGCAGTGATCTTTTGCTTTTCCACTTTTAAAGAAACATCCTTCACCGCCCGAAATTTTCCATAATGGATATTCAGGTTCCGCGATTCTATGGCTATTTCAGTTGAAGGTGCTGCTGTGTCAAGATCGATCATTAATCTGCCCGCCTGTTGCGCATCTGGTGGATTTGTTTCTCTATTTTATCCCAGAATCTGCAAGAGATTGCTTAAAAAGGTTTTACTTTCCTTTTACAGAGTTGACATGTTCTACAAGTAAAGCATAACAATATGCGAGGATTATATAATATCGATACTTGAACTATGATACAGATATACAGCGGATGAGTTGGCAGGTCTAGAACAATTTGTTCATAACTATTTGTTAACCCCACCTTGATACGTCCTTAATCATAGTCATATATAATAGTGAAAGGGAAACTAAATGATGATTATGAAAAAATGTAGAGTATTATTTTTATGCGTTGGAAATTCTGCCCGCAGTCAAATGGCAGAAGGATTATTACGCTGGCATAACGGTGAACAATTCGAGGTATTCAGTGCTGGAGTGGAACCCAAGGGTATTAATCCGTTGACCATTGAGGTGATGACTGAAATGGGTTATGACATGAGCGGTCACCGTTCCAAGCACATGAATGAGTATATTGGCAAAGAAAACTTCAATTATCTCATTACCGTATGCAGCGAGGCTGAAGAGAAATGTCCTTTCTTTCCCGGGCAGGGAATCCGGCTGCATTGGCAATTCGACGATCCGGCAGCCTTCGAAGGAACAAAGGAAGAAAAACTAAAAAAGTTCCGTCAGGTGCGCGACCAGATCGATTGCAAAATGCTGGATTGGATGACCGAGATCGGTTACCTGGCTACAGCTTAAACAGCGGTGCATTTGGGGTTGGATAGATCATCAAGGATGGGGATGGAATGTTTGGAAAACTGCAATTCGTTTTTATCGGCATCTTGTTATTTACCCTGCTATCCGGCTGTGCGGGGAAATCCGCTATGAATATCAATGAATCCCAGAATGGAAGCAGTGTAGACCTGAAAACGGGGGATATGCTGGTCATCACGCTGGTAGGCAACCCGACTACCGGCTACCAGTGGGAAATGCTGCCGAACACGGATGGCGTCGTTGAGCTGCAGGGTGACCCGGAATACAAATCCGGTGGGAACCAGGTTGGCTCAGGCGGGAAGTATAGTTTTAATGTGAAAGCAGTCAAAGCGGGTACCACCCGGGTGGATCTGAAGTATTACCGCTCATTTGAAGCAGATGTTCCCCCGATCCAGACCTTTTCGATAGAAATATCAGTAAAGTGATTGTAGTGGTCGACCTGTGTGTCGGCCCAAATGGGTCTATTATTTCATCTTTTCGCGCCGGTGTTATCATCCTTGAGGTGGAGCGGAAGGACCACTAAGTACCCGGGGTTGATCGTAGTATTCCCTGGTTGATGGGCTGAATCCCATACTTTTAGCTCATTTCTTATTGAATAGTGCCCCAACCTAAAAAGTGTTCAATCCCATTTATTATTTGCCCACGAACTAGCGATGTAGAATAAAGAGCAACAACCGCAGCTATAACACTAAGTGGAAGGAAAAAGGGAGCTATTAGGAAGAAGATGAATAAAGCAGCTAGAAAATTTCCTTTGCTAATTATTAGAGACATGATTATTAGCACTGAACAAGTAATGATACTAATATATAAACATAATACCAAAGCACCTTTCAACTTAGTATTACCTTCTTTTGGGTAGGTTCTGGCTATTTGCTTATACGAAAGAAACGAAAATAGTAAAGATATAACACCAAATATTAGTATTAAGATCCAAGAGATTATTTGACTGTAATCAAAAACAATATCCATTATCACCTTCTGTTCGCACCAGTAACCCCATCGAGCGCGCGGGTTTGACCGTAGGTCTCCCTGGTTGATGGGCTGAAGCTCACAAAACCCTACATGCAATAGTAAAACCAAGCATACCAATAGTATTATAGTTTTTCTATTAGTAAATTCTAAAAAATAATTGAAGTATTTTATAACCGCCCAAAGTATATAAACCGGATAACACAATAAAAATACCAATGACTTTTGCAAAACTGCCACTGATTGGTTGGTTAATTGTTGGTAATTCTGCATAAAAATATATAGAACATCCTACCCAGATTAATATCAGACTTTGAATATATGAAGCAATTAAGTAAAACCAAACTGGAAAATGGAAAGCCAAAAGGACAATTAATGATCCCGAAGATATGAAATACGAAATGATTAAATTCTTGGGACGGATTTTTATAATTCTGATTAGTTGATTAATAATAGTATTTTCACTCATTTTTTTACTCTTTTCGCACCAGTAACCCCACCGAGCACCATGGTTTGACTGGAGGTCTACCTGGTTGATGGGCTGAAGCCCATCCTACGCTCAATATAAAATAAAAGTAACCTGTGTAGCTTCACCTTTCGGAGCATTTGCATATACTTCAACCATAACTTCTCCTGCAGGCCAAGGTATATTTTGTTGAGTACCAGCAGCTTCGTTTCCAACAATCAATCCAAAATTTCCGACCACAAATGAACCTGAAATATAAAATATCCCATCACGTTTATGCTGACCTTTATATACTGATATTTCAATCTGATGATCGATCATAGCTGAAACAACTACCCCTTTTGGACCAATAATTGATATTTCATCACCTGTTTCCCATTGTGGATATGAATTTACATCTTCAGAATCAATTAATGAGACCTGCCCATAAAGTGCTGTGGCTTTTCCACAAAAGATAAATTCTTCCATAAAGTATTCACCTCATTTATTGCACTTTTTGTATTCGCGCCGGTGTGTGCGTAGCCTCCATGAAGCTAAGCTGAGTAGGACACCACCGAGCGTCGGAGCGAAGCGTAGATCCCAGTGTATTATCTGGGGCGCTGGTTTGACAGTAAGTCTCCCTAGTTTATGGGCTGAACCCCCATCCTACTTACTAATCACTACTCACAAATCACTACCAACTGCATGTTTAATTATATACATGGATAAATAAAGTGCTGAAATGGGTTGATTCCTGTCAAAACAGATTCCTGTTAGCCCAAAGTTAAAATGTCACCTAATTAGGCAAAGTTAGAATGTCCCCTTTTAAGGGGGCTTCTTTATTAAGCGTTGAAATTTCTCCAAGGATGATCTACTGCAGGAGTATGAGCTTTGGAAGCATTACGCAATGCAAAATCAATCGACTTGGAAGGAACGATTTCAGCTTGTTTTTGTTGTTGATAATATACCTCAAAATTAATGGGATGGTTCTTGTAAAGCACAATAATTTCATGATTAGAGTTTTCAAGGATAGTAACGACAGAATTTCTTAATGCATACGTGGGTCGATCAACATGGATTTGGTAAATGGTTTTGTGGTATTGGAAAGTGAGATTTTTAGATAAGGTGCGAGTCTCTTTTCTACACAAGATGAAATCCAGATTATCTGAGACTGAAAGCGGGGTGTGAAAATCAAGATCACTTCGAGGAGTAGTGGCAAACCGGTTGTTGTAGTCTTGGATGAACTCTGGAAGCCAAAGATTAGCTTCTTCGGGTGATGAAATGTTCTGAAGTCTGAGTTCTTTAGTCAGCCGATCTTGTAGTGTTTTATTGGCTCTCTCCACTCGCCCTTTAGCCTGCGGGGTATTGGCACAGATGATCTCTATACCGAGTTCACTCATTGCTCTACCAAAGTCCGTTAGGCCATCTCCAGGACTTACTCTTGGGTTGTTGAGGTGAAAGATGCCATGTTTATCACTATAAAAGGCTCCAGGCTTACCATAACGCTCGAAATAATGTCTCGATGCCTCACAATAGCCAAAGAAGCTCTCGTGTGGCACAAACCATAGTTCTACCAGTTTCCCTGTAGCATCATCAACAAAGACCAGCAAAGTACTTCTTGGGCTTCGTCCCTCGAACCAGTCATGATCTGATCCATCAATCTGGATCAATTCTCCAAAACATGCCCTTCTTTCTCGCATCTGGAAGACCTTCAATTTCTGCTTTCGTCTGTGCTTCCACAACCCTTCTGCGATCATGATCTTTCTCACACTCTCATCCGAGATTTTAATCCCATGCAGCTCTACCAATTTCTCGGTGGCTAGTGTTGGACCGAAATCTCGGTACTTTTCAAGTATCAGGTTTACTATACTTTTCTTTACCTCCTCCCTCAGCTGATTGTGGCTTGGTTTCCCACGGCTTTTATTGATTAACCCTTCCAGTCCTCGCTCTTGGTAGATCTTCGACAACCTTTTTACATGCCGAATACTTATTCCAAGTTGTTCTGCTGCCATTCGTTGGGTTATTGCCTTGTTCTCCAACTGATTCATGATCTGTGTTTTTTTGATCTCTTTTTCGCTCATCTTGTATATTCTGTCCACTTTCTGCCTCCACGTATGGGGACATTTTAACTTTGGTAAAAGGGGACATTTCTACTTTGGTTTAACAGTCAAAACAGATTCCTTGCAGAGTCATACACCCTGTGATATACTTTGCCTTCGCGCCGAGATGGCGTAATTAGTTTGTAATGTAAGGAACTGAGAAAATGACAGACTTAATGAAAGCCGTTCAGGCACCCGATAATCCAAATATTCCAGCCCTGCGTCCGGGCGATACGGTCAGCGTTCATGTGAAGATCAAAGAAGGCACCCGCGAACGTATTCAGGAATTCAAGGGCACCGTCCTCTACACCGCCAAGAGCGGTAACAACGCCACCTTCACCGTTCGGCGTGTTGCCAGCAACAGCATTGGTGTGGAACGCACCTTCCTGCTGCACTCACCCCGCATTGAAAAAGTGGTCGTGGAACGCAGCAATGTCGTCCGCCGCGCCCGCATGTACTTCCTGCGCGACCGCACAGGCAAGGGTGCAAGACTCAAGCAGAAATTCAGCTAATACCAACTGATTCGACTTTTACCGGGTGCAGCCTTATTGGGTTGCACCCTTTTGCTGTTATGGATAAAATGAAACGGGAGACCTGAACATGCCGCAGCCAATTATCGCCATCACCACCAAACGGGAAAACATCGAACAACCCCATATCACCATCTGGGAGTATTACGTTCAAGCCGTCATTAAAGCCGGCGGAATACCGGTCCTGCTGCCGGTCGGGCTGGACAGCCGGCAGGTGGAGCAGATCGCCTCCCAGGTGGATGGCATCCTGATCTCAGGCGGGGGAGATATCGACCCGGAAATATTTCAATGGAAAAGCACATTCCAAAGTGTATGATGTTAATGTTGACCGCGACCGCATGGAGCTGGAGCTTGTGCGGCTGGCCAGCGAAAAGTCCATCCCATTGCTGGGTATCTGCCGCGGGTTGCAGGTGATCAATGTCGCCATGGGTGGTACTTTATTTACCGACCTTGACGATCAATTTGGCAAGGTCATCCAGCATTCCAATAAATCATTCACCTCCATCGTTCACACCAATGCTGTTCAAAGCTGGTACCCGGCTTGTCGCAAATTGTCGAACCCAAGACGTTGGAAGTGAACAGCCTGCATCACCAGGGGATCGAGTGTTTAGGCTCAGGCCTGATAGTCAATGCGATCGCCAGTGATGGCCTGGTCGAAGGGGTCGAAACCGATCGGGGCGGATATTTGCTGGGTGTGCAGTGGCATCCTGAAGCTCTTACTGAAGATCCTTCAGCCCTGGCACTCTTTTCAAGTCTGATATCTGCCGCCACGGAATACAGGGAAAAGAATGGGAGAAAATAATTCCAGGCTGAAACCGCTGCTGCCGATCGGAATCTTCGATTCCGGTATCGGCGGGTTGTCGGTATTGCAGGCGATCCAGGCGCTTCTACCCGCCCAGCCCACCATCTACCTGGGAGACCAGGTGCATGTGCCTTACGGTTCCCGCCCGCTTGAACAGGTGAGAGCATTCTCCGAGGAAATCACCCGCTTCCTGTTAAAACAGGGTGCCGGACTCATCGTGGTGGCTTGTAATACGGCTTCGGCAGCAGCCTTGCATCATCTACGCATGACATTCCCGAATACTCCATTTGTCGGCATGGAACCGGCAGTCAAACCCGCAGCAGAAAATACCCTTACCGGTGTGGTGGGTGTCCTGGCTACCCCGGCGACTTTTCAAAGCGAATTATATGCATCCGTGGTCGAACGCTTCGCCCAGGGGGTCAAGGTATTGCAAAACCCCTGCCCCGGGTTGGTCGACCAGATCGAAAAAGGTAAGCTCGACGATGCAGTGACCATGCAGATCCTGCATAAGGCGATCGACCCCATGCTGGAGCAGAATGTCGATACAATTGTCATGGGCTGCACGCATTACCCGTTCGTGATCCCGCAGATCAGGCAAATCGCCGGGGACTCGGTCAGGGTGATCGATCCAGCGCCAGCGATTGCCAAGCAGGTAGCCAGGTTACTGCAGGAACACGGCTGGCTGGCTGGCAGGAATACCGGCATCCCGAACAGCTACTACACCACCGGCAGCAGCGAGAAAATGCAGGCACTGGTGGAATTCTTATGCAGCCAAACGGTGCTTCCGGTAAAAATTACGTGGGGAAAAGAGCTGATCAGAAAAGTAGTTGAGGTTGATATTCCGGTTTACATATCAGCCGGATGAATATTGATCGCCTCAAAATCCGATTGTGATAATTTTTGTTTTTTCAAAAGCAGAGAAGATCAGGTTTTCGACCTTTAGTTTTCTGCTGTTTTTTAGAGCTGTGAAAATTCCCAGGTAGCTGGTTAATATGCGTGCATCCCAGTGTAAAAATAGGGAATCGACCACACTCCTGATCTTATCGGGATCCGGCGCTTCAATTTCACAAAAAAAGCCAAAAGGCATTTCATCCAGGGTGACTTCGCAATCCATATAATGCCAGGTGGTCCGGAATTTTTCGTACATCACGAATACCGAGTAGCCAAGGACTTCCAGTATTTTCCGCATGGTATCAAAATTACTGACTTCCACTTCCAATTCCTGGCGGTCAGAGACTTCCTCACTCAAAGCGGCTTCGCTTTTATATGTCAGGCGGCTGACCTGATCTTTGCGCAGGCGCAGCACCTGGCCGGTGGAACTCAACCCGTGGTTTAGCGAGTCAAACCGCAGATTCCACTCATTCACCCGCGGCTGGGATAAGACGGCTCCATTTGCTTCAAGGTTGCTCACAAAAGACTGCGGGTTGAGCAGGTAAAACTTGACTTCAATTTCACGATCATTGCTTGTCTGCATACACTACCTTTCGGGCATCCTTAACAAATAATACAATTACCAGCATGATCAATACCAAAACTTGCAGCCCGAGACTCAACCAGTGGATGGGTGCGAACGGATCCTTTGAAAATAGTACCGTCCGGCTGATCCCAACCAGGGTGGAAAATGCCAGGTAGCGAATGCTCCAAACAGGTGCCCATCCAGAACGGGTGATCAGACCCGCAAAAATGGGTATGCTGGCAGCAAAAAGGATAAATGCCAGGTTTGCCAGGAGCCATAGTTGGAGTGGATCGATGAAGGTGAGTAAAAACTGCCAGTTTTGAACATATTGGGCTACACGATACAATTCAAAACCCGACCCGAGGATGATAAAACAAATCACAATGGTCATAAACAACGAGAGTTTATGCTGTGGATTCTTAACCGGGATCTCGTTTTGGGGTTCTGTGATCATATGCTTGCTTATTATAGCAGGCAGTTAGTGTACTTCGACCTTGTAGAGGTAATACAGCAGTTCATTCCATGGCATGGGTCCATACTCGGTACTGACGGTGCCGCCCGGGAATTGTGCTTTGCACGCCTCGAAGTCTGCCTGACGCACAGGCAGGAACACAAATAGATACTTACCCGGTTTAATAACCGGATTCTCCGGATCGCCCCATGGTTTGAATATATCGATTCCGTTAATATTGGGCACGAGGTATGGCAGGCTGGAAATCGAATAATATCCCATTTCAGGCCAGCCGGAGAATATCACCACCCAGGAACTATCATAACTTTTCAAAGTGTTTGCCAGGTGCTGGGCGATCTGCCCGTGGTAGCCGCCAAAATCACTTCTGGGGGTGTAATCATAAAAATAAAAACGGGCATCATCAACCGCCACCACCATAGCGCCAACCAGGACGATGACCGTGATCACCTTGATTCGCTTTTCCCAGATCTTTCCCGCCAGTTCGATCATCCGGTTAAAACCATAACCGATCACAACAGCACAGGCAGGTATAGCCGCCACGTAGCGTTGGGCAGCCGGGGTGCTTTCACTTAATGCACCAGATACTGCAAAAACCAGTAACCATGATAGGATCAACCAGTTACGGTTGTCTTTGATCTTGAGGAGCATCAGACCCACACCAAGCAAAAAGATCACAGCTTCCGGTCTGCGTAATAATGGAGTCCCCGGAGTGTACCACGCACGCAGCGGCAGATCGGTGTAAGCAAGAAATCCGGAGCTTAACTGTTCATAGAGCAATCGCCACATCGGTTTCCCGGTTTCTCTCATATTGAAACTTAACCAATCCCCGAGAATGGTTACCCTGGACATGGGTGCCATAAATTCATTCGGGTATTTGAGGAAAAACCAGGCAAGCGGCAATACAACGATAAATGCGCTGATGAACATGATCAGGATATTTGGCAGCATGCGCTTGAATTTCTTCCAGTCCTGGATGGCGACCAGAAGAAGCCAGATGAAAACGACGGCCACAATTCCACGGGAGGTCGTATAAAAATACTGGGCGAAACCCATTGCCAGGCCGGAGAGAAGGAAGGCAGCCCTGCGCTCGGCTTTCCACCCCCACCAGAGGGCGCCAATGGCAACCACAAAGCCCAATCCGTCCCAAATATTGTTGAGACCGATCCGGCTAAAATTAATATGGAAATGAGAAAAAGCCAGGATCGCCGCGGCAATCAAGGCTGTTCGTTGGCCAAACATAGCCCGCACAGCGAGGTAGAGTGTGGCAACAGTCAACGCGCCTATAATAGCAGCAGTGACTCGTAATCCTACCGTGGTTTGCCCAAGAATTGATATGCCTACAGTTTGCACTAGAAAATACAATGAGGGGAAAGAAAACCAGCCCACATTAAACGGATTGTTTGTGTATCCCTTCAGAAAGTTGACAGTATGCAGACCAGAAGATGCCTCATCACCGGATAGAACCACCGGGATGTAAGTCATATTGATCACCCGTAATAGCAGTGCCACTAAAAAGATGACCAGAAACCAGATCAGAGTGGGTCGCGAAATGGTGATCTTTTGAAGTTTCTGTTCCCAGGCAGCTGCAATGACGAGGAAAATTGCTCCTGCCCAGCAAAACATGGTCGCCAGTGGATTCAACATTTTGGCTTCGTATCCATCCGCAAGCGTGGCTATCACGATCAGACAAATGCTGAAGAACAAGTAGATCAGTTTGGTTGGAGAGATATGAAACCAACCTGACACACCATTCACACTTTTTTCCACCCATTTCGGCATCCGGCTGTTATCAATGCTCCAGGCACCAAACAGGAAGAAAATAATCCCGATGACAAAGAAAATATTAGGGAACCAGCGCAGTTCAAGGTAGGCAGAGCCACGCACCCACTGTGCCATTGCGGCTATTATCGCCCCACCGAACAGCATTGTCACCTGGAAACTGTTATTTTTTCTTGCTTCAGGTTGATTTTGAATTTCTTCTTCCATTACAACCCCATACCAAACAGGATTTAATTCAAGGTTATTATAGTGCAATCTTCTTGCCAGTGTATTTTAGTAAGCTCCATAAGTATTCTATGCTGAAGAATGTATAATGATAACCAGTTGATAGTATCTGAGTTATAGATCCGTGCATCAAATATTAATTCACAGATCGAGAAGATATAATTGACCACTGACTGAGGGAGAAACTGATTTGTTATGAGTATCGACAAGAAGTGGGTGCTTCCCATCACTGAGGAACAGATCATCCGCGCACAGGGTGCTGATCCTGAAATCATCCGTACCCGCAAACCGGGTATCTACAAGATAGCCTCGCAGGCGCTTGCATTGGGAATGCCACTGGTCAAACCAGTGGTTGTTAGCATATCTTACCCGGTAAAACATGTTGTCCACAACGCGATAATCCTGGAAAATGAAATCAGGATTCCCGTCCCGCTTGTTGCCAACGTGCTAAAGAATGCCCATACCATCATTCCATTTGTTTGCTCCATCGGGAATGACCTTGAAAAATTAGCCAGGCAAACATCCTCCGAAGATCCGGTTCTATCGATGGCACTGGATGCACTCGGCTCGGCTGCTGTCGAACAACTCATCATGGAAGTCTGCCGTCGATACGAACTTGAAGCTTCCGCAAGGTCAGAATTTGTTTCCCAACCACTCGGACCCGGGTTGGAAGGCTGGAGCGTGCAGGAAGGCCAGCCATTGATATTCAAACTGGTGGATGCAGCCAGCGCTGGAATTTACTTATCCGACTCGATGCTGATGGATCCGATCAAGTCTGCGTCCTTCATTCTCGGTGTGAGTGGAACTCCTTTCGAAACCGGCAGCACTTGTGAGTATTGCAACCTGAAAGAAACCTGCAGGTATAAAGGGAATCACGAACATGCCTGAGAAGAATATTGTCCAGGTTGATTTTGAACCCATCGGTAAACGGGTAACCATCGATTCCGGCCAAACCCTTTTGGAAGCCGCACAAAAAGGTGGCATTGCCCTTCTCTCAGTATGCGGCGGCAACGGATTGTGCCAGGATTGCAGGGTGAAAGTGATCCAGGGGGAGATCTCACAAATTACCCCGGATGAAGAATCAGCTTTATCCAAAGCAGATATCTCAGCCGGAGTTCGCCTGGCATGCCAAACCAGGGTTTATAAAGACACAAAACTCGATGTTCCTCCCGATTCGTTGAGCGGACCGCAACGTTTACAGTTGGAGAGCCTGGAGCGTCCTTCAGAGATCGACCCATTGGTCATACCAGTTGATTTTAAAATTTCGCCCCCCATACCCTCAGATCCTTTTGATCGAGCCGCTCTGCTGCTCAAGACTCTTGATGAATTAGGAATAACTGGTCTGACCTGTTCTCCTGAGATCATGAATTTACTTCCTAAGAGTGAGAACAATGCTGAATGGAAAGGCAGGGCTTTGGTTCGCAGGAAGCAGGTGATTGGATTATTGCCGTACCAATCAGCCATCTTTGGAATTGCGGTCGACATTGGAACCACAAAAATCGCGTTTTACTTATTGAACCTGGAGACCGGGGAAATTCGATACCAGGCTGGAATTATGAATCCTCAGATCGCTTTTGGTGAAGATGTGATCTCCCGCATCAGTTATGCCAACCAATCCAGAGAGAATGAACATGAGATGCACTCACTGCTTGTCCAGGCCTTGAACAAGACCATCCGGGAATGCTGCATCGAAACCTCCATGATCCCAACCCAGATCGTTGATGCGGTGGTGGTCGGGAATACCGCCATGCACCATTTTTTCGCCGGCTTACCTGTCAGGCAGCTTGGCGAAGCTCCGTTTATTCCGGCAGTCAGCCACTCCATGGAAATGAATGCCCGGGATTTCGGTTTGGATATTTCCCCTGTAGGATTGATCTATCTACCTCCTAATATCGCCGGCTATGTCGGTGCCGACCATATCGCCATGCTTCTGGATACACAGATCCTTTCCGCTGCTGATACGGTTGTCGCCCTGGATATTGGGACGAATACAGAGATCAGTTTGAAGACCGGGGGTAAACTGTATTCCTGTTCCTGCGCATCCGGACCAGCTTTTGAAGGGGCACGGATCGAAATGGGAATGCGCGCTGCCCCGGGTGCGATTGAAAAGGTGGACCTTATCCACGGGAAACTGGAATATAGTACGATCGACCATATAGCTCCGGTCGGGATTTGCGGTTCAGGTATCCTGGATGCGGTGGCAGTCATGTTAAGAGATGGTGCTATTGATTCTAGGGGAGTACTTCAAAAGGCTCATCCACGGCTGGTGGAGATCAACAATCAGAAGAAATATTTATTGGCACAAAAACCTGAGTCGGGAAATAACCACGATATCCTGATCAGTAGAAAAGATGTAAACGAAATTCAACTGGCAAAAGCTGCAATCCGCGCGGGGATTGAATCGCTGCTTTCGCAGGCGGGAATCACAGACAACGACATCGAACGGATGATCATCGCCGGCGCTTTCGGGACCTATATCAGCATAAAAAGCGCTATCCAGATCGGGATGTTTCCAGACCTGCCGATGGAAAGATTTTTCCAAGTCGGCAATGCAGCCGGCGCAGGAGCCAGGCATATGCTCTTATCGATTGTGGAACGTAAAAACGGGGAAGAACTTGCTAAAAGGTCTCAGTATATTGAATTAACCACATTCAATAAATTCCCGGCATTGTATATGGATGCCATGCGTTTTAATTTTCAGCGCTGAACAAACCAAACTGCGAGAGCGATCGCAACTCCCAAAATGACCCCGCCCCCAACTTCTATCGGTGTATGACCGAGGACTTCTTTTAATTGTTTTTCTGAGATTGGGTGCCCCTGCAATAGCTCATCTATAATTTTATTGATCTTTTGGGCTTGCATTCCTGCCTGCCGGCGTACACCCGTTGCATCATATAGAACGATCATTGAGATGGCAACCGCCAATCCGAACAATGGATCGTTAAAACCATGAAACAAACCAATTCCCAGAGTGGTGGCAGTCATCATGGCTGAGTGAGAACTTGGCATACCACCTGCGCTAAAAAATATACCCCAGTGGATCTTTTGTGTACGCCACAAATCGATCGGGATCTTTAAGATCTGCGCCAGGAACCAGGCGATCATACAACAGATCAATACATTGTTATCTAATATATTTCCCATGATATTTTGCGATGTTATTCTTCTTGCGCCTGAAATGCGGGCGGAGTGTCACCAGCCAATGTGCGTATTTTCAATTCAGCCTTGTCCAATAACTCGGCACAATGTTTAGATAATGCCTGTCCCCGTTCATATAGCACCAGCGTGTTTTCCAAAGGCAAATTGCCCTCTTCAAGCTGCTCAACGATTTGATCCAATTCTGCAGCCGCTTCTTCATATTTCAAGCTGGATATTTCCTTTTGAATGATTTTCTTCTCAGACATGTATTACCCTTCTTCTCCCGCCACTGCATTAAAACCGCCATCTTTTACGCGGATATTTATTTTATCACCCTTCACAACCTGTCGGACGCTGGTAATGATTTGGCCGGAGTCCTGATTCGTCACAATGGCATACCCCCGGTTTAAAACCGACGAAGGGTTCACCGAATTTAGCTGATGCATAATTCCGGCCAGGCGTAATTTTCGTAAATCTGCCTGATGAGTGACGGCCGAATGCATACTTTCCAATTGATCATCCAATCCTTGCCGCTGCATTTGAACCCTCGAGAGTGGAGAAGACAATTTCAATCGGTAGGACTGCTGCTTATTATCCCGACTTAATTGTTGAATGGTGTTCGTGGTCATATCCAGCAAATATTTTTGAAATCCCAGAAATTGAGTGATCAGATCCATCCGGTTCGGAGTAACCAGTTCCGCTGCTGCAGTTGGCGTTGGTGCCCGCAGATCTGCTGCAAAATCTGCCAGTGTGAAATCTGTTTCATGGCCAATGCCGGTAACAATCGGTACACTGGCTTCCGCAATCGCTCGAACCACTTGCTCGTCATTGAACGCCCACAAGTCTTCCAGGGAGCCTCCCCCCCTGGCTATGATCACGACATCCGGTTTTCCTTCCCGAATCACCCGTTTCAATGCGTGTACAATTTGAGCCGGAGCTTCAATTCCTTGAACCGGAGTTGGACAAAGAATGACTTCCACAATGGGAAATCGCCTGCGAATAGTATTTAGCATATCTTGAACAGCCGCCCCGGTTGCAGAGGTTACAATCCCGATCCTTTTCGGAACACCCGGGATTGGACGTTTCCTGCCCGGGTCGAATAATCCTTCTGCTTCCAGGCGCGCTTTCAATTTCAAGAATTCCTGGAAAAGGTATCCTTCCCCGACAGGTTGAACAGCATCCACGATCAACTGGTATTGCCCACTTACCTCATAGACGGTGATTCGTCCATGAACATCTACTTCAGCTCCATCCATCCAGGCAATCCTAATCCGGCTGGCATCTGTCCTCCAGACAACACATTTCAAAGCAGCAGTACTGTCCTTCAACGTAAAATAAATGTGGCCGGAACCAGGGCGTGATAAGTTGGATATCTCCCCTTTCACCCAACAATCCTGGGTTGACGGTTCTTTTTCCAACAACCTTCGGATATATGTTGTTAATTCTGTTACTGTCCAAAAGCGTTGAGTGAAGAGTGGTAATTGTTCCATAGATATAGCATACTCGCGGGTGATTCCAGTGTCAATATTTTTGAATATACTATCATGTGAGCTTAATCAATGCTAAAATAAAACATCATGAAGCAACTCTGGACACCCTGGCGGAAAAAATATATGCAAGGACCTAAACTTCAAAATGGTTGTATTTTTTGCTGTGCTTTGGATCAGGAAGATAGCCAGTCATTGATAGTTCACCATGGCAAAACTGCTTTTGTTATCCTCAATCGCTTTCCTTATACCAATGGTCATTTAATGATCGTTCCAAATGCGCACCAAAGTACTTTGGAAGATCTGGCACCAGAAACCAGGGCTGAGATGATGGAATTGTTATCTAAAGCGATTATAGTTTTAAGGAAGGTATATAATCCACAGGGATTTAATCTCGGGGGCAATATTGGTGAAGCTGCTGGGGCTGGCGTGGCAGACCACGTTCATTTCCATGTACTTCCGCGGTGGCTGGGTGATACCAATTTTATGACTGCCATCGGGGAAATAAGGGTCCTTCCGGAAACACTGGATGAAACCCTGCAAAAAATGACTGCAAGCTGGAAAGAATAATTCATTCCGGAATCATCAAATTAATAACAAAATAGGAGTTTGTTCATTCAGACACTCCTATTCTTAATTAATTGGTTTAATAGTAGCCCGGTTATTTCAACAGCTCTTCCAGCACCTGGCGAGCCATGTTCGGGTCAGCTTTCCCACGCATTTTTTTCATTACCTGGCCTACAAACCAACCCATGAGGGTAACCTTACCAGCCTTATATGATTCCACCTCATTCGGGCTCTCAGAGATGAGCTCCTGGCAGACCTGCCGGATGGCTGAATCATCACTCACCTGGGCCAGACCTTCGCCTTCAACGATCTTTCCGGGGGCAGAACCAGATTCTTCCACTTTGATAAGCAGTGCTTTACCAGTGGAAGTATTCACTGTTCCTGTATCAACCAATTTGATGATGTCTGCGAGATAGACTGGCGTTAGCTTGAGATCCCCGGCTTGAATGCCTTTTTCATTGAGCATCCGCAATATATCATTCATGATCCAATTGGATACGCGTTTCGGGTCACCCGGATAGTTCTTTACTGTCGCTTCAAAATAATCCGATAACGTCCTTTCGGATGTGAGGACTTCTGCATCATACTCAGGCAGACCATATTTGGTGACGAAACGCGACCGTCGTTCCAAAGGTAATTCCGGGAAATCTGTCAGAATTTTGTTCCGCCATTCATCATCCAACCGGACAGGAAGCAAATCTGGTTCGCGGAAATAGCGGTAATCTGCTTCAGTCTCTTTTGAACGCATCTTTTTCAGAACACCGGCATCTTCATCCCATTCAAGGGTCCAGGCTTCCACCCGGTTCCCGGCTTCCACTTCGCGAATCTGGCGTTCAATTTCTTTATCAATTGCCGCTTTGACCGCTTCGATTGAGTTCACATTTTTGATCTCAGTCTTCGCATTGAGCTTAGTCTCGCCCTTCAGACGAATGGACACATTCGCATCACAGCGTAATTGCCCTTTTTCCATATCTGCTTCAGATATTCCCAACCAGCGCAGCAACTGCCGTAACCGGATCAGATACTGCCCGGCTTCTTCCGCCGTACGAATATCCGGGGCTGTGACCATTTCGATGAGGGGTACGCCGCAGCGGTTGTAATCCACCCAGCGTTCGCCGGCAACGTTTTTTGTTTTCCCGGCATCTTCTTCCATATGCAGCTTCCAGATTCCAACACGGCATGCCGTTCCATCAGGCATCGGGACTTCCATATACCCGCCCTTGCCGACCGGCTGGTCATATTGCGTGATCTGGTAGCCTTTGGGCAGGTCCGGGTAAAAGTAATTCTTGCGATCGAAAAAAGAAAGTCGATTGGATATCTGAATGCATCGCCTGCGCCAGTAAAACTGCTTTTTCGACTACTTTTTCATTCAAGACCGGCAGCACTCCTGGCAATCCACTGCAGACCGGGCAGATATTGGTGTTGGGGGCATCATTCCAGCTATCCGCCTTGCAGGAACAGAAAATCTTGCTGGCTGTGTTCAACTGGATATGGGTTTCCAGTCCAATGACTGGTTCGTAATCGGTCATGTTGTATCCTTCTTCTTATTCTTGATATAAGTTTACTTTGTAAGGCAATTCATGACAAATCATTGTCATGTGCCTATCCTTTTTGCCAGCATTCTGCCCAATAATGGATAGATGATACTTTTTGCCTCTCAGTACCTGCACAGAAGCAATGATTCCCAAAGTGGCGAGTAGTGGAGTAACTAACAAAATGAAAAAATTGATTATAAAGAGGAAGATGACTATCAATCCGATGCCAAGTATAACTGGTTCACTCGTGAAGAGTTGCCTACCCAAATTCAGCATTACCATCGGAACCCCGATACTAATAACTATCACCAGCTGGCAGCCAAATAATACAAAGTTGATCACCTGTCCCAGTAGTTGAAAGATCAAAGACTGCATCACCTGGAAACGGTTTTGCTGCGATTTGTCCTTATCCATGGTCGCGAGGAAAAAAGGAACCAGGAAACCCATCAACGGGATGAGAATCGCAGCGTGTGATACCGCAGCAACCAATTGGTCCTCTCTGTTGGCAATGCTCTCCATAAATACTGCACTTTGCGTTTCTGCGTTATTGCCATGCTCAGATGATAATCCTTGCGTTCTCGCAACAAATTCATCGATCCACCGGCCAAGCCAGGGATACCGGTAATTGCGTCCAGAAAGGCAGACTACTGCCCCGATCACACCAAAAAACAGGTAAATGAACCAGCAAATTGCGACCACAATACTGGATACAATAATGGCTGTCAGCATGCGGCTGGAATAAACCTCCGGAGTCAGATGACTGGCAGCTAAAATGGAAGCATAGACAAAGACAGCAAGGAAAACGATCAGGGCGATCAGCTGGATCCAGATCCACTGTAATAATTGAAAGATCAGCGCCTGCAATGCTTGGTTTCTGACAAAATGAGAATATGTTTTTCGATAGGACCAGAGAATTAATGGAACGAATATTCCAATACCCGGAAAAAGAATGGAAGCATGTGCAAAGGCAGAAACTATCCTTGCATCCATTGGAGGTAAAGGGGCTGATTTCAATTCAGAAGGTGTCATATTAACGAAGTACAGCCGGTTTTACTTTTCGCCAATCATCCGTTTCGGTTGCTATTTCAAAAGTTCGGCCGATTCGCAGTAATTTTGATTCTGAGAAATCCTGCCCCAGAAGTTGAATTCCTATTGGTAACCCTTCCTTGCTTAATCCACCGGGCAGGGAAAGACCCGGAATACCAGCGTGATTGGCAGCTACAGTTAACTGATCGGCATATTGCATGAGCACGGAATCGCCGTACACTTTGTCAATTTCAAATGCTGGAGTGGGAGTGGTGGGGGTCAACAGGGCATCCAGCCGGTACTTTCCGGAAGGGTCAAAAACTTCATCGAAGTCATTCCGGATCAGGGATCTTATTCGCAGGGCCCGGTTATAGTATTGCTCAGAATACTGAGCTGCCGAGACATACATACCCATCAGGATGCGTAATTTTGGCTGCAATCCGAATCCTTCTGCCCTGGATTGCCGGTACATTGATTGCAGATCATCGACCTCCCCCGTGGTGCGGTAACCGTACTTAACCCCGTCATATCGATGCAGGTTGGAGGAAGCTTCCACCCTGGAGATGACAAAGTAAGCAGGAATGCCATACCGATTATGGGGCATGGGAACATCTTCAATAATTTCAGCACCCATCTCTCTTAAGAGGTCGGCAGCGCGCCTGACCGGGGTGGCAATATCATCTGGCAGGGATTGTTCGATCATTTCGCCAGTATTGGGATCTGGGTAGGTGATCATAAAATAATCGGGTGAAAGCCCTATGCGCAGACCTTTCACTCCTTTTTCCAACTCAGCAAGATAATCATCCACAGGCATAGTGGCTGCTGTGCTGTCATGCGGATCAGCTCCTGCAATCACTTTCAGCATAGCTGCAGCGTCTGTAATATCTTTAGCAACCGGTCCAGGGCAATCAATTGACGAAGCAAAGGCGATCACACCGTAACGGCTTACCCGACCATACGTAGGTTTTACCCCCACCACACCGCAAAAAGCGGCTGGTTGACGTATGGAGCCGGCTGTATCTGTCCCCAGCGAAATGGGGCCTTCTCCGGCAGCCACTGCCGCAGCACTTCCACCTGAGGAACCTCCCGGAACGCGACCCGTATCCCAGGGGTTACGTGTGCTAGGTTTAAAAGCAGAAGATTCTGTCGATGATCCAAAGGTGAATTCGTCCAGGTTTACTTTCCCCAGCATAACAGCTCCTGCATTTGCCATCTTCTCAACGCACGTTGCAGTATATGGAGGTGAAAAGTTCGCCAGGATCCGTGAAGCGGCAGTGGATGGAATTCCCCTGGTACAAAAAATATCCTTCACTGAAAAAGGTACCCCGGCGAAGATACCCGCATCATCACCATCTTTGACCATTTTATCTACTTTTTGGGCAGATTCGAGAGCGGAATCGGGTGTTACGGTAATAAAAGCATGCACCTTCCCTCGGTCTGCTTCCGTAATTACTCCTGCTTCAACAGATCCCGGACGACCGTCCACCTGCCCGATCCGTTCCAGACAGCTTTCCAGCACTTCAACAGCAGATGCTTTTTTGTTTTTTACAAGACGGGAGATTTCGAGGGCAGAGAGGTCGCACAGTTGCATATTATCATCACCTTATTACAAAATGAGAGGGTGAGGGAATAACTTATCCACTCACCCAATCTGATATTTTTTCATTAAAAGCATCATTCCAAACGGGTGTGTGGGATCTCTGGAACGACAAAATAATTATCTGCAGTCTGGGGTCCCTGCGCCATGATCTCTCTGGAATCTGGAAAAGGCTGCCAGGAATCTTTACGCAGCTCCGGACTGATCTCTGCCGGAAACGGAACGCCATGACGCGCCAAAGGTACATCTGCCGAAAGCGGAATAGATTCCAATTCATGGACTGCCAGGAGCTGTTTGTTCAACTGTCCGCGTAAATACTCACCTTCGTCAGGATTTAACTCCAACGCAGCCAGGGAAACCAGCTTAGCGAAAATGTCCTTGGTAATTTCCTCAGCCATGTTTACCTCATGGAATTGGATTAACCGTGATCGTTAATGTTTTTGTTCCGGTCAAGCCATGTGCATCAGTCACAGTGAGATTTACTGTATAGATAGTTTGAACCAATACAACTGGAGCATTTCCTGTGATAGTAGCTATTCCAGATGCATTCGTCGCGCCAAGTAGAAGAGTCCCGGGTAATCCTACCTGAGAGATCGTCCGGGAGTCACGACAATCATCATCGCTTGAAGAAACATTGTAATTAATTACAGCATCTGATGTGGTAGTGAACGCTGTTCCGCTGGTAATTACAGGTGCAAATTCATTCTGATCGTTGACTGTTACACTAAAGACCTTTTCGAAAGAAAAACCATCCGGATCGGTTGTTCTGACTCGGAGGCTTAAAGTCGAGAATACCTCACAATTGACCATGGCAGCTGAGATTAGATTAGGACCTGACAAACTAAAATAACTGTTATTTGTGCTGCCTGATCCACTCACAAGTGTATAGGTCCAAGGTCCAATAACATCACCAGGATCGATAGTGCCGAAGGTCCCTACTGATTGCCCTGCGGATATTTCCTCATCAAGAGACATAGGTCCAGAAGTAATATCTGTCGGCGGCTTATGAGTTCCATCCATAACCATGAATGTTACTGTAGCCATGTCCGTCATGCCACCTTCAGTTGTGATCTTGTAATCGATCGAATCCATACCGAAGAATCCGTCTGGAGGAATATATCGAATTATTCCATCAGTAATGGAGTACTCTTTAGTAAGTATGCTCACCTTTCCACCTTGGTGGGTAGTGTATCGGTCCCATTTGTCTGTTTCACATTGATTGGCGCAGTCGAATAACCGTGGAATTTTTACGGGTATTCCATGTAGAGTATCATTCGCAATTACGTTAATATCAATAAATGCCGGGAATGAAGTGGGATCGACTAAGTCGTCTTTTGCCAGAATACTACAAACTCCTGGCGGGCAAGTAGTCGGAGTGTTAGTAGGTACCTTCGTCTTTGTCTTGGATGCCGTTTTTGAGGCGCCTGTTGAGACAATTATCGGGTTTTTGGTATTTGTCGCAGTCCTGGTAAAGGTCTGCGTTTTCGAAGGAGTTAATGTTGTGCTAGGGGTTACATAAATTGTATTGGTAGGTAGTGGAGTATTTGTCAAAGTAGGCGTAGCTGTTGGCAATGGAGTATTTGTCTCAGTTGGCAATGGTGGAACTTTTGTCCAGGTCGGTGGAAATTGGAAGGGTGTTTCTGTAGCTGTGGGCAGCACTAAAGTAGGTGGTATGTTAATTGGGCGCATACCAACAGGTAATAACTGGTTGGGGAGGATGAACACAGCTCCGAAAACCACCACCATCCCAAAAGTACCTATGAGAAGAAGGATTGTGAGCAAATTCCAAATTGACATTTTCATAGCCGCATGATCCTTATATTTTCAATTAAACACAAATACACTCAATGCCCGAGCGATTAATGTCAGTATATACCAGAATTTTACCATGTCAAGAACTTTGAGCACGGGATAAGGGATATTACCCGGTTATTAATTGATTTTTAGGTCATCAACAATCCCTTAATGTCAGGAGTGGTTTTTCGCAACTATACATGAGATATTACGTATTGATTATTAACAGCAATATCTTCATAATAGAATCGGGCTTAGAGGATTCAATGCCTGGGTATAAGTCAATATCGTTATGATAAAATAGTAGTCCATCCAGACAAGGGAGAATATGCGCAGTTTTTCGGTCGTTATACCGGCATACAATGAAGGAGAAAGGATACTAACTGTCCTGCGTGTTTTACAGGAAGTTACTGGAATAAAAGAGATCATCGTTTTAGATGATGGCTCTAAAGATGATACTTATGAGATCGTCCAAACCTTCCTTCCCCGGGATCCAAGATTAATCCTGCTTCAGCATTCACACAATATGGGGAAAGGTCAATCCATATTCACTGCCTGGGCTGCCGTTACATCTGATTATGTACTGATGCTGGATGCCGACTTGCGCGGTTTAACTCCTGCGCATGTATTTGCCTTATGTGAACCGGTTCTCTCAGGAAATTATGATATGACTCTGGGTTTATTCAAGGGGGGAAACTGGAAATCGGATTTTTCTCATTGGGCTACTCCCTGGTTAACAGGACAACGCTGTCTTCGGCGGAATATGCTGCAATATGTTGATCATGATGCTGCTGCTGGGTATGGGCTTGAAACTGCCATGACTGTGGCAGTTCATCAACAATCCTGGAAAGTGATCAAAGTAGCACTTCAAGGAATGAGTCATCCAATAAGCGAAATTCATCGCGGAGGAATTAAGGGGTTCGCTAACCGGATAAAAATGTATAGCCATGTATTCAGAGCATGGTATATGGCAACTGCAAAGTCAGGTTTCCGATCACTGATCAAATATAAGTGACATTATTATGTATCAAAAAAGGTGATGACCAAATAATCGGTTATCACCTTTATTTTTTTTCTTTCACTTTTTACCGGAATGAATTGCTGTATGTCGACTAATGCCTTTATGCTTTAATCAGTCGATTTCATAATGTGCCAGGGCTCGATGCTGGCCATTTCTACCGGGTTGAAATCCATGATCGGGCACGGATGAGGCCTCATTTAATTCTCTGCCAGGACAATGATCTTGTCGTTTTCAGTTAATGTAATTTTGTCCGACTTATTGGGGTTTACAACCACACCATATGCCTTGGATGGATCGTTCGCGTGAGCTTTGATCCGGTAACCGATCGCTATTTCTCCAAGCCGGGCGGCCGATTCCGTTATCGTGTAGAAATTGGTAGGCTGGTTGAAATTTATATAACGGGAAGATTTTTTTAAATATATTTCAGAGCCATCAGGGTCAAAAATATCGATGTAAACTGCATTGAGTTGTTTGTTCTCAGATATTTGCGCGAGCATTAAGCTAATTAATTTGTTGCTCACAATAAAATCATCTGCCCTGGTAACATCAGCTAGATTTCGATTGCGGATATCCAACATTTCACTAACGATGGAAAACACTTTACCAGTCTTTTCTGAAATATCCCGCAAATGCAGCAGTGTCACCAGTGTATGGGCATCAGCCTGTTGTAATGATAGCAAATCAGAATAGCAAAGGATGATTACATGCTGGTATGCCCCGATATCCAAACCATCCAATAATTTTCTGTCTGTGGTATCGCCGACCACAATTTGGACAGATTGATGAATCAAGTCTTTACACTCTTCTTTGATCGAATCGAGAGACGCTTCTGCCCTGGCAACAACAGTTACCTCAGAACCCGCAGGAACATAATGATCCAACTCATGGATTATCTCCAACCCCCGCCAATTCCAACCCAGGATCAGGGTGCGTTCGGGTTCACTGGCTTCAGCGCTTCCGCGGGCAATTATCGATTCATCCACGTCCACATTTATTTTGTTTGATAATACTACTGTGTCGTCATCTTCTGAGATAAAAATTAATTTATCCCCGGTTTGAATGATCGTATCCATGGGTGGATTCAATTGAAGGTTACCTGTTACAGGTAACAACCCGATTAAAGTTGAATTCTCAAAAGCAAATGAACATTCCCGAAAAGTCTTACCGGTAAGTGCATCCAGACTCTTAAAATAAATTTCATCCCCGCCAAAATCCAGTAATTCAGTATAGACTACGGATAATCCGGATTGCCGGCAGGTTTGGGCTATGATCCTGGCTACAAGGGTTGATACCAGCACCAATTCCACTTCATCTTTTCCCACCATTCTCGATACCCCCAAATTTTTAGGGTCTCTTATTTCCGCGATGATATGAAATGGCTCTTCTCTTCTGGAAGGATTATTGACGATCGCCAGAAGTACCTTGATCACCTCAGAATCTGGATCTTCGGTTGTTGGAGATAGGATGATAATGGATTTTGAGGAATTAATACCGACGATTTCAAGATCAGCCATATCAATTGGCGATCCGGTTCTACTTATTATTCTTGTTGTTTTAGTTTCAGGAACTCTTTCCCGAACCTCATCCTGCATCTCGATCTTATCTTTTTCACCGAGTAGAACGATACAGGCATCTTTTTGGTTAGCATTGGCTTCCACCAACTCCGAAATGATGGTGAAGATCTGATCTGTCCA
Organism: uncultured Chloroflexia bacterium; assembly: GCA_963827895.1. Lineage (GTDB taxonomy): Bacteria > Chloroflexota > Anaerolineae > Anaerolineales > Anaerolineaceae > PNON01. The sequence continues at coordinate 115,324 of CAWHCY010000007.1, read as the reverse complement.
CCCAAGGATTATTGTATGGTTCTTTTCGATGACCGGAGACCGTCCCTTGCGGAGTTCATCAATTTTATTTTCCAAACCGCTGGTAAGTATACCGATCAGGGTACTGATGATAAATACTCCTCCGATCGTTACAAAGAACATCACCCACCGGAAACCCCAACCCTCATCTCCACCCATCGTTCCGGCGTCCAGTGTCCGCATCAAACTTTCCCAAACAGCTTCTCCAAAAGAGAGAGCTTCTCCTCCCGGCTGATGCAGCCCGGTAAGAGCAATTATTCCTGCACCGATCACAATGATCACAAGCGAAATAACTGCCAGCCAGCCAATGAGGGAAATGGTACCCTTGGCAAGAGTATTATCAAAATAATATCGTAATTTATCAGAAAAACCGGGATCTTTTTTCATGCATACCTCGTGAAACAGAATAATAACCTAACTATATTTTATTGCCGGAAAGGGAAATAATCCATATAAATAAGATAAATTCTTATTTTGAGTTGTAGTATGGGAAAAATATCACGTTATCCATTTTTCAATCGTTTTTTTACATACTTCGATGGTGCTTCTAGTTCTTTCACCGCATCCATTCCGACCCACCGGGCAGTTTTGTTAGTGGATAATGCCAATCGCCTGCTTACCCCTAATGCCGGCTGGTAGAGTTCTCCACCGCGTTTGCCGATCTGCCTTAAAGCCCAGTTGATGGCTTTCTTTACAAAATTCCTGCCATCTTCCGCAGACGATTCAATGGTTTCCAAAAATTGGATAAAAACCGCATCTGGCACATTTTTTCCGTGAACTGCGACATAAGCCATCAAAGCAAACCCTGCCCGCTTCACAAACTCCTGATCCGATTTTGACCAGGATAATGCTTTTTCAACAGCGAGGGGAGATCTTGAATACAAATTTCCGCACACCTGGTCGCAAACATCCCATGAATCAAAATCAGCAGTCCATGAATCCATTTGCTGACTGGTCAACAGCGCCGGCTGGTCAATGATGGAAGCCAGGATACGTGCTTCATGAATACCGGTGTCCCATAACGCCAGGGCCAGATCGTGATCCTTTTTCCGCTTCCCCAATTGCCGGATCCTGGGCATGGAAACACCCAGTGTATTATTCGAGTTGATACCAAACCTGGCCATTCCGCTGATATTAGCTGGAACAGCCAGGGACTTCAATTGTGAAATTATTTCTTGTAATTCTTCAGGAACAGCCATAAACAGTTTTATTTGCGGGCGTAATAACTCTCGAGACCGGGTCTGGCCTGGTTAAAATGTTTATTCGCAATATCCAACACAGCAGTTGCCCACTCAGTGCAAGACAGGTCGATTGCCAAAGCATTGGTATAAGATTTTACTTCCTCCAACAGGGGACCTTCAACCTTGCACTCTGCCGATCCTTTGGCGACATCAGCAATTGCTCCAACAGCGCTCCAACCTTTCAACGCAGTATCGATCTCGTTCTTCTGGTAGACCATCGAAGCTGGCCATTCAGGCAACAGACGGTCGTAAGATTTGTAAACCAGTGCCTGCTGTGTTTTGAACGCACCCAAATTATTGCTGCCATCACTGATCGCCATGAGCAGGTCCACCTCCTGGATCATCGCTTGCGTGTTTTCATTGAAGTGACTGGCTGCCGGAAAAGCCTGTCTTATGATGCGAGGAAGTAAAAGCCAGGAAGCCACCACCAGGATAATTAATAGAACGATAAGTAGTATGATGAGCAGAGGGTTTGTCTTTCCACGGTTTTTTCGAGCCAGCCTCGGGCGTCTGCCTTTTGCACTCCAGTCCGGTGGCTCCAGTTCTGAAGTCGATGATTCTGCTGTCTCGAACTTCGACAATACAGATGGCCGGTCTTCACTTACAGTTGCGGGCAGTTCCTCTGGTTGTTTCACGCTTTGTTGAGCCTCTTCAATTACTGGCGCAACAACAGGCAAAGGCTCACCAAGACGGGCAAGTCCTTCCAGGGCGATCGGATTCTTGGGATTGATCCGAACCGCGCGGTTAAGGCAATATATTTTCCGCTCTTTCTCAGCATAACAAACGGACAACCAGGCCCATGCCATGTCATTTTGCGGATCCGTTTTCACGAGTTCCGCCAGTACCTGTAGTCCCATGGGAATATTCCCTGAGCGGATCAATTCGATTCCCTGATTTAATGCATCTTCACTCATAACTGCCTCCTACCTTTGAATACGGGCAAATATCCCTCCAAAGCGGGTGGATATGTCATGAAGTGCATAATTTGTACCAATTATGAATATAACTATTTATGGGGATGGATAGTTAGCTGATCCATTCAATATCATGTTGATCGGCGAACCTGCTGCGCATCACCTCGATGGCTTGCGGGTTTTCATCGATGAGGATGAACTGCCGATTCAATTCCAGGCAGACCGCACCGGTCGTACCACTCCCGGCGAAGAAATCCAGCACAACATCATTCGGTTTTGAGCTGGCAGAAATGATGCGGCGCAGAATTCCAAGCGGTTTCTGGGTGGGATAGCCTGTTTTTTCTTTCCCATTGGTAGGAACGATGGTATGCCACCAGGTATCAGTCGGGGTTTTCCCCTTTTCAGCTTTTTCTTTCCCAACCAATCCGGGTGCCATGTAGGGAATGCGGTCAACTGCATCCAGGTTGAAGGTGTAATGATTCGGATCTTTTGCATACCACAGGATGTTATCGTGTTTGGCCGGCCATTTGCGCTTTGAACGGGCTCCATAATCGTAAGCCCAGATGATCTCGTTCAGGAAGGATTCCCGGCCGAATATTGCATCCAATAAGATCTTGCAATAATGTACTTCGCGGTAGTCAATATGGAAGTAAAGACTGCCTTCGGGTTTTAGAATCCGGTATGCTTCCCTCATCCGCGGTTCGAGGAATGCCAGGTAATCATCAAACAGGTCTATGTATCCCTTTGAGCCGATTTTGATGGTTTGGTAGCGTTTCCCCTGGAACCCGACTCGGTCTCCTTGTTCGTCACGTTCAGTCCTGATCTGGGTGCGGGATTGCTTTTTCCCGGTGTTGAACGGCGGATCGATGTAGATGAGATCGACACTCTCGGATGACAGCGTCTGTAAAATGGGGAGATTATCTCCAAAGTAGATACGATTTGGCATAAGATAAATTCTAGCATATCCTGTTATTAACCACACTCAACTTGCGTTCTTATGGTTTAATTGAAACCATGAAGATCATTCAAGGTTTCATTACCAGCATCCTTCTTATCAGTCTTTTATGGGGCTGCTCTCCAAAACCTCCTACTGTGGGTATAAATACACCAACCGCAAGTATAAAGACAACCATACCTCCAACGAGTTCTGTGGTTTCGACACCAAAACCGCAAGCATCACCCACTATCCTACCCACTCCCACCATGGTTATTCCTTCGCTCAAATTGGAAAAGATCACCTCTGAGAATGCAACCTCCCTCTCACAGGTCAAGCTGATAGGTGACGGGCGCATCCGGGATGTTGCCTTCTCACCGGGCGGCGGATTGATTGCTACAGGCTCATCGATCGGGATCCGCATCCATGGCGGGCAGGATCTGATCGAGCGTGCTTTCATTCCCAGTGCTGCATCAGTGACCAGGGTGACCTTCTCTCCCGATGGCAAACTGCTGGCTGCGGGTACCGAAGCCGGAAAGATTTTAATCTATACAGTCGATTCTCTACTCACCAGCTCCAATAATCCGATCAATCCTGTGTTGGAGATCAAAGCCAATAACTTCGCCATCACCTGCCTTCTTTTTTCACCAGACAGCCAATCACTTACCAGCGGCTCATTGGATCGGACCATCCTGGTATGGAATCCAACCACCGGGAAGCGCATCCGCAGCCTGGGTGGTTTTTTGCTGGGAATCAGCGCTATCACTTATTCCAGCGATAGTACATTACTGGCAGGTGGTTCGGTGGACGGAAGTATCCGGGTTTGGAGTATCCGCACAGGAGAAGTCTTGAACAGTACGGGAACTCCCGAAAGAAATCGCAGACAGGTGGATCACTACCCGCTAAGTTTGGGGTTCCTTCCGGATGGTTGGCTGCTTCTAACCTGGGCGGATGGTGCAGTATCCGCCTGGGATTGGCAGGATAAGAAAAGCGAATCGCAGGTGATTTTGCAAAATGATGAGAAATATATTCATTCGATCATCAGCCCTGCAAACAGTAGATTGATGAATATCACTCAAAATAATACCTTGCAGGTTCTGCATTCTTACCCAAATAGTTCTACCGGCGTCAGGCTTGAAAAGGAATCTTCATTGGATTTAGGAACTGAAGTCGTTTCTGCTTCGCTTTCCACAGATGGAAAATGGCTGGCGGTTGCCAGTTATCCGGCTCAAATAAGCCTGATCAATTTGAGCACTGAAGAAATTCTGATGACATATTCCCGCGAACCACAGGGGCAGCAGGTGATCGCTTCGGCTTTTTCGCCCGATTCCAGGTTCCTGGCAACATCGCATGGGGATGATCTTGTCCGCATCTGGGATGCCTTAAATATGCAAAACTATTTTGAGGTGGAGATCAGCCAACGTGAACCCATCCAGGATCTACAATTTTCATCAGATGGAAAGCAGCTCATTTGTGGGGCTGACGGTGTCTACCTGCTCCCTACCACTGAATTCCAGGATCTCCTTCTGAAGCAGTTATCGGCTTCCACGGTTCAACACCTGGTTAATAATCAGGCCACCAGAAAGATAGAGACAGGTGGAACTGTCCAAGCAATAGCTATATCCATGGACGGTGATTATCTGGCATCCTCCAATCTAATGAAAAAAACCATCCAGCTCTGGGATCCTAAAACCGGTAAACTGATCGGAAATCTGGGTGGAATGCTTGATCCAGTCGAAGTGCTGGCATTCGCGCCCAATAGCCTGACTCTAGCAGCCGGATCAGCCGATCATAAAGTGCATATCTGGAATCTGGACAGGATTTCGTCAGCAACCAATCCAGGCAGTACCGCAGGAACTGACAAGTACTTGCTGGATAAACCGGATCTGATCATCAAAAGTGAATTCCCGGTATTATCCATGGTCTACTCCCCGGATGGCAGTCAACTGGCAATGGCCGGCACTGGATGGAACGTTCGGGTGGTTAAAAGTGCCAATGGCGAATTGATATCCAACTTAAAAGGATCTAAAGATCAGATCAATTCTCTGGCTGTATCACCTGATGGAAAACTTTTTGCCTCAGGTGGAGCAGATGGAATTATCCGGATTTACGGACCCGGGCAGGAAAGCCCATTGATCATCCTGGATGTCCATGCGGGTAATGTGAACACACTAAATTTCTCGCCCGATGGCAGGATGTTGATCTCCGGTGGGGAAGACAGCACCATCCGGGTATGGGGAATTCCCAGGTAATTCTTCTCGCTTATTTCATTCGCTTTTATACTTATTTATTATGATCTCCAAGATTTCAAAGCTATATCATAACCTGCCTGACAAATTCTGGACACTTGCGTTCGGGATGTTCGTAGACCGCCTCGGTGGTGCGTTAATATATCCATTCTTTGCCCTATATATTACTCAGCATTTTAATGTCGGCATGACCGAGGTCGGTATCCTGTTTGCCTTCTTCTCGATTTCCAGCCTTATTGGGCAGACCATTGGCGGCGCATTGACTGATAAGTACGGCCGCAAGAAGCTGATCATTTTTTCGTTGATCATGTCCGCCTCATCAACTGTGCTTATGGGGTTAGTTGATGATCTGCGTACCTTTTATGTTCTGGCGATCCTGGTTGGGATTATGGCAGATACGGGCGGACCAGCATATATGGCGATGATCTCTGATTTGCTGCCAGAAAACAAACGCAGCGAGGGGTTTGCCGTTTTACGGGTAACAGCCAACCTCGCAGTTACTATCGGCCCTCTCATCGGGGGACTGTTAGCCGGGGTGAATTACCTGCTTCTGTTTATCATTGATGCCATCATGAGCACCATCACTGCGGGAATCATCCTGTTCAAGCTGCCTGAAACCATGCCAGCTAAAGCTGAAGCATCAGCATCTGGTACGAGCCTTGGGAAAACCCTCATCGGATACATCGTCGTATTCAAAGACCGGCTGTATATGGTATTTATCCTGGTTTCCATCATCAGTGTCATTGTCTATTTGCAGATGAATAGCACACTTTCGGTTTACCTGCTGAAGGTACATGAAATCCCACCCAAAGGATTTGGTTATATCCTCTCCCTCAACGCAGCTATGGTTGTGGTATTCCAATACTGGATATCCCGTGGATTAAAGAAAGTGCCTCCCATGGTTATCATGACATTGGGAAATCTTCTATATGCGATCGGCTTCGGGTTATACGGAGTTATTTCGGCATACTGGATGATGTTGGCTGCCATGGCCATTATCACCATCGGTGAGATGTTCACTGTCCCGGTTGCTCAAACCATTGTTTCATGCTTCGCTCCGGAAGAAATGCGCGGGCGTTATATGGCCATATTTGGTTATGCCTGGATTTTACCTTCAGCCATTGGTCCCCTGCTTGCTGGATTGATCATGGATAACACCAATCCCAACTGGGTTTGGTACGGTTCATTTATTTTAGCCCTGTTATCGGCATTGGGATTCTGGGGAATTCATTTGAAAGCTGGACATCGGTTCTCATCAACGGATGGAATTACCTTAGAGAAAGACAATCCTGAGCTTCCATTAGTTGAGTAATAAAAAAAGGCTGTGGTTTTCACCACAGCCTGAAAATTTATGTCTCTTTGAATTCGCCTTCGACAACATCACCGTCCGGAGGTGGTGGACCTTGTTGGCCTGTCTGTTCCGGGGGAGGAGTCTGCGCATTGGCTTGTGCACTCACTGAACCCAGCATCTGAGTCAACTCTTCAGTCTTGCTGCGAATAACCTGCAGATCATCCTTTTGCATTACTGTCTTTACTTCCTGGATCTTTTCTTCGATCCGGGTTATATCAGCAGCAGGCAGTTTGTCACCTAAATCCTTGATCTGTTTCTCCACCTGGTACACCGTGCTATCGGCATTATTGCGGGCTTCAACCAGTTCCTTACGATGACTGTCCTCACTCTGATGCTTCTTAGCCTCTTCCATCATACGGTCGATATCTGATTTGTTCAAGTTGGTGCTGGCAGTGATCACAACTTTCTGCTCTTTGCCGGTAGCTTTATCGCGGGCAGTCACGTTGATGATGCCATTCGCGTCAATATCAAAAGTCACCTCAATCTGAGGTATGCCACGGGGAGCACTAGGTATACCATCCAAACGGAAGCGTCCGAGCGACATATTGTCACTTGCCATGGGGCGTTCACCTTGCAGTACGTGAACATCCACTGCAGTTTGATTATCTTCCGCGGTTGAGTATATTTCCGATTTCTTAACCGGGATGGTCGTATTGCGTTCGATGAGTGGAGTCATGACGCCACCCAGCGTTTCCAATCCAAGGGTTAATGGAGTCACATCGAGGAGAAGTACATCCTTTACGGTACCGCCCAAAACACCAGCCTGGATTGCTGCACCGATGGCGACAACTTCATCCGGGTTAACACCCTTGTTTGGCTCTTTATTGATAAGGGAGCGAACCAAATCCTGCACCATGGGCATACGTGTTGCACCACCCACCAGTACTACTTCGTTGATTTCTTTGGCTGCCAGTCCGGCATCCTTCAATGCACTTTCAAATGGCTTTTTGCAGCGCTTAAGCAGGTCCGCTGTCATTTGTTCAAAATTTGCTCGGTTAAGCTTAAGTTGTAAATGTTTTGGCCCATTAGCATCAGCAGTAATATATGGCAGGTTGATCTCACTTTCCAATAAAGTGGATAGTTCGATCTTGGCCTTCTCCGCTGCTTCACGCAACCGCTGAAGTGCCTGCTTATCCTGGCGCAGGTCAATTGCAAAATCGCGCTTGAATTCATCGGCTGCCCAGTTGACAATTTTCTCGTCCCAATCATCACCACCCAGGTGGGTATCTCCGTTGGTAGATTTAACTTCCACAACCCCTTCGCCTACATCCAGGATGGAAACATCGAAAGTTCCACCGCCCAGATCAAAAACCAGGATACGTTCATTGGTTTTCTTATCCAATCCATATGCAAGAGCGGACGCAGTCGGTTCGTTGATGATACGCAATACTTCCAAACCGGCGATCTTGCCAGCATCCTTTGTTGCCTGGCGTTGGCTGTCGTTGAAGTAAGCGGGAACAGTTATCACCGCCTGTGTCACTGGTTCACCCAGGTAAGACTCAGCATCGGTTTTTAGTTTAGATAAGATCATAGCCGAAATTTCCTGCGGTGTGTATTCCTTATTAGTCACCGGAATTTTAACCCGTACATCTCCAGTGGGTCCTTTGACCACATTGTAAGGAACCATTTTTCGCTCAGATTCGACCTCATCAAAACGACGACCCATAAAACGTTTGATCGAGTACACGGTATTTTCCGCATTGATCACACCCTGGCGTTTTGCAGTCTGACCAACAAGCCGTTCCCCATTCTTAGTAAAACCAACGACAGATGGTAGTATACGTGAGCCCTCTGCTGTAGAAATTACCACCGGGTTACCCGCTTCCATCACAGCAACAACACTATTTGTTGTTCCTAAATCTATTCCAACGATTTTTGCCATATCATCCTCCAACAATACATTTGCATAAGTTAAAAATACATCTTTAATGATAGATTTTCGTTAACAAAATGTTGGAATCGTGTCAGAATAGCTGTTTATCCATACAGACAATTAGCTGGCAGATATTTCTGCCTGAAATTTTTGAAAATATCAGTTTCGAACCAGATTGTTTACAATTGAATTTTTCTGTAATCAATCTGGTTCCGACTAAGTACTAAAAAGAAGATGTGGATTTTGCCTTATGATCCAATAGTTCAGAATAGACCTGAAAATGAGTCAAATCAACGTAAATATAGAAATACTAATGCGTTTTTTACATACACCTGCTAACCATTACTGTAAAATGTAACGGCTTGATGTTTATATTTTTATTTCAACATAAATTTAAGTAAAACTGGCTGCTGATTTGAAGACATTCGACGAATTTGAAAGATTTATATGTTATTAGAGATCCAAACACTGGCTTTTATTTCTTGCATCACATTCCTTACCCAATTGATCGCTCTTCTTGTTCAATTTAGATTGAACAAAACATATTCTGGGATTGGGTGGTGGCTTTTGGGTTCCGCCTTCTATGCGCTTGGGGTGATCCTATTGCCATTGGTTGCGATAAAAACCTTACTCCCGCTTGCTATGATTGCCAATCCGTTGATAGTTATTGGACAAATCGTTCTTTACATTGGTATTGTTAGATTCCTGGACAGGAAAGAAAACCGGTGGGTGGTATTTTCAATTCTTTCTTCTTTCTTGTTTGGTTACTACTTTTTTATGTTCGTACAAAATGAAATTTCAGGACGAACGATAGCTATGACTGTTACTTTTGCAGTTATTTCATTCATGACTGCATTCGCTTTGTTTCGATACAAGGAGAAACCTTTCTCTGGTTCAGCCAACTTCACTGCGATGGTTTTTGCTGCCTTTGGTATTTTTTCAATGATACGGATGGTCATAATCCTGGTATCTCCACCAATCGTCCAATACTCTGATCAAGGGTTGATTCTAATAATATCGTTTATCGTTCCAATCATAACCAGTCAGCTTTGGACCTTTGGCTTCATCATTATGGTGAACCAGCGTCTAAATGCGGAAAATCTGGAAGAAAAAGAAAAATTGCGATTGATTTTTAATACAAGCTCTGATGCTGCGGTTATCTCACGCTTGTCAGATGGTTTGGTTGTCGATGTCAATACTGGCTTTTCAGTAATGAGCGGTTATACAAGGACTGAAATTATAAATAATTCCACCGCTACTATAAATATTTGGCATAATCTTGAGGATAGACTATCTTTTATCAATCAACTGAAAGATAAAGGAATTTGTGAAAATAAGGATTTTGTTTTCCAGCGCAAAGACGGGAGTATCCTCACCGGCAGAATTTCAGCCAATATCATTATGATACATGGTCAAGCTCATATCGTCAGTATCGTGCACGATATCACCAAGAGTAAACAGGCTGAAGAAGCGATACGTGAAAGCGAGGAGCTTTATCGCTCCATCCTGAATGCATCTCCGGATGATATCACGATCACAGATATGAAAGGCCGGATCCAGGTAACTTCTCCTGTAGCTAAAACAATGTTTGGGTTCGAACCTGGGAATGATGGATTTATCGGCATACATTTGCTTGATTTTATTGTGCCTGAAGACCGTGAGAGAGCAAAGTCCAACATTTTAAAAATGTGCACTGGTGAATCTGCGGGGCCAAATGAATATCACGGAGTGCGTAAAGATGGTAGCATTTTTAATATTGAAGTTAAAAGCGGGTTAATTCATGACGCAAACGGACAACCAGCAAAAATGGTATTCATCGTTCGTGATATCACCGAACGTAAGCAGGCAGAACTGCAAATTAAGCATCTGGTTCAACAATTGGAGATCGAAAAGAAAGCAGCTCAAATGAATGCGAATACCGACAGTCTCACTTGTCTTCCAAACCGTAGGTATTTTGATGAGGTGCTTGACATTGAGTTTCACCGGTATAAACGCTCAGGTTTACCCGTGTCTGTGATCATGCTGGATGTTGATTATTTTAAAAAATATAATGACACCTATGGTCATCTGGCTGGTGATAATTGTTTGAGGCAGATCGGAACTACACTAAAAACTGTTGTTGGTCGTGTAACTGATAGTATTGCACGATATGGAGGTGAAGAGTTTGTTGCGCTGCTGCCTGATACTGATCTTGAAGGTGCTGCGGCTTTGGCAGAACGTATCAGAAATGCAGTTGAAACACTTGCCATTCCACATACAGCTTCAAAAATATCGGATCTTGTTACAGTAAGTCTCGGTGTCGTAACTGTCAACGCTGAATTGTTGTCATCACCGGAGCAATTTGTTGGGATGGCGGATGAAGCAATGTACAATGCAAAAAAAGGTGGCCGTAATCGGGTTTTTATAAAAAGCTGAGAATGTGAATACTTATTGAATTTTGAGGTTTTACCAGTTGGATTTATAAGGTAAAGTACTTACTGAAGAATCAAAAAAAGCGTTATATCTGGGTTAATATTTTTCGCCAGTAATCGTGGTTGGTTCGGAAGATGTTTGTTGCAATAAATGTTTGAATATGTAAGTGTTATTAAGTATGGAGCGTTTCCATAAATAACATTAATATACTGAAGCCAAAACCCCGGCCACCTGGGTGGCAGTTCTTCGACTTTATTCTCTTATTAAATTATTTTTGATTAGTAACGGCACCAGTTGTTATCACCAATCCATCCGAGTGAGTATTTAGCCAGGCCGTCGTTATAGTCAGTGACGTCCTCCCACTTGGAACCGCGGTTGATGAAAAGGCTTTCGTATTTCCACAGTTCGCCCTTCTCATCTTTAACAGCAAATGCCACACACCAACCGGTCAAATCCTTTGTTTGGGGTTCGTTAACCAGCTTGAGTGGGACATCCTCCTGAGTTCTGATGAGTGCGATCTGATTTTTGTATTCTTTTTGGATGAAAGCTTCAAGGTCTGCTGGGACTTTCGGCTTTGGAGAACACCCGGTCAGGAATACAAGGGTTAGTAAACCAATGATCCAGGTTTTCATATTACCTCATTTCTTAATTTGGAAACGCTCCATCTTTTTATTATAAGGGAGGAAATTAGATTTACAAGCGACAAAATTGTAAGGTTATTTACCAGTTCCACACAAAAATTTGTTCTGGGGAGAGTTTGATCAACAGATTGTGCGTATCTTCGATCCACTCCTGAGGATCTTTTGCCTTCACACCCTCTTCACCCAGGTAAAGAGTATAGATCCATTGGAACTGCTTTCGTAGAAAATCGCGCGGTTCCATGACTAATTCTGCCTGTCCTTCCAGGATGACAGCTTTCGTTTTTCCATCTTCTCCGGACGCATCAATTGCCACCGAGATCTTCGGATTCTGCAGTAAATCTTTGACTTTACGGGTATTGGAAAATGAACTGATCCAAAGACACGCTCCGTCCCAACCGAACCACACTGGCACAACATGCGGCTGGTTGTTTTGATCCGCGGTTGCCAGCCTGGCGATCAATGGCTTGCTAAGCATCTCGTTCATGATGATTAGTTTATCTTCAAGCAGTTTATTCATTTTTATTAACCCATATGTTTTGAATTATTGTTTCAAATTGGGAAGAAATCCAAAATCTTGTTATCCCGGTTTTTACCCAAAGCGTCCTTCTACGTAATCCTGGGTGCGTTTATCTTTTGGCCGGGTAAACAGGTCTTTATCGGGTGCAGTTTCGATCAACTCACCTTGAAGGAAGAAGGCAGCAAAATCTGCTGTCCGTGAAGCTTGCTGGACGGAGTGCGGAGCAAGGATGATGGTATATCTTTTCTTGAGTTCCTGTAATGAATCTTCAATTTTAGCTGTTGAAATGGGATCCAGCCCGCTGGTGGGTTCATCCAACAGGATCACTTTGGGATCCAATGCCAGTACCCTTGCCAGGCACAAACGCTGTTGCTGCCCGCCGGATATTGCCACACCTGGGTCATCAAGACGGTCCTTAACTTCATCCCACAAAACTGCATCCCGCAGGGTTTGTTCGACCACTTCATCCAGTTTTTTCTTATCTTGCACTCCAGCCACTTCCAGCCCATAGGTGATGTTCTGGCGAATGGTCAGTGGTAAAGGGACGGGTCGGGCGAAAACCATCCCGACCTTGCGGCGGAGTTCAACAACATTTGTTTTGGGATCCATGACATCCAACCCGTCCACGGTGATCTTTCCACTCACAAAGGTAACATCAGCCAGGTCATTCAAACGGTTCATCGCCCGCATCAGGGTGGATTTTCCACCACCGGCCGGGCCAAGCATCACAGTGATCTTGTTATCCGGGATGGAAAGAGTGATATCCTTCAGACTCTCGGTTCCATCTGAATAGCTTAGGGAGAAATGATCCACTTCGATGATATTCATACCTACCACATCCGTTTGGCTCTCGCCCTGGAGCGAATGACTGAAGCAATAATATTCATGATCAAGACAAAGAACAATAAGACAAGTGCGGTCCCATATTGGATTTTTATGGGCATTCCAGGCACCTGGGTGGAAATTACAAATAGGTGATACGGTAAAGCCATGGTCGCATCCAGGGGCGAACCGGGTAGCCGTGGCAGAAAGAATGCAGCCCCGGTGAAAAGGATCGGAGCGGTTTCACCAGCTGCCCGTTCCAGACCAAGGATGACACCAGTCAGGATGCCTGGTAGTGATTGCGGAAGTACGATCCTCCGGATGGTCTGCCAGCGTGTCGCTCCAAGGGATGTGCTAACTACTCTGAAGCTATTCGGAACAGCCCTGATCGCTTCTTCACTGGTACTTATGATTACCGGCAGGGTCATGATGGAAAGGGTTAAACTGGCAGCCAGAATACTGGTACCGAATTTAAGGAAGATCACAAAGATTCCCAGACCAAATAAGCCGTATACAACTGACGGAATACCCGCCAGGTTGGTAATTGCGATACGTATGACCCGGGTCCAGCGGTTTTCCGGTGCATATTCAGATAGATAGATCGCTGCACCAATCCCGAGTGGCACAGAAAACACAGCTGTACCAAAGGTCAGATACAAAGTGCCAATAATGGCTGGCAGGATACCACCGCCTCGCATCCCATCCGATGGAAACCCGGTTAAGAATTCAAGCGAAATTGCCGGTGCACCTTTCTGAATGATATATATTACAACGATCAGAATCGGAACAACGGTCATGGATGACATCAAGCCAAGCAGGCCAAACCCAAAATTTTGGGTGATACGTTTGATCTGTGGAGATGTCCCTTTTTCGATCATCTTTTCCTAAGACAAGATCCGTTCGGCTCGTTTGGGTTGGCGGAAGACGATGGCTGACGCAGTGACATTAACGACCAGGGAGATTAGGAAAAGAATGATCCCGATCAGGAATAGGACATGGTAATGGGTGCTGCCTGTGGCCACCTCACCCATTTCAGAAGCAATGGTTGCGGTCATGGTGCGGATGGGTGAAATGAACGAATTTAAATGGATAGGCAGCACTGGCGCATTCCCGGTGACCATCATGACCGTCATTGTCTCGCCAATCGATCGTCCAATTCCCAGGATGACCGCGGTCAAAACTCCCGACCTGGCTGCCGGAAGGGTTACACCCCAGATAGTTTGCCATTGTGTACCGCCTATTGCCCAGCTTGCCTCCCGGTAAGCCTTTGGAACAGTGTTTAATGCATCTTCAGAGATCGACACAATGGTAGGGATGGCTATTCCAGCCAGGAGAAGCGATCCAGCCAAAGCCGTTAATCCGGTTGGTAGATCAAACAACCTGCGAAGAGATGGAGAAACGACCAGGATTCCTAAAAATCCCAACATGACTGACGGGAACCCGGCTAGAATTTCGACCAGTGGTTTAAGGATTTCCTTTAACCACTGCGGCGCCACTTCGGAAATGAAAATGGCTGTCCCGACCCCAAATGGGATGGCTATTACGGCTGCGCCGATGGTGACAACCAGTGAGCCGAGAATGAGTGGAACGAGCCCGAAATAATTTTCGATCGGGTACCAGCGAATGCCCGCCAGGCTTTTCAAAGGAGCCTCAAGGAGACCTGGAGCGCCTTGGCTGATGAGAAAATATAGAATGAGAACCACAAAGAGTACAGACGAATAACCCGTAATTTGAATTCCGCGGGTGATGATACGTTCAGATAAAGGCGTCTGGTCTTTCATGGATTACTACCTGTGGATGTGCTTTTTACAGGGACAAATCCAAGTTTGTTCACAATTTCCTGGGCAGTTGGTGAAATGATCCAGTCGAGATAAGCCTTGATCTCATTGACCGGTTGACCGTTGGTATACATATAAAGGTCTCGGGAAATGGGATATGTACCGTCGTTGACGGTTTCAACTGATGGAAGTATGTAACCAGTGGCTGTCTCTTTTGCCACTGCCAGCATTTTAACTTCCGGTACCATATAACCCAGTCCATCATATCCAATGGCGTTCGGATTATCGCTCACCTCCGCTGTGATCCCTTCGGAAGAAGGTAGTAGCAATGTATCCATACTGAACAGGGTTTTATTCTCCTTGCTACCTAAACGTAATACGGTTTCAAGAAAGTAAACATGGGTTCCTGAATTGGTTTCGCGTGAAAGCCTTACAATGGGACGTTCTTCCCCGCCAACTTCACTCCAGTTATTGATATTGCCGCTGTAGATGTCACTGATCTGCTGCAATGTAAGCTGGTTGACTGGATTCTGTGGATGAACGATGACAGCAATCGCATCGCGTGCAACCACGAATTCCACCGGGTCAACCCCGTTTTTCTTGGCTGTATCGATTTCTTCGGGTTTGATTGCCCTGGATGCGTTGGCTATCGATACGGTGCCATTCAATAATGCCGCTAACCCGGTACCGCTTCCGCCCCCGGTAACGGATATCCTTACATCCGGTTTTATTTTTTGATACGCTTCTGCCCATGCCAACGCCAGGTTGACCATGGTATCAGATCCTTTATTTTCAATACTTACAACAGTACCAGGTTGAGTTGTTGAACTTGAAGGGGAATTAGAATTGGAACAACTGACAAGAAGGAATAAAGCTAGTATAAAAGTAGTCGTTCCACGAAAATTTGACATTTGAAAGAATTATAAACGAAAAAATTATCTGGACGATATTATTCCAGATAATTCCGTTATTGAATAAAACGTAAATTTCCTGGTGATATAATCGGACTATGTTAAAAAAGTTCAAGTGGCTCGGCCTGATTGCAGGCGGCATACTTTTATTCATTTTATTGGTGCTGGTCCTGTCTCCTACGATCCGCAACAGCATCTTATATCGTTGGGACGGTCTTCGAACACAAATCAAGTACCTGATTGATCCGCCACAAAAAGCTGTGTTTATTCCTGAAGATCAGCAATCCCAGGTGGATTTGATCGTCCAACAAACGCTGATGGCTCTGACGCCTACTATGACTCAGACACCTCAACCCACCATCGCTCTTAGCCCGCAACCAAGTGCAACACCAACCATCACACCCACTCCCCTGCCGGCGCAGGTCAAACTGGATGGGATCAACTTCCAGTCCCAACGATATATGTGGAATTACTGCGCTCCGGCCAACCTGGCCATGGCATTATCCTTTTGGGGCTGGAAAGGCGACCGCCTTACCACAGGTCCCTGGTTAAAACCGTACAGCGAAGATAAAAATGTGATGCCTTATGAGATGAAGGATTATGTCGATAGCCAGACAAACCTTAAAGCAGTCATCCGTTTCGGTGGAGACCTGGAGATGGTCAAAGCATTTATTAGCGCAGGCTTCCCTGTATTGGTTGAAAAAGGTGAAGTGCTGCATGGCGAATACGGACCCGGTTCCACCGGATGGATGGGACACTACATGGTATTCAACGGCTACGATGATGCTGGAAAGTTCCTTGTAGCTCAGGATTCACTGGCCGGACCAGACCAGGAATATCCATATGAAACACTGGAAACTGACTGGCGGGCTTTCAACTATGTCTATATGGTCATTTATCCGTCGGAAAAGGAAGCCGATGTCATGCGCATCCTTGGTCCACAAGCTGATGAAAAGGTTAATTACGAATACGCTGCTTTGAAAGCTTCCAATGAAGTGATGGGATTGAGCGGCAGGGAAAAATTCTTCGCTTTATATAACCGTGGAACCAACCTGGTCGAATTGCAGGATTACGGCGGTGCTGCGCAAATATATGATGAAGCATTTAATTATTATGATAGTAATATTCCTGAAGCCGACCGTCCTTACCGGGCGTTATGGTATCAGACTGGACCTTATAAAGCATACTATTACACCGGCCGCTACTGGAATGTGATCAACCTTGCCACAGTTACCCTGGACACCATGACCAAAGCAACTGCTGAAGAGAGTTTTTACTGGCGGGCCATGGCTGAATTAGCACTGGGTGACACAGCAGGTGCCTATAAAGACGTCCAGCAAGCTTTAAAATTCCATGAGGGATTTGAACCTGCCAAACAACTTCTGACAGAAATGGGATACTAATAAAATCATCCTATATTGTTAAATTTTTCAATAATACTGCGATGTACCTTTTGTCACAAACACCTTAGTTGTGATCTTGCTAAACTGGATGAGGTACAAAGGGATGAATTTCATGAAGAACACCAGTCTCGTTTTTCTGAGCGAAATATAAATCCCAACGCAATTGAATGTTCATCCAGAAATCAGCTGACATTCCAAAATATTTTCCCAGTCGTAAAGCGGTGCTAGGCGTAATGCCCCTTCGGCCATTTACAATATCATTCACCCTTTGATAGGGTACCAGGATTGCATCAGCCAATTCGCGCTGAGTCAAATGCATTGGATTTAAAAATTCTTCCAATAACATTTCCCCGGGATGAGTGGGTGTGCGAGATGTAGGTATGCGAATCATATAAAATTCTCCTATCCGGTTTAATGATAATCACAGATCTCTATCAGCTCTGGTCCTTTTTCAGTCCAAATAAAACATATTCGGAACTGATCATTAATGCGAATACTGTACTGACCTGATCGATCACCAGAAAGAGCTTCCAACCGGTTTCCTGGCGGAATTCTCAATTCTTCCAGTGCAGATACTGAATCCAATAAATCAAGCTTGCGGGCTGCAACCCGCCATAATGATACAGGACAAATTTTACGAGCGAGTTTTGTGTTATCACCATTAAACACATCCTCGGTTCCCTTGTCCCTGAAAGATAGTATCATAATATTATGATAACACGGATACTATGCTATATCAATTTATAAATTAACCATTAGAATGGCTAATTTCTTATACTCTGGCAAATTATGGAACTTGGAAATTAGTATTCTAGACAATCCCGTTGGCAATCGCCTGTAAAGCCAGGTTGAATAACCCGGTGGGGATCAGTCCCGCTAGGATCACAAGAACTGCCATTGTAATTGCAGCCAGGTTCACCCAGAAATCGCGGCTGGAGGAGACTTCTCCATCTCTCATATACATCATGACAACGACACGCAGGTAATACCACGCAGACACAATGGAGGTAAGTAAACCGATGACAGCCAGAACGATATAGCCGCCTTCAATTGCCGTGCGGAACAGAAAGAATTTCCCCCAGAAACCGATCAAAGGTGGTACACCAGTAAACGAAAGCATGAACACAGCCATGGCAGCCGCCAGCCAGGGATGGCGTTTACCCAACCCGCTGTAATCCCGAATTCCCAGTCCTTGCCCATCTGTTTTTTCGACGGCAGATATCACTGCCCAAGCACCCAGTGATGTCATCCCATAGACAACCAGGTAAAGAATGGCAGCAGCGGTAGAATTGGCTGCTGTCTTCAAATTTCCATATGGAACCAATGCCATGAGGATGTAACCGGCATGAGCAATACTGGAATAAGCCAGCATGCGTTTAATATTACTTTGGGACACCGCTGCAATGTTCCCTACGATCATCGTGAGGGCTGACAGAACCGCGAACAAAGGAGCCATAACTGGCGATAACGAAGGGAACGCAATTGTGAATACCCGGATCAGTGCTGCAAACCCGGCTGCTTTCGCTCCGATCGACATAAAGGCTGTAACCGGGGAAGGCGCTCCTTGATACACATCCGGTGTCCACATATGAAAAGGAACGACTGCCACTTTAAAGCTGAATCCAACCAGCAGCAATCCGGCTCCGATCGTCACCAGACCCATATCCGCCTGCCCGATTTTGATCGCTGAAATAATTTCTTTCAAGGCAGTGAAATGCGATCCGCCATATATCAATGCTGTTCCATATAGCACAAAACCGGATGAAAACGCACCCAGGATGAAGTATTTCAGGGCTGATTCTTCCGATTCTGACCGCGGTACAGCAAAACCGGAAAGAATATAAAGCGGGATGGATAAAAGCTCCAGCGCCAGGAAGAACATGATCAGGTCGGCGGCTGAAGCCATCATCATCATTCCACTCACTGAAAACATCAGCAGCGAGTAATATTCACCACGTTGGATTCCCATCCGATTCAAGTAATCGTAGGCGATGGCAATGGCAACTAGCCCACTCACGGCAAATAAAACATTCAAATAAACTGCAAAATTATCCACGACCGCCATATCATTGTAATTAAGCGAAGGATGTCCCCACTCGAGTAAAACCAGGATCAGTGAAATAACCAGGCCAATACCAGCAAGTATAGCTGTCCACGCTTTTTTGTTCTTAGGTATGAACAGGTCCACCAGTAAGAGCAGGGATGCCCAAACCAACAACACTGTTTGAGGAAGTAATGATAAAAATGACTTTAGATCTATTCCCGTCATGGTCACTCCCTCATTTCACGGCTGCAAGAGCAGGTTGGATTAATGCCACCAATTTATCCACTGCCGGGGCAATGAGCATAAAGAATGGTTTTGGATATATACCGATCCAGAGGATCAGCAACAGAATTGGAGCCAGTGTGGCTAACTCCCTGGTATTCAGGTCTTTCAATCCTTTATTCTCTTCATGCGTAACAGGTCCAAGGTAGATTTTTTGGAACATATGAAGCAAATAGACAGCAGCCAGGATGACTCCAATGGCTGCCAATATGGTAGTGAAGGTATTATTGATGGCTGTACTGGTATAAGCACCCACCAGGATGGTAAATTCACCTATAAAACCATTTAGTCCCGGCAGCCCGACAGAAGAGAGCATAATGATCAGGGAAAGTGTCCCAAAGACCGGCATGACCTTCCATAATCCGCCAAAATCATCCATCAAACGCGTATGCCTGCGCTCGTAGATCATCCCAACGATCAAGAATAACGCCCCGGTGCTGAGGCCATGGTTGACCATCTGTAATATTCCACCCTGCAATCCCTGCGAATTGAGTGCAAATATACCCAGCATAACAAAACCGAGGTGGCTGACCGATGAGTATGCCACCAGCTTTTTGGCGTCTTTCTGTGCGTATGCTGTGGCTGCTCCATAGATGATGCCGATCACAGCCAGCATGGCGATCCAGGGAGCAGCTTTCACAGAAATCTCAGGAAAGATCGGAAGATTGAAGCGCAGAAAACCATAAGCTCCCATTTTTAACAAGACACCGGCAAGGATGACAGACCCAGCAGTTGGGGCTTCAACATGGGCATCCGGAAGCCATGTATGCAGCGGGAACATGGGTACTTTGATGGCAAATGCCAGCGCAAAAGCCAGGAACAGAGCCCAGGCAATACTGACCGGTAATCCGGTAATGTTCATTAAATCAGGAACGGAGAATGTCCCCCGATTAAGACCCAGCCATAGCATGGCTGCCAGCATTAAGACAGACCCTGCCATGGTGAAAAGGAAGAATTTCACGGCAGCATAGATACGCCTCTCTCCACCCCAGATGCCGATCAGGAAGTACATTGGGATCAGTGTGAATTCCCAGAATACGTAGAATAGGATCATATCCTGGGCGAGGAAAACCCCCAGCATGCCGGTTTCCAATAGCAGGAAGAAAGACATGAAGCCTTTCACTTTATCCTGAACGGCTGTCCAGGTGGATAGGATGGAAATCGGGGTCAGGAATGTGGTCAACAGGATCATCAAAATACTCAGGCCATCCACACCAATGTGGAAATTCACTGAGACTTTTCCGAATTCAAGCCAAACATAATTGGCGACCATCTGCAGGTTCGGATCTGCCGGTTTAAATTGTGCCAGCATCCACAGTGATACCACAAAAGCTACCAGGCTGGTGACCAACGCCGTCCAGCGGATCGCACTCCTTCGATCAGAAGGAATGAGCCATAAAACGGCAGTTCCGAGCAGGGGTATTAGTAATAAGAAAATCAGAGGATTCATCCCAGAGTTCATTTCCCGTCCTCTACCTGAAGATCAAGTATCCAAGAATAGCTGCTGCCCCGATAAAGATCATCAGGGCATAAGAACGAACCAATCCATTTTGAATGACTCCAAACCCGCGTGAAAGCAGACCGGCGAGTTTACCTAATCCGTTTGCTGTTCCATCGATCACAATCTGATCAACGGGCTCAGCCAGGATAACTGAGGCATCTTTGTATGTCTGCAACAGGAAGAAATCATAGATTTCATCCACCCACCACTTGCGTTCAAACGCGGTGAAAAGCGGACCCAATAACTTTTTCAATGGATCTGTCTGCCCAGGCTGCCAGGCTTTTCGTCCATAGAAGAGCCAGCCGATGAGAATGGCGACGATTGCAACTGCCAGTGATATACCAGCTACCATCGGGTTGAATTCCCCGGCATGCATTCCGGCAATGCTGTGCTCCAGCCAGTGACCAAGGTTATCAACACCCGGCAGATTGATCAACCCACCAATTATGGATAATAATGCGAGTATCAATAAGGGAATGGTCATCAAAGGTGGGTTTTCTTTTGCTCCTTCTGCAGCTTTAGAGCGGGGTTTGGCAAAGAAAACCATCCAGACCTGTCTGGTCATGTAAAACGCAGTAAAAAATGCAGCCAACAATAGCATTCCAAACATAACCGGATTCTTGGTAAAAGCGAATGTCAGTATCTCATCCTTTGAGAAGAAACCTGCCAGGGGAGCTATACCTGACAACGCCAATGCCCCGATGAGGTAGACCCAGAATGTGGTTTTCATCTTTGTGCGCAACCCGCCCATATTACGCATATCCTGGGGATCAAAATCAGCGCCGTGATCAGCATGCGCCAAATGATGATGTCCAAATTCCACTCCCTGGATGACTGAACCGGCGGAGAGGAAAAGCAGAGCTTTGAAGAAAGCATGTGTGATCAGGTGGAACATTCCGGCCGTGTATGCACCCATCCCAACTGCCGCTACCATAAAACCCAGTTGGCTGATGGTGGAATAAGCCAGGACCTTTTTGATATCATACTGTCCGATGGCAATTGTGGCAGCAAATAGCGCGGTGATGGTACCCACCCAGGCGACCGCCTGTGGTCCAACCGGGCTCATAGCAAAGATCGGTGCTGACCGGGCGACAAGATACACTCCACCAGTCACCATGGTCGCAGCATGGATCAGCGCAGAAACCGGAGTAGGACCTGCCATCGCATCCGGCAGCCAGACGAAGAGTGGTAGCTGAGCTGATTTCCCGGTGACTGCCAGTAACAGGAACAGGCTGATACCGATCACCACCCACTGGCCTGCATCTCCGGGTGGTGTCCCTCCCTGGAATACCTGGGTGAAATTCAGGCTGCCAAACTGCAGAAAGATCATGAACATGGCGATCAGGAAACCGAAATCACCAATGCGGTTTGTGATAAAGGCTTTCTTGGCTGCAATCGCATTCCCAATGCCATCCTTGCCTTTTTCATACCAAAATCCGATCAGAAGGTATGAACAAAGGCCGACGCCTTCCCAACCGACAAATGTCATCAGGTAGCTTTCAGCGCTGACCAGGATCATCATCATCATGATGAACAAATTCATATAGATAAAGAAGCGTGTAAACCTGCCCGGATCTTCATTTAAACGCACATCTTCGTGCATATATCCGATCGCATAAATGTGGATGAGGGTGCCGACACCGGAGACCACCAGCATCATCGTGACCGAAAGGGTATCCACCCTGAAATCCCAATTCACGGCCAGACTGCCAACTTTGATCCAATCAGCAAAATGGTGGATATAAGCTTCCGGATGGCCTTGTAGAGAAATGAACAGCAAACAAGCAATCACAAATGCCAACCCTGATGCAGCACTGGCAATTGTTCCCACTACTTTTTCGCCAAGCTTCCTTCCAATAACAAGGTTGATCAATAACCCGATCAGTGGAAAGAGAACCACCCAGGGAACCAGGGTAAAGAAAGTTGCCGGTGCTACAGTTTCCAGTTGCATAATTTCTTCTCCACCTAGTTCTTCAATCCGTTCATCAGGTCAATATCGATACTGCGCTTGGTATGGAAGATGGCCACCATCAATGCCAGGCCAACCGCCACTTCGGCTGCGGCTACCACCATGACAAAGAAAACAAAGATCTGTCCATCCGGCTTTCCGAAGGCATTGGAAAATGCAACAAAAGTAATATTGGCTGCATTGAACATCAATTCCAGCGACATAAAAATGACCAGTGGATTGCGCCTCGTGATCACTCCAATCGCACCGAGCGAGAATAAGATCGCCGATAAAACCAGGTAATAACTCATCGGGATGGTGTTCATAGTTTTGCCTCCCCCTGGCTGATCGATATCTTCTTCTTTTCCTGTTTGGTCAGTACGATCGCACCAACAACTGCGATCAACAGGATGAAAGAGGTGATCTCAAATGGCAGCAGGTATTTCTGGTAGAGCAGCATGCCGATCGTCTCCACTTCAACCACACTTCCACCAGCAGTGACCAGAAGATGTTGACGGGTCTTTGATCAGGAACATGAACACTGCCTCTGCAATTACGATCAAACCCACGAAAACAGTGACAATCCGTTGGAAACCGATCGGTTCGTACTGGGCAATGTTCTCAGTACCCAACATCATGATCACAAACAGGAAAAGCACCATGATCGCACCGGCATACACCGTGATCTGCGCCAGCCCAATAAAAGGGGCTCCCAGGATAAAGTAAATGAATGCAACAGTAGTAAAGTTCACCACCAGGAGGATGGCAGAATAAACTGCACTGCGGCTTAGCAATACACCCAGTGCAGTGACCACCGCGATCCCGGCCAGGGTAAAGAAAATGATGAGCTGAGGTGTCAATTGAGGCATATCCGCTCCTTAATCCACTGGGTCCTGCATTGCAGGGACAGAACGGGTATAAACACCCGGTTTCACTTTTTGGGGTGTCGGCTTCGCTGGCGGCATGACCGGTTCGATCAGCATATTTTTATCGTAGATGGCGGTTGCCCGGTCAAGGAATGACAGTTCATAATTATCTTCGAGAACGATCGCTTCTGTCGGACAGGCATCTTCACAAAAACCGCAGAAAATGCAGCGCAGCATATTGATCTCATATGTACTGGCATAACGTTCGCCTGGTGAATACCGTTCATCATCGGTCTGCTCGGAAGATTCAACGAAAATCGCGTCAGCCGGGCAGGCTGCTGCACACAGGGAACAACCAATACACTTCTCCAAGCCATTTTCATAGCGTTTAAGTACATGCCGTCCCCTGAAACGCTTGCTGACCGGACGCTTTTCTTCGGGATATTGTATGGTGACTGGTTTGGTCCAGGCAGACCGGAAGGTTTGCCATAAACCACGCAGCATCTCGATAACACCTCTAAACATGTTATTTTCCTCCAAACAATACTATTCCAAAAGCAGTCAGCACGACATTTAATAAAGCTAATGGAAATAGGATTTTCCAGCCAAATGCCATAAGGCGGTCATATCGGATCCTGGGCAGAGTAGCCCTGATCCAGATGAGACCGTAAAGCAATACCGCTACTTTTGCAGTCAGGTAAATTGGTCCGAGCCAGGGGGCGACGTCAAGAAATGGCCCCAGGTAACCGCCAAGGAAAACTGTTGCACCAATTGTGGAAACAGCGATCATCTTGATATATTCCGCCATAAAAAACAATGCGAACTTCATGCCTGAGTATTCAGTGTGGTAACCGGCGGTCAATTCCTGTTCCGCTTCAGGCATATCAAAAGGCGCCCGGTTCACCTCAGCGATAGTAGCGATCATATAAATCACTGCTGCCAGAGGTTGAAGCACAATGAATGGAATTTTTGCCTGGGCGTGTACAATATCCACCAGGCTCATGGACCCAGTCAGCAGGATCGGCCCGACGAATGCCAGCCCCAGCGCCAGTTCATAGCTGATCATCTGGGCTGTAGACCGTAAGCCGCCCAGCATGGCATATTTATTATTGGATGACCATCCTGCCAGCGTGATGCCATAAACAGATATGGAAGCAATGGACATGATATATAAAACAGCGATATTGATATTCACCAGGTATAGCGGTATGACCCGGCCAAAAAGCTGGATGGGCGGTCCCCACGGGACAACGCCGGTAATGATGAGCGCTGGTATCACTGTGATAATTGGGGCTGCAACAAAGATGATCTTATCAGCTTTGGCAGGGATCAATTCTTCCTTGAAGATCAGT
Organism: uncultured Chloroflexia bacterium; assembly: GCA_963827895.1. Classification (GTDB taxonomy): domain Bacteria; phylum Chloroflexota; class Anaerolineae; order Anaerolineales; family Anaerolineaceae; genus PNON01. Next base: position 90,267 of record CAWHCY010000007.1, on the reverse strand, counting down.
TTAATGCCATCCGCAACAGGTTGAAGTATAGCCCTAAAACCAGCCCGGTTTGGTCCCCAGCGTACTTGCATTCGAGCCAGGACTTTTCTTTCATAGAGAGTTGTGTACGAAAATCCGATGGTGCAAAACATCAAGATTGCCACCGCTTTTAATACCCACTCAAGTATCTGCGCCCAATCCACTACCATTTGCACCTCTATCGATGAACCTTGACCAGGATCGGTTTATCCAGGGGCATTCCCAGGCTGGTTGGTACCAGGACATGCGAAGTGGATACACTTTCATCCACTCTTAATTCCACCGGGTAATCCTCTCCATCGATCGTTACCTTCAGCGTTTCCCCGGCAACAAAACTTCTATCCTTTGAAGTCTTTGTATTCATGATGATAAATGGAACTGAAATCCGCTGATCCAATAATGTTGTTTTTTGTAGCAACAGACCCCTATCGTATAAGATACTGATCGGAACTGCCAGCAAATCGACGTCTTTTTGCGGATCGGGGAACACCATATTTCCGATGGATACTTCAGGTAAGATAACCTTTTCACTCCGAACTGGAAGCGTTGGATAGTTGTTTTCCCAGTCCCTGGCGGTTCTCATAAGCTGTGCCGCCATAATACAGATCGCTTCGTCCTATAATGGGGCGTTGTTCTATTGTTTCAGCCAATTTTGAATAAGTGAGGTCATGATAATCAGGTACATGTGACGCCATCACCATGAACATCTGTCCTGCGGAGCCAATTTCCAGGTTGGAATGGATTACTTTCTGCCTGACTTGAGCAGTCACAAGAAAATCCGCCCTGGTTCCCGGTAGTTTCTCCAATACAGGTGTAAAGCGCTGAACTCTGCGCATTCCATTTGTGTATGTTCCTTCACGTTCGATCATGGATTGCACCGGGAAAACCACATCTGCCAGTTTGGCTGTTTCGGTCAGGAATAATTCCTGTACAATAACGAACTTTGCCTCATCCAGTGCTGTCCTGAATGCAGGGTTGTCTCCTACCGGGTCAGCACCGGCAATATAAACCGCGTCTGCGGTGGAAATCACTTTTTCCAATTGGTCATCTGGGCGATAACCAATATCCCAGGCGCCCTGATCATTGGCATTTTGCCATACGGGTATTAATCCACTGCCTGGTTTTCCTATCTTTCCTGTTTTTTGCAGTAATTGTGCACAGGCCGTAGATAACTCCACTGAACCTTGTAATCCCAGACCATCTGACCCGTACATCACGACCAGGTTTTCAGCTTCAGTGATCATTTTTCCAGCTTCACCCGCACTCTCGGTGTCAGGAAATAAGCTAAGGATCGATTCAGCTTCACGTCCGTAATGGTAACGAACGGAAGCAGTTGCATATTTATCCAGTCGGGTGGAACGGCCATTCACCACGAGCAATAAAGCACCGCGTTTAACCGCATTCCTCACCTGCAGCCACCAAACCGGCGCTTCCTGGTGCAGGTCTGATGCAACCACCAGGATCACTGTACCTTTACCCAATTTTGACAATCCATCCGGTCCAGTGAAACCAACCTTGGAAACGAGATCGCCGCCAGCCATGCGGCTGTAAAGATATGCTTTACCGTTGAGGTTGTCAGTAAGTTCTTTCAAACTATACAGATCTTCATTTGCCAGTCTGCCGCCAGCCAGTGAAACGAAGTGGAAACCAAATGTACGCAGTTTTTGTGCTGCATGATCCAGTGCATTTTCCCAGGAGGTCTCGACCAGGCTGCCATTTTCGCGGATCATGGGTAGTGTTAACCGGGTTTCACTTTCAGCGTAGTGGTAACCAAAGCGGCCTTTATCGCAGATCCAAATCTCATTGACAGATTCATTCTGACGAGGCATTGCCCTTTTAATGACCACCTTGCCCTGGCTCTTTGCTTCCCTGCGGGTATTGTAGGTCAAATTGCAGCCGACCGGACAATGGTTGCAAATGGATGCTGCTGATTTCAATTCCCAGGGACGGGCACCAAAGCGGAAATCAGCGGTTGTTAAAGCTCCAACCGGGCAAATATCACTGGAATTACCTGAGAATATGGAGTCAAAACCCGGTTCAGAGTTTGTGACGATCTCCAGCGAGCGCCCGCGTTGATAGAATCCAATCACCGGGTCATCCGCAATTTCTGTCTGGAAGCGCACACAACGCCCGCACTGAATACAGCGTTCGCGATCCAGGTAGATCAATTCTCCCAGGGCAACATGCTTGGCGCTGTGGTTTTTGTCGTTATAATCAAAACGGCTGGTGCCTGGGCCAAAGCTCATGGTCAAATTCTGTAAAGGGCATTCTCCACCTTTGTCACACACCGGGCAATCCAGGGGATGCGAAGTTAATAACAGTTCTAGTACATCTTTACGGGCATTTTTACTTTTTTCAGTCATCCCGAGTACTACCATGCCCGGGGAAACAGGCGTGGTACAGGCCGTTTCCAACTTGGGACCAAACAGAAGTTTAGGCTTGCCGGTTTCATCCAAAACCACCTGGTTTGTGGCACGGTCGATCACCGGTCGTCCCACTTCCACCAGGCACATCCTGCACATACCCACCGGTTCCATCTTGGGATGGTAGCAAAAAACCGGTATATCAATCCCCAACTCTTTGGCTGCATTCACAATTAACGTACCAGCGGGAACTGTTACCGGCATACCATCAATGGTTAAGGTCACATCATTTGCCATACTACTTTCTCCCGTTGGATACTGCAAAATCTTCAGGGAACTTCTCGATGGCTGACATCACAGCCATGATGGAGAATTCTCCCAGAGCGCACAGGCATTTATTCTGGATCTGCCGCGCGACGGTATTCAATAATTGCACATCTTCCTTGGTATGGTCTGGTTTAAGCACTTTTTCCGTCAGGTGCGCCATCCAAAAGGTTCCTTCCCGGCATGGGGTGCATTTTCCGCATGATTCATGTTTGAAGAAGTGGACGGTTTTGTTGATCAACCAATCCATGCTGACCGAATCGTCCACGATGATCACAGATGCTGAGCCTAATTGTGCACCCAGGCTTGGCACGGATTCATAATCCATGGGCGTATCCAGGGCTTGATCGTTTGCCAGGATCAAGCTTGATGAAGCGCCAGCCGGCATGATCGCTTTGATCTTCCGTCCTTCCGGAATGCCGCCTCCTTGGGTGAAAATCAGTTCCCTGAATGTTGTACCCAGTGGCAATTCATAATTTCCGGGTTTAGTTCACATTCCCGGAAAGCGAGAATATCTTTACTCCGGGGCTTTTCTCGGTTCCGTATTCACGGAACTTGGAGCTTCCATTTTCAAGAATGAATGGCAGGTTTGCCAGGGTTTCCACATTGTTGATCACGGTAGGACGGCTATACAACCCTTCGACTGCCGGGAAAGGCGGGCGTAGACGCGGCTGTCCCAGTTTGCCCTCGATCGATTCAAGCAGCGCTGTTTCTTCACCGCAGATGTAAGCCCCGGCTCCAAGGTGGGTGTGAATGTTGAGTGAGTACTCTGTTCCGAATAATTTACTGCCCAGGAAGCCTGGATTTTTCCATTTCTGTAATACATTTATCCAGAAATTCCGCCTGCTGCCAGAATTCCCCCCGCAAATAGACATAGGCATCGTGAGCCTGGACGGCATAGGAGGCAATTGCCAGGCCTTCCAGGAACTGGAAAGGATTCTGTTCAAGCAACTCGCGGTCTTTAAAAGTCCCGGGTTCCGACTCATCCGCATTGGCAACTACATAATGCGGCCAAAGATTGTTAGGAAGGAAGGACCATTTCAAACCGGTTGGAAAACCGGCACCGCCTCTTCCCCGCAGACCGGATGTTTTAACCAGATCAATTACTTCTGCTGGTTGGAAAGTGGTGACTGCTTTTTTGAATCCTGCAAACCCGCCCTGTTTCTTATAGATGGCGATCTGATTGAGGTTGGGAGTATCCAGATGGCGAAAAAGGAGGTACTTGCTCATGCAGTTTTCTCCTTTTCTTCCAAATTTTTAACAACTTCCATTGCACTCACCACAGTTTGATTCTCATGATAACTGATCCCATCTTTGCCTTGAACCTGGAACATGGGTGCTTTATCGCAGGCTGCCAGGCACATCACTTGTTCGACCGTGACCAAGCCGTCTTTGGTGGTTCCGCCGGGTTGAATATCCAATGCCTTGCAAAGATCTTTCAAGAATTGGTCAGCACCCCGTAAGGCACAGGGCAGATCTGTGCAGATCTGGAAGCGATATTTTCCTTCTGGATGGTCCTGGTACAAGGTATAGAAACCGACCACCGAAGCCACCTCTGTTGATGACATATCCAGAATTTCTGAGATCTCATTTATGGAATGATTGCTGATGAAACCAAAATCCCTTTGGACAAGGTGCAATAACGGCATGACCGCTGATTGTTTCCGATCAGCCGGATATTTAGCTAGAATTTCTTCAATTTCCCTGGAATATTTATCTGCTATCTGGTTCATCGGTCACAATCTCCCAGGACAATATCGATGCTGCCAATGATACCTACCAGGTCAGCCACAAAGTGACCACGGGATAATAGTTGCATGATCTGCAGATTTGAAAATGAAGGAGTGCGGAAGTGAACACGGTAAGGGTTCGGACCGCCATCTGATTCAAGGAAGCAGCCCAATTCACCATGTGATCCTTCAATCGCAACAAAGACTGAACCAACAGGTGGAGTAAATCCTTCTGTCCAAAGTTTAAAATGATGGATCAGAGCTTCCATGCTGGTTCCCAATTCAGAACGCGGTGGTGGGACATACTTACGATTATTGGAACGAACTGGACCAAAAGGCATCATGTCCATCGCCTGCTTGATAATACGTACTGATTGACGCATTTCTTCGACACGAACGGTATAGCGGGCGTTGATGTCGCAACCTTCTGAGGTGGGTATATCAAATTCATATTGTTCATAACCAGAATATGGCCTGGATTTTCGCAAGTCATAAGCCATCCCGGAACCACGCAGGACCGGACCTGTGATGCCCCAACGGACACATTCTTCCTTACTGATGCGGCCAATACCAACCGTTCGCTCAAGGAATAGCGGATTTTTGGTTAACAATGATTCGTATTCATCGATCCTTCCGGGAAGAATTCTTGTAAATTTTCGGACAGCGCTATCAAACTCTACTGGAACGTCTCGCCATAACCCCCCCGGACGAATATAGGTCGTCATCATACGCTGACCGGAAACCAGTTCCAGTATATCCATGATCATTTCCCGTTCACGCATTGCGTACAGGAATACTGACATGGCAGCCAGGTCGAGAGCTGAAGTACCCAGCCATAACAGGTGGCTGGCGATACGCTGCAGTTCTGTCAGGACAACCCGAATGGATTGTGCTCGCGCTGGAACATCCAGATCGCATAGCTTTTCAATTGCCAGGCAGTATGCCAAATTGTTCCCGACCGTATTCATATAATCCATCCGGTCGGTCATTACTTCAGCCTTTTGATAGGTCTTGGCTTCCATGTTCTTTTCGATACCGGTATGTAAAAAGCCTATGTCCGGTACGCAATTTTGAACGATCTCACCGTCAAGTTCTAATATCAGGCGTAAAACACCGTGCGTGGATGGGTGCTGTGGTCCCATATTCAGTACCATGGTCTCACCCGTCAAGGCACGTTCTGAGAATAAATGGTCCATTCCGCCTAATTCGATGGTTTTCTTTTCCGTCATAAATCTCTCCAGGCAGGGTTACATCATTTACTAATCTTTTGGAGCAGGTTTTTTCAAACTAATTTGATCGAAATTAAAGGTAAATTGTACTTCTTCGTATCCCAACGGATAATCTTTCCGCTGCGGGTAACCGCGCCAATCTTCAGGCATTAAGATTCGACGTAAGTCGCTGTGACCTTCAAACCGGATGCCAAACATATCCCAGATTTCCCGCTCCTGCCAATTTGCATTGGGATAGACTGTTTCGATGGTTGGAATAACCGGAGAGTTACCATTTAATGGAACCCGGATGCATAATGTGACATTGCGGGAATGCGAATAAAAATGATAGACAATATGAAACCGCGGTTCTTGTTCCGGCCAGTAATCGACTGCCGTTTCATTCTCCAGCATATCGAATGCGAATTCATCCCGCAAATATGTGCACATTTCGATCAAACATTCCGGTGCGATGACCAGGGTAACTTCGCCGCGAAATTCGTGCAGGGTGGTCTTGCAACGGCTTTGAATTGCATCTACAACAGGTTTAATTTTCTCATCCATACAGCCCCTCAAAGGATATTCATTTCCATTTTGAAAGATTTTCTTTTTTCACTTTTTCATGGAGCGTGATAACTCCGTGGATCAACGCCTCAGGGCGGGGAGGACAACCCGAAACATAAACATCCACCGGAACAAGTTCATCCACCCCTTGCATAACAGCGTAATTATTGAAAACACCACCGCAGGCTGCGCAATCACCCATAGCAATCACCCATTTTGGATCCGGCATCTGATCATACAGGTTGCGTAATACAGGCGCCATCTTACGGCTGACTCGTCCGGCAACGATCATGAGATCTGACTGCCGCGGGGAAGGCCGCATTAACTCCATACCAAAGCGGCTCATATCATAATTTGCCGCCTGTGAAGCCATCATCTCGATCGCGCAGCAGGCCAGTCCAAACAGCATTGGCCACATGGAATTGGTTCGCGACCAGTTCACAGCCTGTTCCAGCGTAACTGTGACAATACCCAGGTTTCCGGCTTTTTGTTCTATTCCCATTCCAGAGCTCCCTTCTTCCAGGCATACAGATAGCCCACCAGGAGAATACCAATAAAGACCAACATTTCGAAGAACCCAAACAGGCCTAATTTCTTGAAAACAACTGCCCATGGCAGGAAGAAAACCACTTCAATATCAAACAGGATGAACAGAACAGCGACCAGGTAATATCGGACAGACATCCTGCGTGTTCCAGGACCGTAGGGTGTCATTCCTGACTCGTAAGGTTGTGATTTCCTGGCGGTAGGGCGATGCGGACCAAAAATGGTACCCAGAACTACAACAAGAATCGCAAGACCGGTAGCGAGGGCGATTAGGACAAGAAGGGGAAGATATTCCAGCATTACGGCACCTTTTAGCGAAGACTGGATGAATTTAGTCCATTATACACGAAGTGTATAAATTCGACAAAATTAGGTGTAAAAGGCGGAATTGCTTTTTTACATTTCATAATGTAAGGATGAATTGTAAAGCAACCAATAATGTTGGTTACAACATTAAGTTGCAACCTGGAACAACTATCAACGTATATGAAAGTGAAGAAGGAGATTAACTATGGAAAATAATATTACCATTGATACCAAAAAGAACCCTGGCTGCCTGTTCCAGATCCTGTGGTTTGCTTTCATTGGTTGGTGGCTGGGACAAGCCTGGATGATCGTTGCCTGGATCTTGATGGTCACCATCGTGGGTATTCCTCTCAGCGTGATGATGTTGAATAAACTACCCTGGATCATCGCTTTGCGCAATGAGCCTATTCGTGTCCGGGTGACCAGACGTGCTGATGGCAGCCTGGTGGAACGGGAAATTGACAAGGAACAGGTCAATATACTACTCAGGGCCATCTACTTTATCCTGGTTGGCTGGTGGTTAAGTGCCCTCTGGATGGAAGCAGCTTATGCCCTGTGTATGTCTGTGATAGGTCTGCCGATAGGTTTCTGGATGTTCGATCTGGTGCCGGCAGTTGTCAGCTTGAGACGATAAACAACCAATAATAAATTCATAACAAAATCATTACGGGATGGATTGAAATTACCCTGACCCCGTAATGATTTTTCATTATATGAATGGGTTTCTGCTATGTTTTATCTTTTGTTTAACTATACTTTTATTATTATCTTGCCCCTCGAATAAGATTCCACTATACTGATAATATATCTTCATAAAAAGGAGCGAGCCATGCAGCATAATGTAAAAGCTTGGATGGTAAATTTATTGGTCTTTATTGATCCGGACGCCAGTGTTCTAGAAGCATTAAACCTGATGCGCAGACGATATATTAATAGCATCCTGGTTAATAAGAGCAAGACCAATAAAGATTACGGAATTATTACGTCCACTGATATTTGTGACCGGATCATTGCAGAACAGAAGAACCCGGCAACTACCAGGGTTAGCGAGATCATGCATACGCCCATCATCACGATCAGCCAGGATGCAGATCTGATCACCTGCGTTAAGCTGATGAAAGAACACAACGTTCACCATATGCCGGTGGTGGATCAAGTTGGAGAATTGGTGGGCTTTATTTCAGCAACCGATTTCCTGGTGGTAGCCGAACAACTGGCAAAATAGGCAAAATTCTGCCTTCACAATATAGGCCTTAGTCTTCTCTTATTCTTTAATACAGGTAGACATTATGACTCATCCTGAAATTATTCATGACGAGACGCCGGTTCGTTTATTCAAGTCCGATTTCCTGGAATTTTTTACCCACATCAGCCCAATAACAGTTATCGTTATCTGGCTGCCAATAGCAATCTATTTCACCTGGACTGCAGTTTCCACATTGCATAGCAAAAGCGGATGGTTCATCCCGGTCGGCATCTTGATCGGTCTATTCCTTTGGACAATCTCTGAATACCTGCTGCATCGCTTCCTTTTTCATTTCAAACCCCGCACACCCCGGCAGGAAAGGTTGGCGTTTCTTTTCCATGGGGTGCATCACGCCCAACCGCAGGAAAAATCCCGCCTGGTGATGCCGATCGCATTGAGTATTCCGCTGGCTGCTTTATTTTATTTTGCCTTTGTGCTGATCATTGGGAGACTACTTGCCAGCCCGGACTGGGTGGGACCGCTATTCACCGGCTTTTTAGTGGGCTACCTGATCTATGACCTGACCCACTATGCCACTCATCACTTCCCCATGCGCTCAGGCTATGCGAAGTATATCAAGCGCTACCATATGCAGCACCATTACAAGACTCCCAACGCCCGGTTCGGCGTCAGCTCCCCTATTTGGGATTATGTGTTCAGAACCATGCCGGGATGAATTCTTCCTTCTTCGACAGACATTCCGTCCGAATACCCGGGTATGATTACACAGCTCCCGGGTATTATTTCATCACGATCAATTCGTTTCATCGAGAGCCATGCTTTGGACAATTCAAAGATGAGATTTTTCATCCCTCCTCAATCGGTGAAATAATTTTGGATTGCTGGGTTAAGATTCCTGAGCATTTTCCAAATGCAAGGTGTGATGCATTTATGCTTATGCCAGACCACTTCCACGGTATCCTCGACTTACTACCAAGTCTGGGTATGACGAGTACAACTGTATAGGCCGTATGGGCAAGAGTTCGAGTATGGGCACGATATATCGTGCCCATACCCGGATCTAAAACAAGAAGGATTTGGTCAGCCAGTCCCCGGTTCAATCCCAACCATCATCCGCACCTTCAAAGCTGCAGTTACCCGCCAGGTTGGAAGACCTGTCTGGCAGCGAGGGTATTACGAACATATCATAAGGGATTATGAAGATTTGGACAGGACCAGAGGATATATTGAGACACAGTATCTAAGGGTAACTAAGTAGGCAAAACAACTCCCGTCACAAGTATGGGCACGATATATCGTGCCCATACGCACTTACCTACATGCTCCAGTATCCTGCCTAATCCACATCCACCGGACGTTTCCCTGTGATGGACATATACAATCTCATAAATAAACTCACCAATCCCAGCTTGCCAGCCAGGGCGATCAACTTATTTCCAAACCCCGGTACATAGATGACCCTGCCTTGACTTAATGCTCGCAGCGATCCGCGGACCACATCTTTACTCTTCATCCAGAAGATGCGCGGCATCCGCTCTTTGATCCGGTACGGTTTATAGTCCGGGGTGTCATGAAATTCTGTGATCGTAAAACCCGGGCAGAGTGCCTGTACCTTCACCCCAGTTCGAAAACATTCCACAGATAATCCCTCGCTGAAGTTGTTCAAAAAGCCCTTCGTTGCAGAATAGATCGAGCTGCCGGTGGCAGCAGAAAAAGCACTGGTCGATGAAACATTGATGATATACCCGCGCCCATTGGCGATCATTGTTGGCAGTGCAGCTCGTGAAAACCGCACCGGAGCCAACACATGCACCCACAGCATGGTCATGGATACATTGACTTCAGTAGCAATAAACCCGCCTGGAATTCCGAATCCCGCATTATTGACCAACATCTCCAGGTCGGGTATGCCTTTTGATCCGTTCTTCGATTGCAGCTACTCCAACATCGGAGGAAAGATCAGCCGGCAGTACTTCCACTTCCACTCCAGATTCAGTTCGAATCTCTCCTGCGAGTAGTTCCAATTTCTCGCGGCGCCGGGCAACCAGAACCAGGTTATATCCAAGTCTGGCCAACTGACGGGCAAATTCTGCCCCTATACCTGCAGAAGCTCCAGTGATTAACGCGGTTCGGTGGTCTACCTGTTCCATAAGTCACCTATTTACGAATTTCAAGTATTTATGATGGATGATGTATCGCCCTGATAAAGCCTGGAGTATTCAACCGGCGGTCAAGTTGAATGCTGATGTAATGCTGCAGCAGATCTTCCATCTCTCCCTGCACCATGAGGTCCGGGTTGGCACGAGTTGCTTCCTTAAAATCACTGCGTTGAAAATGTCTTAAGAATTTGAGGGCAGTTACACTGACGGGTCGAGCCCCTTCCACCTTGGTGATGCAGTTCGGACAGACAACTCCACCCTGTTCGGCTGAAAAATATTGATCCACTGCCTCTATTGGATTGCGGCATTTCACGCACGCAAATAACTCCGGCTTGAATCCGAGTGTATCCATGACATGCAGTTCAAAATATCGGTTGGCATAGAATGGTTCGATACCTGAATCCAATCTCTCCAATGCCTCATATGCCATCCGGTAAAGTTCACGGTTTTCTTCTTCATCGAATGTAAACCGGTCCAGGATCTCCAGGACATATGCAGCCTGTGCGGTTATTTCCAATGAATTTCGGATATTTAAATAGGCTTCGATCGTCTCTGCCTGGGTGACTATGGGTAAATCACGGCCTTTAGCAAGCTGCAGTTGTACCCTGGTGAATGGTTCGAGGTGACCAGCCTTGCGGGATTTTAATTTTCTCACCCCTTTGGCAACCACCCTGATCTTACCTTTTTCGCGGGAATACAGGGTCAATATGCGGTCAGCTTCCCCAAAATTGGTATGGCGAATCACCAGAGCTTCAGTCCTGTAAGAACGAGATCCTTCGCTCATCATCACCTTGATTTGTCTTGATCAATAACAGTATTAATGGGGTAGATCCGCCGGTGTAAATGCACCGGGTAGCAGTTCAGCCACAGTTGCTTCCCACTTGATTTTGCCATCCTTGTCTGCAATGATAACGATAGTGTCCATCCCAAACTCAGCCATTACCTGCCGGCATGCCCCACAAGGAGTACCACCATTATCAGTCACAACAGCAATTGCCAAAAAATCTTTTTCCCCTTCAGAAACAGCCTTAAAAATAGCGGTTCGCTCGGCACAATTGCTCAATGGAAAGGATGCGTTTTCCACATTCACCCCATCATAGACCCGTCCTGAAGTTGTGAGCAACGCAGCTCCTACAGCATAGTGAGAATAAGGCATGTAAGCCCATTTTCGTACCTGCTGTGCAGCATCGATCAATAATTCCCGCTGCTCCCGGGTTAGACTATTTGTCATCGGTTGCCTCAGTTTCTTCATTATGAATTTTCATCGCTCGTACTTTTTGTATGCGCCGGCCTACTACCTTCTCAACCGTCAACTGTACACTTTCCACGATCACCTGTTCACCGCCAACCGGCACCTTGCCCATCAGTCCATACATCAATCCACCAAGGGTATCAGCCATATCCTTTTCTATCTCAGTTCCCATGGTTTCATTGAAATCATCCAGGTCGATGTTTCCCTGGAATATATATTCATCGTCATTGATCTTCACAAATGGGAGTTCTTCCGATTGGTCATATTCATCCCGTATCTCACCGATGATCTCCTCCAGAATATCTTCGAGGGTGACCAAACCCGCCACTCCGCCATACTCATCCACAACGATGGCTATATGTGTTCGATTGGATTGCATTTCGGTCAGCAGATCATCCAGTTTTTTTGCTTCTGGAACAAAAAACGCTGGCCGGATTAGCTCTCGTAAGGATGTAAATTTCTTTTGATTATGCAAATAGTTTAATAAATCCTTGGCATATAAAAGGCCTATTACATTATCAATGGTATCTTCATATACAGGAATTCGCGAATGGCCTGAACTGCTGACGGCCTCGACTATTTCATCCAGCGGGGCACCCACATCCAGGGATACCATATCCATGCGTGGGACCATGATCTCCCTTGCCAGGGTGTCGCCAAATTGGAAGATGGAATAGATCATCTGGCGTTCTTCTTTTTCAAGTGCTCCATCCGATTGCCCGGTCTCGACCCAACTCTTCAGTTCGTCATCCGTGGGTGGTGTGAATTGCTGCATGGTGATATTGGATTGTCCTGAGAACCTGACTACGATGGCTGTGAGTGGAGCGAAGAGGATATCCACGAGTTTCCCAAAACCGCTGATCCGTAATGACCAGTTGTCCGGATTTATTAATGCCATACGTTCAGCAAGCGCTTCGCCAAAGAACAACACAATACCCACCCCCAGGACGATCAGGAATATGAGCCAGGGAGTATTTTGATCTGTAGCGTATAGAGTTAAGAAGAATATCGATAATGCGCCGATAAATAAATGTAAGAGTGAAGCTGCCAACCGTAAGCTGACCCTGATGCGGGGGCGTTCAATGGTCTTGATCGTCCGGTCAACCAGTTCCTCTTTACCTTCCCGTAAATTCAACAATCTGGGTAAATGCGCATTGACCAGGCTGTAACGGATCAAGGTTAAGAAAAGATCCAGAAAAACCAGTATTGCCATGGAAATTAGAAAGGTATTTGTGTTCATTTTCCTGTCTTCTTGATCGGCTTTGCCGGAACTCCAACAACTACTTCTCCTGGTGCCACATCCCGGGTAACAACTGCACCAGCCCCGGTCTTTGCTCCCTTGCCAATTTTCACTGGTGCAACCAGCATGGTATCGCTGCCGATGAATACACCTTCTTCAATTATCGTTGGATGCTTCGATTTACCGTCATAGTTGCAGGTGATCGTACCAGCTCCAATGTTCACATTTCCGGCAATTTCTGCATTCCCGATATACGAGAAATGTCCCATTTTTGTGCCTTCCCCCAGGTAAGAATCCTTCACTTCGCCAAAATTACCCATATGTACGTGTGCTGCAAGATGAGCTCCTTTACGTAAATGGCAATATGGACCCATCTCCACATGATCTTCAATTATTGCGAACTCTACTACCGAAGATAAAATCCGGCATTCCTTTCCCACCTGGCTGGATTCTATGATCGTATTCGGACCAAGAATACATCCATTACCTATTTCGGTTTTTCCCTTGAGGTAAGTACCCGGCCAGATGATAGTATCCGGTTGGATCATCACTCCGGGTTCTATATACACCTGTGTTGGGTCGACCATTGTTACACCATTTAGCATCCATTCCACATTGATCCGTTGGCGCAAAGCAGTCTCTGCTTCTGCCAGGTGCTGTCGGGTGTTTATTCCCAGTGCTTCAGACGGAGATGCCACCTCATTTGCGAGGATCATCATGCCAGCATCCGCAGCGATCTGCACGATATCTGTCAGATAATATTCTCCCTTGGGGGATTTTTGGATTTTCTTAAGGGCGCCCCACATCCACTGCGCATCCATGCAATAAGCCCCAACATTGTATTCTTTAATCGCAAGCTGTTCCGTCGTTGCCTGGGCTTCCTCGACTATCCCAGTGACATTTCCTGTGAGAATCTCGAATGATCCTGCCGAAACCACGTGATTCTTCCCCGGTGACGATTAACAATGTGAGCGAACCGGGATTTTCTTTTTGTTTCTTGATCAGTCCAAAAATAGTCTCTTTTCGGAGTAATGGCATATCCGCGCTGATCACGATTATCTGACCATTAAAACCTGCCAAACTCTGTTCAGTTTGCAAAACCGCATGACCGGTGCCAAGCTGCTGTTCCTGTGTGACAAAATTGGTCTCACTGCCAAGTTCTTTTACCAGCAACTCTGCACCATGCCCGATCACGACGATCGGTTTATTCCCGGTGACTTCGACAGCCATCTCCACACTATAACGAACCAAAGGTTTACCCATCAATTTGTGGAGTACTTTAGGGGTCTGTGATTTCATTCGGGTCCCCTGCCCGGCTGCCAGAATGATAACGATCGTATCCATATTTATTCCTTAGCCCTCAACGAAATGATCTTCCTTCATTTTAACACAAGAGGCTATGTCCGGAATTTTCCGAACACAGCCAATGGAACCTATCGCCAACTATGATCCAATGTCATTGTTGATTTATCTCAAGCTGAGGCACCTGGACTCGAACCAAGATCAACAGATCCAAAGTCTGCTGTGCTGCCATTGCACCATGCCCCAATTCCAACGAGATTGTAACATAGCTTGATTACTTTCGCCATCCATTATCCTCCTCTGACTGGCAGTATCCCAATTAATTGAGGTATTTTTCCATCGCCTTTTACCCCTCGAAAACCGGATAAATGCTATTCCGTTATCTTTGACTTGAAAATTCAAAAATTGTAATAATTACGAAATAACTTGATTTTTGCTTAATGATATAATTTTTTTAATGGACGCAAAACGTGTCATTATCGTTGATGATGAAATGGTGCTTGGGCAGTTACTACAGGCTGCATTTTCCACTCTGGGTGGCTCGATCGATGTAAACGTCCTTCCATCTGCTGAACAAGCAGCCAGCAAGATGAAAGGCAAAGATATTAACCTGTTGGTATGCGATGTCAAATTACCAGGCATTTCAGGTCTCGATTTTACCCGCAAATTAAAATCCAAATTACCCACGCTTAAAGTCATCCTAGTTTCCGGGATGAATGATCCTCAATTAAAAGAAAAATCTCTTTCTGCCGGTGCAGATGCTTTTTTCCCTAAACCAGTGGAAATGCGTGAATTCCTGGAAACAGCATCCCGCCTTTTGGGATTGACCACTCAAACACATCCGTTTTCTCTGGATGCGAGTATCGATTTGCATTCGGACCTGATCATCGATTCATTGATCAATCTTCGCCAGGAATTATCCGCCCAGGCAGTAACCATGATGGATTACAACGGGAAGATCATAGCCAGTGCAGGTGATTTTCCCGATGAAGGTTTTTCTTCGAAAGCTCTGCCCTATTTGCTTTCTGCAATCACTAGCCTGCAAAGGGTTAATTCTGAGATGGATGTAGAGAAACCGGAAAATTTGTTTTCCATTCGGGGAAATCAGTTTGATTTGCTCATATCCACCCTTAATGCCGGCTATTTGTTATTCATAGTGACAAAAAAAACTAAATCTTCCCTGCGGTTGGCAATAGCTTTTGATGCTATCGGTTCCGTTATTACAGATCTGCAAGCAAAGATTTCGCAATCTATTGAAGCTTCTCAAGGATTCTCAACCAGCCTGGAAACAGAAGTCCGACCAGAAGAGCACCCGGAAGAGACCATAGTACCTGAATTACCTGATGAACCAGATAAAAAGACTAGAATCACTATTTACAAAAAGCCTCAAGAAGAAATTGAAAGTGGAGGAAGTAAATACGTTTTGGGATGAAGCAACGTCCAAAACTACATTTGGAGAATCCACTGGTGCAGGTTTACTTAATTTTGACCAGGCTAGTAAATTGGGATTAACACCTTCAGAAGACGCAAATCTTAAATAACCCATTAGTTCTCTCAGAAAAACAAAACTCGCCCTGTTTGGCGAGTTGTTCTTTCTAATTCAATTCCAACAATATTTTTTGTTGGTCAAAGATTGATTTCGTTTTAGAATCCCTCCAGCTTTGATAGCATGGCTAGACCGTTAGGAAGGGCAGCAATTTTTTGCAGCAGCCCAAGGCGATTAGTTCTTTGATGTTCGTCCTCAGACATCACCATTACTGCTTCAAAGAACTTGTTGATGGCAGGAATGATCGGTGTGAAGGCATGCATAAATTCCGTGAATGAGTCATAAGCCTTATGAGATTTCGCATGCTTGAAGAGCAAGGTAAAGCTCACTTTCAGAAGGATCGACAAAATATTCGGGTGAAATGCCAAATTTCTCTTTCTGATCGCGGGTGATGCGTACACATCTGGCATAGGCTTGAAGGCTGACCAACCAATCAGGTTGCGCGACTGCGGCAGTCAATTCTGTTACGGTCCGATAAGCTTTCGCCGGATTGTAACCACATTCTGCAAGCACTGCGTCCAGGACATCAAACCGGTAACCCTTATCCAATAACATAGAGCGTAATCGTCCAATAATAAATTCCAGGCAGGCTGATTGTGATTCTGACGTAGCCTTTATGGGCAAATATTGCGCGGCTGATTCCAGCCCCTGCCGCAGATCAAAATCCAGGTTCCAGGTGATCAGGTTTTGCACCAGACCGAGCGCAGCCCGTCTCTGAGCGAATGGATCCTTTGTGCCTGTTGGAGCCAGACCAGCCGCAAAAAGACCAGCCAGGGTATCCAACCGATCTGCAATGCTGATCACCAGGCTGGGAAGTTTCGTAGGGCTTTTGTCACTTGCGCTTCTCGGCAGGTAGTGCTCAAAGATTGCCTCAGCCACCTCTGATTGTTCACCGGAATAAAGGGCATAGAACCGCCCCATAACTCCTTGCAGAGCAGTCATTTCGATGACCATTTTCGTCACCAGGTCGGCTTTGCATAGCTGGGCTGCTCGGTGTGTGATCGCAATTTCGGCACCATTCACATTCAACACAGGCATAAGGTCTTCCACAATTTTTTCGATCCGTTTGGTTTTATCTCCCATGGAACCAAGCTTTACCTGAAACGTCAGAGTATCAAGTCTGGGAAGGAAATCACCTAATTTTGCCTTTAGATCTTCCTCCACAAAGAAGGATGCATCGGCAAATCTTGCGCGGATCACCTGCTCGTTCCCGTCGGCCACAGTATCAAGTCCCAATTCATCTCCATTCCGAACAGCGATGAAATATGGCAGCAGTTTCCCATTCTTGATCAAAGGGAAATAGCGCTGGTGCTTTTTCATCACCGAGATGAGTACCTCGGGAGGAAGATTCAGGTATGTTTCTTCAAAGCTACCTTGGAAAGCTGTCGGTGCCTCGACGAGGTTATTCACTTCATCCAAAAGATCTTCATCGATCTCAACATCTGCCCCAGCATTTTGCATGATCCGGGTCACTTGCTCTCTGATGACCTGTTTTCGTTGATCCTGCTCGAGCAGAATGCCCTGGGATTTTAAATAAGCAAAATAATCTTCTATTGAAGAGACCGCATATTGTTGAGGTTGCAGGAAACGTAATCCCCGGGTCGTTTTTCCGGAGGATATCCCGGCATATTCGAATGGGATTTCAACTCCGTCGTATAACGCGAGAAACCAGCGGATCGGACGAGAAAATGCAGCTTTGCTTTCATTCCAACGCATGGTTTTATCAAATTTGATCTTCCCGATGAGTTTCGGCAATTCAGTTATAAAGATGGAGTAGGCGGTTTTGCCTTTCTCCTGAACTACGATCGCAGCGTAAGTACCGCCATCCATCTCCCGGGTTTTTAGTAATGCTGGTTCCAATCCCTTACTTTTTGCAAACCCTTCCCCCGCTGGTGTCAGTTTTCCATCAGCATCAAACGCCCGGTTGGCAGGTGGTCCTTTAATGATCACTTCCCGGTCCGGTTGGTGTGAAGCCACACCTTGCGCGTATATCACCAGGCGTCGTGGAGTGCCCCAGACTTGTAAACTCTTATAAGAGAGTCTGGTTTCCTTTAATAAAGTCCCGGCTAGGTCTGTAAGCTGTGAAATTGCAGAATCGAGTTCTGCCACCGGGAGTTCTTCCGTACCGATCTCCAGCAGAAAATCAGCCTGATCAGTTCCAACGATGTGCTCAGAGACATCCATTTTCCCCGCTATGGCCGGGTTTTCCTCTGCCTTTTTTTCATCATTTAACCAGGGATATTCCAGGTCTTGTCTCTGGATTGTATATAATTCCGCAGTTCGTCGTGCAAGGTCACGCATCCGGCCAAAGAATGCCTGGCGTTCGGTCACACCGATCGCGCCACGGGTATCAAGGATGTTAAATGTATGGGAACATTTTAAGATATAGTCATGTGCAGGTAATACCAGTCCAGCATCAAGAGCAGCATTTGCTTCCTGTTCGAACAATTTAAACATTTCCCTCAATCGATCTACATTGGCCAATTCGAAGTAATATTTGCTATGTTCCTGCTCTCCCATCAAATTCACATCCCCTGCAGTCCGCGTTGAGCTCCATTGGATGTCCCGGAAAGAATGTACTTTTTGCAAAGCTATAGCGATCCTGTCCAAACCATAAGTGATTTCCACCGAGACTGGCTCCAGAACTTGTCCACCGGCCTGTTGAAAATAGGTGAATTGAGTGATTTCCTGTCCATCCAGCCACACTTCCCAGCCCAGTCCCCAGGCTCCAAGTGCAGGTGATTCCCAGTTATCTTCCACGAAACGAATATCATGTTGGCGAGGATCGATACCGATGGCTTCCAAAGATTTCAGGTATATCTCCTGTGGATTACCGGGATCAGGCTTCAAGATCACCTGGAACTGGTAATGTTGCTGCAAGCGATTGGGGTTCTCGCCGTAACGACCATCATCCGGGCGAACTGAGGGTTCAACATAAGCCACATTCCAGGGCTCCGGGCCAAGTACACGTAAAAAAGTGGCCGGGTTCATTGTTCCGGCGCCAACCTGTGAGTAATAAGGCTGCCAGATCAGGCAGCCCTGGTCTGCCCAGAATTGCTGCAGTTTCATGATAATGGATTGGAAATCAAGGGATTGAACCATAATTACTCCAGGATGGATAAGATGTTTTGATTATACCAAATGAAAAACCGTCTTTAATGAATAAACCGCCTGGTGTTGCTCAGGCGGTTTATTATTTGGAATGATAATATTCTAAACTCGCCGCCCGCCTTTCAGATTTGCCTGGAGCACTTTTAGCTCTTTCATTTTCCCTTCCGCTAGTAAAGCTGCCTGCTCCGGCCAGGTGGATGGCTCTGCCAGTACAAAACCGGCTTTTTTTAATAGACTCGCAATTTTAGAAGTGTCAGTTTTTGCAAGCACTTTATACGAAGTAATTCCATTATCCTTTAAAAGACCAGAGATTTTTGGGCCAATGCCTTCTATCGCTGTCAGATCATCATGCTTCGTATGAACGCTGCCATTCGTTGATTTCGGTTTGGTGGTTTCTTTCATCGGCATTTGCTTTTCACTTGCCTTCAGAAAGACGATCAATATCAATACAATTACGACTAAAACTACTCCAACGATTAATCCAGTTATCATGCTGCCAGTCATTTTTTATTCCTCCCGGGTAATGTTCAATGATTTCCCACTCACTGTACTTCAAAACATCTTCGTATTCAATATATTGGTCCATTAATACGGATAAACGCCTCTGGGGTAACTAAATGTATAAGTAGGTCAAAAACTTGCATACATCTGATGGTAATTGAATTGGAAATGTGTATAATATCATTGTACGGCAGGAGGAAACATGGAAAAAATGGTTAAAATCCTGATTGAAAAACATCCGGATGGATATTTAGCTTATCCCCTCGGGCTACGAGGTGTTGTTATCGGTACTGGAGAGACAGAATCTGAAGCATTAACGGATGTCCGCTCAGCAATATTATTCCATGTTGAAACCTTCGGACAGGAAGTGTTTGGTAGTGGTCCATTGGTTATGGAAGCCGTCTTGACAGAGACAGGTATCAGCGTATGACATCCTCCATTCCGGAATCTGCTCCAAAAGATAAAGTGATCCATGCATTGGAAAACCTGGGCTACCGCTTGGTCCGGCAGGGAACTCACATTTCCATGTCTTGTTATACTGCCAATGGGATGCAACTACCCCTTACCATCCCGGATATTCCGGATTTCAAAGCATCCACTTTACGCATGATCCTCAGCCGAGCCGGTATTACAAAACAGGATTTCTTGAAAGCCTTCAACTCGGAAAATTAACCGGGGCAATAATCCATTTCAGCAAAATTGTAAAAAAATCTCCCGGGGAAATATTTTCATACCTATTTTCGCCTACGAATATTCATCGAATTAATGTCATGGGAAAACTGATCACGATCACTGGAGTGTCCGGAACAGGAAAGACCACTTTTGCACAAAAACTGGGAGAAATAACCGGTGTATCAATGTACTTGGAACAGCACACCCAACGCTTTTTCCATGATGAGGCAATAACGGATCCAGAAAAGTTCATGCTGCAAAACCAGATGGACTTTTTATTCTATCGTACCGAACAGGAACTGGAAATTCGAAAATCTGGAAACTCTGGCATCGTTGATGGTGGCCTGGAGACTGATTATTTTGTCTTCACACGTTTGTTCCACCAACGCGGATTGCTATCAGATGCAAGCTTTGCTCTTTGCACACGTTTTTATCACCTCACCCGATCGCTCACCCCTTCACCAGATTTGATCGTATATCTAAAAGCTCCTCTCGACGTGATCAGCGAACGCTTTATGCATCGGCAGAGGCAGGTGGAAGTATCCCGCCTCGAAGATTTGCCCGCACAGCAGGTGTTGATCGAGACCTGGCTGGCAGCTGAAAAAAACAGCCGGATCATCACCATTGATGCGGATGAGGATAATGTTTATTACACTCAAAGCATCGACAAGTTATTGCCCATTATCTGCAGCCTAACTTAAGTTTCTTGTTTATTTTCCACTAGAGTAAAAACATTAATATTGGCGTTTTTTACAATAGCTCAATATAGATCCTTTTATTGATCTTCCCCTTGCTCTTATAATCCACGATCTTCATTCGTCCAACTTCTCCAGTTGACGCGACATGCGTTCCGCCGTCCGCCTGGAGATCCAATCCGACGATCTCCACCGTTCGGACTTCCGGTATCCCGGGCGGCAGCAGGTTGATCTTGGTGCGGATCAGGTCCGGGATTTTGAAAGCTTCCTCCCGCGGCAGTATCTTGACCCGTACCGGTAAATTCCTTTCCACTTCACGGTTGACTGCCTGTTCGATGCCATCCACCAGGTCGCGAGTCATCGATTCGAATTCAAAATCCATCCGGCCCTGTTGCATATCCATATCGCCACCGGTGACTTGTGCCCCGAAGTCTCGAAAGATCACTCCGCACAGGATGTGCATTGCTGTATGAGTGCGCATTAACCAATAACGCCGTTCCCAGTCCAAACTCCCTTTGACCAGGCTTCCTTCCGGGGGCAAGGATTCAACCCCGCCAAGGATGTGTTCAATCCCCTCGGGACCTTTACGGGTCTTCTCCACCTGCCACGATTGATTTCCCAGAGAAACGGTACCCAGGTCACATAACTGCCCGCCTCCGCCAGGGTAGAAAGCCGTCCTGTCCAGAACAATGGATCGGGTAACAACGTCGCTGAATAAGACTCCTGCTTCAAATTCACGCAGGTAGCTGTCAATATGGTAAAGGTATTCGGTCATAATTCCTCCATTGTTTTCTGGTACTTATTATACAATTATGAGCAGCACCTGAATGACCCATCGGGGTTATAACTTTATATAAATTGCTGGAGGAGTCTTGGAACGATTTTTTGCTAAAGACTGGAACGGTGGTCCATTCGTGCTTTTTGGCACGGATCATATTGCCATCATCGTCTTTTTCGTTCTTGTTAACCTTTCATTCTTCTGGCTGCGCAAGATAAAGGACGAAAGATTTCGATTCCGTCTGCGGCTGAGTCTGGCAATCACATTACTGATTTTTGAGGTCGCCTGGCAAACATGGAGCATTGCAGTAGGAAAGTGGAATATCCATGAGAACCTGCCGCTGCATATGTGCTCACTTTTCCTCTTTATTAATTCGATCATGGTGTTAACCCGTTCCAAAACGTTATATGAGATCTCCTACTGTTTAGGGATAGGCAGTGGATTGCAGGCCTTCCTGACCCCCGATCCGGGACCCTACGGGTTATGGCATTTCGTCGCCATTCAAACAATTTTCGGGCATGGATTGCTCGTCTCCCTGACCATCTACATGACCATCGTGGAAGGATTTCGCCCGCGGTGGAGTTCAATTCCAAAGACTTACTTATTCGGGGTGTCGGCATTGCTCTTCTCTTACCTGGTGAACCGTCTGTTGGGCAGCAATTATATTTTCACCATGCATAAACCGGCATCTGCCAGTCTGCTGGATTTTCTGGGTCCATATCCCTGGTATCTGCTATCCATGGCTGGAGCAGCACTGGTTATCATGCTGGTATTGGTCACACCCTGGGAGATTTGGGGAATGATTCAGCGTAATCGCGCGAAGATGGTTTTATCGACTTAAGCGCTCATCTCAATTCATTGTGTTTATTAAATTATCAAATCATCTTGGAGGCACATCATGGACGGCATCGGCAGGTACTTCGCAAAAGTTTGGGACGGCGGTAATTTTGCTGTGTTTGGTAAAGACCACCTGGTATTTATTATTTTCTTCCTTTTACTCAATATTTCACTCATTTGGATGCGGCGTATAAAAAGCGAACGCTTTCGCCGGAATATGCGTTGGGGCATGGCCTTCACCTCCATCATCGTGGAACTGTCCTGGCACGCCTGGAAGATCTGGCTGGGAGAGTGGACAGTCGCCGAAATGCTTCCGCTGCACCTGTGCTCCATCTTTGTCATCCTCAACAGTATTATGCTCTTTACCCGCAACTACCGCATCTATGAATTCAGTTACTTCCTGGGGATTGGCGGCGCATTACAGGCGTTCTTAACACCGGATGCAGGCGTCTATGGCCTCTGGCACTTCCGCCCTATTCAAACGCTGTTAGCACATGGATTGATCATCACTGAAGGTGTTTATATGACCGTCGTGGAAGGGTACCGCCCGCAGGTAAAATCATTCCTGAATGTGTTCATTTACGGAAATATCGCCATGGCTGTCGTGTATGTCATCAATTTATTGGTGGGGGGAAACTATATGTTCCTGATGCATAAACCCATTACTGCCAGTCTATTGGATGTCCTCGGTCCATGGCCCTGGTATATATTATCGCTGGAGGTTGTTGGTTTTGTCATGTTCGGTATATTGTATCTACCCTGGGTTTTCATCGACTGGCGGACAAAGCGTCGGATGGCCTTGGAACCCGGATAATATAGGTGCCCATTTTGAAATTTAAGCAGGATGTATCGGCAACCGCTGCCTTGCTATTGATATTACAAGGTCGGATGTCTTTCACTACTGAAGATTCTTCATTTTACTATCCATTATTTCCTAATTCAGATATAACTCGTATTTAATCCACGCCTAACCTGCATTTTGTTACCTATACAGGAAATATCAATAATTAACGGAAATGCAG
Source organism: uncultured Chloroflexia bacterium (assembly GCA_963827895.1). Lineage (GTDB taxonomy): Bacteria > Chloroflexota > Anaerolineae > Anaerolineales > Anaerolineaceae > PNON01. Next base: position 66,886 of record CAWHCY010000007.1, on the reverse strand, counting down.
GTTATATAATGCTATTTAAATCAAAATACACACATATATTGGGGGAAAAGTACCAAAATTCTGTAATATTTTGTATGTTGTATATTTCGCAAGAGTCGATATACTATATAGAAAGCAGTAAAACCTCGGCTGAAGCCAGGTCCTTCATATATTCGACAAATCATGAATACTTAAGAGTTTGGATGACAGGATTGAACGACTGCCAGGGGAATATTCCATATCTCAATCGAAATAAAACTATCCGGCAATTCATTATTGATTCCAGGTGTTATGCTCCTCGTATAGCTTCTGGAAAAGTGTTGTTTATTATGAGAGCTATTAGGGGGGAAAGCCGTGAATCATAATTCCCGAGTGTCCGGTAAGGTAATTTCAAGCTGGAACGAAGTGTTTGAATTGCTGGTTATCGCGATTGTGTACTGGGTAATCGTTCAGCTTGGACTTTTGCAGATGACAAGACCTGGAGGAATAGCAGCAGTTTGGCCGGTAAGCGGCTTTACGCTGGCCATTTTATTGTTCAAACCTAAACACTGGTGGCCAGTTTTTCTTACCATTATTTTTATTACAAATGGCTTTGGGAATTGGAGCGGTGGTAATTCACCTTTGGTCAGCCTGGGTTATGCCATCGCAAATACGATAGAACCGGCTCTTGGTGCCTGGGTGATGCTGAGTTTTTGCAAATCGAAAATTACCTTTGAAACCACAAGGGAGATCATCATACTGTTCATAGTTGGAACCGTAGTCACAGCTCTCACTGCTTCACTGGGTGCTCTGGTGTCCTTCCTGGCTTACCATACGACATTTCTTAACACCTGGTTTGTATGGTGGACATCAGACGGGTTGGGAATAATTCTGATCACACCTTTTATCATTGGTTGGACCACCAAAGGCAAGGCCGTTACATCCATGACATGGCGGCAAATTGTGGAAACCTCTATCCTTGTAGTCATTATAACTGTCTTCACCTGGTTGTTATATGGCCCATTCACAATCGCAGAAAAACCACTTCTACGCAATTACATGCTTTTCCCTCTATTAATCTGGTTGGCTTTCTTGCTGGGTCCCCGAAGTGTTGCCCGCGTTCTGTTATTGGTCGCAATCATTGCCACCTGGAACACGCTGCGCGGATATGGTATTTTTAGCTTTGCCAGCCAGGACCAGGCAGAGCATCTGGTGTCTTTGCAGATATTCCTGGTTGTAGAAACTTTCTCTGCTTTACTCCTAAGCACCATCATCTCCGAACGTCGTAAGGCAGAAACACAAAAAGAGGATGCACTTCAGGCAATGCGGGCAAGTGAAGGAAAATATCTGGACATATTTGATGATGCACCCGTTGGTATTTTTCAATCGACTCCAGAGGGTAAATATACCCTGGTCAATCCAGCAATGGCAAATATCTACGGGTATGCATCACCTGCAGAAATGATAGCGGTTATTACCGACATCAGCAAACAGATCTATGTAAATCCTTCCGATAGGCTGGAGTTTCAGCATTCTCTGGTCCAGAATGGGAATTTGTTTGAATATATCGGGAAAAACTATCGCAAGGATCGAAGTATTATTTGGACACAAACAACTGCCCGGGTGGTAAAGGACACATTTGGGAGTACTTTGTATTATGAAGGATTTATTACTGATATTTCAGGGCGTATTCAAGCTGAGGCCCTATTGAAAGAAAGCGAAGAACGTTTTAGAAGTTTACTTCAAAATGTTCAATACATCGCCGTACAAGGTTATGGGCCAGATGGTACCACCCAATATTGGAACAAAGCATCTGAAATTCTTTATGGATACAAAGAGGAAGAAGCGATTGGGCGCAACCTGGTGGATCTTATTATTCCTCCTGAAATGCGGGAATATGTAATACAGGCAATCAAGCAAATGGCAGAAACAGGGCAGCCAATCCCGCCTGCAAGATTATCATTGATGCGAAAGGATTGTTCAAGGGTAGCAGTTTATTCGAGTCATGCAATTGTTCATGTCCCCGGAAGACTCCAGGAATTGTTTTGTATTGATATTGACCTGACTGAGCTTCAGCAAATTGAATCACAAAGAGTAGCCGCGCTCGAAGCGCTGCATGAGAGCGAAAAACAGTTCCGTGTTATGTTCGAAAAATCCGCTATTGGATATACGCTCACTACTATTAATGGAGAGTATATTAATGTAAATAATGCTTTTGCTGATATGTTGGGCTACACCGTGGATGAATTAGTCGGGAAGAATTGGGTTGATATCACGGTTCCTGAATATATCGCTCCAAACCATAACATGCTTAAACCCATCCTCATGGGTCAGCAGAACTCTGCCACTTATGAAAAACGATACCTTTGTAAAGACGGAAGCACGAGGGAAGCATTCATCAGCACCACCTTATTGAGAGATGAGGAAAAAAACCCACGATTTTTCATTACAAATATTATTGATATTACTGAACGCAAACGGGTTGAATCACAACGGGAGGAAGCTCTCGAGGCGTTGCGAGTGAGTGAACAGCAATTTAAATTGATTTCGGAACTCACATCAGATTATATCTATCAGATCGGGATTTCACCTGAAGGGAAAGTTTCACTTGACTTTGTGACCGATAGTTATTACGAAGCCACAGGCCGTGATATTGAGAAAACCAGAACATTTGAATCATGGGTGGAAATATTCCATCCCGAAGACCTTGCCAGTGCCATTCAATTTATGCAAAACCTGATCAGCACCCACCAACCCGGTAAATTTGAATGTCGAACTTTCAGAGCAGATAAAGAAATACGTTGGATCGAGATTGTTGCCCGACCCGAATGGGATGAGAGAGAAAATCGGGTTACCTCCATCATAGGCGCAGTAAAAGACATTTCTGACCGCAAGCAAGCTGAGATTAAATTACAGTATTTAAGCTTGCATGATGCTTTGACAGGATTAAATAACCGTGCCTTTTTTGAAGAAAGCATGGAACACCTTGAACATGGGCGGCAATTCCCCATCAGCGTCCTGATGGTGGATGTGGACAAACTGAAATACATCAACGACCACTTTGGGCATGAAACCGGAGATAAACTATTAAAACGCGCCGGGAATCTTCTGATTGCTGCTTTCCGTGTTGAAGATGTGATCGCACGGATTGGAGGAGATGAGTTTGCCGTTCTTCTAATTGGCACATCTCGTCCAGAAGCTGAAGCAGCCATGTTGCGGTTGAGAACTATTCTGAGTGAGCTTAATGCCGCAAGTGATGGCCCAGAACTGCAGATCTCATGCGGGTTATGCACCGCTGAACAGGGTGCATCCTTGATCGAAACGCTCAAAGAAGCTGATGCAAAAATGTACCTTGAGAAACAAAGCCGAAATCTCAATTACAAGTAGCTATCTCATCAGACTGTTGGGATTTTTAGGATCGTAATGTTCTGAGTATTCTGCCCAATCTGCGTATTCCTTTTCAATGGAATTGTTGCTCCTGTAACTGGATCAGAAGATAAAAGATGGGTGATCTGTGGATCACCCATCTAGTTTTCATCACAGATATTATTCTTTTGTCTCCGGTAACACTTTTTGGGGTTTTCTTCTAGCCAGCTTGGAAATTACCCATTTGATTCCCCAGACCACCAGGATGAATGGAAGTGCAACGGGAATAATGACAACCAGTAGCCAGATCAATATGGTGCCCAGACCACGATATGCTGAACCCAGTGAGCTGCCAGCTTCTATAAACGTAGTCCCGGGATTCCAGGGGGTCGGCGTTGTTGTTGGAGTGGGAGTATATGTAGGTGTGGGTGTTTTTTCTTCGACCTTTGGATGGAGAGTGATCGTGATCGAGGAGAAGGAAGCTTTTGCACTCAAGTAATTCATCCGACCAGTTATTTCATCGATCTGCTTATCTATGCTTAATAGCTGATCATTTACTTTTAAAGCTTCTTCCACAGTCGCCGCTTTATCCAGAAAACCTTTTATCCGTTCGCGAGTTGCCCGCAAGCTGTCCAGATTGGATTGTAAGTTAACATATTCTTCTGAAACATCCTGTCCGGATGCGGTTTCGTTGTTAACCTGGATCGCAATTTCCCTTAACCTGCGTAAAACCAGCTCAAATTCATCTACCGGCACACCTAATGTGATGGTTGCCGACTTCATATTCTCACCATTAATTGTTTCAAACCAGGATTTTGAACTTACAATATATCCTCTTACATCACCCACGATCTGGGTGATTCGGTCTATGGCAATATCTGTGTCCTTTACCAACAGGTCGACTTCAGCATTCTTAATGATCTTCTGACCATTTGCTGGTGCACCACTATTTAATGCGCCGCTAACCGCATTAGCAGCATCCGCTTCCGCCTGGCTGGCAGGTGCTGCCGCCGGAGGCAAGGCCATCTCGGGTTTTTGAGCAGCGGCAACCGCTTGTTCTTTCAATACCTCTGACCTGCTGGGGGCAGGTGAACAGGCCGCGATCAATATGATGCAGGCCAACCCCAATAGACATACAGCTTTGATCATCTTCTTCATTTCATCCTCCCCGCGTTGAACATATATGGAATATAGATTTGGGATAATGGCGTTTTTATCCCATACAAAAGAGTATAGCATTTATTACGATTAACAGACGCGAGGTCGATTGAATAAGTTCCTTGCTTGTTAAATTGGATGTTCTAACCTTACCTTTCCTATTTTTCCCATATAATTATCCAATGTGACCAACAATTTAATAATGAGTACCGGGCGTAATCATTCGCCAGGTGCAATTCAGGAGCATTAACGATCATGAAATCCCCATTCCCGAATAATGAATACAACAATGAGCAATTTAAATCCATCGATTGCCGCTCCTCTGAAGTGCGATCAGTGGAATTCAATGAGTGTAAATTCAACCGCTGCATATTCCGGGAAGCCGCTTTGATCGGGTGTAAGTTCCACAACTGCACCTTTTTGGATTGTGATTTCAGCTTATCCAAGCTGAACAATTGCCTGTTCACGGAAGTGGTTTTCAAGAATTGCCAGCTAATCGGGATCAATTGGACAGAGACATCGCTTGCAAAGAAGAATTTTCTGAAAACGGTGAATTTTCTGAAATGCGCACTGAATTATTCTACATTCACAGGATTGCATCTGGCGAAGATCCAAATAACCGATTGCATTGCGCACTCAGTGGATTTCACAGATGCCGACCTCAGCCTGGCAGATTGCAGTAGAACGGATTTCGATGAAAGCCGGTTCCACAATACCAACCTGTCTGAAGCCAATTTCACCGATGCCACCAATTATTCCATCTCGGTGATCGATAATAATGTGAAGAAAGCAAAATTCTCCCTGCCCGAAGCCATGTCGCTGCTATACAGCCTCGACATTGTATTATCGGATTCATCCAACACCTTAGACTGAAACATAATAAGTAAATAGTCTGTAGACCATATTTGCTATCCTTTTACCTTCCCCTCCCCATCCACCAGACCGGCTTTCTGCGCCAGCAGCTAATACCAACTCCAGCAGTTCAGCCTGTTTTAATTCTGTCACCAGCTTGCCCTGCAGCTTAACCCGCAATGCTTTCTCTTGCTCCCGGTCATCCTTTTTCTGAATATCATCCACCACGATCCGTTTCGTCATCATCCCTCCTTCACCATTAAGCTCACCCTGACCGGCTTATCCTTCACTGCCACCAGTATCTCTCCCGGTGTGGACGACACCACCTCCAATTCACACTTGCCGGTCCCATCCATCATCAGCGACTCTTCCATCACCGTTGCGCCGTGGGTGATCACCAACCTCACCTCCAGGTTTGCCCGCGAGGGGAATTCCACGCTGACCAGGGCTGCATCCTGCCCATCCGCGGTGATCTCAGCCTTATCGACCCGCAGCCAGCAGGGTTGGTGTGCTCTCAGCAGCCCATTGACATCCGCCAATTGTCCATCCACCACAGCAACCAGGGGTTGTTCTGTGGCACTGATCACACCCGCATCAGGATATGCCGTCCTTAATTCCTCGGTAAATTGTTCAAAATTCATCATCTTTCCTCCTGCCCTCCTGTCATCCCCCATTTTCTTGAAAATGGGGGACTAAGGGGGGCTGAAAATTAATATTCAATCACCAGTGCTCCCCAGTAACAGTCTGCCCGGCTGCCGCTGGTCTTCCATTCAAAACGCGTCTCCACCGGTCCATTCGGCAGCGCTGATAGAATATCAGCACTTTTCACCATCGTCCCGGCTACCGTTGCGGTGGTGGAGATCTCCACGATGGTCACCGAATCGGTCGAATTATAAAAGCGAGCATAAGCCGTGGCACTGGTTCCGAACAGGTTTGCTACCAGGTAGGCGGCTTTCGCACCTGTCTTTAACCGCGTAAAGTCCAGTAATTGATGGCATACATTGACGGCGGCGTAAGATGTTTGACTGGTGTAATAAACCCAGGCTTGCAGTGTGATGACCGCACTCTTCCCCCCGGATTGACCAGTGGCATAGGTTTGGATGGAAGTTGGATCCATCGCAGCCCCATCCCAGTGGCAAACACCGATCAAACGCTGGTCTGCACCTTCGGTGGCGCTGGTATTGACCGTTAAGGTGAACGCAGAACTGCCTGCAGTGCGGTTGGCAAAGATATACCAGTCCGCTGCGCCGCCGCTAAAGGAATTGGCGGGCAGGTCGACATTGGCATTCGCCTGGCACATCACCCCGCGGATCATCAGGGTGGGCGGGAAGTGAGCATCATACAGGATGCGCAGCCTGTTTGTGGCCAGGTAAGAGATGGAAACGCCGGAAGAATAGCTGCTTAAAAAGCTGCCCAGGTTGACCGCATCCGCAGATGCGGCTCCCAAGCGAAGCGCGTCTGCCCGCAGGCGGTTGAACTGGACGATGCTGGTCGGCTGACCGGGGGATACATCCAGTGAAGAAGGATAAGTTGGTGCTGTCATGCTGCTCCTTTCAAGCCCGCCAGTAAGAATTGTCCCAGCTCATGCTGCCGGCATACACATCGCCATCCACCCATACCGACTGCTCAAAGCGGTCGCGGTCTGCCGGGGCGAAGATATCTCCTTCAGAGCTGAGCTGCAGGGTGATGCGGCTGACCCTGGCAGTGTGGTCTTCGATGGCATAATGTCCGTTCGAATACAGCCCGCTGTATACTCCCTCCCCGGTCATCACGCCGATCTGGCTGCGCCGGTTGAGGATCTCGAACAGCTTTCCGTAAGCATCTGATCTGGTTGAGGTATGCAGGCTGCCATCCGGGTTGGTTAGTCCATCACCCAGCAGAACGGTGAAAGTGATCACCTGGCTGTCCTGGTAGCTGCCATCCGCCTGTTTATATGCCGCCCGGAAGACGTTCACCCCGCCGCGTGCGATCCGGCTTTTATCCAGCAGGCAGCCGATGCCTGTGCCGGCATCCAGCTCCGGGTTGAAGAGAACAATATCGCAATCTGTCCCGATCGCTGTCATGCCAACCCCGCTTCCATTGGAAGAGCTTCCTTCGCCCGTAATCCCGGTTGAGGGTGTAAAAAGGTCTCCAGGTCATCCATACTGCCGTTGAAGAAATTCAGGTCCAGGCAGGAGCTGACTCCCGGCAATCGCAGCCGGTCACCGCTCCATTGCCAGAATGTCCATGTGGAACAACCGGATGGCAGAAGCGGGGCAGCCTGCCGCGGGTGGATCTCTGGCAGGGTTTCCCATGTCAATTTACCTTTAGGAAGCGGCAGAAGGGGATACTGCGCCAGCCATAGTGGAAACCCCGGCAGCCATTGCAGCATCGGTCTGGCATATTCGACAATAAAACTGACCCGGGTATAGATGACCAGGGGTACCGCCACCCGTTCCGACAGGTGCCTGGCCATTTTTTCGGCACAATCGCTGATCTGCCTGGAGGAAAACGACACCGCCGGTGCTGCCTGCTTCCTGATCCATGCGCCTTTTTGGCCTGGTTTTACCTTCGATTTTTTGGGTACAGGTTTCGCCGGGTAGGCTGCCAGCCAGGGAGCATGCTGTTCCACATCCAGGCAGATGAATTCAAAATCCAGTCCGCGGGTGGCATCCAGCAGAAAATTTACCTGGCGCTGCGGGCTGCACTGCGGGTCCACCCAGTGGTAAATCCCCCGGCGCAATCCGGCAGCCTGTGCTCCAGCCAGGTGCTTTTTACACTGGTCGTCGCGATAGTAATCTCCCTGGCTGGCTTTCACGATGGCAAAAGCCACCCCGGATCGGGCAAGCAGCGGCCAATCCACGGCATCGTCATAATGGGACACATCGATTCCAAGCAGCATCATAACCTCCTTATATGGCCAGCGGCCATCCTGCCCCCCAGGCTTGAACATCCGGGGAGCGCAATCGATCGCAGCGCACGGTGAGGATCAGGATCTGGAAGCGGTCCAGGAAGCGTTCACCCAACTGCTTCACCTGCGGCGCGATCTGCTCATTCAGGTTGTAGCTTTCTTTCCGGTCAACACCCTTGGCGGAAGCCGTGAAACCGGCTGCCCCGAGGACGATCATCCCGGAATCCAGGTCTGGCAGAGTGGTGCTTTCCGCTCCATCCAGCCCGGTGATGGTCTCGTTCTGACCGCTGGCTTTGCTGTACTCCAGCAGCGCCTGGCGGATGCCTTCGTCGATGACATCCACCGTGAAGTTCAGATGGGTCATATCCAACAAAAGGGTGGAAACCCTGTTTTCGATCTCGATGATCGTGCTCATACTTCCTCCAATAAGATACTTTCAACAGCAGAAACCGGGATTTCAATTTTTCTGCCGTCCTCTGCGATCAACACCACCCGGTCCGGGTAGACTCTCCAGGCGAGCAGGCTCTCAAACGGCCAGTCTGCAGTCCGGGAGGCTGTTCGTGCCAGCAGTTCGTCGCTGTAAGCCTGCTTCCCCGCGGATAACCCGCGGGGAATGATTTGTTTGTCTTGTGAATGCTTATGTTTTTCAGGCATGGCTGTTTTCCTTATCCGATTCCAGCCAGCTCACGCCAAGATTCGCCAGCCCATCCTGCGCGCCGGTGCCAAAGATATACGCCGACAGGGTGATGATGATGGCGGTCAATTGCTCATCTTCCAGTGGAAGGTCAGGCAGCGCTGCCCGCAGCAGGATGACGATGAGACCTGCCAGGCCTGCCCAGAACTTGCGCGAATGCATCAACCCCTGGATTGCCGATCCAGCAGGACTGGCGCTGCCCTTCGACAGCAGTTCCCAGGATGTACGCGCTGACCAGTAATGTGACATCCGTCAGCGGCTGCTGGATGGCCGGGAACCCGGGCAGGAAGGCGGTGATGATGATCACCAGCAGCCCGATGCCTGCCGCCCAGAATTTTCTTGAAGTCAAGATTCCTTTCATGTTCCTCCTTTCTGTCTACCTTGTCATTGCGAACCCTCGCAGAGGGTGAAGCAATCTTGTTTTATTGCCTTAAGATTTCTCGCTACACTCGAAATGACACCCATTCGTCATTGCGACATCGTACCCGCAGGGTAGGGAGAGTTTTCTGCGATCGCGGCAATCTGATTGCTATGGCAGAGATTCTTCACTCCGTTCAGAATGACATCCAATTGTCATTGCGACATCGTGCCCGCAGGGTAGGGAGTGTTCTTTGCGACTGCGGCAATCTGACGACGATGACTGAGATTGCCGCGCTTCGCTCGCAATGACAAGTTAACTCCTTTGCGTCCTCCGCGTTCTTTGCGGTTTGGTTTTGGCTAAAGTTTTTCTCTGCGTCCTCTGTGATCTCTGTGGTGAATATCCTTTATGCTCTGTGGTGAAAAATCCTATGCCACATTGCTCTTGTGCAGCGGGCGGAAGTCGTTCACCCAGACCGCCAGGAAATGGCGCACCTTCAAGCGATGCTCGTCATTCGTGAACACAGCCGGGCTCAACTCGTCACCGGCGATGAACACCTCCGGCATCAAACCAAAGCGTTCGCCCAGGAAGATCGCCGGGGCAATGCGTGGATCGCACACTGCTGCCCAATCGGTCGCATCCGTCCATTCGGGTACGGTGATCACATCACCCGGCTGGCCGCGCTGCATGTTCTCGCTGTAGATATTGGCTGCATTCTCCAGGGTGGGATACAGGATCTTCATGGCGGTGAGCTGCAGTGCGCGCGGTACCAGGCAGAAGCGTGGATTGACTGCCATGCGTGGACCAGTCCCGTACACCCCGGCGGCATTCTTGATCAGCATCGGCTGGTTGTACATGGCCGTGCTGACCGTCTCCCAATCCGCAGCCGAGATCGCCCCGGTCAACAGGTTCTTGTGACCGCCAGCGGTGGTCACTGCTGTGTTGTTGAAGAGGGCGCCTGTATCTGCCAGGGTCGGACCAGTGCCGCTGTTTTGGGTGAATAATGCTGCCACCAGTGCGCTGATCTTGCGCAGCCCGGCGGATGCCAGTTCGCGCGGGTATGCCCGCAGCTTGCGGGTCTCATCCCGGTCGATCAGTTCCAGTGTCAAGGGAATATAACCGCCGTATTTCTTCCAGTCTGCGGTTTCGGGGCTGTCTCCCACCACCAGTTCGGTGTAAGCCGCGCCTTCAGATACTTCCGGCAGCGTGCCGACCGTACCCACCAGCGTGCCTGTTATCTGGTTGAGGGTGTTGAAATGTTCCACGCTGACAATGCGCTGCCACCAGTCGTAGCCTGCCCGCCCCAGTTCTTCCCAGCGGTTGGCGACGATCTTGTTCAATGAATTCTTGACCAGCCCGGTGAAATCGGTGGTGGATGCCAGCCGCACCCGGTCGGGATGGTACCCGCCGTGCAGGTCGTCATCCCCGGTCAGCATCAGGTACATCTCGCGGATGCCGCTCAAGCGTGCCGGACGCAGCTGCTCGATGCCTTTCTCACGCGGAGCACCCAGCAGGTCGTCGCAGGCCGCCTGGAGCTGGTCGCGCGTGTCGAACATGCGCTCCACCCGTCCGCCGTTGACCACCCTGCCGCCGGCCAGTTCCGCTGCCAGCTCGCGTCCATCCTCCACAGCCAGGGTCAATTCTGCCAGGTCAAATATCCTCCCGGAAAATTGCCTGCGGATGCGCGTGGCAACCGCTTCCGGCAGCCGGGCTGCGTTGAGGGTGCTTTCCAACAGCATCCCGCACATCTGCGTCTGGAAGGATTCCGGTACCACGTTGACCAGCTTTGGGTCCCCGGCCAATTGTGCGCGCTGCTCCCTGGCCTGATCCCGGGCTTTCTGTGCCTGCTGCGATTTGATCCTCGCATCACTATTGTCGACCTGCTCCGTTCCTTCAGTCTCTTTTTCCATAACCTCTTCTGCTCCTTTTCCTTGATCTGTGATCCTGTCGAGGAACCTGCCCCCGCGGGCGGGTTTCATCACCAGGTCCAATGAATGTACTTTGATGATCCTGTTGACCTTCTCCCGGTCGGCTGTGAATGTGATATCCGCCGAAAAGCCCATATCGCTCTTGCGGTCTGACGCCTCAAGCCACTCTGCTCCCAGCCGGGTCAGTAATTCCGCACCCGGACCGGATGGATGAAGCTGCAGCCTGATCCCCTGGCAGTCCGCATCCCATTCCGGCGACTGGCAGATTCCGGCCAGGTCGCGCACCGACCGGTTCCACCCGGGCTGCTGGGCGTGGTCGATGTAGCTCTCCACACCTTCCCACAGCGCCAGCGATGCCTGCAGTGTTTCCGGCGGGAATTGCCAGCCATTGCCGTTTCCGCTGGTGATCGCCAGGATCTCGAAGCCTGCCTGTCCATCTGCAGCCTGTAATCCATCCTGCACATGAAAGCGATCCCGAAATTGTTCTTCCATCTTCCTCCTTTCGTGCCCTCACCCTGCCCTCTACCCTACGGGCATGATATCCCAAGGGAGAGGGATATTACTTTTTTTGTAAGTTCTATCGTTCCTAATCAACTGATCAACTGATCAACCAATCACTTATCACCAATCACTAATCACTTCTCAACTAATCACTACTCACTTCTCTCCTTACCCGGCTTGATACACCTCCCCGGCGAAGCGGTAAGCCAGCCTCAGCAGTTCGGCATCATCCACCAGGCCGCGCTCCAGCAGCGGCAGGAACGCATTGACGATCGACTGCGCCGCTTCTGCCAGCGCCCCGTTATCCCGGGCGGAGATATCCGCCCCGCGCACGGTCAATTCCGCGTCCGCCTTCACCCGGCGGCTCACCCGCGCCTTGCGGATGAGTACGATGCGGGTCAGGTCTTCCAGCAGCCACAAAAAGAATTTTTGCCTTTGTTCGTAGCGTCGAAAAGTGGGACCGCCCGCGAATTCCGCGGTGGTGCGCGTGGCGCTCTCCGGTTCCGCCAGGAAATGCAGCGGGATGCCCGCCCCGGCTGCCACCATCCTCTTGACTGCCAGCCCGTCTTCCCCGGCTTCCTGCGACGCCAGCTGCGGCTGGATCACGCTCCAGGTCTCGGTCTCATCCGTCACCAGGATCGACCCGGGATTGGGCGGCGCGGCGTTCAAGGCCTGCTGCCGGTGGAGGCGTTCCTGTTCGCTGGTGAATGCCGCCTTGACCTGGTACATGAAAGCCTGCCGGTAGCGGTTGAGGCGCACCCGGTCTTCCAGCCAGGCGGAATAGCGCGCCAGCCAGCGCAGCAAAGGCGCCAGGTCAGACTCACCGTGCAGCGCGCCGACCGGTCGATTCACGGCATAATGCCTCATGACCGGTTGGAAAGGCAGTTCCTCCGTCCGGGAAGATGCCGCATCCCAGGCTGCCCACCTGTGCTCATCGCCATCCACTCCCGGGTATTCGATGAACGCCATCTCCTGCTCCAGGTCATTCTCCGCGCTGACGATCTCCTTGATGTGTGCCGCCGGGACCGCCCGCAGGTAGCTCATGCCGTCCGGGGCGGTCGAGATGACCACGAACAGCTCACCCGACCGCGCCAGTTCGTCGCACCACTCGCTGCAGCGTACATCCATGCGGTTGAGTGGATGATCCCACCACTGCCGGATGAACTCCTCCGTGGCCGGATGGCTGCTGCCAATGTGGATCCCGCCGCCGACCACGTACTGGCTGGTCAGTTCCACGATGCGCCGCGCCAGCGGATTGGTCTGCCAGGCTTCCAGCGCCTGGCGCAGGATCTCCTGCCGGTCGCCGGTGTAGCGGTCGCGGTTCGCGTCTCCGCCCGCCGGGCGTTCGATGAACCCATCGTTGATGGATACCGCCAGCTTCGTCCGCTGCTTTTCGGGTTTTCTATTCCATAATCGTGTGAGTACATTCATGTTGTTATTCCTCATGAAAGTTGATGATGTGAGTAGTGATTAGTGAGCAGAGATTTGTGAGTAGTGATTTGTCGAGTAGTGTCATGTGTCAACTGATCAACCAATTGACTAATCAACTGATCAATCTAATCAACTAATTGACTATTTGACTAATCGACTAATTGACTAATCACTCATTACCCATCTTTTCTCAAAACCCCTTCCCAATATCCTCCAGCGGATCACTGCCGCGGATGATGCTCTGCCCGCCGCCGCCAACGGTCCACTTGATGTCGTCCAGCAGCGCGCACAATGCCGCAGAGATCAGCAGGTCGTCATGCACCGGCTGCCTGGTCTGCGGGTCGGTCGTGCCGTCCGGAACACCCCAGCGCAGGGCGTGACCCGCACCTTCGGCCACTTCCATCTGGCACAGGGTCACCTGCTGCCAGAACACCTTCTGCAGTTTGGAACCATCCTCGGCGTGGTCGTGGAAGCGCCCGGTGTCGCACAGCGACAGGAAGTTCCAGCCCAGCGCACTCTTGGAAGCCGAATTGAAAATAAAGGGGATGACCCGCCCGCCCAGCGCCTTTTGCAGGAAGGAAGCCAGCCCGGCTCCGATGCCGGTGGCATCCACGATGATGCGCCTGGGCTGCCAGCTCTCCGTCAGCGAGAGGATCTCGGCATAGATGCGGGTGTGATGGGTGCCCGTCCAGATGCGGCGATTCATCACCCGGTACGTCGGCGCCTTGATCACCGGGTCTGCCTGCGTGGCAAGGTCGATCTCCACGATCGTCAATGCAGTCGAATCGCGTTTGACCGCGCCAATTTCCAGCAGCCCGCTATCGGGAAAAGATTCACCGCCGGACTGCTCGCCGCCCACATCCAGCAGAAAAGCATACAACCGCCCGGGCAGGGGAACCTCGCGCGCAGGGTGGCTGCCGTGCATCATCGCCTGCCTGGCTTCGGGGAACATGCCCGCTTCGGCTTCCACTTCCTCCGAGAAGAACTGTGAGCGCACGATTGGGATTCATGCGTCCGTGTTTCAACACCTGCTCGCGGACGAAGTGGGCATACACGGGGATGTCCTGCGCCACCCGCTCCGCGTCGATCACGAAAGCGCGCCGAATGCCGTCCATCTGCTCCAACTGCCTGGCGGAGCGCAGTTCGCGCGCCAGCAGGGTCTGGCTGGTCCAGGCGGTGCCCCAGAAGACACGCGTGGCATTGGTGCTGGCGGCCATCGGGGCGATGTCCTTGTCATATTTATCGATGCTCACATCCTGGGCTTCATCCACCTCCAGCAGCGTGGATGCGGTCGCCCCGACGATGTTGGCCTGCTGTTCGCCGGAGAAGAAGTAAATGGTCGCCCGCCCGACCCGGTAGATGTAGCCGCTCTCCTTCTCCCACAGCGTCTGCGTCACCAGCCCTTTCTTCAAGACCCGCTCCAAACGCCGCATGGCGTTCTGGCTCTGCGGTTTCCAGGTCGGGCTGATCTTCACCATCTCGCAGTCCGAGCGGCTCAATAAGGTCAGCAGATAGGCTTCCAGGTGCGCCTGCAGTTCGTTCTTGCCGGATTGGCGCGGGAACATCACCACGAAGCTCAATCCCTTCTGCCGCAGCACCGAGTCGATCACTGCCGCGGCGACTTCCTGCTGGTAGCTGCGCAGGTTCATGCCCGCGCTCAAGCGCGAGAAAGCGCACGGGTCGGCCAGTGCCAGGCGCAGGTATTCTTCCAGGTCAGTGCGTTCCACCGGGCTCATCGTGCTCCGATCCAGGCGGCGATGGCCGCCAGTATCAACGACAGCATGCTCTGCCCGACTGCCGCCAGCGATCCCTGCGTGTTCAAGCGGATCACGCCATCGGCCACCGTGCGCAGACGCGCCTCCTGGTCTGCCTGGCTTTTCTCCAGCGCTTCGATGCGCTGCAAAAGCAGTTGTGACCGGTGCGACTGGTCGTTCTCCAGCCGGGTATAGCGGCTGTCCAGCAGATCCACCGCCCGCCGCAGCCGTTCCGCGATCAATCCCGCATTCAGGTTCGCAATCTCATCCATCGAACTTTCCCTCTCCTCAAATACCTGCTCGTGAATCATCCACCCGTTTATATAGCCTGAGCGTCTCTTCAATGACCTTTTCCAGCGCGCTCAACAGGGTGTCTGCTGTGTTTTCGCTCTTCTCCAGCAGCTTCTGGGTGCGCAGAAGGGAAGACAACCGCATGGTGGTGAGAGCGATGAAGTTGTAGAATTCCAGGATCTCGTCCGGGCACTTGCCTTCCTCCGCCATATCCACCACCCGCCGGGTGATGATGCGCAGCATGTCGATCTCCTCATGCAGGGCCTCGGGCGATGACTTGACCAGGTCGTCCAGTTCGCCATTGCGGAAGCGCCTTGAATAGAAGCCATGCTTGAAGGCATTGAAGTTGCCTTCCGGCGCCCCGCGCCTGCGGACCTGTGTGTTTTCTGTGTCGCCCAAATCGCTCATTTCACCTCGCCTGGAGTGTCCCTCATAGCCTCCCTCCTTGCTCAAGGGCAGGGAGGTTGAGGGAAGGAGAATATAGAACTTTTGTTCTATATCTAGTATAAAGGGAAATGCCGCGCTGTCAACCTGTCATTAATGACAGGTAGGCAAAAAGAGTCCTCCCCCTTTGGGGGAGGGTAGGGTGAGGGTGGGAGAGGGTAAAGGAGAATTTGTAGGGAGCGGACCTGCGTGCCCTGCATAATATGTCCGCTAAGAACAGAAGGAGACCTGGCGGTCAAATGCCGCGCGCGGTCCGGAGACCGGCGCGAACGAGTAAATAGTCTGCAAAATGCTATCTTTTATTTACAAAAGGAATAAACTAAATAAGTATGAGTGGCAATTCAAGTATTCGGGGATATTTACTACAGACGATTATTACGTTACTTGATGCATTCGAAAAAGATAATTGGGTAAAATTAACTCTCGAGCCTAATATATTATCGGATAAAGTAGATATTGTTTGGTACTTGCCAAACCAACAAATTCGAGTTACGCAAGTAAAATCTTCACAAAATCAAATTAACTTAAGATTAGTTAAAAAATGGGCGGAAGAATTACAATATAGCATTCAAGCATCCGACTATGAACTAATTTTAATAGGCCCATGTTCCCAAAATGTTATTGCTAGAAAATCTTTTGGGCAAGTTCTGATTCCTACTCCACACACATTAAATATTGAATCCCTTATCGAACAAGCTGCTCACAAGTTGGACTATTTTCTTGAAAAAAATGAATTATCAAAATTGACTGCAAAAAATAGGGAAATAATTATTCAGGCTTTTGTTACAAAGCTTGAGACTTTTTCCACAAAAAGCTTACCAATTACAAAAGATCAATTTGGATCTATTCTGGTTTCATGGATAGTTTCTATCAGCGAGAATACTACTTATCAAACTGATTCTCTAACAAACAAAGGCATTAAATATAAAGATTGGGTAGATATATTAGCAATATTAGGAGCGCAAATCAAAGGTGATAAAAATTTAATTGATATTATTAAAATGGGCCAATCAAATACAACCTGCAATGAATATTACAAAAGATGGTAGTAAACGTTTTACCCAAGTGGGTCTTATCAGTAAAAAGCTTGTTTGGCAATATTATTTAGATGCAGAAAAATTAGAAAATACACTGGACGAACTGGAAGTACCACCCATGGTATTAAATGTTCACTTGACCATCAGGGAATCAATAAGGCACTATCGAAGGGCTATTGGAGCATTCCATAGTGAAAATACAGCAGGATTTACCAGGGAATTGTCGAAAGCAACTAAAGATACTCTGAAAGCAACAAAATTATTCGAAAAGATAACAAAACAATTAACCACCAACTGAAACTACCCCATTCATGTTATTGCCCTCCCAAACGCGCATTTCCATCATGATCTCTGCACTTCCTGGCCGCCCTTATCCATATTCCATGAAATATTTCTGTTCAGCCATCTACTACTTATTAATTCAAGAATTGTAATAAAACTATCAAGAATAGGTTCGTAAACTATAGTCCGATAGTCATTACCGGGATGTAAACCTTTATTACCTAAATCTCGAACTATTTGCATTTTAGAAGCAATTAATGGGGTTATTACGCCTCGTGCCTCTAATTTATCAATTTTCCTATCAAGTTCCTCATTAGCGTAATAATCAATTGATGCATTTTTCAACATAGTATTAACAAGCTCCTCAATGCACAACCTTAATAGCCCTGCTGACATGTGCGGCTCGGAATCAAATCTTTCGATTGCTGAAAGTGCATCCACTCTTACCTTATGGGGAATATTAGTCACTCCATAAATTCGATGAATAATATCTTGTAAGTCATTTCCAACTTCATTATCTTTTCCAGTACTTTTTTTCTTTTCTACCCTAGCAAGTGCAAATATTGCTAATTTCTTCCATTGAGGGGCAGGAAAATTTATTTCCGCCTTTTTATAATCATCCATAGCTAAATCATATTCTTCCAAGTGCTCATACGCTTCCCCTCTCGAGTAAAAAACCATACCATCATTTGGATGCTGACTTAGCTGCTTCTTAAACTCTACCTCACCTTTTATGCGATTTTTAATGAGTTCCTTATTCGCTTTAATTGATTCAGCCCAAATATCTCGCCACTCTGACATATATCACCTCGGAATTACATATCTAATCGTAAGTGATGCACCGTTTCCTTTTGGTGGAGATTGAATTATTGTATCTTTGGAGGTCATATTATGTCGCATCACACTGCAACATAGGGGCATTCGATGGTTTCGACCTGGATAACCCCCAACCATACCGTGTAACATTCCCGCATTTATATCAAACAAAGCCTAATCCTTCATTCTCCGCTTTTGTAATACAAGCTGACAACATTTTCTGGAAATCCTGAGTATCTGGCATATAAGATTCTCCTTCCATTTTTGAGCTTTATCAATAGCCAAATATAGATAATTCATTATATGGAGAATTTTTATCCCTGAAAAGATGAGACCTTTCTTTAGTACCCCCTGGTTGCCTACAGTATACCCCCCCGTTCTTCAACTATTAATCAGGTTATTAATGGGGATCTAACAGAAAAAACACATTTACATCTCCATACAATTTGTCCGTCCTCGACTTTCATAAGTCTCATTTTATTTACAGATTAACCAACCAGTGTGGGATCTTTTGATGACCATGAATATTAGTAAGGTTCAATAAATCAGTATTCTAGGCAATCAATTCTTCCAAAATATCCAGGAAATTTGGTTCATATTTTTCTCCGACATGATTTACATTCCAAAGTCCTGACCTCCTTATAGATTTATGATCAGAAGAACTACCTAACCACAACTTACTAGGTGTGTCAAATGGCTTATAGCTATTGCTGAGAAGAGCAATGGAATTTCTTTCTATGTATGCCCGCTTGCATTCCGGTCCTGGTATATCAGGTACAGAAAGCCAGAGGAATGGCATTTCTCCGATGTAATTGCTGACAGCTTTCTCCAAGAGTATCTCAGCTTGTCGTAATTCTCTGTTGGCTGAGCTTCCTTTTCCCCATGTATTTCTTATTCCCTCTGACCAATCACTATTTTTTATTAGCGCTTTGCCAATGTGCAATCGAAATACTGAACCACGATGATTCCCACCTCCGTAAACAAATCCTTTGTGTTGTCGTAACCGACCCCATAATGTTGACTGGCTTCCTTTTATTAATCCATGTGTGCCTACTCGAACAACTCTCTTGCCTGAACCTGATCCGGAGCGTATTTCACCATCTTCAAAGAAGAAATAAACCCCCCTTTGTGGCCAATTCATTCTTCCATTACATTGCGAAAGAATTCTTTTTTCCGCCTAAGCTCTTTTCCATTCGTTGGAGAATGGCATAAAAATGATGTATATCATCAATTATCATAATATCTCAACCCCTGTTCACACCGGTGTTATCATTCTGTGGTTCAGCTTTGGTTGATAACCATCTTCTGGATTTAAAGGTTATAGGTTTTCAGATTTGTCTTTATTGATAAGATACTCAAGATCATCAAATTCCGCTGATAACACCATATATTCATCAACCCAACCGTTGGACATAGCAATTTCTTGAATTGGTCCTGTCGGTCCGAACATAATTTTGGCAATATCAGGAAGGTTGCTCTGATCTGGATCGATGAGATAAGAGATAATTTTATTAATTTCTAACACCATTTCATCTGGCTTTTCGTCCGCCCAACCTTCCTTCTTTGACCTAAGTAACAACTCTTTTGTTGTTGCTAATACAGACAATAACTTTAGCTTTGGTTTCCAATTATCCATATGTCATCCTCTGTTCGCGCTGGTGTTTGCGGAGCATCCCCACATCCACCCTGCCTCATTAAAAGAAACCAAGCAGGAACGCCGCTGCCTGGTCCGGGATGCCGGCGGGGCTTCTATATTTTCTTTCCAATATAAAATACATACCCGTAATATTCTTTATACTTATGATAAAGTTCAGCTCCAAGTTTTTCGTATTTTACGAATTCCTCGGCAGACCTATTGCCTTTGTATTTATCCAAAAATATCTTTTGTGCTGTTATTTCCGGAACAAAGAAATTATCGATCCAGCAAGTTTCAGGCAATATGAATGATGCCATAACAACATAGCCTGCTTTTTGCATTTTAGCAATGTTATTTGGAATGGTGTCTATTTCAGGATATGCATCATTCCAAAAATCAAATATTTCTTTTGGCCGTTCTTCTGTAAACCAGGTTGCCTCAGAAACAGCAACATAGCCGCCTTTTTTCAAAAACTTATTCCAATAATTCAAACCTTTTTCAAAACCGATGTTATATATTGCTCCTTCGCACCAAATGAGGTCCAATTCATTGAATTGAAAATCAAGGTTATCCATTGAGCCAATAACGCCTTTAACCCTGCTTTGAAGATTCATCTTTTGTGCATTGGCATTTAGTTTGTCGATAAACCCGGGGAATAGATCAATGGCTGTAATATTCCCAGGAGTGTTTTGAGCCAAATCCATGGTTTGAGCTCCAGTGCCACAACCAAGATCAACAATTTTTGATCCTTCGTGCAAATTATCAATAAAGCTCAATGCTTTTATGGTTGCTTCCGTGCTTCCCGGGCCTTGACGGTCCATACTGGAAAAAAATTCGCAAATTAATGCAACATCAAAATCGTGGATATTCTGCTCTTCATTGCTCATTTTTTGCTCCTAGAGGTACCTCTGTTCGCGCCGATTATCGTCATCGAACAGGGAATTTTCATGATCGCTTTCATGGGTGAATTATAGAATAAAACGAGCATTCAGAATCGAAAAATGGATTTCGATTCGTAGGGGCGGACCTATGTGTCCGCCCTCATCGTGCGTTGAGGTTGCATCAAAAGAAACCGAGCAGGAACGCCGCTGCCTGGTCCGAGATGCCGACGATCTTGTTCGTTGCCTGGCGGTAGAACTTGAAGTTGAGCTCGGTCTCCGGCCGGCCGTCGCTCCAGTTTGAAAAAGGTTTGAGTTCGCTCCGTCCCAGGCGCTGCTTAACCAGAGCCGTGCGCCTGACGGTAATGCTCACCCGCGGCGTCTGCCGTTCCACCCCGCTCACCTTTGCCACTGCCTCAACCGAGGTGACAACTCCGCTTGCGATCAGCCCGGTCCCGCCCTGGTTCTCACTCGCAAAAATGAAGATCGTATCACCGCTGGCAATGTGCCGTCCGCCATACATCGTCTTCTGCGCAGAGAAGGCGAACTCCTCTGCCATGGGATCATTGATCTCTGCTTTGATCGCGTACATCGAAAACCTCATTTTGCTCAATTTCATTCACCCAATTCTGTTATACACGATATCAAATAAATTTCAAGGTGTGATGATAAGCAGTAGAGTGGGCTGAAGCCCACCTTCCCTACCACATCTCCATCTCGATCTTCCCGCCCTCATCCTTGACCCTGTAAAAGATTCAGGGCATTGCCCGTCCCGTTTTTTGAGTGGATTATCCAACCTGCACAGCCATTATGAACTTTAAATTACCGCTTCGCTCCTTTATTGCCAGGCTGGTGCAGACCCCTCTCCCAACAGTGTCACCCCGCTGCCATCGCTGTTCATCACAAACAGGTCCAAAACTAATTCATAAACCAGTTTTCCATCCGGTCCCCAGGCAAGGCTGATCACGTTCTTATCCCTCGGGTAAGCCCCCAATTCCATTTTCTTCTTTCCACCAATTGTGATGACATTGATGGAATCCTCACGAGTCTTCGATGTAGAAACATATGCGATGCTCGTACTGGTAGGATCCCAGGTGGGGAGGTAATCTCGGATATCCGGTGAATTGGTCAGATTCTTAAAGTGGCTGCCATCGCTATTCACTACACAAACATCCTGTTCTTTGATAAAGGTGATCTTACTGCCATCCGGTGACCAAATCGGGGAAGACGAAAATTGTTCAGCATTTTTCAGGCTGATGTTCGTGCTGCCATCTGGTGAAATGAGAAATATCCCCCCATAGGTGAAATATGAATCACTCATGGATTCATCCTGTATGATCGTGTAGGCGATCCATTTCCCATCCGGTGACCATTTTGGAGAGACAGCCTTTTCCCCGGCAGCTGTCAGCATTGTGGATGAAAGATCATCAGTATTCACAACCATCAAAGCTCCGTAATGCTTGACCACGCCTGTGAATGGTTCCTGATCTAAAAAAGCAATGAATTTTCCGTCAGCTGACCAGGTTGGAGAGAATGTCATTCCCCCGGTGTGTAACAACTCACGTATTGCTCCATCATCAATATTGACTGTGAAGATTCCATCATCCGCAGCATAGGCGATCATTCTTCCATCCGGTGACCAGGAGAAATCTGTAACGGATCCTTTAGCACGGCGGACAAGTTCGGTTATCCCGGTGTTTCCTGAATCAGTAATATCCAGTCCTCCCGCCAGGGTGCGCCCATCAACTGCATAAAATGAAGTGGTAAACGCGATCAAGTCATGATCCAAAGCAACTGGTGGCATGATATTGATACGAAAATATTCCAGCAATTCCGCTATTTGCGAATGTGATGATGAATTGACATATTTACCATATTCATAATAGATCGTTGCCTTATATCTGACATTGTACTCGCCAGGTGGAAGGCTGCCGTCCAGCCGAATACACGGATGACTATCACCACCTCTCGCGAAATATTCAGCGCCAGCCGGGAAAAGGTCAAATTCATCTTCCACCGAGTAATAAACCAGGTACTCGTCCTTCAGATTTAATTTATCAATGATCGTCTTTTCATGCAGATTTTTAAGGTCCGGGCAGAAGGCCGTTTCTCTACCTGCGGGGATGGTTTCGCTTCCAGTATACCTGGTCATCCGACACTGGTGGAACAACTTCCGTGGGTTCAATCGTCGGAATGGGTGAAGGTGTCACAGGTGGAGCAATGGCTGGTACTTCTAGGGGAATCGTAGGTTTGGGGGTTGGAAATCGGATAGGTGTGGGAGGTGGAGGAGCGATATTGCGTGGATTGCAGGAAGAAATAAAAAAGACCACTGAAAGGAATATTGATTCCCATAACCTGCCAGATTTCATATAAACATTATCCTTTGTTCGCGCTGGTGTTTGCGTAGCATCCCCGAAACGTAGCGGAGAGGGACCTTACGGAGCGCGTGCTCTCGGTTTCATGAATTAATTATAGATGATAAATAAAATTTGCTTTGGCTCATTCAAAAGGAAAACATCAAGAATTAAAGCCTGAATTCAGTAAGAAAGCTATAATCAAAACCATGAAAAACATCATCTTTCCCGCTTTACGGACCTTCCTGATCGGTGCGGTTGTGCTCAGCATATTGATCTTTCTCCCTGCATGGACGTTTGATTACTGGCAGGCCTGGGCATTCATTTTATTATTCATGACCTCCGTGAGCGCAATCGGCATTTATCTTTCCATCGAAGACCCGGCCCTGCTGGAGCGGCGGAAGAACGTTGGCCCGGCTGCCGAGCAGAGCAGCGCCCAAAAGGTGATCATGTCCCTGGGTATCTTCGCAAATCTCGGCCTGCTGGTTTTTTGCGCGCTGGACCATCGCTTTGCCTGGTCTCCAGTTCCGGTATTTGTTTCCGTTGTAGGAGACATTATGGTAGTGGAAGGCTTGCTGATCAACTTTTACGTATTCAAAGCGAACAGCTTCGGCGGCTCCACCGTCCAAACATTTACAGATCAGCGGGTCATATCCACCGGTCCATACGCCATCGTCAGGCATCCGATGTATGCCGGCGTCCTGGTCATGGTGGCAGGTGTGCCGCTTGCGCTTGATTCATTATTCGGGCTGGCTGTCCTTGCGCTTGCGCTCCCCGTCCTCGCCTGGAGAATGCTTGATGAGGAAAAACTCCTGAAAAAGGACCTGCCCGGCTACGCGGAATATATGCAAAAGGTGCGTTATCGCCTCATCCCCTACATTTGGTAAATCGACAGGGGCGAGGCGGTTGCCTCGCCCCTGCTATCAAAATCAGTTTTGCCTTTACTCCACAAACCACTTCTCTTTGATCTCTTCAGGGGACATCAGCACATCCAGCATGTTCCAACCTTCAGCTCTTGCCCGGTCCAGCCATTCCTGCAGGTTATCGCTGGTCACTTCCGGGAAATCCACATACAAGGTCTGCCCGAACTCTCCGCCCAGGACAGACTCATCTATTTTCGCACCGGTCGCCAGGTAATACGCGGCATACGCAGCATCGTAGGCAATACCCGGTGGGTTAACCACCGCGAAACAGTCAAAACCCGGGTACTCGTTCTTGGCTACCCGCCAGGTATCCAACCCTTCCTGGGTGGCATCGCACACCAGTGCCGGCCATTGCTCGTAAGGAAATCCACTTTCTTTTAATCCCCGGATGGCTTCGCTCATATTGTAGCTGGTCCACAATCCCTTCAATTCGGGATGGGCTCTCAAAAAATCCGCGCTTTCCGGCTTGATCTTTCCGCTTTCGTATTTTCCGTCCCGAAATTCAACAACTTTGATGCCAGAGTACCTCGCGAGCATATCTTTTATCACTTCTCCATATCGGTAAAATGGATCCAGGTCAAAATAGGCGATCTCTCCCTGGCCGCCGATCTTCTCCAGCAGCCATCCCAGGCTGGTTTTTGCCCACTTATAATGATCGATGGTGATACTGTATGCGCCATGTGTGCCCGATTCAGCATCCAGCAGAAAGACAGGAATACCCTTATCCCGGGCTTTGAGAATATCCGCATGCAATCCATTCACGGTGATCGGATCGCTGTTTTGAACAATGGCTGATACGCCTTTTTCTATCAGGTAGGGCAGGTCGCCATAAATACACTGTACACCGATCTCATCACAGGCTATCTGGAAATCGTCTTTCCTTTGGCGCTGCCATTCATTATCTCCCGCATACCCGATCACCAGCTCGTTTGGAGGATTGGTGGGTTCGGATTTCAGGAGCAGTGGCTATCTACTTGGTGTCGCGCCCTCAAAACCCGCCAGGCAGTTAGCCGGCCAGTCCGGGTTGCGGTCATCTGCCGGGTTGTTGGTGAGATTAAAGAATATATCCGGGTAAATCTCTCCCACCAGGTATATCTCGTTATCAGCGCTTTTTACATCCGCGCCGACACATTCCACCCGGTCTCCATCCAGGGTTCGAAAGGGCATGTACCGCTGCAATTCGCCTTTTCCGCCGGCATCTCTGGCGTTTGAACCATCTGCGCCCATCACGCATTTTGAGCAAACTCCTTCTGGATGTTCCCAATGGGAGAAAATTTCACCATCAATAGTCCAAATGACATCATACGCTTTGCCATTATCAGTCAACTGCAGCACATGGCTGCCGTCCGCATTCATTACAAAAATATTCCATTTTCCATCCATGCCGGATAACCAGGCGATCTGGCTGCCATCCGGCGACCAGGTAGGCTGCCAATCCTTTACCGGGCTGTTGGTCAGGTTGACCGAGGGTTCGCTTCCATCCGCCGGAATAATTTGGATATCATCGTTCCCCGAATAAACGATCATCCGGCCATCGTGTGACCAATCCGGCTGGACGCTCCAATTTTCATGTGATAACTGCCTGACATCGCTGCCATCCGCATTGACAACATAGATGAACTGGCCGCTTTCGCCATCAGTCGCGCGGTTGGAAACGAACGCGATCCGGCTGCCATCCGGCGACCAGGAGGGTTCAAAATCATCACCCGGGTCGTTGGATACATTGTAAGGATCCTTGCCATCCGGCCCCATGACATAGACTTCCCGGTTGCCGTCACGGTCAGTATCGAATGCGATCATGCAGGGGATAGGCGGAGTTTCCGTCGGAACCGGGGTTGGGGTCGCCTCCGGTGTTGCTGTCATTTCGGGGCTCGGCAACTGTGTTGGGCTTGCTGCTTCCACAGGCGCAACGGTTGCGGGAGCTGCTGGGGTTGAAACAGTGCTGCAGCCTGTGATTATTAAGGAAAATAGCACCAAAAAAGTAATTAAAGAAAGTTTAATGGGTTTCATCATGTTCCTTTCGCTGTTTTGAAAATATTTTTATAAATACCCGCCTGGTATTTTTATTCGTTGAAGTTTACACAAAGTTATCAATAAAATTATACACCGATGCTTGGATAAGCACGGGCGAGGTGTCCCACAGGGATGCTTCGCAACTTCCTCGCCCCGTTTATTTATTGCACAGGCGTAGGCGTTCCTTCAATTGCACGGGGCAATAGCACAGGCAGGACCAGGACTGTAGCTGTTTCCAAAAAATCCGGGAGGCCAGCATGCATCGAGAAAGGCCTGCGTGGTGTCGCTGCCCAGCAGCCGGTTGAGGATGTCACGATATTGGGTCACACTCGCCCCGGGATGTGCGTAGCCTTCCTGGTCCCCCTGACCCGAGCCGGATTGGTAGATCTTATCCAGTTCGACCAGGCTGGGAGCCAGGTCCTGTCAATTGGAAACCATTTTGCCGGCAGAGTTCATTGATCAACCAGCCGCCATAATCGCCGGGTGCCAGGTCGCGGTAGGTGCAGAATACGGCAGGATCCAGTCCCCCGATTGCATATGCGGGAATAAGATTTACAAAATCGTGGAAGTACGGTGCTTTATAATCCTCGTAATTACTGGCCTTCCCGGAGAGCCTTCCAAAGAAAAAAGTGTGCATGTACTCGTGCAGAGTAAAAAATTGTCCATCGAGTGTAGCAGCCACGCGGATCTTTTCCTCGAGCGTGGGGTAATAACCGGGCCCATCAATGCAGGTGTATGCTTGGTGCTTGCTTGAATAAACATAAGCATGCCCGTAAGGGGCATCCCCGCAGATGCTGTCTGTCAGATCCAGGTGCATATCCACCGGCTGCAGCTCGGGTCAGGGTATCGATCCCGGTCAATTGGATCAGTTTGGCATAGGCAGCGCGAAAGCCGGCATACTCCGCATAAATGTACTGCGGGTCCAACGGGCAGGGATCCGGGCAGACAAATCGGAACGGATCGCCGGGAATTTGATAGGCATTGTACGGCATTCCCTCAATTTGAACTGAAATGACCGGGATGGGGACAACTGCGATGGGTGTTGCTGTTGCCTCAACCGGGGCAGAAGGAGTCGCACTAGGGATAGATAAAGCTGCGGCAGTCGCTTCGGAAGCCTGGGTATCATTGGGCGTGGGTACCTGTTGCTCCACGGTACCTGGTTGACCAGGTGTGGATGCAACCCTTCCCAAATTGCAGGCCATCACAAGAATACAAGTAAAAGCCAGGATCATTTTCCGCATCGCTTTACCTCTTTTCTCAGTTATCACTTAATCATACACAGTTTTATGAAACATTGAAGGATCTCTTACTGCATTGAGTCTTTTCACTACGTATGTCGCAGTGAGGTGTCCTTTTCTCGTACAACTCACGGTGGATTACATCTCAATTGATCTACCGCCTCGCCCTCTTACCCCTTGTTCTTTTTATGTGATCATCCATCCAGCATGTAGTGCTTATAGCAGGATTCTTGTAAAGTCTCCTGGTTTAATTATATATACAAATCCGCAGCATATTTCGTAAGGCCAATGTTGTCTCACCTTTTCCCATCCCCTGAAACACCCCGTAACCCTTGACATATAGACGATCATCTATATAATACATATAGAAGGTTATCTATATGACAACAACCCTGAATCCCGTTCTATTTGCCAAAGCGATTGCCGATGAGACCCGGCAAAAGATCATGAAACTCACCTGTTGTCGTTGGCGCACAACCACTGAGATCGTTGAACAGCTTAACGTCACCCAGCCTACCGTCTCCCATCACCTGGCTATTCTACGCGAAGCCGGCCTTGTCAATTTCAAAGAAGATGGCAAGCAGACCTACTACCAGCTTAACCAGGATCTGCTTACGATTTGCTGTAATCAGATCGTTACCAAATTTTCAACCGAAGAATTGCCTGCAAATTGCTGCCCAGGAGAAAGCAAATGACAAGTATCGATAGCGTAACATCCCGATCCACATTGATGGCTGCCACATCAGAGATGACCAGCGCGAATTATTGGGATCATTTCAAAGCACGCGTGGGAATTAGCCGCAACGGTCACACCGTCCAGCCCGGATTGTACAAACTTGGTTCACCCACCGCGGATTCTCCCGTCTTCGTCACCGCCAATTACTCACTGAGTTTTGATGCTTTGCGCACAGTACTGAACGGCATGGATGTCTATATTATGGTGCTCGACACGAAAGGTATCAATGTCTGGTGCGCAGCCGGCAAAAAAACCTTTGGCACGCGTGAACTGATCAACCGTATCAATTCAGTTAATCTCGCAGAAGTCGTCAATCACCGCCGGATCATACTCCCTCAGTTGGGAGCCCCCGGAGTAGAAGCCCATTTGATCAAACAACAAACTGGCTTTACCGTTGAATACGGCCCGGTGCGGGCTGACGACCTGCCTGAGTACCTTAAGACTCACAAAGCCACTCCCGCAATGCGCAAGGTAAATTTTCCAATTCGCGACCGTATGGTGCTCATTCCTGTTGAGATAACAATCGCCTTGCTGCCTGGCTTGATTGCTTTGGTACTGGCTTATTTTATCGGCGGCTTGCCTTATGCGCTGGCTGCGTTGATGGTCGTCCTTTGCGGAACAACGTTCTTTCCCATACTGCTGCCCTGGCTCCCCAGCCACGATTTCAGCACCAAAGGCGCTTTTCTCGGTCTGGTGGCTGCGATCCCATTTGCACTTTCTGTCCTGATCCAGCATTCCGATTGGAGCTGGTACCGGCAGGTAGGGCAGGTACTGGGATATATCCTGGCAATGTCATCCAGTATTGCCTTCATCAGCTTAAATTTCACGGGTTCCTCTACCTTTACTTCCCGGGCAGGTGTGCGCAAAGAGATCTACACTTACATCCGCCCGATGGCTGTCAGTTTTGGTATCGGTTTGGTACTGCTGCTGGTATTTGCATTCGTTCACTAAGGAGTCTCCATGTTCAATTCTTACCTCGAAAACACCCTGGTTTTGGATATCGAAAAATGCAACGGCTGTTCGATGTGTGTTACTGTTTGCCCCCATAATGTTTTTGCCATAATTGAACATCGTGCGCAGATCGTAAACTCAGTCGATTGCATGGAATGTGGAGCCTGTAAGCGCAATTGTGCTTCCGGAGCAATTCGCGTTCATAACGGTGTAGGCTGTGCAGCAGCCATGATCTCATCAGCGCTTCTGGGGAGAAAAGAAGTAACCTGCGGTTGATTCTAACCATGAGCGATTTTTATGATGTACAGGAAATTAGCGTGTGTAATTAGATATTAGAAATTTGGTGGGATAAACCCACCAAACATCTCCCTCTCATTCTACAAGCCCCCTTGCTTGACCAATATTAAGTTGGATTTCAGATTATGATCTTTTACCCGTACAGCATACACCTAGGGGGTAGGGGTTGGCGGAATCTGCGTTTCGGTCGGGGTGGACTCCCCGGTACCATTGCTGACTTCGATCGCCACATAAAAGGTTGTCCCAAAGATCTCTCCGGCTGTGTTGCGCAGCCGCCAAAAATTGGAATAATCCTCTTCAACATCCGGCGCTGTCATCTGCAATGAAAGATCGATCGTTTCGCCCGGGGGCACCGCTCTGGGCAGATAGATGGTGTCTGCGCCCATCGGGTCGCCGCTGATATATTGGAACCGGTATTGCGTAGTCCATGTGCAGGTGCCAATGTTTTTGATCCGCCAGGTTTTGGTGAATGTGGTGCCCGGAGGTATCTTGGAGTAGTCGACAATATCCAGGTCAGCCAGGAAAGCTGAATAATCGCAGGTGCTGGGCGTCCAGGTTATATATGGGTATGGGTATGGTGGGGTGGAAGTAATTGTCTGTGTAGGTACAATCGTAATAACAGTTGGTGAAGGTGTTACAGTTGGCGTTTCAGGAGTGGCAGAAGGTGCCACAGTCATGGTAGGCAGACTTGCCAGTTGGGTGGACACGGCTGCAGCGATTGCAGCAGGCGAATCGATGGCGTGAGTTGCTTCCGCTTGGGTGCAGCCGGTGAGAAAAGCAGCTATAAAGAGAGAATAGTAGAAGACTCGAATTGACATTTGTGGCTATTGTACACCATCAACTATCGGTTATGTGTGTACTTACTATATTATTCTGAGAAGTATTTCAGGACTTAATAAAGATCAGCACTACATTTCCCGATTCATCCAACAGGCTCAATTGATCATTTTCCAACTGGAAGGTTTTTATCTTTCCAAGGGCAGCAAAGTAATCTGTCTCAAATTCCATCCCTTTATCGCAGTACATCATCGTGCTGAATATTTGTGAGAATGACAGCTTTTCACCTTTTTGGGTAAAGTCTGATCCATAGGAATTACAGGCAGAATTTCCGCCTGCCTGGTCTTTCTTGATGTTTAAGGTGATCTGAATTTCAGCTGGCAGCTTCTGGCCGTTAAGATCAGTAAGCTTCCAACTGGAATCGATCAATTTTGAAGAGGTTCCTGCACAGGCTGAAAGCATCAGCCCGATAATAAGCGTAATGAAAATACGACTGGAAAGAATGAATTTCATAATAAGGTTCCTTTGATTTGATGGACTATATTAACATGGACGTTTGCCAGATCAATAAGGTTCCCTAAAAACTCCAAGTTGAAAGGAAAGAATTCACAATAATCCCCAGCTCAGTCGGTATTGCGTAAAAAACTTTATTGAACAAGATTGCTGCAGCTATAATGTACGCGAAGAATCCGATCACAATACCGATTTGCAGTAATGACGTTTTCTGGATCTCCTGTTTTGCCTTGATTTCACAAATTCCACCTGGACAATATTGAGTTTTTTCCTTATGGAACATTGGATAGAATTTACACCCTAAACAAATGCCAAACACAGATTCAAAGAATAAGAATATGAGGCAAATGAGGCAGATTATTCCGGTAATGAAGCTATATGAATTCATTACTACTAATAAAAGGAATATAGTCGATGCCATTACCAGACCGATTGTCCAGGCAAACTTTTTTTGAGCGGCTCCCACATATTCCGGGATTTGTTGGCCTACGATCAAACGCCCAATGATTAATGTTGGAGAATACTTGGGACTAATTAACACGCGTATGATGAAATCCGTTAGGAAGATCGTGTTTACACACTTTATCCAGAAATAATTCTCTTGAAATATTACCAGCATCCAGGACCAGAACATAACCAAAAATAATATTCCTGCCGATGCTCTTATTTCCCGTTCGTTTAATACAGGGATGTTATAACCTTCCACGGTTTCCCCAAATTGATTTTCTTTTTTCATTTTATCTCTCCTTTATATTTCTTTTGTATCTTTGTCTTTTTACTTTTCAATATTGGAGAGGTTGAGAGTCAACCTCCCCAATATTCTTGTTATCTGTTGAACCTTGAAATTTAAAAGGTTGTTTGTATTACGCCGTCATGGCTTTACTGCCGCGGATCAGCACGATTCCCATCCAGATGAACCAGATGATTTGGGTCAAGCCAAAAACTGGACCCAGTGTGCCGGTTAGCACGGGGACGAGAGAGATGATGCCTACAGTTCCAACCGCCAAACCGAGGATATTCAAACCCTTGGAAAGCTCACCGGCTCGCAGTGCAGCAAAGCTGATCAATAATGTCATAAGGCCACCCAGTATTTCACCATTTGCATTGCCCAGTCCATCAATTACGGGTTCAACTCCCTGCCACGTCAAGGCAGCCTGGGTTGGGTCAGTAACATTGAGTGCCACAACTGAGGTGAGCGCGGCATTCGCGACCATACCACTTGCGATCAAAGAGCCAGCCCAGATAATCCCGATCACAGTTGCCACTTGCATCAGAGCCGGCGCGCCAGCTTTCAATTTGTTATACAAAGCGAGTGAAAACACGATCAGAAAAAAGCCAAAGAAAACATACATGAGCAGGTTGGTTGAAAAAACGACCGCCTGGTTGTCGACGTTCATGGCAACCTTCTGAGCTAAATCGGTTACGCTGATGTAATCCAGAATGACAATGAAGATAATTAATCCCATCAAGTGCGCCAATGCCATGTAAAGTGCTGCAAAACCACCAAATTTCTGTAACGATTTCATTTTTATTACTCCTTTTATTAAAATTATTTTAGATTTTTCTGTTTTCATAAACTACTTTATGAAGGTCAAACAAAAATAAGGACTATTATTCGTTAACCTCCTTGTTATTTGGTACATCATTTTTTACTGAGAGCAAGGGCAAGCCTATGTCACGCACTTTTTTGAGTAAACCATGTAAGGCAGCCTGATCGGCCAAATACCCGCTTAGAAGTGTGTTGCCATTCTCTTCCAGCGTGATGTCCAGGCCGTCAAACCACTCCACCCAACGAGTCTCAAGGTGTCCCTTTAATCGGATTTCGCAATACTGTTTATTCGAATTCGGTTTTGCAATCATTTGGTGTCTCATTTCTTTCTCTCGTGGTTGATCTGCCATAGGATACTGCCTGAGGTGGTGAGGTGTCATCACCATATGATGTGATTGATGTGGTGATTTTCTGTCGAAAACAAAAAAAGTCCCTTCAGGTGGATTGTGACACCTGAAGGGACAGGACTGGTAATTATGGCCAACTAGAATAAATCGAGTTCCTCAGCACGGCTGACAGCCGCTCGCCGGTTGTTGACTCCCAATTTGGTAAAAATATTCTTTGTGTGGGTGCGAAAGGTGTTAAGTGAAACAATTAGCTGTTTGGCAATTTCAGGTCCGGTCAATTCGCTTCTAAGAAGCTTAAGGACATCCAGCTCACGTTCGCTCAAAGGATCCAGCATGTCTGTTTTCTTAGATATGTTTACTGATTTTTCCACATCCACCGGTTGTGCAATGGCCGCCAGCAGTTTGTCCGCATAACCCCTCTGTGGATGGTCTCGATTGCGCGATAGTTTTTCAATCAACGATCTCATCGGCTCGCCTTCATCCACAAAGATGCGGATATAACCTTCTGGCTTAGCAAGTGACATGGCGCGTTCCAGCGATGCGAAAGCGCGGGGGAGGTTATCCTGCGCCTGGTACGCAAGGGCTTGCAATAATAAAATTTGGATGACGCTGCCCATCCGACCGCCAGTTTCTGCCACTTGTAGGAGGCGTCCCAGTAGCCGGATAGCGGCATCAAGGGATCCAGACTCTAGATCGTTTTTTCCGGTAGCGATGAGCACCCGGGCCAGTGTGATATATTCAAACTCGCGTAAAAAGCTCAATTCATCATCCGCCGATAACCCGTGCTCACCCTCCCACCTTTTAGCATCAGCCAGCTTGCCCTGTTTGAGCCATATTCTCACTCTCATAGCTGCTATGGGACGCACAATGGGTAGCGGGCTTCGTACATACCCACGTTCCGCTTCATCTAGTAGAGCAAGTGCTCCATCCAGATCTCCTTGCGTTTCTTTCAGTCGCGCAATTGAAACACATAAGCGATGGTGAAAATCCGTCGATTGGGTTTGCTCACCCAACTTTTGGCTGGTCAGCAAGTGTTTCGAAGCGGCTTCCAGGTCGTCTAGTTCAATATACAGCTCTCCGAGACCACGATACAAGTCTGCTGATCCGATGTATGTAGACTCTCCCGGGCTAACCGTATGGCGCAATGATTGCTGATAGATACTTTCCGCATCTTTTAGCCGACCTAACACCACCCTGATATCAGCCAGGAGAAAAGAAATGCCTAGCAGGGTAGGGATTTCACCTGTTTTCTGTAGGTTCAGGCAAAATTCAGACAGGGAACGCTCGGCTGCTTCCAGGTCTCCACTTGTATACTCGGCTAACCCCAAAAGCGAGGTAGCCTGTAGATACCTGATATGGTCAGCTTCTGGGGTAAGTTCGAGCGCTTGCCGGGCATACTTTACAGTGCCAGCGACATTGCCAAGCGCCAGGGAACGGTAGGCCCGGCCAGTAGCGATCGAAGCAGGCAGCGAGCAAAATTGTTCATTATCCACGACAACCATCTTGTCATTCGGATCGTTCAGCAAGCGTTCAGCATCTTGCAAGCGGGCTTCGCTGGTTTCCAGCTCACCGACGTCCAATAACGCCCAGCCATAGCCCACACTGAGTACAGGCCGGATGCGGATCATTACGTCGGGCAGCACTTTGACCCAACTGAGCCATAAGGAGGATTGGTAACCGAGATCCATAGCCGGCCTGGCCAGTTCGATCAGGTCGGCCGCATACTCGAAGTCCTTTGCAGCCAGGGCATGCAGGATGGCATCGGATCGCAGATCGTTTTGTTCAAACCATGCGCTTGCCCGCTGGTGCAGGCTGGATACAAGCTCAGGTTGTGCCTCCAGCAAGTGAGCCTGCAATACATCAGCGAAAAGGTGATGATATCGATACCACTGGCGCTTATCGTCAAGCGGGACGACAAACAGGTTGCTGCGCTCCAGGGTTTCCAACATTTCTTTGCCATCTTCTCGTCCAGTGACAGCATTGCACAAGGCAGCACAAAACTGGTCGAGAATCGCGGTTTGCAGTAAGAAGCTGCGAATATGTTCAGACCGGTGCTGAAGGACTTCTTCGACCAGATAGTCAAGGACAAAACGATGACTACCGGTGAATGCCTGGATAAAACTGGCGATATCTTCCCGCCCCTGCAAGGAAAGGGCGGCCAGTTGCAGCCCGGCGATCCATCCTTCAGTGCGAATCTCGAGGGCTGCAATATTTTCCATCGAGAGGTTAAGGTTCATTAATTGGTTAAGAAATGCACTGGCTTCCTCAGGTGTAAAGCGTAGGTCGGCGGCGCGTACTTCAGTCAATAGCCCTTGTACGCGATAGCGGGGCAGTGGCAGAGAGGGATCCTCGCGGGTGGTGATAACCAGGTGCATCTGCAGTGGAAGGTGATCGAGCAGATAGGTGAGGGCATGGTCGACTGGTTCAGAATCGATCATATGGTAATCGTCCAGGACAAGAATGAAATTGTTCGGGACGGTTGATATTTCATTGGCCAATTCTGTTAGAAGGATTTCAGTGGATGTTGATTGGGATTGCGGAGATTGCAGAACATCCAACAAATCTTTTCCAAGATTTATATCGATTGTCTGTAGCGCAACAACGAGATACGTCAGAAATCGGTTTAAATCGTTATCCGCTTCATCAAGTGATAACCAGGCGCATGGCTGCTGACAGCTGGCGAGCCATTCGCTGACCAGTGTGGTTTTTCCAAAGCCTGCGGGGGCAGAGATAAGGATCAGTTTATGGTGTAGACCCTCATTCAGTTGCTCGAGTAAACGAGGGCGAAGGACTGTCTTATGTCGGGGCAAAGGAATATATAGTTTTGTCGTCAGAATGGGGGTGGACATGAGTCAATTATACAACTCACCTAATTATTCTTACCCTGATTTAATTTCGTGTAACTGTTCAAAATACTCAATGATATCTGTTCTCGCTGATGTTCGTTATAGCGTTCACGAACTGCAACGGAGTGGGAATCAAACTTAAAGAAGACCGATAAGGACCCGCAAAGATAATCGGAATTCATGCGAATCCTATCTGCCAATCATATCTTGCCATAACATGAATATGGTAAAACGCAGCTTGTCCTTCTTACGATTAAATGACAGTAATAATCACTTTCCCGCGGGCATGGCCTTTCCTGAGATAATGCATGGCTTCAGCTGTCTGGTCGAGAGGGTATCGCCTATCAATAATGGGCTTTACTTTTCCTGCTTCAACCAGCTTCATGACCAGCTCCAGATCCTTTCTGTTATGTTTCGTGGATAGGTGCCGCATCTTTTTACTTCCGATCGATAAAAGTGATCCAAATATGATGGTACTGAACAACTGAGCCAGCGCCCCTCCGGCCATTACAAAAATGCCTTGGGGTGTTAATGAACGCCGATATGCAAAGAGCGAATGGTTACCATTTACCGCCAGCACAAGGTCGTAATGTTTGTCACTTTTGGTAAAATCTTCTTTTTTATAGTCGATCACATAATCCGCTCCGATGGACCGGACAATTTCTGCATTTTCTTTACTGCATACTGCTGTCACTTCCGCCCCGAAGTATTTTGCCAGTTGAACTGCAAAATTACCTACGCCACC
The DNA here is from genome assembly GCA_963827895.1 of uncultured Chloroflexia bacterium. Classification (GTDB taxonomy): domain Bacteria; phylum Chloroflexota; class Anaerolineae; order Anaerolineales; family Anaerolineaceae; genus PNON01. The sequence continues at coordinate 31,323 of CAWHCY010000007.1, read as the reverse complement.
ACCAGCCCCGCAGATCAGCACCTTTTGCCCATTTTGGATGTTCCCCAGGTCACGTAATGCCTGCAATGCTGTGACAGACGCCATTGGAACCGCTGCAGCATCTTCGAAAGATACATTGGACGGTTTCAATGCAAGTAACCTTTCAGGTGCCGCAGCATACTCGGCTAAACCTCCGAATCCGGCTCTTGCGATATCTCCGAATACTTCATCCCCCACCTTAAAATTTTCGATATTTTTTCCGACCTCTTCGACCCGGCCTGCGATGTCGGCTCCGAAGATCTTCCTTTTCGGGATAATGCCCATCTGCATCGAACGATAATCAGCAGCGTTCAAGGACACTGCATGGATTTTTATCAGGACCTCATTGTCCTGGGGAACAGGTTTTTCCACTTCCCTAACCGCAAGGATATCGGGAGAATTACTTCTATTGTAAACAACTGCTTTCATATAACTTCTCCTGTATTTGATATATCCAATTTAGTGCGCTAAGCCCTGATAATTTCGGGAGGTTAGCACACAAAAATTGGTACACTATTTATTTTTCATTCGCCCTGTATGCAAGGGCAGACGGAGTCTGGCACCCTACGATCGCCGGTGCCTCGTGGATAAGATCATCCTTCTCTAGCGCTTCCACCATGAATAATGCATAATCCACCCTGTGGGTCATATTGCTCGCCAGGATCGGGTCACCCACATGCCTGCTCCACATCGGCAAGCCCTGGCTCTCTCCCTCTTCGAGGTCGCTCCCCCTTACAACAGTCCACCTCGTGTCACTGGCAAAGATCCGGCGGCATGCTTCCACCTGATCGTCGATATCCACCAGGCGGGTCAGTTGTCCGAACCAACGGCCAATTTTCTCTTGATTCTTTAATGACTGCGGATAAATATCCTTTCCGTCACGGGTGATATGCCACCCACACGAAAAGATGAGTCGCGCGCCCGGCTGGGCATGGTCGAGGACAGCCTGGGCTGTCCCCGAAGCATAATGGTTGGCACCCCAGGGAACCAAAACGGTGAGCACCCCATCGCAACCTGCGACCGCCTTTTTGATCACCCGGGGATCGTTCGTCGGTCCGGGGACGATGGTCATGCGTGTCTTGAACGCGTCAAGTTTACTGACACTGCGTTCCCGGCATACTCCCACCACCTGGTATCCTCTATCCAATGCTTGCTGCACCATGTAGTGCCCAAGCTTTCCGGAAGCACCTATGATACATACTTTGTTCATTTTGGATGTTGCCATGTACTTAATTACCTTTCACTTCGTAATTGAAAACTTCATTGATATTGACGCCGAAGGCATCTGCAATTTTGAAAGCGAGTTCTAGTGATGGTGAGTATTTTCCAGCTTCAATTGCGATGATGGTCTGCCTGGATGCTCCGGCTTTTTCGGCGAGGTCCTGCTGGGTCATTTCATTCGCAAAAAAACGTAATTTTCGAATATTGTTCGTGATCACGATTTTCTTAGCCATGGGCTATACCTCGCCTGTAGAAATACAGTTGTACGAATCCTTCCAAAATTGAACCAGCGCTGAAGGATATGAACATAATATTGAGCATGACCATCGGGGAATAGTTAAAGACCAAGGATACGAGCCCCGCAACAAATCCAAATCCGGCAATAGCAAACCCAACCATCATGGACTTTTGATCGATCAACTTATCTCTTTCATCTTCAACCATTTCCGCTTCAATGGATCTTTCAATTTCCTTGTCACCCTTGTTGACATCCTGCACTTTCTCTTTCACGGCTATCGCTATCGAGAGCAGAATGTGAAACACGATCTGAATGACTATTCCAGCTACGATCCCAATGCCGACGAATATGAGCATGGTGGTTGCCCAGAATTTAAGGTCGCCTGAAGCAACCGCCCCCGCCTGATATTTACCAAATGCATAGATGCAATATGCGGCTAAGACCATAGCCGTGGTGATCATGGTTGTTATTGTTCTTTTTTCCTGGTAAGACATGTTAGATATACTCCTTTTTTAGTATGTATTATTTGATGTACATATAGTATCATATACTATACATAATGTCAAGTATTTTTTACATTTCATTTTAAGCAAATATTGGGACACAATACACTTACCAAATGCTGCAGGAGTGTAAAGAAGTCAATTGAGATTTTTTCCGCGATCTGCTTTTGGCTGAACTCAATAGCAGTCCCTGGCGGGGACGCATAGGATTATATGCTGCTGTGATTCACCCCCTAACTTCATAACACCTTTTCCCCCCTCATCTTGTCTTTTACCTGCTTAACCGAAAGAAAGAGTTTACCTATCCTTGGGAATCATTTCGATATAGCAATCATTTTATTCGCGATAATGTGATCACCGGGATAACCCGTGTTGTTTTCTGCTGGTAATCCGCAAAACCGGGCATCATTCCAACCATTAAGGAGAATAATCGGGTTCGTTCCGGCTCTTGCATAATTTCTGCCCGAGCCTGGAATTTCTCTGTGCCAACTTCCACCGTGACTAATGGATTGGCAAGAATGTTGAAGTACCAATCCGGATTGGTCGGAGCGCCGCCTTTGGACGCAATGATCACGAACCGGTCACCATCCCTGACATAAGCAGTCGGATTAATTCGTTCTTGCCCGCTTTTTGCTCCAACCGTATGCAGAATAAGCAATGTTTTCCCTTCGAACCTGCCGCCAACTTTGCCTGAGTTAGCCCGAAACTCATCAATAATTGCCTGGTTCCAATTGATCGAATTGTTCATTTGGTTTCCTTTCTTACCTAATTGCGCAATCCAAGATAAAACATGTTCTCACTTACAGCCCGACAACTTATGTAAGCGTAAATCAGGTTATATTTAAAGATATTCCAAGGTGGGTTTAATTCCCGTTACATGAATTGATGTCACCTGATTGCAGCCCTGCCATAAGAGCCTGCTGCCGCTGCTCAGACGATCCATGCGTCCATGATTCAGGGGAGACATAACCTTGCGTCATGTTCTGAATGCGATCATCGCCCACAGATGCCGCCGCGTCGAGACTCTGAGCGATCTCAGCATCTGTCAGTTGGGTGAGGTAACCGGTTTCGGTGGCATGAAACATCCAGACCCCTGCCAGGCAGTCTGCCTGAAGTTCGGTTTGTACTGAAGCGCTCTGCGGCCCTGTGGCTCCTGAGTTTCCCGACGCTTCTAACACTCCAGCCAGGTCCTGGATGTGGTGGCCATACTCGTGAGCTAGAACATAAGCTACAGCGAACGCGCCTCCCTGAGCACCAAAACGCGTTTGCAACTCCTCAAAGAAGCTGAGGTCGAGGTAAACCTGCTGGTCATTTGGACAATAAAACGGTCCTACAGCAGCAGATGCATACCCGCATGCCCCATCAGTTGATCCTGAAAAAAGGACTGTCTTGGCTGGCGTATATTCGGTTCCCTGGCTGGAAAATTCTTCAGTCCAGTAAGCTTGAATGCTGTTGACAAATCCTACGATCTGGCAATCCTGCTGGGTATTTGCATCCGCACCTGTCTGGCATTTATCCGCAAGGTTATTGACCTCACTGGTGGTATCAATCGAAGCTGATGGCTGCTGCCCTGTCGCACCGCCTATCAGGTCGTTCAGGTTCACTCCTGTCAGCAAAGCAATCACCAGGATCACCAGTCCGATCCCGCCGCCTCCGATGGCTACAGTGGTACCCATTCCCCTGCCACGACGGTCATCAACCTGTGAAGAATCCAAACGTGATTTATTATTGAAAGGCATTAGTTTGTTCTCCTCTCATATAAGCAATCTCAAGAGGTTGCGCAGGATTCATCCCACCTCCCTCTCCAAATTACAAATTGATTTACCCAGTTTCATTATGACCAGTCCTGACCTTTTGTAAAGACCATTAAAACAATTTGGTATAACGGGCAATTAAAACTCATCCCACAGGCTCATCATCGGGTGCAAGTTGGGGAAAAGCACCCTCGCCAATGCAATGGACATACCACTGCATTCCATCTCTGCCTGCCGGATGATCTCATCCGGCTCATCCGAGCCGATCAGGAAGCGGGAAATATCAGCTCCTCCACGGAGTACATTCTCTGAGATTCCTTCTCCTGTTATTTCGACTCTTCCTCGATCCATCTTGATCACGGCTTTCGCAAATCCAGCATCCAGCTGTAGGTTTCCCTGCCAGCCAGCGTATTGTGATTCTAACAGGCGTTTCTCGAGCAATGGAATGAGTTTGTTTAATGTTCTTTGTAAGTTGATGATCCGAACTCGCCAGCCGGAAATATCAAAATACCGGTCTTCAACGATGACTGCTCCTTTGCGAAGGAGCTGTAACATGGGGTGCAGGTATGGTAGGGTGAAACAGGTCAGTTTCTCATATTCTTTGCCCTGGAAGAGATCAGCCAGCACAGCCAATCCCTGAAGCGGATTTCCCACAGCCTCCACACACTGAAATTCTTTGGGATTATCTTCATCCGGCATCGCCCTAACGTATCCTTCTAGTTTGCCCTGAACATCGAACCAGCCGTACATATGAAGGTCATCTGGGTGCTTTTTTAAGTATGTAGGCCGGATAGCTGTACCGCTATAAACGGAGTATGCCCGATTATATAATCTCTCTATTTCGTTGATCTGCTCCACAGTCAACCGTTGGTAGGGTTTTTGAAGTTTATGCTTCGCAATATCCTCTGGCTTTATATTGTAGTGGATGTAGTTCCACGCCCGGGCATAACCCATTTTCACATAATGCCTGCCGCGCAGGATGCTTATGTCATATCCATCCTTATCCATTGCAGTGAAAGACTCTTGTGCTGCCAAATGCATCAGACCCTGCTTACGGTAATCAGGATGAGTGGCAACCGCGCCAATGCCGGCCACTTTGAGTTGTATCGATTCCAGCCGCATCTGGTAACCCCACACACCCCAATGGTGGATCATCTTCTCACCATCCAGCAACACTCGGGAGGTATTCCAATCATAATTACTGTTGCCGATGTAGTTTTCACAGTATTGTTCAACGTACTTACCTTCGGAAAATATTTCTGCACAGAGCTGTCCGATTCGGTGTAAGTGCGTATCGGGGTAGGGTCGAACGATGGAATAATCACTATAAGTTTTCATGGATTAATTATAAGATAAACTAGAATACCTTTTTGTATATTCTGGGAATCAACCGGTAACGCACACGCTGTAAGTAGATCCTTTACAGGTCGCTCCAGGTTTGAGTCTCACCAATTGCTACCGCTGCCGGCTACCATAATTTAATGTAAATTAACAGATAAATCGTGCAATAATGATAATATCTTCGAATGCACGAGATGGAATCGATGAATATTATCCTTAGGTGGTCTACAAAAGAACAACCTCTGATGACAAGAGTGATCGCCATGGTCTTCGCCGGCATCCTCTTTGTATTCCTGATCCCGTATGCTCTCATTATCGCAATCCCTAAACTGGATACCCTGCTCCACTTGCCATCATTATTCTTTGGATTGGTCAATTTTCTGGTGGGGGGTATCATGCTTCTGACCGGTCTGTTTTTTGCCTGGTGGTCTATTGGCCTTCAGCTCTTCAAAGCCAACGGTACACCTCTGCCAATGATACCCACCCAAAAATTGCTGATCAGCGGACCCTTCAAATACTGCCGCAACCCCATGACCTTCGGCACTATCTGTGCTTATGTAGGTGTAACAGTGGCTGTCGGATCGGTTGCTTCCCTGTTTACTGTTGCTCTCTTTGGGGGATTGTTGATACTCTACCTGAAACGAATAGAGGAACACGAGCTGGCTGCACGCTTCGGGCAGGATTATCTGGATTATAAGGAGAAAACACCGTTTATGCTCCCAAGGTTAATAAAGCGAAATTGACCCGATCATATCAATAGCTTTTAATATTTTTTATGGGTCAAGCGGTCATAAAATTTCCTAGTGCGATTCCAAAATCCCCTCCTTCAAAATGAGTAAGGCTTACCCCGCCAACCGCTGATTTTCTGTCCTTTTTGACATCCAATCTCAATTCTCAATTCCCTTCTTTGCTATAATTGTTCACATGGAAGAGGAACTCATCGAACTTTCCCGACAATTCATTGCACGAGTCCAGTTGGATATGGGGAAAGACCTGGATTATGGCGCGGAATCACTGGAATGGGCGGATGCCTGGATCGAAGTCTACCGTACCCGCATTCCCATTGAAGAAATTGAAATTCTTGCCGCACAGATCGGAGCATACTTCGGGCAGTGTCTCATTCATGGCTATGGCGGAGAATGGCACATCGATAACGCCAGTGATCCACATAATGCTTCCCTTTTGGTGCGCATCAATCCAAAAACCGGTGTTTATCCTTTTGCCAAGGCATTAAAACACTTACAACTGGGGGAAATCGAGTCGATCTATAAGTTTTATGATGCCCTTCCGGCAATCATGGGGATGAAGAAATAGTAGCACCGTGATTAGTTGTTATGTGATTTGTCAGTATTCAACAAGTTAACTGTCTTCATTTTTTTATATTGGATCAATATTTCAATAGTCAATAACTGTCATCTACCACAATTAAGCAAGGTCTCCTTCTCCTTATGGGTATGGCGTAGCTATTTGCTGCACCTGCGAACAATTGGCACTGTTCTCAAATTTCACCCACTTACCGGTCACCCAACCCTGTCTGGTGATCCCCTTATGCTCAACCTCAACGTACCACCATTCATTCCCGGGTGAACCATTATCACTTCCAAGGACAATTGCCACATCATCTTTATCCAGATAGTCAACGACCTTTCCACTAGAATTGTCTGCTCTGTCTCTCATATTGACAAACTCTGCAGTATCCTTGATCTTGAGCATACAGATGCTATCAATATTAACGGGTAATGTTGTCGGCAATTTTCTTGATATTGCAGCTGGATGCGGTAATAAATTAGGGTAATCTGTTGTAAGTTGTTTCACGGAAGTAACCAGTTTGGAAATGGACCATGCGACAATGGCACAACAACCAACCATGGCAACGATCATTAGGGCAGCACCCGCAACGTTAAATAAAGTTGATATAGCTTTTGTTTTACGCCTGAAAATCTCACCTAGCCCAAGGAACGCAGGGGCGAGGAAAATCAAACGCATAAAAAAGACTAGAAATATAAAAAAGTTGCCTGTTCGTAAAGCAGGAATAAAGGCAAAAAAGCTGTCTGCACCATAAATGATGATGAAAAGGATCAAAGCTACGATTGATCTACGTTTGGTGAAGAATCCTAATACCAGAAATATCCCTCCGAATAAGATATTTGGCCACCCAAACTTGAATGGGACGAAAGCATCGATATTAATAAATATGGAAATAATACCGATGACCAGGTTAATTATCGCAACGATATACACCATATAGGCAGCATTGTTAATGAACATCTCATTGTCATAACTAGTAATGGACTTGAATATCGGTTGCCCGTTTCGTGTAATATTCAGCCGATGTGGTTGAAAATTAAACTTGGCAAGTCTGAAATTCAAGGTCGAGCCATCGGATATTGGCAGTTCGTAACCGGATGACAATTCTTTTTGTGATAGTGTGGCTGCCAGACCTCCATCAAACCAGATCTCCGTCTGTCTCCACTTGGCATTGGTAACAATTTCAATTCTCTTTTCCCCACCAGCCTCAATTGTGTAAGTCATATGAAGCTGCTTTTTGGTCCAGAATATAATGCTGATAAAAAGAATTACAGCGCCTACCCCAAAAATAATCAATGTATTTGTAGTAACTGTTCCCATTTATTTCCTCTGTTGAAACTATTGATAGTCAGATCTCTCCATCTTCCTGAAGCTTAACTTTCCAAACTTCCCATCTTTCAGGAAAATAGGCAAGCCCTGTGGAGGCAGATTATCTCTATTATATATATTTACCTATTACAGCACTAATAATACGAATCAATAGTTTCACCATAATATTTCTTGGCCAGTTTCCAAAAGGGGTTTTATACTTTCGATGAGAATGACTCCGATCATCCAGGAACAGGACTACCTACAATAATTTTGTCTCCTCAAGAGAAATGCCTAAGATTGGGATCACAAAACATTCCCAGGAAATGGTCTATGCGGGGTAATTGTAAATTCACTCACATAAAGGAACATTAATATATTAAATCGATTGCTATAATTATTAACGATTCCTTATTAGGAAGCCTCAACTTGATTCTTAATCAATAAAGGAGAAGGAAAATGGATCAGATGAGCAGTGTGCCTAATCTTGCAAAGGATGTTGCACGTATTCATAAGGTGATCACCCGCGGCCTTACAGTTGGGATCACCCGTGGAGTAGATTTCATCAGGGACGGTTTTCCTGATAATCAAATGCAGCAAGGTTTCGCTCTTTACATTCAAGCTTTGACTTCTGTGGTCACAGCACATCATCAGGGCGAAGATGAAGTCTCCTTTCCTGCCCTCAAACATAAGTTGCCAGCCACCCCTTTTGACCGTTTAGCCGCTGACCATGTCAAGATCGAGACCACAATAAATCAGATCAAGAGCACATTACCTGATTTGAATGGAACAGATCCTGCGAAGGCTTTGGTAAAGACAGTCGATGGGCTTAAAAACATTCTGAAGGTATGGACACCGCACATTGACATAGAGGAATCATCATTTTCCTCGGAAGCCATAGCCAGGGTGATGACACTCGAAGAACAAGGTCAATTATCAGCAGTGTTAGGGAAACATTCACAGGAGCATGTCGGGGCGCCTTTCATCGCGATGCCCTTTGTATTGTTCAATCTCAATCCAGCAGACCGGGCTGAGATGGCTGCCTTGCTGCCAAAAGTGGTCACCGAGGAACTCATCCCCGGTGAGTGGAAAGAAAAGTGGGCACCAATGAAGCCTTTCCTGCTGGATTAACAAAACACACCCGATGAGGGGGGCATCGGATGTGAGTTGCAGATAAGATTGCTCTTATCTACAACATTATTTTACACTATCTGACAATTAAATCAAGGAAAAAAAGTACTATTTTTCCCATTTCCTAAATGTGAATAATTAGTACTTTCTTCATGATCAAGTCCCTCTTTTATTGGGAGAGGGCAGGGTGAGGACTGAGCGGGCGACGGCGATGTATGCCACACAGTGGTACTCGGATGAATACCTCGATGGTGCCCGAAACAAAAAGAGCCGGAATTCTCCAGCTCTAGAGCGGGCGACGGGACTCGGATGAATACCTCGATGGTACCCGAAACAAAAAGAGCCGGAATTCTCCAGCTCTAGAGCGGGCGACGGGACTCGGACCCGCAACAACTTGCTTGGAAGGCAAGGACTCTACCATTGAGTTACACCCGCTTACTTACTTTCGGAATTATAACCTTAAAACTTCAGGCTCGACAAGGGTATTATTATTTTGATTTCGAGATGGTGATAAAGACAAGAATTTGGTGTTTATGAATTCTTACCCGTTCCTTCTTTATCCATTTCCATTAATATGCTGTATAAAAGTTCCAATAGAACTGTTTTTACCGATTCTTTGTCCATCGCAATACAAGGCATCAACTTTACTCCAGGATCAAGCCGTAAAGCATGCCGAATATCATCCACTTCCCATGCATCCGGGCGATCCTGTTTATTCGCTGCAACAATGTATGGGGTAGGCGCATAAGCTCTGAAAGTCTCAAGAATACTACGAGCCTCTCTGAAAGTCTCAGGCCGTGTGCTATCCACCATAACGATGAACCCGAGCATTCCTTCAGATAATATTTCCCACATGAAGTCAAACCGCTTCTGTCCCGGGGTACCAAAAAGGTAAAGGACAAGATCCTCATCTATGGTGATCCTGCCAAAATCCATTGCTACTGTGGTCGTCTCTTTGATCTGTTCGCTTTCTAGAGATACTTTCTTTTCGGTGGAGACAACTTCAATTTCGCTAACAGAGCTGATCAGTTCTGTCTTGCCTGAATTGAAGGGACCGGTAACAACCATCTTAACGGTTTGCATAATGCATCGACCTCACACCGAAATTAAAGTGACCTTATTCTATTAATCAAACGATTCACAAGCGACCTCTGTTCCTCGCGATTTTGAGTTGGGAATACACTTCGTCCTAATGAAGCTGTGGCACTCACTGGACGAACGATCTCGATTAATCCTGCTTGTAGCAGACTGTAAACTACCCTTCTTATCTGCAGATCATCCATTTTAGTTGTTCTGGCGATCTGTTTGATCGAATTCTTCGGATTGATAAACGATACCACCCGCCACTCTTCCACGTTGAGGTTGATATTGCGTAAATTTGCTCCCGGTCGGGCAGTGAACTTCAAAGCCATGTCCAGGCTGGGAATTTCCTCCTGGAGTAACACCATTTCCTTGAGCTGGCGCGATCCTTCTATGATCAGGTTCTCAAGATCCACCCTCACCATGATCTTGCCATCCGGAGGCATCATCCCCGCTTCGAAGTGAAAATATCCCTCCACCCAGGTGAACACTCTTCTTACCAGGTCCAGGTAATATTGCTGCAGGCTGGAGAGGATAACATCCTGGCTAAAAAATCCAGCATTGATCAACAGCAAACCAAGTTCTTTGTCTGTCATTTGTGCAGCCCGAACTTTTAATGATGCTGATTGTTGGGAGGTGATCTTTTTAGTCAGGAACAAAATCGCTGGCAGATTGTTCTCTTCCTGACCGATCTGAGCATACGAAAGTTTGCCGTCTCGGAAAGTGATCTGTGCAACTTCCACAGGACCTTCGATCACCAGCATACCTGTTTTGCAGGCCAGGTTGATCAGATTGAGTAATTGCGTAATCGAAAAATCACGCAAATTCCCCTGTAACGCCATTGATTGCCCTCTTACGGTAATAAAATTACGTAAGTTACTACGCCTGAATGATTAAATTATATCTTGTTGAAAACGATGCGTCAAATTTTATTGCAGTTTGGTTTATCGATATTAATGCTTGGGTCATTTATACACCAAATTTGATTGATGTCGATTCAAACCTCCCATCGATTTGCTGATCAATACTAATATTATTTTCACAAATAAGTGCTACAATGATTGTGTATTTACTTCACCATCCCATCGACAAGGAGGTGATGCCCAAAATGAACGATAGTTGTAGTACCCAACCTAGCGCTGTGGCATCCCTCCTGATTGTCGAATGATCAGGTTGCCACAGCGCGGATAGAGCCGACCCATCGGGAGCGGCTCTACTCTTTAATTCTTATATGTTCTTTTTTGTCTCGTTTGGGGATATCAATAACTCTTTTCGTAATTGTGAAAGCTGCTCTGAAACTAATCCCAGGGTGAAAAAGATGAGGGCGGTAACAATTGCCAGCATGGAACCAACACTGACTCCACGACCGGAAATGATCAAGGGAATTCCCCAACCAAAACCGATTACGAAACAAAGGATCGAAGCAGGTAAAAAGAAACGCAGTGGCGCCAGAAGCATGACCAGGTTAATGATTTCAAGAACAGTCTCAAAGGCAGTTCGGGTATTGATTTTACTTTTACCGGAACGGCGCGGGTGAATTTCAATTGGGGTTTCTAATACCTTATGATGCTCATTCAGGAAAATAAGGGTGATCACATCACTGAATGCCATGGAATTAGGGCATAATGGTATATATCGTTGCACCAATTCGGTCTGGTAGAGTTTAAAACCTGAGTTGAGGTCTTTAAGAGGCATGGGCATCATCATTGCCGCAACCCGACGTATGATCCATTTTCCCAGTTCCCGGTACCAATGGTTTTGTTTTGATCCTACACGGCAGCCAACGATCATGTCGGCATCTTTTTCCAGCATCAGATCAAAGAGTTTTTCGATATCGCTTAGTTGATGCTGACCATCTGCATCAATGGAAACAGCATAATCGGTATCAACTGCCATCAAACCGGTTTTTAATGCTCCACCATATCCACGATTGATTTTATGATGAATAACTGTTAATCTTGGCTGGCTTTCAAATTTCTGCAATATTTCAGTGGTGTTATCTGTGGATCCGTCATTGACAATGATCAGTTTCCAGTGATGTTCTTTGCAATACTCAAGAACATCAGAAAGGTTGATCGATAACCCTTCAGCTTCATTAAAGGCAGGTATTACAATTGTTAGAGAACTTGATTTTTTTTCCATCCGATAGTTACCCAATTTAAACCCCATTGTGTGCCAAACCTGTGCTTTTGCAGGTTGTCGAATCCTGCTCTCGTTAATCTTTCACGAATTTCCTCATCCCTAATATAGTAGGCTTCCTCATCGTGCATTCCACGGATGTGGTCTACATCATAATGTGATTTGAAAATAGCGTCATACCAGGCAACAACTTTATGGACCATTATCAGTGCTAATGGATTGGCCATGGTAACCAGGATGTTGCCGCCAGGTTTTAATACACGGTAAGCTTCTGCAAGTTCAATATCTCTCAATGAGCTTGGGACATGATTAAGGTTGGCAATGAAAGTAACAGTGTCGAAAGTTTGGTCATCAAATGGAAAATGGCTGATATCTTTGACAATATTTTCGTCCGTAAGTCCTTCATACTTATATACATCGATTCCTAAACCATTACCATTCAAGTGGTTTTTTATGAACCAATTATCGCGACCACAGCCAACATCCAGCGTATAACCCCGTGTTTCTCGGGTGCAATAATCATAACGTTCTGTTCGTAAAGAGGACAGCCCCCATTTATTCTCTTCAAAAATGCTAATCGCTCGAAGTGGAAATGTGATGGTGTCTAAAAGTAATTGTTTATTTGACCTAAGCATTGATTATTTATTTCCTTAATTTTAATTATAATGGTTATTTATATTTTCCACGAAGATCACCAATATTCATCCTCACGTATGCGTTCAGTTTTTACCAATATTCCCTCTATACTCGCGTGATTCCATCACCAACCGACGATAAGGATGCGGTGCTGAAAATAATCAACTGATGTAATACCATTTCACGTTTCGGCTACCAACCTGGTGACTGAATGATAAGGTTGTTAACCAACTGATTGAACCACTTCGCCTGGGGCGGTACAACTCTGTAATTCTTACATGTTTTTTACGCTTTAATCACCTTAGCTGATTGAATATTAACCATAATCATCCGATAACAATAATAGCATCCCTCCTATCTTGGTGGTTATTCTCGTTTCGGGTGGACCTATGGCCTCAAATTATCGAACATGCAATCAACTTCGGGTTATTAGCCTGACTTTATTAATTTCATTATTTTTTTCATTCTTTCTGCCGCAGGCACTTAACGTTTCTGCTCAGGAAATTGATACCGAGACACCGACATCCACGACCACAGAAACTACCACAGATACACTTACGCTGCTCCCATCGGATACACCAACCAGTACAATCACCCTGGACCCGTTTGCGACATCCACCCCAACAGCAACAATTACACCTTTACCAGTTGACCCCGGCACGTACGATGACAAATATTTCCAGATTCGTTATGCTGGTTGGATATTTCACACATTAAGTGATACTTTTCAGAATGGTGAACATTATTCATCCACATTGGGTAATACTGCCGTCCTCAGTTTTTTCGGTACTGGTGTGACCTTTCTCTTCCGTAGATTTTCAACCATGGGAAATGTCAGGGTCAATATCGATGGTGTTGATGTGGTTGATATTGACCAATTTTCTGAAACAGATATGCGCAATCAATCATGGTCAAGTGATCCGCTTAGTCTTGGATCGCATTCCATCACCTTTACTCATATTGATGGACTTTATGTTAATTTGGATGCGATCATAATCAGCGGTCCACCTACACCTACTCCTACCCTCACAAAAACACCTACTGCCACGAACACTCGCACTGCGACAGTCACTGCAACAGCCTCAAAGACGCCTATCCCAAGTTACACACTTAGCCCTACCCAGATTCCTGCTCCCATGGATCCGGGATTGATGGATGACTTGAGTGGACAATTTGGATACGAAGGCTGGTATTATCATAAAGTGTCCGGTTTGATTTCAAATAGTGAGCATTTTTCCAATAAATTAGGCGGAAAAGTCAATTTTCGCTTCAATGGCACCGGGTTGAGTATATATTATCGAAAATACCCGACTTTTGGAACCTTGAATGTTTATATAGACGGCGGTCTAACAGCTTCCATCAATCAAACAGCCCCGGTCGAGCAGCGTGGTCAAATGTGGACCAGTCCGTTATTGGCATTTGGAATGCATACTGTAATGCTTGAACATCTTTCAAATTCATATGCTGTGTTGGATGCTGTTACTATATATGGACCTCCGACAGCCACTCCTACCCCGACATTAACCTATACACCTTCACGAACATACACTCCGAGTAGGACACCCACGATCACTCTGACTGTAACTCCAACCCGCACACCAACGAACACAAAAACGCCGACACCAAGTTATACTTCGACGGTTACTTCGGTCCCGATTGTGATCAATCCCGGTTTGGTGGATGATGCCGATTACCGCCTTCAATATTCAGGATGGTTCCAACAGACTGTAAAAGGTCTGCAAAACAACACAGAGCACTATTCGAAAAAGATTGGTGATACAGTATATTCGTCGTTCAATGGAACAGGTATTACAATTTACTTCCGCAAATATGCAACATTTGGGCTGCTTAACGTTAAGATTGACGGTGTCTCAGTCGCGAATATTGATCAATTTGAAGCCAAAGAGATACGGGGACAATATTGGGAAAGTGATATCCTTGTTCCAGGAATTCATATCCTCGAACTTATACATGGTTCAGGCACCTATACAGTGTTGGATGCAATTCAGATCGATGGACCAGCTACAGTCACCCCAACAGCATCCAGTACACCTATTCCATCGTCGACTAAAACCTCAACAAGTACTCGTCCGCCAACCAATACATTCACTCCCAGTTCCACATCACTGCCCACGAATACACCTACTATCACCAAAACCCCAACAGCTACTCCTACCCCGGCAATTTTAGGTTTGGGAATAGTCGACGATATGAATTCTAGCTTGCATTATTTCGGTTGGTTATCACATCCTGTCGCCGGCATGTATGCAGGTACAGAACATTATTCACCGAAAATAGGTGACCAGGTGATGTTCAACTTCAGCGGAGAAATGTTATCACTGCAATTTCGGACCTATATGACCTTTGGTATCTTAACTGTCAATATCGATGGCCTTGATTACAGCATTAATCAACAGTCAGGTGCTGAATACAAAGGAATTATTTGGACCAGTCCAGCCCTTGGCCCTGGGTTACACACAGTAGTGCTAACTCATTCTACAGGTACCTATGTATCATTGGATGCCGTAACGATCTCAGGTATTCCAACCCTAACCCCAACTCCATCTGAGACTTTCACACCAACAAATACCTTCACACCTTCTTCGACTATGACTCCAACCGAGACATTAACTCCCAGTATTACCCCTACACCTACCGTAACACCTGAACCCTCAACTGCCGGCAAATATGATGATTCAAATCCACTGATCAATTACAATGGCTGGCTTGGTCATTCATTAACTGGCATGTTTATGGATACTGAGCATTACTCCCAGAAACTAAATAATACTGCCTCAATTCTGTTTAATGGAACCGGCTTTTCGCTTTTCTTCAGAAGAGCCGTCACCTTTGGGACAATAGAAATCCTGGTGGATAATGTATCCATTGGTACATTGAATGAATATGCTGCATCCGAAATCCGTGGTCAAACCTGGGTAAGTGGTGAATTTCCTCCAGGTGACCATATACTGACTCTCCGACATATGTCAGGTACAACGATCGTGTTGGATGCGATCTTGATCAGATAAGATCAGTCACCCAGGCAGATACCTAATCCACGTGCTGTGACAATGGCATCTCCATCCAACCACACCCGTTTTGGTTTGGATATTGCTTCGACAATGGATACATCTTTTATTGCTCCATTCTGAAGTGATACCATGCGGCCTAGTCCTCCTGCCATGACAAGGCGGATTGCGGCTGCTCCGAATCGGGTTGCCAGCCAGCGATCAAAAGCACTTGGAGTTCCACCACGCTGAAGATGACCCAGAACGGTCAGGCGCGATTCCACTCCGGTTTGTTCAGAAACAACCCTGGAAACAAGCTCTCCCACTCCACCTAATCGGGCAACTGAGACTTCATCCGCTGGTAAAGCGTATAATTGTTCTCCTCCCTTCGGTTTGGCCCCCTCAGCAACTGCGATGATACTGAATTTGGAACGGCTTCCTTGCCTCTCCATTACTTTCTGGCAGATCTTGTCAAAACTGAACGGGATTTCCGGAATCAATATCACGTCCGCTCCCCCAGCAAGGCCGGCATTGAGGGTGATGAAGCCCGCATCCCTTCCCATCAACTCTAAAACCATTACCCGGTGATGTGATTCCGCTGTCGTATGCAGTTTGTCCAGCGCATCCATGGCAGTATTTACTGCTGTATCAAAACCAAATGAAAATTCTGTCCCGCCAATATCATTATCGATGGTTTTTGGCACTCCAACCACAGGCACCCCCAATTCAAATAACTCCTGTGCTATTCGTAAAGTACCGTCTCCGCCAATTACAATCAGGCAATCCAGGGCTAGAGCCTTGATCCTCGATTGTATTCGTTCAGATACATCTTCAACCACCCACCGGCCATTGATAAGGACTTTCCTGGCAAAGGGGTTGCCTCGATTCGCCGTACCTAATATTGTGCCACCTCGTGGTAGGATTCCCCTGACGTCCTCCAGAGTTAATGGAAAAACGCCCTGGTCCTCGACGAAACCATCAAACCCGTCTTGCACTCCCAGAACTTCACATTGGTATTGAAGCACTGCTGTCTTTACAACAGCGCGGATGACAGCGTTTAATCCGGGGGCATCACCCCCACCGGTAAGGACAGCGATTCTTGGCATAGGTTATTCCTCCTGTAATCATTTTAGCAAGAGTTAATATCGTAGCATAGCATTTCCTGTGGAAAAATATAAATTCCAAATTGCTCTTTCACAATACTTTGAAAAAAATTAATATGGTGATAGTGTAAAATTGCTTATATACACCCTGAAGACTGGCGAAAAATTAGAATGGCAGATCTACTTCAAAGTTTAATGGAACAAGATTTCGGTTTTCTACAGATCATTGCTGATTTCTGGCATGTAGAATCTCCTGTCATTGATTCTCCACAGGAACGGGCAGCTTTGGTTCGACGAATGTTGGAACCCTCAACTTTTACCAGAATGCTTTCAGAATTACCTGAAGAAGCAGGAAAAGCAATATCAGAGCTCCAACAAAATGATGGCCGGATTTTATGGAATATTTTCGCCAGGAAATTTGGTGAAGTTCGTGAATTCGGTTCAAGTAGAAGAGATCGCGAACAACCATATTTACAGTCAGTCAGTGCGGTGGAAATATTGTGGTATCGTGCTTTGATCTCACGGGCTTTTATGAAAAAATCGAGTTCCCTTCAGGAATTTGCATTCATCCCATCCGATATCCTGGAACAGCTTCCTCCCCCATTGATCACCACACCATTACCACAACTGCAAGTAAATAAATCCCACTCACAGGATTATTTGGCAGCCAGTTGCAGTGATGGAATATTAGATCACGGCTGTACAATTCTGGCAGCAAGACGTTCGGGGGAGTTAATTAACATATCCAATCATTTGCTGGTTTCTAAAGATCATAAAAACTTTCTCAATACCTTGCTTCAATCTGCTCAAATACTTGATAGCAATGGCATCCCATTGCCTGAGGAATCAAAACAACATCTTGAATCGAAGCGAGGACCTGCCTGGCAATTCCTTTTCCGAAGTTGGTCGACTTCCGCTTTATTCAAAGACTTATTCTCGATATCGAGATTTGATTGTCGAAAAAGCAGACGAATATTCACCGCTTAATTCCCGCGAATATATTCTGGAGACGATATCAGGCTTACCGGTTGGGGAGTGGATTGATATCGGTGTATTTATTGATCATATCAAAGAGTCTTCTGCAGAATTTCTCCGCCCGGACGGGAATTTCGAGTCCTGGCTTATTCGTTCTGCTGATACAGCAGAGTATCTGAATGGTTTCATACATTGGACAAAAGTAGAAGGAGCATACATTCGCCACCTCCTTCAGGGTCCACTTTTTTGGCTAGGAATAGTAGATCTTGGCTTTTCCTCACATGCCAGGGTACCCGGATCTTTCAAGGTGACATTAGCAGGCCACATGCTGCTATTGGGTTCAACTCCAACAGGCCGGGATGAGAATGGCAGAATAAAATTCAAAGCTGGGTCACAGATCCTTTGCCCGGTGCTTGTACCACGCTGGGTAAGGTATCTATTAGCCAGAATGGCAGAGTGGCAGGAATTCAATACTGATGGATACACTTACCAGTTTACGCCGCAATCTCTTGCAAGCGCAAGAAAACAAACCCTTCGAGTCACGCATCTTGAGACCCTTCTACGAAAATACGGCAGTGTTCCACCACCCCCCAGCCTCATCCGCGCGCTGCAGCGTTGGGAAGATCATGGGAGTGAAGTTTCTCTGGAAAACATGCAAGTGCTGCGTGTGACCTCGCCTGAGATCCTGCAGGAAATAATGAAATCCAAAGCAGCTCGATACTTGGCAGAGCCATTAGGTCCAACCGCCGTTGTCATGAAACCGGGAGCAAAAGAAAAAGTCACCCGCCTGTTGATAGAATGGGGATACTTGGGAGAGATAAAATAGGCATTATAATGATGCAGATCACACTTTAACCCAATTCAAACTATAAAGGAAAAATATGGACTCAAAAATCCAATGGATAAAAGATGAACTGGATAACCTTCAGCAAAGCGGAACATTGAATCGTATTCGCACCATCGGGTCCGGCTTGGGTGCAAGCATGGTTGTTGATGGAAAAAGTGTCTTAAATTTCTGTTCCAATAATTATCTTGGCCTCGCCAATCATCCTACCCTTTGTAAGGCTGCAACGGAAGCGATTGCCAAATATGGTGTTGGTCCGGCAGCTGTCCGCACTATTGCCGGGACAATGGAACTGCATCTCACTTTGGAGAAGAAATTGGCGGCATTCAAAGGTGTCGAATCAGCGATCACATTCCAAAGCGGCTATTGTGCAAACCTGGCTGTCTTTCCCGCCCTTGTCAGTAAGGAGGATGTGATCTTCTCCGATGAGTTGAATCATGCCAGTATCATCGATGGCTGTCGTCTCTCTGGTGCCAAGATCATTCGTTATAAACATTGCGACATTAATGATCTGCAGCGCGTAATTCATGAGGCAAAAGGCACTTATCGTCGGGCAGTGATCATCACGGATGGGGTGTTTTCGATGGATGGAGATATCGCTCCATTGGATAAACTGTACGAAGTAGCCTCTGCCAATCAATTCCTATTGATGGTGGATGATGCACATGGCGAAGGTGTTCTTGGAACCGGAGGGCGCGGAATTGTTGATCATTTCCACTTGCATGGAAAAGTGGATGTTGAAATTGGCACCATGTCAAAAGCTTTTGGCGTTGTTGGCGGCATCATAGCTGGTAATCCGGTCATTATCGATTGGCTTCGTCAGCGTGGCCGCCCATTCCTCTTTTCTTCGGCAATGACGGTACCGGATACCGCAGCATGCATCGCCGCTGTGGATCTTTTGGTGAACTCCACTGAACTGGTTGATAAACTTTGGGCAAATGGGCGTTACTTTAAAGCCGAGATGAAGAAATTGGGATTCAATACTGGTGAAAGTGTGACACCCATTACCCCGATTATGTTGGGAGAAGTACCTCTCGCCAAGCAATTCAGCAGTGAACTGTTCAACGAAGGCTTATTCGCCATGGCACTTGGATTTCCAACTGTACCACAGGGAAAAGCCCGCATCCGGGTTATGATTTCCGCTGCCCATTCCAGGGAAGATTTGGATAAAGGCCTGGAGATTTTTGCCAAAGTGGGGAAAAAGTTGGCAGTTATTTAATCTACACTACCAAAAGGAGACAATCGCAAGTACACGATTGTCTCCTTTTATTCTTTATCATTTGATGTAACTGGTTTCTATGAGTCCTTGAATGGATCTACGATTGGATTAGTTCCCGCCCAAACGCACACTCCCTGGTCAAACTGATTACACACCATTCCATTGGAACATCTATGTGCACCTAATCTTGGAGCTTCGTGATCCAGATATTCCGCTGGATATATTACTTCAACATCCAAACTTACATCCATATCTGCTTGATCACAAAAACGGGTTTGAAATTTTTCCCAGTTCTTTTCTGCCATAAAACCTCACTTTACCAAATTCCGATAACTACTCTTCTTTGTCTTTTTCTTTAAATTCCGCATCAATAACTGTGTCGTCATCCTTGATATCAACCGGCTGCGTCTGTGAATTCAATCTTAATTTCTGCCTGTGTTCCTGTACTACGTTATCTGGGCAGAGTTCAATGAACAGGTAGGATGCTAAACCCATCACTGCCGCATCATCCAGGGGTCCTATAGCTATATCGAAAGGAACGATAAAATAGATCAGTCCTCCAATTGGCAGCAGTTTAAGAAATGGATTCACCCGTCTATCACCTATCAGGCGATAAATGAGTTTGATCTGTAAAAGGATATCTTGAAAAAAACCTGGGTTGGATGGAGCCAGTTTATTTGATGTTTTATTATTCATTTATTGCTCCTATATATCATAATTATCATAACACATACCAATGCGAAAAAATTATCGGCGAATTTGCTGTTTTCTTCTCCATCTTAAGTAGGGACCTGCCACTTTCCGCAAATAATACTTAAACACTATTGGTGAGAAAAATTTTCCGCCGTCGCGATAGTGCACTTTTAACATCTCCGGCCAACAGCGGTCATCTGAATGTATGGTTTTTGCCTCACCATGCAGCCTGAAGTTAGCCCAGTGACTGTGAACATAAGCAACTCCAGATAATTTTGCCAGCCGTATCCATAAATCGTAATCCATCGCAAAATAAAAAGAAGGGTCCAGGGGAGCTACCTGTTTCCAAAGACTTGCCCTGAAGAAAGCTGCCTGTTGGGGTATATGTACATAACCCTGGCGGAGTTTTGCATAGTTGGTTAGCGCAGCCGGGAAAGTTCCGATCACCTCATCCTTTTCGTTGATGAATTTGGTGTCTCCATATACCAACCCTACATCCGGATGGGTATCCAAATACTCAACTGCGCATTTTACGGTATCGGGTTCATAAGTATCATCTGAATTGATCCACGCCAGGATGTCACCGTTTGCCATCGCAAAACCTTTATTGATCGCATCGGTTTGACCTTGATCCTTTTCCGAAACCCAGCCTTTGAGCTTGTCCTGATATTTATGGATCACATTCACGCTATCATCTTGCGACCCGCCATCAATAATAAAATATTCAATAACAGGGTAGGTCTGGTTTAGCACTGTAAGAATCGTTCTTTCCAGGAAGACCGCCTGATTATAGGAAGGGGTAATGATCGAGACTAATGTCATAGATTTTCTTTATTTCGCGGTGATGCTATTCACACCATAATAGATTGCAGCACATTTGTTAACCCATAACTTGGGATTATCTGAAAGTTCCCGGATTCGGCCAAAAGAATCGAGTGCAGTGGTTTCAATATCCAGGATTCCTGCAGCTTTTCCTTGTTCAATTTTGGCTGCCCGTGTATCCCACGCTTTGGCTCGTGTTTGATAATCAGGAATACTACCCAAGGTTACCAGCGCGCCGCGCATTATATAAAATGATAACAGAACAATGATAAAGGCAATGAATGTTTGTTCTTTGATTAGTTGATACTTGGGGTTTTTATATCTCCAGGTTTGATAGACAATTCCAAGAAGATAAAACCATGCTATACCTGCTGTAGTAAGGATCCAACGGGCAGGCAGGAAAGCACGTGCTTCTGCATAAGCGGATTCTGCGTAAGCACTGGGAGCACACACAGCCACAACCAGTAGAAAAGCTCCCACCGGAATACCCCAGAACAACCAGGTCCAGCCTCGTAGACTAATATCTTTCCATGAACTGAGCATCGCCAGTGTAAATGCAAGAATGAAACTGATCACCACCGGCAGTGGTGACCCCTGGACCGTGTTTACAATAAAACCGGCTGCAAATCGGAATGATAAATAAATTAGCATAAATATTCCGGGAGGTGCAGGCATATTTTCCAACCTGACAGCATTGCCAGGTGAAAGGATCATGATGATCATCGCGGTGATAACGCCGGATATTGCACAAAGCAGAAGTGCCAACCGTTGTTTCTTTTTTTCCTGAGGTGCTTTCAGCAGCACCCATCCAAATAGCAAACCGAATATCACAGTCTGAAATGCGGCAGTGGTCTCAGAGAAACCCCCATTCAGCAATGCAAGCAAAAATATACTTCCACCCATCAATAACAAACTCTGGGGAGTTACGTTTTGACTGTTTGCTCTCAGAATTAATGCAAGCAGGAATGGCAGGATGACAACCGGTAGGGTATATGTGATCGAGCCTGATCGCCAGTAAAACGACTGGAACTGGTCTGGTGCTGTGTAAACCGTAAAAAATGTGATCATTGCTGTCAGAATGAAGGATTCGGTTCGTCCGAGTTTCCATTCCATTCGTTTTTTTAGTTCCCGGATTAACAGGTATAACCCACCCAGCATTCCGCTGATCAAGACTCCAGGAAGAATCCTTAAACCAAGTACTTTTAATGGGTCGATCAACCCGATGACTAAAATGGTTGAAAAGCGGTTGGACCAGGTTTGATAGCTATCCTTGAGGGCACCCAGGTACCCATTTTGAATGAGGGAACTAGAAAAACAATAATCATCCGCCTGGTAGCGGGAAAAAGTACCGGTATATATAAAAGGTAAAATCGACAAAATGAGGACAATGACCATTAATGCCAGAATCGGGTTGTGCCATTTTGGGGTGCCATCATCAATTTTGGGGTATTTTTTTTGGAGTGGTGTAATAAACATGAAGAAAACCTTTAATCTACACGAAGCAAGTGATCTACTGCTCGATCCATCGAATTTATCTAAGAATGATCCAGTGTTCTCAGATTACAGTTCGTAACCCATTTTTGGCAGGTATTTCGCAAGCTTATCCGAAATTCTCTTCTGTTCCTCAAGTGAGAAACGTTCACGGAATCTTCCGATCTGGCCTTTAAAGAAATGCAATCCATCTTTGCCTTCTTTCGCCTGACCCGGCCGGTATTTTTCAATGACGTCATTAATGAGTTTGTTACGTTTTTCCAGGTGGATAAAATCTGTTAATTTTGTCGTTTCATTATCATAATCAGTCAACAGGTCTTCGTATCTTGCGCTCAGAACTGACTTTCTGCTGACCCAGCTTTCCCAGATCACACAGTATTTTAAAATGAAATCCAGTGACATATCCACATCCGTCAAATGCGAGAACGCATTCGGGTGTCCTTTATCTAGGGTTCGCTTGCCAAAATCCATCGCCGAAAGCATGGCATCCCGGGGGTCACGATAGATATATACCGCCTTCATCCAACCCATTTTTATAAAAAGGTCACTGACCGTAGTTGCACCAGAATGGGCTTTAAGAACAAATGTGTTCCCTGCGAAGGATGCCGGTAATACTGAGAATAATCTGCGCAGGGTCAAAGCACTGATATTACAATTAACCTCAGTCAATATGTTCTCCAGGTGAAAATCCTTGCGAATATCACGCGCATTTTTGCCCCCGCTCGCAATTACCAGATCCTGGATAAGGTTATAATGCCAGCCCGAACCTGCTCTGGGCATACCGACAGATAAAATGATCATAGTTGTCCCTGTGATAATAAATAGGAATAATTAATCATAACACTGAAATCATTCCTGCGAAGTTGAAACTTTTGTGGTCTTACTTTTCGCATAAAATGTGGTACTTAACCCCAGGAATATACCCAATCCCATCCACTGATTTGGATCAATAAATGAATCCTGGGTGATATTAAAAAAGATCAATACAAACCAGGTAAACAATCCTCCGAATCCGATATACCTGGAAAAAGGATGCTCATTCAGTAATAATTTGATCACCATCCCCAGAATACTCATCCAGAAGAGTAAATACAAAACAAAACCAACGATCCCGGTTTCACTGAGCAGCCGAATATATAGGTTCTTCGGGTTGGGATACAGCCAGGCATTTGGGGTCAACTGCCTGGTAATTTCTGATAGTGTGGTGACTGCCCAATCCGGTATATGATCATACAGGTACAGACCACTGGCACCCAATCCCACCCCTGTTAATGGATGCTCGAGATAAACTTCCCATCCAGCGGCGGCATATGCCAATCGTGGACCTGCATATATATCGACGGCATAATCTGTTATCGTCCCCTTCTGTGACCGCCAAATCTGAGCAAAGTACTTGTTGGTGGAAAGTATCAAACCTGTACTGACGATTACTCCCGCTACAAAAATTATGATCCCGGTCCGTAGGAGTAAACCCCTTGAACGGTGCGCCTCAGGATCTTTACGAAATGGTCGAATAAACCATTCTGCCCATGAACGCATCCTTATCTTTTGAGTCAGTAAAAATACCAGGATCATCGAGACTATCGCCATTAATATTCCGCCACGCGAGAACGTACAAATGAGTAAAAATATCACAGCCAGGAACAAGACCACTTCGATCCATTTTCTACGAAATACTCTGTAACCGGAAAGGACTGCCGCAAATAACCAGGGTAAATAGATCGTTGCTATTTGATTTGCCAACCAGGAAGGTTCGAAACCAAAACCGGCTGCTCGTTTTTTAGCCAATAATTTCCGAATGGAAAAAGCTTCCTGGATCTTGTTCAGGTCGATCCGCTCAGGAAAACCGGTATAGTATGAGATCATTTGTATTCCACCCCATACTATGCTGAGAAGCAACCCCGCATAAAGCCATTTTATACTTTTTCGCAGGTCATCCTCAGTCTGGTTCATCAGTATAGTGGTGAGGAAAAATGCAATCCCACCGCCAAGAGTCGCCCAGGCCCTCAAACTGCGGCCAATATATTCCTGTCCATGCATGGGAATGGGATCAAATGCCCAGCCCCAGGCTGTAGCGGTAAAAGCCGCAACCAGGAACAACCCAAGGATGACCAAACTACCACTGAACTTTACCTGGATTGACTTTCGGAATAATCGGATTATGAGCAGGACAATGAGAACTGCAAGTGGGTAGAAAGCCAGCGGTCGAACCATGGTTTCTTTCCCCAGGAACGGGAAATACTTGAAACTGGTCACTGGTAAACTGATCAGCACCAGTGCCCAGAATAAATGTGATAATCGGGTTAGATCAATCTTCGTTTGCATCTATTTTATTTATCCCGCTTGAAATAGTATTGATCAGGAGAGTAATGAACATGGCACTGATGGCACCTGCAAAGATGTATACCCCCATTTGGATGTTACGTTCAGCAACAATTTCCTTTTTTTGACTTAGTGAAACCTGAATTTCAGGATGCAATCCAAAGGATTCTGCTTCCAGGGTTTTTTCCCTGGCTTCCAGGGAAGTGCGTTTCAATTCCGTTTCAGCTGATAAGTTATCAGTTAGTCCCGTCAATTCCTTCTTTACCGCGATCAATTCATTTGCAGAATTAACTGCCTTTTGTACCTCTTCCGTAAATATGTTTGCCCAGGATTTTGCAAGTTGTTTTGCTTTTTCCGGTGAACTATTGACTCCATAAAATCGCCAGCCGCCATCGCCCGGTTGCGAAAGTTGGAGCAATCCACCACGGAGATCGGAAATC
Organism: uncultured Chloroflexia bacterium; assembly: GCA_963827895.1. Taxonomy (GTDB): domain Bacteria; phylum Chloroflexota; class Anaerolineae; order Anaerolineales; family Anaerolineaceae; genus PNON01. Next base: position 5,729 of record CAWHCY010000007.1, on the reverse strand, counting down.
TTAACACCTTCGACCTGCATGGTTACTTGTTCCAGCACTGTATCAGACCAGGCCAACTCCTCAAGCTTTTGTGTTTCCCTCTCCAGGAAGTAAAAAACCTCCCTGTCTGGTGCAGCGGGTAACGCCTGCTCAAGGTTCTGATCTACTACAACCTTTGACATCGCGCGGAAAGGTGGAACCCATAATTGGTATATTGCCGCACCAATTAATCCTCCTATCAAAGCAGCGACCAACAATAAACGCCACGCACTGAGTGCATCAGTGAAATTTTCAGAAGTTGGCGCAGATAAGATTCTTTTCTTCATCTCATATCCCTCATAAAACCTTGAGTGGTTCTAATTTGTGAAATATCACTTCATGTCACCCGGATCAATAAGGATGACCAATATCAAATAACAGATATCCATCACCAGTCTCAACCGGGTATGTTTTTTCCAGGTATGTTTTCAATTCCTGTTGACGTGCATAATCCTCAAACCAGGTTACCAGAAAATACCTTTTATCTTTTATATCTTTTTCTATCAGGGTCTGGATTTCTTTCTCCGGTCTGCCTGCCAGTTTGCGTACAGCCAGGTCTCCAGTCCCCGGCCAATTATCAATACTGTCCCATCCGTAATAAGCCATGCGGTAACCGTAATCCTCGGTCAACCCGATCACAGACACATCCCTCAGTCTGTCTCCCAGTGACTGCCAGAACGCCGGTTCCGCTCGATAGTCCTCTCTATTGAGGATATTCCTATTTTGCCACAATAAGGTCAATACGATCACCACACTTAAACCATAAAGCGTGAGGCGAATATACTTCCGGGAATGGATGGATAGTATTTTTGAAATAATGATCGAACCGAGTGGAGCAATGGACAGGGCAAGGATCGGAATGAAAGGAAGCTGGTAATAATCATGGGTTCCGATATGGTAGGCAAATGTAAACCCATAGATCGCATAACCCAACCACAGTCCCAGTACCCATTTTCTGCTTGATCCGGCTTCAAATAAGAAGATGCCCACCAAACCCAGGATCAATGCCGGAATACCAGCAGTGTCTTTGATCTGTCCCATCCAGCGCGAATAATTGGATATATCCACCCACAAATTGGGAAAAATCCTGAAACTGAACTGCTGACCAAGATATCCCGCCACAAAAGTCCCATAAATTGTATAAATAACTACCGGCAGCAACGCGACAATAGCCAAAACCCATACTTTGATATTCTTAAAGAGTCCCTTAAAGTCTTTCCTGAATAAGAGCACAATATATGGGATCGCCAGGAAAAAGACAGATACATTCTTGATATAGATCGCGGAGCCGGTGATCAACCCGGCAATGATGGTCCATTTCCAGTCAGGTTTTTGCAGCCAACGCTGGAATGACCACCATGAAAAACAGATCAAACTGACCATTAATGGATCCGGTTGGAAGGTACGGGATGCCATCACTCCGTAGGTTTGGAATAGGTAAAAGATCAGTGCAGTGATTCCCCCATCCGCGTTAGTCAATTGGCTGGCTAAAAGGTAGATAGCCAACCCGCCCGCTACCCAGAATAATGATGACAGAATCCGGGCTATCCAAACGAATTCGCCTTTGAAAACATTGTAAAGGCTAGCAGTCAAGTTTTCCATCACCGGCGGTTCAATGACTGCTTCTCGTTTCCATTGTCTAACAGCAGTTGTCACCTGCCACTCGGGTACGTCAGTCCTTCCCTGGTAATACATACCGCGAGCCATCAATGCCGAATGCAGTTGTCGGGTGGGATGAATATCCAACGGAGGATCTGTCAAATCCAACAGCCGAATTCCCAAGCCCAACAATAACAGCAAGAGTATGGTGATCCTCCTGATAGTGATGTTTTGCGTGAATAATCCAGTGGTAGTCGAATAATTTTGCTGCATCATATCTGATTCTAATCCATCTTTACCGGACGAACTAATCGGCGCAGGGAAAAATACAGCTGCTTCAGACGACCCAATCCTGCCATTGAGAGTAACGCATAAATCATGCGGTGCAATTCCGGCAGTACTGCCGGTGGATATGCGATCAAACCTTTCCAATAAGATTTATATGAGCCGGCTGCATCGCCGCCTTCCAATAAATAACGGGCATTGAACCGGTGTGCTCCAGCCATGATCCGGTTCCATCGTCCTGCTGAAAGACTTTTGAATGGTTGGGTATTTTTCATCCAGTCAGCTATGCGGTAAGCTTCCTCGCCAAACTTGGCCGCAGCCGCAACATTTTTGGCCGCCGGGTGGAATCTTCCGGCTGCCCACAACTCAGGAACGTGCACCATTTTGCCCTGTGACGCGATGCGCAGCCACAGGTGATGATCCATCGGGTAATGGTAGCTTGTATCCAGATATCCTGATTCTGCCAGGGCAGATCGATTCATGAACACGGCTGGTTGGTTGATGATCTTGAATTCCATCAGGTCGGTTAGTTGCCAATCACCGGTACGCATACGGTTGATCATCTTGTTATTTTCATCGACTGCCATGACATCCCCGTAGAGTAATACCACATCAGGTCGAGAATCCCAGCATTCAACTGCCCGTGTTATCGCTTCGGGAAAAAAATAATCGTCAGAATTCAACCAGGCAACCAATTCCCCTTTCGCCCGCTTCAAACCTTTATTGATCCCTTCTGCCTGGCCGCTGTCTTTTTCTGAAACCCACCAGGAGAACCGGTCCGAGTATCGTTGGATGATCTCCAGGCTGCCATCGGTGGAGCCGCCGTCGACCAGAAGGATTTCCACGTTGGGATAGTCCTGACTCAGGACAGATCGTATCGTCTGTTCCAGGAATTGAGCCTGGTTATAGGAGTTGATCACAACCGAAACGAGCGGGGTTGCCTTGTCCATATCAGTTGAAGAGTTCAGAGTAATTTACCCTAGGAAAAACCGTCAGCTTTCCACCGAGGGTTGCGTCCAAAACCTGCCGACCATCAAGCTGAAAGGCTTCCTTTGCCAACCGGTATCCAATTTCAGATGTTTCCAGGTCAGGCAGTTGCCAACGAAAACCCTTTCCAAAATAACCCGGGTTGAAATGATTGGGGTCATTCCCCTGTGAGATCACGGTCGTATTCGGTGTTCCCTGTGTAATAAAGTTATGATCCACACCGATCAGGTAGACAGTCTCAAATCCCATATAAAATGCCAATTGGAGGGAAATATAGGTGACCGTTGCACTTTCCCAGACTCTACCTGTGATATCCGTTGAGAATCCCGGTCCGGTATAAGTGGTGTAAATGAACTGGAGATCATTATCCAATTTGACCCATTTTCGAGCCCGCCATGATAAGAACCGTGGGATATCCATTTTTTGGATGTCGCTGGCGCATTGCTCCACCACCAGGTCATTCATGCAGACATAGTAACTGGTTTTAAATCCCATGTCCGGGAAGGCCATATAAATGCGGTTCATCCCAAAAGTGTATTCATTTTTCAGCAGGGTCAGATCCAATTGATTCAAACTTGGGCCGTTGCCAATAATGAAGCACCTCTTCCCCCAGTGAATATCTTTATATGTGCGGAGTCTCTTGATGCTTTCCAGCCGCCAGGGATGCAAGAACGCCGCAGGCAATTCTGGTAATCGGCGTAAACCGTCATACCAGGTGCGTGCCGTTGGTTTCAATTGGTCCGGTATGATATTTATTAATTTCTCTCGGATTGTACTCACTCGGTACTCAACCTTGCCGTGGCTCCACCATCAACAACGATTGCCTGGCCGGTCATAAAGGAGCTTTGGGTGTTGTCTGCCAGGAAATATATGGCGTGGGCAATTTCGGAAGGCTGCCCTATTCGGCCGTTCACAGTCTTACTGGCCAAATTCTCCAGTCTATCCATGATCGTTCCTGTTCCAGCATGGCTGCGGTTCAAACCTGCCCTCAGCATGGGGGTATCGACAGCACCTGGCAGAATAGCATTGACCCGAATATTCTGGGGTGCAAATTCGATCGCCATGGCCCGCGTGAGCGCTAATAATCCACCTTTGCTGGCTGCATAAGCTGCGATGTCCTTCGAGGTGGCAATAGCGTGTACCGATGAAACGTTGACTATTGCTCCTCCACCTGCTTTGACCAGCATCGGGTGCGCCAGCTTGGAACCCAGAAAAACCGAGCGCAGATTGGATGTCATGACAGCGTCCCATTCTTCCACGGTTGTTTCCAGTATCGGCTTGGATATCTGCAACGCAGCATTATTCACAACTGCGTTCAGTTGTTTGCTATATCGGTTGGTTTCGTCATAGACCCGTTTAATATCGTCCGGGTTGGAAATGTCAGCCTTGATGAACAGTCCATCTTTCGGGAATTCTTCCACCTTATCAGACCGGTCCACACCCACGACATTCCAGCCTTTTTCCTCGAAAAGCAAAACGGTTGCCCGTCCCACTCCACCGGATGCCCCGGTGATAAGTACTGTATTTTTTTCTGTCATTTCAAAGATCTCCGTAGTTCCTGGTAAAGAACAGTATCCTTATCTTGCAAACCCAACCCATCGATCAGGTTAATGATCGTATTGATGTGCACGCGTTCCCATGCTTCCGGGCTTGAATTTGAATTGTGCGGTGCCAGCATCACATTATCCATTTTCAACAAAGGGCTGTCATGTGGTAGTGGTTCGTCTTCAAAAACGTCCAATGCTGCTCCCCCAAGTCTGCCAATCTGCAAGGATTGGATCAAATCAGGTTCGTTAATAATCGGTCCCCGGGCGGTATTGATCAAAATTGCACCTGCTTTAACCTCACTCAACATATGCTTGTTGATCAGATGATAACTGGTTGGATTTAGATCGCAATTGACGCTGATAAAATCACAGCGTTTCATCAGGTCGGGTAAGGTAGTCATCTCGAAACCGGTTTCGTTAATTAAAGTTTTGTCGATCTCGATGATGTCATTACCCAGCAGGGTCATATCGAATGCTTTCGCTTTTCGCAGGAGCATTTTCCCGATATTCCCGATACCGATTACACCCAGTGTGCATTCCTTTAATGCTCTCCCGGGGATTTTTTTCCACTCCCCTTGTTTCATTTTCAGGTTCATCCATGGTTGGTGGCGAGCGAAAGCTAAAATATAACCCATCACAGTATCCGATACCGGAATGGTAAATGCGTTTGTTGTTCGGCAGACTTTTATATTGTGATCTCTTGCAGCATCCTGATTGATCGAATCGATCCCTGTACCCCATTTTGAGATGATCTTAAGGCGCGGTGAGCAGGCGGCAATCACTTTTTCCGTATAGCGGTCATCCCCGCAGATCGCGCCATCAAACTGACCGGCAAATTGCATCAACTCATCCTCAGACAGTCTTTCATGAACTTCCGGCAGGATCATGTCAATATCGAGTTGATCAAAAATATACTTGAACCGTTCCATGGATGGCAGCATATAGGGTGCGGAAATTAAGATGGTGGTCATAAATAATTTTGTCCCGGTTATCTTTTATTTCTATTTATCTATATCGATTTGGCATTATCTTTTTGCCGAATATTTAACATCATTTCAGCGATGCTGAAATCCACTTCGTTGTCCACATCCCATGCTTCCAATGGGTCGATCTCGAACATCATGGGGCGTTCTCCCAGGCGATTCCGTCTGGCGGTCAAATGTGACCGGGTGAAGATATACATGCACGAATTCTCTTCAAAAAATGGCGGCAGATCCTGGGTTTGAAGCAGGACCGCCGGATTATGATTGATCGGTCGACCTAATTGATCCCATAATCGCACCTGCCTGCGGG
>CAWHCY010000006.1:0-174504 GCA_963827895.1 uncultured Chloroflexia bacterium | reverse complement strand
GTAGGTTTCCATTAATAGCCAGTACGGAGTATCGTTCGTGAATTTCAAGTCCACCACAGGAATGAATACTGTGGCATCCAGGCCAGCCAGGTTGGAATCCGATGCTCCTGAAGCGGTCTGTTCGTAGTAACCCACCCGGTAGGCATGAGCATACCGCTCGTTGATCGGGAAGCCAGAGAAGAAGGCTGTTCGGAATAAGGTAGTACTCACCTGGCAAACGCCGCCGCCCACACCCTTGATGGTCTGGTTGCCGAAAATGATCAGAGCTTCTGTATAGCCGTTATCCAGAGTGACATCCTTCATGGCATTAGCCATCGAGAATTCTTCGCCTGGAGCAATGAGGAGACCATGGAAGTTATCTGCTGCAGTTCGAATGTTACTGATCCTGGCAGCGCTGGACCCATAAAAATAGGAGGTCTCGCTTTGGATCAATTGGGTAATACCGAGGTCCTGCCCGGTGGCATTATCAGTGATCTGAGGTTGGATGGAATTTACAACCAGGGAAACATTGTGTTCCCCGGCAGCCATGTGAGTATTAATACTGTCTATTGTCCCTTCCACATCCAATGATCGACCAGCAACAGCATTCTGTATCAGGTCCAACAGGCGAGTATCATCATTGAAAATGAAACGTGCATTCGCCGGATAGCGGTCCAGATCAGGAGCAACTCCTTCCAGATATCCACGGATGGCATTGCGATCCAATCCGACCTTATATGGATAAGCAGGATTGTCTGGATTTGGTTGAACTTCGATCACCCGTGACAATGTGGCCTGGTCTATGGACCAGGGACCGGGATCACCCTGGCCTGCGTCCGGTACATTCAGCACCAAAGGGGCAGAAAGGAAAGCCCGGGCAGATTCAGCCAGCGGGGCAGCATCGACCAAGAGCGGCGGAGTTTCGCGTACTATTAAAGGAACCACTCCATCCTGCAGGGTCTGAAGCTGGATAGATAGAACTTTTAGTGTGTCTTCAATATTCAATGTACGTCCAACCTGGCTCGGGTTAACGACAACATCGACACCATTGATGCCGAAGCTAGCTTCGATGACCGGCCGGTTGATCTGGGAGGAAATATTCAACAGGTATTGTTGTGCTGTGTTCTCATCAAAGTAAACACTCAGCGGAATATTGTATCCCTGATACCTGGCCTGGAGTGATTGGAGTAAAGCAGAAACCGGGTTGTTGCTTCTCCCAGCCTTGAGGGCATTCTGGGCTGACGTCTGCGTATCTATGAACAAACCTAACTCGGCCGGAGTGGCCAGCCAGGATTTATCGCCATCCACCAGGACTATTTTCCCTGTAAGAGGATAAGACTGTTGAGCGGCTAGAATTGCATTGGCATCGTCAACAGATTTTCCTGAGAGATCTACCCCGTTTACCGCCACCCCAGTCAGTATCCGGTTGGCAGAGCTGATGGACGAGATGATAACCAGCATGAGTAATCCAGCGATAAGTGCAACCAGAAAACCCGCAGAAATACCGATAAATGAAATTCTGGCTGGTTCCGAATTCTGCTTCCTTAAAGTAGTGTACGTATTCATAGGCACCATTATAACCCTTAATCAGAGTGTTATTATCCAATATGACAATGCAGAAATAATGCCAGATCATAGACGAAAATATATAGTTATTGTTCCCCAGCATAAGGTGAGTTTGTTTACCAAAGGAATAATATGGTTAGGTATATATATGAAGAGAGATTCATCATTGTATTTACACAGGTAGAAAGTCATTATGAAAGCAGGATGAAAATCTGGAATCCTTTTACAAAAGTCCTTGCATATAAAGAGAATAATGATATACTCTTCCAGCCAGTGGATTTGGCGAAGAAATAAAAGGGGTAAGAAAAAGGGAAAATCCAAATTGGTCGAAAATTGACCCATCAAACCCCTTGACAAGCTGGAACATGAGCGTATAATTCTGAACGCGATTGAGATACAGCAGATCTAGCGAAAGCAGATCGGTGAAAACCAAATAAGGACAAAGCTGGGCCTTCCAAACAGGCCTCAAGTATGAGTCGTCGGTGAGTAAGCCGATGTTGAAAAGACATCGGTTTTTTGTCTCTAAATTACTCCTTGACAAAGGCATAAAGAGAGATTAGAATCTCGCCCTCGATGAATACGGCACCTTAACAACTGAATAGTGATAGAAAGTACAAGCCCAATTCAATTTTAAGTAAATCCAAAACATTTATCTCGTAAGAGATATTTTTTGCGGAGAGTTTGATCCTGGCTCAGGATGAACGCTGGCGGCGTGCCTAATACATGCAAGTCGAACGGAGATATTGTAGCAATACGGTATTTTAGTGGCGAACGGGTGAGTAACGCGTTGGTGACCTGCCCCGAAGAGGGGGATAACAGTCCGAAAGGATTGCTAATACCCCATGTGGTTATTTGGATTAGATGCCTGATAACAAAAGGAGAAATTCACTTCGGGAGGGACCTGCGTCCCATCAGCTAGTTGGTGAGGTAACGGCCCACCAAGGCTACGACGGGTAGGGGACCTGAGAGGGTGGCCCCCCACAATGGAACTGAAACACGGTCCATACACCTACGGGTGGCAGCAGTAGGGAATATTAGTTAATGTGCGAAAGCGCGAACTAGCAACGCCGCGTGCACGATGAAGGCCTTCGGGTCGTAAAGTGCTTTTTGAGGGGATGAGAAAGGACAGTACCCTCAGAATAAGTCTCGGCTAACTACGTGCCAGCAGCCGCGGTAAAACGTAGGAGGCGAGCGTTATCCGGATTTACTGGGTGTAAAGCGCGTGCAGGCGGTTTGGTAAGTTGGATGTGAAAGCTCCTGGCTTAACTGGGAGAGGTCGTTCAAAACTACCAGACTTGAGGGCGGTAGAGGGAGGTGGAATTCCGTGTGTAGTGGTGAAATGCGTAGATATACGGAGGAACACCAGTGGCGAAAGCGGCCTCCTAGACCGATCCTGACGCTCAGACGCGAAAGCTAGGGTAGCAAACGGGATTAGAGACCCCGGTAGTCCTAGCTGTAAACGATGTGAACTTGGCGTCGGTGGGTTTAAATCCATCGGTGCCGAAGCTAACGCGATAAGTTCACCACCTGGGGACTACGGCCGCAAGGTTAAAACTCAAAGGAATTGACGGGGGCCCGCACAAGCAGCGGAGCGTGTGGTTTAATTCGATGTTACACGAAGAACCTTACCAGGGTTTGACATACAAGTAGTAGTGAATCGAAAGAGGAACGACCCTTCGGGGAGCTTGAACAGGTGTTGCATGGCTGTCGTCAGCTCGTGTCGTGAGATGTTCGGTTAAGTCCGCTAACGAGCGCAACCCTCACTGTGTGTTATACGTGTCACACGGGACTGCCGGTGTCAAGCCGGAGGAAGGTGGGGATGACGTCAAGTCAGCATGGCCTTTATATCCTGGGCTACACACACGCTACAATGGCCGGTACAATGGGTAGCTAAGCCGCGAGGCGGAGCCAATCCTCAAAGCCGGTCTCAGTTCAGATCGTAGGCTGCAACTCGCCTGCGTGAAGTCGGAGTTGCTAGTAACCGCAGGTCAGCTATACTGCGGTGAATACGTTCCCGGGCCTTGTACACACCGCCCGTCACGTCATGGAAGCTGGCAACACCTGAAGCCGGTATCCTAACTCGCAAGAGAGGGAGCCGTCGAGGGTGGGGTTGGTAACTGGGACGAAGTCGTAACAAGGTAGGTGTACCGGAAGGTGCGCCTGGATCACCTCCTTTCTATGGAGACTTGAGCAAATGTCTACGGACAGGCGCTCTACTTCATTGAGTAACCAAAAAATCCTCGTACGGTGTACGAGGTTGCGATGCGAAGTAAGCAAGTATTTTCTATCACTCCTCAGTTGTTCAGGGAAGCTGAACATTGGGCCTTTAGCTCAGTTGGTTAGAGCGTGCCTCTGATAAGGGCAAGGTCTCAGGTTCGAGCCCTGAAAGGCCCACTAACCCGTGGGTTGTCACGACGGGGATGTAGCTTAGTTGGGAGAGCGCCGCCCTTGCACGGCGGAGGTCAGGGGTTCGAATCCCCTCATCTCCACAAGCTGCACATTGTTGGAGAAAAAACTGGAATTGATTACTGTAGTAACCACTCGATAAATGAAAGATGGCATAAACGCAGGCAAAGCGGCCCGGCGGAATGCCGGGTCGAGTTGTCTAAAAACAGAATAGGTTGTAGAGCGACTGGAGCTCCTCACAAATTGTGAGAGGTACCCGCCGCCGGACAACCGGCGATCTGGCTGAGAAATAAGAGCCAGCTGAACATTACCAATTGAATAGCAAAAATGATTTTGTAGGCCAAAATCAAACATAAGATTTTGTTGATTAAATAATAATTGAAGTAGTATCGAATTCTCCGCATCACGTGGAGAAGCTACTAAGAGCTTATGGTGGATGCCTTGGCGTCAAGTGCCGATGAAGGACGCGGAACACTGCGATAAGCCTCGGGGAGCCGTGAATAGGCGTTATATCCGAGGATTTCCGAATGGGGAAACCCGCTATCGCGAACCGATAGCATCACCAGTTGAATATATAGACTGGTTGAGGGGCACCCTGGGAACTGAAACATCTAAGTACCAGGAGGAAAAGAGATCATTCCCAAAGTAGTGGCGAGCGAAATGGGAGAAGCCCAAACCTTTCAGGCTTGCCTGAGAGGGGTTGTAGGGTCTGACATATGGGAGTTACAAAACGAGTTGTTAGAAGAATGGTGTGGGATAGCCAACCAAAGAGGGTTACAGTCCCGTAATCGAAAACGAATTGACTCCCGTCGGATACCTGAGTACTGCCGGGCACGCTAATCCGGCAGGAATCTGGGGAGTCCACTCTCCAAGGCTAAATACACTTGACGACCGATAGTGAACAAGTACCGTGAGGGAAAGGTGAAAAGTACCCCTGTTAGGGGAGTGAAATAGATCCTGAAACCGTAAGCTTACAAGCAGTCGAAGGGCTAATGGCGTGTCGGTGCTCCAGTGAAAGCTGGGTGCGCGGCGCTATGCCTGACGGCGTGCCTCTTGGAGAATGAGCCTGCGAGTTAATCTTTGTGGCAAGGTTAAGGGAGTAACACCCGTAGCCGTAGCGAAAGCGAGTCTGAATAGGGCGTATAGTCGCAATGATTAGACCCGAAACCTGGTGAGCTAACCATGGCCAAGGTGAAGCGAGTCTAAACGCTCGTGGAGGCCTGAACCTACTAATGTTGCAAAATTAGGGGATGAGCTGTGGTTAGAGGTGATATGCCAAACGAACTAGGAGATAGCTGGTTCTCCCCGAAATAGCTTTAGGGCTAGCGTCATGCGTTTAGTACCGGAGGTAGAGCACTGAATGGGCTAAGGGGCTTAGTGCTTACTGAACCCAATCAAACTCCGAATGCCGGTACTCCAGAGCATGATAGTCGGACTACGGGAGATGAGTTTCGTGGTCGAAAGGGAAACAGCCCAGATCAACAGCTAAGGTCCCAAAATCCAAGCTAAGTGGGAAACGATGTGGGGTTACTGTAACAACCAGGAGGTTGGCTCAGAAGCAGCCACCCTTTAAAGAGTGCGTAATAGCTCACTGGTCAAGTGATCCTGCGCGGAAAACTTAACGGGGCTAAGCTTGGTACCGAAGCTTTGGGTTTCATCGAAAGATGGAGCAGTAGGGGAGCGTTCTGTTTGCAGTGAAGGTCGACCGTAAGGACGGCTGGAGCGGACAGAAGTGAGAATGCAGGCATGAGTAGCGTAAAACACGTGAGAACCGTGTTCGCCGTATATCTAAGGTTTCCGACGCCAGGTCATTCCGCGTCGGGTTAGTCGAGACCTAAGTCGAGGCTGAAAAGCGTAGACGATGGACAATCGGTCAACATTCCGATACCACTTAAGATGAGCGATGAAGGGACGCAGCGAGGTAGACCAGCCTCCGATTGGTTGTGGAGGTGCATTAGATGCCAGGCGCTGAGGACTGCAGGAAAATCCACAGTCCAAGCTGAGATCTAGTGACGTGCCTTAAAGGTGGAAGTGAGTTAAGCCTTGCTGCCGAGAAAAGCTTCTAAGCGTTGATTCTTGAGTGCTCGTACCGCAATCCGACTCTGGTAGATGGGTAGAGTATACCAAGGCGAACGGGAGAACCCTCGTTAAGGAATTAGGCAATTTAGCCCCGTAACTTCGGGATAAGGGGTGCCCCCTGACGTGAATGTATAATGAGCGTCGGGAGGTCGCAGTGAAATGGTTCTAGTGACTGGTTAACAAAACCACAGGTCTCTGCTAAGTCGTAAGACTATGTATAGGGGCTGACACCTGCCCAGTGCCGGAAGGTTAAAGGGAGAGGTTAGCGTAAGCGAAGCTTTGAACTGAAGCCCCGGTGAACGGCGGCCGTAACTATAACGGTCCTAAGGTAGCGAAATTCCTTGTCGGGTAAGTTCCGACCCGCACGAATGGTGTAACAACTAGAACAGTGTCTCAACGAGGGACCCGGCGAAATTGAAATGGCTGTGAAGATGCGGCCTACCCGCAGTAGGACAAAAAGACCCCGTGGAGCTTTACTGCAACTTGGCATTGAGTTAGGATATTGTCTGTGTAGAATAGGTGGGAGTCTGTGAAGCTGGCGCGCTAGCGTCGGTGGAGACACCGTTGAAATACCACCCTGACTATATTTTGACCCTAACCCCACACCGTAATCCGGGTGGGGAACCGTGCCAGGTGGGCAGTTTGACTGGGGCGGTCGCCTCCTAAAAGGTAACGGAGGCGCCCAAAGGTTCCCTCAGCCTGAATGGAAACCAGGCATAGAGTGTAAAGGCACAAGGGAGCTTGACTGCAAGACCAACGCGTCGAGCAGATACGAAAGTAGGGCTTAGTGATCCCACGGTACTGAGTGGAAGGGCCGTGGCTTACCGGATAAAAGCTACCCCGGGGATAACAGGCTGGTGAAGTCCAAGAGTTCACATCGACGACTTCGCTCGGCACCTCGATGTCGGCTCATCGCATCCTGGGGCTGGACAAGGTCCCAAGGGTCGGGCTGTTCGCCCGTTAAAGCGGTACGCGAGCTGGGTTCAGACCGTCGTGAGACAGGTCGGTCTCTATCCACTGTGGGCGCAAGGGATTTGCGAGGATCTACCCCTAGTACGAGAGGACCGGGGCGGACAGACCTCTAGTGTGTCAGTTGTCGTGCCAACGGCATTGCTGAGTAGCCACGTCTGGCAGAGATAACCGCTGAAAGCATCTAAGTGGGAAACTCGCCTCAAGATGAGATCCCTATAATCCCGTAAGGGAGTAAGATCGCAAGTAGACTACTTGCTTGATAGGCGGTAGGTGTAAGTTCAGTAATGAATTAAGCTAAACCGTACTAATGATCGAGTGCTTCTTGCGTGGTGCGGGGAACTCGGTACTTCTTCTAGAACATCCTACAAAATCATTTGCTATAATAAATTGGTAATCTTAACATGTAGATAAAGTCTCTTGGTGATTTGAGCGACGAGGGTACACCCGGTAACATCTCGAACCCGGTCGTTAAGCTCGTCAGCGCCGATGGTACTTGGAGGGCGACCTCCTGGGAGAGTAGGTCATTGCCAAGAGACTTTTCTTATTTAATCCATATATATTCTGGTAATTTTTGCATCCCTTTAAGGGATGTTTTGATTTAAATCATTTCTTATTGCGGTTTATAATAAGATATCCTATTTATTCGAGGTTGACCATGCCAGTTCATATTGAACGTCATTATGCTGAACGGATCGGCTGGCTGCGGGCTGCCGTTCTCGGCGCCAATGATGGTATCGTTTCCACCGCCAGCCTGGTGCTGGGTGTGGCGGCTTCCCATGCAGATAAACCTGCGGTATTGATTGCCGGGATTGCAGGCTTGGTGGCAGGTGCCATGTCGATGGCCGCAGGGGAATATGTTTCAGTAAGTTCCCAGTCTGATACTGAAAAAGCAGATCTTGAACGAGAACGAAAAGAACTGGCAACAGATGCTGATAATGAGCTGGATGAGCTGACTCATATTTATATCAAACGCGGGCTGGATGAACTTTTGGCCAGAAAAGTCGCCATAAAGTTCACTGAATTTGATGCCCTGGGGTCGCATGCGCGCGATGAGTTGGGATTGACCGAGATCCATACTGCCCGCCCCATTCAGGCAGGTCTGGCTTCGGCTGCAACCTTTGCGGTTGGCGCAGCCATGCCATTATTGCTGGTATTGATTAGCCCGCTAACGCTGACCATTCCAGTTGTTGCCGGTGGATCATTGATCTTCCTGGCGCTCATGGGTGGTACAGCTTCCCGCACAGGTGGATCAAACATTTGGAAAGGTGCTTTAAGGGTCGGTTTCTGGGGATTACTGGCGATGGCCATCACCACCGGTATTGGCGCTTTATTCGGGACTGTGGTGAATTAGTGCAAGAAGCCGAATAGACCTGTTGTAGTTATAGGTCGGGGTTGAGGTGTACTCTCCGAAACCCGACATTAATAAAACAACGGAACTGCTGGATTTCGCTGCGCTCTATCCATCCAACAAAAACTACACGGTATTTTACCTGTGCAAGTCAGCTACCAAGATGGTGAGCGAATGCCAGATATTGTTTTCGATAGGCAGTAAATGCTCGCTTTCCTTCCACCGTAAGCGAGCAATTTGTATTTGGATACTTCCCTTTGAATGATTTGGAAATAACAACATAGCCTCCCTCTTCCAGTTTGCTCAGGTGAGCGGATAAATTTCCTTTACTCAAGCCAGTTGCGTTGAGAAGATAGGTGAAATCCGCACTAGCGCAGGCCGATAGTACCGCCATAATTGCAAGACGGGAAGGTTCGTGAATTAACCTGTCGAGGTTGGCGAGTTCCCTGATCTCATCAGTCATGAGTTGCCACTTTTCGCTGCCAGGAATGCAGACCGTAGGGTCATAATACCGCTGGTCATGAGCATAACGAACCAGATCGATCCAAAAACCAAGGCAGATTGCCCAAATGTAAGGGGTATGATCAATATGCTTGTGGATATTATTCCACCAGCCCACCCGAGCCAAATATAGCGCGGTAGTCCAATATTCCTACCAACACTGACCAGTGTATATCCAAAACTCCACCCCGTGGCTGTCCAGAGCATTCTCAGTACAAAGACCTGGTCAACCCAATGCAGGAACCATAAACCAACACCTGAAGCAAGACCAGCAAGCATAATAATAAAGGAAATTATATTCACTCTGCGTGGAACAATCCATTGTGAGGATTTAACCATTCCGCTTTCCCGCCAGAGCCAGCGTTGTCTGATATATTTCATCAGCCAGAGCATCCCCCATACCGCCAAAAGAACCAGAATGGTAGGCAGCATACCAATCCACGCTGCCCAACGCCCATAAGTTTTTGCGGCTTTTATGATAATCGTAAGCCAAAAAGGTTCGAATGCGAGCCATGCTCCCACACCTCCGAAACCAAGCAGTAACGCGAATTGAATATCTCGCAGGCCATCCGAAAACTCATATCGGCGGGTTTTTTGGATCAGTTGGTTAATATCAGGTTGTGATGCCATAAGCAAACTCCTTTATCGTCTTATGAGCACAGTATACAATATTAGGTTTGTATTGTCAACTAGTTTGTAATAATGAACATGAAAGATATATTGGAATGAGATGGAAGCAGGCACAGATGAAGATCATTTTAACGAATTTATGTCTTCGTTCGCGCCGGTGTCCCACCGAGCGCGAGGGTTTGACCGCACGGTCTCCAATAATCATTTTCCATCTGAATACTGGATATTGGCAAATCAGATTCCCCATTATTCAGTCAATAATCCGCTCAAGAATAACGCCAGACGGTAGGTCGTGTTGATGTGATTTCCCTGAAACCCGACAATAATAACATAACGGAATTGTTGGATTTCCCTGCGTCCTTCGACAGGCTCAGGAACCGACTCTATCCAACCTACAGCTCAGGGAATGAAATAATTATTTGTAATTAATTCCCATTCCTTATTGCGACTGGAAGGCTGATTACCATCCTGGTACCCTGACCAGGTTCACTTTCGGCGTGGATCTTTCCGCCATGCTGTTCCACGATCATTTTTGCCAGAGCCAAGCCCAGACCAGTTCCTCCCTTATCCCGTTCACGCGATTGATCGGTCCGATACAGGCGGTCAAACACCTTATCGAGGTCGTTTTTCGAAATACCGTACCCGGTATCACTCACAGTAAGTTCAACGAATTTTTTGTCAGCAATGTTGGCTGAAAGCGTGATCTGTCCTCCGGAGGGAGTATTTCGGATCGCGTTTTCCATCAGATTGCAAAGAACCTGTGACATGCGATCTGTATCCACCAGAATCTCCGGCAGGTCAGCGGCAACATTGCGATTAAGGGTAATTCCGCGGGCGTGTGCCTGGTAAGTGAAATGTTCGTACGTTTGATCGATCAATTTGGCTGGTGCATGGGAATTTGGTTTTAGCTCCAGCTCACCAGCATCTGAAAGTGCCAGCATCCGCAGGTCGTTGACCAGGTGCTCCAACCGGATGGATTCTTCGCGTATGATCTCCAATGTTTCAGGGGAGGCAGGAATGACCCCATCATGAATGCCTTCGGCATGGCCAAGAATGACGCTGATAGGTGTGCGCAATTCGTGAGCAATATCGGCAGTCATCTGTTTACGAGACAGCAGCAAGCTATTCAATTTTTCTGTCATTTCATTGAAAACCCTGGCCAATTCCCCAATTTCATCACGGGAGCGGATACGGACATTTTGCTGCAAATTGCCCTTTGAGACTTCGATCGCTGCCGCAGTTAATTCCCTGATCGGTCTCGAAATGACACGTGAAAATGTAAACCCTAATACGAGGGATAGTAAAATCGCAACCAATCCAATAATAATCAGGTTGATCTGCATCCTTTGAATAAACAAGTCCCTGGCGGGAGCTGGAATTGGCATTGGAGAACGGATATCCAGATAACCCACATTAGTCCCATTGTAAATAATGGGTTGACTCCTACCCTGATCCAAGGTCAATAAGACATCTCCTGGTTGATACATTCCACCAGCCAGGATTACTTTATAACCTGCGTCAGTCAGGGTAAATGGTAAATGATTTTTTTCGTCCAATGGTATTTTTAATTTGATCATCATCCCCGGAGCAGCCTCTGAAAGACCATTCCAGGAAAGATTTTCATTATAGTAATTTGTAAATAAGCTTGTGATCGTTTGTTGGTCATTTGTTAATAGATACTGGTTAAATTCGCGATCTGTACTTCGCTGAGTCGTGATAACGACGACCAACACAGTAATAAGGCTGATACATAAAAAAGCCAGAATGAGTTTGAGGGTGATTGATTTCAATTGATTTATCCTCTTGTGAAACGGTAGCCAATTCCGTACACAGTTTCAATGTATTTCTCTTCACCATTCTTCTGTTTCAGTTTGGAGCGGAGATTCTTAATGTGCAGATCAATGGTCCGTTCGTAACCGTCAAACCGGCTGCCCTGGACCGCATCCAATAGATCCAATCGAGAAAATACACGGCCGGGAGATGAGATAAGGGTTTTGAGAAGGTCAAATTCCGATGGTGTGAGGTCAATAAAATAGCCATCTACAGTCACTGAATGAGCCGTGCAATCCATCATTATTCCACCCAGCCGATAGATTTGCTCTTCGTCTGACCTTTTTGACTGTCTGCGAAGGACTGCCCTGACACGGGATATCAATTCACGCGGGTAAAATGGTTTGACGATGTAATCATCAGCGCCAAGTTCCAGACCGAGAACGCGTTCCTGTTCATCCACTTTTGCCGTTAAAAAGATCACAGGTGTATCACTATCAACACGCAATATGCGAATAAATTCGTATCCATCCATTTCTGGCATCATAATATCCAGGATGATCAAATCGGGGTGGACTCTTCGGGCAGCGTCCAAGCCTTCACGTCCATCGTCCGCGATCGTCACCTGATAACCATCTTTGACGAGATATGCTTTTACCAAAGAGGTTAGGTGTTCTTCATCATCGATCACCAGAACTTTTTTCATTTATTAGTCTTTCATATAGATCAATAATAATTATAGATTGAGTTTTCCAGCGGAATAGCTGATCAGCTTTTCCGCTGGAATGATATATAAACCATGCCTTATCGAAATTACTTTATCCCTGGTTCGCAATACTCTCCAATTTGGTAATGAGTGGATCGATGAGAAGTAATGCCATTGTCGCAGTCTGAGCACCAGAATCGGCTCGCCTGGCCTGCATTGTAGCAATGGTACTGGCTGATGGAGTGGCAGCTGTACTTCCACCTGCAGTAAATCCACCCTCCATACCCGGTCCACCACCTGCTGCCATATCCGGAGGCATTCCACCACCGGGAAAACCTCCTGGTCCTCCACCAACGCTACTATTGGAACTGGATGATGAACCAGTTCTGGAGGTGCTGGCTGTGGATGCAGATACTCCTAACTCCTGAACCAATGACATCACATCCCTGGTACTGAGGTTCATCGCATCGATGGCTGCAATTTGATCGGTGCTTAATGATGAGTTGATCTGGGTTAACAGGTCTGTAACCTCCTGTTGAGCCTTGGAGTCCCTGGTTTGTAGTTCTTTGTATGCTTTCCACAGGATGACCAATTCTTTTGCCTGGGCTTGGGTGACTGGTGTGGAGCTATCGATCAATTTGTATGTTCCTACAACCAGTTTGGATAGAGTTGGTAGTTGATCACTACCTGTTGTGACTGTTTGGGTGGCATTCCCATTTGATGTGCCGATTGCACTGCAACCGGTAACCGCTAGGATTGCGATTAAACTTAGGATTAAAACCAATTTCTTTTTCATTAATATACCTCCAATTTTTGATTACTATTCATACCGTAAAGCATCTATCGGATCGAGATTGGCAGCTTTATTTGCCGGGAAGAAACCGAAGAATACTCCAACAGCTGCTGATGATGCAAAAGCTAATACAATGGAACTGGCTACGATCACTGTGCGCATACTACTGACAGTTCCATATATCCAGGCTCCTGCTATACCTGTCACTACACCGATCAACCCACCGACCAGACTGAGGAGTAAGGCTTCGCTAAGGAACTGTAAACGTATATCGTTTGGAGTAGCTCCAATAGCCTGTCTTAACCCGATCTCACGCGTTCTCTCTGTGACGCTGACCATCATGATGTTCATGATGCCGATACCACCGACCAAAAGAGATACACCTGCCACCCAGGAAAGCAATGACCTGAACGCTGAGGTGGTCGATTCCTGGGTTGCGATGATATCCTCCTGTGAAGAGATGGAATATTTATCATCACTTAATAACACATCATGGCGTTTTGCAAGTAACAGCAGGATCTTCTGTTGAACGGTTTCCAATGAAGCGCCATCGTTAACCTCTACAACTATCTGGCGGACACTATCTCCAGCGATCCTCGCGAACATGGAGGGAGTGAACTTCTGGAAGATCACTGTGATGGGAATATACATTTGTGCATCAAAATCGACATTTCCCACGGTTCCTTTTTCAGCCATAACAGCAATGACCCTTAGTTTTGTGGTTCCAACAGTGATCACTTCACCGATAGGATCTTTATCCCCGAATAGTTGTTGAGCCAGATCGTAACCTAATACTGCAACTTTATTTTTCCGCTCGAGATCTTTCATTGTAAAAAAGTGTCCAGAGGTAACTGTTACATCCCGAACTGATGGAAAATCAGGAGAGGTACCCTGAATAGTGATTGAATCCAGGGTAACAGTCCCGGCTTTCACAGTCTGAGATGTATCCATCTCAACAACCACGCCTGCCACACCAGTGATCTGGTCTGCAATTGCCCAGGCATCGTCGTAGACCAATCCGTTGCTATTACGTCCCATCGTCCTGAAGCCACCCTGGGCAAAATTCTCCCGTACATAAAGCAGGTTCGAACCCAGGCCGGTGATACTGTCACGGATCGATGCTTCGGTTCCTGCACTGATGGAGATCATGACAATCACTGCTGCTACGCCAATCACTATTCCCAACATGGTCAGGAATGAGCGGACTTTATTTTTAAATAATGCTTCCCATGCAATTCTAAGTAATTCGCTGATTCTCATACTGCCGCCAATTCTTCCACAACCGGCTTGTGACCGTTGTGTTCAATTCTTTTGATATCACCGTCCTCAAGATGGATGATATGCTGAGTGTGGGCTGCTATCCTGGAGTCATGGGTGACCATGACAATGGTCGAACCATTTTCGTGAAGCTTTTCGAGGATCGCAAGCACCTCTGCCCCGGAGTGAGTATCCAAATTACCTGTCGGCTCATCCGCGATGATCAGGGCTGGATTGTTTATGAGGGCGCGGGCAATTGCCACCCGTTGCTGTTGGCCGCCGGAAAGTTCTTGCGGCTGATGGTTCATTCGGTCTGATAAACCGACCACATCGAGCATTTTCTTTGCCATTTCTTCGCTTTCCGATATGCTGTAACGAGTCTCGCGATTGTAGAGCAAGGTGAGCATGACATTTCGCAGGGCCGTCGTCCGGGGAAGGAGGTTATAAGCCTGGAAAATGAACCCGATCTTTTGGTTACGGATGATCGCCAGTTCGGCTTTATTTAACTTGCTAACATCAATCCCATCCAGGATATATGTTCCAGAGGTTGGACGTGATAAGCAGCCCAGAATGTGCATCAGAGTACTTTTACCTGACCCTGATGGTCCCATGATCCCTACAAATTCACCTGCCTTGATCGTGAGACTTATGCTATTCAAGGCTGAAACTGTCGCGTCACCCATTCCATACTGTTTGGAGATATCGACTGTTTCAATAATGGTTTTGTCTTGCATTAGTTTGTCTCCAATAAACCTGTGGAAACCACTTCACCAACCTGTAAACCGGATTTAATTACCGCGTTGAAAGAATCTTTTAGACCCAATTCGACCAGAGTGAATTCCAATTTTCCGTTTTTCAACACATAGACACCGTATTGATCCGTATCGATCTCGTGCAAAGCATCCACTGAAATAAGAGTTGCATTCTTTGCAGTTCCACCGATGACATCTACTGCGGCATTCATTCCGAGAAGTAAAGTTTCCTGAGTAGCCGGGGAGATGGAATCCAGGACTGCGGTGCCCATGATCAACTTGCTGCCGTTCTGATCGCTTAGTGAAGGGTCGACAGAGATGACTTTACCCGTGAATGTAGCATCCGGAAGTGAGTCAAATACAACAGAGACAGGGTACCCAACAGCCACTTTGTCAAAATCCGTTTCATCCAGATAGAAGTCGAGTGTGACTTTACTCACATCAGAAATGGTAATGATCGTTCCAGAGGCGACCGTATCTCCCAGCCCGGCGCTGACTGATGTAACCATGCCTGAAATCGGGGCAACCAGCTGAAGAGAATCAAGCGTATCCTGTGCGGTTTGTACATCCAGTTTGGCTTGTTCAAAATCATTGAGGGAAGTTCCTGTAGCGTTGGCAGGTAAATCTTCACCTTTCAGGGCTGCCAGATAATCTTTAGCTTCCACCAAGATTGCCTGGGCAAGAGTATATTCTGCGCGGGCAGAGGCTATACCAGCATCAGTAGGTGCAGCTACATATTTTGTGGTTTTCCTTGAACCTGGTGTCCTTTGTTCAACGGTGAAGATATCTGGTACATAAGTATTTTTATAGTAATACCAGGCACCTTTTAAGTTCTTTTGGGCTTTGTCAACTGCTGTTTGGGCTGTAGTAACCTTGGCTGTATTCTCTGCTGATGGATTTGTTTGAGATTCCTTTTGGGCATCGATCAGTGCCTGTTCTGCGTCTGCCAGTTTTTGCTCGTGACTAAAGACAGTAGGGCTGATGATATAGGTCAATGTTTGTCTGGCAGAAACTAAAGCAGTCTCTGCTGTTGCGACTGCATTTTCTGCGGTGGCTATGGCTGAAGGCGATGTCAGGTTGAGGAGGGTGCGCTTTGCCTGATCATAGGCAATTTGAGCTGAAGTACTATCCAGCCGGGCAAGAACCTGCCCTTTTTCAACCTTGTCGCCGATGGCTGCATTCATCTCCACGATCTGGCCGCTGGTATCAAAGCCGATACTGGCTGTGGCAGCAGCAACGTAAGAACCGGTTCCACTGGCGGATAACTCCAGGTCACCCTGGCGGGCGGTGGTTGTTTGTAAGGTCTCGGCTGCAGCTTGTACAGGAGCCTTATAGATGAACTTTTGATACACGAAATAGCCGCCTCCAGCGATAACGATCAGAGCGAGGATAATGATTCCGATCCTGGTTGCTTTTCTGTTCTTCTGAAAAATATTTACAGACATAAGAGATCCCTTTCAATACAAAGATAGTTGGATACTCTGGTAATAGTACTCTTTGATTGTGAAGGAATATAGAGCAGATTGTGTAGATATTATGTGGATTGCTGTGTCAACGAATCAACCAGGAATTTATTTGATCCTGTGCCATAGGCGTAACAGCATCTTTCATTAATATAGAAGTGGAATTGGAGCAAGGTTGACCTCAAGATATATAGTAAATATTATCCAAATACGGTATAATCTATCTATTAATATGAATAATCCCGTTTTTCACGGGTTTGAGTATTAACAAGTGGAGGGCGCGACAATTTCTTCCGGGTACAAAATTGCGATAGCAAATGGAACCTCGGTGTGATGACAGCGTCAGCCGAGGTTATTTTATCCCCTGTGAAGGGAGGTGAGAACAAATGGCTTCTGTAGTTATCCGACCTAATGAATCTCAAGACAATCTTCTACGCCGTTTCCGGAAAAAAGTTGTCAAGAGCGGTGTATTAAGCACAGTTCGTCGTAAACGCTGGTTTATTTCCAAAAGTGAGCTTCGACGTGTAGAAAAGAAAAAAGCAATTCGCCGCCTCAAGAGACGTTCTTTCACCAAAGAGTTTGAGGTAGTGTAATTCGCATGGAATCCTTTGATGTTTTCATAAAAGGATTCGGAGGAAAGTATGGCAAAGGAAGAAGATAAGATACAGGTTGACGGCAGGATCGTTGAAGCATTGCCGGGAACACAGTTCAGGGTAAAGCTTGAAAACGGTCATGAGGTATTAGCTTACCTCTCAGGAAGGATGCGTAAGTACTACATCCGGATCCTGCTGGGAGACCATGTACGGGTCGAAATGTCCCCTTATGATCTCACCCGCGGCCGGATCGTATATCGAGCCAAAAAGCCTAACGAGACCTCCCCTGAATTACAATAACAATAGCAATAATATGGAAAGCCTTCTGAAATTTCAGAAGGCTTTCTTATTGTGGTTGGATATTTTCCAATTACAAACAATAATCCGTTACATTTTCTCTAACATGACCTTACGCATCCAGAAAAGTGACTAAAATTACTAAAACAGTTCTATAATTGGGGGTAAGCTTATGAGTTGAAAGTTGTCTAAACAAACTTGAACTTACCCACCCTTAAATTATGGTGTGGATTTATCCCCTCTCTTGGAGTAAAAAATGAAAAAAGAAATGATCACGATCGATGCAAACGAAGCAGTTGCGAATGTGGCCTATAAAGCCAGTGAAGTGATTGCGATTTATCCGATCACACCCTCGTCCAGCATGGGCGAGTTTTCTGATGCCTGGTCGGCTGCCAACAAACCAAATCTGTGGGGAACAGTCCCTACTGTGATGGAAATGCAGTCCGAAGGTGGAGCAGCAGGTGCTGTTCATGGTGCACTCCAATCCGGTGCTTTGAGCACAACGTTTACCGCTTCACAGGGGTTGCTGCTGATGATCCCTAACATGTTCAAGATCGCCGGTGAACTTACCTCAACTGTCTTCCATGTATCAGCTCGTTCCCTGGCAATGCAGGCGCTTTCGATCTTCGGCGATCACTCTGATGTGATGGCTTGTCGTGGTACCGGCTTTGCCATGCTGACCTCGGGCAGTGTCCAGGAAGCCCCGGATATGGCTCTGATCGCACACTCCGCAACCCTGCGCACCCGTGTTCCATTCATGCATTTCTTCGACGGCTTCCGAACATCAGCCGAAGTGAACAAGATCGAGCTGTTGGATGACGAAGTGATCCGTGCGATGATCGATGATAAGCTGGTGTTCGAACACCGTAAACGCGGGCTAACCCCCGATCGCCCGGTCCTGCGCGGCACAGCCCAAAACCCGGATGTATATTTCCAGGGACGCGAGACAGTCAATCCCTTCTACCTGGAATGTCCTGAAAAAGTCCAGGCAACCATGGACGAGTTCGCCAAACTGACCGGTCGTCAGTACCACCTGTTCGATTACTTTGGTGCAAAAGACGCGGAACGGGTGATCGTGGTAATGTGCTCCGGGGCTGAAACATCTGAAGAGACAGCCAAATATTTGATGAACAAAGGCGAAAAAGTGGGTGTCCTCACTGTTCACCTATACCGTCCTTTCTCCGTTTCCCATTTCGTTGCTGCTCTTCCCGCCACCACCCGGGCTCATAGCAGTTCTCGACCGCACCAAGGAACCTGGCGCCAACGGTGAACCGCTCTTCCTGGATGTTGTCTCTGCCATCAATGAAGCCCTGGACAGCGGCATAGCCACTTTCAAATCCATGCCAAGGGTAATTGGCGGCCGTTATGGCTTATCTTCTAAAGAATTTACGCCAGCCATGGTCAAAGCTGTCTTTGATGAGCTCAAAAATGCCGAGCCTAAAAATCACTTTACTGTAGGCATCAATGACGATGTGACCCATTCCTCCCTTGATTTCGATAAGAATTTCTCCATTGAAGATGAAAAGACCAAGCGCTGCCTTTTCTTTGGTCTGGGTGCGGATGGTACAGTTGGAGCGAACAAGAATTCCATTAAGATCATTGGCGAAGAGACCGACAATTATGCGCAAGGTTACTTCTACTATGACTCCAAGAAATCCGGCACGGTAACTGTCTCTCACCTGCGTTTTGGACCCAAACCGATCCGGGCTCCTTACCTGATCAGCCATGCCCAGTTTGTTGCCTGCCATCAATTCTCCTTCCTGGAACGGTTCGATATGCTAAAGTACGCCGTACCGGGTGGCACATTCCTGCTCAATTCCACATTCGGTCCCGATGAAGTGTGGGGGCAATTACCGCAGGAAGTTCAAAAAGATATCATTGAGAAGAAACTGAAATTTTACGTGATCGATGGATACAAGATCGCGGAAGCAACCGGAATGGGTAACCGGGTCAATACCATCATGCAGACCTGTTTCTTCGCAATCAGCGGCGTCCTCCCACGCGATGAAGCCATTGAACAGATCAAGAAATCCATCAAGAAGACATATGGTAAACGCGGTGATGCAGTCGTCAAACAAAACTTTGATGCAGTGGACCATACTCTCGTCAACCTCAAAGAGGTCAAAGTACCTGCTACAGCAGACAGCAAATTCACCCGCCGATCAGCGGTGAATGAGAAAGCTCCGGCTTTTGTAAAGGATGTCCTGGGCAAGATGATCGTTTTCGATGGGGATAATTTACCAGTCTCTGCCATGCCCATCGATGGTACTTTCCCGACCGGTACGTCCCAATGGGAAAAACGCAATATTGCCCTCGAAATTCCGGTCTGGGAACCTGACCTGTGCATCCAGTGCGGAAAATGCGCATTTGTCTGCCCGCATGCCGTTATCCGGCAGAAAGTATACGAACCGGCTTTACTCGGTGGAGCGCCGGAATCCTTTAAATCTTTGGATGCAAAATTCAAAGAATTACCCGGGCTAAAATTCACGATTCAGGTTTCTCCTGAGGACTGCACCGGTTGCGCCTTATGTGTCGAAGCCTGCCCGGCCAAAGATAAATCCAATGTCAGCCGCAAGGCCATCAATATGGCGGACCAACCACCGCTGCGCCATCAGGAAAGTGTCAACTGGGACTTCTTCCTTGGACTTCCGGAAACTGACCGCACCAAATTCATCCCGACCACCATCAAAAACAGCCAACTACTGCAGCCACTATTCGAGTTCTCAGGTGCTTGCGCCGGCTGTGGTGAAACACCTTATGTAAAATTGGTGTCTCAATTATTCGGTGACCGGACCCTTGTAGCCAATGCTACTGGATGCTCCTCCATTTATGGTGGAAACCTGCCAACCACACCCTGGGCGCATAATAAGGAAGGCCGCGGACCAAGTTGGTCCAATTCCCTGTTCGAAGATAATGCGGAATTTGGTCTGGGTATGCGCCTTACTCTGGATAAACACCTGGAGTTAGCCACAGAGCTGCTGCAAGCTTTCAAAGCAAAGCTGGGTGAAGAATTTGTTACTTCCCTCCTCAGCACCGACCAAACTACAGATGCTGGGGTAGCCCAGCAGAGAAAACTTGTGGAGGACCTGAAGCTCAAGCTGAAGAATGTCGACGACCCGCGTGCCCGCAACCTGCTCTCCCTGGCGGATGATTTTGTCAAGAAGAGTGTTTGGATCATGGGTGGTGACGGTTGGGCCTACGATATAGGTTACGGCGGACTCGATCATGTCCTCGCCAGTGGACGCAATGTCAATGTCCTGGTACTGGACACCGAAGTGTATTCCAACACCGGCGGTCAGGCATCAAAATCCACACCACGGGCTGCAGTTGCCAAGTTCGCTGCCAAAGGTAAGGGTCTTCCCAAGAAGGATCTGGGAATGATCGCCATGGCATATGGTTATGTATATGTTGCCCGGGTTGCAATGGGAGCCAATGATCAGCATACCCTGAAAGCCTTCCTGGAAGCGGAAGCTTATGATGGCCCATCCCTGATCATTGCATATAGCCACTGCATCGCGCATGGTATCGATATGCGTAAAGGACTGGATCAACAGAAGGCAGCAGTCAACTGTGGTTTCTGGCCACTGTACCGTTATAACCCGGCATTAATAGATGAAGGCAAGAATCCTTTATCCCTCGACTCCAAAGATCCAACCATCTCCTTTGAAGATTATGCTTATAACGAGACGCGTTACCGGATGCTGCTACAGAGCGACGAAAGCCGCGCGGAACTTCTGATGAAAGAAGCGAAGAATGATTCTCAGAAACGGCTGGAGCTTTACAAGCAGATGGCAGCCATCCAATATAAACCGTTGGAGGCGATAGAAGCCGAAGAAAAGTAATCTAAATTTGGTTTGACCCCCGGATATTTTCCGGTTCGCTGAGTTGAAGGGAGTTATAGTTTGCAGGAATGCCTGTTAGCTGTATCGAGAATGTATAATCTCACCCTTCGAACTCGGCGCTTTTTTTTGAGATAATAATACAGTAAATAAGGTATGATTAGTTTATCGGGTGAGGAGAAAATATGATTGATCTAACTACAAAATACATGGGGTTAAATTTGAAGAACCCTCTGGTTGCATCCGCTTCCCCCCTTTCCAAAAAGGTGGAAACAGCAAAGAAACTGGAAGAAGCCGGGGTTTCAGCGGTGGTGATGTATTCGTTGTTCGAAGAACAGATCACGCATGACAGCCGCGAACTGGATCATTTCCTGTCTTTTGGTACAGATTCCTTTCAGGAAGCCATGTCATTCTTCCCAGATATGGCCCATTACAATATCGGGCCGGAAGGATACCTGGAGCATATTACCAAGCTGAAAAAAGCTTTGAATATCCCCGTCATTGCCAGTTTAAATGGAATTTCGACCGGTGGATGGGTGGATTATTCAAAAAAGATGCAGGAAGCTGGTGCAGATGCGTTGGAATTGAATTTCTATTATGTACCGACCAGTCTGAAACTGACGGCAGTAGAACTCGAGAAGGCTTATATCCAGTTGGTTACGGATATTCGGGCAGGAATCAAGATTCCGCTGGCAGTTAAACTGAGCCCGTTCTATACTGCCCTCCCGCAATTTGCCAATGAAATTGTAAAAGCCGGCGCGAATGCTTTGGTATGTTTCAACAGGTTTATTCAACCCGACCTGGATATTGAGAACCTGAAAATCAACCCCAATTTGATGCTTTCTACATCTGAAGAACTACGCTTACCACTACGGTGGACTGCCATCTTGTTCGGTAAGGTGAAGGCAGATATTGCTTTGACAAGCGGAGTACACACCGCAGAAGATATGGTCAAAGCGATCATGGCCGGGGCGAATGTAACCATGCTGGCCAGCGAACTGATCATGAAGGGGCCAGCCCGGGCTGCCAGCCTGATTGCCGAACTTTCCACCTGGATGGAAGCGCACGAATATGAGTCCGTCATGCAAATGCTGGGCAGCATGAGTCATAAGAACGTGGATGATCCTGCAGCTTTTGAGCGCGGTAATTATATGAAAGCCTTGCAGAGTTTTGACAATAAACTCTTCTAGGTAACCATTACGTTTGTTCAAATAATAAATGGGTGGATATTAAACCTATCAATTGGAAATTACTAACACCTGGCAATAATTTACCAGGTGAATTTTTTAAATGAATTTCCATTTAATCTACATTTGAGATCATGTTGGTAATTTTGCCTGATAATTCCAAACCTCCCGGAATTGTCGGAAGATTGTTAGTTATGAGTAGAAGGTTTCCGGTTATGATTAACAGATACCCGATCATGGAGATACAATATGCGGATCTCTTCTTTCATCGCCCTGGCTGGACTGCTTTTTACTTTGACGAGCTGCAGTTCACCCACAACTTCGACGCCAACTGCAACTTCAACTGCATCTGTACCAACGCCTATTCCGACTGAAGATACCTCACATCAGGTACAACTGCTGGCAAAGGTGGGAAAAGGGATAATTAATAACACCATATATTCACCGAACGGTAAGTTCATTCTGGTTGCATATGATACAGGCGTTGGTGTATTGAAGGCGGCTGACCTGAGTCAGGTCGATTTTTCGGATATGCCTGAAAAGTCGATGAGCCTGGCACTTTTAGGTGATAAAAATGAAATCGCAGTTTACATGCGCGATGGCAGCATCCAATTTCTGGGATTCAATCAATCCAGCGGAGTTTTGAGTAATTCAGATCGTAACGTTTTAGATGCCGGCGTACAAATTCACAATGATGGTGAGGTGAGTAAATTATCCAGTTCACCAGATGGAAAATACCTGGCTTTTTCTGCCAATAATGTCACCCAGGTGTGGAATTTGGAAACCGGGGATAGCCTTATTACAGAAGGAACGATAAAACCGGACACTTATCAGTTTAGTTTTTCTGCGGACAGCAATTACGTTTTATTGAGTGTTAATAGGCTTTATGCACCTTCCAATGAAAATTATCTATTCCATTTGGATGATGGGGAAATAGCCTGGGAAAAAGATTGCACTGCAATACTGGCAGGAGGAACAACATTAATGTATTGGACCTCGCCTGGACAGTTTATTGTCGCCCCATTATCAGATCTCAAAAGTCAAACAACTAACTACTTTAACTTTCCATATGACAATTTGATTTTCTCTCCCGACGGTAACCTTGGGGCAATGATCCGATGGGATTATGGTGTAGTCCTTTTCCACACGATCGAAGGAAAACAGTTTTACAACTATGAAGGATATCCTCCAAAGTTGGAGTTTACTGATGCGCCGATTTATTTAACCAATGCCGGACAGGTGGTCACCTATAAACGTAATATGGTTACGATCACCCCTGGACCAGGCCTGAATTCAACTGGTAATATATATACTTTCGTAGTATTGGATGTCTATAATGCCATAAAGCAAGCAAAGGAGATGACACCGGAATTTGAGATCACATACCCTATTCCAAATATATTCTCTTCACCTGATGGAATGTACTTCGTATATTTCAACCGCTCCTCGTTCTCCCTGGTCGATCTGGAGACGCTAAAAACCCAATTACAACAACTGACGAGATCACCTCCGGGGTGACTGCATTAACATTCTCCCCGGACGGAAAAACACTCGTCTCCGGGCAGCAATACTTCTCGTTGTCCTTCTTTGATACAGCAAACGGATTGAACCGGACACACGAAGAATCGCTGCAAACAGCATGGAATTACTTACCGTTACCCTGGAATTAGCCGCTGGTATAGCGGAGTGACCGGGCTGGCTTTCTTCCCGGATGGAAACCAATTGGCTGCCAATACCAGCAATGGCGCTTTAAATCTGCTCACTTTGGACGGCAGTCGAGCACGAATTGAAATAAATCCGCAAGAAATCCAAATTTCCACCAAGGGCAAAGGCGCTCTGGTGGAAATGATGGGATTGGCAATATCTCCTGATGGATTGTCTCTGGCAACAGGAGGATACGAAAATACGCTGCGATTGTGGAGCGATCTCAACGGAGCAAACCCAACCTCCACAAGAATGGAAGATAGTAACCCTGAAACTGTAGTGGCGTACGCACCGGGTGGGAATTTGATTGCAGCCGGTACCGGGAAAGGTTTTATCCGATTGTGGCGGACTGATGGCATTCTGGAGCGATCTCTTAATGGACATACCAAAAGGGTGACTGGAGTGTCATTTTTAGGAGATACTCTTATATCCTCATCAGAGGATGGGACTGCACGTTTTTGGAGGATCGCCGATGGTATTCAGACCCAATTATTGGAGCTGGGAGAACCCGGCACCAGCCTGGCTGTTGATAAAAATGGTGAATTAGTTGCGCTGGGGACTCAAAGCGGTAAGACTTATATTTGGGATATCAAAAATAGCCGTTGGCTGGGTAAGATCACAGGTGTGGGGGTAATTCGTGCTCTTGCCTTCAGCCCTGACAGTTCGGCGTTGGCAATCGGCTCTGAAAGTGGACAGATCCAATACTGGAAAGTGCGGCTTGATTCTGGTGAGGTGGCTGAATTTCTCGCCGGGGATCCTCTTACGTGGTAGATCACCGGAATCCTGTAAAATGGAAGGCCGGGTGAGCGGCTTTACCGGCAGTACTTCTGTGGCTGGCGGGCATATGCGCCTTGAATGGACAAAAACCTACTCGGGTGATTGTTCCAGCATCGATGAAAAGAGCTTGCGGGTAGTAGGAGACGAATCCGGATCTATCCCCGCAATACTCCTTCGATTTTGAACAAAACCAGGGATCAGGGACAAATATTTTACACATTACAGCCGATATAACCTTGCCCGATGCTCCCGGCACGCAAAAATATGATTGGGAATTGGTTGCTCCCGATGGAGGGGTCTTTCCATTCTCTGCTTTGATTACTATTGCTGCTCCAATGGCAGATCTTAAATTGCCTGCGCCTGTATATTATGTGTCCGACACGAAAGCTGTTTTGCGTCTCGAGAAGGATGGTCGAACGATCACATCGGTCATTGATGGACCGGTGGATTGTATGGATATTTCACCTGCCACTGGTGAGATCGCCTACTTGAGTGGTGACGCCATAATTTTGGCAGACCCGAATGGTGAAGAGAGACGTTTATTATTACCTATCGGCGGCTGCCCATCCTGGTCGCCGGATGGCAACTTTAATTGGCTACACCTTGAACGGCGTGAAAGTGATCAATATCTCGACCGGTGAAATAAAGACTCTGGCTACCGATCTGAATGCTTACGGTATACAAAACAGCCATTTCGTGCGTATCCTGGATTGGTCACTTTACAGCAACAAATTTATTGCCAGTAAGGCCGGGTGGGAGTACTTCGGATTAAACGTATTTGATGTGCCAACAGGAGATGTGTTCCCACTCACCGGATATGCTTATCCATCCTGGAGCAGAAATGGCGAATATATTTATTCTGCTGAATATGTAACAAATTATTATGGAGACCTTCCTTCCATAACTCGAACCAGTATATACACACATGAACCGGAAATTCTCATAGGTGGAACTGAAACTGACATGAGCGGTGGATTTGCTCCATTTGAAACCTGGGATGGCAGGTTGATGGTCTTTGCCGGGCGTTTTACCAGATCCGGAAGCAGAAACTTTTCCAATTGTCGCAGCTCAAATGGATAAAGGAACATCTGGAAAAATTACCTTTGACCCGAATCCACATCCAATACTTTCCCCAACCGATGTTTTGTGGTGGCCAGATGGCAGCACGGCGGTGGTTAAAACTGGCGATGGAAAAATAATGGCGACATATCCATTCTCTTCATCACCTAATATTATTTTACCAATCAGGGGCAATGATCTGCGCTGGAATACTTCCTCCGATATCAGAACTCCCACTCCGCTGCCCACATCGGAAGCAGCTACACCAGCAGAAACCATAATATCCATTCATCCGGAACTGGCGCCTTACACAATTGGTTTTATAGACAGCTCTGAGGGGACGCCTCAACAAGTTTATTCCATCCGGGCGGATGGTTCCAATTTACTTGAGTCCATATCCTACCTTTGAAACGACAAGACCGTTGAAACAAATAGCCTGGTCTGCAGATGGACAGAGTATGTTTACGCTCAGTGAATCAGGCGAATTCTACCGGACACGTAAGATAAACGAACAATACTTTGAATATATAGTTCCGGAAGGACTTCCTCGTTACGCTCAGCCATCCAACGGCGGAATGGTGCATGGTTTTTCAATATCGCCAAATGGACGATATATGGCTGTGGTTTACACCCCTTATGATTCGACGATCTTTAATTTGTCTTTTGCCGAACAGCGCCTTGGACTAAGCAACCTGGGTTTCTTAGATTTGATTGAAAAACGCTGGATCGATGTCAATATTCCTCATATTAACTCAAGTTTTGAAGGAAATGCAGCTATCCTACTCTCTCCATCCGGGTGGGCAAATAATAACAAGGAGCTTGTGGTGACAGTCACTCAAGCAGGAAGTGAAATGACTGCACAAAACAGCAATGGAATAACCATGGCTTCCTATCACCATGGGGGTGGTGGAGACGAGGTTACCAGCCTGATGGTTGTCAACATTTCTGGCAGCAACACCAATATCACTTTGAACGCAGACCCTGTAAGTGATCCCAGCGCAGAATATCATCCCACCTGGGCAGCGGATGGACAAATCTACTTTTACAGCACCGACGACATAGGCAACCCAGGTTTGTATCGAATAAAACCGGATGGCAAAGGTCGGACCCGCATCTCCGATAGCGATTCGCTAAATATCAATTACGCCCCATATAGTATGTCTCCGGATGGAAAAAAGATAGTAAGTCTCAGTGAGCGTTTACCGGATGGAACTTTGGGCTGGGCGATCATCAACCCGGACGGCAGCAGCCCCATACTTCTGCAACCGGCTGTCAATCAGGGAGGGATACCGGTCTGGTCGCCGGACGGGAGCCGACTGGCATGGTTTGGTTTTGACACCGGATCCACACCGAAGATCTTTATTATGAAAGCCGATGAAAGTCTGCCCGCCGGATTCAACTTGCCGGGCGGGTTGTCAGGTGCATTGCAGTTAGCCTGGTCACCCGATGGTGAATGGCTAACATTCCGGTTCAATAATGAAGGCGGTGGCAGCGGATTATATGTCATTCGAGCTGATGGAACTGGAGTGCAGTTGGTTTCCCAGGATATGTTGGACTATTCTCAACTGATCTGGTCGCCTGTGATTCAAAGCCTGCCATAAAGATCTAGTCCATCTGTTTATTTCTAAGGCTATCTTTTACTATCGTTGGCTGTCTAAAAACTTGACACAGGGTTTTCCTGTTGCTAAATTTTTGGGGATTGCGTCCGGCATTGTTGGACAGAATTGTGCCTGGATTTATCCGGATTGGTAGTGAATTCTTTGCCCTATGTCCAGCCCTATTATAAGGACATAAGCAGAGGGGGTTTTAAGAATCTCCCCCAATCGGGGGAGAAGAATACTCGTCGTATGTTGGATGTTACCAAGGATAGTACGTGATATGCTAAATTGAATCAATATATATAAGAGTATTTCTTGAATACCCAGGTACTTGATAATAATGGGCTAATCTTAGATGAAAACCAAAATCAATGAAAGTCCATCCCCAATGGAGTCAGTTTTAAAGAAATCGGAACTTCGGTACCGACGCCTTTTTGAAGCTGCCCAGGATGGGATATTAATATTAGACGCCGTGACAGGAATGATCGAAGATGTAAACCCATATTTGATAAACATGCTTGGGTATACACGCGAAGAGTTCATCAAAAAAAAGCTCTGGGAAGTTGGTGCTTTCAAGGATATCGAAGCCAGTCAGGAAGCTTTTGAAGCATTACAAAAAAACGAATACATCCGTTATGATGACTTACCTCTTAAAACAAACGGTGGAAAGCTGATCCAGGTGGAATTTGTCAGTAATCTTTATAAGGTGGGTAATGAAGATGTTATTCAGTGCAATATCCGGGATATAACCGAGCGTAAACAGGCCGAAGAAGAGCTGATTTTAGCAAATAGACGATCAGCTCTTGCTCAAAGATCTTCCGGTTCTGGTGTATGGAATTGGGATATGGTAACAGGTAAATTGAACTGGTCACCTGAGCTATTCAGACTTTTTGGGTTAGATGAGGCAATTATTCCCACTTTCGATGCCTGGCGAAATGTAATCCATCCAGATGATGTGCAGCTTGCTATGGATCAAATAGACCAGGCCATTCGTGATCGAATACAACTCATTAATGAATACCGCATCGTCAAGCCTACCGGCGAAGTTCGCTGGATAATTGCCATGGGGGACACAGACTACAATGAGCAAGCAGAACCAACCCGCATGTCTGGTATCTGTTTAGATATTACAGAGAACAAGCAGAAGGAAGATGACCTGAAGTCTTCCAAGTCGTTTCTTGATACGATCATTGAATCGAGTCCGTTTTCTATGTGGATTTCCGATGGAAAAGGAATGCTTATTAAAACGAACCGTTCCCTGCGTGAATCCATGAATCTGACCGATGAGCAGCTCATAGGTAAATACAATGTTCTCAATGATGTGAACCTGGAGAAGCAAGGCGTCATGCCCATGGTGAGAGCCGTATTTGAAAAGAACATACCTGCTCGTTTTGTAATGCCATGGAAAGGATCTTATGCCGGAGATGACGATTTCAAAAGCGTGCACGACCTGTTTATCGATGTTTCAATATTTCCAATACTTGATAATCATGGGGAATTGACCAATGTAGTATGCCAGTGGGTGGACTTATCTGAACGCAAACTGGCGGAAGAGGCACTGGTTGAAAGCGAAAGAAAGCTGCGCACTCTCTATGAAACAATGCCAGAAGGCATCGTCTATGAAGACCACGATGGCAAAATCACCTCTGCGAATCCTGCCGCAGAAAGGTTACTTGGTATCTCATTCGACCAGATGCAGGGCAGATCTTCGGTTGACCCGCGCTGGAAGGCGATACATGCAGACGGCTCGCCGTTTCCGGGAGAAACCCATTCCCTCAATGCTCGCGGCAAAGACCGGCAAGCCTGCAACTAATGAAGTAATGGGCATTTTCAACCCGAAATCAGATGCCTATGTATGGCTCAGTGTCAACTCCACTCCGGAATTCCTTCCGGGCGAGAAGAAGCCATTCCGTGCCTACGCGGTATTCCGCGATATCACTGATCAAAAGCTTGCAGAGGAAATGCTTGTAAAAAGCGAAAATCAATACCGTCTCTTGTTTGATGAAATGCTCAGCGGGTTTGCGTTGCATGAAATCATATGTGACCAAAACGGAAAACCAATAGATTATCGATTTTTATCGGTAAACGCAGCTTTCGAAAAAATGACTGGATTGGATGCTCACGACATCCTCGGTAAAACGGCCCTCGAAGTTCTTCCCGGTATTGAATCCAGTTGGATCGAGCGTTATGGAAAGGTCGCACTGACAGGTGAACCAACTCAATTTGAAAATTATGCAGCAACCCTGGGAAAGTATTATGAAGTGCGGGCCTATTGCTCGGAACGTGGCAAGTTTGCCACACTTATCAACGAAATCACTGAGCGCAAGCAGGCGGAGGATACGATACGGCGCCTGGCACGCTTTCCGACCGAAAATCCAAACCCTGTGATGCGAATCTCTAAGGTCGGGAATGTACTTTACGCAAATGAGTCTGCTCACAAGGCACTAACGGTTTGGAAATTAGTGGAAGGTAAACCTGCTCCTGAAATGCTGATGGATCATGTCCGCGATGTTTTCGATACTCGAAGAACGAAATCATTTGAGATTTCGTGCGGGGATCGCATCTACATAGTTAGTATTTCCCCCGCACAGGTGGATGATGACACCGCTTTATATTTCCGTGATATCACTGCGGGCAAGAAAGCTGATGAGGAGATCCGCAAACTAAACACCGACCTGGAAAGGCGTGTAATCGAGCGCACATTGCAGTTGCAAAGCGCGAATAAGCAGCTTGAAAGCGAACTCACCGAACGTAAACTTGCTGAAGAAGCATTGATTGAAATGGAAGAACGGTTTCGTCGTTTATCGGAGGCTGCTTTTGAAGCCATCATCATTCACGATGGAGGTTTTCTCATGAGTGCAAACAATCAATACTGTGAAATGTTCGGGTACAAACAAGAGGAATTGCTGGGAAAACAGGTGATACCATTGACAATTGCAAAGGAGGCCATTGAAGGCGTGAAAAAAATGATTGCATCGGGCAGCGTGGGACCGTATAAGTTCAATCGGGCTAAAAAAAGACGGAACCAGGTTTCCGATGGAAATTAGGGTTAGAACGATGGAAAACGAAGGGCGGAAAGTTAGAGTGGCAGCCATCATGGATATCACCGAAAGGAAGCAGGCCGAGGATGAACTGAAAAGGCAAGCTATACAACTCGAAGCTGCCAACAAGGAATTGGAAGCCTTTTCCTATTCGGTTTCGCATGATCTACGTGCTCCTTTGCGCGGAATTGACGGTTGGAGCCAGGCATTATTGGAAGATTACAGCAACACCCTTGATGAACAGGCAAAAACATATCTCGACCGGGTGCGTTCTGAAACCAAGCGCATGGCACAGCTAATCGATGATCTGTTGCAGCTCTCGCGCCTGACGAGCGGTGAGATGACAATGGAAAAAGTAAACATGAGTGACATAGTGGGGGCGATTGCCAACCAGTTGCAGGCAGAACAGCCAGACAGACTTGTGAATTTCAGTATTCAAAAAGGTTTGTTTGCAAATGCCGACCCGCGGTTATTGGAAATAGCCCTCTACAACCTGCTGGGCAACGCTTTCAAATTCACCAGCAAAACCCTTCAGGCGCATATCGAGTTTGGTCAAACAGAGATAGATGGTCCCAGGGCTTTCTTTGTGCGTGATAACGGTGTGGGTTTTGATATAGCTTTAGCGAAAAAACTATTTGGGGCATTTCAGCGTATGCATAGGGCATCCGAATTTCCCGGTACGGGAGTTGGGCTTACGACCGTCCAGCGTATCGTTCACCGGCACGGCGGGCGTATCTGGGCGGAATCAGCCATCAACCGGGGTGCTACCTTCTACTTTACCCTTGAGGTGGTTGCATGAAAAACAAAATCATTCTTTTGGTCGAGGACAATCCCAGTGACATAGCCCTAACTCAGCGAGCTTTTGCCAAAAGCCGGATCGCAAACGAACTGGTAATAGCTGAAGATGGGCAGGAGGCGCTGAGTTACTTGTTTGCCACTGGAAAGCACACCGATCGGGATGTAACCCAGCTACCTGCTCTAGTACTCCTGGACCTTAAACTGCCACTTGTAGACGGGTTGGAAGTGCTGCAACAAATTCGACTTGACCCGCGCACCAATCGCCTGCCGGTGGTGATCTTGACCACCTCCAATGAAGAACAGGATGTGGCACAGAGTTATGACCTGGGTGCCAACAGTTTTATCCGCAAACCAGTAGATTTCATACAATTCACACAGGCAGTAGAACACCTGGGTCTGTACTGGCTGGTAATGAATGAGCCTGCTCCGCCCCGTTTAAAAGCCGGTACTACACAACCACTTTCCGAATAAGGGATCGCGTCTGCGTCGCCCAAAGGGAGTTGAGAATGGCTAAGCCACTTGCAGTTTTGATCGTCGAAGATTCGGAAAGTGACGCGCTTTTGATCGTGCGCATGATGACAAAGGCAGGATACTCCATTTCTTACGAAAGGGTTGAGACCGCTGAGCAGATGCGTGGTGCTCTGAAGCAACATGCCTGGGAGATGGTCATCTCAGATTTCTCCATGCCGGAATTGGATGGATTTGCATCACTTAAAATTTTGCAAGAAACAGGGTTTGACATCCCCTTCATTGTAGTGTCTGGTACCATGGGTGAAGACACCGCAGTGGCTATGATGAAAGCCGGTGCGCACGACTACTTAATGAAGAACAAAATGACCCGCCTGGTACCGGCTGTTGAACGTGAACTCAAGCAGGCAAAGGAGCGGATTGAACGCAAAAGGTTATCAATAGAAAATGCTGAGAATGAAAAGAAATTTACTGACCTGGTGGCTCAAAGCCCAGATGGAATTTTCATCATAGATTTGGATGGAGAATTTTTATTAGTAAATGACGCAATCTGTAAAGGCCTTGGCTTCAGCCGGGAAGAGTTTCTTACTTTAACTATTCAAGATATTATCCCTGAACAATATTTTACTCAATCCAAAAATGGTATAGAGCAATTTGTTTTAGGGAAAAATCGTGGTGAGGTAACAGAGTATATACTTCGGGGAAAAGATGAAAAGATACATTACGTAGAAGTTGTTTTAGCACCTTATTATAAAGGTAAGGATATTATTGGTGTTCAAGGAATAGCCCGAGATATCACATCACGGAAACAGACAGAACAGGCATTGCGTGAAAGTGAAGAACGCTTCGGGCGTTAATCGAAAACAGCAGCGATGCCATTACCTTGCTGGACGCTAGTGGGAAAACGATCTATGATAGCCCGGCAGCTTCTGGGATGTTGGGGTATGGTCCAAAAGATTGGATCGGGAGGAATGTATTCGAGTTACTTCACCCGGATGATACAATCAGGATTCTGGAACTATATAAGGAACTAGTAATTAACCCCGGAAAAATAGTCAACACTGCTTTCCAGGTGCTCCATAAAAATGGATACTGGGTTTGGTTAGAGATGGTGGCAACAAATTTGCTCTCGGAAGCCAGCGTAAAGGCAATTGTCCTGAATTACCACGACATAACCAAGCGCAAACAGGCGGAAGAGGCGCTGTCACAACAAAACGATGCATTGATGAAATTAAATCATTTCTCCATCGATTTATCATTGTTACCAATGAAAGAGGATATTGAAAGGTTAATTGTCAGGCAAATTAAAGAGATATGTGGTGCGGAGTTCTCAGTATTCTCAGAATACAATTCTGACAACCATACAACAACTACGAAGCAAATTGAAATGAATCCCGGAATAATCGACAAAGTCGTCCATTTACTTGGTAAACAAGTGACGGATATACACACAGTCGTGAGTGATGAGATGTACAAGGAGATGACAAATCAGAGCTATGGAGTACGGAAAACCTTGTCAGAGATGTCTTTTGGAGCAATTTCACCCCAGGTGGGAAGGGCAATCCAGGCATTGCTAAAAGTGGATAGGTTCATCGGTATTGCTTACCTAGTAGAGGGAAAATTGTACGGCACATCCGTACTCGGGATGAAAAAAGACCAACCTGATCCAGCTAAAACAATCATAGAGAACTATATTTCCCTGGCAGCTTCAACCTTACGAAGAAAATTGGCAGAAAGAGCTCTTATCCAGGCTAATCAGCGGTTATCTCTTGCTCAACATTCATCAAGAGCGGGAATGTGGGATTGGGATATAGTAACCGGGAAATTGGAATGGTCGCCTAGAACTCTTCGAACTTATTTGGTTTGGATGTGACAACAATTCCCACTTTAGAAGTCTGGCGAAGTGTAATCTACCCCGATGACGCTTTGGCTGCTGGAGACCGTATT
Organism: uncultured Chloroflexia bacterium; assembly: GCA_963827895.1. Lineage (GTDB taxonomy): Bacteria > Chloroflexota > Anaerolineae > Anaerolineales > Anaerolineaceae > PNON01. Next base: position 140,974 of record CAWHCY010000006.1, on the reverse strand, counting down.
GACCAGGCTATTCGCGAACATAAACCACTCTTTAATGAGTATCGAATTGTCTTACCTTCAGGTGAATTACTTTGGATAAATGCCCTGGGGGATACCATCTATAACGATCAAAGTGAACCTCTGCGAATGTCTGGAATATGTATTGATATCACCGAACGCAAACGGGTGGAGCAAAAGATACAAAGGCAGCTTGAACATCTCAATTCTTTAAGTGCCATCGATCGCGTCATTTCAACGAACTTTGATCTGAAACTAAGCCTATCAGAAATTCTCACCCACGTTACAAAAGAGCTTGAAGTAGATGCGGCAGATATATTATTGCTGGATCCTATATCGGACATGCTGGAATTTGCTGCCAAACGAGGTTTTACCTCAAAATCAGTCAAAAGAACCCATTTACGACTGGGGGAAAGCTATGCTGGACGAGCTGCACTGGAACGTAAACTGGTTCATATTCCGAATTTAAAAACCGAGACAGATACCGATTTATTAGCAACCATTGCAGCAGAAGATGACTTCGCCTGTTATTTCGGCGTACCCTTAATCAATAAAGGAAAGGTTAGAGGCGTATTGGAAGTGTTTCATAGAGAACCCCTTGAACCAGACGCCGAGTGGTTCGAATTCCTGAATTCATTGGCCGGGCAGGCTGCGATAGCGATTGAGAATGCTTCACTCTATGAAAGCCAGCAGCGTACTTACCAGGAACTGACCCTGGCTTACGATGCCACGATCGAGGGCTGGTCCCATGCCATGGACTCTAAGGGACAAAGAGACCGAAGGACACACTTAGAGGGTCACGGATCTTACCTTGAAACTTGCCACGTGCTTTTGGGTTAATGATGAGGAACTGATTGCAAGTCCGTTGGGGAACACTCCTGCACGACATCGGTAAAATTGGAGTACCAGACGGAATTCTACTGAAACCGGTCCTTTGACAGACGAAGAATGGGTAGTGATGAGGAAGCATCCGACTTTTGCATACGAGATGCTTTCTCCCATAAACTATCTGAGGCGTGCGCTGGATATTCCATACTAGCCATCACGAAAAATGGGATGGTACCGGTTATCCACAAGGACTGAAAGGAAAACAAATTCCACTGTCTGCCCGGATCTTTGCTGTAGTGGATGTATGGGACGCATTACGATCAGACCGTCCATACCGGTCTGCCTGGCCGGACGAAAAGGTGTACGAGCATATCCAGACATTATCGGGAAGACATTTTGATCCACAGATCGTTGAAGTATTCCTGAAACTTCCACGATAGATAATCGCCTTCTCCCAAGGCGAAAGTATTTTCTAGGAAATTGGATATAATGAAATATCTCACTTCCAGATTTGATAGCATTGAACCAAACAGACTGTATGTGCTTAGAAACCTATACTATAAACTTCATGATTGCATTGCAGCCTGTTAATGAGGAGATATATGGGCGACAAAGGCAGGATACTGGTAGTCGACGATGACACCCATGCAAATTTAGAATTACTGACCGACCTATTGAAAGCAGAAGGGTATGAAGTCCTTATTGCTGATAGCGGCGACCTCCTCGTCGAATTAGTTGAATCTAATTCACCAGACTTGATCTTGCTCGATATAAACACGCCGGGTTTGGATGGTTTGGAAGTCTTACGAAGGCTTAAAACACAACCGGTTAGCCAAAGCATCCCGGTAATTTTCCTTAGTGCGTTTGCAGATGTGGAACAGCGGTTGGAAGGTTTGAAACTTGGAGCAGTAGATTTCATCTCAAAGCCATTCGAACCCGAAGAATTGCGGGCACGTGTGCAGACTCATGTGGAATTGAGTCAATTGCGGAGAAAAATCAGTCAAGTTATAAAGAAATTGGAAGAGGAACAAATTCTTCTGCGGACACTGATTGATAATTTGCCCGACCTTATCTACGTGAAGGATACTCAAGGGCGGAAACTAATAACAAACCTTGCAGACTGGCAAGCATCTGGTGGAAAAAAGATGGAAGATGTCGTCGGTAAATCAGACTTTGATCTTTATCCACCCGATCTGGCACAGGGTTACTGGGCTGTAGACAAAGCTATCATTGAATCTGGAACGCCAACCATAAATTTTGAAGAACCCGGGCTTGATTCCCAGGGAAATGAGGTCTGGAGATTATCTTCCAAGGTGCCATTACGCGATGGCCAGGGAAAAGTTGTAGGTTTGGTAGGTGTTGGTCGTGACATCACTGAGCGCAAACGAGTGGAAGATGCGCTGTTGAAAAGCGAGTCATCTTTACAGACGATCCTTAATTCAACTGCGGATGGAATTTTGGCTGTCGGGACTGAAAATGAAGTTCTTTATTCGAATGAACGATTTGCGGAAATATGGCATATCCCGCAGGCAATAATGACAAGCAAGGATGACGAAATATTTCTTCAGTACGTCTATTGATCAGTTATGCGACCCTGAAGCCTTTCTTAAAAAGATCCAGGAACTATCCAAGTCAATTGAAGAAAGTTTCGATACACTTTATTTCAAAGACGGAAGAGTATTTGAACGGTTATCACGTCCATTAATGCAAGGACATGAAGTTCGAGGTAGAGTATGGTCATTTCGCGATATTACCGAACGTTCACAGGCATCGAAGGCATTGTTGGAAAATGAAGCAAAAATGAGCGCTATTGCTGATTCAGCCCATGATGCGATTCTCATGTTGGATCCAAAAGGAAGGATTTCCTACTGGAACACGGCTGCCGAGTCTATATTTGGATATTCAAAAACTGAAGCCATGGGTCAAAACCTGCATGATTGGATCGTCCCCCAACGCTATCATGAAGCGCATCAAGCTGCATTTCCAGCTTTTGTTAAGACCGGGCAGGGGTCCGCGATTGGGAAGACGCATGAAGTGGGAGCCATTAGAAAAGACGGCACTGAAATTCCTGTTCAACTTTCGTTATCTTCTTTCCAAATGGATGGCGAATGGTATGCAGTGGGTATTATCAGCGATATCAGTGAACGCAAGAATAATGAATTACTCCAGAATGTGATCTACAGGATCACACAAGCCACAATGACCAGCGGTGGGATCGATGCCCTCTACCAATCCATCCACTCCATTCTTGGTGAATTTTTACCAGCAAAGAATTTCTATATCGCATTGTACGACCCGGCCAAAGAATTGATCAGCTTCCCCTATTATATTGATCAGTACGATGAAAAACCACTCGCACCGATACAAATCCAGGGTCTGACCGGTTATGTGATTCGTAATGGGCGTTCAATATTGGCCACACGGGAGATCTATGACCAGCTCGTTCAAGAAGGCGAAATTGAGGCGGTGGGGACACCAGCTGTAGATTGGCTGGGAGTGCCGTTGAAAACAGATGGTCGCATAATTGGGGTCATGGCTGTGCAAAGTTATACTGAGGGGATCCATTTCCAGCAGAAGGACATGGAGCTTTTGGAATTCGTTTCTGCTCAGGTGTCCCAGGTGATCGAACGTAAGCGTTTGGAGGATGAGATCCTCAGTCTGTCATTGACCGATGAACTGACCGGGTTGTATAACCGACGGGGCTTCATGGTTCTGGCAGAACAAGAAGTGAAATTGGCACATCGAAAAAAGAGAAACATGCTGTTATTCTTCGGAGATGTGGACAAGCTGAAGACGATCAATGATACCCAGGGACACGCCCAGGGAGATCTCGCTTTGAAGGAAGTATCCATCATCTTGAAAAAAATCTTTCGTGAAGCGGATATTATTGCCCGCATAGGCGGGGATGAATTTGTAGCTCTGGCATTGGATGCCGCTCAGGAAGGCGAGAAAATCCTGGCAGATCGTATTCAGTCTGCTTTTGAGGTACGCAACCACCAAGGAGATATGGCATTTAATCTATCCCTCAGCCTGGGAATTGTTTGCTATGATCCTGAGGCTCCCATGTAAAGTGAGTGAATTGATCGCCCGGGCAGATGAATTGATGTACCAGCAGAAACAAGCAAAAAATAAAATTAAAGTAAATTGAATTTCCTTACCGTTCGATGGAACTTTCTTCGAATTTCCTCTCATTAATACTCCAAAATTCTTAAATATAAATATTGTTTCTTCCCCCAACAGGAGGAGCTAGATACTACCGACCTTGAATAGTATTCATTAACCTCTCAGATTGTCATAAGAACGACAAAATTGTAGAGAAATCCTACTGTTGTTGAGATTGGAATAATATACAGTGAGGTATTGTTATCCATGAAATCCTGCATGTTCACTTGAAGAACCAATATGGAAGTATAAAATCCTAATAAGTCGATGAAATTTATTAATTTCTTGATGTAAAATTTATATATATCAGGAATAGATGAATTTGAGATAGGAAAATGAAGGAAAGCTGATCAAATGCAGATGATGAAACAAAACCGGAAAGATAATAAGGAATAGATAAAGACAATCCGGCGTTAAGTAAGGTGATCGAGAAAAATATTCGGACCATCATTCACCTGCGTACAAAAGCCGAACATGAGCGCAATCTTCAAGACCGCATTGCCGATAGTATCACCTCATTTTCCGGCAGGATGATCTTTGCGTATGTCCATATCGTCTGGTTTGTTGTATGGATCCTGCTTAATACCGGGTGGTTTGGTTTACGGGCTTTTGATCCATTCCCCTATGGACTCCTGACCATGATCGTTTCATTGGAAGCCATCTTCCTATCAACATTTGTGCTCATCAGCCAGAATCGCCAGGCCCAGGAGTCAGAACGACGCGCTGATCTGGATCTCCACATTGGATTACTAACTGAACACGAACTAACCCGGGTGCTTCAGATGCTCGATGCCATACAGGACAAGCTGGGTATTGTTGATCACGAAAATAGTGAACTGGCAGACCTTGAGATGGAGACAAAGCCGGAAGATGTACTGGCAGAAATCCAACGTTTACAAGAGGTAGAAATAAGCAGCAGATAACAGTATGGGACAGACCTCGTTGGATTCAAAGAATGTTGAAAATGAAAATACATATCGAAACATTTTCGATTCTATTCCTGATGGACTAATCATTTGTGATCTGGAAACAGGTAATATTGTAAAGGCAAACTCAGCGGCCAGCAATATGCATGGGTATCCACAAAATGAATTTATTGGGCAACCTATTTTATTAATCATTCATCCGGATTACCAGAAGATTTTCAATAAAAACTTTCAGACATTTCAATCTGATGGATTATTTGATATTCAGGCAAAACATAAATGCAAGAATGGTTCAATTTTGTATGCTGAATGGCACGGCACGGCTTTAACATACCAGAATCGACCATGCCTGGTTTGTGTCATCCACGACATCACTTTCAGGATTCAAGAAGAACAATTACTTCGTGAGCATGTGGAAACGAGGACAATAGAACAAACTACGCTGCTTAAGATCTCTCATACGCTTGCGTCCACGTTGGAACTGCAGCCCGGTCTCATCCTTGACCAATTGCACGAGATCATTGAGTACAACCATGGAGGATTATTCGCGCTGCAAGACTCTACGATCGTCACCCTGGCTATGCGTGGGACTTCTTTTCTGGAACAATCCAAACCCATCCACATCCATATCCAGGGTCCGGAAATATTAACCACACTGTTCAATGAGCATAAACCGATCCGGATCGCCAACCTGTGGAGTGACAACCCGCAGGCGCAATTTCTTCGTTCTCTATTGGTGGGTAACGCTGCAGTATTATTGGAAGGAATGCAGTCCTGGATGTGGGTTCCGCTTGCAGTAAAAGGCAGAATTGTTGGGGGAATTGGTATCGCAGAGACCAGAAAGAATTATTATACAGCTCACCATGCAGACCTGGCTCTCAGTGTAGCCAATCAGGCCGCGGTCACCATGATCAATGCGGAACTATATGGCAACGCACAAGCACTTGCGGTATTAGAAGAAAGGCAGCGTTTAGCGCGTAACCTGCATGATGCCATCAACCAATCACTCTTCTCAGCTGGTCTGATTGCGGAAGTCCTCCCGCGCTTGTGGGAACGAGATCAGGACGAGGCTCGGCGATCATTGGAAGACTTGCGCCGTTTAACCCGCGGCGCTCAAGCGGAGATGCGCGCACTTCTGGCTGAATTGCGGCCTTCAACCCTGACAGATGCGGACCTGGGTGATTTGATCCGTTTACTGGGAAATGCCCACTCAGGACGCACAAATACAGATGTCGTAGTAAACGTTTTAGAAAATGTGATTCTTCCTGCAGAAGTTCAAGTTGCCTTTTATCGGATCTGCCAGGAAGCATTATTTAATGTTGCCAAACATGCAAAAGCCAACCATGTGGAAATAAACTTAAAACAAGAAGGTGCATTATTTGAATTGAGCATCCATGATGATGGTAAGGGTTTTAACACTGGACAAATCATCTCCGGCCACTATGGATTAAATATAATGCACGAAAGGGCAAAAGCAGCAGGAGTAGAATTGTTAATCACCAGCCAACCAGGTAAAGGTACAACAGTTGTCATCCAATGGGCTATTACACCAACAAAAGAGGATCAATGATGAATTCCACTTCAAAACCCATACGTGTCATGATTGTAGACGATTACACAATGGTACGGCGCGGCTTGAGTACTTTCTTAAAGGCTTTTGATGATCTGGAACTGGCAGGGGAGGCTGATAGTGGTGAAGCAGCCATCAAGCTTTGTGACGAGGTATTGCCGGATGTGATCCTCATGGATATGGTCTTACCTGCGATGGATGGAGCGACAGCGACTCATGCTATTAGGAAACAATTTCCACAAGTTCAAGTTATAGCTTTAACAAGTTATAAAGAGGGTGACCTCATCAAAAACGCTTTAAAAGCAGGTGCTATAGGTTATTTGCTTAAGGATGTTTCTGCTGATGAGCTTGCAAAAGCAATACGAGCTGCGCAGTCCGGCCGGGCAACACTTTCTCCAGAAGCAGCAGAGGTTCTAGTTCAGGAAGCCCATCAACCACCCCCGCCTGGTTTGGACCTGACAGAGCGAGAAAGGAATGTTTTAGCCCTGATGATCGAGGGGTTGAACAATACCCAGATCGCAGGAAAGCTGCATGTGAGTCCATCCACTATTAAATCCCATGTGAGCAACATATTATCTAAGCTGGGTGTAACCAGCCGAACAGAAGCTGTTACTCTTGCCTTACGCAACCATATTGTAGTCTGACATTCTGAATCTCCCCCAAGTGGACTAGAAGTATACTCCCCCACTGATTGATGTGGTTGGGGAGTATTTGTTATAGGATAAATTATCAGAATGCATATTCGCATGCATATGTCTTAGCAGCAGCATGATCGTAAGGTGCCGTAAAAGTTGAAGCAAAATTATGGAAACAATATTTAAACTTTCGCTGAAAGAATCTGAAGTTCGCTACCGCCGCCTGTTTGAAGCAGCCCAGGATGGGATTTTAATATTGGATGCTTTTTCAGGTGCGATAACCGATGTTAACCCTTTTTTGATAAAAATGTTGGGGTATTCACTGGATGAATTCATCGGGAAAAAACTATGGGAAGTGGGTGCATTTAAAGATATTGAAGCCAGTCAGGACGCGTTTGAGGCTTTACAGAAAAATGAGTACATTCGATACGATGACCTGCCGTTAAAATCCAAAAGCGGAAAAATGTTCCAGGTCGAATTTGTCAGCAACGTCTATATGGTTAACGACGAAAAAGTGATCCAGTGCAACATTCGTGATATTACTGCACGCAAAAAAGCTGAAACAGCGCTCCACAACATCGAGAGGAAGTATTTTGACCTTGTCAACCAAAGTCCGGATGGTATTTTCATCATTGAGCTGTCGGGGAAATTTATAGCTGTCAATCAAGCGATATGCCAGGGACTTGGTTACAGTGAAATTGATCTCCTTACCATGAACATTTGGGATATTCTCCTGAAAGGTTATTTAGCTCAATATAAGAGACGATTAAAGAAGATTTTAAAAGGTAAGGAATTGAAGGATGCTGCTGAGTACGAGATGCGTGGCAAGGATGGAGAGACACATTATGTAGATATTACCTCTGCACCATATTTTCAGGGGAAAGAAATCATTGGATTTCAAGGAATTGCGCGGAACATAACTGAACGTAAGAAAGCACAGTTGGATCTGCAAGAAAGTGGGAAACGTTTCCGCGCCTTGGTCGAAAATAATGCAGACGCCATTACAATGCTGGATGCCAATGGAACTATCATCTATGATAGTCCGGCTGGCCCAAGAATGCTGGGTTATGGTCCTGAAGATTTGATCGGTAAGAATATATTCATGATCGTTCATCCTGATGATTTAAATAAAGTAAAGGAGCTTTTTCAGAACCTTCTCGGAATGGCCAGCCTGCGTGTCACGAGTACTTTCCGTGTTCGCCACAAGAGTGGTTCCTGGTTATGGTTGGATGCGGTTGGTACAAATTTGCTCACCGAATCGGGTGTAAATGCAATTGTCTTTAATTATCACGATATCACAGGACGAAAACAAAGTGAGGTAAAGATACAAAGGCAGCTGGATCATCTAACATCCCTGAGTTCAATTGATAGAATCATCACAACAAATTTCGATTTAAATACCAGCCTATCAGAAATTCTCATTCATATAACGAGGGAACTTAATGTTGATGCTGCAGACATTTTATTATATAACTCTGAGACGCATCTACTGGAATTTGGTGTAGAGCGTGGTTTTCGGTCCATATCTGTTAAAAAAACCTCAATTAGCCTGGGTAAGAGTTATGCCGGTCGAGCAGCACTGGAGCGCAGAATTATCCATATCCCGAATATACAAACCAATCCAGACTCCAAATTATTGGAAGATATCATAAAGAACGACGATTTCCTTTGTTATTTTGGTGTGCCTTTAATTGCCAAAGGGCAGATCAAAGGTGTATTGGAAATATTCCACCGCACCTTAATGGAACCAGATGAAGAATGGTTGGATTTCCTTAATACTCTGGCTGGTCAGGTTGCGATAGCAGTTGAGAGTTTTACGTTATTTGAAAACCTAAATAGTTCCAACCTGGACCTTACCATGGCATATGATGCAACGATAGAGGGTTGGTCACGGGCACTCGATCTGCGGGATAAGGAAACTGAAGGACATACGCAACGAGTCACTGAGGAGACGGTCAAACTATCACGTGCCTTTGGTTTGAGCGACGCTGAAATAATCCAGATACGCTGGGGAGCATTGCTTCACGATATTGGTAAAATGGGTGTTCCAGATAAGATTCTTCTCAAACCGGGTCCACTGACTGATGAAGAGTGGATAATCATGAAGAAGCACCCAACCTTTGCCTATGAAATGCTCTACCCTATTCATTATCTAAGGTCTGCTCTGGAGATTCCATATTACCATCATGAAAAATGGGATGGCAGCGGTTACCCTCAAGGGCTGGTGGGTATTCATATACCAAAGGCTGCTCGAATATTTGCGGTAGTTGATGTGTGGGATGCATTAAGCTCGGATCGCCCTTACCGAGCTGCATGGCCAAAGGATAAAGTGCGTGAATTTATCACCAGTTCTTCGGGGACTCATTTTGATCCTCAAGTGGTGGATGTATTCATGCAGCTTCTCAATTAATATACTTCTCCCCCAAATGGACGATACAAGAACTCCCCGGCTGATGGATGCTGCCGGGGAGTGTTCATTATAAGATAAGATACCGGAGAATATTTGTTCACTGAGATGAGGAATTGAATGATACACGAGAAAAGCTGTTTTTCCGGGAAAGGTGAAGTGTTTTTATGGAAACGAAGACCGACTTTTTACCGCAAAACACCGGAGAATGGTTGGGGGAGAAAAAAGAATTATCTTTGACAGATTCAGAGCTACGTTACCGCCGACTGTTTGAGGCAGCCCAGGATGGAATATTAATTCTGGATGCAGAGACTGGAGCTATTACAGATGTCAATCCATTCCTGATCGATATGGTGGGATATTCACGCGGGGAATTTGTGAAAAAAAAGCTCTGGGAGGTAGGCGCTTTCACAGATATTGAAGCCAGTAAAGTTGCATTTGAAGTGCTTCAGGCCAATGAATACATCCGCTATGAAGACCTGCCTCTCAAGACAAAAAGTGGAAAGTTGATCCAGGTGGAGTTTGTCAGCAATGTTTACCTTGAAGGTAAAGAGAAGGTGATCCAATGCAATATCCGTGATATCACAGAGCGCATGGAGATAATCGGAGTACTACAAGAAAATGAGAAGAAATACCATGATCTGGTCAATCAAAGCTCGGAAGGTATCTTTATTGTTGAGAAGACGGGGAAAATACTAATAGTAAATCAGGCAATGTGCACGGAACTCGGATTCAAGGAAGATGAGCTCCTTAGTATGAATATTTGGGACATTATACAGGAAGAGGATCTGGACCAATATAAGAAAAGGCTGACTATGATCCTTACCGGGGAAGTTTTTGAAGGGGCGGCAGAGTATTCGGTGTTGGGAAAAGATGGAAAGACACACTTTGTGGAACTGTTGCCAGCCCCCCGTTATGGTGATAAAGAGGTGGTCGGTTTTCAGGGAATTGGACGTGATATCACAAAACGTAAGCGTTCCGAGAAGCAAATCCAACAACAGCTTGAAAGACTCACAGCCTTAAGTACGATCGACCAGGTTATCGCTTCAAATTTCGACCTAAGATTTAGTCTTTCAGAAATATTAACACATGTAACCATTGAGCTTGGTGTGGATGCCGCTGATATACTGGTCATTAACTCATCTCAAGTGCTGGAACATAAAGCCGGGCGAGGATTCCGTACCAATGCCATTAAAAACACACTAGTCAGTTTAGGTGATAGCTATGCCGGCCGTGCTGCTCTGGAGCGCCGACTGGTACAAATTCCAAACTTAAATGATAAACCAGACAGCAGATTTATATCCGAATTATTAAAAGGTGAAGGATTTATCTGTTATTTTGGTGTTCCTTTAATTTCCAAAGGGCTGGTCAAAGGTGTACTCGAAGTTTTTAACCGGGACGCTCTTGAACCTGATTCAGAATGGTTCGACTTCCTTAATACACTTGCCGGGCAGGCTGCAATTGCATTGGAGAATTCAACGCTTTTTGAGAGTTTACAGCGGTCCAATTCAGAACTCTCCCTGGCATATAACGCGACGATCGAAGGCTGGTCCCACGCGTTAAATTTACGCGATAAAGAAACCGAAGGTCATACGCAACGCGTAGCTGATATTACAGTTAAACTTGCCCAATCCTTCGGGTTTAATGACCTGGACCTGGTACAAATCCGTTGGGGAGCGTTATTGCACGATATCGGTAAAATGGGAATACCAGACAGTATTTTACTCAAACCCGGTCCATTGACGATGGAAGAATGGGTGTTAATGAAAATGCATCCGACGTTAGCTTACGATATGCTCTCACCCATCCGTTACCTTCGGTTAGCGCTGGATATTCCGCACTGCCATCATGAAAAATGGGACGGAACCGGGTATCCGGATGGATTACGGGGATCTCAGATTCCCCTGCTGGCACGGATTTTTACTGTAATTGATGTATGGGACGCATTGAGTTCCGATCGACCTTATCGTTCTGCGTGGACTGGAGGAAAAGTACGTGAACATATCCTCGCATCATCTGGAACGCATTTCGATCCGCAGGTTGTTGGAAGTTTTATTAAGATGATAGATGGTCAAAAGGTAAACTAATAATGCCAATAAATGCAATTGAAATTTATTATTGATTTGAAAAATGTTTTTTGATTTGGAATTCTGTCAGTTCAAAATCGTAACACACAGGATAAAGGCAGCATCTATATGATCAATTATACGGCATACGATGTAGAACCTGCAATTAAATTATCGATGGAAGAATCCGAGATCCGGTACCGCCGACTGTTTGAAGCCGCTCAGGATGGGATACTTATTCTGGATGCGAAGACTGGCATGATAGAAGATGTCAACCCGTACCTGATAAAAATGCTCGGATATTCCCGTGAAGAGTTTATTAAAAGAAAACTTTGGGATGTGGGTGCTTTTAAAGATATCAATGCCAGTATGGAAGCATTCCAGGTTTTACAAAAGGAAGAATACATCCGGTACAAAGATCTGCCGTTAAAGGCTAAAGATGGCGGTTTGATCCAGGTTGAATTCGTAAGCAATGTATACCTGGTGGATGAAGAAAAAGTCATTCAATGCAATATCAGGAACATTACCGATCGAAAACAAGAACAGGATGCACTTATAAAAAGTGAAGCGCTCCTGAGGGAATTATCCATCCGGGATCAACTGACCGGCCTATTCAACCGGCGTTATATGGAAGAAACCCTTGAGCGAGAACTGCATCGAGCTGAGCGTAAACACCTCTCGTTGGGAATTATTATGCTGGATGTAGATGATTTTAAACATTTCAATGACTCTCACGGTCATGCTGCGGGTGATGCGGTCCTGAGGGAATTAGGGAAAATGCTCATCAGGTATGTACGCAAAGAAGATATTCCGTCACGGTATGGTGGTGATGAATTTATTATTATCCTTCCTGACGCTTCTTGTGAGGTGATAATCGAACGGGCTGAATTCATATGCGAATATGCCAAACAATTCCACCTTCATTTTGAAGAAGAATCGCTGACAGGCATTACTCTCTCACTTGGGGTTGCTATTTTCCCAGCAGATGGTTCATCGAGTGAGGGTATCTTGAAGGCCGCTGATGACGCACTCTACCAGGCTAAACATGCCGGCCATGGCCGGGTAATGATAGCTAAAAATAGTAACTTAACCCTCCTGGATTATCGAGAATAAAACTCTATTTGTATCATTTCATTCTTACAGGCAGTTTTAGCTCTGTATATATGCAGACGTGGAACAATAATTTACAGGTATTTTTTAGGTTTTATTAGGAACAATATTATTGCCTTTCTTCTATTATGAAATTGTATGTGTAGTCCAGACTCATGTTTGGACCATTTTGTCGTTTTTAAATACATGAAATGCCACAGAAATTAGATGAATGGTTGAGGTCGACATGAATACAGAGTTAAATGAATATGATGTTCGTGATCTCGATGATGGTAAAGAAAGATTCTTCGCAGACCTCCAGCGCCGGCTGGCTTTGGTCAAAATCATTTTCCTCCAGAGTGCAATATTCAAGAGCTCTTATTTCACGAATATTGTCTCCAATGCCAAACAGAATGCAAAAAGCAGCGCAAATCTGGAATCTAAGAAGGTTATCAATGATGAACCGCTTGAAGAAGGATAAGGTTCGCTACATAATCCACCATTTGTCCTAATTCATTATTCCAGGAGAAACTTTGGAAGCCTGTTTACCAGAACAAATTAATTGTTTTTATGCAGACATTAATTGGGACACCTTTAACTCGTTTCGATTAGGATGTTAATACAATGAAAGAGACAACATACGCAACAATAATCCCGGTAATTTGGCTGGGAACGCCAACAATGCAATATTGGAAAAAAGAGAGCTTGATATGAACAACGAAAATCCCGACCCCGCCATTCATAACAAAGATGTTGGTACGGTGACAGCAATAAAGGAGGTCCTTCACCAGAAGGTACTGGGGAAAACAGGTGCCTTACAGAGTGCAATATTCAACAGCGCTTATTTTTCCAGCATTGCCACTGATGAAAAAGGTGTCATCCAGATCTTCAACGTGGGTGCAGAACGCATGTTGGGATACTCTGCCAATGAAGTGATGAACAAGATCACACCGGCTGATATATCTGATCCACAGGAAGTGATCGCACGAGCGAGTTTTTTGAGTAAGGAATATTCCACACAGATCAATCCAGGATTTGAGACACTGGTGTTTAGAGCATCACGCGGGATTGAGGACATTTATGAATTGACCTACATTCGCAAGAATGGCAGTCGCCTTCCGGCAGTCGTTTCGGTCACAGCGCTGCGTGATGAACAAAACGTAATCATAGGCTACTTATTGATCGGTACAGATAATACTGCACGAAAACAAGCGGAAGAGGCATTGCGAAAAGCTGGAGCCCTTCAGAGTGCGATCTTCAACAGTGCTAATTTCTCAAGCATTGCCACTGATGCCAAAGGAGTTATCCAGATCTTCAACGTCGGTGCAGAACGTATGTTGGGATACTCAGCTAAAGAAGTGATAAACAGGATCACCCCGGCAGATATTTCCGATCCACAGGAAGTGATTGCACGGGCCAAGGTGTTGAGTAATGAATATTCCACAAAGATCACCCCTGGATTTGAGGCATTAAGCTTCAGAGCCTCACGCGGGATCGAGGACATCTACGAATTGACCTACATCCGCGAGGATGGCAGCCGCTTCCCGGCTGTCGTGTCGGTCACTGCACTGCGTGACGAACAAAATACAATCATCGGTTACCTGTTGATAGGTACAGATAACACTGCCCGTAAACAGGCGGAAGAGGCATTGCGTAAAGCAGGAGCACTGCAGAGTGCGATATTCAATAGCGCCAATTTTTCGAGTATTGCCACAGATGCCAAAGGTGTCATTCAGATCTTTAATGTAGGTGCTGAACGCATGTTAGGATACTCAGCCACTGAGGTGATGAACAAGATCACCCCGGCTGACATATCTGATCCGCAGGAATTAATCACACGTGCCAAAGCGTTGAGCGCTGAGCTCGAAACTCAGATCCAACCGGGTTTTGAGGCATTGGTGTTCAAAGCATCACGCGGGATCGAGGATATCTATGAATTGACCTATATTCACAAGAACGGAAATCGCCTTCCGGCTGTAGTGTCGGTTACAGCTCTACGTGACGAACATAATGCAATCATCGGCTATCTGTTGATCGGTACGGATAACACTGCACGTAAACAGATCGAGGTAGATCAGCTACAGCTCAGTCAGCGATTGCGTGACCAGCAGTTCTACACTCGCTCTCTTTTAGAATCAAATATAGATGCAATAGTAACCACAGATCCGGGCGGTATTGTCACTGATGTCAACAAACAGATGGAATTACTTACCGGCTGCACTCGTGACGAATTGATAGGCTCTCCTTTCAAAGGCTTTTTTACCGACCAGGATCGAGCTGAAGCGGGGATCAAACTTATTCTAGGCGAGAAAAGGGTCTCAAACTACGAACTCACCGCGATCTCGCGGGATGGCAGGAGAACGGCAGTTTCTTATAATGCAACTACTTTCTATGACCGGGATAGGAAACTGCAGGGAGTGGTCGCAGCAGCGCGTGATATCACTGAGCGTAATCTTTTATTCCAGGTATTGCAGGAAAAGAATGTCGATCTGGAAAAAGCCAGGGTGGTGGCAGATAAAGCCAACCTTGCAAAATCAGAATTCCTTTCCAGTATGAGCCATGAACTGCGCAGCCCGCTGAATGCAATCTTAGGATTCGCCCAATTAATGGAGTCTGATACCCCTCCACCATCACCTATCCAGATCGAAAGTATCTCCCAGATCTTACAAGCAGGCTGGCATCTTTTGAAGCTGATCGATGAGATTCTCGATCTCGCGAAGATCGAAGCCGGGCATTTCACCCTCTCGCCTGAACCTGTTTCCCTTGCTGAAGTCATGACCGAATGCCAGGGGATGATCGAAATGCAGGCTCAGCAGAATGATATCAAGCTGACTTTTCCGAAGGACAGTATCCAATATTTTGTTCGAGCAGACCGCACGCGTCTCAAGCAAGTTATTCTCAACCTGCTTTCCAATGCGATCAAATACAACACCAAAGGAGGAAAGGTAGAGGTCAACTGCGATGATAAAACACCGGGGTTTATTCGGGTAAGCATCAAGGACACCGGGATTGGGTTAAATACGAAGCAGATGGCACAGCTATTCCAGGCATTCAACCGCCTTGGACAGGAAGCTGGTGGCGTGGAAGGAACCGGCATAGGCCTGGTGGTGGCCAAACGCCTGGTTGAAATGATGGGCGGTTCAATTGGTGTAAAGAGTACAGTTGGTGTTGGAAGCGTCTTCTGGTTTAACCTTATATCGGTTGTTGAGCCGCACCCTTCCTTGGACCTGAACGAAGCAGAGGTATTTGCCAGACCACATATAAACCAGCAGGATCGATTGCACACACTGCTCTATATCGAGGATAATCCAGCGAATTTAAAACTGGTCGAGCAAATCATCGCCCGCCGACCTGATATTCACCTGCTGACGGCGATGAACGGGATAACCGGAATTGACATTGCGTGTGAATCACAACCGGATGTGATCCTTATGGATATCAACCTGCCGGACATTAATGGTTTTGACGCACTAGAATTTTTGCACTCTAACATAGCTACAACGCAAATCCCGGTAATTGCTGTCAGTGCCAATGCCATGCCGCGAGACATCAAGAAGGGTTTATCGGCAGGATTTTTCCGCTATATTACCAAGCCGATCAAGGTAAAGGATTTTATGGAGGCTTTAGATGTAGCTTTGGAATACGCCGAAAGGAAGTTGGAAATTGAAAAGTAAGATCATGAGATTTTTATGTTAACTGCTTCAGAAATCTACCAAGGTAAAATCTTAATTGTTGATGACCAGGAGACCAATATTCTGTTACTGGAAAGGATTCTGCGAGGTGCGGGTTACATTTCCCTCATGTCGACAAAGGATTCCAGTGAAGTTTGCTCTCTTCACCGTGAAAACCGTTATGACTTGATCCTCCTGGACCTGCAAATGCCCGGAATGGATGGATTCGAGGTGATGGAGGGTCTCAAAGAAATTGAGCCTGACGGCTACCTCCCGGTACTTGTAGTTACTGCTCAACCGAGTCATAAACTGCATTCCCTACAGGCAGGAGCGAAGGATTTCATCAGTAAACCTTTTGAGCTGACTGAGGTTGTAGCCCGGGTCCGCAACATGATCGAAGTACGACTATTGCACAAGAAGCTGCAAAGTTACAATGATGAGTTGGAACAAAAAGTTCATGAACGGACAACTGAACTGCATGACAGCTACCTGGAAACCATTTATACCCTTGTGCGTGCAGCAGAACGCAAGGATGATGAAATGGGAGCACATGTGAAACGCATCAGTTATTACTGCAGGGAGTTTTCAAAAATCATCGGCATGGACAATGTGTTTGTTGAAAGGATCTTTTTAGCGAGTCCGATGCACGACATAGGCAAAATAGGCATCCCCGACAGCATCTTATTCAAGTCGAGCGGATTAACATCGGATGAGTGGGAGATTATGAAGGGTCATTCCCGGATGGGTGCGAAGATCCTCGGGAATAGTAAGTCCCCTTATCTCCAGATAGCTGCTGAGATTGCTCTTGATCACCATGAACGCTGGGATGGCAGCGGTTATCCAAATGGAAAAAAGGGAGGAGAAATACCAATTGAAGCGTGTATCATGAATATTTGCGATGTTTACGATGCACTTCGTAGCAAGAGGCCTTATAAACCTGCATTTGACCATATAAAAACAATGGAAATTATAACCAAAGGAGACGAGCGTACGCGGCCAGAACACTTTGACCCTATGATCCTAGGTATTTTCAAACGTAACTTCGATTTGTTTCATGATATATTCCAGAAATACCCATTTTAAATATGATAATCTTACGTTGGACTGGCTGTCCGATGTATAAATTCAGGCAGTTATTTCTTCAAAGTAGTGAAAAGATAAACCCATCCTAAATATCGAGACCGGTTTTGGGTTTCGATTTGCAAATTGCGTATCTTTCTTTCAACTTCCTAATTAAACTTAAAATCTCCCCCAACAGGAGTAGATGAACACTCCCCGGTCGTTGGAAGCAGCTAGAGGGGATTGGTCGTACTATGATCTTATGCCATTGATAAGCGGTAAATATGTCGAATAAACAACCGATGTGTGTTCCAAATGAACAAAGACACTGGTGTCTCACGGGAAAATGTTATTTGGATATGACCTCGCGTTCAACAACTGTTTTATTTGGAAACCGGAATATGTTATAAAGTATTTAATTTACATATATCGGTTTTTGTTTTTAAGGATGAAATTTTTTTACTCAAATATTTGATTCTGTCTGGTAGTCAGGAAAGGTTTTATGAAACAAAAGGAAATGGAATTAGAAAACCTTTTTCGGGATTTCCAAACAACATTTAACCAGGCCAAGCCGGAAGAAAAGAATAATGTGGCGGCTCAGATGCGTCAATGGGTGGGAGAACTGGTTGACAAGCCACGTATACCGAGTCCCGATAACCACATCGATGAAGAACCAAAAGCCATTGAAGATTCCGTTTTAAATTCACAAAGTATATTTCAGCATAATAATCTGGATTCCATCCAGCGTGATCTGCAAACCATGATGGATCACGAGATCCATTTCAGGCAAATTACAGAGAATATCGAGCAAGTTTTTTGGCTGCGCGATATACAATCTGGCCGTATTCTTTATGTCAGTCCCACATTTGAGAAAGTATGGGGGTATCCCAGAGAGAGCCTTTACGCTGATCCATCCATCCTGATAGAAAGCGTCCACAAGGAAGACCGGGTACAGGTGCTGACTGCCAACCCGGTTAATGTAAACAAGCCAATCAACCAGGCTTACCGGATACAAACGGCAAACGGCAGCATACGATGGATCTTTGCGCGAACTTTCTTGATAAATAACAAAGCTGGAGAATCTGACCTCGTATATTGCATTGCCCAGGATATCACCGACCAGAAGCTGGTCGAACAAACTTTGCGTAAAACCCTGGACCGCACTCGTGAACAGTTTGAGCTAAGCCGCAGGATGAGCCAGGCAAGAAAGCCTGAATCTGTACTAAAAACATTAATGTCTGCCCAGGAGCTGCGTTCTGCCCAACGGGCGGCTCTGCTCTTTTTTATAGATCCCAAAACAGGTCCTTTCAAGGGTGTGGAACTGGCGGCAGCCTGGCAATCCTACCAGCACCTTGCACCCTGGCCTGGTGAAGCTAACATTTTTGAAGAACCCTCTTTATGGAAAATGTTCCAACCAAACCGGACGGTTGTTGTCACAACGACGCAATCTGATCCGCGGATACCACAGGGTGTACGCAAACTATTAATAGAAGGGCAATTTAAAACCCTGGTTATATTTCCGATGTTTGCATCGGGAGAATGGCTCGGATGCCTGTTACTTTTTTACGATCAAGAGCACCATTTTGAACCGATTGAACTTCGCCATTTGAAAGTGCTTGTCAGCCAGGCAACGATCACCCTCTATAACTTGCAACTACTGGAGGTGGAGGAAGAATCACGCCATGAGGCTGAACGTGCCAACGAGATAAAAACCGAATTTCTGGCAATGATCACCCATGAACTTCGGACCCCATTAACTTCCATCATCGGGTTCACGACCACATTATTAGCGGATGATGTGGCCTGGGAGGCGGATGAGCAAGCTGATTTTTACCAGACCATTCTGCGGGAAGGCAACCGGCTTCAGGAACTTATTGATCATCTATTGGATCTCACCCGCCTGGAAGCAGGAATGCTGCCTATTGTGCAGGAATCCCATACATTACAGGAAATCGTAAATGATGCCTTGCCGCAATTACATAGTTTGACCAGCGCTCAGACACTTACCATTCAGTCAACTGAGGATCTTCCCCCGGTTTTCGTTGATGCAAAACGGATGGCACAGGTACTTGTCAATCTGGTGCGGAATTCAGCCGCTTACTCCCCTGAAGGGACTGAAATAAATATCTCAGCCAGTGTTCGTGGAGATTTTATCCAGCTCAATATCAGCGATCATGGACCGGGTATTCCATCTGACGAACATAAAAGAGTGTTTAAAGCATTTAGGCGAGGGCAATTTGCTGAGTATGGTTCATCACAAGGCGCAGGATTGGGATTGGCTATTTGTAAAGGATTGGTTGAAGCCCATGGCGGCCGGATTTGGATAAAGAAGAAATCCACTCCGGGCACGACCATCTCTTTTACGATCCCGCTCGATCCCATACATTCTGCGGCAGTCAATGCGGAAGAAGGATAGTAGATTATGGGAAATATACTGATTATTGAAGATGACCCCAGCATCCGTAAATTGGTGAAGGTCAACCTGATGAAACGAGGGTATACGGTCACCGAAGCGGAGGATAGCCACAAAGCGATAGCATTGTTTCAAGAGGTTTCAGTGGATCTGGTCCTGCTTGACCTGATCCTTCCCGGTCTCTCAGGTGTCGATGTGTGCAAATGGATCCGGTCCCGATCGGATATCCCAATCATCATCTTGAGTGCCAAATTGGAAGAGGATCTTAAAGTAGCTGCACTGGATGCCGGGGCGGATGATTATGTGACCAAACCGTTTGGACAGGAAGAATTACTGGCAAGGGTACGGGCATTCCTGCGTCGTTCTTACGTTACAGCGAAAACCGAAGATGCAAGAATACAAATTGGAGATTTAAAAATTGATCTGGAAGCACGCCGCGTCTTCATTGGTGAAGAAGACCTGCACCTCACCCGCACCGAATACGCGATCCTCGCTGAATTGACTCATCGTCTGGATGCCATAGTGACCCACGATGAGCTGTTGACTGAAGTATGGGGTCCGGAGTATCGTGGATCCAGTCATTATTTACATACTTATCTAGGCCGATTGCGCAAAAAACTGGGGGGTTATAGCGAACTGCTGGAGACTGTTCCCGGCATGGGTTACAACATGCATTCGAAGAAAATTTTCTAGCCAAACCCCAAAATTATTTAGATATTTTTTAGGTTGTATTAGGGACATAGATAGCCCCTTTCGAATAGGATGGTATTGTAGGAAAAATCCATCTACTGAAAGGAAGCTACATGGATCTTAATCGTAACAACGGCCACAATCCAAAGTTGCGGGTCCTCATCCAACCGAATATCGGTTTGGGTAGCGATGCTCGCGACCCAGTTGTGGAAATCCTCCATAAAACCCTTGCCGACGAAACCATCTTGACATTAAAAACGCGCAATGCTCATTGGAATATGACCGGGCCCGATTTCTTGGAACTGCATAATCTGTTTGAAACCCAATACGAACAGCTCAACCATAGTTGTAATGAGATAGCAGAACGCGCCCGCATGTTGGGTGGTGTTACGCTTGGAAGCTTCGATGAATATTTGAAACATACCCGGCTTGAAGAACAGCCCGGGAGTATTCCAGATATTATGCACCTGTTGGCGGATCATGAAACTGTAATCCGATTCTTGCGAGAGGATGCAAGAAAATGTACAGAGGAATATGAAGACGAAGGCACATTTAATATGTTGGTGGAGAAGATCCGCTTACATGAGCAAATGGCCTGGATGCTTCGTTCCGTAATTGAAAACGAACCTATTAGTGGTGAAAACCTGGAAGGAAAAGGAAAAGATGAACGACAAACAGCTAAATAATAAAGTGCGCAAGGATGCCGACAGAATTATCAGGGATATAAACACCCTTGTAGGAGATTCTTCCAATCGATTGAGCAGATTTGAAGAAGACATTAACCAGGTAACAGGCAAGGCAAAGGAAGACCTTACTGCCTGGGCGGAAGATGGTGTCACTCAATTCAGCGAAAAATTCGGAAGAATGTCAGGAAACGTAAAGGATTCTGTAGCGGGAGCTGCGGCAGCAGTGAGCAAGGACGTTAAACGGGGAATGAACCAATACAATGATAAAGCGCAGGAAATGGTAAATAAAATTCCCGGAGGTTTCAGTGAAGGGGTTGCAAAGTACCCCTGGGTGGTTATATCACTTGGCCTGGCTTTAGGTTTCTTCCTGGGTATATTACTTAAACCCTCCCGGCATTCTATATAAAACTCGAACTAATGAGAAGTTAAAGGAGAATAAATGAACAACAATATTTTTCAGGGAAAGTGGAAACAAATGCGCGGCCAGGCAAAAGTTTGGTGGGGTAAATTAACTGACGATGATCTGGAAAAAGTGGAAGGTAATCTCGATAAATTAACCGGCCTCCTACAGGAGAAATATGGTTATACACAACAGCAGGCTGAAGATGAAATCAATAAGAGGTCAAAATGACAGACTATAAAGAAGTAAGAACTACAGAACATGAACAAGGTAAAGAAATGCGGTCTTGCAACATTTAAAGCAACACAAATCATCTGGCTGCTGCTGGTGCTGCTTGAGGCCGGGCTGGCATTGCGGGTAGTTTTCAAATTGATCGGTGTCAACCCGAATAATGCCTTTGCCGCACTCCTCTATGGAGTCAGCGGAATATTCGTGGCGCCTTTTGCATCGTTGTTCCCTGCGCCATCCGCTGATGGCATGGTTTTGGAAATATCCACCATCCTGGCAATGATCATTTATGCGCTGATTTTCTGGGCGCTTGAGCGGATAGTATATGTAGTTTTCTACCGCCCGCGTGGACCAAGGACAGTAAACCAGACGATGGTCGCTGAACATACTCCAGTACAGGCACCATTAGGTGTAAGCCAAACGCGTACGACAACTCAAGCTCCCGATGGAGCCACCAGCCAAACAACAGTAACTGAGCGTACTGACCCACAAATACCGCGGTCATTATAGCCGCTGTATTGGTAAATATCTCCGGTTTTACAGGTAATTATTAAAAACCGGAGGTATACCAATACGAAAGGAGATTATTAATGAACCTATTTAATTTCATTATTTGGCTCTCGGCCGGGGCTGTCATCGGTTGGTTTGCCAGTCGGATGGTTCAGGCAGAAAAGAAACGAATATACGTTCCAATATCAAGCGGATATCACAGCTCTGCGAAGAAGTAATATCTGTTATTTGTTGAGCTGTAACAATTTTCCGTAGAGACAAAAAATAATTGAAGAAACACATTAAAGACGTAACCGAAACAAACACACGGTATTCCGTGAAAAGAAATACTTTACAAAGGAGATAAAAAATGAACCTGCTTATATATCTAATCGTTGCTGCAGTAATCGGCTGGGTGGCCACAGAAATCATGCACGACCGTTCCAACCTGCTGATCAATATCGTAGTTGCAGTTGTTGGCGCTTTCCTGGCCGGCTACTTCCTGAGTCCAATTTTCAAAGTTGGAACGATCAATGACGCAATCACCGTTCCAACAATGCTGGTCACGTTATTAGGATCGGTCATCCTTCTGGCTATCGTCAACCTTTTCAGACGCAGACGATAAACCAGGAATTAATTAAGGAGCCTAAGGGCAAGTATTTTTGACCTTGAAGAAGAATCGGACCTGAATTTTGATTATCACGAAGAATTATTTTCTGCATCGATGAATAGGAAACAGAATGGACATCCCAGTAGATATCTACAAACAAGATCATTACAGCCCTCCCATCCACATAATATTCCTAAATTCGGTCAGGGGATTCTTCATCAAAATACTAATGAAAATCTTTGCACTATCAGACGATGAATAAAGCAACCCGGTTTTATTAAGATAGCGTGTGAACCTTATTTGACGAGTTGTCCAATAAATTGAATGAAAAGAGGTCTTTGATCAAATGGAAAGAAAAATATGAGATTCAAACCCAAAAAGTAATATTTTTGATTTTTCAGCGGATTACAGCCAAGGTCTGTAACCTGGTGTTAGGATGGGATCTTTTTCGGAATGACCGTTAGGTCAACTACCACCCAGTGAAAATCTGGTGGTATCCAAAAGAAAGATTAATGAACCAAAAACAAAAGGAGAAACCTTATGTTATGGACTATCGTAGTAATTCTAATCGTTTTGTGGGCACTCGGCTTTTTCGGCCGGAACATCAGTTCAAGCTTTCCACGGACAGGCAACTGGGTTCATGTTCTGATCGTAATCGCCGTCATCCTGATCATACTAAATCTATTGAAGGTAATTTAACTCTTTCAATATTTGGCAGCTAGTTGTACCCAGTTGAAGAATTAGGCAGATTCAACTGGCAATATCAAAAACGATCAGGCGACTAAGCGATCAACCAGGTGAACTAATAATGGATTATTTATTCGCCTTCGGTTTAATGAGATCAATTGGAAACCTGATCGTTTAGTTTTACCCATATTAGTACTGTTCTGGATAACCCTAAATTCAAAGTCTAGTGATGTAACTATTGATAATTGGGTTTCCCCTGGTATAAACCATTTCAATTAAAGGAGAATTTCATGAAAAAATGCGAAGAAGTAATGACGAAAAACCCAGTCTGCTGCTTACCGTCCGATAATGTTTTTAAAGCCGCAGAGATGATGAAACGAACAAACATTGGCTCGATACCGGTGATCGAAAATGAACAGACCCATAAGTTGGTCGGAATCGTGACCGATAGGGACCTGGCTATGAAGATAGTAGCAGAAGGCCGTGATGCCAAATCCACAAAAGTCGAAGCGGTAATGACACATAAAGTAGTGACCTGTCATGTTGACGATGACATTCAGAAGGCTCTGGCAGCAATGTCCGAATATCAATTACGCCGCATTCCCATCGTTGACAACAATAACAAGATCCTGGGGATCATCGCCCAGGCAGATGTGGCGGTACGGGTCAATCAACCAGAAAAAACAGCTGAAGTTTTGAAGGAGATTTCGGAACCCAATGGGAAGTAAGAGATCTGGATGAGTATTAATTGCAGGTTCAACTAGATCAGAATAAAGATTGATTACCTTTTGCTAAATATTATTTAGCAATTGAAAGTATAGGGACGACTTGGAATTAAACATACCACCACAACAGAATAACTGGACATTCAGACGGGTTGTGTGGGCAACACTAGTTATCGTATTAATTGCCTCAGGTTTTTGGCTGCTTTTCAGGTTTTACCAGGTCGTCTTTATTCTATTTATAGCCATCGTAATGGGCACGGTGGTCAGGCCCGTTGTGACCTGGCTGCATCACCTCGGTTTTCCCCGGATGGCCGGGGTGATACTTGTTTTCCTTCTGCTGTTATCCCTTTTAGTCGGTTTCGTATTATTGTTATTTCCATTAATATTGGATCAGGGAATTACTGTCGCCGCATCTGTGCCTGGTTACTACCAGGGACTACGCGATTGGATGGTCCATTTTCCCAATCAGTTTATCGTCCGTTTGAGTGAGTTTCTACCGACTGTATTACCGGGTTTGAAACCAGTGCAGCAAACCGGTGAACAGATCCTTGCTTCTGCAACACAGGCTCTGGATTATATATCCATGACCGTGAGGGTACTCTTTGTGGCTACAGCCATCCTGCTCCTGGCATTTTATTGGACTCTTGAAGGTCCAAAGAGTATTCAGGCAATATTGCTGCTTTTCCCAAAAGATCACCGTAAAAGCTATAGTGATCTGATTTCCTCGATGGAAACAAAAATTGGCTACTATATAGCCGGACAAAGCGTCCTTTGCCTGATCATTGGAGTCATGGCTTTAATTGCATATCTGATCATTGGATTGCCTAATGCCCTGGTATTAGCCCTGGTGGCTGGTGTCCTTGAGGCTGTTCCCATGGTTGGCCCACTTTTAGGTGCCATACCAGCTGCAGTAATTGCATTTTCCATATCTCCTTCCAAGTTGATATGGGTAATTGTCGCCACAATCATCATTCAACAACTTGAAAATAGCCTGTTGGTGCCGCGGGTCATGCGGAAAGCGGTAGGGGTTAATCCATTCGTTTCCCTCCTGGCAATTTTTGCTTTTAGTTCCCTGTTTGGTATTGCAGGGGCACTGATGGCAATTCCTATTGCGGCCATTATCCAACTTTTACTTGATCGTTTCATCTTTCATCCAGTAGCCATTGAACCGGAGGAGGCCTCACCTGGAAGGGATTTAACCAGCCGGTTAAGGAATGATGCAAATGATCTGGTGAATGGTCTTCGGAGACAGGCCCGGCTTCAAAAAGGGGGCAATGATCACAGGATCAAGCAGATCGATCAAGTAATGGATGAAATTGAATCGATTTCATCTGATCTTGAAACTTTGCTCGCGCAGGTTCACACTGCTGGTGAGTCATGACGAAACAGATCGCAATTTTTGGTACGGCCGTTATGACAACTTTGCTGGCATTATTGATTCTATGGCAGTTTCGTACTGTCGCTATTTACGTTGTGATCTCACTCACGTTAGCAGCGGCAATACGCCCGCTAGTTCAACGGCTGGTGGGGCGTGCTTTAATTATTCGCATTGTTTGGATCTTGCTTTACATATTGCTCCTGGGCAGTTTCGTCTTTTTACTATACCTTATAGGTAAGACTATAGTTTCTGAAATTCAATCCATTTCCCAAAACGCTTCCGTGCGAGATGCATGGCTGGTTCCGAGTTGGCTGGAAGGAACTACTTTCCAAAAAACAATTTTTGCCCGGATTCCATCACCTAGTAAACTTTTCAACGCAGTTACAGGCGAGCAGGGACAGCTTGTTTTACCGGCAATGATGGGCTTTTTTCAAGGTGTTGGTGGTGTTTTAAGTGCAGTTTTCGTTATTTTTTTCTTAAGTATTTATTGGAGTATCAATCAGGTGCATTTTGAAAGATTATGGCTTTCAATTCTACCTCCCGGCCAACGGAGACAGGCTAGAGGAGTGTGGCGTACTGTTGAACCAGACATCGGGGCTTATATCCGCAGCGAGATCATCCAAAGTTTACTGGCAGGCTTACTTTTTGGCCTTGGTTCCTGGCTGCTCGGATCACCATATCCTGCACTGCTCGCGTTGGCTGGAGCTTTGGCCTGCCTTATACCCGTGGTTGGAGAAGTACTGGCTTTCATAATTGTGATCTTGGTGGGGTTGATGACCAGTGTGCAACTGAGCCTAATTACTGCTCTTTTTGCTATAGTAGTCTTGGTAGTGATGCGAATATGGGTCAAACCCCGCCTGTTTAACCGGGGATGGGATAATCCCATTTTGACTGTCATTCTACTCATCACCATGGCTGATGCTTTTGGTCTTGCCGGTGTTATCGTAGCACCACCTTTATCAGTTGTCTGCCAGATCTTATGGAGCCGCCTGGTGACTCACCGTCTGGCTACTGGAGATGCAGCTCAACTTTCAGATATTAAAGAACGCCAGGAACGATTAAAGGAATTAATAGTAGCAATGGATGAACCACCGCCACCTTTGGTGACCAGCAGCATGGAACGATTGAATCATCTGATCGGGAAAGCTGAACCTATTTTGCAGACGGGTTCCCTGATCGAATCTTCAGATCCATCCCATCAAGTTATGACCATTCCAGAACAGAAAGAATGATATGGCTGCGCCTAAAATCTTTCATAATCTGGTGATGTTCAAGCAGAATGGTTTAGCCTGGGCGCGCCAAATTGATCAAAGGACACACGGAAGATTAGGAGTCTTGACTGGAGCAGCCAAACAAGCATTTATGCCCGATTCGGTGATCACGGCGGCAGCCATTGCATATTTTGCTGTCATTTCCCTCTTTCCGCTGACACTTCTGACCATTGCGATTGCCAGTTTCAGCCTCGGAACAGCGATGGATCAGAATCTGATCATCCAAAGGTTAGAGTTTATTGCGCCTGCTTTAGGCCAGTTATTAGGTCGGAATATTGACGAAATAATTAAAGCTCGTGGTCCTATGACCGGCTTTGCATTAATTGGCCTGGTCTGGTCGACTTCTACAATATTTTTTACATTAAATCAGACCATGAATGTGATTTGGGGGAATAAGCGAAGAAGGCCTGTTTGGAAACAACGCGGCCTTGGAATATTAATAGTTCTGGCATTCGTTGGTCCAGTTCTCATCTTCACCTCCTTTGCAACAAGTATGATTGCTAATCTACGCACCTGGCTGCCCAATCAAATCATGCCCATTGGTGATGGAATTAGTTTTCTCGCAGCCATCCTGCTGGATTTTGCTTTATTCATGGTGATATATATGATCCTTCCCCATGGAGCATCATCTTGGCGAGAAGTTTTACCTGGTGCAGTCTGGGCTGGCTTGCTCTGGGAGCTGGCCAAGAGAGCCTTTTTGCTTTTTATTTCCACCTATATTTCTGTTTCAAACCTGATCTATGGTTCGGTTGCAGCAATAATTGCGTTTCTAACATGGGCTTACCTGAGCGGGATCATCTTTCTCTTTGGCGCATTCTTGAGTGTTGCTTATTACAAGCTAAAGCTCCAACAAGATCCTACCGCTCAAACCATTGGTACAAAAAGTGTGGATACAAATTTAGAAGCCTTTCTATAATTTATAATTAATGCATTAGAACGACAGATAGGACCGATATGATAGAAACAACTGAAAGTAAATCCAGCATGACGAATAAGCACCGAATGCGAGCCAAGTTGATCTTTAACCCCGGATCAGGAGCAACCGGTGACTCACCTGTCCAGCTTTTGGATATCATCCGGGAAATGCAAGCCTGGAGGCTTGTTCCTGAGGCTTTCCTGGTTGAGCCGGGCTGCGATTTACCTGGAGCCGTCAGGCAAGCCCTTGATCAGGGATACCGTATGTTCGTGGTCTGCGGTGGCGATGGTACCATTTCTGCTGTTGCCAGAATCCTGGCAGGAACGAAGGCCATACTTGGGATCATTCCCATTGGCACCCAGAATAATACTGCCCTTAGCCTGGGTATCCCTTCTGATATTCCATCAGCCATCGCCATCCTGCGATCAGGCCGGCGTATTAAAGTGGATGTCGGGATGGCAAGCTGTGGTGGAACTAACACACCATTTTTGGAAGTCTGTTCTGTCGGGTTGGTCTCATCACTTTTTCCCTCTGCTGACGATATCCAACATGGCAACCTGGCAAGGGTGGGTGATTTTCTGACAACCCTGACCTCCTCTCCGCCAGCTGAGATACAACTATATTTGGACCATAAAAAGAAAATACAAAGTATGGGTCATGTGGTGTTGGTCTCCAATATGCCTTATATCGGTCTGCATTATCAGGTCGGATCAACAGGTTCATATAATGACGGCTTACTGGACGTCCTTTTCTTTGCGGAGCTCTCCAAACTTGATCTCCTGGCTTATGTTTTTCAGGGGGTGGGTGAAGGAAAACCGGAAGACCCTCGGATTCAACATTACCATGTACGCCGGGTGGAAATTAACACTACCCCGGCCATGCAAGTGATGGCGGATGGATCACCCTTGGGGGAAGGGACGGTACGGATCGAAGTACGAAAACGCGTCCTGGCTATGATGATTGGGGAGCCAGTTACAGAAAAGCAATCATTGCCGGAAGACAAATTGGGTAACAAATAGATGGTTGAAAAATCAGATAAAACTAAAGCACCTGAGGTCCGGAGTTGATTCGTCAATTGGGTAAATCTACATCAACCCATAGCCCGGCTGGCAATCATTACAGTCGTTATGATCGGTTTTTTACTATTCCTACCTGCTTATATCAAAACCTATTTTTGGCATGGGCTGCAGTCTCATAAAGTGTTGGCTACCATGCTTTTAATATTTATTTTATTGTCGGTATCATTAGTCTGGTCGGCTGGTCAAAAACTGGATACCCGGGTTTTCCTGTTGCTAAATTTGAGAGGGACGCGTCCGGCATGGTTGGATAAACTGATGGTAGTAATTACCCAGATCGGCAGTGGTTTCTTTGCCCTGGGTCTTGCCCTGTTATTGTATTTAATTGGACCGCGTTTGCTGAGTTACGAACTTATGCTGGGGACATTAACGTTATGGATGGTTGTCGAAATAGTTAAATTTATGGTCAACCGATCCAGACCTTTTATTCGTTTGACACAGGCACGAATCCTTGGTTTCCGGGCCATAGGCCGGTCTTTTCCAAGCGGGCATACCAGCCAGGCTTTCTTCATGGCGACATTGGTTTCCCAGCATTTTCACGCCAATGCATTAGTGGTCTTAGTGTTATATGCATTGGCATTAACGGTCGGCATCACCCGGATGTATGTCGGTGCACATTACCCGCGGGATGTTTTAGCTGGAGCCATTTTGGGCAGCGTTTGGGGGTTCCTGGGAGTAATTGTTGAAGGTTATTATTCATGATTGGATTGAGAAAAAGGTGAATTTGTCTGTTGTCGGAGGAAAATTACAATATGTGGCAGAAACGATTGGTTATTGGCAAGTCACTTGCGCTCGCCAAGATAGAAAAGTAACTTAAAAATAACCTCAATGAATTATTGATTGAGACTTTTGGGTTTGATGATCTATTATCAATGATTTCAAATAGGAGATTCTCATGAAAAAAGCACTAGGACTTTGGGTTGATCACCGTAAAGCAGTGATCGTGACAATTGAAAACAATGCTGAAATAATCAAAGAAATAACGTCGGATGTTGACAAGCATGTTCGCTTTTCAAGCGGTACTACATCGAAGGCATCCAATAATCCACAAGGATCCACTTCTGAGGATGTGCGTGACCGGCAGTTTGGCAACCAACTCAATGCATATTATGAGGGGATTGTCGCCATGATCCGAGATGCCGATTCCATATGGATCTTTGGCCCTGGTGAGGCTAAGGGCGAACTTGAAAACCTTCTTAAGCACGAAGGACTTGGCGATTGTATCGTTGGAGTTGAAACTGTTGATAAAATGACGAATAACCAAATTGCAGCCAAAGTACGAGATCATTTTCCTGGATAGATTCCTTAAAAAAGTATCAGGAAGGAATTCATATCTATTACTGGCTGCTCGGGTAATCGTATTACCAAGAAGATCATTTATTATTTATGTTGAGATTTATGACTTTGAAAAGTAGGAATAATTGCGGATAATCATCAGAATAAAGGTTATTTCGCAGAATAATTAATATCTCCATTAAGTTGCAGTTCGCAATGATATTATCCTCCCCCAACTGGGGGAGAAGAACACTCTCCGACTGTTGGATGTGGCCGGGGAGCATTTGTTGTAACATGGTTGTATGACACGCGTATATTTAGCCGATTCCAGACCCGAAGAGCGTTCAGCCCTTCGTCTTCTCCTTCTTGATATGAAGATGGATGTTGTTGGTGAAGCTGCAGATTGGTTGACTACCCTGGCAAAAGCTCCAGCGACACTTCTGGATATGTTATTGGTCGACTGGGATTTACTTCCTGTTTCACCGGCTATTGCCATTAATAATCTTAGAAAGCTTTGCCCGGCAGCATTAGTTATCGTGCTCATCAGTCACCTGGATGCGCGCCAGCAAGCCGCACTTTCTGTGGGTGCAGATGCGTTTATCAGCAAGGGTGAAACACCTGAACGGGTAGCTGACCGTATAAGGACTGTCGCAGCGAATGCTCTTATTCGATTTATTCCCCTGGCAGACGTTAAATAACTCAACAGGTTTGTTTGCCTTGAGTGTAGATGTTAAACAGAATAGTTAATTTATTTGATCAGGAGGACCAAACTATGAATACAGATGTATTTGAAGGAAAGTGGAAACAAATTCGGGGTGAAGCCAAAGCATGGTGGGGAAAACTCACGGATGACGATCTGGATCGCGCTGCTGGCAAGTTGGATGTCCTTACCGGTATACTGCAGGAAAAGTATGGTTACACCCGTGAACGAGCAGCAGATGAAATTAATAAGCGGGTGACAGATTATGAGACAAAATTGAAAAATCAAACGAAACCGTTAATCGCAAAATAAACAAACTTACACACGGTATTCAGTAAAAATTTTATTCAAATCGGAGAAAAAAAATGAACCTTCTTATTTACTTAATCGTCGCTGCTGTAATTGGCTGGGTGGCAACTGAACTTATGCACGACCGCAACAACCTGTTGATCAATATTGTTGTGGCTGTCGTTGGCGCGTTCATTGCCGGTTACTTCTTGAGCCCAATATTTAAGGTTGGTACGATCAATGATGCGATCACTATTCCAACCATGCTTGTTACCTTACTGGGATCCATTATATTGTTGGCCGTTGTCCGCCTCATCCGACGCCGAAGATAGCCTAATCAATTATCCCTCCTTAGAACGCCGGTTGTGATTGATAGCTTCAAGCCAGAGTTGTCGTAAACAACCGGCAATTTATGCTAACCTAATGGATTTTGATCATTATCAGTATCGAATAAACAGAATTGGTTTACCAATACATTTCAAATAAATGAATAAGAGCTACAATTGGAGGTTTTTATGAAATTCAATCGAAATATCGGCTTTGTGTTATTAGCTATATGGCTCATACTTACCGGATTATCTGCATTCATCTCATTCGGTGGTTTGTCTGTGGTATTGGCTCTCCTCGCCATTGCAGCAGGCATCTTCATATTATTGAACCGCTAGATTTTAGTACTGCCCGGTTTATCTGACGGGCGGTTATGATTCACAAAATTAATAATGGTTCACCCTTTTCTGTTTACATATAAACTGTTGTAATATCTCTAAGTAGCCAACACATTAGGATGGAATAATAATAGAAATCACGTAAGAAATTCTTCATCAGATGTTTCCCCGAGAATGGTCACACTTAATGAATATTATCCAATTGCACAAGGTGATTCCTTATCCAACCAGTCGAATATTTGTTATCACCAATGCTACAATGTGAATAAATAGGTGAGTATATGGTAGAAAATAGTAATAGAGCAGAGACTCATGGCTGTATCGTGTGTGCCAGAATATATAACGTCCTTGCTGTATATTCTCCCGATAATCAGCTCATTGACTGCACAGTAACCAGCCCAGGTGGCCATTGCATTCACAATGATGATCAACCTTTGGTGGCCTGTGATACACATACAACAGCAGCAATTGAAAAAGCATATAAAAGATGGAAATCCAAAAACGAATAAGTTTATATTAAAATAGGCGATGATCAATACGTTCTGAATCACCAATACTGGAATTTTCTTCTGCAGTGGCTGATTCATCCATGGTCACATAATCCAAAGGCGCCATACTTTGGTTAATTCTTCATTCTGTTTCCTCAGGAACAAAGGATTTAGCGACGATAACCCTAGATGATCTTTTCCGGTTTGCCGACAGGCTGACATAACTGCTCAAACTGGCTGATATGGTATGTATTGTGGGAGTGTGGGTGGAAAAACCGCCTGGCTTCCAAAATGGACGGCTTGCTGCTTTTCGAATTTTCCCATGAGCGAGACCATAAATGCTTACTGGATCAATTATAAGATTTTCATATTCTTATGAAAGTAATTATCCAAGCGTAATTCGGTAACATCCACAAGGCGAATTAAATAATGATCATTAAGCCTATTCAAGATTTCTCGCGATCGAGTGATCATTTCTTTGGCACAGCTATAAGTCTCGCGAACATGACTTTTATTCGCTTTCAATATTGCCACAGATTGAGGTGGGGTGTTTTTTTGATAGATATTTTCATATCCAAGAGTGATGTAAGAATAATGCCCCGCGCTCAGGTCGCTTTCCAGGTCCTGCCAGTCGTCGATCATTTGAATGGCTGCCCCAAAGAGCAGAAATACTTCCCAATAATCGTCAATGAGGGCGGCTTTACCCAACTGCTCAAGACTCAACATAAATGGACTCACGGCGTTGGCGCCTTTGGTTCCCAAGTTTTGTGGTTTATCAAGGCTATATGGGCTGACTTTTCCACGCATGAACTTTTCCTTGATTTCAGCGCCTAAAAAAAGGGAGCGCATTTTATGGAGAATGCCCAAATTAGTTTGAGTAACGCCGAAAATATTGAGAGCTTTCATCTCGTATTCAGCGATCAAAGCCTGGGATGTCAGGATTTCCACCGGTGATGAAATATTTCTATCCACATTCTCATCCAGAATTCCATAACCAGCAACGGCGAAAACCCCGGCTTCAAGAATTTCTCCAAATCTTTCGATCAGTTCAGTAAGCCCTTGCTCGTCCATCCACACTGCCAGGAACGCGAATACAGGATATGCATCTTTGAAATACTGTTCCCGATTACTTTTCCATTTTGTCAGGTCAAAACCAAAGGGAGTACTAAATTTCCTCAATACATTGTTCGCATCATCATTAAGCCCTTTAAAAGCATTCAATAATCCCACATCTACTTTAAGATGTTGCCACCAATCCAATAGCGAGGATTCATTTGATAAAAATGGCGCCATGATTGCCGCCCAGAAAGCCTCTTTGTCGCGATGATAAATTCGTAAAATCGATGGCGCGAATTTAATTAATGCCTCATTATTGTTCATTTATTAAATACTCCTCATCATAAATCAGGAAAGTGCGAATCAAAAAGAGATTTTTCGGCTAGATGATCTTTTCCGTTTTTCCTGCAAGCTGACGTAGCTGTTCAAGCTGCCCGATGTGATAGGTGTAATGGAAATGTAGGAAAAAAACCCGCCAGCCGCGAGTCATTGATCGTGCATGGTCAATAATCTCAGCTTCCATATCTGTTTCACTCATATCATCCAATCGTGTAAGAATAGCATTGTGCACCTGGTCGTGATTATTCAGAAGTGTGTCCAACGCGAATATTCCAGCACCCTCTTCAAGAATTGGATCTGATTCGCGTCCATATTTGGTAAGCTCAATTCTTGAAATGGGAGATATACCACCGAGTGCTTCCAGCATAGTAATTTGGCTTTCGAGCAGGTGACCCAGCACCCAGTTCATGCAGTTACCGGCGGGTTGCGGCTGGATGAGCGTGTCTGATTGGATCAAACCGTTGGTTTGCTGATGGATCAATTCTTTTTCGATTTTTAGTATCTTCTTGAGATCGGGTATGGTTATCATTATTTACTCCTGGTTTTATGCGGCATGGTTAATTCAGTTTATCATCCATCCCCAATAACCAATCTGTGTCTGAATAGCAATGCAAGTTTGATAATCACAATTTTATTTATTAATCCCAAAGATCACAAATGCTAAGGATAATAAAACAAGGCGGTTATCTTACATCCGCCTTATTTATTACTTATTGCTAAATATTAACCGAGGACACTAATACCTGTCCGGGCTTTCACCATCGTCTTTAGGGTTATCTCAGCCAGGCCCATGATCTGGACATCCAATTCATAATGTTCGCTGAGTTCACCGATCTAATGCCGGTACTTGTCGCATGAAGCCACAACAACCTGAATATTGGTGCTAGGAATTTGGTCAACATTTGGTTAGAATCCATTGAATTAATTGTTATAACATGTTATATTAATGCAATATATAATGTTATAACAAAATATAACAAATGGAAAATATGAGCGATTATTACACCGTCAAACAGATTCAGAGCCTTCTAAAAGTCGATCGGATCACGATATATCGGATGCTCCAGGATGGTCGTTTAAAAGGGATTAAGATCGGTCATCAATGGAGATTTGCTAAAGCTGAAGTGGACCGATTTTTGGGTATTTCCAATCCGGAAGAAGAACAACCTGAAGCCTCATCCAATCTCCCCATTCATTGTATCCAAACCATTCAAAATCTGTTTTCAGATATCAGCCAATTAAGCGCCCTGGTGGTGGATATGCAGGGAAACCCACTGACTAATATTAGTTACCCCTGCGCATTTTGCACGCGGATCGTTTCATCTCCGGCAGGACGTGAGGCATGCAAAGAATCCTGGAAGACAATCGCAGCGGAATGCCAGACGAAAACCCAGGTTATTGCATGCCATGCTGGATTAAATTATGCAGCAGCCCCGATTTACGATCAGGGTAAACAAATCGGGGCTTTCATCACAGGTCAATATTACATGGTTTCACCTGATCGATATGAAGAATCTGAGCGGGTGAAACGCCTCGCTACGATGTACCGAATTCCGGTGGATTCTCTCAATGAAGCGGTGCTTTCTGTCCAGGTCATATCAACTGAACGTCGTTCACAGGTTGAGACATGGCCTCGAACTGCTGCTCAGGCAGTTCATAGCATCCTCGAAGAACGCACCGGATTTATCAACCGGTTACAAAAAATCGCAGATTTATCTCAAATCGCTTAAGGAGAATAGATGAAAACATTTTTAGTTGTTGGGGCGGGAACTGCCGGAACGATGATTGCCATGAAAATGGCAAAAAAACTGAATAGCCGGGAATGGAAGGTGGTGCTGGTTGATAAAGACACCAAACATTATTACCAACCGGGTTTTCTGTTTATTCCTTTCGGCAAGTATGAAGAAAAGGATGTTGTAAAGGTCAATAAGCAGTTTATTCCATCGAACATTGAATACATCATCTCCAATATTGAGCTTATTGAACCGGATTCAAACCAGGTGCGCATAAGTCTTGATAACCGGACGATCAAGTACGATTACCTCGTCATAGCCACAGGCTGTGATATCCACCCGGAAGAAACCGAGGGATTAAAGGATATTGGTTGGCGGAAAAATATCTTCGATTTCTATACTTATGAAGGTGCTGCTGCCATGCGTAAATTCCTTGATCGTTGGGAAGGCGGCCGCATGGTGGTCAACGTTGTCGAAAATCCCATCAAATGCCCGGTGGCTCCATTGGAATTCCTCTTCCTGGCTGATTGGGTCTTCACACAACGCGGAATTCGAAATAAAGTGGAACTTGTTTATGCAACACCTCTTTCCGGAGCTTTCACTAAACCCGTTTCATCTGCCATTTTGGGTACCTTGCTTGACCGTAAAAATATTAAGGTGGAAGCAGATTACAACGTTGGGGAAGTTGACTTCGTAAACAATGTGATTAAATCCTACGACGAGCGTGAAGTCCCATACGATCTACTTGTGACGATTCCAACCAATAAGGGATCCGACTTGATCAAACGATCAGGTATGGGCGATGCCTTGAATTTTATCCCGACCAACAAGTTCACTCTACAATCTGATAAATGGCAGAATATCTGGGTGATGGGTGATGCCAACAATATACCCGCATCAAAAGCTGGCGCAGTCATCCACTTCCAAACTGAAACCGTCGTCAAAAACTTATTAGCCCATATGAACGGGAAAGAAATGGTAGCGAAGTTTGACGGACACTCCACCTGCTATATTGAAACAGGATTCAATAAAGCCACATTAATTGACTTTAGTTATGAACAGGAGCCTCTGCCAGGTAAATATCCAATCCCTGTTATTGGTCCCTTTTCCCTGCTAAGAGAATCCCTCATAAATCATATCGGCAAGCTGGCTTTCCGTTATTTGTATTGGGATCTGATGATGCGGGGTATAGAAGTGCCATTACCCAGCGAGTTTAGTATGGTTGGTAAAGAAAAACAATAAACAATCAAACAAGTTTAAAAAACGAAGGAGATTATGATGGCTACAAAAATGGTTGGTGGAAAAGAAGTGCAAGTTAATGATGAAGGGTACCTCGTCAATAACGCTGAATGGAACAAGGAATTTGCTGAGGCAGTCGCCAAAGAAGAAGGTATTGATCAATTAACTGAGCAGCACTGGAAAGTCATTGATTTTGCGCGTCAAAGTGCAGCAGTTAGCGGAGGAGCATCACCAACATTGAGAACAATCACTGATGGTGCAGGTGTCACCACCAAGGAATTATTCGGCCTCTTCCCGAAAGGGCCAGCAAAGAAAGTGGCGAAAATTGGTGGTCTCAAGAAACCTGAAGGCTGCGTTTAGTAATGGATTTATTGGAATATTCACACTTATAACAATAGGAGCATAGAATGGCTGACGAACCAAGAAAGATCGCATTTATCTGTTCAAAAGGTAACCTGGATATGGCTTACCCGGCGTTAATCATGGGCTGGGCTGCACTTGGAAATGGCATCGAAGTGACCATTTTCTTCACTTTTTGGGGCATGGACATGATCAACAAAGCTCGCGTTGACCACCTGGAAGTTCCTCCCGTAGCGAATTCAAGCATGAAGATGAATTTAATGGGAGTTCCCGGCTACGTGGGTATTCCCCAGTTTTTGGGTGCCTTCCCGGGCATGACTGCTTTTGCAACCCACCTGATGCACAAGAAGATGGAAGCTTTGAAAGTCCCTCCTGTGCGTGAATATTTGCAGATGCTTGTGGATGCTGGCGCGAAACTCTACGCCTGCAAAATGTCTGTCGATATGATGGACTTGAAGAAGGAAGATTTCATAGATGGCGTGATCGACATTGTTACCGCCGGTGACTTTATGGACATGTCCGAGGGTAGTCAGATAATTTTTATCTAGTCTATTCAAAATATGGAAATAATGGGTTGGCCTATTAATTTGTGGGCCAGCCCTTTGTTTTAATTGTGAATTTTTTAATAATCTTCAAGAACATTTTGGTAGTTGACTCCTACGAAAAATGTCTTTATAATAATTATGTTCATTGGGAGCGCTCCCACTAGTAACTACTATTTTAGCGCAGACTCTTCAAGCAGGAAAAATAAGTGACAGATCTGACATTGGTTGACATAGCCAAAAAGGCCGGAGTATCCCGCTCTACGGTTTCTCGCGTGGTGAATGCTGATCCCAACGTAAGTGATGTGGTAAGGGAACGGGTACTGAGTGTCATCCAGGATACTGGCTATCACCCGAATGCGGCTGCCCGAACCCTGGCATCACAGCATTCATGGACGCTTGGATTACTTTTACCCAACAGTGTCAGTTTCTTCTTTACAGATCCCTTCTATCCTCACCTCACCAAAGGTATAGCCCAGGCATGCAACCGATATGGTTACACCCTGGCTCTTTTTTTAGTTGATACAAAAGAAGATGAAGAAAAGATCTTCCCGCGGGTTTCCAGAAAAGGGCTGCTGGACGGCGTGATCGTACAGGCGGGAAATCACGGCGACCAAAAAATCATTGGCAACCTGGTTGATGCCAATATGCCGTTGGTGGTAGCGGGGCGGCCTTTCCGTTCTGATAATGTCAGCTATATAGATATTGACAATGTTGGAGGTGCTAACAAGGCTGTAAATCACCTTATAAAATTGGGTTACAAACGCATTGGGACAATTTCCGGCCCAACCAACGGGACGGTAGGGATTGATCGGATGGAAGGATACCTGAAGGCTATAAATGATAGTGGAATGTCTTTAGACGAATCCCTCATTGCAGAAGGAGATTTTACCGAAGCTGGCGGATATTTGGCAATGCAAAATTTACTATCATCCAAACCAGATGCAATTTTTGCCGCTTCTGATATCATGGCGATTGGCGCCATGAGAGCTGCTCAAGAAGCAAAATTGAACATTCCTGGTGATATTGCATTTGTAGGTTTTGATGATCTGCCAGTGGCTTCATTAACAAATATTCAATTGACGACCATGCGCCAACCGGTCAATCTATTTGGGATTAAAGCGGTCGAGATGCTTATCGACCTGATCGAAACCAACATTTGTCCACCACGCCACGTGATTCTAGACACCGAACTGGTTGTCCGTCAATCCTGTGGTGCATTTGATCGTAAGTTAGCTTATGACTACCAATAGTTTTTTTAACCTTTATTGGGAGCGCTCCCTAAGGCTTGCCAATATCCATTTGGGAGGAGGTGAGAGAATAAACGTAAGTCCGACAGGTTTTAATAATTTGTTCAATAATTCAAACAATCCATAAGGAGAATAAGATGAAACGCATTTCAATAGTATTATCAATCGTGCTAGCTATGGCCATGCTGCTGGGTGCTTGTGCACCAGCCGCTACCCAAGCTCCAGCCGCACCCGCTGCACCTGCTGCACCTGCAGCTCCCGCAGCTCCAGTGGCAACTGAAGCACCTGCTGCTCCTGCAGCTCCTGCTGCACCAGCTGAAAAGACAGTACTTAATGTATGGTCATTCACCAATGAAATTCTGACCATGGCAATCGCCTTCGAAAAGACACATCCGGATGTTGATGTTGTCTACACCATGATCCCGATGACCAATGGTGAGTACCAGACCAAACTGATGGCCACTCTCGGCACCGATCAGGTTCCTGATGTTGTCGCGCTCGAAGCCGCTTTCGTAAAAAGCTATGTCGAAAGTGATTTCCTTGCCGACCTCGGCGATCTCATGAAATATGCTACCGAAAATGAAACCTACAAATTCGTAACTGATGTTGGAACCTTCGACGGCGTTACCAAAGCCTATGCTTATCAGGCTACCCCAGGCGCTTTATTCTATCGCCGCAGCCTCGCCAAAGAATACTTTGGTACTGATGATCCCGCCGCCATCCAGGAACTTCTCAAAGACATGGATGCATACACCGCCGCCGCCGCTGTTGTTAAAGAAAAATCTGGTGGAAATACCTACATGGTCGCATCCAATGGCGATTTCCAGAACCTGTTCTTTGCCAACCGCGCGAATCCATGGATCGTAGATAATACCCTGACCGTTGATCCGATGGTAGAAAAAATGGTTGCAACTGCCAAGACCTTCCGTGACAATGGTTATGAAGCCAAAGCTACCCAGTGGCAAGAAGGTTGGTTCGCTGGTATGAATGACTCCCTGAAGGATGCCGATGGCAATCCCAAGAAAATCTTCTCATACTTCCTCCCCACCTGGGGTCTTCCCTACGTGTTAGCCCCAAATGCTACCTCAGCTGATAAATCAACAACTACAGTCGGCGATTGGGGTGTTATCACTGGTCCACTACCCTATCAATGGGGCGGTACCTGGTTGGGCGCCATGAAAGAAACCAAGAACATGGAGCTCGCCAAAGAGTTCGTTCGCTTCTGCACCCTCGATCAGGAAAACCTGACCAATTGGGCGACTGGTGTATACACCAATGCATACCTCAAGGAAATCGATCCAACCGTTCCTGATGATCAATATCAGGCCGCAGGCGATTTTGTATCCAGCCAGGTAGTCGTCAAAAAGATCACCGCTTCCTTTGATAATTCTGACCTCAGCAAATTCCTGGGTGGACAGAACTCATATGGTGGTTTCGCTGCTGCTGCTCCGACAGTCAATGCCCGCCTTATGCAGGGATCCGATGATGCCATTCAACGCGCCCTCAACGATCCTGAGAATTCTTACCTCGGTGGTACGATCACACTCGAGGAAATGTGGACACTCTGGAAAGATGCTGTCCGCAACGAATTCCCTGATCTGATCATTAACTAATTTTAGTTAAGCCAGCGTATAATGAGTCAGTGTAATAAAATACACTGACTCATTTCGAAGGGAGAGCGCCGATGTTTTCAAAAGTACAAAAAAATACCTATGGCTACTTCTTCATTGCTCCGTTCGTCATCGGATTTTTACTCTTTGGTCTATACCCTGTTTACAATACTTTAAGTCTGAGTTTCACCGATACTACATTAATGAAAGCCCATGCCAGTTTTATCGGTCTGGCAAACTTTAAACGTCTTTTTGCAGATTCAACGTTTTCTACAGCAATCACCAATACCTGGGAATTGTGGTTAATGAACTTTATCCCCCAGTTGGGAATAGCCCTGCTGTTATCTGTGTGGTTCACCAATACTATGTTGAAAATTAAAGGTGGTGGCATCTGGCGCATGCTCTTCTACATGCCAAATTTGCTCATGTCATCAGCTATCGCGGCACTATTCTTTAGTTTGTTCTCTTTTTATGGTCCGGTAAATCAATTCCTGGTAAGAGCGAATCTACTACCTGAAGCAATTGATTTCATCCGCAGCCCGGCAGTGATGCGCGGCCTGGTGGTGTTTATCCAATGGTGGATGTGGTTTGGACAGACAACCATTCTTCTGATGGCTGCAATGACCTCGATATCGGTATCAATTTATGAAGCTGCAACTATCGATGGAGCAAATACCTGGCAGATGTTTAGTTGGATCACGTTGCCATTGATCAAACCAGTCATGATCTATGTTCTGGTAACTTCGTTGGTCGGTGGTATGCAGATGTTTGATATCCCGATGCTGTTGACAGATGGTAGAGGCAGTCCGGCAAATTCCATCCTGACCAATAATATTATGATGTATATGAGGTTCCGTAGTAGTCAAGGACATATTGGCGCTGCTTCTTCTGTAGGAGTAATGGTCTTCATCATGACCACTTTTGTTGCGCTGCTGATCTTCTATTTACTCCGAGAAAAACATGACAAAGTAACCCCGGAAAAGGCATAAGGAGATAGCAAATATGAACACTAACTATAAACTATCTCTCAATTTCACCCGGTTTTTTATCTACCTGATCCTGGCGATCCTACTTATTGTGACCATCATTCCTGTCTGGATGTTGATCGTAAATGCGACTCGTTCAACTGTGGAAATTCAACAGGGAATCAGCATTTTTCCCAGCAAGTATCTCTTAAGCAACTACCAGATCCTATTGTCCAAAGGTTTGGATCTTCCTCGAGGGTTCCTCAATAGCTTCATCATATCCGCTGCCACGACCGTTGTGACAGTCTATTTTTCCATGCTTACAGCTTATGGGCTTGTTGTTTACGAATTCAAAGGAAAAAAATTCCTTTACAATTCCATTCTGGTATTGGTTATGATCCCGATGCAGCTCTCGATCATTGGTTTCTACCAATATATGTCAAAGATCGGTTTGGATGATAACTACCTGTCGCTGATCTTGCCAAGTATCGCCTCTGCGGGAGCAGTATTCTTTTCCAAACAATATCTGGAATCCATTTTGATCCAGGACTTGATCGATGCTGGAAGGATTGACGGATGCAGTGAACTGGGAATTTTTCACAAGATCATGTTCCCAATAGCTGCGCCAGGTGCATTTACTCTCGGTATCTTTGCCTTTGTTGGAGCATGGAACAACTTCTTCAATGCCTTTATATTGATCACTTCCAGAGACAAATACACCTTGCCCATGTTAGTCCAAACCCTTCGAGGCGATGTGTATCGACACGAATACGGAGCAATTTACCTGGGATTGGCAGCATCAGTTGTACCGATCATCATTATGTATTTCCTATTCTCAAGATATATTGTCAATGGTATTTCGATGGGTGCAGTTAAAGAGTAGTCAATTTGGGAGAAGGATTAGGGGCCTTCGCCTTATAATTTATTGAGAAGTTCCAAAACTGTCTTGTGAATGAAGAATGCAGGATTCATTCAATACGCACTCAGGTATTGAGATATATTTTGTTTGATATTAATAAATTATTTCGTAGTGTAATTATTATTTATTTGTTGCAGAAATGTTTGTTGATTATTGACCGGGAAAAGTCTTGTGAAATTATGGTATAAAATTACCCATTACCCGAAAATCAGCCTGGTTATTCTGGCTTTTATTGCCTTCATCGCATTGGGGATGCCGGATGGGCTACTTGGGGTAGCCTGGCCTTCCATCCGAACCAGCTTTTCCGTTCCACTGGATGCAATCGGCATGTTTCTGCCGGTGACTGTGGCGGGATATTTGACCTCCAGTTTTTTAAGCGGACCTCTCATTTCAAGATGGGGAATTGGCAAGGTTCTAACAGCGAGCTGTGCGCTGACGGGGTTGGCACTGGTTGGTTATACTCTCGTTCCGGTTTGGTGGATGATGGTAATGCTGGGTATCCTGGCTGGTTTGGGAGCAGGTGCAATCGATGCCGGAATAAATAGCTACGTTGCCGCTCACTTTGGGGAAGGATTGATGCAGTGGCTGCACGCCAGTTATGGGATTGGCATCACATTGGGTCCAATTATTATGACCATTGCTCATCACAACCCTGAATTCGTGGCGGATGGGTTATCGAGTGGTGGGTGGTTTCCAAATTATTTTAGCGGTTTGCTTCGCTATTTACCCTTTCCTTATGGAATCAAAAGGATACATCTACAGGGGTGGGTGAGCCCAGGCGCCTGACCGATTATAAGACGCCGCTCATTGAAACCTTACGCCAACCCCGGGTATGGTTGAGCGTGCTGTTGTTCTTTTTGTATGTTGGTACAGAAATATCCCTCGGAACCTGGACCTATAGCCTGTTAACCGAGTCTCGCGGAATTGATCCGACAACCGCCGGGATGTTTGCTGGCAGTTTTTGGGCAACCTATACAATCGGGCGGGTTTTCGCTGGACTTTATGCGAAACGAGTGGGAGTTAATCTATTGGTGCAAGGCAGCATTTCAGCGGCCATCTTAGGTACAATTTTATTAATCTGGAATCCATTTGAAGCGGCGAATCTGGTGGCTGTAGTATTGATCGGCTTTGCCATTGCGCCGATTTTTCCAGCCCTGATGTCGGGTACCAACCAGAGAGTAAGCCCAAAACATGCTGCCAATACAATCGGGGTGCAAATGGCAGCTTCCGGTTTAGGGGCTGCATTTTTTCCCAGCCTGTTTGGAGTACTGGCGCGTCAATTCTCTCTTGAGATCGTGCCCATTTGCCTGGTGGTGGAGTTCCTGGTTTTGTTTGGATTCTATCGATTTTCCATGACTCAGAAGATGATATCCAAGGAAAGTTCATTATGAAAATGCAATCACTCGCGAATAACTGGGAATTACAACAAATAGGCACAAAAGAATGGCTGCCCGCCACAGTACCAGGTGGAGTGCACACGGATTTACTGGCGTTAGGCCGGATCCCGGACCCGTTTATCGGTGACAAGGAAAAGCGTGTCCAATGGGTGGCCGAATCCGATTGGGTCTACCGGACCAGTTTTACCTGCTCCAACGAACTATTTTCCGAAGAAAAAGTATTTCTGGTTTGTGATGGCTTGGATACCCTGGCAACACTCACCCTGAATGGCACGGAGCTTGGCCAGGCTGATAATATGTTCCGTCAGTACCAATGGGAGATCAAATCAATCCTAAAAGCTAATGCTGCCAATGACTTAACCATCACCTTTGCTTCACCCGTGAAATTTATAACAGAAAAGCAAGCCATTCGACCATTGCCTGGTGTTCCTCAAGCAATTCACGGCAGCCCTCACATCCGCAAAGCACCCTGCCAATTCGGCTGGGATTGGGGTCCACAACTTCCTCCGATCGGAATATGGAAGGATATCCGTTTGGAAGGATATAGCAAGGCGCGTTTCTCGGATATTCACCTGCGCCAGGAGCATGGCAAAGAACAGGTGACAGTTGAGGTTCGGGCTTGCATACAGCACTGGAATAAATCACCGTTCATTGC
Source organism: uncultured Chloroflexia bacterium (assembly GCA_963827895.1). Taxonomy (GTDB): domain Bacteria; phylum Chloroflexota; class Anaerolineae; order Anaerolineales; family Anaerolineaceae; genus PNON01. Next base: position 96,514 of record CAWHCY010000006.1, on the reverse strand, counting down.
AGCAGTGCGTATAACGGCGCCAAATGGTAATGTTTACGAAAAAAGGAAATCAATTACTGCCGGAAATGAGATCACCCTGAAGGTGCCCATCTCCAATCCGGAACTGTGGTGGCCGAATGGCTATGGCAATCAGCCCCTTTACCAGGTGGAAGTAGATCTCCTGGCGGATGATTCCTCAGAGGTAACTCTTCTGGACAAGCGTTCATACCAACTAGGTTTGCGGACGATTGAATTGCGCCAGCAGGAAGACCAGTGGGGCCGTTCCTTTGTTTTTGTGGTTAATGGTGTTTCGATATTCGCAAAAGGCTCCAACTGGATCCCTGCAGATTCGTTTCCCACCCGCATCACAGACGCCTTTTTGGAAGAACTGATTAAAGCTGCAGTGGAGACGCATCAGAACATGCTGCGTGTCTGGGGTGGCGGATTCTATGAAGAGGAGCGTTTTTACGATCTCTGTGATCGTTATGGCATATTAGTCTGGCAGGATTTTATCTTTTCATGCAGCATATACCCATTCGATAATCCTGCTTTCCTGGAAAATATCCGGGTGGAGATAGGTGAGAACATCCGCCGGCTGCGTCACCGGGCCAGCCTGGCGTTGTGGTGCGGTAACAATGAGATGGAGATGACATGGGTAGAGTGGAACTGGAAGTCTGACGAACACCAGAAACTAAAACCTGCCTATGACAAATTCTTTCATCACACACTGCCTGAATGGTGCCGGGCAGAGGACCCGGATCGTTCGTATTGGCCCAGTTCACCTTCCTCTGATGTCCCCTTTGAAAATCCGAACGGTCAACGCCAGGGTGATGCCCACTACTGGGATGTCTGGCACGGACGAAAACCTTTCACTTCCTATCGCGACCAATACCCCCGTTTCATGAGCGAGTTTGGATTCCAGGCGCTCCCGCCTCTGGAAACCATCCGTACCTATGCGGATGAAGCAGATTGGAATATGACATCGTATATCATGGAGATGCATCAAAAGAATGCAAGTGGAAACTCCCTGATGGTCGGGCAGATGCTGGATACATTCCGATTACCGAAGGACTTTGTTTCACTGGTCTACTTGAGCATGGCACTCCAGGCGGAGGGTATCCGGTATGGGGTGGAACACTGGCGGAGACACCCCGATCGGGTTGCAGGGATCCTTTACTGGCAGCTCAACGATTGCTGGCCGGTGGCTTCCTGGTCCAGCCTGGATTATTTTGGCCGCTGGAAAGCTCTGCACTACTCTGCACGACATTTCTTTGCACCACTTATGCTTTCCATTGAAGATAAGTCGCCGGAAATGGGAGTATTTGTCACAAATGACCTGCTCGAGTCCTGGGAGGGGAATGTACTCTGGTCTTTGGAGACACTTGATGGAAAAGCCATAACTTCAGGCCAGGCACCGGTAAAGGCTTCCCCGCAAGCTGTAGTTGAAGTGTGTAAGTTGAGTTTTACAGACTACATTTCCGACGACAGCATCCGTTCACTTATTTTTATAGCTGACCTGTATCAGGGAGTGCAGTTCATTTCCCGGCAGACGGCATGTTTCGCTCCAATAAAACACCTGGATTTGACCGATCCAGCTTTGTCTGCGGATTTGCATGAGGAAAATGGCCAATTGGTGATAAAAGTAGCTTCCCGCACTCTGGCACTATTAGTGGAGATTTCTTTGGTGGGAGTCGACGTCGTTTTCAGTGATAACTATTTCAACCTGCCGGCAGGCCGGACAGCCCTGATTACCTGCCCTTTGCCAACAGGCTGGACACTAAGTCAGGCGAAAAAAGCAATTCAGCTTCGTTCTGTTTACGATTCATATTCACACGATGTAAAAGGTATAACACGCTGATGTTAAATATGTCAATTAACTGCAATATGCAGCCTTTGATTTCCAATACCGGACAATTTCGTCGAGGGTATCTGTAAATCAATTCATCGAAGAGGCCGGGAGGATAACATGCAATTTGGACATTTCGACGACGAACATAGAGAGTATGTCATAACACGACCTGATACTCCTCTGCCCTGGATCAATTACCTGGGGGTGGAATCATATTTTGGAATTATCTCCAATACAGCAGGAGGTTACTCTTTTTATAAAGATGCTCGTTTACGTCGCCTGACCCGATATCGATACAATGATGCGCCGCTAGATACCAACGGACGTTATATCTACCTGAGAGATAATGATCCTTCCAATCCACATTTCTGGTCTCCAACCTGGCAGCCTACCCGAACCAAACTGGATGCGTATGAATGCCGGCATGGCATGGGATACACAACCATCCAATCCGAATTGGATGGTATTGCTGCTCAAACCCGTTATTTTGTTCCGCTTGGAGAAAATCTGGAGATATGGGAACTGACTCTGGAGAACAAGCGAGCGGTAGCTGCAGATCTGTCTGTATTCTCGGCCATCGAATATTGTTTATGGGATGCTTACGATGACGCCAATAATTTCCAGCGAAATTATTCGATCGGCGAAGTCGAGGTGGAAGATGGTGTCATTTACCATAAATCTGAGTATCGGGAACGTCGTAATCATTTTGCCTTCTTCGCCTGTTCTGAAAAACTGGCTGGATTTGATACCCAGCGGGAAGATTTTCTTGGTCCTTATCGTGGCTGGGATAATCCCCGTGCTGTGGAAACAGGAAAGACAAATAACTCGATCGCCCTCGGATGGCAGCCAATGGGTGCACATCATGTGAAGGTCGTTCTTCAACCGGGAGAAATTAAAAAGATCATTTTTCTACTCGGTTATCAGGAAAACCCAAAGACAGAGAAGTTCGATCCCATTCATCCCTTACTGATCAACAAAGCTACTGTAAAACCAGTGATCGACCGGTTTCTGCACGCTGAAGTCGTCGATCAGTGTTTTGCTGAACTTCGAGCCTACTGGGATGATCTCTTAGGAAAACTGATTGTGTCGACCCCGGACCAGGATACCAATCGCATGGTGAACATCTGGACCGCATATCAAATGATGGTCACATTCAATTTTTCGCGTTCAGCCTCCTACTTTGAATCGGGCATCGGTCGGGGTATGGGTTTCAGGGACTCGACCCAGGATCTACTGGGATTTATGCATTTGGTTCCGGAACGGGCTCGCGAGAGGCTGCTTGACCTGGCGGCCACGCAATTACCAAACGGTGGTGCATACCATCAGTATCAACCCATGACAAAGAAAGGCAACAATGACGTCGGTAGTAATTTTAACGACGATCCTCTCTGGCTTGTACTGGCTGTTTCTGCATACATAAAAGAAACCGGGGATTGGTCAATTTTGGATGAGTTGGCTCCTTTCGATAATAGACCGGGAACCGAAGCCAGTATTTACACACATCTGCAAAGATCCCTACAATACACCGTCGACCGCCTGGGTCCACATGGGCTGCCTTTGATAGGACGGGCAGATTGGAATGATTGCCTAAATTTGAATATCTTCTCTGATACGCCGGGTCAACCTTTCCAAACAGCATCTGCACAGGAAGGCAAGATCGCGGAAAGTGTTTTCATTGGTGGTCTATTCATACTGGCCAATGAAGAGATGGAAGGTATTGCGACTCACATCCAAAAAAATGATGATGTCATCAACTGCCGAAAAAACCGTCTGAAAATGGAAGAGGTTGTCAATGCTGCTGGGTGGGATGGAGACTGGTTCAGGCGAGCGTACGATCATTTCGGTCAACCGGTCGGATCGAGTGAATGTATTGAAGGTCAGATCTTTGTTGAACCGCAGGGGATGTGTGTTATGGCCGGGGTTGGTCTGGATAACGGAAAGGCAGTTAAGGCACTCGATTCCGTAAAAGAACGGCTGGCTTTTGAACATGGTATCGTCCTGCTCCAGCCAGCTTTTACAAAATACTATTTGCATCTGGGAGAGATCTCATCCTATCCGCCTGGTTATAAGGAAAACGGCAGCGTATTCTGCCACACCAATCCCTGGATCATGATCGCGGAAACGATGATCGGCCGGGGAGATCAGGCATTTGATTACTACAAGCGGATCAATCCATCGGCTCGGGAAGGAATCAGTGAAATTCACCGCTGCGAACCTTATGCCTATGCCCAAACGATCGCCGGAAAGGAAGCTTTGAAACCAGGTGAAGCCAAGAATTCATGGCTGACTGGAACCGCGGCCTGGAATTATGTTGCCATCACCCAATGGATCCTGGGAATCCGACCGACCCTTGATGGTCTGCAAGTCTCACCGGTCATCCCGGAAGGTTGGAAAGGATTCGAAATAACCCGCAATTTCCGCGGGGTGAATTATGTTATTAAAGTGGAACGGATCGGCAAGGGAAATGAAGTTTCCCTTGAGGTGGACGGCACTCCGATCACTGGTGCTGTGATTCCGATTCCGGCAACCGGGGTCAGAGAAGTCCATGTTCTGGCCCGATTGCGATAGGTTATGAAACCATCTGCATCAATCCTCAATATCATTCTGATCTGGCTCGGATGGGCGATCGTGATGGTTTGCTTCCAAATCTGGGTGCAAATGCGGGTGGATCTGGCTCGTCCGGATAAGGTACTGAACTGGACCTCCACCGAAACAACCGCAACCAGCAACAATGACAAATCATTCCTGATCGATCCATTCTTGAATGAGCATGTTGCCTGGGATTCGGAGTTCTACCTGGCAATAGCAGACACCGGGTATGACTCAAACCAGGTAAGAAAGATCACCAGCGATTTGAACAGGGCAAGGATGCAGATTTATTGCCTGTCTGATGAAGATAAAAGCTGCCTGTCTTTATCCTCCGCATTCTTCCCGGTTTATCCTCTGCTTTCCAAGATCCTGTCCTATCCATTGAGGATTTTTCCGCTCACTCCCATTGCAAACTTGACCCTGGCTGCAATGATCATTTCCATGCTGGGGGCGTTGGGAGCGATGTTGTCTCTATTCTTTATGTCGCGGTCATTCCTCGGAGATGACGGCGGTGTGCGGGCTGCTTTTTACCTGCTCATATTTCCGAGTGGATTCTTTTTAGCCCAGATCTATTCCGAAGGTACCTTCATTGGCATCACATTTGCCTGCCTGGCATTCCTGTCCGCCCGGAAATGGGGATGGGCAGCCCTGTTTGGAGCCCTGGCTGCCTGGACTCGTCCCGGTGGTGCGATCGTAGTCCTGCCGATGGTCATTGTCTGGTTGATGGATCGGTCGTGGAAGAATGGCTGGAAACCGGCTCTCCTGAAAGGGTTGGCTGCTTTATCTCCGGCGATCTCGTTTGGAATATGGTCACTGACTCCCCTGGCAACAAATTTCTATAAGGTGGAAAGCTTATTCTTTGGCCGAAGATTATTTAATTGGGCTTCGACTCTCTTCACCTGGAAGGCGGCATATCATTTATTCCTGGTGGGGAATTCCTCCACCAGGTTCTATTACGGATTGGAGTTTGTAGCGATCATCCTGGCTCTTGTTACCTGCATATTGTTGCTCAGAAAACGGCCTGAATTAGCCCTCTACGGTCTAGCGATGATCACATTTGCCTTCACCAGTGGTGCAGCCCAGGGGATGGTCCGCTACGTCCTTGTGGCTCCTCCGCTTTTCCTGGTACTTTCGGGGTGGGGAAGAAACCAGGTATTTGACAGGGTCTGGTCGTTGTTGAGTGTATTGATCATGGGACTTGAAGCGATGCTTTTCACGTTTGATTTTTGGGTTGCGTAGTCAATTGGGAGAATGAATGCAATACGGTTATTTTGACGACAAGGCTAAAGAATACGTCATCACCCGGCCGGATACGCCGCAGTCATGGAGCAATTACCTCGGCTCAACTGAGTACGGTGCGATCATTACCAATAATGCGGGTGGTTACAGCTTCTACAAGTCTGGTGCCCGTGGAAGGATTCTACGGCTGCGTTTCAACAGCGTACCCATGGATCAACCCGGTCGTTATTTCTACCTGCGTGATAATGAAAACGGCGACTACTGGTCATCTTCCTGGCAGCCGGTGGGCAAACCCCTTGATGAATACCAATCCGTCTGCCGGCATGGCACAGCTTATACTGTGATCGAATCACATTATGCCGGGATAGCCACCGAAACAACGTACTTCGTACCACTGGGTCAAACCTTCGAGTACTGGCGTTTGAAAGTCACCAATGAAAGCGACCGGCTCCGCCAGCTATCCCTCTTCTCGTTTTGCGAATTCACCAACCAGTGGGACACCTACCAGGATTCAGTGAACCTGCAGTATTCGTTATTCATTGTCCGCGGCGAATTAACCGAGAGATAACCTGCTGCGCATTGCCATCCAGGACAACCTGACACCCGAAACCGAAGGATTCTTCATCCATGATATCGCACGGCACAGTTGGATGGGGCTGGTTGGTTCAACGATCGATGGTTATGACACCAGCCGGGAAGCTTTCATAGGTCCTTACCACGGCTACCACAATCCGCTGGTGGTGGAAAAAGGACAATGCACCAACAGCAATGTGTATGGCGATAATGCCTGCGGCAGCCTGCAAACCAACCTGAGCCTTCAACCCGGGGAAAGCCGGGAAGTATTGATCCTGCTTGGCATCGGTGATGCGCGTTCGACCGGTAAAAAGACGATGGCTGAATTTGGCACGTTGGAGCGTGCCACCGTAGAACTGCAAAAATTGAAAGAGCACTGGCACGAAAAACTGGGCAGCCTGGTGGTTGAGACACCGGATGAGGAATTCAATCACACCATCAATGTCTGGGGGTTGTATAACAGCCTGATCAGCTTTGCCTGGTCGCGCTCTGCCAGCCTGGTGTACAACGGGGAACGGGATGGTCTGGGCTTCCGTGACTCGGTGCAGGATGTCCTTGGGGTAGTAGCTGCCATTCCCGAAGAAGCCCGCCAGCGGCTGGAATTGATGCTGACCGGGCAGGTTTCCACTGGTGGAGCGATGCCCATCGTCCAGCCCTTCGGGCACCAACCCGGCAAGGAAAAACCGCCGGCTGGCGAGGATTACCGTTCGGATGACTGCCTGTGGTTCTTCAATGCAGTTCCGGCCTATGTCAACGAAACCGGGGATGTGGATTTCTATTCTCGCATTTTGCCCTATGCCGATGAAGGGACAGCGACGGTTTTCGGCCACTTGCGGACGTGCGCTTGAATTCAACCTGGAGCGGAGCGGCAAGCACGGCCTGCCATGTGGTTTGGCTGCGGACTGGAACGACTGCCTGAAACTGGGTTATTACGGTGAAAGCCTGTTTGTGGCCTTCCAGGTGCGGTATGGATTAACAGTTTACAGTGAAATTGCAGAACAGTTGGGTTTTACTGATGAATCCAGGTGGGCATTGGGGGAACGAAAGAAACTGGATGCCAGCATCCAGGCCTGTGCCTGGGATGGGGGTTGGTTCATCTGGGCGATTGGCGATGATGGCACGGTCTATGGTACGAAGGACTCTAAAGAAGGACAAGTCTATCTCAATACGCAGATATGGTCTGTGATCAGCGGGGCAGCCACACCCGAACAGGCACAACTTTGCATGTCTACGGTCAAGGATCGCCTGGCAACACCTTATGGATTGATGCTTTCCGCACCACCCTTTGTGAAAATGCCGATCGATGTGATGCGGGCGGTCGTATTTAATCCGGGTATCAAAGAGAATGCCGGCATCTTCAACCACACCAACGGCTGGGGAGTAATGGCCGAATGCCTGCTGGGGAATGGCGACCGGGCTTATGAATATTACCGCTCTTCCATGCCGGCCGCCTATAACACCCGCGCGGAAATTCGCCAGAGCGAACCGTATGTGCATGGGCAGACAACCTATTCAACTTTTTCTCCGCGGCCGGGTAACACCCGCACCTCATGGCTGACAGGGGCAGCAGCGTGGAGCTATTTCAGCGCCACACAGTATATTTTGGGAATACGCCCAGAGATAGATGGACTGCGCATCGATCCATGCATTCCAAATGCCTGGACCGGCTTTACAGTAAAGCGAAAATTCAGAGACCGCATAATTTATATTCAGATAAAGAACCCATTACATCTAAACAAAGGCGTAAATCGAATGATCCTGAACGGGAAATCCATTGCAGGCAATTTGATCCTGTTCACTTTATTGGAACCAGAAAATTACATCGAAATAATACTTGGAGATTAACACGGAGGCTTCTTGGATACTCGCTTGATCGATATACAAAAATACGATGGTGAAGGATATATGTCCCTGGTTTCATCAGGAACATGGCGGGTGGCTGTTTTAAACTACCTTGATGACCTTCAGCCCGAAAATATTAAGACCATGGAAAGACATTTGAGCACTGATGAAGTATTTGTCCTGGTCAAAGGTAAAGCAAAGGTGGTTCTTGGTGGAAATGATACCAGTATAGGTGAGTTGTCGTATTACCCACTGGTGATAGGTGAAGTCACCAATATTAAACAAAACACGTGGCATACGATCATACTCAGTAAGGATGCACATTTGATCATTACAGAAAATGATGATACTGGATTAGCGAATTCGCAATATTGCCAGATACCAACGAGTCTTCAACAGTTAGTATGCGACTCAGCTACAGAATTTCTTCGGGAATAGTAAGGTGCGATGCGGTGGATCATTACCGCATTAATGCTCGACTTCGGATGCGTTCATAAAAATAATTTTGAAGTAACTGACGGAGTATGATGGCCAATCGACAGAATTTGGAAAAGATCAAACAGAAAGTAAAAGACCTGCTGCTTCAAATGACACTTGAAGAAAAGCTGGCTCAACTGGGTTCATATTACATCTATGAACTTCTGACGAAAGGTATTCTTGACACCCCGAAGATCGAGGCCAGGTTGAAGCATGGGATCGGGCAAATATCCAGGAATGCCGGAGCCAGCAATTATCTTCCGCTGGCAGCAGCCAAATCTGCCAATGCGCTGCAGCGATTCTTGAAGGAGAAAACCCGCCTGGGCATCCCGGCCATCATCCATGAAGAATGTTGTTCAGGAGTGACGGCCTCGGGATGCTCGATCTTCCCGCAAATGCTCGGGCTTGCCAGCACCTTCCAACCCGAACTTGCAATGCAAATGACATCGGCCATCCGTACACAAATGCGGGCTATCGGAGCACATCAAGGCCTTGCCCCGGTACTGGATGTTTCCAGGGATTCCCGCTGGGGGCGGGTCGAAGAAACATTCGGGGAAGACCCGACCCTGGTGAGCCAGTTCGGCGTGGCATACATTAAGGGATTGCAGGGAGATGATCTTTCCACGGGAGTCATGGCAACCGGTAAGCATTTTGTCGGGCATTCGTTCTCGCAGGGCGGCTTGAACTGCGGACCAGTGCATATTGGAATGCGGGACCTGTGGGATATCTACCTGGCTCCATTCCAGGCAGCCATACGCGATGCGGGCATAGCCTCCATGATGAATGCCTATCCTGAGATCGATGGTGAAGTGGTAGCAGGATCTCGACGGTTCCTCACCGAACTGTTACGCGACACACTGGGTTTCGATGGGGTGGTGGTTTCTGATTACGAGGCAGTGGTGATGATCCACAATTATCATCACGCTGTTGAAAGCAAGCGGGCAGCAGCGGTGAAAGCACTCACTGCCGGTATTGATGTGGAGACTCCATCGGTCAATTGTTACGGGGAAGAATTAATGACTGCATTGGAACTAGGTGAAATATCCATCGAGACCATTGACCTATCTGTCAGCCGCCACCTGCAAAAGAAATTTGAACTGGGTCTATTTGACAACCCTTACGTGAACGAAGGAAATGTCCTTGCGGTCATTGAAACTCAAGATAACCGTGACCTGGCATACAAGATCGCCTGCCAGAGCATGGTCCTGCTCAAGAATGACGGGCTGCTCCCGCTTCCAAAAACCCTAGGCGAAGATCGCGGTGATCGGCCCGAATGCAAATTCCAGCCGCAATATGATGGGCGATTACTCCTATGCCGCCATGGCTGAATTGATGATGAATGTGGCTCCCGAATATACCGATTATTGGGAGAAACCTGCCGATGCCAATGAAAGCCAGATCATTAAAATACCAAGCATTTTGGAAAGCATCAAGCAGATGGTTTCTGCTTCCACTTCCATTACCTATGCCAAAGGTTGTGACACGAATTCGAAGGATACTACTGGTTTTAATGAAGCTGTAAAAGCTGCCAGGACATCGGATGTGGCGATACTGGTGATGGGAGACCGTTCCGGCCTGGCATGGGAATGTTCTACGGGTGAGTTTCGGGATGCTGCAGACCTGCACTTGCCGGGAGTACAGGAAAACCTGGTCAAGGCCATCCTCGAAACCGGAAAACCGGTGGTGTTGGTCCTCGTGAATGGCCGGCCAGCCGCGATCACCGACCTGGTCGAAAAAACGAACGCCATCCTGGAAGCCTGGGTTCCCGGGGAGGAAGGCGGGAAAGCGGTTGCGGGTGTGTTGTTTGGGGAGGTCAACCCCGGAGGTAAGCTTCCAATTTCCATTCCACGCTCGGTTGGCCAGGTGCCGATCTTCTACAATTACAAACCATCCGGTATGCGCTCCAACATTTACGGCGATTATGTTGCCGAAAAGGTCACCCCGTTATTCCCGTTTGGACACGGCTTGAGCTATACCAACTTCAGCTATAGCGGCCTGACGATCAGCAGCCAGAAGACAACGGTCGGACAGACCGTTGATATTTCGATGAAAGTCAGGAACACAGGCAACAAACCCGGAGACGAGGTCGTTCAACTGTATCTGCGGGATGAATATGCCTGTCTGCCCCGCCCGGTGAAAGAGCTGAAAGGCTTTACCCGTGTCACCCTGCAACCCGGCGAAACCCGAAAAGTGACCTTCCACCTGCCGGTCAACCAGATGGCTTTTTATGACGAGGATCTGAAGCTGATCATTGAACCGGGGAAGATACTGGTGATGGTCGGAAGTTCTTCTGAAGATATTCGGCTGAATGGTGAATTTGAGATCACGGGATCCGGGAAAGCAGCGGTTAAAGATCGCGTCTTCGTTTGCCCCGTGGACGTTGGGTAAACCCTTCTATTGTATTTTCTCCTCCTTGTTAAGGAGCGCAATCCGGTCGGGTTGCGCTCCTGTACTTAATGGCACCCGGGTCCACTTTATACTTTATGTGGAAATTGATTCTCTGTTATTGCATAATAATTTGGATTGTGGTTTTCTGAGCGTTCGGTCCATCTGATCGGGTAAGGATCGGTATGGTTTATTCCGCAGCGAATGGATCGGATCGGGAAAAAATATACATTTCAACCCCATCTATCAGGAGGGTAAGATTCATGTATCTCTTATTGGTATTTTTACATATACTCGCAGTATTTGCATTTCTGATGGCACACGGTGTGTCTGTTGCCGTGGCATTTGCGCTCAAGCGGGAACGGAATCTGGAGCGCGTTCAGGCGCTGCTAAGTCTTTCAGGTGCGTCCATCGGGGTTGTCCACATTTCCCTGCTCATCGTGCTGATCCTCGGTGTGGTGATGGGTTTCATGGGCAGTTGGTGGGGGCACGGCTGGATCTGGGTCTCGCTGGGCCTGCTGATCGCGATGTATGTCTATATGGGTTTGGCAGGTTCACATTTTTACGGGAAGGTGCGCAAGGCTGTCGGGCAGGAATATATGGTGGGTGGTAAGATGCATCAACCGGATGCACCCGCCCCACAGGAGGTGATCGATGCGCTACTCAACAGGGCCAACCCGGCAATGCTGGCAGTGGTTGGTTATGCTGCGATCATCCTGCTCACCTGGTTGATGAAGTTCAAACCATTTTAAAGCGGTTTATTTATTGGATTAAGCTGCTTTCCGAGACGTTTCCTGAGCTTGTCGAAGGACGGCTCAGGAAACGACTCAACCCAACCTACATGTTACGTGGACTGGCTCAACCCAACCTCCAGATCTGCTTAACCCAACTGGGACTGTTGGGTTTCGTAAAAGACACTCAACCCAACCTACAATGCAAACAGTACAGGCTATGGCACGACAGCCGGTGGAGGAGTCTTGGGCTTGAAGATGAGTCCGCCTATCAGGCCGCCGATGCCGCCAAAAACGATGTTCACGAAGACGCCGACCAGGTTGAACAGGACAGAGGTGATGCCGGGTGGAGGTGTTTCAATATTGGCATCCGGAGGCAGGTATTTGGCGTAGCTCTGCATCAGTGCCTGTGCGCCGGCCAACCCTATCAGGCTGAGGATGAAACCGAAAACGCCGGCGAAGGCTCCCGCCACGAGCCCGATGACAACGCCCTGCCCCAGTGTGACCGCGCCGGTCTGGCGTTTGTAGAACCAGACCGCAAACAGGGCACCAGCCCAGAAACCGGCGCATAACAGGCAGTTCACAAAATTGATGATGGGAATGTTCGAGAGTGCTGTGCTGATCAAACCTCCGATCAATCCGGCGAGCAACAGATTTTTGGTATTCATCGTTCGTCTCCTTTTATCATGCGAAAAAACAACGACAAACCGCTTACCCCGTAACAAAAATATAATAAATCAAAAATACCATCGATTCAAGCAGGAAATTCGATCCGGTACAACATTTGGTAGATTGAAATGCATACAGGTTTCAATGCTCCGCCAGGACCACTTTTTATCAATTCTTGGGGTATTCACAGAAATAAACTACATATTTTAGAGTTCGGTCTATAATGGGGATATATCACAGAATCGAGGAGCTTCCAATGATCAAAATCGTATCTCCCAAAACCCGTGAGGAATTTAAAGCATATTATGATTTGCGCTATAAAGTATTACGAGAACCCTGGGGGATCCAAAAGGGGACTGAAAAAGACGATTATGAGCCAATTTCAAAACATTTTATGGCAGTTAATGATGAGACCGGACAGATCGTTGGAGTAATTAAATTAATGGAAAAAGAGCCGGGAGTTGGCTGGTTTTCGCATATGGCCGTGGTTCCGGAAATTCAAAAGAAGGGGATAGGGAAGCTGCTTCTGAACTTTATTGAAGAAGAAGCCAAAAGAGAAGGATATAAAATACTTGGCTGCCAGGCAAGACTAAACACAACAGTTTTCTTCGAGAAAGCGGGATATCAAATTAATGGATTACCTTCACACTATTTAGGAACGACTCAAGTAGTTTGGATGGAAAAACCCCTTCAATAAGCCTGATCACTTATAGGATCAATCAGCAGGTGCCGGCTGCTTTTTAAATAGCCGCACACCCAAATTGAATGTTCCCTGGATAGGAGCCATTATCCAGGATATAAGTCCATTGACAAGCGCGAAACCCTGGCTGAGCCAGATGAGCAATGGACGGAAAATCTTTAAGAACGGTATGTGTGCATAAGCCAGGCATAATAATATTGTTGTTATGGAGATGCCAAAGCGCAGCCAATCCCCAATTTCCACATGCCCCAGGTCTTCAAGCAGCAGTTCAACCCCGATATTAAGCACCAGGATATAGGCTGCGGTTTTAAGGATCGGTTCTTTCTCAATCACATAACTAAAGATCCCGGCTGCAAAACGCATCACAAGAATTCCGATAAATACCCCCAGTATTACCACCCATAATTTATCTGAGAGGGAAACGGCAGCCACAACGTTATCCAAACTGAAGGCCAGGTCCATTAATTCCACGCTTAATACGGTCATCCAGAATGTGCGGACCTTGAGCGGCCCCATTGATTCATCCTCACCAGAATAACCATGCGCGCTGAGATCATCCAAAGCCAGCTTTATCAAATAAGCTGCACCGACCAACTTGAGCCAGGGATTTGAAACGATAAAGCTGGCTGCTATAAGCATCACTCCACGGCCTATATAAGCACCAAGAAGGCCTACCCGTAATGCTGCAACTCGCTGGTTCCCCAAAACACGATCCAAAACAACACCAATCTTTGTCATTACTTTAGGCCATGGAATTGGTTCTGTATTGGATAATGGAATGACCATGGCGCCTAAAACAGCAGCATTATCAATTGATAGGATCCCTTCAAGAAAGATCAATTGAATTACAATGGCAATAATTGAAAAATCCATGGCTTCACTCCTTGGCGGTCTGGAAAGGCAGGTGGGTAAGAAAAATTATTAACATAGGTTACTCTATTTTCCTTTACAGGAAAAGAAAATTAACCCAATTACTTGTTATAGCATGGGATCAGTCAATCACGAAATGAATAGTGTTGATTGGTGGAAAAATGAGGATTAAATTCATGTTCCTTCTCTGTTCACGCCAGTGACCCCGCCACGTACAAGGAGAGGATCGCCTGGTATTGTTGGGTTTCGTAATCCTTCCCACGGGATGCTCCGTAATCGACAGGTTCAGGAACAATTCACAAAGAGAAAAAGATAGCAATGCAAAGGCAGACGGAATGTCATTTCGAGGAGTGAAACGAGGAGAAATCTTAAAGCAAGATTCCTCGCCCTGATGGGCTCGGAATGACAGAGGAGAAGCGGGCGCATTATGTCTAAAGGTGTCATCGCGAGGAGCGACGCGACGCGGCGATCTCCTATATAACGAGTGAGATTGCCATGGTCGCATAGAATGCTCCCTACCCTTCGGGCACGATGTCGCAATGACAAAACATGTAGTTAGTGAGATTACCGCGGTCGATACATTTCGATAAGCGAAGGAAACGGCTCGGGAACCGGGTCGACTCAACCTATGAGTTATTATTCGCCAGGACACACGATTGGACATCCGGCAGGTACAAATTAATTCGGGATATGGTTTTCACATATCCCGAATCATGGAGGATGTTGCAGTAGTTGAATTGGTTACCAGAAATACCCGTTCAAAATTTAATTTTACTTAGCTCCTCATTATTGCAGGCCTTCTGCGATTTTGATCAGGTCTGCTTTCTCCAATTGTGCCGGGTGACTGGAAGAACTGAAATAGTTAATGGTTATGCTGAGATCATTTGTCTCCCAGTGCAGGGATAAACCGGCGCCTGGATCATAGATACCATCCACCATTGACCCGCTCCGTAAAATACCGGTTACCAAACCTATTGCAACCCGTTCGATCGCCTCTGGTGGCAATTCTTCCTGGAATGCTGTTGGAGGAACAGTCTTGTCATGAGGGATCTCGTAGATGACCAGCGAAGGATGGTTCATATTGCCACCCGTATCATCGGGACGATAGATGAATACTGCCCGTTTATTCTCCGGCTCATATACAGCCTGATCTAATACAAATCCTTCCGGCAACAAGGAAGGCGCGAGTAACTTGAACCCGGCAGCTTGCTCCACTTCTTCGAAGCCAGCCAGATCATTCAGGTTTACCTTATCGATAAGCGCTGACCGTGTTCCAATGACCAGTTCCACCACTGCCTGCATATCCTCCCCGGATAAGTAAGCCGGGCTGAATGTATCACCGACAAGGAACTGGAGGGTGAAGGTATAACCTTCCTGCTGCCAGCGGAAGGTATGCACCGGAGCATTGTTCATCCATTCCTCCTGGTTGGAACCAACGGTAGAAAACCATGATCCGGTCACAGCTTCAACGGTAATGTTGCCAACCTGGATCTGGACGATTTCTGCGCTCTGACCAATGGAATCTGTTGGCTGGGAGGGTTGTTGTGATAGGACAAACATCTCGCCGGACTGGGTGGGGAAATATTTATAGATTTGTTGTACCAACCGGGTCTGACTATCGAATGTCACTTCCGCCAACTGGTAGCCTGAAGGGAGGCTGTTGGGCTCACGGATAACAAACTGTGCCAGGTCTTTTGCCTCTGAGATCGTTAACCCAAATGTAATTGTCCCATTTTCTGTTTTTGTTTTAGGCGTTGGTGTGATAAAGCTGCCTGATTCCCCTGTAGAAATGGGCTGTAATCCCACGAACTGTGTTGGGGCTGGAGTCCGTGTGGGTGGGATGGGTTCGGTTGGCAGCCCGGCAGGTAAGGGCAGGAAGTCACTCCCGGCTTTTCGAAAGAGTTGAACTAAATATTTCGCGGTAACCTGACCCTGAGGCGTCATGAAGAATACCATGCCAGCCAACAAGACGAACAGCATGGCAAGTATCCCTGTCAACTGTGCATTCAATCTTAGGGGGGGAACCACCCTTGAATGCGTCATGGATCTTCAATTCACCCGATTTTCTTCCAGGTGCATTTTTACGGCTTCCCAGGCATCATAATTGGCGGGAACACCTTGTTCTGCAAGGTGATGAATAACCTGTCGTTTCAAATTGTTGTTCATGATCGTGCTCCTAATCCTGTTCTTCAGGAAAATGGTAGGATTTTTGCGGTTTAGCGGGCTGCGCTGATCTATTAAATGGATTCAACAGTGTCCGCAATTTTTCCCGGGCAGTATACAAACGCCATTTAATGGTCGATCTCGGCAGGTTGGTCGCTTCTGCCATCTCTGCTTCACTCAAATCCAGGAAGTATTTTAGAACGATACTGGCTCGTTGCCTGGCCGATAGTTTTCCAATGGCGATCCAAACATCCCGCCGAAGTTCCTCTGTCTCAGCCATCTCTTCGATGGGTGGATTTGGATCAAGCAGCCATGCCGCCAGATGTTGAGCTTCGCCTTCCTCGTCAGCATCGAGTGAGATGAAGCGTTTCTGTTTTTTGTCTGATTTGATGGAAGCGCGGATGACACTGCGCAAGAACCAGGGTCCGAACCGGTCTGAAGTGAGCTGACCGATCTTCTCTTTTGCATTGATAAAGGCAGTTTGGACTATATCTTCTGCCTGTCCGGTATCTTGAACGATCAGGTAAGAGGCTCGAACTGCCTGAAAGTAATATTGCTGAACCAGTGCTTCCAATCCGAGGAGGTTGCCATGTTGTCAATAATGCGATTGCCTCGCCTTCATCCATAAGTATCCTTTCTTCGTTGATGTTGAGGATCCTCTCTATAGATAAGAGCCTTTAGGTGTGGAAAAAGTTAGTAAAGGCGAGGCAAACGGAATGATCTTTTGTTTTAGCCGATCTGCAGCTTCGATTTGATATAGGCGATGATCTCATCCCATGCCCGGGTCGCCTCGGGGAACATGGGCGCCAGCAGCGGGAAGCAGTGCACCATGCCCTCCCAGACGTGAAGGGTAACATCCACCCCGGCGTCTTTGGCCTTCTGGGCGAAACTCAGGGAATCATCCAGCAGGATCTCGTGGTCGCCGACCTCGATCAGGATGGGCGGGAGGCCGTGCAGGTCACCGTACAGCGGCGAGATCCACGGGTTGGACGCGTCATTGGAGCCGACATAGTAATCACCCCAAACATCCCACGAACCCAGGGTGGAGATGTCCCGCATGGCATTGGTCTGGTAGGATTTCCCGCTGCGTTTCAGGTCGGTCCAGGGAGAGAGCGCCACCCCGGCAGCCGGCAGGGGCAGGCCGGAATCGCGGATGGCCAGCAGGCTTGCCAGGCACAACCCGCCCCCGGCAGATTCGCCGACGATGATGGTATTGGCCGGGGCAACGCCCTGATCCATCAGCCAGCGGTAGGCGGTGAGGGTATCTTCCATGGCGGCGGGGAAGGGATGCTCAGGCGCCAGGCGGTAATCATACAGCAGGGCTCCGACCCCGGCGGCTTTCACGAATTTGGCCACGTGCATGCGATGATCGACACAGTTGCCGCTGACGTATCCGCCGCCATGTGTATAGAAGATGGCTTTGTCGGTTGCGGATGGTGAATCCGGGCTGCCGGTCGGGTGGATCCACTCGGCGGAGAGGCCTTCGGGCAGGCCGGGAATATGTACGGGGGAGACGACGATACCGGCCGGGATGGTGCCGAACTTTTTGGCGCCGTCCTCGAACTCTTTGCGCATCTGCACGGTGGAGGTTTCGCGGGTGATGACCTCGCGTTTGAATTGACCCTTGAACAGGTGCCGGTTCTGGATGCTAAAAATGACGATCTTGCTTTTAATGCTGGACATTCTCAAAAACTCCTACATATTAATGAATAAGATCAGGCTTTCGCCCCGTTCAGGAACAGATCGACGCACCGGGTGATGGACTCATCCGCATCGAAACCGGCGGGGTCCAGGTACAGCGGCCGGATGGCGGCGATGAGGGCATATTCGAACAACCCGGCCAGGTGGTCCTCGGGCAGGTCGGAGCGCAGTTCATGGCTTGCCTGCCCGAGTTCGATGATCTCGTGGATCAGGAAGGTCAGCCCGCTCTGCTCGACTTCAGCGACCGGCTTGAAGGAGGTGACCTGCTTCATGCGATAGACCATGAAGGCTTCGAAGATATCCTTTTGTGCCTGCACGCCCTCGATGAGGACGCGGAACACCGCGGTCAAACGCGAGCGGGTATCCGGCAGGCTGCGCAGGCGGGCGATGCGGTCATCGTTGCGCTGCTCAAAAGTGTGCTGGATGAAGGCGTTGATGATGGCTTCTTTGGCCGGGAAGTAGTTATACAGGGTGCCTTTGGCGATATCCACTTCCTCGGCGATCTGCTCCATGGTGACGGCTTCGAGGCCGTAGCGGTTGAACAACCCGACTGCGGCACTGATGATGCGGCTGCGGGTCTCTCCTTTTTTTCTTTCCGTCCGGCTTTGCGTTTTTTGATCCATGTGTTCCTCTGTTATACTATAGTTCGTAATTATACATAGTATAATATTGTACTACGTTCAATTATATGGAGGAGATGTGTAGTTGTCAAGGGAGGGAAAGGGAAAGAGAATTGAGAACTGAGAATAGGGGGAGGAGAATGGAAAACAGAGAATTGAAACCTAACGTTTAAAGACAGCGCCCCGGTTAAACCGCCGGGATCTTCGCTTCGCTCCGATCTTCGAGGTCACACTCGGTTACACTACGGGAATGCTGTGCAAACCCTGGTGCGGACAGAGACTTCGCAATTATAATATCAGGCCCAGTCTGTGGGCATTACTGATTTTTTCAATAGTGGCATTATCCACTTTGGCTTTCTTTGCGAATTCAGGCCATTTCTTTATGGTCAAAATAACCATTTCCAGCATTTCTTTTGCTTTTGCAGTTTTTATATCCGCAAGTTCAGCTAACTTGATGAAATCATCCTCTACAAAGTTATCCGTTTTTCCGCGAATGAACATTTGGTGCCGACTCGTCCACTCGCTGGAATTTCTAAAGGAATATGTAACATCATAAGCGGGAGAAAGATGCCATTCACCTTCCTTATCCATCAAGAACGAAATATTTTTTACGTGGTCATCCTGATTACGTGCAACCGCATTGAACATTGCTCGAAGAACTAGTTGTTCTTTATCAAGTAGGGAGATTTTCAAACTACCCATATCCATAATAGTTTGTTCATAAGAATAAGTAGCCACCCGGTTGTAATCAGAATGAGTTATCGCCCCCAACGACTGCATGTGAATTTTTTCACCGTTATCGGTTCTATCAAATCGTCTGGTCATAAAGTGGTTTCTGCCACCTTCTTTATGTAGACGACATTCTGTCATTGCGATTCCGGCTGCTTTTGCCATCTCCGAATAAGCAAATTCAATTTTACCAAAACCCCTGGGATCACCTACTTCCATGGTCTTATCTTTAATACCATCGAACTTAATGATCCAGTATTCAAAGCCCAATCCCACTGGAAGCTGACCAGACCGAAATTCATTAGTCAGGGGATTCCATGCAATAATTGCTTTTGCTCTAGCGCCGCCGGCAGAAGTACCCACTTGCAGGATATTTTTTATCGCATCAGCGTCATCCTCACCATTGAACACACCTTCAAGTTTCCCCCTGAAATTGACAATTCTGTTAGCCAGGTCGACCAGGGAGGAGACTTCCAACAAAGCTCCGTCTAAATTTGCGTTCCCAATTGAAGGCTCAAATTCAAGTGCGCCCATACCCCTTTTACCGGTATAGCATAACCTTTCTACCGGATTCATACTATCGAGACTACGATTTTGTTGAGACAGCCAGGCCATAAAGACTGAATTACCGAATTTATCCGGGAGGGAATCAGCTAACAACCCGGGTAATCCTTTGAAAGTATCAGGATTCAATCCCGGGAAGGAATAAGCTTCCTCTCGCAAAGGCATAACCAATGGGGAAATTTGAACACCGTTTTTAGCAAAATCTGGTGCATATTGGAACACTCCCAATCGGCTACTTTCATCCCAGGTAACAGCACCGATCCTTGTTCCCCAAAGGTTTACTGATGCAGTTGTACTCAAATGGTTATCTCCCCGTTCCTCTGAAATTGATCATTCTTTCCATTTCCATTTCACTGTAGGTTTTTCTGTACCTTTTCTCTTTACGCTAGCTCGTTTCCGATCTTTGCCACCTGTTTCAACTAATTCCATTGGCTGAATGGTTGTATCCGGAAAAAGGACATTTAGATTTCCCTGTAAGCCAAATGCTTTCATTATGCGGATAACTGTATTGAAAGTTATGCCGCGTCCTTCTTCAAGGTTGGCTATCGTTCTACTTGAAACCCCAGCCTCTTGTGCCAACTTTTCACGCGTCCAATTGCGGGATAGGCGTAATTTATGTATTTTCTCGTTGATCGCATGTTCTATCTGGTTACTTGAAGCAATATTGAAATCAATTGAATGGATCATTCCAACCTCTTTATTTCCCTTTGTTGTCAAATATCATTATAGCACTCAAATATATAATATGCAATAATATGCATATTATATGCAATATTAGGCTACAATATGCATAATTATACATATAGAATTTACTATCCAAGGGAGCCACACCGGACAATACACCGGGATCTCCGCTTCACTTCGACGCGCGGTGTCCACTCCATTTCATTTCGGTTAACTACGAGGTACCCACTCCGCTGCGCTAGGGGATGCTTCGCAAACTCCGGCGCGAAGAGGAAGACAATAACCAGTCTGGCTAAGCGTACATAATTCGAAATTCTTCTTTTCGGAACTCACACATTTACATTATCTACAGGATGAGCTGCTTTTTTGGCTACAAGAGCAATTTTTCTTAACTCTAACAATAAATCATCTAATTCTATCAATTGTTCTTTAGAAACCCCCATTAATGAATAAACTACTTCATCTAGATGAATTCTGTCATCAGTTTCTACAAATTTATTATATGCTTCAACAAGGCTTTCCTCTTGTTCTGAAGATAAATTAAGTATATTTAGAATTCGTACTTCCTTTATTGCGGGGATACTTAAATTACAAGTCCCTCCACCATATACTTGTGCGTTTATTCTTAATGCAATTTCGGTAAACGAACTTGATAATATTGCCAAAAAGACCCTAATGTCGATTAAATGGGGCCATAATCCTTTTTTAGGAAAAAATTGTACCGTCGCTCCCCCAGGAATATATAATGCAATATTCCAAAGCACCTTATAATCTTTATATATAAAACGAGGTAACAGTATTTCTGCTATTGGTTTTCTTTCACACTCAGTTTTGACATCATACCAAATAGGACGCCTTGCTTTTATTATTCGTTCTTTAGAATGATAACCAATTACATTATTATTAGTTCCCCGTACAGATACTTTATTTTTCTCGCCATGTTCAATATAATTTAGAGCTTTAGTATTTTGTAAATTAATTTTTTGTTCTGAGCAATAAAAGAGGTAATTTTGTGGGCAATCGGTATTTCTAATAACTGGTTTGTTAAAATCATAAACAGAGGATGCAAAGGGTTTCAGATATTCCGTTTCTACAATTGTATTTTCTTTTTCTTGCTTTGATATTACAAAAAAATGTTTAGCTAAAGTCTCCAAACCAATTTGGATGTCTGCAATTTCGTCTAAAGGTCTAATATTATCTCTATGAGATATCTCTTCAAAAAGCTTAGTGGATTTGAGAATCGAACCCCATGATAACATGGGTGATAACTCATTATTTCTGATATTTTTGATCATAATATCTTTTGAAGAAATATCTTTATTCCCAATAACAAATAATGAAAGCTCATTTATACTTAGTCCGTTTTTTACCCTGGCAAATTTGACTGAGTAAGAATTCCCCCCATTCCGTTTTGTTGCAAACAACATAACAGCTTTAACCTGTGCGTTCGTAAATACACTTCTATCAAAACTTATAATTTGCCTAATTTCAAACTCATCTAGGAGATACTTTTTGAGTACAATACCATATCTTGTGTTCAACCAAGTATCCGCGATTATTGTTGCTAATCTTCCACCTGGTTTCAGTAGAGGAAGAGCGTATAACAAAAAATATATATACAAGTCAGAAAGGTTCGAGAGACTATTCTCAACTAAGGAAGGATTATTTCTAATTGTGTTAGATCTAATTTTAGTTAGGTTAACTACTTCCATTCCTCGCCTTCGGACATAAGGAGGGTTACCTACAATTGCATCCAATTCAGGGAAAGATATATCAAAAAAATCCTTATTCAATAAATTAGGAAAACTAAACCCCTTATTTTTTGCATCTATTGAAAATTTTTCAAATGCGATTTTATCTATTTCTGCCCCATAAATTTGATGAATTGCCTCATTCTTAGTTGCTCCAAGTTCAATAAGGCGTTTATAAGCTTCAAAAACGAAAATTCCTGAGCCTACCCCCATGTCAAGAACCAAATCTGTTTTTGACTGGATTGCCCAAGTTGTAAGTATGCGTGCATGTCCTTCAGGAGTATAAATTGCCCCAAGCTCTTTTGGCATAGACTCACTTTTTAGTAAATAAAATATAATTGAAGTTTATAGCAAGTTAAATAAATATTATCACATCTATTTTAAATATTAATAAGTCAATTCCTCTGAACATCTTCCATTTGGTAATGTGGAATTTCATTGAGTTTTCCCAATAGTTTTATCAATTCTACATTTAATAAGAAAAATGCTTGAGTAAATTCGCGGTATTTTAAATTATCTCGGATATTTATTATGGTCACAGTAGTTGCCTCAATTTCTTCAATTACTTTAGCTTTTAATATTTCTAATCTTCTTTCCGAAATTAGTTGAGGTCTATTTAGGAATAATCTTTCTTGTAAGTATTTTGAGGCAACATTTTTCCCTTCAACCAACCCTTTTTGCAAATCTACATTAAAAAGCGTGTTATAGTCGACTTTCGATGGATTAGGGTATGAAATTACAGAGTTATCTCCTACTGGGTCATTAGGCCAATCATCGCTTTTAAATGTATTGCAGATTGGACATGCATAAAACAGGTTAAGATAATCGTTTTCACGATCAATAAACCTTGATTTAGGACGATAATGTTCAACATGGAAATTGCGTATTCCACCCATAGCACTTTCATGAATGGCACAATAAACACACTGGTGGAATCCTTCAATAGCAAGTCGTGGTTTCCAATCATGATATGTACCACTAGTTGGCTGACTACTCTGATCTTTTGTTATAATTTTCCAATTCATTCTTAATCCATCAACTTTTTCTCAATATCAATCCTTAGTTTTTCAATTCTAGAAACTAGATTTGTCGCCTCATCAATCCATTCACTCATATCGGTTATATTGTCAACACAGTATGCGATATCTACGCTTCGTTTTAATTGCCTCAGCTCTAGATTGTTCTTCACCACTTACGCTCTCACCTATTGCTGACTTCTGAGCGAATATTGCTAATTCAGATAGTTCTTTTTGAAAAATGTTTAAATATTGCTGCGCAGAACGTATTACCCTAGGTACATACTCTAGCATAATCACGACTGAAGTCATCTCGTTCGATTATTTCTTCAACATCTTTAAATCTCTCCTGAAGAGAATCATCATCCGAATGAGCTGAGATAATAAAAATAGGCATTGTTTTAAAACGTTCCCTGATAAAATCAACCAAGTCATGTCCCCAATAGTTTACCGCCTCTCCATTAATTATTTTTTCGTCAAGAAGCTCATCTATTACCATAGCGCAAATTTTATTTTGCCCGATCCAAGAAGGATATTCTTCCAAGCTGGGTAAAGGTACAGAATCAATGATTTGCCAGCCAGATTCCTGATTTCCAAGTAATATTTCATCAACTATCATTTTGCGAATATTGTCCCTATCATCAATTACCGCTATTGCCGTCATATCTTTCCTCCCTATAGAATGATTGGTAGCCAGATTTCAAATTGAGCCCCACCTAAGTCAGAGGCATTAATGACACTTCTTTCGCCATTCATTTCCTCAACTATCCCATCAATAATAGCAAGTCCCATTCCAGTTCCTTCTTCCGTTGCCCCTTTCCTGGTGGTTTTTGTAGTGAAGGTTGGTTCCCAGATTATTGACTTTAACTTATCG
Organism: uncultured Chloroflexia bacterium; assembly: GCA_963827895.1. Taxonomy (GTDB): domain Bacteria; phylum Chloroflexota; class Anaerolineae; order Anaerolineales; family Anaerolineaceae; genus PNON01. The sequence goes on along the minus strand of CAWHCY010000006.1, from coordinate 72,509 downwards.
CTTACACCTGGTCCTGAATCTGAGACCACTATACTATAACCAGCTTGTCCCTTTTGGTATTAAGTAAGACTTTCTCTTACTTTCCTGTTTTGTTTGACCTGCTTACATGCGGTTAAAAGCATTGGTTAATAAGTAAAGTATTATTAATGCTATGTCAATCGGATAAATTCTAAATTAAATTGATTCATAAATCTCAGTTTCATCAATATCTATATCTACAGCATAAACTCCTTAAGCTCTTTGATGAATCTAACAATTATTGGAACAATTTTTGATAAATGATATCCCTTTTATCACGCCTTATTCTCTGTAAAGCAATCCACGCCCAAGCACCAGACTTTTTCAGATGCATCAATTGCCACATCCATTTGGTAGAGGGAATTTGTTAATTGGGGAGGTGATTTCCCTAATAATATTTTGCAGTGTGAACCGCACCTAATAATTGGGATATTTTGGGTCTGGGTTTCATGTCCAAAAACAGCTGATGATATTCCTACGGTGGCTAAACCGCGGTATAAACGAGTCTAAGCTCTAATAATTCTATCTTTCAGTTGCAAAATATATCTTCTCAACAGTGTATAAACTGTTTCACCAATATTTTAATTTCATCATCTTTATTTTTACTTAATGTCTTCGAAATGACTTGCAAATCACCTCGTATATCTACAAGTTTGTTGTTAACAGTCAATAAATTCCCCTCTATTAATTCATCGTTTCTAGATAAATCCTGTTCTTGTATAAATATCCCTATGGAACTTGCCTCAACTTAATTTGATACAACCTAAAATACACGCTCTAAGCAATAGAAAATCATCACCTCGAATTAACCCTTCACGAGAGACACTATAACGCTTAATTCTGGGTTGTTATCACGACCAGATGAAAATTACACCTATCAATTGACTTGGACGAATACGATGATCTGTCCGACTCTACCAGCAGGGTTTTCTGCAAATTGCAATCCTAAATTCCCAGTCTCCACCAGGCTAAATCTAATTTCCCATAAGGTTTTACGATTACGTTACTGGATAAATATTTATTCCTGCATTTCATTAAGGTATTCCCCTAATTCAGATAGTTTGAAACCTGAAATCCAAAATAGTTTTCTCATTTCTTGGATAATAATATAAAGAGACCTTGAAAGGTCCTAAAGGATTTTCTAGTAAAGGCTTGGTTTCATCACTTTCAGTGAGGATTTGTTGTAATAAGATATTTTGGTTAGAGATTTTAGTCCTACTTGACGAACCAGGTTTTCTTTCCCAAATGTCGTAATTAATACTTTTTGTCAATGGGTCGAAAGTACCTATAAATTTAACTTCAAAATATTCAACCAACTCTGATATTTTTACTTTTTCAGGTTTTGCATTTTCGTTAAAACTATACCGAATTGTGAAATCAGGCTCGTTATCAAAAGGGGAAATAAACATTGATAACTGCTTATATAAATCATCAAAATCTCTCTTTATCCAAACTTGTCGTAGACCTTTAATTATTAGCTTCTGTGCCTGAAATTGGTTCCTTTTCACTTTCTATTTGTTTTGGTATCCTAATTAGTACGTCCTTATCATAGAAGTCAAACTCTACATCCTCTACGTTTTTACCCATTTGGTTAAAGTTTCTCCCAGTCAATTTCAATTTTAACAGTTCGTTGCTTTGGTGTCCGTAAACTCATGCTCCAGGATAAAACCCAATCTATCAGCCGGATAATCAACCAATACCTTTTTCTCTCCAGTTTTCTTTTCGATTTCCGATAAATTTATTATTTCGTCATTTTCTGAGTAGCCAATTCTAAGCCAATAATCATCAATTTCACTTTCAGTCATTCCGCAACCATTATCAGCTATTCTTATCTATGAATTCCTTAACCTGGCTCATAATTTGGATATCAACTAATGTTGAACCAGCATCATAACTGTTTTTTATTAATTTCCAAAATGGCTGTCGTATGGCTACTTTAATACTATTTCTACCTAGGGAGCTAATAATGCCAACGTCAATACTTAATCTCTTTTTTTTCGTCGATTCCATTTTATTTTCTCTTTAGGCATTTCAGATGAATGGATACATTTATACATAAATTATAGGTGATAATATAAAATAATATTTTATTAAATTATATTTTATTATTTTATCTATCACATTTTAACTGTTCGTATCACCGACAGCACGTCCTTTGTGAAATTGACCTTCGAGTCCCATGTATGTTACACTTTGTACTCACCGTCCTCGCTGAGTGCCCTGTTATAGTCCAGTGGAGGAATATCATTTTCCCCGCCAGGACCACCTCCACCGGCAGGCCAAACATGGACATTTCTTTCACAGCTTCCACCCGGTATCCGGCAGCCGCAATTTCCTGCCGGGCGTAGATGGGGCGGCAGTCCACGTAGTTCGGCAGCCTGGCATGCGCCCATTCATACAACCGCACCATGAAACCGGGCTTTTCCGGTTTCGCCAGCGCCACCACGCACAGGCGTCCGCCGGGTCGCAGCACGCGTCGGCATTCTTTCAACACAACCGGGATCTCGGGCGTATCGAACAATTCGAGGGTGAAGCTGATGAAGACCGCATCAAAAAAGCTGTCTGCATACGGGAGTTGCGCGGCATCTCCGCTGGTCAATTCCACCCTGTGGGCGAGGCCGGCGCGGGTCACTTTTCCCTGCGCCACGTTCAGCATCCCATCCGAAAGGTCGATGCCGTACACCCTGCCAGCATCGCCGACCGCCCGGGCCAGGGGCACCAGGCACTGCCCGGTGCCAAAGCCGATCTCCAGCACCTTTTCGCCCGCGCGGACGGCCAGCATCTTCAGCCCCATTTCCTTGTACTTTTTCTCAGCCGAACCGGAAAGGAGGTCGTATATTGAGCTCATGTTGTCATAAGCAGAGCGGGCCTGCGCTTTCGTCCGCGTCACCCTGCTGGTACCTGATTCAGCGTTCATGGTTTCCTTTATGCGGTTAGAAGCTGGTGCTGTTCCACCACTGCATCCCGGGAAAACAGCCGGATATGCTCTTCGATCTGCTGCAATTGCGCCTCGACTACCTCAGCGGGGACGCCTGGCGGGGCATACGAAACATACAGCACATGCGTGGTCTCGGGTGTGATGGGTGAGCGGTTATCCTGCCCGTAAATGATGGAACAGCAAATACCGTCCGCATCCTTCATGAGCATGTCGCCCGGGCGCATGGCTTTGGCTTCACCGCTCATCTGGATGATCTCATCCCCTTCGCGCGAGACATCAAAGAGGATGGGGCCGTGTAATTTCGCGACGTCATGCCCGGCGGTCAGCACCAGGGTATCCACTTCGGCGGTGAAGTTGGCATCCACCAGGGGAGAGACATTGGGCAGGCTCTTGCCTTTCAGCACGATCGACTCGAGCTGGAGCTGCACATGGTAGGTCTTGTTGAACTTCTTATAGTAATTGTCGTAGGCTGTCATGATGGGCAGAGCCAGGAAGTCCGGGCGGGTGAAGCCGGCATACTGCTCCCGCAGGCGGGTTTCGGTCTCCCGTTTGCGGACCTCCAACCGGTGAGAGGAGCGGGTGTTATCCACCCCCGACAGCTCGAGCAGTCCGATGATGCCCCCGGGGTGGGTGGTGTACCAATCTTGTGAGGCTGAAATTGTGAGCATTGTGTCCTCCTTTTGGATCATGGTGCGTTAGGAACGCACCCTACTGTATTTACCTGTATATAATACATTATATAGACACAATGGTGATCTTGAGCCAACTTTTGAAAATTTATTATTTTTAACAGCGAAAGAATCGTTCATATGAAAAATATAATCGATTACATATTTGTTGAACCATTCCCATGGACCTGGCTGATACAGGATGTGATTGCGCTTTTGTTATCCCTGCTTGTGCTGGCTTACATCATCAAGCGCAACAAGCATCCAGTTGTCATGATACTGGAAGCATTTGCTTTCGTCTTCCTGTATGCATCGATCTACGAAAACGCCGCCATTGTCATGGGGCTATACTCCTATGGACGCTCACTGGTGATGATCGGATTCGTTCCGGCGTCCGTCCCTTTGATCGAGGTATGCGTCCTGATCACCGGGTTCTGGTTCCTGGAAAAGACATCCTTGCCCGGCTGGGTAAAACCACCCATCATTGGATTGTTCGGTATGCTGCAGGACTTCTCGCTGGATCCGCTGGCTGTACGGCAAATATTTACGTCCGGGGGTGTCACCTCGGGCCGCTGGAACTGGCTGATCGGTGCTGCAGATGTCAATATCCTGAAGATCCCGGTTTTAATTTCCCCGGGTGGATGCTGATCATGCTGTACGGATCCGCCTGCCTGCTGGTCGGTCGGTGGTGGTATCGAAAATCAGGTTACCGGCCAGTTGTTGGCATCGTGTATCCATTTATTGCCATGTTTGCAGCGCTGCTGTTGATGATCAGCCCGATCTCCAACCTGCTGTTGTGGCTGGGGCCGATCTTCCAGAAGGGCAGCTCCATCGAATGGATCATGCTGGCATTTCATCTATTGGTGCCGACGCTGCTGTTGGTTTTCTTCTGGCGCGGCAGGATGACGAAGAAGTTTACCGCGGAGGATCTGCCGGTATTTCTTGTTCCGACCGTCCTGCATCTATCGGATATTCTGTTTACTTTTATCGGCGGGTACACAGAAATAGTATGGATCGTCCTGCTGGCGAGCTTTGCGCAAACTGCGTTTTTGGCTTTTGCCTACTGGAATAATCGACGGTTGATAACGCTGCCGGAACCAGGCAGTACTGGCTAACTGGATTCCGCAAGTGGGTAGTGCACTGGCGTCGCCTGAACCGTCCTTCCCTACGGGATCCCACAGGGAGGCTACGCACTACCTCGTAATCGACAAGCTCAGGAAACGGCTTAGGCACCGGCGCAGTCCGCGGCTATGATAGGGTCAGGACGAGCTCTTCGATCTCCGCGCCGCGGGCGTTGGCAAACCCTTTGTCCTCCCCGGTGACGACGAAACCGCATTTGTCCAGGACGCGCAGGGAGCCAAGATTATCCTTTGCAGCCCGGGCGTAAATGGGTCGAACTTTGTTACAGTTCACCAAAAATTCAGCTAATGCACGGGTTGCAATGCCCCGACCCCAGTATTCCTTCCCGATCCAGTAGGTGACTTCCGGTTTGCCCTCATCTTCATAGCTCGACACACTGCCGGCGACCTGGCCATCCACCAGGATGGTCTTGCTGATGACGGTCGGTTCGGACAGGATCCGCTTCCAATGGGCATTGAATGCGTCCCGATCAGACGGGTCTTTCGCGGTGAAGGCAGCCATGTAATACTGCGTCCGGGTCGGACTCATGCTCGAAGAATACGGGTAGGTCGCTTTCGATCACATCTCTCAGGGTAATGGTGGATTTCAAAAGATTCCTCACTAAAACAGGATAGTTAACAGATCAAATTAGCCGGGATGGAGCTGCATAAGTATTAATTATATAGGCTTTCCAGATATAATTTACGCATGACCATCCAAAAAATGAGAGCATTCATCCGATTGATCCGGCCCGACCTTTCCCTGGCAGCCGGGATCTGTGTTGTCGCCGGGCAGATTTTGGCCGCCGGTAAATTACCGCCGCTGGCAGTCGGGCTGCTGGGATTCATCACCGGATTTGCCCTGTCCGGCTCGGCGATCATCCTGAACGATTACTTCGATTACGAGGTGGATCTGATCAATGCACCTGAACGGCCGCTGCCCTCCGGAGCAGTCAGCCGACTCGATGCGCTGGTTCTTACGGTGGTGGTTACACTGGCCGGGCTGGCAGCCGCCTGGTCGCTCGGCACAGATGCCCTGGTCGTCAGCATCATCTTCTGGATCATCGGCTTTCTGTATAACTGGCGCTATAAACAATCCGGGCTGGTCGGCAACCTGATGGTGTGTGCTTCGGTCGGCATCACCTTCATACTGGGTGCCATGACGGTGCACGACCCGTGGAACCGGATCGTCTGGACCTTTAGCCTGATCGCCTTCTTCTTTGACCTGGGGGAGGAAATAGCAGGGGATGCCATGGATATGGAAGGGGATAAGAAGCGTGGCTCGCGTTCCATCGCGCTGCTCAAAGGCAAACGCTTTGCGTTGAGGATCACGATGGCGTGCTGGGTATTGGTCATTTTGATCGGCTTGATACCTGTCATTCTTGGCTGGCTGGGGGTGACCTACCTGGTCTTCATCCTGTTCATGGATGCACTGATCATTTATTCGGGAGTGCGGTTATGGAAGTCTGAGAATCCTGCCAGCGGCGTCAAAGCCATGCGCATAGCCTATGTCGGATTAACCCTGGGGATCGTCGCATTTCTGGTGGGGCAATTCGTGAGGTAGTTTATGTGAAGATAAAGTTGAAACGTACCCTGCGACTAATTAATGATGTTTGAGTAGGCACCACCGGGATGAAATAATGCCACCAGGACTCCTGGCGTATATAACGGATTACCGATGGTCATCATAAATCCATCGGATTTTTGACCTTTCACGGATAATGCCATTCCACCCGAAACTGCATTGTCATAAATCCCAATCTTGTAAGAATTGAAATATTTGACAAAATCTTTTGGATACAGATCCGTTAGTATATTTTGCACAGCCTGAAATTGACCATCTCTGGATATATTTGCGTCCACGTTGATTAGAATGCTTACATCACTACCATTTTCAATAAATGCGATCAAATTCAAAGGGACATTCTTAAAATGCTTGTCATTATCCCCATCGACAAACCCATTAGCATAGAGACTCTTCACGATCTGGTCCCGCGTCGGCACTGGTACTGCAGGTCCCTGAGGCTGCTGACCGGAGGATTCTACCGGAGTTGGTGTCACAATGGATGCAGTAGCTGAAACTGCATCGGATCTCCGGAAGAACTGCTGTCGGGGAAGTCTCTTTTGGCTGCCCGGGAACACTCAAGCTGCACGCCAAAGTTAGTACTACCAGGGCGAGGAAGATACTTATTCGTAAATGTGGTTTATTCTGAATTAAGTCCACCATATATTACCCCATTCCATTTATTGTTATTAATGCCTTGGTTATATATTAAATTATATACATTCTGATAAAAAGTGCATGCAAATCAGGTCTTCCCTTCAACGGATTTTTTGATCATGCGTGTACAATCCTATAATAAACATTATATTTATTCCGAGCATTTGACCTCTGACAGTGAAAGTTAGATATAATAATTTCAGAGACAGCCGGGAGATAAGGGCTGTTATTATCCACAAGAAAACCAAAATACAATTTCGAAAGGAAATAATATGAGCCTATTCAGTAATATTCTCGAAAAACTTGGTATTAAGAAACCAGCAGTGGTAGCTCCGAAACCCGGTCCAACAGCAACTGCCACGGCAACCGTCAAACCAACACCTGTGGCGAGGCCATGGGAACCCACTGCTTCTTCACCAACCCCGAAGGTAACACCTCCCACTCCGGCAGCACCCAAGGTGTACACAGATTCCCGCCCAATCCCCGAGGGTTTCAAAGCGCCAACAGCTCCGGTAGTTGTACCGGTGGAGATGGTGGATGTTGTCAGCAAACTTGAAAAACTTGCCAAGGACAACGGTGGCAAGCTCAAATGGAAAGCCTCGATCGTAGACCTGCTGAAGCTGCTCGGGATAGATAGCAGCCTTGAAGCGCGCAAGGAACTCGCAGTGGAGCTTGGATGTCCACCTGAGAAAATGAAAGATTCTGTGAACATGAACATCTGGCTGCACAAGACCGTCTTGCAAAAGATCGCAGAAAATGGCGGCAATATTCCAAAGGAACTACTAGACTGATTGCAGCAAAACATTAATAATAATTCAAGCGCCCTCACAAGTGTGAGGGCGCTTCGTTATACTGATGCATTTAGTGTTTCAATGAATTGATCTTATTTTCCAAATAGTTTACCGGCAAACCCGATGATCTCATCCATGGCTGAGCCATCACCGTTCGAGTCCAACAGGGTGTTCAAGGTGCTCATCATATCCGGAGCTGCCTTCTGGGTCTTCTGCTTTTGGACACCCAGGTAATTTGATAGGTCAGTCGGATCGAAACCAGCCTTCTTCTGCTGCTTACCAAGGATTCCCAGTAATAATGGGGCTGCGATCTGCAATAATTGTGCGATCTGATCGCTCTGCATCCCGGTACCCTTTGCCAATGCCTGGGTCACGACCGGCTGCTGCCCGCCGAGGACATGCTCCAGGATCCCGGCGCCATTGGCAGCCTGCGGGTTGGATAGGTAACCGGTTACATCTTTGAGGATGGATCCATTGTGATCTTTTACCAGGGCTTGATGTAAAGCCTGAGCACCATCCGGTTGGGATGAGTTCTTTGCCAATGCCGATACCAGCAAAGGCAGCGCCATCGAAAGGGCTGACGAGGTGTTCTGCTCGTTCGCGCCGATCTGCTGGCTGATCTGGGATAATCCATCCCCGGATAATTTATCCAATAATAATTGAGTGATCGTATTCATGTTTTCCCTTCCTGTTTTGTAATTATGATAAGTGCTTTATTTTTTGACCAAGCTTATATTATAACCAATCAATCTCAAATGCAGAGATGGTAATAAGAAAGTAGACCCTTACCTCAATCAATACTGCTTGTTTCGTGTTTGTTTAAGGCTGTAATAATATCATCGGAATCTCACGTTTTGTCTTTTTGCGGTAATCATCGAAAAACGGAGCCTGAGCCACTAGCTGTGCCCAGAGTCGTTTTATCTCCTCCGGTGGAACTATTGAGGAAATTACCTGCAACTTTTTGCCCGGCACTTCGATTGTCACCCGGGGAGATGACTGCAAGTTATAAAACCATGCAGGGGCATGATCATTACCGCTATTCGACGCAGTGATTACATAATTTTCCCCATCCCGGATATACATCACCGGCGTAGTGCGTGGTTTTTTTGATTTACGCCCGACTGTGTTGAGTAAAAGTACGGGCATACCATTAAGGGTTGCCATACTATTGCCATTGGTTAGGCGAAAGACAGCAATTTGTAGTTTTATAAAAAGCCTGAATAATAATTCAAACATAGTTTAACCCTTTGCGCCCAGAATAATGTCAGAATTTTCATGGATCGTTATCCATACCCAATCGACATAATTAATTATAACTTTCCCCTGATCAGGTGAGCAAAATGGCATTCTACAGTTTATGTTCCAGTAAATAAAAAAACCCCGCCGGTGAAGGCGGGGTAAAATGCATCAATGTTTAGTAGCGGTTATTTCCGCCACTACGTCCGCGATTATTATTTCCATAGGATGACCGTCCGCCGCCAGTGCGTTCTTCACGCGGTTTGGCAGTATTGACTGTCAAAGGACGACCACCGACCTCTTTGCCGTTGAACATGGTGATTGCTTTTGCGGCATCTGCCTGGCTGGCCATGGTGATGAACATGAAACCCTTCGGGTTTCCGGTATCACGGTCTTTGATCACGTCGACGGTTACTACGGTACCTGCTTCAGCAAACATCGTCTGCAGCTGTTCCCCGGTTGTGTCATAATTCAAGTTACCAACATATAATTTTACTTCCATCTTTTCCTCTACTTTCGTTAGCGCAGACATGGGGTCAAAACACATGCCGCCATCATTATAAATAAGGACGGCGGCAAATAGTAATCGCTATTCTGCTTATAAGATACCATCACTATACCACAGAACCGGATTCAATGAGGGAAATGACGTTGGACATGCGGATTATTGATCATTATTCCGGATTTAAGGTAAATTGTTGAACGTTGCAGTAACTCCTACAAACCTGCCATACCTCTGCCCTGCATCACGAACTGCCTGGCTCTCTGGTATGGATAATTCCCTGAAGAGGTTGGTTTGGATCTCAACCGTATGCTTACCCAATTCACGCCGCCAGGTGCCCACGATCAGACCATCGATCACGATGATAAAGTGTAAGGCATTTCCCAACTGCCTCAATTTTTCAGTGACGGATTCATCACCATACGTGCTGTAGTCTTTATAACCTGAGATGTATTCATCAAAGATGGATAATAGATATGCGGATGGCGATTTGATCATTAGCGGACTGAGAGGCTCGGCAAACCAATACTCCTGCTCATCCACTATCACTTTTTCAAATCGGCTTTTAATAGATTCCAATCCACGTCTGGCTTCAGCTTTCGTTAACCCGGACCATTTTGCAAAGTCAGTTATACTTGCGGGACCGCGACTTAAGAAGTATCGCCTTGTAAGTTCGGACAATGCTTCCTCCTGCCCAAGGGGAGATGTGTTGGGAACACGATCTTCCATGAGGGCATAGGTGAACTGCTTTCCTCGCCTTGCACCGCTGCAAATCACTCCATTCAACTCGGCTGACATGAGGATATATACCAGGTGCTGCCCATTATTAATCTGGATGCCGGCTTTTTCAAGCTCACTTCCCAGTTCATCCCGGGTGAACTGAAGGCCACCCTGCAATGCATTGGCTATCACATCCTGGCTTTTCTTAAGAATTGCTTCATCCAAACCCTCCCGGTGATACATAAATGCAGTGAGCTTATTCACCCGCGGACCGGTTAGAGCCAACAGCCAGCGGATATCCGAAGGCAGAACAAAATGCCAGGTAGGTCTCAAAAGGTGGGTGCGCAGGATGGATCCATTTGTAAATGCACTCTCAATATCAGCATCGACCGCGTTATCCAGCCGTAATCCCAAAGCCCACTTGGCGCTTGCATACTCCTGTGACTGAACTGCCACCATCCAATTCACCACATCGCACGGATCACTGAACGGATCCGCACTGATATGCTGGTTGATCAACCGAAATTTGGAAAAATCAGACTTGTTCAAAATGGTTCAATTATTATCAGGTATTAGCGCCACGCACCCAGGATTGCCCCGAAAAGTAAAAAGTTAACCAGATGATTCCCAACTTCGATCGCCCAGACCTTGAAACCGTGCGCGGCAAACAATTTATTAACCAGATAAGTAGGTGCTATAAAACCGAGCCAGATCAGGAAACCGGTTGTCAAACCGGATACTAGGGTCGCGCCGCCTGATAATTTTCCCATGGCGGTCACAGCGAGGGACATGAATATCGCCTGGACCAATGAGGAGAGAATGGTTAATGTCCACATGACAGCCATGGAACCTTTCCCGCCCGGCATTGCATCCCCGGTCTTGCCTATTCCATCCCACCAGATGGGGAAAAAAGTTTTCGGGTTGTACCATAATGACCCGCTGATCATACTCACAACCACACAAGCTAGTACTGCCAACCAATTGATAGAACCCAGATCCATTCTTTCCTCCTAATAGATAAATGATGACCGGATCTTATTATTCATGGTCATAAGCTTGTTGCAGCTTTGCCATGTCAAGTTTGACCATTTTAAGCATTGCTTGCATGACTCTATTAGCTTTTACCGGGTCTTTATCTGACATCAGTTTTCCCAGTAGTGTTGGCACAATTTGCCAGGTCACTCCGAATTTATCTATCAGCCAGCCGCACTGTTGTACTTCCCCACCGGCAGAGAGCTTATCCCACAGGTGATCCACTTCAGCCTGTGTCTCACAGTTTACCAGGAAGGAGATCGCCTGTGAAAACTTATATTCGGGACCACCATTCAACGCGGTGAAATTTTGACCTTCAAGTTGAAATTCCATCGTCATGACCTTGCCTTTTTCTCCATGTGGGTGATCTGGGTAACGGGCAACGTTTGTTATTTTGGAATTCTTAAAAGTGGATGTATAGTAATTGACAGCTTCCTCGGCGTTGTCATCAAACCAGAGGAAAGGTGTAATTTTTTGAATCATATTTCCTCCATCTTTTTTATCAGGTAACAGAAATGTTTTGTTAATCAGATTCTAAGGGGTCAAATTACCGGATGATAGGGTTGTATAACCTATTCTGCAATTAACTACCGGTATCTAACATCTGTCATTTTCAAGAATTTGATGATTGGACTTCCTGGCAAAGGATGAATTGTCTATCCATGCATAAAAAAAGCATCCTTCATTTCGGAAGGATGCTTCTCAGGTTTCATATATATAAGACTTGAGCCATTGGAAACGGATATTGCCAATAATTGAGCCTTAGATTTGCATGGTGACTACATGCAGCTTCAACCTCTCAACTGTGCCTGGCTGCTCCCACGCAGCAAAAAGGTCATCAAAATCCCGGCTACAAATCCGCCAATGTGCGCCATATAAGCAACTCCACCGGTCTGGGCAGCTCCGGCTATGGAGCCGATTCCGCTGAATAACTGCAGAACGATCCATAACCCGATGACTATCAGCGCAGACACCTGGATCACCCGTTGACCCTGTAATACTCTTACTTTCCCCTGCGGGAAAAGCAGAATATAAGCGCCCAAAACTCCAGCAATTGCGCCGGATGCTCCCAAATTCGGGATATCTGATCCGATGCTGAATGCCAACTGGGCAAAGGTGGCAGCCAGCCCGCAAATTACGTAAAAGATAATGAACTTAAGGTGGCCAAAACGGTCTTCCACGTTGTCACCGAAGATCCACAAGTAGAGCATGTTGCCTCCCAGGTGGAGCCACCCTGCATGCATGAACATTGAGGAGAATAACGTTAAAAAATCACCAGCCGGATTAGCCAGGAATCGTTTGGGCACGAAAGCCCATTTCATGATAAACGCATCACCGCCAGTCAATTCTACAATGAAAAACAGAACATTCAACGCGATTAATGCGTAAGTAACCAGGGGTACCGTTCTACGGGAACTGTCATCATCACCAATTGGGAACATAAAATTAAATCATCCTTTCTATACGGCAAAAAATTGAATCGGATATCTATTCAGTCGTTTTGCCGTCGAAGTGCTCGTTGTCTTTCTCTGCTTCTGCTCTGGTATGGTGTACAACGCCGTCCCGATGATTTGGCGGAGCATAAATGGTATAGAGCTTTAGTGAATCACTGCCGGTATTGACGATATTGTGATTCGTCCCCGCTGGTACGAGTACCGCGAAACCTGCGCTGATCTTGGTATGAACCCCGTCAAGAACAGCTTCACCGTTTCCTTCCTCGACACGAAAGAACTGATCGAGTTTATGGACTTCCATCCCGATCTCTTCCCTGGGCTTTAATGACATGATAACGAGCTGGCAATTTTTGGCAGTGTATAGCACCTGTCGAAAATCATCATTTTTTACTGCCATAGCTTCAATATTTTTTACGAACCCTTTCATTGCAATTCCTCCAATTTATAGTCTCCAAATTGATGGTTGTTAGTTTGACAAAGGTTGGATTTACTTCTTTTTCTTTATATTGTCTTCCACTTCCTTTGCCCAATTTTCGTATAGTCTTTCATCATCCGGGGCAAGCTCATGAAGTAATTTCAAGAATTCTCCCATATGAACTCTGATCTCACCCACAACGCTATTAAGTACATGTGAAGCTAATTTGGGATCAATGGATTCAGCAAGTTGCCTGTAAACCTTTGTTGTTTCATCCTCTGGGGCCACCGAAAAGTTAATTGCCCTGATAAGCTCCTCTTGTGTAAGTTTTCTGTCATTTGCTAACATAGAAAATGACTCTCCAAATGCTGGCATATTACACCTCCTATTTTTACTAGTTTTTATCTTCCACCCATGCAATGCTCAGTTGTCAGCTGGCAGTAAATCAGGTATATGCTTTGAAGCCGAAAATATAATACGAAAATAACGATAGACGCAGCAACCTCCTACTAACATCCTATTCTAAGTAAGATCATTTCGTCCCTAATAAAACCTATAAAAAACCTAAATATTTTGGTTTTATATGCCTCCCGTAAGCTCCAAATGTGTCTGCTATCGATGAAAAGTATCCATCACTTCTTGGTGGCTTCTGTTGTTTATTACTGGATTATTTGAAGTTAGGTTGAGTAATTTGTTTTCAAGCAAAAATCCACCAATTACTGACAGGTGGATTTTGATTAATTACCCGAATCGCAAGATCTACAAATGGTTGTTAGTGGCGCCTTCGACCTGCGGTGATGCCGAGTAAGAGAAACACGATTGCCACGCCGATCAGGAATCCCAGGTTATACTGTGGCCCGTCGTTATACACTTCATACATCTGCACATTAGGATTCATAAAAGATATTATCAGGGTAACCGGTGAGATGATCCCATGCCAGACGCCAATGAGGGCGCCAGCAATATGATTTTCCGAGTCGGCGGTATTTGCTAATGGATTCTGCCCGGGTGCATTAACTTCTATGCTAAAACCGGGCACATTGATCTTGCCTGTGGCATCGGGAGTTCCTGCCTGGGTATTCGGAACAGGGGTATTGACCACCGCGATGGTATTGGGAGAACAACCAACGATGATGACAAGCATTACGATCATAATAACAAAGGCGAATAGTTTATTCTTCATCTCTTCCTCCTCAAGGATTTGGTTGGAACTTTTATATTATTGATCCACCTATGGGAAAGCTCAGGTGATCTGGCAAGTTCCAACTATAAAAGAACTGAATTCGAATTTCAGCTACAATATCATGCTATCGGGAAATGGCTATCTATGTCCCTAATTATTTATCTAAAATACCTATATTTTTCAGTAAGATCTTCCGGGAAATTAAAAACCGCCTTCCTATGCTGAACTGCACCTGAAAAGCAGGACAGAACCAACAGAAAGAGTACAGTTTTCATATACAAGTTAAGGGTGGAAGAACGAATAGCGTAAATGTTGTAAAAGCGGAGAGAGCATTTGGGGTGCAACCGGAGGATAAAAGATAAACAAAAGATCAAAAAACCATCCAATGCGACCATATAAAGGACATGGTGAATGTGGACTACAAATCACGCGTACGGATGGACGGCGGAATCATGAAAAAGCTTATGGTTTCAGGAAATGTTATGGTTTAATTATTCCAGATCAATCTTGACTCAAAAAGCACAACCTGGAGGGACCAGTGGACGTATACGAAGCAATGTCAGCACGGAAGACCATTCGCGATTTTGCACCACAGATGATTGATCAAAGCATCATCAAAAAGATTCTCAGCGCGGGAATGATGGCTCCCACAAACAATCATATGCGGGAATGGCATTTTGTCGTGTTACAGGATAAAGAGCAACGCAAGGCACTCCTTGACCAGGTTATCAAACCAGTGGGGAAAAAGGGCGCTACAGGCATTGTCAATCGATGGGAATTGACCAACGAAAGTCAGCGCCAAATGTACATAGATGGAATCCCCAAGCAATACGGAATGCTCTTTAACGCCGGCGCATTGATCCTGCCCTGTTTCAGCCAACCGACTCCATTGCTTAAGCCCGGCGACCTCTCGGCACTGAACTCTTTTGCATCGATCTGGTGCTGCATCGAAAATATTCTGGTGGCGGCTGCCTCAGAAGGAATTTTCGGCGTGACCCGAATCCCTTTTGAATCTGAACGAAAAACGATCAGGCAGTTCATCAATCTGCCGGAACCTTACGAAATTCCCTGTTACCTGGCTTTGGGTTATCCTGCTGAAAATTCCGGTCGTGCAGGGCAAATAAAAATAGATCCAGGTGAGCGGATCCATGAGAATTCTTGGTAAACAGCATACCATGCTTGCAATACTCCCCCAAAAATAATTTCCAAATGGGGGTTTTATATTTTGATTCAGCCGCGAAAGATCCTTTTTCGGTTGGCGAACAATAACAGGGCGACGCCGATCACGATGGTGATGGAACCATATACTGCCCACTGGCTTTGCCCGGTCATCACGCTTCCACCGATCACATTGATACCCTGTAAATACCAGACGCCTCCTGCCAGGATCAACAATACACTAAAGATGGTTAACACAATCTTCATTTCATACCTCCGATACCTTGCAAACTTATAAATGTGATCATTATGATCACGTAAATTAATTCAATGTATTATCACAATACTAATTATCACAAGACGAGGAGTTAAAACCAAGTTCTGACACGGTATTCCTTATACACTTCGCCGTAAACAGAGACCAATTTCTTTTCCTCAAGGCTGCGCCAATACAGGATGTTAGCTATGCAAAGTATTCCAATTAACAGGCTAAGCATTGCACCCCAAAAGATAGTCCACCCCAATATCCAGAGCATGAAACCGGTATACATGGGGTGGCGGAGTTTGGAAAACAAACCGTTCGTCACCAGATGGTCGATGTTTTCCACTCCCCTCAAATGGAGAAACGCGCTGCCAGCCAGGAGCCACCCAATGATCACTATTCCCAGCCCTATCCCCCTGATCAAAACAGGAAGAACAATATGCATGGGATCCAAAGGGCACATCAAAGGCCAACTCATCAAGAACAGGCTCATTGCCAGAAATACAAAGGTAAAAACTACCTTGTTCTTTGGATCCAACCTGCCAGCTTTTTTGAGAACCTCATAAACTGTGCGGTAGGTCACACCGATCAGACCCAAACCAAGTATTATGAAATAAAGTGTGTACATATTCTCTTTCCCTCCATACAGTTATTATTGTTAACCAAGCTTGCGCCAGACCAGGATCGATATTGCGATCCCGGCGACAAGGCCGATCAGAATACCCCCAAAAATGTAGCCAAGAACTGTGCTCATACCGTAGGTGAAACTCCAATGCCAGACGCTGCCGTCCTCCAAAACAGTGTATACCACCTCGGAGATATTCCATTCATTTGAAAACTGCATGACGCAATCTTTAACGGGAAATGGCAGTTTGTCAAAACCGGGGCTGTAAGCTGACGGCGGGTCACCCTGGCATTTAGCCGGTTTCACCGCAGAGTCGGGCGGATTATCCCACTGCTGCCAACCGGTTTGACAGTATATATAGTTCGTTCCGGACGAGGAACCAACCACCACTTCATATTGACCGCTACAAGGAGATTCTCCAAGAATGGCCACAGCACCTGAGGGCGGAATCCCCAACGTGGACCATTTCGTCCTGCCGGCGGCTGTCTTTGCATCCGGAGTGACCACATTGCCTATCCATCCGCCAATGGCAGTGGATAAAAGGATGATCGCGGCCGAGAGGAGGACCTTTTTCCAAATAGATTTTCGCTTTGGAGTTGTGATCATTTTTCTCCTTTCATTGTATTACCGGGCAGATTCTTTCAACCGGTCTTTGATCTGCCGGAAAGCGGTGGGAGGTTGACCCGAGTCGATGCGGGTTTTGATCTGCGCCGCGCACTCTTCAGGGGTGAACCGGGATGTATCGACTTCGAGGTCATAGATCCCGGGGATATGCACCAGGTCGTACTGCAGCCTGGCCTGCCCGAGCGTGCGGTTCTTGCGCTGCTTTTCGCGGTTTTCCAGCACTTCCAACGGACAGCGCACGCCGATCAAATAAGCCGGAAGCTCGTAAAGACGGTCGGAGATATCGCGCAGCCAGGCCGGTTCGACCAGGACATGATCGGCGATCACATTGTTCCCCGTGCGCGATAACGCTTCGATAGCCTGGTGCATACCTGCCACCAGCGTATGCCCGGCTTCCCCGGCATGATCAGCCAGCCCGAGCACATCATCCCACAGGGGACGCTCCAGGTAACGCGGCGGCATCATCCAGATGAACTTGTCGATCCCGGCTTCGAGGTATGGTTCTTCCAGGATGTTCTGCAATACCCTGACGATGCAGGTCTTGCCGGAACTGGAAGTACCATTCAGAATGATGATCTTTCCCGGGTTAACCATAGAGTCACCCTAGATAACATCACCAAAAATTTACGAAATTCGGCGAGGGTAAACATGAAAGATGTGTTCGTTCCAGATCTGATATACCTGGTTACCTCACCTGTGGACAGATTTTCCTGTATATACATCTAGTATAACCATGAATATTTATGAGTCCATTTTTGCCGATGGGTTTCAAAAAAGCGGGAAGAATTGTCAAACCAACATTATTATGGCAATCAAGACGGTAAGATATATTTCTAACCAAGTGCAGGCGTAAAATATCCGAATTCATTTTATAAACTGGTTTTATAAAGTGTTTGTCATTGCAAGAATAAAACTTACTCCGGTTACGACATCGATCAAATTCACCAAAACGTGGACAATGACACTAATAAACAAATTTCGGCGCCGGACAGCATAAACCAAAGGCAGCATCCCCAGTGTACGCGTGATGAACATCCAAGGAGTAAATACATGATAGATAGCAAACAAAAAACTGCTTAAAAGCGGCGCCCACTTACCCGCATAATTCATGCGGGGCAATAAAAACCCGCGGAAGTAAAACTCCTCAACAATTGGTCCTATGAATGCACCAAAAATCGCCACCATTGTGTATGTGATTATGAGGTTTCCTTTTGAAAAGCCCTCCTGGAGACCGCTTTCCATGGCTGGTAACCAGGAAAAAAAGGTATTTTGAAGATATACATCTATGGGTTTCATTACTGTAAATATGATCCCAACAATTACAAAAAGTACAGGAACCCAGACGAAATATTGCCATCCAGGAATCGGAGACCGGTACATCACGATTCCCTGAAGAGAAAACCGGCCATTCTTTTTCTTTCCAACATATAGCAAATATCCCAGCTCAACCGGAACAAGGATCAAAACAAATGAAGTCATTAATGCCATTATTGAAGGAAAGCCCATCTGGTGAAGAGGTATAACCAATAAGAAGTAACATAAGCCGATCAAAATCCCAGGAAGAAGGTGCAGCAGTAATGATTTACCAACAGAATGCTGATCGATATTGGGGTCTTGGTTCATTGACGGGTATCCTCCAAAATAGTATTTTGTTATCATCCAAAATTTTACCCGAGAAATTTAAAATCGAATAAATGATTAATGAATAAATTTGCTTATATTCGTGTAAATAATTGTCTTTCAGTAAATAGCTCTATTCCCTTGGATCATTCGCTCCAATGGGAAAAGAATTCATAATTCTATTGTGTTGTTCCGGGACGTTATGCTTTACAGAAGCAGGAAGTGTCACAACAGTTTACGAAATTCGGCGAGGGTTAACATGCTGGATGCATGCAGGCCGTACCCGGCAAAACTGGCGACATAGAACCTGAGGTCAAAATTCCCGGACTGCTCATACTGGTCGATTGCAGGATCCGAGAGGATGGTCTTGAGCTTGGTGCTGCGCGGGTTGTGATTGGCGAGCATGAAGATGACTTCGGGGCGGTCATCCGGGTTCAACTTGACCACCGCCTTGCTGGTGCCCTTGTTGAAATTGAGCAGCCCAAGCTGGTCGAGCTGGTTGAACTGCGATTCCATCGTTTGCAGCAGGCTGGCGTAACGCGGTCGGTCGGTGATGAGTGCGTCCATATCCTTGAGGTGTTTGACCACGCCGGCTGTACCCGCCAGGGCGCCATCGGCATATTTCATTTCGATGAATGCCGGCCTGCAATTGCTGCCTTTTTTGCGCTGATTCGCCAGCCAGCGGATGGCCAGCAGGTCGAAGCGTGCCCGCAGGGCCGAGTCGGCGAACTCGATATCGGAGATGAAGTATTCGGATTCGTTGGAGATGGTCGAGTCGTTGTTCTCGCGCGCCACCAACTGCTGAAATTCGCGCTCCGCTTTGGTGTGGGCGGTGAAGTAGAAATCCATGGTCTGCTTGAGCAGGGGGAATGCATCCACCCACTGGCTGGTATCCGCCGGGGATTTGAGGGTGCCGGGAAGGACAGGCAGTTCGAGTTTGGATGAGTTGTAATGGGTGTCAAATTCAGCCAGGTACTTGACCTTTGGTTTGCTCGGTCACCCGCAGGATGTTGCCGCCGCGATAGTAGATGTTGACGGACTTCTCGCGGATGGCCAGCATGAGGGTCTTGTCTTTTTTGACGCGGGTGTAGAGCGGGTGGAGAATCCCCTCGGGGTTGTGCAGGTCGTTCATGAATTGTTCGGATAAGGCTCGCATGGGTTACCTCCCTAATATACTTTTGACATCAAGGTATTATATCAAGTTAAACGATAAACTTTTAATAGGATAGGGAAAGTAGCTGTAATAAATCTTGAATACTGATCTATGTACTCTTATAATATTTTCCCTTGATTAATTGGTTCACGTTTTTGCTCAAACCAAACCCGCATCCTTCCTCTGTTTTCTAAAGGACCGGATCGAACAAGTAATCCTACCCTATTAGATAATGTATCAAGATATAGAATCAAATGGTTGCCGGCGTTCCAAATTCATAGGCGGAGTGCTTTCGAAATGAAGAGCGAATTCATAGTATGCTTGCCGAAAACAAATCTCATAATGAGAACCTTTCACCTGATCAAGATAAATTCTCATCCTATTTGGGACTGAATGCTCAAATGTAGGGCTTATAAAAGAAATTGCGGGAAGAAAATTGTTGTGTAAGACCAGCCTGGATTTGCTCAAATATTTTATCGTAAGGTTGGTTCATATCAACTTTTGGCAAGGTTTGTTGGTGTTCAGAGTTACTAAACTCATCAGTATTTCTCCTTTAGAATAGAATTTGTAAATACTTCCACTGATTCTTACAGCTATGGAAATTACTATAGGACAAAATGGCAATAACTAAACATGAATTTTAATGGGTGAACTATTTAAGAACTTCATACAAGTATGTCTAGAATTTCATTGGCCAAATCCATTTATAAATCTTAATTACTATCATTACTATTTCCTGAAAAGATAAATCACGGTACCTTTAATATTGAGGGAATTGTCTGCATTGTGTCTGTAGACCGCATTCAATCCCACAACTCCATACAATCCACATATGGATCAGGATGGAAATTGATGGCTACGTTCAAAAATTTATGCAAAATGAGACATAAAGATATTGACTAACCTTCAAAAATCAATCTAAATACCTTGAATACTATTTTCAAAATAGATTTGATAATCATTTTAAAGAACAATAAGGTACGGGATTATAGTGTGTATCATTTTGCATGATTTTTCAATAATACCGATATAACGCTGACCTTTTAGAATTTTATTTATTTTCTCCACTATTTTTGAACTTACTCAATAGTGAACATTATTCGATCATTCTGGTAAGTTTTCATTCCCTTTTAAACAATTATCAATTTTGATTCCACAAACTTACCGATTCAAAAGTAATCTTTCAAATAAGACTTATTTCTGAATTAATAATGGTTGCACGAAATATATCCGTAATAATGCATAACAATCATGAATACTTCCTTTCAGAAATTGGTGAATAAATTGTTGCCTCAACTAAAGTTTAAATACACAATCAATATTTATAACGAACATAGTCCCCAATGGAGTAAATCCCATGACATTTATAGAAAATTGCTCGAAAAATACCGCAAATTAAAATAATTGTGGAAACAATCGGTAGTTTATAACATTTAATATCAAGAATAACAAATAATTATGCCCTTAACATTATTTGCGCATAAGGAATAATAACCTAAATCAATCCCACAATTATGCTTTTCTTGCCCTATTTTATCTTCAGTAAAGAATTATTCCTTGACTTTGACCCTATTATATAGATAATTGGGATTTACCAGTGAAACATCTCAACCCATCCATCACTCTGCGATATACTAAGCTCATCACCTATTTAGGAGCAGATATGGATAACCCCGATCATTACCAGCATGTTGAACCGCAAATCCGTGCGCAAATACACCAAACAGCAGCCCGGTGAGGATGTGATCGAAGCCGTGGTGCGGGCCGGGCAGCAGGCGCCTTTCGCGTCACAAATGTACAGCTTTTTGCTCAACCGCAAAAAACGCAACCCGTTTGGTGCACCCCTGCTTTTCACCATCTGCGTGGATATGCACAAGCTGGAGTTGATCATGGCGCGCCGCGGCTGGAAGACGGTCTCCAACAACCTGTCCCTGCTGTTCTTCGGGATCCAGGATGCGGCGTATGCGGCGGAGAACATGGTGAACGCCGCTGAAAGCCTGGGGATGGGCAGCTGCTTTTTGGGGATGACCCCCTATAACGCCACCAAAATACAAAAAGCCTATCACCTGCCGCAGCGGGTCTTTCCGCTGGTGGAGCTGACGATGGGCTACCCGGCGGAGGATAATCCGCCCCGCCCGCGCTACCCGTTGGAATACACGCTCTTCGAAGACCGCTACCCCGAAATGACCGACGAGATGGTGACCCGCGCCATGCAGTCCATGGACGAAGGTTACCTGTCACAGGGATATTACATCAAGCAAAAAGCCAAGATCGACATCGAGGTCGAGGGGAAGGATGAGACCTTCACGTATAAGGAGTACTCCTGGACGGAGCACATCTCGCGCAAGTGGGGGCAATGGCTGAGCGACCCGGCGGAATTACTGGACCAGTTGAAAGCGTGCGGGTTTGAGATCGAGGTACCAGAGAAAAAGTAGAAAGAGGGTAATTAATACAAAGGCTCGTAATCCAGTAAAACGATCCCGTTCTTGAACACCCTTGAAGCGGTCAGCTTCAAGTTCAATTTGTCTTTCAACCCCTGGAAGATGGGTGTTCCGCTGCCCAGTACAACCGGATCGATCATGATCTGCAGCGAGTCGAGCAAACCATGTTCGGCGAACTGGGTGACGATGCTGCCGCTGCCCAGGATGGTCATATTAATGGAAGGGTCCTGCTTCAACCTGCGGATCTCCTCAAAGATGTTGTCCTTGATCAGCCGGGTATTGTTCCAATCCGCCTTTTGCAGCGTGCGCGAGAAGACGATCTTTTCGGACTTGTTCATCCCTTCGGCGAGTGCCGGAGAATTCTTGAGCGCTTCCGGTGTCGGCCAGAAGCCGGCCATCATCTGGTAAGTGATGCGTCCAAACAGCAGGGTATTGCCGGACTGTGCATTTTCCGCGGCATATTCATTTTCTTCTTCGGCATGCATGTGCCAGCTGATATTTCCCTTCGGGGATTCAAAATACCCGTTCAGGGTGGTGAATAGATATGCATTTAATTTTCCCATCGTGTCTCCATTAATAGTAAGTTTATAACCGGGTGGGATGCGATGCGAATGGTTGTGGAATGTGAGTGAAAATCGATTCCCCGCGTGCAGACGAGTGCAGGTTAAGACCGAGGAGTAGTAGCTATTGCTTTCAGGATTATTTCGGGAGATGAACTTCTACAATTCATCCCTGGTGAAAATCACTTTGCCTTCAGCAGCTTCCACATCACCCTGACCGACCCATACACAATCAGTAATAAGCTGCAGCCCATAAAGATCCATTTCACAAACGAGAAAACCGGCGCAAGGAAAGAGATGATTGGTGTGGGGCTTGGGTACCGTGCCATAACAATCGAAGTGGAAATATTCTCCAGGTAGTCGAACAGCACTCCGAAAATCGGGACCAGGTTTACCCGCTTCCACAATTCACCATCCAGATCCAAGCCGGTGATACAACCAGCTAATTGATGTGGTGAGGAAAGCCAGGTATACCAGGGGCCAGATCAAAGTCAAAGGTAAAGCGGGCCTTAATATATTCATTGCGCCCTGCCTGACCATAAGCTTCGGCCATTTTATATAGATCGCCTGCGGTGTAGAAAAAGGTCGTATCAGGCGATCCGGCAGTTCCGCTATATAACTTTGCTTTTGAGGATTGAGCAGGCAGTACTATGATGGTGAAAGCTAAAAAGATCACCAGGCATGCCAGGGCTATCCTGCCAGTCGTAACCCGGGTGATCCGATCAGACAATTTGATCAGCATGATCCTCTCCTTCATTTAAAACAGATACCAAAACTGGCTTACTTATCAGGTTTCTGGAAGAGGGTGATCTGCATGCCATCGGGATCCTGCATGCGGACGTTGATATCGCCCCACGGTGTGACGACCGGAGGATGAACGCAAATGGCACCATGTGCCAGCAGCCGCTCCATGGCAGCGTTCACGTTGGGAACCTGGAGCGCAAAGCGTATTTGCCCGCTGATCCGCTGGCCGGTCTCGATCTGATCGATGGTCTGCGCCTGGGCTTCGTCAAAGATCTCCAGCGTGGCCTGCCCCATATCGAGGATCAACGCCCGACCCTGGCCATTGTTCCAGATCTGCGCCGGTTCAATGCCGAGCCCTTCGCAGTAGAATTTCAACGAGCGATCATAATCCTTTGTGGTGAGGGCGACACGCAATTCCAGGATGGGATATTCCGGGTTTGTCTCAGCCATGGCTTACCTCAATTTCCATTGCTTCATCAGGGTATCGAAGATCCCGGTGCAGGCGATGGTATCCTGCCAGGGAATCAGGTCGCTTTCCACCTTTCCCTGCAGGAAAAGATCTGCACAATGACGGATCTCGTAGACAAATCCATCGGCCACCGGTTCAAAAAACTGGTCGATCAGCCGGCCTTCCTCGTTGTACAGGTCGCATTTTTGCGGTCCGAAGCAGTTTTCGAGGACAATATGCCCGCCCGTGCCATAGATCACGGCTGTGTCCTTCGCCTCCACCGTGAATCCATTAGCCAGGTAGGCCAGGGCGCCGCCCGGAAAGCTCATCGAGATCACAGACAGTTCATCCACGCCTGATGGGGATATCTTTGCCAGGCCGTTGACCTCGTCGGGGTATTCTGCCAGGATCCCGGCTGCAAAATTGATCGGATAGATGCCCACATCATACAGGCCGCCGCCAGCCAGTTTGGGGTTGAACTGGCGATTTTCTGGGTCATATTCTTTTGGGTAACAAAAATTGGCGGTGATCAACTTTACCTGCCCGATCCGGCCTGCTTTTACCCAATTCTTTGCTATCTGAAATGCCGGCAAACAGCGCGTCCACATGGCTTCCATCAGGAGGGTTTTATTCTTCGCAGCCAATGCCACCAATTCCTCAGCGTCCTGCTGGGTGATGACCAGCGGTTTTTCACACAGTACTGCTTTGTGATGCTGCAGGCACAGTTTGGTGACTTCGTAATGATAGTTGGTGGTGAGACCGATATAGATGATATCCACCTGGCTGTCTGTGATCACGTCCAGATAGTTGTGATATGCTTTTTTCGCACCGAATTTTTTGGCAAATGCATCCGCACGGGACTGATCGCTTGAGGCCACCGAAGACAGTTCAATGCCTTCCATGGTGTTTAATACTTTGGCAAAACGGGAAGAGATTCCTCCAAGACCAACAATTCCATATTTTGTATTCATATTTACTCCTTTCCCCATTTCATGATTCTCAGAAATCTCATTAATTATAGCGTTCATAAATCAAAAAGCGCCATCCTGTTGGATAACGCTTTGTAGACCGGAAAGGATTTAGTCAGCTTATTGTGTTCGAAACAGTACCAGGTAAAGGGTGGCAGAGGTGGAAAGCACCACGAGGAAAGGCATGATCTGATGAATTTTAAGCACTACTGCGGGCATTGTTTTGGTGGTGCTCAGTAATCCGCCCGTGGCGAAGAGTGCAATGAATAACAATAGCGTGAGCACACTGATTCCAAGTTGGAGCGGGTATAAGCGGTGCAGCCTGGTGAATCCGGTAGACGGTGATAGCCAGGAAGACGACTGCCCCCAGCGAGATCAATTTGTGAAGCGTAAGGATCAACACGCTAAGCGGTCTTCCCGTGCGGCTCAACCAGATACCCGAAAGGATGATAAATAATAGGAATAATCCTGCAATAATATATTTTTGATTCATTTCTATTTCCTTATAAAAAAGATGAACAATGTTAATAATCTTGAAACTACAATAATTCCCGAGAAAGAAGCACCAGGTTGCCGATCACCTGCCCGCTTTCCAACCGGGCGTTGGCCCGGGCTGCGTCCAAAATGGGATATTTCTCTTCGATGATCGGATCAATTTTGCCTTCTTTCAGCAGGCTGAAGAGAATGGCCCAATCTTCGTAAAATGGTTTTTTGTCTCCCACAAAATAGAATGAGGTTCCATACAACTTGAAGGATTTCTTACCTGGAAGCAGGTTAACTTTGAGCGAGGTTCCGAGAATTTGGAACATGGTGGAAAATCCATCCGGTTCACCGAAGCTTACCAGCCTGCCACCCGACCGTAAAAGGGATAATCCACCGCGGATATAGTCCAACCGCATCATCCCGTCAAAAACAACATCCAGCCCATCCGGTTCCATGCGGCGGATCTCTTCAACAAAGTCCTGCGAATGGTAATCGACCGGAGTTGCCCCATATTTTGCGAGGACGGAGTGTTTGCCTGGTGAGGCTAATCCATACATTTTCAGCCCGGCCAGTTTGCCAAGCTGCAGCAGAGCTGTGCCAATACCTCCGCTGGCACCGATGATGAGCGCTTTTTCACCGGATCTAACCTGCACAGAGCGATGCATGGTCTGGTATGCCACAATATAATTCAGGATGAGTGTGACGGCTTTGGCTGGATCCAGTGACGAGGGCACAGGAATTAGGCGATCGCTCTTCCAATATAAATATTCACTGTAACCGCCGACAACCGTTAAAGCACCAACCCGGTCCCCAACCGCTACTTCGACAACATCTTTGCCAATGGCTACCACGTCTCCAATGATCGAATAACCTGGCACAAACGGGATCTTTTGACCCAGTGGAGTACCGCTATAGAAACCCTCACCCGATCGAACAGTGATATCCGGACGGCACACTGAAGCAGCCAGGACCTTTATACATACTTCCTTCGCTGACGGAGCCCGCAGCTCATTATCCACGACCTGAAGAACTTCCGGTCCCCCACTTCTTGTTACAACTACACTTTTGTATTTCATTTCCTTTCCTGTTTCTTTTAACCTTTCGTAATTCTTATTCCATCCCAAAAGAGTTGAAAACCCTGCTGGATGGCTTCATCCACACTGACCGGGTCTGATTGAACCCGGATGTGGTTCATTACTGCGATAATATCCTGGTAGAGGAACCCGCCGATCAGATCGATCGGATAAGGTCTTGATGCTTCCCTCTGCGAGTCCTTTTTGAATGGTTTCGTAGTAGAAACTAAAGTATTTACCCGATTCCATTGTGGTTTCTTCCGAGATGAAACCCGAATCCCTGACCTGTTGAGAGTACTGGAAGGCATCCATATTCTGCAAAAACCAGCGAATGGACCCATCCCAGATCGTAAAAAAGGTATCACGAACGGACAGGGAAGGATCCAGCAGGCTGTTGATGTGATCGGATACCTGTTTGCTGATCATTAAGATCAACTCATTGATCAACTGGATCTTGGTGGGGAAGTACAAGAACAGGGTACCGGAGGCAGTACCGGCTGCTCTGGCGATCTCTGCGGTGGAAGTGTTTTGCACACCATTGGTTGTAAACAGCTTCAAGGCGGCGCTTAAATAGCGTTCCCGTTTTTCAGCGTTCAGTTCCCGAACCATCATTGTATACCTCGTTTCATATTCTATAATAACTGACTACTCAGTCATTATAGAATCAATCAAATCAATTGTCAAGGGGTTAAAATGAATTTTGTTATTTGCAGATTATGTAAACAGGGCGGTTAAATTTCCCGGATCATAACAATGGAGGGAATAATGTGAAGGTCAACATTAACCAGGCTATGGTCAAGACGGTGGCACATATAGGCAGGAGAACCAGTTGCATTATTGCCGCATAGGACCATAAACGCAGGGATTGCTTCCAGCTTTGTTTGAGAAAGATTTTTATCCAGATAGCAACCGGATAGAATCAGCACTCCCAGACCGGATCCAATGGCAATGACAGGATTGTTATTGATCCCTTTGACAGCCAAAATACGACAATCACGCCAATGAGGATTTGTAAAAAGGCAATACCAAAAAGCAGCCACAATTTTGGAGATTCTACTTTCCGCAGATTTAAAACTTTTCCGGGTTGTCCAGGCAATAATTCCGCAGAGGACTACAAATAATACCAACACGCCAAGGATTATAGAAATGGTAAACCCCTGCATTGTTCGGTTCATATTACCCCCGGATTACAATATGAATAAAAGTTGTTCTGCCATATCCAGCTTTCACAGCAGCACTTATATTATCGATATTTTTGCATGCGTAGTCAACAATATGCAGTCATTAAAAGGCAAATCCTACCTGGCATACCCAGGTAGTTATGGTGAACGAGCATAACTGGTTTACAGGGGTTTTGATCGGTACTTAAAGCTCTGCGACTGCCGGGATGATTTCTTCCCCAAATGTCTTCAGTGGGGTGATCTCATCCACATTGGGCATGTTGAAAATGACATGTGTAATACCAATGGCTGCCAGTTTGCGGCACTCTTCGATCACATCACGGGGGCTCATTTTATCCTCAGCAAGATGAACGGTATCCAAAGCTGTTTTCTCTATCTCTGCGTAGTCCCGCTCCAGTTTTTCACAGTGGTCTTTCAGAATATCCAGTTTGTTTTGCAGGGTTTCGATTCCCTTACGGGCGAAAAAGTTGCAGGCATCCGCATACTGCGCCACCAGCCTCAGAGTCTTTCGCTCGCCGCCGCCGCCGATCAGGATGGGTGGATGAGGTTTCGAGAGTGGCTGCGGGTTGCACAAGGTCTCAGCCAATTGGAAGTGTTTGCCATTGTAAGGTCCATTATTGTCAGACCACATTTGGTTCGCGATCTGCAATGTCTCTTCAAGCTCTTCGAAGCGCTTCGCAACGGGTGGAAATGGCACACCCAATCCGTGCGCCTCACGTTCGTTCCAGGCCGCACCGATACCCAGGTAAGCTCGACCAGATGAAAGTACGTCCAGGGTTGTGACGGTTTTGATCAGTATTCCGGGATGCCGATAGACCACACCTGTCACCAGGGTGCCCAGTTTTGCGTGTTTTGTATAACCAGCAAGGTAAGAAAGGGTGCTATACCCTTCCAGCATGTTATCTTCCGCCGGGCCTAGCATACTGGAACGGTCGCGTCCACCGATCTGGAAAAAGTGATCCATGACCCAAATGCTGTAAAACCCCGCTTCATCCGCGACCCGGCTGATCTCAGCCAGCTTGCAACTGAGTTCCTTAGGTCCACCCGTGAAAGTAAAGCTGGGTATTTGCAGTCCGATTTTCATAATTTTCTCCTTACATAATACTTCTATTCCCAATTATATTATCCGGCTTAAGTTGCGGCTAGTCCTCGTCCATGTAGAGGCATATGAACTTCATTTTAAATATCGAGCCACCAGCTTATCGGAAAGATCAACCGGGATGAATCTTCGACAAAATTACAGGATGTATATGCAGTTATACTCCAACTATTTATTGGATCTACTCCTTGAATTTGAAGCTATCGACGATCTTGTCGAATTGGTCCGTATACAGTATCGAATGAGTAGGGTGAGGAATGGAAAGACAGCATATAGATCACAGCGTCTTTTTCCAGCCAGATATCATGAAAACGCCACCAGGGTTCTCCCCAAGGGCGGTCGTAGGTAATTTCAAAGCCTGACAATCCATTACGTTCAAATGCCTGCCGGCTGGCTTCTTTGATTTCTGGCATTGGTTTTTCGTAAGCCATATTGAAACGGCCTTCCAGGTCGACGCCTCCCGCCAGTGGGGAGGATGACACTGTAAAGAATGCATTACCTTCTCCCTTGCCGGGAGGAGTTTGAATGGTGATCAATGTGGTCAATCCGAGACCGTAATAATCCGCATCGGCAGGCATAGGTTTTCCCCAGACTTCCTCCTGTGTTTTCCAATCGGAAGGGATCGTGAAGCTGAACTTTTCGTGTTCGAAGACACGCGTCTCATCCACGACCGCCAGGGTGTCTGTAGGGCTCTGGGGTGGGGGCAAGGTTGGGATAACGGTGGGGGCAATAACAGTTTGCTGCGATGGATTGGATATACGGCATGCAAGGGCGGTGATTATTATGAACCCAGCCAGGATCAAAATTCGTTTCTTCATAAGACCCTCCTTACAACAAGGTGAATTCTCGATGCAGTGTGGGGTGTTGTAAAAGCCAATCAAAATGGTTGGTTGAATTATTGCGTATCAGTCGGTTTCACCGTAGAAGAACCATCCTAATAAACAATGACTTTATTAAATATTACTACTTCCGGAACCACAGGGCAAACACCAGTTACTTGAACGTCTCCCATAGAAATCCATTGGCAAACCTGATTTCACTTCTTGCCGGACGTACTATATAATTAAAAGCGTCTTTTTGAAGTAGTCAATAACGATAACACATGACAATGCCAAAAATAATCTTACTTCCAAGGAGAATATAATGCCTGATTTTTCCAGAATGCCGAGATATGACATACGAAATGATGGAATTGGTCCTTACGCCATTTTCTACTGTGACTCATGCGGTAGGGAATTCCGCAGCCAACCGGATGTGGGAGGAGCTGTAGCTCAAGACGTAGGCCGGCAGGTAGCCGGCGGGCTGCTTCGCAAGCTGCCCCTGTTCGGAAATGCTGTCGCTGACAACGTGGTTGGAGAAGATCCCCGTTATAGCATGAAGCTGACACCTGTCCAGCTGGAGAACGCCTGGAAGAAGACCCAGGTTAACTTTCGCGAATGCCCGACTTGTTCCCGGATCGTTTGTTTATCCGATTTCGATACCCAAAGCGGATTTTGCCAGGAAGATAGTCCACGAACGAACGAGATCGCTGAAGCCAGGGGCGAACAGACAGGCGCGGCATTAAAAGGATTGGCGAGCGCATTTGGTCTCGGTGATGTGATGAAGAATGTGCAACAAGCTGCCAAAACCGCCCAGAGTGCTGCTTCGCAAGCAGCCCGCTGTCCGAACGACGGGACACTGGCGGCACCTGGTACGAAATTCTGCCCGGAGTGTGGAACCGCCATGGTGCAACCGGCTACTGAAAAATGCCCGAAATGCGGCCAGGAGACTCATGGCGCTAAATTCTGCCCCAATTGCGGTGCAGCTGTGAGTGCTGCACCAAAAGCCGGGTTCTGTCCCAACTGTGGCGCGGAAACAAAGGGAGCAAAATTCTGTCCTGAATGTGGAACCAAGGTTGGGTGACAATTATTGCTTTAATACCTAATAAAAAAGTGCTCTGGATTTGATGCCAGAGTACTTTTTTTTAACTTAAATTCTGATTTCTGAAACCTGGTCAGATGGAAATATATCCTTCCTTATAGGTGATGGCTTCGCCAGAGATCAATACTCTTTCACCCAGGTCTTTACAATACAGTTTTCCTCCACGGGCTGATAGCTGCTGAGCCACCATCGTTTCTTTCCCCAGCCTTTTACTCCAATAGGGAATAAGAGAGCAATGGGCAGAACCGGTAACCGGATCTTCAAAAATGCTGGCCTGGGGTGTAAAGAACCGGGAGACAAAATCAACTTCCTTTCCCGGTGCGGTAACGATCACCCCTCCCGGGTCGAGATTGATCTTGTCCAGAATGCTTTGTTTTGGTTTCAGATTGCGGATTGATTTCTTCATCATCATAAACGAGCAAATAGTCTCGCGATTTCAATACTTCCAATGGTTTGACTTGAATGGCATCCATAACTACCTGAGGGGTATTTGCCGGTACTGGTATGCGGGCAGGAAAGTTTAGTGTGATCAAATCATTCTCAACCAGCACTGTCAACTCTCCACTCCTCGATAGGAACCGGATCGTTGAAATTGTCGGGTTGAGATGTCTGGCGATAACATGAGCCGCGGCTAAAGTGGCATGTCCGCATAGATCCTGCTCAATATCCGGTGTAAACCAGCGGATTTCATATCCAGCATCGGTTGACACAAAAAATGCGGTCTCAGCAACAGAATTTTCCATGGCAATTTTTTGCATTGTTTCAGCCGGCAGCCAGTAATCCAGCGGACAGACAGCAGCCGGATTGCCGCTGAATAATCTATCCGTGAATGCGTCAACCTGGAAAATGGGGATTCTCATGATTTACCCATGTAAAAACCACTAACTGATGGATTAATACTCATATATCTTTTACCATATCAACAGGTTATGAGCTGATTCGCTCGAACAGCGGATGGTTGGCATTGAGCTGAAGCAAATCCCATAAATTCCCGTACAGGTCTTCAAAAACCGCAACCAAACCGTATGATTCTTCTTTGGGTGGTCGGATGAATTTTATATCTTTAGATACCATCTCGTTATAATCCCTCCAGAAATCATCTGTGTTCAGGAAGAGGAACACTCTCCCGCCGGTTTGATTGCCGACAAAAGGCTGCTGTTCCGGTTTTGACGCCTTCGCCAGAAGCAGGGTTGTGCCCTTGGAGTTGGGGGGAGATACCACCACCCAGCGTTTATCCTGCTCCGGTTGATAGGTATCTTCAACCAAGGAAAAATGGAGTATCTTTGTATAAAAATTAATGGCTTCGTCATAGTCCCTGACAACCAGAGCAATGTGCACAATGGATTGTTTCATTACCACCTCATTATCCCTTCACGTATGATAACTTTTCGCTGATAAGCCCATTCGTAACTTTGAATAAATCGACACCACGGACATGTCCACTTTTACCGGATTCATCCATCCAATTGTACTTCCAGCGCATCACACAATGAAAGCTAAGGCTAAAGATCTCCTCGATCTCGATGTGAGCATGGGGGGATTCACGGAAAAAGTCTTCCCAAAATTGAGTTACTGCATCTTTTCCCTTGATCATTGTACCGTCAGGCGCAGGATTGGTGTTTTCAAAAAGACAATCATCGCTCATTAACTGCATCATCGCTTTGATATCGTGCCGATTGAAGGCTTCATTGAATTCGATCACAACGCGGATCGATGTTTCTAGTCGGGACATTCGGGCTGGGCTCATATTTGCTGGACCTCAAGTGTTAGAATGCTGTAAGGTTAATCATCATTATATATATTCCGGGTTTGTTGTACATAATCATGATGAGAGATAATTTTTTGTAAGCCATGTTAAGGTATATGAGATTCTCCCATCCAATCAATGCTTAAAAAATTGGTATATAATGATTTATCTTACTTTAGAAGGACCTCAGTATGAATATTTCGCAAATTACTCCTCTATCACTTCCAATTCTCCTGATCAACCTGGCACTTGGAACTGTGGTTTCGCTCGTGGTTGCCTGGTATTATGTTAAGTACGGCAATTCACTCTCTAACCGCCTGCATTTTGGCGCGATCCTGCCAGTGCTTACCCTCATCACCCTGCTGGTCATATCCATTGTAAAATCATCTCTGGCCCTATCACTGGGATTGGTCGGTGCCCTCTCTATCGTGCGTTTCCGCACAGCCATCAAAGACCCGGAAGAACTCATCTTTCTATTCCTGGCCATCGCCATCGGCCTGGGTTTTGGAGCCGATCAACGCCTGCCCACCCTGTTGGCAGTCGTAGTGATCATGGCATTCTTATTCGTCCGTGCTTTTGTTTTCAGACGCCGGAAAGCTCTGCACAATCTATACCTCAATATCCAGGTGCATGATACTCAGGAACGCGAAAACCTGTTTGCAGAGATCAACACCCATTTGCTCAATGAATTTAAGGCACTCGACTTCCGCCGTATGGATCATTCCGGTAACCTCCTTCAAGTAACCTACTATATCAACATCAGCTCCCAGGAACAATTAATACGGGCACAAGATACCCTCAGAAAACTCTACCCGGGCAGCTCAGTCAGTATTGTGGAACAAAGCAACTTGCTTGGTGGGTGATGCTTTATGAAGTTTTCCAAACCTGATGAGCCAAAACCCGCTCCCAGCGGACCACAAAAAAAGCTCCCCAACCGTATTGTGCTGATTGGGCTATTAATCGTCATTTCCTTATTCGCCTTCGCTGGCGGCATCCTGATCGACCGGTCGGGTCTGCTTGGAAAACTTCGTTTAAAAACAGAAGCTGAAGTGCAAACTGCCATCACCACCGTGGATAAAAATATAGGCGATGAAGTGCGTTTATACGAAAATAATGGACTTCCCACTCTCTATATTGACCTCAAATTCAAATATTACCGCCAAATGCTTGAAAAACGGGACGAGGCACTCAAGGTAGGGATACTTCAAACTACTGATGATGATCTTGTTCCTGCAACGGTCGCATTAAATGACGGCACAAAAATGGATGCCGATATTCGCCTTAAGGGTGATTGGGTGGATCATCTGATGGGGGATAAATGGTCATTCCGCATCCAACTGAAGGGAGATGATCAGGTGATGGGTTTTCGCCAATTTTCCATCCAGACACCTGAAACACGTAATTATTTATATGAGTGGGCTTTCCACCAGAATCTGATCGAGGAGAATATCCTCACCACCCGGTACAATTTTGTGAATGTATTACTGAATGGCAAGTTATTAGGGATCTATGGTATCGAAGAGCATTTCACCGGCGAATTGATCGAGAGCCAGGGTCGCCGCCAGGGTGTCATTATCCGCTTTGATGAAGAAAACCTCTGGGATAAGTGGGCTTATTTTTTCGCCAATGGCATTAGATTTATGGGCAATGGCTGGACAACCACCACCGAAAAAACGGCCGATATTTCCAGCTTCCAGGCAGGCAAAATTCAACTAGATCCAGTATTAATAGCTGAAGCTGAGACAGCCCGTTCCCTCTTACAATCTTTTGAAAGCGGGGCTTTACCCGCATCTCAGGTCTTTGATGTTCGCTTAATGGGACGCTTCTTTGCAGTTTCAGATTTATGGGCTGCCTGCCACGGTACCAACTGGCATAACCTGCGTTTTTACTACAACCCCATCACCACCCGGTTGGAACCGGTTGTCTTTGATGCCATACCTTTTGATGAATGCAAGGTGGACGCCACTAAAAACTTTATTTTTGACGCAGGCAACAGCATCTTCAACGATGATAATATCAAGCGTGCCTATGCTGAAGAGCTTTACCGTATCACCCGCCCCGGATATATTGAAAACTTGAAGCAGAAATACGATACCCAGGCGCAAAGTTACACCCAGGCGCTTAAGGTTGAATATGACCATGGTGGATTGGATGTGAACTGGGGGCGGCTTACCGAACGCCAGGCTTTCCTTAATTTATGGTTTACCCCTCCCAATCCGGTCAAAGGTGCTTATTCGTTAAGTGGTATTAATCCTGGTGACACCAATCCTGTTGTCTTAAAGGTGGAGCTGACTAACATTTCCTCCTTACCTGTGGATGTGGTTGGCTTTGAAGTGGACGGCAAGCCTATCCAAACGGGTAAGATTGAGCCTGCCACACTTTCATCCTATAAGGGAAGTGACACGGTACCGAGTTATGCCCAGTATTCCATTCCGCTTAAAAATGACACTGATTGGATAAAAGAAAAGAATCTACCCCCAATTGAGGCCATAGTACGAATGGCTGGCTTACAGCAGGAGATCAAGGTCGCATTGAATGGTGTGATGACTCCATCAGAGATCAGTATTGGTCCGCTCCCGCAGACGATCGGGACGAAGGAGTTATTGGCGACGTACCCATTTCTTTCTGCTTCATCCGATGGGGATCAACTATTGATCTCTCCCGGGGTGTGGGATATTCAGGGCGACCTGGTCATACCGGAGAATGTAACATTGCAAGTAGCACCAGGTACCGTTTTACGGTTCGAACCAGGCGCAGTACTGCTGGCACAAGGTGCGGTAAACCTGCTGGGAACAGCCAATGATCCCATCCTATTCACTGCCAAGGATCCACAAAAAGGGTGGGGCGGGGTAGTGGTGTTACATGCCGGGAAAGAATCACTTTGGAAATATGCGAAGATTGATGCAGACGCATGGCATTGCACGACAGGGCTGGATCCTCACCGGTGGGATCACCTTTTTTACCAGCGATATTACCCTGGATCATGCCATTATCGGAAATAACCAGACAGAAGATGCCATCAATGTAGTGCATGGCAAATTCACATTCATCAATACGGAATTTGAAAATACCTTCGCTGATGCTTTTGACAGCGATTTCTCCAATGGTGAAGTGAGGGATTGCTACTTCCACGACGTTCAAGGCGATGCCGTTGATGTAAGCGGCACTCAGGCTACACTTACAAATTTGAAAATACAAAACATTACCGACAAAGGGCTTTCGATTGGCGAGAACAGCCATGTCCAGGCTGAAAATATCAACATGGACACCGTCGGCATAGGTGTAGCGAGTAAGGATCTATCGAGCGTAATTATTAAGGATTCTGAAATTAAAAATGCCAGGTATGCAGGATTGGCTGCGTATATCAAAAAGCCTGTTTTTGGTCCGGCACCATTACCGCAGAGAATGTGACCATCAGCGACTCGCTCCAGCTTTGCGTAGTCCAGGTAGGGAGCACTATTCAATTAAATGGCAAGACAATGCCGCAGCAGGATCTGGACGTGGATAAATTATATTCTGAAGGGATCCTGGGGAACTAATGGCTGTTGTGGACAGGTTTGATACACGTTATGAGCTCAAGCAAACCTATTCAGAGCTATTTTTACCTGAATTACACAGTTGGGTGCATGTGCATCCGGCGGGGTTTCGTGAAGCCTATCCGCCAAGATGGGTAAACAGCATTTATTTTGATACGCCCGACCTTGACTCATTCAATGACCATATCGCAGGCGTACCTGTTCGCCGGAAACTACGATATCGATGGTATGGTGATAACTTGAGTGTTGCGCAGAATGGTCAGGTGGAGGTAAAAAATAAATCAGAGTCAGCCGGCTGGAAGCTGATCGAAAAGGTTGCTCCCGATCTAATCCTTGAAAACAACAACTGGGCCAGGTTTATGGATCAGATCCGGTTGGAAACGAGCGGGGTGATCAAAGAATTGCTTTCGGTTACACGACCGGTACTGCTTACCGTTTATTATCGGGAATATTATGTTTCGGCCAATCAACTGGTGCGCTTAACCATTGATTCAAGATTGAAAGGGTATGATCAATACTTAACAGCCTGCCCTAATCTCAGATTTTGTCAGCCTGGCGATACACAGGTGATACTTGAGCTAAAAAGCAAAGTCAGCAAGCTCACTGAATTAACCGATGTCCTATCGCATTTCCCTGCTCGCTCCAGCCGTTATTCAAAATATGTTACGAATATCTGGCAAGACCTGGTATGAACCGCAGATCAATTCTTTTCGCAGCCCCAATTGGCCTGATCGTGTTTCTTGGGCTTTTATTCACTGGGCTGTGGTTCACAGAACGATTACCTTCCGGATTACGGGAATGGTTATATTTGAAAGCTGCAAATATATCAGACAAAGCTACCCGCGAACCCGTGGATTTTGATTTCTTTGTGGTAGGCCATTTATATGGTTCGCCTTCTAATGATGACCATCTACCTGACAAGTTATTGTTGCAGAGACTGCCTGAAATAATTACAGCCAAACCGGATTTTATGGTTTCTCTAGGTGATTTGGTTTATCAAAAAAGCCAGACTGATTTTAGTAATCTGGATGTAACCTTCCTGCAAAAACTACCTTTTCCACTCTATAACACTCCGGGTAACCATGATGTCGCTAATAATCCCAGTTTATATGAAAGCTATTTCGGAAAACAAACCTATTTTGGCCAGGAATACGGACCAGCCCGCTTAATATTTTTGGACACAGAGCTGGTGGAATGCGGCTTGGATGAACCTCAACTCGAAATGCTGCAGCAGGAACTGAATAAAGCCATAAATGACCCTGAAACACATTTTATTTTTGTTTTCATGCATAAAACACTGGTCTTCCAAAATCCAGAGATGAAGGCGCTTAAGAACAAAGTGGCTATGCCCAATGTGTGGGATTGCCAGAAAAAAGATGGTGCCAACCCGCTGATGGAGAAATTCTTCAAACCAGCAGCAAAGCATAAACCGGTCATCATCTTTGCGGGCGACGTAGGCGCCTGGGGTAACCTGTCCCCTTACTATCAGCGCGATCGCTGGCTGCCGTTAACTCTTGTGATGACCGGGTTGGGTGACACCCCACAGGATAATATCATCCGGGTGCATGTTGCACCTGATTCAGTCAAAATGGATGCCCTTTTCCTGGAGGATATGCACAGTGCGCCGCTCCAGGAATATGATCTCAATTATTGGATGGATATCGCCAGGGGGCATTAGTTGGCAGCTAATGGAGTATGAAATCAGGATCGATGTTAGTGCGAGGATAAGAAAGTATCAATTTCCTTAATAAACTTCAGCGCTGCCCCTTCAATTTGCGCGGTTAATGCTTCCAAATCATTAAAATCCGGATTTTCAGTTAGCTTATACTCAATGATGGAATCTGCACCTTCCACAGTGGAGATGATCTGGTATTTATCCCAGCCGCTTTCCTTAAATAATTTCCAATATGTTGCTTGAACCTGTTTGTTATATCCTGCCAACCAAATTTCGAATCTACAGGTCTCATGAATATATACTATCGCAACCTTCAAGCCTCGTTGTTTGAATGATTCCGGAAAGAAGGAAAAATAGGTCATATCCATATATCCATAATAGATACTACCGGATACTGAATAATCAGGATATTTGGTTTTTAGGTAGGTTCTCAAACCCATGATGTATTCCATCAATCCTTTGTACGCCTTTTGGATATCCCCTTTCTCCATTTGTTTCCTATATTCATCTACATATTCCTGAAATGATTCCATGGTTATCTTCCTGTGACTTTCTGAACATCCCGCAAATGATGATTAATATGTTCATCGACGACACTCAAATGTTCCTCAGGTGTATAATCCCGCGATCCCCTTCTATAAGGGATCATGATCAGCCCGGGATTGAGAATATTGTCCTGAATCACCTGATGGGAACGAACAAAACGATCAATGACCGATTCGAGCGTTTCGGAACGCATCTCATCCACACCACCCTGATTCAGGTCGATCAAACGACCTTTCAGGACTGTCGGTTTTCTTCCGTTTAGCCAGATCTAAAACATTGCGGGAAAAGCTCTGATGCCAGAAAGTCAGGTGGGCAAGGATATCCTTTGCCGACCATAATTCGTAGACCATCACATCAGGATCGACGTACTTTTATATACACCCAATAAATAGCCAACTGTCGTATTCAAAGTGAGTAATAAATTCTCTCTTTGATTCATTATTTTATTCTGCAGCCTCCACACCTTCTATGAAAGCTGGAGGATCAATGATCTTGATATTTTCATCCCACTTATATGCAGTGTCATAGACAATTTGCACGAGTTCATCTCCGGTCAGGTCCGGTCGCAATTGCCAACCCATTGCCAGCACTCCCGCCAGGTATGGCGTGGTCCAACTTAGTCCGCCCTGGCCATCATACTGAAAATCATAGTCACCTTTGTAGTATTCTTCTGCAGTCGTGCGATAGGATGAAGGGATGAATATCCTATCAGTTTTCGGTAGTCTCTCCACCCCGGCATAGCCCGGAACACATCCTGCAGGATTTTCCTGGTCTATTATGTTGTAATGACATGGGGCAGTTATCCCTCTATTTTCTGTGCAATCCAAAACCAATATCCCTTGTTCAGTGGCCTCCATCACTGCTGCATCCCAGGTTTTGTTGTTTTTAGAGAAGGGTGAACCCGGACCGGAAGGGGCTGCAGATACAGAGACTACCCTTATCTTCTGATCTGCTGGAAGTAATGCGTTTTCGGAAATGATCCAGGTCAACGCATCTGCATAATATTGAGCATCCTCCAGCCATGAGGGAACGGATGCATAATACAACCGGGCATCCGGAGCTGTGCCGATGGTTTCACCCACCAACAAACTGGTAACCGCAGGACCATGCATGCTGCCTTCATTCGGGCTTTGATTTGTACCAAAATCTTTATACTTCACAATCTTACCAATGAATTCCGGATGGTCAGTTTGCATATTTTGGTCAATGATGGCAACATTTACACCTTTTCCAGTAATTCCGCGTGTGTGCAGACCGCGGACCCCCAGACCAGGATTCTTCCCGATCTCCAGGATATGTTGGGCTATGCTGCCATCGTTTCCGAACCATTTTGTGGTCTTATTAAACCACAGGGTCAAAATGGTTGGTTCTCCCAGGCTGACACCATAAACGGAAAGGTCTTTTTCCCTGACATCTGCATATAGTTTCACCGGTCCGGGTGCCGGGATTTCGGTATTCAAGGGAGATATTTGTCCAACTTCAGTAGTGGGAGATAGAGGATTTTTTGTGTTGGGTGCTATTCCACCAGGAAGGACACAGGAGCTTGATACTAGCGCAATGATTATTATTGATAGGGTCAGTTTCATTCGCAAAATCCCCTCTTTCTGTAAATCCAGTTTTTGATTTAATAAACGATACCTGTCAAAATATCAGTTTGGCAATTCAAATCAGGGAAAATCCATAAGCTCAATCTATTATAATGATATTTAATAATGAAATACTAAACCTCTCCACAACAAGAACATCAAACCCCAGGCATAGCAGTTAATTGTTAATCGCCAAGATAAATTGGATAGTTTCTTCCACTGTTATATCTGTTGTGTCTACTACTATCCACCCCTGTTGTTTCAGATAGTCAAGATCCGTCTCGAGATTCTCATAAACATCACGAATTCCATCAGCAATATATTTACTTGCATCACCCTGGCCTGCCCGGTTAATATTCCGCTTTTCTGCTGTAATTTGATCGGGTAATATCAGCAACTTTTGAACATTTGGCTGTTGAAACAGGTTTCCATATTCCTGCAATCGGCTATTTGGATCCCAAAAATCATCAATCACTACTACAAAACCAGCTTCATTGTAGGTATTCGCCATCGTGTGGACGCTCGAGCGAGCAAGCTCTAATTGTTCTACAAGTTCATGGCTCCAGTCTTTGCCTGGATGTGTCAATCCAGACACTACCATCTCACGAATATCATCCACAGGGATGTGGATGCTTTTTTCAAAATGTGTTGCCAATGCGTGTGCGGTTGTGCTTTTACCGACAGCTGGAGGTCCGACAAGGATATAAATTTGCGCCATAATTATCTCCTTTGGATAGGGAGGTGCATCCGATTTGATAGGAACGGTTACTCTGTTTTGAAAGTATTGTACCTAAATGTATAAGTCGGGACAATCCAATATCCAAATGTTTCAGTATTAGATTTCTGTATGCATCTTAAAAATTCGATTTTGGAATCGCTGTATTATTTCGATTAATCACTATGAAGGATATGAGGTAATTGATCGATTGAATTAAGAATCCCAGGAAAGTACTGAAAACCGAAGCACAGAACCTTTAGCTCAGATCTTATGAACCAATTCGGTATAAAAGTTACACGCATCAATGATCTGGGAAACTTCGCAGTTTTCATTACGCATATGCGCCAATTTATATTCGCCAGGGCCAAAACCTATGGTGGGGATTCCCATACTGACAGGTGTGACGGCATCGGTACTGTAATCCCAATAGACATATTCATCCGGCTCGACCCCATAGACGTCTGTATATGCCCCTATGCAGGATTTGGAAAGCTCGTGGTTTAGGTCAATTTCCCAGGCAAGATGGAAAGGCTTATATTTAATTTCCAAACCGGTCCAACTTTTTCTATGGATCGTATCTACTTCCCAAGTCGCACTCTTTCCTGATATAAGATTATCGATTTCCTTTTTAATGGACTCGGCAGTTTCGCCCGGCACCATCCTTCTATCAAGATATATCTCACATGCTGAGGGTACAGCATTCAAAGATGCACTGGTACTGGAAATTTTGGATAAGACCAAAGTGCCATGTCGACCATTTTTCTTCATAAGTTCCAGATTTGTTTTTTCGACACGTTGAATGATCTCTGCCATTTCATATATTGCGTTGACCCCTTTTTCAGGCGCGGAACCATGAGCCGAAACTCCCTGAGTTTTAATGGACACCTGGGCTTTGCCTTTATGTCCAAGGGAGATTTTGTTGCCTGATGGCTCACAAATAACCACATAGTCAGGTTTGAGATTCAATTCTTTAAATAGATGCTTGAGGTTTTCCCCATCACAATCTTCTTCAAATACACCGCACGAAACGTAAATAGTCTTGTCAGAATCAAAATTTAATTGCTTCGCAACCGCACCCGCGAAAATTGATGCAGCAGCGCCTGATTTCATATCGACAGAACCCCTGCCATATAGACGTCCGTCCTCAATCCGTCCGCTAAATGGTGGAACATCCCATAATTCTTCATCATTCACCATCACCGTGTCGACATGGGAATCAAAAAGAATACTTTTTTCCCCGCTGCCAATTTTACCAATAACATTCCCCATGGAATCAATGATGACTTCATCGTAACCTAGAGCCTTCATTTTCTGCTCAATAAATTTGACAATTTCCTCTTCCTGCCCGGAGAAGCTTTTTATCCTTACCAGGTCTTGAGTAAATTGGATCAGATCATCTTTCAATTCTTTTGTAAGCAAATCTATGGCATTCATGATTTCCTCTTTGTTTTTCTATCGGTAAAACGGGCTGGTCAATGTGAAAAGCGGCAAGAAATTGCCATTGAGCAATTATGCCATATTTCATAAAATTGCAGTCTAGCAGAGTGCGGAA
This sequence comes from uncultured Chloroflexia bacterium, assembly GCA_963827895.1. GTDB lineage: Bacteria > Chloroflexota > Anaerolineae > Anaerolineales > Anaerolineaceae > PNON01. The sequence goes on along the minus strand of CAWHCY010000006.1, from coordinate 30,494 downwards.
ATGAATCCTCACCCGCACTCTTTAATCCAAGATTACATTAACTCAAAACTGCCCCGGGTCTTTAGGGGATTTTGATCTTCACCTATTGATTTATTTGATGCTCATTGCGAGGCTAAAAATGTCTTGCCGAAATGGCAGAAGCAATATAATCAGCGTCTTCACCAACTCCAATAAGGTGTCCAGACTTATATTTGGATAACCAGGGTAAACCCACAAAAAACATTCCAGGGTAGTCTGTCACACCACGTTTTTGGATAGGAAAACCATCGTTGTCGAAGATAGGTAATTTGACTAGCGAGAAATCGAATTTGTAGCCCACAGCCCAAATGATGGTCTTGATACCTGCCGAACGTAGATTTAAATCAGTAATTTCCTTTGCCTGATAAGCATCGGTGAGTTCAGGCAGTTTTTCAGGGGAAATGTTCAAGCCATTCTGCGAAATATATCCATCTATCATTTTTACTATCTCAGTCTCAAACTTGTCTACTTTGGCTAAGTTCTCCTTCAGGTCGGGGGCTAACCAGATCATATCATCCCGCGCACTCTGGAGGTGTCCAAGCAGAACGACCCCGTCCCGTGCAAATTGATGTAAATTGAGAGTTCGTCCTCCATCTTTTCCGGTAACATGTGGATTTCCCCAAAACTTGGCGCCAGGTGACGGAAGTTTGTCCACCGTCCGATCTAAAAATCCACAGAGATGCATCCATTCGTAAACGTCCTTTCCACGGTAACGGCGTGGAACACGCCCTGCGGTGCCTACGCATAGATAGACCTTTCTTCCGCTCTGGTATAACTCTTCTGCAATTTGACAGCCGGATTGGGCAGTGCCCACCACCAATACTCCACCTGCCGGGAGAGATTGCGGGTTACGGTATTCACCGGAGTGAAGCTGCAGAATATCTGCGGAAATTCCTGTACTGAATGTGGGTATTTTGGCTCCCTGAAAGAGACCGGTAGCCATCACGACATTTCGCGCTTCCCAGACAGCATCCTTTGTTTTAACCAAATAACCATCACCATTTTGTTCGACAGAATTAACCCGCACATGGTAATTGACAGGCAGGTGGAATTCCTCGACGTATTTCTCGAAACGGCTGGCGATTTCTTCCCGCGGCATGAAGCCTTCGGGGAAGTTACCCTGATACTTTACGCCGGGAAGTTGAAACGACCAATTTGGAGTGAGAAGGGTAAAGGAGTCCCAGCGCTCGTTGAGCCAGGCATTTCCTGGTTTGGAAGCTTGATCAAATACTATATTTTCCAATCCAAGCTGGTTTAAATAATAGCTGGTAGACAGACCGGCCTGCCCCGCGCCGACAATTATTGTCTCTATCTTTTGGATCATATGCTATCTCCAATTATTACACTCTGGAATATCAGTTACAAATGACCTCAGATATTCAAAATTCTATATATGGTACCTTTACCAAGAGTAATATTTAGTAAACGCTTCCATATACTACCCCTGATAAAACCTATACTATAGCTCCAAACGACCCTTTATTTCTCAATTATTTGGCCTTCGGATTATCATTTTTATAAGGTTTTTATTGGCTATATAGCTTTTTTTACGAATTCTTTCCCGATTCGGACCACCTCTTTTGCCAGCATGTCAAAATCTTCCTGGCGGCTGCGGTGATTGGCGATCGCTATTCGCAAACAATAACGACCGTTCAATGTCGTATAAGAAGGTGCTGCAATTCCTTGCTCGTGGAGCTGCATCAAAATCTCTTTATTGAGCGCATTCAAAGCGTCTTCATCCATGGCGCCCGGGTTGAAGCGGAAGCAAACGATATCCATGCCGATGGGAGCCAATAACTCCATATTCGGTTCAGCCTCAACTAGACGACCAAAGTAATGTGCCTGTTCCACGTTTCGCGCGATCATCCTACCAAAGCGATCAAGTCCATGCTCCTTGATCGACATCCACACTTTCAACGCCCGAAATTGTCGAGAAAGCTGCAATCCGTAATCACTGAACCAGATATGTCCGGAAGCCAGACCACGGGTTTCATGGGCGAGGTATTCAGGGGTCAGAGAAAAAGTACTGCGGTGAGCTTTATCTGACCGCACCAGGACACATCCGGCTTCGAAGGGGATATGCATCCATTTATGTAGATCAAGTGCAACCGAATCTGCCCGCTCAATGCCTGCTAATTGCGGTTTGATATTTTTCGCCAGAACGGCAACTGCCCCGATGGCGCCATCCACATGAAACCAAATATCTTCTTTCGCGCAAAGATCAGCTAATGCATTCAGATCATCCACTGCTCCGGTGTTAATAGTCCCTGCACAACCTACAACACACATCGGGCGGAAACCTGCCGCACGATCTTCTGTGATCGATTTTCTTAATGCATCCAGATCGATGGCATAGTCTTCGTTGACAGGAATTTTACGGAAAGAAGTGCTGCCGAAGCCTAACAGCTCAACAGCTTTTTGCACGCTGCTATGCACCTCATGGGAGGCGTAAATTGTCATCTTCTGCGAGGCTGCCTGCATTCCCATTTCACGAACGTTGAAACCTGCTTTTTCGTTCCTGGCAACTGCCAACCCGGCAAAATTTGCCATTGAGCCGCCGCTGACCAGTAACCCGCTGGATCCTTCAGGGAAACCCAGCATGTCTTTCATCCAATTGATCACCTGTTCTTCGACCAAATTGGCAGCATGGTTTCCCCCGGCAAGATTGGGATTCATGATCGAAGCCATGAAATCAGAGAGCGCACCAAATACTGTACCTGCCCCCATATACCAGCCCCAAAAACGCGGGTGGATATTCCCCAACGGATAAGGAAAAATATTTTTTGAAAATTCTTTATAAACTGCTTCAGCACCTTCGGGAGCATGCGGGGCGGGAGATTTGAATTGAGCAGCGATTTCATCCGGCACTTGTTTCCAGACGGGGCGTTCGTTTACAGTTTCGAGATATGTGATCGCATCATCGACCATGCGATGAGCGAGAGCACGCATCTCATCCCAATTCTCAGGATCAAGGGTCTCATATTTTTTTGAATTTATCATCTCGGCCTGCCGTTAATAAGTAATAAATGGTTCATATTATATAAAGGATAGCATAGAGCTATGGATGATTGTCGTTTATGTAGAATGGGTAATATACAAATCCATCCACCTGTTGAGGCGGATGGATTTATGAAAGGTAGCAATAGTAAAACCGGTTTAGATCTTGAGGTACGATTTCAGCAGCACAAACATGGATACCAGAATTGCTATATCGATCAATATGCCAACCCCGCCCTGGCTATCCAGATTCAGCATTTTCCCATTCCAGAACAGGATATAGATCAAGATGGATAAAATCGTTGCTCCAGCAACAATAGGTTGAAACCAGGCCTGTTTAAAAAGGAGAGCCAGACCACCCACGGCAAAGCCAATAGCAGCCAATATGAGAAAAATATTTGCCAAAACTCTGGCAGTTCCATCACCCAACAATTTTGAAAATGCCCACGACCCGGACGGCCATACCATACCCTGTTGAAGTTCAAAGAATTTGGCACTTTGACCAAAATATAGCAAGTGAACCAAACCATGTAAAATAATTATGATCCCAAAAACAATTCTAATCATGAAAAACCCTCCCGATTCAATGTCATTTAGTTATTTAATTTTCAATAATTGCGTATGTTCGAGGTTCTCACAATGGTTCCATTGTGCCTTACTATCAAATATTAGCCGATTCTATATTTCAACCATTTTTTACGCAATCTTTAAGGAAGAATTATATTTTATAGATGATAATTGATTTGCGGAAATTTTTGAATTGAAATGGGAGTTGTTATGAATGACCGTGATAAGATTATCGGTTTTATCGATAAGCAGAAGGAAGCCGTCGGTACGATGAAAGATGCTTCTGCAGAAATTAATATTATTGCGATCAATGCTGCCATTGAATCAGCGCATGCTGCGTCCGGTATTCGCATAATGACGGAAAAAATTCTTGATACTCAAATGACTTCCAACTGCAGATTACTGGCCAGTGTACTGGCTAACGGTGGTTTCACACTCGACCATTCGACAATCGCTGAGTATGCAAGATGGATCAATGTGGATGAAATATATATTACAGATGCAGATGCAGTCACAGTCGGAACAAATATCGAGGCTGCTTATGGATGGCGCTTTCCGGAAGACCCGAAAGCGCAGGCTTTTGCTTTTCGTGAACTGATCACACAAAAAGATGGGGTTCTTGCCCAACCCATTAAGATCAGGGATATTGATAATTTGATGTTTAAATTTGTTGGAGTATCGCGCATCGATCAACCTGGTATCGTCCAGGTAGGATATAAAGCCGAATCGATCCTGCAATATCAGACAGAAATTGGAGCAGTTTTTGGGGTTCTTGCGGATGCGATCAGTACTCTGGGCGGAAAAGTGACCAGGACTGCAAAAGGAATGTTGGATTCAGTACTCGAATTGGAAAAAGAACTAAGCGAAAGTTAGGGAAGAAATAGTCCAATCAAATTCAACCCCAGCCTCCTGATTTGTCATAAATAATATATCCCTCTATACTTAGAACCAGAACTACTTAATTTACGTAGATATATGTAGAAACATTTAGACAAAGGAGCTTTCCATGTTGCTACAATTGATTCTTGGGTTAATCGTTGCCATTGCTGTAATAATACTCATCTCGGGAATCCGGTTCATCCCCAACAATAGGATTGGGATCGTAGAAAAAGTATTTGGATCAAAATCGTTAAAGGGCGGGTTCATTGCTCTCCACGGAGAGGCAGGATTCCAGCCGAATGTCCTTCGGGGCGGTATTCATTACCTGGTTCCATTCCAATACCGGGTGCATATCGAGCCGCTGGTAACCATCCCTCAGGGAAAGATTGGTTATGTCTATGCCCGTGATGGTGGTCAGCTCAGTGCCATGCAGGTCCTGGCTTCCAACTTGAAAGCGGATGACTTTCAGGATGTGGTGAAATTCCTGAATAATGGTGGCCAGCGCGGACCACAGCGTCAAATTCTGCGTGAAGGTACATATGCCATTAATCTTGCCCAATTCGTGATCATCACAATGGGGAAGACTTACTTCCTGCCTCTTAGCAAAGATGATGATTCCGCGATCCGCACCATGGCGGAAATCATTATCCAGCGTGAAGGATTCAGCCCGATGGTCATCAAAGATTCGGATGACCTGGCCGGGATCGTTACCATCCATGATGGTCCATCTCTCGGAGATGGCGAGATCATTGCCTCCATCGTTGGAGAGGATTCCAATAACCCGGAAACATATCATAATAATTTCCAGATGCCCGACCGATTCATCACGGCCGGTGGCAGACGTGGACGACAGTTGCAAGTACTGGTTGAAGGGACATATTACCTTAACTGTTTGTTTGCTACTGTTGAAAAAATCCCCAAGACGATTGTCGAGGTGGGGTGGGTTGGTGTAGTGGTTTCATATACAGGCACCAGAGGTGCTGATCTGTCCGGTCTGGATTATCGACACGGTGAGCTTGTTTCGCGTGGCAATCGTGGTGTGTGGAATGAACCGTTATTACCCGGCAAATATGCGTTCAATACTTATGCTGGAAATGTTGTCATGGTTCCCACTACCAACATTATCTTGAAGTGGATCAGCACGGAAACCGGTGCCCACAGGTTTGATGAGAACCTGACCGAAGTTTCCCTGATAACCAAGGATGCCTTTGAACCATCCTTACCTTTGTCCGTTGTAATACACATCGATTATCAGAAAGCACCACTGGTCATACAACGATTTGGAGATGTGAAGAAGCTGGTGGAGCAGACCCTAGACCCGATGGTTTCAGCTTACTTCAAGAATGTTGGTCAAACCCGAACCATTATCCAACTATTGCAGGAACGCAATGAGATTCAAAAGGTAGCAAGCCAGGAAATGAAGGAAAAATTTGCTCACTATAACCTGGAGTTAGAAGAAGTTCTGATTGGTACTCCTACTTCACCCAGTGAGGACAAGCAGATCGAGATGATCCTGAATCAGCTGCGATCCCGCCAGATCGCAGTGGAGCAGATCGAAACGTATGCACGTCAGGAAGTTGCCGCAGCGAAAGAACGCGAACTCAGAGAAACCCAGGCTCGGGCAGAACAACAACGCAATATTACTGAGTCGGAGTTAAGTATTACCGTACAATCCAACCAGGGAAAAGCAGAATATCAGCGTGCCCAACAACAGGCAGCTCAGATTCGGACACTGGCACAGGCGGAATCTGAGAAGATCGCAAGAATTGGTATTGCCCAGGCTATTGCCACCGAGGAACAGGTAGCAGCCTATGGTGGACCGCAGTATCAGGTGACCCAGCAGGTGATGTATCGTTTCGCTGAAGCCATCCAACAAGCCAAAGTGGATGTTGTTCCAAAGGTCGTTGTGACCAGCGGTGGAGAAGGTGGAAACGCAGCCGGCAGTAATATTATGGAAGGTTTATTAACCCTGCTGCTCTCGGACAAGTTGGGTGTTGAAGTTACAAACCAACCGGATCGAAAACCAAATCCGGATATTGAGATGCTTCGTAATGAGATTCGTGAATCCATTAACTCTATTAAGGATAAACCTGTAACGCCACAAGCGGATGTACCAAGTAAAAAACCAGTTTAAGTATGATTTGATTATTATAATGAAAATCCCAAAGTCAGTAGCTTTGGGATTTTTCTGTTTAATTGAATAAAACACAGATTAATTTCTCTCGGTATTCATTCTGTTACAACGACTCGGGTCACTTTGACCACAATTCCGGCTGCTGTTGGGTCGGGGCAGCGAAAAAATTCCAACGTCACAAAGTTAGGGTCGATGCGTCACAGTGTATAATTATTACATTCCTTGATTAGGACAAAACCGTGTCCATGAATTCGCACCCGAATGACCCCTTGCATGGGGTCACACTCGAAATGATACTTACTCAATTGATCCGGCAATATGGCTGGGTCGAGCTGTCAAAACGTATCCCCATCCGGTGTTTTTTCAATGAACCGAGTGTCCAATCCAGCTTAAAATTTCTACGACGAACTCCCTGGGCACGTAAGAAAGTTGAAGACTTGTTCCTGAATCCTGATACAGAATAGCTCTCAAACAAATTCTAAACTACGATAATCAAGTAAGCCCTTTCACTTCGGAAGGGCTTACTTGATTATCAACTGTATTATAAAGGAACCAATCTTAAAGGGTGTAGTGCTCGGTAGTACTCACACTTTGGAGGGACGCTTCAAGAATTCCAAAGTTCGATCCCAAGCCAGGGTTGCCGCTCCCTGATTATATGCCTGCACACGATCTGGTTCAAAGAACCAGTGTCCAATGCCAGCGTATTGGAATAGGGTCACAGGCCGGCCAGCCTTCCGTAAGGCAGCTTCGAGAGTGTCAACATTTGATTGAGGTTCATACTCATCCTTTTCGGCAAAGTGACCGAGAAAGGCTGCTTTTGACCAGCTGAAGTCAACAGGACCGGTTCCGTAAAAGACAACGACGGAGTTGATATTTTCGGGGTTAGTGGCTGCAAGGTCCAATGCAAAATAGGCACCCAGCGAAAAGCCAATCACTGCAAGGTTTCTGTGGGGCTGATCGGCACGTTCTATGAGGAAATCCTTTGCATCAATAATTTCTTTCTTCACTATAGCCGGGTTGGCGTCTAGTGCAGTACTTAACTTTTCAGCCCCAGGGATGGTATCTGCAATCTTGCCATGATACAGATCTGGGGCAAAAGCCACGAAACCGGAGTCTGCCAGACGCGAGCAAAAAGCCTTAATAGTTTCGTTCAATCCCCACCAGGCGTGAAGGACCAATATACCGGGTCCCGAGCCTACGCGTGGAACTGCGAGAAAACCTTCAGGTTGAGAATGAATCATGTATCTCCTTTTTCAGTTTATATTTAATTATATTTTCCTACTGCTTATGTATAACCTGAGTGCAAAGGAAGTTAACTTACCACTGGTTAATTATGTAACGGTTCGTAGTTAAGCACAACAATCCCGCATTCAAAGGATCTAGATTTGACTAGTGACAGATTCTGTTTGCTGTTCAATTCTTTGAATATCGGCATCCCGTTCCCAATTGCGGTTGGACTAATGAACAAATGGTACTCATCAATCAACCCATTTCTAATTAAGGATGATACGAAAGTCGCCCCGCCGTAAGCCATAATATCTTTACCATTTAGATTTTTGAGTCGATTGATCTCATCTACAAGGCTACCTTTCGCCAAAACAGTATTATCCCACGGGGATTTTTCCAGAGTTCTAGTAAAAACAACTTTAAGGGTATCTGTAAATATCCTACCAGCTAAATATTCCGGGTTCTCCGGGTTTGCAGCCACACCTGCCCAGTGCGGAATAAAGCCCTCGGCAAGTTTTCTGCCTAAAATGATTGTGTCTATTGGTTCTGTTATACTGTCAACATAATTATTGATATCATCGCCCCAGTTTATGCTCATCCAGTCCATTTCACCATTTGGCCCAGCGATGAAACCATCGATTGACATTTGTACTTGAAGTTTTAATTTCCTCATATCCTTTTTCCTTTTTTCCTGGTCTCGTCTTTGCATGACATTTCAGCAGATAGCCATATAAATTCATTATACGGATTCCTGATCTGCAGTAATTCACCTGTATAACATTACAAAGTTAGGACGGAGGCACAGACAAAGTGCCAACTTTTCAGTGCCATTTTAGCGAACTATCCTGGATGGTAAAACGTGATGAAAGATCTTACAGATAAATTGAAAGATCAACTATTTGAAACAATATAACATCAAGTGTTTAGTCTCCAGGGATGATATCAATAGGATCATTCCCGGGCCAAATCAATTGATAGGTGGTAAGGGAGTCGGGTACTCGAAATCCAATAGCAAATTCCTTATACTCCGGACCCACCCAACCTGCCATGGTTGATATTGTTTCCGATCCATCCTCCCCAAGGATATGGATCGTTCCCTGATTTGAATCAGGAATTATTTTTTGGAATTCCTCAAGTGAAAAAGTATCTGGTTTGAGAGCTTCTCCACCGGGACCGGCCAATACGATCAAGAGGATCTTTTCCCCTGGACCTGGTTTGTCTCCGTTGACTTCATCCACGATACGGGCAGATGAAATGGTGAATTGTCCCATTTTCGTGTTAATAACCTGATTCCCGGTGGATGGAATGTTTGTTGATTGTATGGCGGTCGGAGAGACTAGGGAAGGGACCGGGTTTTTCGCGCAGGCGGTAATTCCGAATGTCAGTAATAGCGCAAGGATGAGTATGTTGTACTTCATCAAGAAATTCCTTTCTTTTTGAGAATAGTCCATTTGTAACAGATTTAATTTCCCGCTGCTTTATGGTAATCGTACTGTTCGCCTACAGTTCCCATACGACCTGTGTTTATTAATGCAATATCCACTAATTTGCTGGTCCTTCATTAACAAGAATTATCACCGAATTAATTTCTCTGGAATGAGTGAATTGATTACTCAACTTTCCAACCAATTCATATACTGCTGCCGATCCCTGATTCGAACATTATTTACTGCTTCCTGGTCACCAATCTTCCAGGTGGATTTACTCATCTCTTCGGGAAACTCTGCGTAAGCCAATACATCCCAATAATCACGTTTTGCCATGGTCATATGTTCACGCAATTGATCCGTGTTTACTCCAGACAATATTAATATCGCAATCTGCACACGCTCACGTCCCAGTTCCCGTTCATAAGGCTCTTTACCATATTCATCGAGGATGGCAATGATCTCTTGCGGGTCTTCGTTTGGGAAACACTGTTTTGCTTTTTCAATTAAAAGATTTCTATTGTATTTAATCATAAAACAAGCTGTTTATTGAAGAAGTTATTGGTTTGTACCCTATTAATAAAATTTAGATATTTGAACCCTAGTCCAACTGAAGGAGTGTATTGATCAACAATTTTTTCAACTGATATTTTTCCAATACCCGTCCGGGGAGCTGCTGTTCAAGGTAGAGTGAAACAAAACCATGGACCAGACTCCAAACAGCAATTGCACTTTCTTCTTGTGGTCCAGAACGCAGGACATTCCCTTCCTGGCAAATCCCAACGACTTCGACCAGCTTGTGATAAGTTTTCTGAACAGCCGCCATGAAATCAGGGAACGAGTGTTCATCTTCAAGAATACCGGAGAACATCAGTTTGAAGCAATTGGGTTCAGAGACAGCAAACTGTATATAGGTCCACCCAGTTTCGGTTAGAAGTTCCCGCGGAGAACTCCGGTAATCCGAAATAGTGGTTGAGATCCGTTCGTATAGGTCGTTGAAACCCATGGTCGAAATGGCAGCCAGCAAGGCTTGTTTATCTTTAAAGTGGGAATATGGTGCTGAGTGGCTGACACCTGCAGCCCGGGCTGCGCTGCGTAAAGTAAGTGCGTTTAATCCCTCTTCCTGAAGGATTTTCATCCCAGCCCCTATCAGTGCTTGTTTCAGATCCCCGTGATGGTATTTATCTTTTTCCATGTGAATATCATACAAAATAATCTTGACAGTGTCAAGATTATTTCCTATACTATAGCTACATTTGATGCATGGAGGAAAACAAATGAGCGATTATTTGACCTATTGCCAGTTGATCGTGGACACTTCCAAAGATCTTACGGGGAAAGGATTCCTGAGTGCAACCGGTGGAAATTTATCAGTACGCATCCCGGAAGAAAAGGCATTCGCCATCACTCCATCCAATTATGATTATATGAAAATGAACCCCGATGATATTTGCGTCCTGGGCTTGGATTTGAATCCGCGTGCAGGGGAGCGCCAACCATCAGTGGAAAGTGCCATGCATGCGGCGATCTATAAAGTCCGACCGGATGTCAATGCAATCATCCATACTCACCAGGTTTACCCCAGCACCCTGGCACTCATCGGTAAGCCGATCCCGGCTCTGTTCGATGAGCAGGTTCGTTTTCTCGGGCGTTCAGTGGAGATCATCCCTTACGCACCATCCGGCACCGGCATGTTGATGAATACAGTCGCAAAGAATGTAAAAAACCACAATAATGCCTACATCATGGCAAACCACGGAGCGCTGCTATTCGGGATGGACATGGAGCGAGCAGTTCATAATGTTTCCGTATTGGAAAAATGTGCCCTGGCGTATCTGCTGACATTGTGCACTGAGCATAAAGCCAGCCGAATTCCTCTTGTTGTCCGGGAGGTGGCTTTCGTCAAGCTGCGTAAGGACCAGAAGAAATATGAAATAGTGAATTGAAAAGGCTTTCGGAGAATTTGATGGAAGCAGAGTTAAGTATTAGGAGTTGAACGATGAAAACCGGTGATTACGCGATCTCAAAATACCCCGATGTGGTTGATGTATACAACCGTCTTGAAACGCTCATTTCTCAACCTCTGCGCCCCATCCGCAGGGAAAAGATGCAGGATGTGCTGAATTATTTCGAAAAACAATGTGAAAAATCTAAAGGTCTGAACGACGAAGCAAAGCAGATCATCCCTGGTGGTGTACAGCACAACCTGGCGTTCAATTATCCGTTTCCGATTGCCATGGAAAGGGCTGATGGAGCGTATCTGTGGGATGCAGATGGTAACAAGTATATCGATTTCCTGCAGGCAGGGGGACCAACCGTGCTAGGAAGTAATTACAAACCAGTACGCGACAAGGTGATCGAAATGCTGCAATCCTGCGGACCAGTCACCGGGCTGTTCCACGAATATGAATTGAAGCTTGCCCAGCTTATCAGGCGTTTTATGCCAGCCAATGAAATGTTCCGCATGCTTGGGTCAGGCACCGAGTTTGTCATGGCAGCAATTCGTGCGGCCCGGGCATATACCCGACATGCCAAGATCATCAAGGTGGGTGGCGCCTACCATGGCTGGAGCGACCAGATGGTGTACGGCCTGCATATTCCCGGAACTGGCCGGTTGGAGGCAAAAGGTATCCCCTGGGGGGCCAGCTTCAATACCCAGGAATTCTATCCCAATTCACTGGCTGCATTGAAACGCCAGTTGATCTTCAACCGCTTGATAGGCGGAACGGCTGCAGTCATAGTTGAACCGATGGGACCAGAAAGCGGCACCCGGCCGGTGGCATTCGATTTCAACCAGAAAGTACGCGAGTTGTGTGATGAGTTTGACGCACTGCTTATATTCGATGAAGTTGTGACCGGATTTAGAATGGGCATGGGCAGCGCGCAGGGTTATTTTGGGATCAAACCGGATTTGACGATATTTGGCAAATGCATAACCGGCGGATATCCCATGGCAGGTGGTGTAGGTGGGCGCGCGGACGTGATCATGCGCTTTGCTGCAGGAATTGGTGGTACAGGTGAACGGGCATATATTGGCGGCACATTATCCGCTAACCCGCTTTCCTGTGTGGCAGGGTATCATGCTTTGCTCGAAATGGAACGCGCCAACGCCCCGGTAATTGCGGGGCAGGCAGGGGATAGACTGACATCTGGCCTGCAAGACATAATCACGAAACACAACCTGCCGTTCGTGGTCTATAACCAGGGCAGCATCGTCCACCTGGAAACGTCAGGAGTGATGCTTCTTGATCTGCACCATCCCCTGCGGTTGGCGAAGGAATTGAAACCGCGCAAGCATATGATGGAAGAGATGGGTGCGGCTTATATGGCTAACGGGTTGGTGACTCTTGCCGGAAGCCGCATGTATACCAGCATGGCAGATACGGATGAAGTCATAGATGACGCCCTGGCGCGTTTTGAAACTGTTCTAACCAGCGTTGAATAATTAATTACCAGAGGGGCTGCAAGTATAACCCCGATAAGGCAGGTGGTTATGGCTCAAACCAATGAACCTGTGATCCTCTCAATAGACCTGGGCACCTCCGGATTAAAGGCGGCGTTGATCACCATCCAGGGGAAGGTATTAGGCTGGCAGTCAGAACCCATCCAGCTTTACTTGACTGCTGATGGTGGAGTGGAGCAATCGCCCGAAGAATGGTGGCGGGCATTCGTGATCTGCACCCGAAGACTGCTGGCAGAAGGCGTTGTTGCTCCCCCTTCCTTGATCGCCATTTGCTTTTCCACTCAAGGAGAAGGAACGATCCCGGTGGACCGCGATGGCAAGGCTTTAATGAACTGTGTCCTATGGATGGATATGCGTGGGAAGCCTGACCTTATCAACCAATTCAAAGGATTGGTTAATATCAACGGGATGAGTGCATTCAAAGTTCTTAACTGGATCAAGTTGACCGGCGGGATGCCATCTGCCAGCGGGAAAGATCCTGCTGCGCATATGCTTTTCATCCGCAACCACTACCCAGATGTTTATGCAAAAACCTATAAATTCCTGAACGTACTGGATTACCTCAACCTGCGTCTGACCGGAGTCTTCGCTGCTACATATGATTCCATCCTTACCTCGTGGGTGACCGATAACCGTGACCCGGATAACATTCACTATGATCCCGGATTGGTACGGTCGAGCGGAGTGGATGGAGATAAATTCCCCGAGATCGTCCCCTGCACTGCAATCCTGGGTAACTTTAAAAGCTGAGGTTGCAGAGGAGCTGGGGCTTGATCCGAACTGTCAAAGTGGTCGCCGGGGCAATCGATAACACTGCTGCAGCCATAGGCGCCGGGGCGGTGGAGGATTACCTTCCGCATTTATATATCGGGACTTCTTCCTGGATCACAGCGCATGTCCCATTCAAGAAAACTGACATCAGCTCGTCCATGGCTTCGCTGCCGTGTGCTGTGCCTGGACGGTATATGCTCACCGCACTGCAAGCGACAGCGGGCGGTAATCTCAATTTCTTGCGAGACAAGATCATTTACAACAAAGATGAACTGCTGCAGGAAGCAGAGGTTCCGGACATTTTCAAGTATCTTGACCAGATTGCAGAAAGGGTTCCTCCCGGATCGAACGGTGTCCTCTATACTCCATGGATCTGGGGGGAGCGTGCCCCGGTGGATGATAATAATTTGCGGGCAGGGCTTTACAACCTTTCCCTGAATAATTCCCGTGAGGATATCATCCGCGCTTTTCTTGAAGGGATTGCCTTGAACACGCGATGGCTGCTTCAACCGGTCAAGAAATTCCTCAAACGCGATGTTGATAAGATCCATATCGTTGGTGGCGGAGCCCAATCGGATGTTTGGTGCCAGATATTTGCCGACGTAATGGGGGTTTGCATCAAACAGGTAGAGGATCCGGTCTATGCCAATGCGCGTGGAGCAGCCTGGATCGGAGCAGTCGGTTTGAAAGAGATCCAATTTGCAGATATCCCGGCCATGGTGAAATTCAAGCAAACATATTCACCGATTGAAAAGAATCGAATACTGTACGATCAAAGATTTGAACAATTCCTGATGATCTATAACCAGATGAAAAATGTCTATCACCGGATGAATAGCTAGTAAAAGAGTAAAAAACTTGCTGTAATACAAGGAAGGGATGAACTATGGCTGAAAGATCCTATCGACTGTACCCTTACCGCTGGGTGGTCCTGGCGGTGTTCATGTTCATCAATCTCACCATTCAGATATTGTGGATCTCTTACGCACCGATCACAGGAGTAGCCGCTAAATTCTATGGCGTTACCGACCTGAACATCGGACTGCTGGCCATGGTCTACATGATGGCATTCATACCACTGTCCATCCCTGTCTCATGGGCGATCGATACCTATGGTTTCAGGCGTACAGTGAGCATCGGGGCTGTGTTGATGGGAATATTTGGCGTGGTTCGCGGCCTGGCTGGAGCAGATTATTCACTGGTGCTGATCAGTACGATTGGCATTGCCATTGCGCAGCCATTCTTGCTCAATGCCTGGACCAAGGTGCCGGCGCAGTGGTTCAGCATCGAGGAACGGGCGACGGCGGTTGGCCTGGTCACCCTTTCCAACCTGGTGGGCACTGCCCTGGGAATGATCCTTCCGCCGATCCTGATCGAAAATATGTCCATCCCTCAATCACAGTTATTGTATGGCGGGGCTGCAGCATTTTCAGCTGTTCTCTTCCTGATCTTCGCACGAGAAAAGCCAGCCACTCCACCCTGCCCGGATGGAATGGAAGTGCGCGCTTTGATGCTGGATGGCTTGAAGCACGCTCTCAAAGTGAAGGAGTTCTGGATCTACCTGGTAGTTTCTTTCATTGGCATGGGCGTCTTTAATGGTGTGACCACCTGGGTTGAGAATATCATCCGTCCGCGTGGATTCACCCCATCGGATGCTGGTACCCTTGGTGCGCTTATGTTAGCCGGTGGAGTTCTCGGGGCAGTGATCATTCCACCATTTTCCGATAAACAGCATAAACGTCAAAAATATATATTATTGGGGTTCCTGCTTGCGATTCCGGGGTTGATCGGGTTAACCTTTGCCCAGACAGCCTGGTTACTTTATGTTTCGGCATTTTCGATGGGATTCTTCCTGATCAGTGCCAACCCGATTGGTATGCAGTATTCCGCCGAGATCACTCACCCCACACCGGAAGGCACTTCGAATGGATTGATTCAATTATTCGGGCAGGCTTCAGTGGTTTTTGTTTACGTTATGGAAGCACTCAAGATGCAAAATGGCGCATTCACTCCGGCGCTACTCCTGGCAGTAGGATTGATGCTGGTCAGTGTGTTATTAATTACCAGGATGAAAGACCCAGGACCTCAGAATAATTTTTATAACAATTGACAGCAAAGTCAAATATGGTTATCCATTCCTGAGCGGCAAGAATAATTAACCAGTATATTGGGGTTGAATTTTATACCCTTCCGGCTGCATACTCGATATATTCTACTGAAACCAGCTATAATTCGTCCTTATCCGCGTCCACGTTATACATATTGTACAATGCCTGTCATATGACGATTTTTCGTGCTACCCTTTTATAGAACATCTGAAGGATGGATTTGTATCAAAATGATTCACTATTAATACGCATTTTGGAGGAATCCTGGTGACAAATGCAAACATTTTTCAGGTGACACTTGGAATATAGAAAAATATAATACAAGGAACTGTTTGAAATGATTCGGTTATCCAGATTTACTCGAGCGTTTCGCTTGCACGTCCTACTCGCTATCATTGCCCTGATTTTAGAATTTATCCTTGGCATGTATACAACTTTCTTCGTCAAATTCCCAGAAACTCTGGTGGATGGAAACGCCTGGGGCTGGTCCATGTCTCATAATGCCATCGTTATGGCTCATGTTCTGCTGGGGACATTGATGGTACTGATCGCACTCTCGGCCATCGGCTTTGCCGTAGTTGCAAAAAGCAAAACTGCCATCATAACTGCCGTTGTAGGTGCCGTGATGATATTGGTCGCCTATCTGAGCGGCAGCATTTTCCTTGGAAATATTGAAAACGATACTTATTCATTCTCAATGGCTCTGGGATTTTTAGGTGCAATGGTTGCATATGGGTTTGCGTATTACCTGACCCGACCGAGTCTAGTAAGCACAAATTGAGTTCAATCAATAATGGTAACCTGTTTGGATTAAATACTATTCTTCAGGCCAAGTGCGAGTACAATTAAATAATATGAGACTGTATTTGGCCATGTTACCTTAATAAGCCATATTGAACACAAAAAAGGAGATTCGTGATGGGAGAAAAAGGTAGTAAAAAGGATAAAGAAAAAGCTGACAAGCAAAAAAAAGAGCAACTGGAAAAGAAAAAGGAACAGCAGAAAGCCAAACTTCCTGCTAAAAAAGCCGCATAATAGCAGATTTAATCTGATACACCTCAGTCTCCCATTTGGAGTTTTCAAATGGGAGATTGTGCTATTTAAGTAACCTTACCAATAATTGAGGAGGGATTTGTATGTTGGAGAAATCTTTTTTGTAAGTAAAAATGGTCTTATGGTTTCCCTTTTATAAGGCGGAAAAATATTTCGACTGCTTTCGGGTCAAAATGAGTTCCGGTTGATTGGCGAATATGTTCCAATACTTTCTCTTCCGGCCAACCTAGGTAATAAAGCTGATCAGACCTGAGGGCATCCCAGGCGCATCCCAAGGCTGTCGATTGAATAGCGAAGCGGAGCATCCCATCGGATGGATGTCGGAGCGAGCTCCGACCTACTTCTCACTAATCCCTAATCACTTCTCACTCTTCCCTGCATTTTTCCCAATCTGGTATACAATATTCCTATAACCATTCCAAATTCCTAACCGATCACCCCCCCCAGGAGCAGGAGCACCTGGCGCGCGAGATCCAATCCACTCGAATCCTGTCATTCTGAGCGAAGTGAAGAATCTCTGAGAAGGGGTAGACACCCTTCGGTTTCCTCAGGGTGCCAAACGTCCCCACTGTTCGAGCCGGTGTTTGCGGAGAATCCCCGTAGTAATTTATCTAGGGTGGATTGTAATCCACCAATACATGGCTGGATGAAGTCCTCGCTACACGCTATCTCACAATTCATCATATAATTAATAACAACACGCCCAAATATAGCCAGGAGGAAATCATGAATAAATCGATAAATAATAATTGGTTGCAATGTCTACTTTGTTTCCTGATTTTGTTTTCATT
The DNA here is from genome assembly GCA_963827895.1 of uncultured Chloroflexia bacterium. GTDB lineage: Bacteria > Chloroflexota > Anaerolineae > Anaerolineales > Anaerolineaceae > PNON01. Next base: position 13,059 of record CAWHCY010000006.1, on the reverse strand, counting down.
AGCCGCATGTGGTCAAACTCCACCTGCTTTACAAACAGAAGATGAAGCGTCAAGCGTAGTTCCACCAGCAGCCAATACACCTCTTCCCCTAAATACAAATACACCCTTCACCACGCCTACGAATACTCCTGAACCAACCCCAATTCCGGGTGTCCAGGTACATCCTCTGTCATACTTTGCCAAAAGTATTCCCTGGCTTCCACTGGATGTCGATAATGACCCCATGACGGTTTATTATGGTTTTAATTTTAACAAACCCCCATTTGATAATGCATTGGTGAGGCAGGCATTTGCTGCAGCGGTGGATAGAGAAGAAATAGCCAAAGAAGCTGCCGGCTTCAAATTCCGAAATGTTACCCCTGCAACATCTCTCACCCCTCCCCAGGTTTTAGGGCGTGATCTGTATGGCGTTGTGGGTATCCCGTTTGATCCTGCCAGGGCGAAGGACTTGCTAAATCAGGCCGGTTATGGAAATGTGGAAAGTTTTCCACCAGTCACTCTCTATGTGACAACCAGGGGTAGCGATGCTCCAGGCGCATACTATCAAATGGCCAAGTCAATCGTTGGTATGTGGAAAAAGAATCTTGGTATTACCACCACAATAATAACTTTTGATAATTTTAGCGGTTATCAAGAGGTGTGGGCAACAAAACCGGGTGATATTTATCAACTGGGCTGGGGGGTCGATCAAAATGATCCAGATAATATTCTCAGAATATTGTTCCATTCTGAAGGTGATTACAATATTGGAAATTATAATAGTGCAGTATTTGACGCACTTGTAGATAGTGCTGCAGATCTATCGGATCCATTAGAAAGGCAGCTCCTTTATATTCAAGCAGAGCAAATTATTACTGAGGACGATGCTGGCGTCATTCCGTTATTTCATACCTTATTTTATATACACCCTTAGATTCAATACATAAGTATAGAAAGGTTTTTGGGTTACGAATCGGGTAGGTCAGATTGAGCCGGTTCCCGAGCGAGTCGAGGGATATGGCGAAATCCTACTACTCTTTTGACGTGTGAGATCCAACCCACTCGGATTCAGTCATTCTGAGCGAAGCGAAGAATCTCTTAGCAGGGGTTGAGACCCTTCGGTTTCCTCAGGGTGACAAACGTTCCCACTGTTCGCGCCGGTGTTTGCGAAGCATCCCCATAGTATTATTATATGTTGGTACCTGCTTAAATTTTATCTGTAAATAAACAATATTAAGGAGAAAGTTTATGAATTGGGATTATGCAACAGTTTCTGTCTTTTACGTAGAAAAATGTAAACAATGTGATAAACAGAATCATTGGGAAATGAACATTTTTGACAATCAACATCATTGGTTGGAGAATGGTCTAAAATTGATGGGAAACCAAGGATGGGAGCTTGTAACAATACAGCAAGTATGGTTTGGTCAATCGATTGCATACAGTCCAGCATTCTGGTATATCTTCAAAAAACCTTTGATAGAAACCAGCTCGTAAATAACAGTTACCAGCATTCCCCAATACCATACCAAAATCATCCGGCACAGGAACACATTGTAAGGGAGATCCAATGCATGGACCGGGAGAATGATCGGCTGGTGTATTGATTGTGTGGTCTGCCCGAAGATGAGATCAAGATTGTGGAGGGGAGGAGTAAGTTCCGCTCCTCAAGATGTCACTCCACTTTGATGCCTACCCGTTCCAGGAGGTCACGGCACAATTCAGCCCGGTATTTGATGGGTGGTTTCTCCGGGCGATGCGAGTCAGAACCCGAACTGATCAGCAAGTGGTGTTTCTGGGCATATTCCAGGTACATCGCCGTCTTTTCCGGCGAATGCTTGGGTTGATAGACTTCCAGACCGTCAATTGGAATATCCCGACGGAGTTTATCCAACATTTGGACATTAAAGGTCACAAACCCGTCTTTGTGCCCAGGGTGGGCGATAAGACACACCGCACCGGATTGGTGAGCAGCATCCACCACCGCGGCTAAATCGTTGGCTTCCAACTTACACCCTGCTTCCAGAATGATTCTCCCTGCAGATGGTTGACCAGTGCCGTAACCATGTCTTTTTAAGAGGTCGGTCAGTGCAAAGGGCTGCTGCGGGATAGGTTGTTCCAAGAGGGTTGCTAACGCTTCGGGTTCCCTGGAAAAAGAGTATCCTTTACGCTGCAGGTTCTCGAAGACTTCCCGGGTATTTTCCCGTTGGCGGCGTTGCAGGTCCCGGGCTATATCGTTCAAGGTGTTGGGGGGTGAGACAAACCCATAACAGAGTAGGTCGGTCATGTTTTCCTGCCCGGTTAGTTCATCTATCCCGGACAATTCATCTTTCCACACAGTGGACATTTCGACGCCAACGAGCACGGGCAGGTGTTTTTCCAGAGCCAGTTGTTGAATGGCAGCCATGGTATCAATTCGATCATGGTCGGTAATGGCCGCCAGTCCAAACTTCTCATGCAGAAGGTGATCAATTAATTGTTCTGGTGTCCAGGTGCCATCACTGTAAGTGGTATGAAGATGCAGATCAATAGCAGCATCGGGAGTTAAGACGAGACCGGTCGTTGATAATTTCATAAGCAAATCCTTTCCTGATGGACATTTTATATGTGTATTTTTTTGCTTTAACCCACCCAATAAATTGAATTCCGGATTTTCTTTATAATTAATTGTACTAACTACTATTAATTTATTAATCCGACAATAAAGGGGAGTCTACTGGATGACCAATTGATAATTTCTAATAATCGATAAGTTATTAGTCTTTCAGAAACTTGAACTTGCTCCCGGTAAAAAAACTATTGATAAATGTCATCCAAGCGGATCATACTGATGAGAAATCTGGCATGCTATTTATACTAGATCCAGTGGACTAACATGAAAATGATCATCGATGACTGCTCTTCCATAGGCATAATGATTGGTGAAATCATCAAAACCGTTAACGTACAACCGATACAATGAGACATATGCGTTCCGGCTCGAGTCATACCTTAGGTAAAATGAAAGTCCCTTATACAAGTCCGGGTCAGCTTCAGCGATTTTTCCCAGTACTTTTTCTAATGTAGGTTCTTCCTCAAGGGTTATCTGCAAAGCAGGAACCACAAAAGACTCTTCCGGGCTGTAATACAGGGAGATGGTGGTGCCTTGCTTGCATAAGAAGTGTTTGTATGTCAACTTGACGATCCGGTCAAATGACCCGATTACATGTTCATCACGCAATCCTCCCAGGAAGCATTGTCTCTGAGATCCTGACGTATCTTTGAAATCACTGACTTTGCAGATCTGTTCAGAAACCCCATCAGGATTGCTTGGTTTCAATAAATTATTATACTTTTTCGGAATTTCATATTCGGTGATCGAGCTGATCCCAACAAATGTATATGATGGGCATTCATCGTACACACGGAACCAGGCCTTTTGCCATTCATTTTCTTCATCCACCCCGCCTGGAGCCGGCCTTGGAGTGTTATTGCGTATATAATCGATTTTCTCTTCCCAGTTTTCCATGTGTTCGGTCAGCATGATTTTAGCTTTGTAATCACGCGGGTTATTCCGTACCTTCATCTTCAGCTGTTCCGTTGTGTACTGCTTACTTCCCAGAATCAGATCCGTTCTGTAATGCCAGGGTCGCCGTTTTACATGCCCTAAAACCCAGTAATGGATATCCAATTTATCGTCATCTATTTGATATCCCACAAGTTCATCGTCCTCGTTTATCTTGGGGCCTAATGCATCATCTTCATGGTGAAGTTTACGCAAAGCCATATGGGCATGAGTCCGGACGGAGCGAACGGGATCATGTAAGGTTATTTCCAGCACCGGTATCGCAGAATTTGCCTTCTCACCCAAACGTCCGATTGCATAAGCTGCACACTCGCGTACTGGAATTGTACGATCCTGCAAGGCAAGGACCAGATAAGGCAATGCAGAGTCTGCATCCGGCCCGATCTGACCCAGTAACCTAACCGCCCATGAACGCACTTTCCACGATGGATCACCCAGTAGAATTATGAGGTCGGGAACACATGGGATGATCAGCATATTCAGGTCCGGTTGCCATTCATTTATAACAAAGGATAACTTACGCATGGCAGAAATTCGTTTTTTGGGATCACTATCATTTAACGCAGCTACGTACTTTTCGATCGTCCCCGGTTTCGGAAGCTTTTTCTCGATGACACGGTTATGCCATTCCTGAATCGCTTTCTCGCCTTCAGCCTCATACCCGAGGGACTTCAAAGACTTACCAACAATCAGGCGTACACTTGGACGCGAGTCGTTTAGTGTATTCCTCAAAGCAAGAACTGCTGCAGCCAGAATGTCCGGGCTGGATTTGCAGCCTATGATCTCTAGCGCCAATGCTGCATTGATTTGGACATGAGCGACTGGGTCACTTAGTGCCCCTGTTAAAGCGGTCACAGCAGCATCCGCCCGGGAATCAGTGAACTCCAAACACCTTGCAGATTTGGCTCTAATCTTCCAATTTTGATTGGATAATAATGATATTATTTGTTCAAACGAATGTGATGTTGGAATACCATCATTGTACAGCCGGTCGAGTGCTTTAATGACAATCAGAGGATCCGCATTGGATAAATCAGCGATGGTCTCTTCTATGGTTTCCCTTTTTTTCATTCCCGGTTGCCCTTGATAGTTGTTTTGCTGGAGGCTTCTTGAGTATTATATTTATCCCCGAGAGGAATAACTCCATTTAACAAGCTACTATATTGATTATATATCAGGACCAACCACCCTTAGTAGATGCTCGGAATGAACAAGTAATTCCAAGTGGATCTTGCGAATGAACAAAAGGCATAAGGTTTGTAGCTAAAAAAATTGGGAAAGAGGCTTTCCATCCCCATTGAAAATCCAGTGGCTGTAATTGAATATATAAATCTCTCTACTACAGCCAATCTTCGGGTTTACACCGAGTTTTTAACTCTTCAAGCAGTTTAGCCCGCCCTCGATGCAGTCGAATTTTAACCACATCCACGTTTAATCCTAGAATTTCAGCAATCTCTCTGGCGGTGAAGTCTTCGAGTTGACTTAATGCCACCACTAGCCTGTAGTTTTCCGGGAGAGATTCAATAAAACTGCAGAAGCACTCATTGCGTTCCTTGATATGAAGACTCTTCTCAATTGATGGAGCCGATTCAGTGGTCCATAAATCCCGATCAACTAGATAGTCAAAATCAGCATCATCAATGAGATTTTGAGAGGTTGTTAACTGATATGAAGATTGGCGTAGTCGATCGTACGCAGCATTAGTTGCGATACGATAGATCCAGGTCGAAATACGTGATTCACCCCGAAAAGTGGATAATGCCTGATTGACCTTTATAAACACTTCCTGTGCCAGGTCTTCGGCTTCAAACTCGCCAACGAGACCAACCAGGTAACGAAATATTCGTGGATGATATTCTGTGTAGAGTTTCTGAAAATCCAGTTCTTCAATTTCCATAGTAAAGGCTCGTAATAAAACCCATTATACAGCCACAACCTATTCTGGTTGTTCTATCTTTGAGCGACGCAGGAGTGGTGTTAACCAAATGGTTACCCCGACCACAACTAACGCTAACGCAAAGGAAAATCCGCCTGGCAAACCTATCGTCATCCGAATCTGGTCTGCCGCACCCCAGACCAGAAGAATGATCCCGAAAATCACGGTAGAACTTACTTGTTCAATGCCTTTTAAACTTCGCACGGCACACACAACTAATAGAATTAATCCGGTTCCGATGGCGGACATTGCCAGGGTGATCGGGTTTATCATGATACAGACTCCCCACCAGACAAATAACGCTCCCCACCCAATTATCGATAAAGAATGATTAAAACCCTGTTTTGCTTTCATTTTTCCTCCATTAATGTAGTTTAAAGATAATGACGAGGTTGGAGAGGAAAAAGATACACCTGGGTTGGCAAAGCCTTTTAATTAATACTTTCCCCCAAATTTTCGAGGTCAGCCCATGGTTGGGGAAACAAATTGCCGCACGATCTGAGGCAAAATGGTGATGGTTTATGCAATAGGAGCGTTCGACTTTGAACGCACCTTGCAGATCTTGGCAAACTTTTTAGGTTGGCTCCCGTACCATGCACCAGATCGCAAGATCGAATTTTGGAAACTTGCCGGTATACACAAGGGAAAAGCCATGTCGTTGATAATATGCGACGTTATTTTCGTCGTGGGTTTCCAGGTAAATCGGTTTTTGTTCATCATCGGCTTTTTCGATAAGCGGCTTTAACAAGGTTGTCCCTATTCCCGTTCGTTTCTGGCTGGGATCGACAGTTAATCCCCATAAATAATAATGTGGCCGATCTTGCATTATTTTTTCGTGGGTATCAGCAACGAATTTTTCGCATTCCTGCGACCGTTGATAATCTCGTAATCCTAAAAGCAACGGTGTTAGTAAAAAACCATTTTGAATATATTCACTCTGGGTGATCTTTGTGTGGCCGGGAGGTAAGGTGAAGATCACTCCAGAAATATCTGGGGTAGTATATACGTCGCCATAACGTAATGCGCATTTCAACACATTTCCCAGGTACCAGGGTAGGACATGAGCCCGTTTTTTGTGGTCTGGAAAATAAAACGTGAACATTGGGTAATCAAAAAAAGCTGCCGCTACAATTTCAGCTGCTTTTTTCCTTTGCCTGGGATCCAGTCTAATAATTTCCATTAAGGTAACCTCTGCATTCTGGTTTTCATAAATTATTCATTCAGTGATTTATTTTATATTAATTCTGATGATTTACGTTGATTTGGTTATAGTGTAATTTTCAATGAGTAAGGTCATGAAAATGATAAGTAAGGTAAATATTTCTAGTAAATGTCCTTTGTATACATACAAACGTGTACATTACACTTGTGATCATTTCAGGAATGTTGAGGAAACTGAATGCAACAAGAAAACGGTCAATAATTGTACGAAATTTAATGAGCCACTCCCTATACACTTGTCAATTGCTGATGTAAGTACAGTTTCTCCGAGATATAATTAGATAATAAAGGTCTTAATAATGCAAATAATGCATACCTTATCTGAATAGGTTGAAATTCAGGGATACTTCAAAAAGGAGAAATAATCATGGCAAGTATGTTAATTCAACATCAGGTTAAAGACTTTGCGGCATGGAAAAAGGTGTTTGATTCTGCTATAGATTTACGCACATCCAGCGGCGAACTTTCAGCCCAGGTTTACCGTGATTCGAGCGACCCCAACAAAATAACCACTCTTAATAAATGGAGTTCAATGGCGAATGCTCAGAAATTCGCCCAATCACCCGAACTGAAGGCAGCGATGGAGAAAGCAGGTGTACTGGGAGTACCTAATGTAACTTTCCTGAACGAAGCATAGAGGTTATAAGACAAAACATTGATTCACTAATGCTCTTCCTGGTTTCAGGGAGGGCTATTATTTTAATCGTTAAGTAATTGGACACTTATAAAACATCCAGACCCGAATGGGTCATCTTACCGGCAACAATAAGGGCTTTGATGTGCTTATTGTTGCGCTCAGATACCGTTCCCCTCGTCTTCCGCGGTGTGAATTTCTGCAGGTAAGACTCATTATCATAACTACGCCGGGCGCTTTCGCTCCAGCCAAAACACAGACCTTCATCCAATAACTGGTCAAAAGTAATGGATGGCATGGCAGAAGATTTCTTGAAAACTCGTATCCACACACCATCAGAGGTGGAATGCTGGTCAGTAAGCCAGCTGCGCAGTTCGGCCTGGGTTTTAAACTCAATGATCGGTAATTCGTTGATTTTTGTTTTCATTGCGGTGAAATACTTCTGGGTTCTTAATTGATCATTCAAAGATCATGATCGGTATATGTCTGGTTGTCATCTTCTGATAATCCAGATAGGGTGGGTGGTGCTCAGTCGCGAATTTCCAAAGGTGATCATACTCTTCCCCCTGCGCTTCTCGAGCAGTCACCGATAACACCCTGCCTTTTACCTCCAGCCTTGCTCGCGGATGCTGCTTGAGATTGAGGTACCAATCAGCCTGTCTTTCTTTGCCCCAGTTCGATGCCACGATCAAATAATGATCTTCGTAATCGAAATATGCAATCGGAATCGCCCGGTCCTGAGCAGATTTGCGTCCGATAGTATGTAGTAGCAGGATCGTCTGCGTTCCAAGCTTGCTTCCAATCTTTCCATGACTGAGTCTGAGAAGAAACGCATTGATAGCCATAAACCATTTTATGAATATGTCTTTCATTTAATTAATTCTTCCAATATTCACTATTTGTTAAGTATGAATTAAGTTGGATGTCCGATTGTTATCAGTACATACCTGATCATTGCTATACACCATTTATCCCGCTACAATGCTGGATTTAATCAAGAGTTCCCATTCATGAGGTAAAGGAAGAGTATTTTATGGGAGTACTCTGCAGCCGATCAATTAAATTGTGTTTGATTACGGCCAATTATCCCCAGATGGGTATTATTAAAGGAGTCACTATGTTTGAGGCCGTAGCCCAACACTCTATCAAGACTGGTATGACCAAGGAAGATAACACCAATAAGTGAGATGACAGGTATATGAGATAGTACTCCGGTTACAAATAAGCCAATGGCAATTGCTTTATGATGGACCAGGTTGTATGTCATTGCTCCGAAACGTGGGTTAATGAGATATCCTAACATGGAAAGATCAGGGGTAAAAAAGGACAACGGATAAAACCACCAGGGATAGGGTAATAACGAGAACAAATAGATTGAAAATAAGAACTGCCCAAATTCTTCCAATCGAATTAGTGTTTTCATCTATGCTTCCTTTCAAAATCCTGATAACCATTAATCTAAATTCAAACTGTCGCACCATGGAGGTTTGACAACTAATTATAATAACTCCTGATAAGCTTAATTTATAACTTGTATAAAAAATGGGCACTCCAATCGGGGATCCATTTCACATTCGCTTTGCATTAAGCTGGAATTGCCTTTTTTTCCTAACGAACGAAGCAAGCACTGGGCAAGATCAGCAAAGTACGGCATTTACCCATACCGGAAACCGAAAAGAAAGTTTTTTTTCGGATTGACTTATATTCTCTGATTTGTTAAAATAGGTATGACGACTATCGTATGAAGATTCCTGAATCAATTATTCGTTCGAAACCTGTTACTGAGCAAGTCGAAGAGATCTTGCGTGAGCGCATCAGCCGTGGAGTATATTCACCAGAGCAGCGTATGCCGTCCGAAGATCACCTGGCTCAGGAACTAAAGATCAGCCGAGCCTCGGTGCGTTCCGCCATGGCTAGCCTAGCTTCAAAAGGCTACATTCAACGCAAGCACGGCGATGGTACTTACCCCTGCCCACGTGCTTTCAATCTCGGTTTTCGGGTTGGGAAAGTTTGGGACATCATTCGTCAGATCCAGGAAAGTGGGCACCAAGCTACACTGAAAGTTCTGGAACAGGAATTCCACTCACCATCTTCCGATGAAATAATCTCGCTCTCCCTCGCCCCTACTGAGCAAGTCTTGTCCATGCGCAGATTGTTCCTGGCAGATGAAAAACCAGTAGCATTAATCTCCAATATAGTCCGCTCCGCAGGCATGGCAACTGATATCCCTGAAGACTCAGCGATAATTCCTCCACTCGATTTCCTTGGGCGGTTTCATCAACAAAAACCAGGAATGAGTAAAGTCTTTTTTTATGCTATCCTGGCTGATCAAACAACAGCAGATTTATTACAAATTGAACAAGGAAGTCCTTTACTGAAAATGAGTGGTGTGCTTTTTGACCTTACTGGAATTCCCATTATGTTCGAAACTGAGATCTACCCCGGTCAGGAAGGCTTCCAAATGCAAGCGGGTATTATCCATTCTTGAGTTTTATGGAGGAATATATGGACATATTACAAAAACGTATAATGAACTATGATGAGCTTTTAAGTGCAGCGCGCGGTGATATCCCTATCGATCTTACGATCACTGGCGGCCGGATCCTCAATGTAATGACGGGTGAGATCATTAAAGGCGACCTGGCAATTCATAAAGGATTTATCGTTTCAGTGTTCGCTAAGAATATCCAGGCGAAACAGACTATTGACGCTCGGGGAAAAATTGTGGTGCCAGCTTTCATCGATCCACATGTTCACATTGAAAGTTCGATGGTTCTGCCTCCAGCCTACGCTGAAATTGTTGCAGCCAATGGCACCGGTACAGTCCTGGCGGACCCCCATGAAATTGTGAACGTAATGGGCGTGGAAGGCTGGTCGTTAATGGCAGACAACGCCAAAGACCTACCCATGCGTTTGTTTTTCGATATTCCAACTTGTGTGCCATCCAAACGAGGTGCTGAAAAATCCGGTGCCGATATCCAGGCACCTGATGTGCGTGAAATGGCACGTCTTGGTGGCCGGAAGCTGGGTGAATTGATGAGCTATGACGAAATTATTGCTGGTGAGCCTATCATGAGCAGCATCATCAAGGCTGGTTGGGAATTGGGGTTGCCACGCGATGCGCACTTCCCCATGATCGGTGTTTTGGGTGGACTCTTTTCTTCTCTCAACCCACTCCAAATGGCCGGTGTCATGCTTGGGATGCTGGGTTCACAGCTTTTACATTGGCCAGCATTGAATGCACTTCCACTGGGGATCTTCAGACGTCAGCTGAGAAAACAAGAGTATAAAGATTTGGACACTTATCTCGTAGCTCTCGGATTGACTGCCGATCATGAGACCTATGGACCCGAAATCCAGGTCAAGCTTGACCATGGCATGCGCCTGATGATCAGCTCACATGTCTTCTTGACCCTGCCACAAATGATGCCCATGCTATTACATGCCATCCGGAGGCTGCGGTATAAAGACCAAATTGGTATGTGCACAGATGACATGTGGCCGGATGACCTGATTACACACGGTGGGATGGCTGGTGTACTTCGTTTAATGGTTAAGAATGGCATCAACCCCGTCGATGCTGTCCGCTTTGCGACCCTGAACAATGCACAGCGCCTGGCACAAGCTGGCATCTCCGAAGCTACGCTGATTGGTGCAATCGCGCCTGGTATGTGCGCTGATCTTGCCTTAGTGTCAGAACCATTGAAAAATTTTAAAATTGACCTGGTAATACATGAAGGAACTGTGGTGGCAGAGCACGGCAAGCTGATCCATCCGCTTCCAGCACCTAAAATCCCATCCATCGCTCTGGATTCAGTCCACGTTGCACCGGTCAGTGAGGAAACCTTTTATATTCCAGCACCGGCCGGTTTGATCACTGGACCTGTAAGAGTACGCCTGCTAAGTTTACCCAAACCTCCGGCATTGCCGTTTCCAAATATGCTGGAAGCTGAAGTCCCCTTCATCGACGGACAGGTTGATACAAGCGGGTACACAATGATTGCGGTCTTCAATCGGTACCTTGGCGGGAAGAAAGCACCAGCCATCGGACTGATCAAAGGTTATACCTTAAAAGAAGGGGCTGTGGCCAGCACATTGGCGCATGACTCGCATAACCTAATTGTACTTGGTAAGAACCGGGCTGACATGGCAACGGCTGTGAACACGGTTCTAGAGATGAAAGGAGGCATGTCTGCTGTATTGAATGGAAAAATCCTTGCGACGCTGCCTTTCCCGGTTGGTGGATTGATGACAACTGGGTCTGTCGAGACGATCGCTCCCCAGGCAACCGCATTCCGTAAAGCAATTGGATCGCTGGGGTTGGATCCCAAGAGTCCTATCCTACCGTTTGCGGTCTTTTCATTACCGGCTGGACCAGGCGCAAAGGTTACTGACCAAGGTATCTGGGACGATATTAATCAAGCTTTGGTCCCGCTATTCGTTTAGCGGGTTGGTTGGCTTTGCAGTAGCTAAGGTTTTCGCATTGCTGATGCAGGCGTACCAAATAGGAATCAATCGATAATCTGATATTAAGAATTGTGGTACACAAACAAAAACGCCTTCCACTGATACACAGGAAGGCGCTTTCATATCCACTTGGTCCAGCACATCCATCACGTAGGAACTTATACTCTCTCTCTGTGAAGCAGTTCAATGCACAAGGAAATAAAACCCAGTGTGTGCCTATCAATCGGGTCTCGTGTCTATAATCGTCAGGTAGATTATGGTGGTGAGCATCCCGATTATGGTGGCAATTGTCCTCATTACTTTTCCTTCTCCATAGGCTTCCAGTTCTTGGAAGCTTTACGGAGGTTTTCCAATTGTTCCCAATGCAGCTCAATTGCAGTTTTACCTTTTTCTGTGATCTCTATTTGAGTATTTGGTTTGTTTTTTATAAATCTTTTTTCGATCTGGACCAACCCACTTTCTACGAGCTTGGATATGTGACTGGAAAGATTACCTCCTGTTAATCCGGTCAATCGTTGAAGAAATAGATAATCAGCACTTTTACAAGAGGCAAGAGCGGTTAAGATGGATAGGCGAGCAGGTTCATGAATAATTCGGTCAAGCCCGGCAATCTCTTCAAATAAATTGGTCATTTCGACTCTTTTCGTGAAAGTAGTGTGTGGACCAGAAAATAATGACCCCAAACCCCTGCAATAATCGAAAAAATTCCAATAATTATTGCAATACCGATCATCTGGCTTTTCAAATTGAATATATACCACCATTTTGACGCACCAAGCAATGGTAATATACTCACCACAATCATCAGGATTGATCCAAGCGGGTAGTAGAGAAGAAAACGACCTTTCACCAACCACGTAATACGGATGTAATCTGCCAGAAGACCGACACCAAACACCAGACCAACCAAGCTGACAGGTAGTTTATAGGCAATATCCAACCAGAATGCAGCAAGAGCCAGAATTCCACCCACCACTGAAACGAGCCATTCAAGTCTGTGGCTTTCAGGTGTAAGCTGAACCTGGCCAAAAGTTTTAAGGTAATAATGACGAATTCCAAAGAATAGAATTGATATACCGATCAACTCGACCACCGGTACCAGGAAGCTCGATAGGGATAAAGGGTATCGAACCGCGCTTGCCCACAGACATATCAGGATGAGATATAAACTGAAGGGAACTGTTCGCAAACCTTGAAGATTGTAATAATTAGTGGCAATAAACCGGATTTCTTTTAGATCTTTCATAATTATCCTCT
>CAWHCY010000005.1:0-392017 GCA_963827895.1 uncultured Chloroflexia bacterium | reverse complement strand
GGCCGAGAGCACCATAATGGAAAAGTAAAGCAGAGTAAGCGAAATCAGATCAAATGGTAAATGCATTTTAATATAACGAATAACATTTCTTACGGTGAGGAAAAACCCCAAGATCAGAAGAATTAAGATCAAAACAGACCGGTACTTCCTCGAAAAGAGGCAAAATTGGTAAGTAATTTATATAGAATCGACCACCAGCGTTGGAATAAAGGTTGAGAAGATAACCATGGGTATTGTTGACTTTGGAATCCCATTTGATAAATTCGTTGTCGAAACATATTCCCAATACCATAAAATGGATTTGAGTACAGAAATGGGTTAATAATAATAAAAACCAGTAAAGAAGAAAAAACGTACTGAAGATACGAATGAAATAAGAAATCTTCAATCTTTGGGATAAATTACTAATAAGATTAAATATGATGAAGAGTAATATAACTCCGAATGTGATCACAAACGAAAATGCATGGATCTTACTCGCCGCTGCCAATCCAGCACTCACCCCTGCAAAAGCAAAGCATATGGAAAATTTATTTTTCTCCGCCCTCAACTGCCCATTTTGGTGAAATGATACCCAGTATTTTTGACCGAAGTAAATAAATAGAAGCGATAGAATACTGAAAAATAATAGCGGTGCTGCTCATTGCCATCAATAATATTTGCTTCAATGCGAGATTTTGGATATAAAAAATAAGCCAGATTATAGCAAAAACTCGATTTAGGAATTTGCTCAAAAAGGCATACATCAAGAAACCGGTGAGCAACACCCTGAAAGTATGGTCATTGGAATTCTGGATATCAATAAAAGGTCATTCGAAGGAATTCTTCCATCCGCTTCGTTTGCCTCATAATTTGCCGTATAGTTATAGGTTTTATTCAAGTCCTTCGGCTGAAAACCACCTGCCAACCTGCTGACTGCAATAAAATATTTTGGTAAGTTAGGACCAGCCAAAGTCATAAAATTTACTTGCCACGAATCCTTTTCGCTGTCCAAAGTGATCCAATCCTCAAAAAATGAGCTTGTGGAAATCCAATAACTTTCATCGGTATAGAAAGGATTTGTGACCATTTTGGTAAAGAAAGCAAACATTAATACCATCAAAACAACTGTTATCTCAGTAATAGCCATTTTCGTTTTGAATCATCCAGCATTCACCAATTCCAAAACCAAATTTTATCGAAGTAATGTGATTGGGTATTTCCCAATTAATCATTCATTCAGCTGCATTTCTGTTATTTGAATTAAATGTTTACTAACAGGTATGCCAAATATATTTAGTCTAAAATTCTGTGATGAAAAGTTATTAATTGAACCCTTCTCGTTTCGTAAAAGTATTCTTTGCTTTGAACTGAACTATAGCATGCTCTTAACTTTTCTACTTAATATTTTGTTTAGATTTATCAACTGAGGTATACCTAGTAAGATTACTGAAACCTGGATAGCTGAATTTGGCAGAGCGAGCGAAACCTCTCTGTTACGTCCCAGGTCTACTTGCTCTCGTCATGGATACAATCACACACCTGTAGCGTACAGATGTATGAACGGCTCAGACAAGTTCCTGTCAGATTCCAATGGCTTCACTTACGAAAACATTGTAGAATGAAAGTGGGTCAGGTACTTATTGGGGCTATTATCCGGAATTTTCCAGAAGATCCACGAACTGGGTGATCCATTTGGAATATATTCACAGGAGACGACAATGCAAAAAAGGCTCTCTCAAATTACATCATATTTGATTGCCACCTCTTTATTGACCGGGTGCGGTTTTATACTGCCAAAACCATCGCCAACCCCGACAATGATTCCGCCTACATCAACTTCAACGGTGATTCCCCCTACAGAAACTCCCACGATTATTCCTACCCCCAAACCGTCACCCACACCCCAGCCATCACCCACACCAAGTTGTAGTCGTGACAGTGTATTAGCTAACCTCAAGAAAAATGTCCCGTATGCCGTATTTGATATTAACTATAATTCGATCCTTGACACGAGTATTCTTGGCATTTGGTTTGTAGATCCAAAATGTCAACCCCAAAACCCTTAAAATGGTATCGGTTGCATTTTGCCTACCTGGCTTTCAGCCATACGGTCAGCCTCAGCCAAGAAATTAACTATAAGGATAGATGTATTGAAGAACTTTTTGAAATTATCAACCTGGTTGTGGTCGATTTGGCTACAATGGTTGGATATCTGTAAGTGTCGAACCATCAAAATTACCCAGGATACAGAATCCAAACGAAGCGCATTTAGACGGTATTATGGATGATTTCCAAATCTATTACGTTCGCGAGAAGGCTCCACCCAAAAGTCGTACTGCTCCGGCTAAATCCTGTTCCTGGTTGGAAGCAAGCCGAAATATTCAATCACATTTTGACACTGCAAGAGAAAATGTCAGTTTTCATATATAATCGACCAGACATCAGCCCATGTTGATGCACAATGGGATTCGGATCTCTAAATCTGGAACCAAAAATGTGGGCAGTACAGGTTGCATCCATGCTAAACATAGCAATGGAACTTACCTGTTTGTACCCCGTTCCTACAGTACTCAATATAACAGTGGTAGATTCCAGCGGAAATATCCTTTTGGTCGGATCCCTACCGAAACCCAATCGGCCGATAAACCAGATCGATTTTAATGATTTTAAGATCACTTATGCAAATATAAAATAAAGAAACATCCATCCAAACCGTGAAGTTTGGGCAAATCTTGGTGGTGCGGCAGGGCACACCGTCGCAAACAGAGTGTTGCCACTATCTTTCAGTTGCGTAACCCGGTCAGCCGCTGTAAATTAATTACATAACAGCATGCATTCACGCCAAATTGAAAGAAGAGGAATTCGATGGAAACAGAACAAACACCCACCCAGCCAGATGATAAACAAAAACACCCGAAGCTGAAGTTGTAGAAACCACCGCCACGCCCGTGCCACCCCGTAAAATGCCTAAGATGGCTGCGGCTGGGATTGATCGGGTTGGGCGTAGTGGTATTGCTATTCCTGGCCGGCTTCTTGACGGATCACTTTGTGCGCTTTCAACCGCTGAATGCTTCTTATAAAGCCGTCAGCCTGCAGGCGGCGGACCTGGACAAAAAGGCGAGCAGTTTGAGCGGTGAACTGACCACCGCAAACACTCAGATCGTCGACTTAAATCGTAAAAACACCAACTGCAAGCGGATTTGGCAGCAGCCCTTACCCACGTTGAATTACTGCGCGCAATAAGCGAGATCCAGGCAGCGCAGGTTGCCCTGGCGAATGCCGATGTTTCCGGAGCGAAGGTCGCCCTGGTGGATACCCCCAAACGGTTGGAGAATTTGAATTCAGCCATCGCACCAGTGGATGCTGCACTTGCTGAAAACATGTCTGCCCGTCTGGGTACAGCCATCACAGCCATTGACACCAATATCGGGGCAGCCAAAACCTCGCTGGCTGCGCTGACGGACAACCTGCTGAATATTGAAGCACTTTTGTATAAATAATTTTATGTAATTAATCAGAAAACTGATAGTTTACCTTTTAAGGCATGGCTTCAGCGAACGAAACCATCAAAATGCCTAATAATGACCGGTCCTTTTTACAACTCGCAAACGCGGTTGTAGAAGTTATTCAACAATATGGCCCTTCTAGGCCAAAAGAGATTTGCAAGTACTTAATCAAAGCGGCGATTGGTTCAATCCACCTGATGAACTTGATCAACAAGGTGTTGACTTAATATCTTGTTGATCTAGTAGTTATTGGTGAAGGCGGTAACTGGATGCTAAAGCAACCTAACTATATGCCTGCGACTATATTCCAAGTAAACACTCAACCAACAAAGAAAAAAGCACTCATAATAAACCACATATTCTTTTTGTTTGCGGGAAAAATAAATGGCGCAGTCCAACAGCCGAACATATCTACAGAGGTGATAGGCGAATAGAAGTCCGCTCGGCGGGCATGAGTGCAAAGAGCAAACATAAAATTTCTACTGACGATATTGAATGGGCTGATCTAATCCTGGTAATGGAAAGAAAATACAAATCCTGGATTTTGGGTTTATATGGGGATCTTTCTTTACCAAAAATTGAGAACCTCGATATTCCTGATGAATATGAGTACATGAATGATGAACTAATAGGACTTATTGAAAAAGGAGTTGAATATTACATTGAGAAATTCGAAAAGTAAGCATTATATAAGTATCTGAACAACGTATCTATCGAACATATGCATTGGATTACCTAGAAATCTAACAATGGGGAGTTATCAATGAACATTGAACTGTCTGAGTTGAAAGCTATTTTCTTGTTAGAGATAAACCACCTCGAAGAATTGGGGTATGAAAAGATAGAAATCCCTGTCGATTACTATTGGAATATCCCTCAAGATGTTCGATATGACCCATATAAAGAGCCACACATCTTAGACCTTGGTCAACTTTCGACTATTCCGCAGGGCCTCCAAAAAATAATCCGTGGAGCTAATGATCCCGTCGCATATGACTTGGTTTGGTTATCCACAATTCTTCGAGCAATTGGAGAACAAGCTTTAGGATGATATCTCGGCTTCGCTCCGGTGTCCTCACCGAACGTCGGAGCGCAGCGGAGATCCCGGTGTATTGTCCGGGGCGTCATTTGACCGTAGGTCTCCCTTGGCGCTTTCACTACGTTCGCGCCGGTGTGTTCGCAACCTCCCGGAAGTAGGACCTCACCGAGCGTGTCTTAATGATAAATTTCTTGGTGCTGTAAACGCGCCCAGCGTGGTCCTTTCTGCTCTGCTTCGGCGATGATATTACCGGTGCTAATGATGGAAAATATCAAACTGAACTTAAAAATAATTTTGAATCCCTTCAGTACTTGAAAATGTATGATTTTCTTTAAAATCTCAGTGTTTCATCGAAATATCGCTTAGGGTGTAAAGCGGAAAAACAATCCTTACTCCATCTGAACGAAGAGCAATCACGAATTTACTTGCCAGGTTTGCCTCTCCAGACAGTACTTGCTTGTTGTTCAATGTTATTTCCGTCTTTTGGCATAGAAATTAAACCATCCGGAAGAAGCGAAGCATTTTCAGCGGAATTATGTATACTCTTTACACTATCCCATGGTATCTCTTGTGTGCCATCACCAACCTTAATTTTGATCGAGTTTACCTCATCATCAATTATTGGATAAACTTCCCCTTCCCGGTCGGTAACACTCACCAATCTTGTCAGCTTTTATTGGAATTTGATCTGGTTCTGTGACTTCGATCTGGTTGAATACCATGTTTTGTAAATAATATGTTTTTATCGTCCATGATCCATTTTCATTAACCCCCTTGAGTGTTACTTCCTTATTTTGAACTTCTGATCTTATGAAATACCCAACGATAGAGAGTTTTCCAAAGAGGGCGATGTATATTCCACTTTGGATTTTATTGGTGCGTTATTCTGACTATCCCTGTTATTGAAGTGATATAGTCAAGTGGAATTTCATAATCAATCTGATAATGACCATCTTGAGTGGTACTTACCGGAAGGTATCTATCGACAGAATGTGCGTAGAAACAAATGGTTTTTCCTTTTTCAAAGTGACACCAATCCTTACGAACTTGAATATCATATAGAATGAGCTGTGTTTCATTCTCCAGGTTATTAAATGTGATCTGTGTCCCCCATGGAGGCGAATAATCATTGATTATTTCACCGCAGTTAAAAATCAATATTACGAATATCATTCCAAAATATTGAATAATTTCCTATCGCTGTTATTCCGTGCAAGGCTTCATTGGGGTCACCCGACAGCAATGTGTTATCCCGTAGACGCACATCAAGAAAATGGTCGCGAACAGGATTTTGATCGAGCTTTGATATCTCGTGAATATCCAGATCCACTGCTATCTCGTGATTATCTCCAACAGAAACCGAGCTCATCGATAGATATTCGCTTGTTACAGTTATCAAATCAACCTGAGTTCCGGAAGCATCTACCAAAGATGCAGAGCATGGAGTAAGTGTTGTTGATGGTTTCTGATTGGCGATATTATCAGCTCGGTTTCCGATTGAATTGCATGCGGTTAGAACCATAATTAATACTACTAAATAAGGTGTTGAATATGTGCTTGTTTTTCATAATACGCCCCTCCAAACGTTTAAATTCTTTTCTGCTTAATTATTGATACACAATAGTTAATATTATATGTCTTTTTTATTCTCGAAATCCCACGTCTGATTTATTTTGCTGACATATTAACCCCATTGGGGTGATGATTGTGCAAAAATTAATACAATTACCTCTTCGCACCGGTATGTGTGCACGGCTTCCCCGAAGTGGGATCGCACCCGGTCCACAGAGCTAAAGCAAAATAATGGAGCAATCAAACAGGATGTTCTGGCATTTTTGCCAGAACATCCTGTTTCTGTATATAGAAATTTGTTATTTGATGCTTTGGGCGATGGCGATCAGGTCAGCTTTGGTAACCGAATTGGGCTGGCCCATATAAAGAAACTCGAAAGCCATGTGATCCACCTGCCAGCGCATGGTCTTCAGGTAAGGGTCTGACACCCAGACCGGACCTTGATCGGTCAGGTTCCATACACCTTCTACGTATTCACCAGATACATCATTGATCTGTACTGTTTCAACCGCGGCACTGGCGCCCACGATGTCGCAGAGTTCACAATCTGCGGTTTCCTGGAAGGGTTCCATCTTCAAGATCAGGCCATTCGTATCCACATCACGATAAAATATTCTCACGATCTGATTATCGGTTTGATACGAGGCACCCACCAGTGTAAGAACATCCGGTATCCATGTGGGTCGTAAAACCTTATAACCGGCGAGGGCTTCGACTTCTTCCACCGTCTGATGGACGTCGAGGATGCTGGCAGGGTCAGGCGTAACTACCGCGGAAGTTGGAATTGGGGTCAATTGCCAGGATTGAACCGGGAGGGTATCGCTTTCAGCGCGGGTGAAGAATTTCAAGATATCTTGTGCCAGAGCATGCCCTTGAGGGGTGAGCGTAAAAAATCCGCCCACGAGAAATAAGGCAAGAGCAATGATCGCCGCCACGCGGGCTGCACGGGGAAATGTCTTTGTTGAATTGGTTTGTGTTTTCATTGTGAATCCTCTCTTGGATAGTTTGCTGCCTCTCGTCTGCAAACGCGCCTGGAAGGTGGGCCAGGGATGGAGAGTATCCGGGAAAGCTTCCCGTGCAATTTCATCGAGATGGCGTTTCAAATCTTGTTCTCTCATCGCAATTTCTCCTTTCCCGCATCAGATCGACCATCTGCCGGTTCAAACGCTTGAAGAAGGTCGTGTAAGCGCACCCTGGCAGAGTGAAGCCACCATTTGAGCGAACTCTTTGGGCTGTCCAGCTTTATTGCCATTTCCGGATTCGCTCATCTCCAGGTAGTAGCGCATGACCACTGCCGCGCGCTGTTGGGGGGTCAGCTTACCCAGCGCCTCAAGAATTGCCTGGTTCTTTTCGGCCTCTTCAAACTGTTCCGCCGGACCAGGATTCTGATCTTCAAGCCAACTTTCGACTGAAAAGTTAGTTTCAGCATCCATCTGATCCAGGGATAAGAGCCTTGTATCCCTGCGATTCGCATTGATGGCTGCATTCACCACACAGCGTAAGAACCAGTTACCGAATGGACGTTTCGGATCGAATTGCCAGATCGTTTCACTCAGGCTTAAAAAGGCATTCTGAACGACATCTTCAGCCAGACCCTTATCCTGCACAATCAGGTAAGCGGCGCGAACAGCCGGCAGGTAATAGCGTGATACCAGCACTTCCATACTTTCCAGGTCACCTTGTTTGAGACGAGTAACAGCTTGATCGTCTTGCATTTGTTTCCTTTCGATGTTGTGCCTGCAGGCACTTTAATGAGGATCCTCTACTATATATACAATTGATGATGCCGAAAAGATAGTAATGTAAGTGATCAGAAGAAAAATAAAAGGTGAGAACGATTCATCGATGAGATTTCCTGATATTTCATTTGACAGTAAATATTTTCACATTTATGATTTAATAAACAATTCTATGGAGGGATATATGAGCAGACGCATAGGAACATTTAAGTATTTATGTCTTACCGTAATTCTTAGCTTTTGTTTTACCTTAACCCCAAATGGCATCAATACAGTTTTTGCTTCAAATGTTTTTCATTCAACTTCTACACCCCAGGAAAATTATCGAAATTTGCAGTCACAGCACATAAATGAAGTTGCTGGTCCAGATATGATTTATTTCAGTCCTAATAGGTCAACGAGGATTGATCATACTAATCGGATAAATAGTTTTGTGGTAAATACAGAAGATACAATTCCGTATCCCTACCTTTCGATTCGGGCGAATTGGGATACTCTCGATATTGAGGATTATCCAATCGGATCAGAGCTTAGTTTAGAGATATATGACACTCAAGGCCAAGGAGAACTACTTTACTCCGCTATTTTGACTGATATCGAAATTACACCTTGGAATCCAAGTGGAACCCAGGTATCCTTGGATCTTTCTGGTATTTTTAATATTCAGCCTTACCAGTTTATCAAGGTAACTGATGGTGTAACTGAGAAAACTCTTGAAGTACCTCCGCTGGAAATCACTGAAATAGATCTGGTGAATGATAAGGTGTATGGGATTGCCACCCCACATGAGAATATCAATGTCTGGGTAAGTGACAACGAAAATACAAACCGCCATGTGGTTGCAGACGAAAATGGTGAGTGGGAGGCTGATTACAAAAATAAGGGAACCAGGGAAGATGAACAGGCCATATTCGATCTGAAGAGAGGTCACTTTGTCGACTCCACAGAGGCGGATGAGGATGCTGATAGAACATTCTTTGGCCGATATACCATCCCACCTAGCATTTCGGTGCGGGCAAATTGGGATACCCTAAGTTTGGATGATTTTGCGGTTGGAGCAGAGCTAAGTTTAGAGATTGATGACCCGGGGACAACAATCAATCCCGATTACTCAACAATCGTAAACGGTATCGAAATTACACCGTGGGATCCAAGTGGGACATCGGTATCTTTGGATTTGGCTGGTATTTTTGACATCCAGCCAGGCCAGGTCATCACGGTTGAAAATGGACTTAAAGCGAAAACCCTCTTAGTTTCTCCTTTGGAGATAACAGAAATTGATCTTAAAAATGATAAGGTTTACGGGATTGCTACTCACGATGAAAATATCCATCTCTGGGTGAGTGATCATGAAAATACAAACATTTCCTTAGATGTTCATGGAAATGGTGAATGGGATTTTGATTATTGTGATAATGAAACCGGGGGAAATGAACAATGCCTGATAAATTTGCTGCCTGGTTATTTTCTCGACTCCACAGAGATGGATGAGGATGGCGATAGAACTTTCTTTGGCCGTTATCCTTTAACGCCAAACCTCCTGGTACGGGCAAATTGGGATACCCTCGATATATATGAGTATGCAGCAGGTGTGGAACTCAGCCTAAATATTTACGATCATCAACCGCTTGAAGAGCCTATCTATTCAGCCACTTTGAGCGGTACAGTAACTACACCGTGGGATGAGAACCGGACTTGGTTATCACTGGACCTATCTGGTGTTTTTGACATTCAACCCGGCCAGATCATCACGGTGGATGATGGAATTCGAGCGAAATCCCTCGTAGTAACGCCACTGGAGATAACAGAAATTGACCTTCAAAATGATATAGTTTACGGGATTGCTTCCCCCGATGACACTATCCATCTCTGGGTCAGTGACCACGAAAATACGACTCGCGCTGTTGATGCTATAGATGGTAAGTGGGTAGTTGATTATCGACAGACGGGGACCGGGGAAGACGAACAATTCACATTCGATTTGCTGCCAGGTCATTTTGTCGACTCCTCCGACATGGATGAGGATGGCGATAGGACATTCTTTGGTGTTGAGATTCCGATGGATATCGAGCGCGACGCACTTGAAGCATTCTATTTAAGTACCAATGGAACATCCTGGATCGATCATACAAATTGGCTCGAAACAGACTCACCCTGCGATTGGTTCGGGGTTACCTGTGAAGATGGTAAAGTGGTCAGCCTCAACCTGCGTGAAAACAACCTCACTGGTAGTATTCCACCTGAGATCGGCAACCTGACCAATCTGACAGAATTATCTTTGGGCAATAATGGACTATCTGGACCTATTCCTCTGGAACTTGGCAACCTTACCGCTCTTAATGTTCTTAACCTAAGTAATAATTTTCTGACAGGAATAATTCCACCACAGTTAGGTAGCCTTTCCAATCTCACCCAACTATATTTAAGTATGAACCAGTTGTCCGGTGATATACCTCCAGAAATTGGCAACCTCTCTAACCTAACTTATTTATGGTTGAGTTCAAATAACTTTAGTGGTGGTATTCCGCCAGAACTAGGAAATCTAGTCAATCTGACCGATCTAGACTTATATTCCACAGGTTTGAGTGGGACAATTCCAGCAGAATTAGGAAATCTTGCCAGTCTTGAAGTCATAAGCCTTGATATCAACCGGTTAACAGGAAGTATCCCATCTGAATTTGGAAACCTGACTAACTTGACCAGTCTCACTATGTCAAGTAACCAACTGAGCGGCAGCATCCCGACTGAATTGGGTAATTTATCCAATCTTTCAGTAATGGATATAAGTAATAATCAGCTTAAGTGATCAATCCCGACTGAGCTTGGCAGCCTGACCAATCTCTCCTCAACTGGTTATCAATGACAACCAGTTGAGTGGAAGTGTACCGGAGGCATTAACCCAATTAACTCAACTTCAATATGTTCTTCTTTGAAAATAATGACCTGTGTGAACCTCAAAGCGAAGTGTTCCAAAATTGGTTGAATTCTATCCCATTATTGTCACAGGTACAGGGATTGCCTGCCCTAATCCTGGGACAGCTACTATCAAATTATTGGACAGTGCCGGACAGGGACTAGCTGACGGTATCGTCCAGTATTATGATCACGGTTGGAAAACTATCCCAGGAAGCACAGACAGCAATGGTGAATTACTCACAGATATCCCGAGCTCAAAAGGCACGCTTACCTTCCGAATGAAGTATGCCGGGGGAA
The DNA here is from genome assembly GCA_963827895.1 of uncultured Chloroflexia bacterium. GTDB lineage: Bacteria > Chloroflexota > Anaerolineae > Anaerolineales > Anaerolineaceae > PNON01. Next base: position 380,966 of record CAWHCY010000005.1, on the reverse strand, counting down.
TATTAAACAAAACCCAGGATATCTCCAGCGACTCAATTGTGACCTTCGAGACAGTCAATGTCACTGCACTTCTCTTGGATAGTATCGGAAATTATCTTGATACAGGAACAGTGCTCTATTACGCAGGTGGTTGGAAGGATTTTGGGGAAACAGTATCAGGTACAGTCAGCAAGGAGTTATTACCGAACAGTTATAACTTCCGTATGAAATACGCTGGCAGTTCGAATGACAAGCAACAAGATATTGCACTGGATTCAACTGTCGTATTTCAGACAGTGAATGCGACTGTTCAATTAAATGACCATACCGGCAATCCACTTGATAACGGAACAGTTCTATATTATGCCAGTGGTTGGAAAGATTTTGGTACAACAACTTTAGGCACAGCCAGCAAGGAGTTATTACCTAACAGCTATAGCTTCCGTATGAAGTATGCTGGTAGTTCAAATGACAAATCACAGGATATCGCGCTTGACACAACGGTTGTGTTCCAGACCATAAATGTAACCGTTCGATTGAATGACCATGTTGGTAATCCCCTTGATAACGGAACAGTCTTATATTATGCGGGTGGTTGGAAAGACTTTGGAGCGGTAGTTTCAGGCACCGTCAGCAAGGAATTATTACCAAACAGTTATAGTTTCCGCATGAAGTACGCAGGCAGTTCGAATGACAAGCCTCAGGATGTTGCGATCGATCCTGTAGTAATTTTCCAAACCGGCCTGGTCAATTCCGTAAGCGGTAGTTGTGTGAAGTATTATGCTGGTGGCTGGAAGCCATTCATCCAGAATATGGAGTTATTACCCAATGAATACAGCTTCCGGTTTAGTGGTGGTGCACTGGATAAGAAGATTAGTATTTCTGGTGGCATTGAAAACTTGATCGACTAAACTCACATATAGATCTTTCTATTCAAGCAACTAAATAAGCAAAGTATCTTTGCATAAAGCCCATATTCCAACTTGTGTAATGGAATACGGGCTTTATTTTTTTTTACCTAATTTGATTACTCTACCTACCAATAACAAGGTTCACAATTTTCCAATAATATTTTTTTTACTTCTCATCAAAAGTCTATTATTACAATTTCCTTACAACTTCCCTTCATTCATTGATTCATCTGTTAAATTTGGTACTATCATCTCAGGGAAAGTTATCATCTGCCGATATTTTAATTACCAATGAAGTTGATGCGAAGATCGATCATTGCAGGTTTTCTGGTCCTGGTTCTGCTGGTTTCTGCAGGTTTATCAGTGGAGCTTGTTTCTGCGCGCCAGCTTGACCAAACCTTCCCAACTGATCTGACTCCTACGGATACTCCACCGGTTATCCCATCCGAAACACCTTCCCCGACCGTTCCTGTAACAACACCTGAAGACACTGCCACACCGGCGGATTCTACTTCAACGCCAGAGGTGATCGAGACCACAGAACTGCCAGCCTTAACCGAAACCCCGACCACAACCAGCTCATCAATTCTTCCGGATGGATATGTGGAATATCGGGATGATCAATATGGTTTTGGATTTTTATATCCAACAGACATGCAGCCAAAGTCCTGGGAACCGGCAGCAGACATCCTCTCCAGCCTGAGCTTCCATTTTGGCGAATACAATGAAGGTGAGAAGAGCGAGATCTCCATTTCTGTTCTGGCCAATCCGGATCAACTATCCATCCAGGAATGGATCGAAACCCATTCCCCCGCAGACCTGACCGATCTTCCTGAATCATTGGTAAATACTGGCATCATCTTTGAAAACGCCTCAAGCTCCCAATGTACTTGCCAGCAATCCTGACTTATACTACATCACCGAATCGAATATTGAGGCGAAAGCCTTCCGCATCATCGTCCCGCACGATGGCTCCTTCATCAGCCTGGTGTGCGCCAATTGTGTCACAAAAGAAACCCGGGAAGTTTTTAGCGCCATCGCGGCATCCCTCACCTTTAATACCAGCCAGCCGGCAGAGAATGTTGAGCTGCGTGATGAAGTCTCTGCTTTGTTATCTGAGGTGAATACCCCGGAGGCAGAACGATTCTCTGCGATGGCTCCATTAGCCGCGGGAAACGGGACCGGCTATAAACTTCCCTGGACGTTTCGGTAATACGGTTTACTTAGGCCAGGGCTGGGGCAATGATCCCGACAGCACCGGCAGCCACGAAGTCACCCAGATGTATTATGCCTACGACTTCGCTGTCCCTGAAGGGGCACCGATACTGGCAGCCCGAACGGGTACGGTTACCGATTCGACCGGGCAGTATTCAGCCTGCGGCGGGTACGATCTGCGGAATCTGGCAAATCGCATTACATTATCTCATGACGACGGCAGTTCAACGCTTTACCTGCATCTGAAGAGTACCTACCTAACAGAAGGATCGATCGTTGAACAAGGCTGGCCGGTCGGTGCGTCCGGTAAGACCGGCTGGACTGATTGTTATACGCATGTGCACTTCCAGCGTCAACAACAGGGGATCTGGATCACGGATGCACTGCCGATATATTTCGACGAATACCCCAATCAGCAGTTGAATGATTACGCCCAACACGTTTCAGGTAACGGATTGAATCTGGCCCAGACGATCGTAGATGATGCTGATGCTGCACTTCAATATACCGGTTGGATTGGCCAGGCCATTCCCGGCCTGTTTCAAAACACTGAACATTATTCAGCCTCCTCTGGGAATAAAGTCACCTTTCAATTTACAGGAACCAGCTTCAAGGTCCTTTACCGCGGTCATCCAAACTTCGGATCAATGAATGTGGTCATGGATGGCATTTCCAGCGGTAGTATAGATCAGCATACTTCCGTGGAACATCGCGGCTTGCAATGGAACAGCCCGACCGTTTCCAGCGCTCTTCATACTGTCGAATTGATCCATGGCAGCGGAACTTTCGTCGCCCTGGATGGATTGATCATCTTGAATGATGTACCCGTTACTCCTACTATCACCGCAACCAGCACAGTAACACAGACTGCCACAACTGTTCCATCCACGACTACACCTGTTCCACCCTACCCTTATTACCTCGTACATAATGGAAATTTCGGCTCCCAGACTTCGGTTAATTGCAGGGCAATTGGCTATGCGAAGAAAATCGATGCCGGAACTGGAACCGTCTATATCCGCATTTACATTGATAATGTTCTTCGCTCCGGGAAATACACGGCCAAAGGCGGTGCCTTTAATTTTGATCTGCTCACCTTGCCCGGTTACAACTTCACAACCGGAGAGGATCACAACATCACCTTGATGGCGATCCTTGAGAACTCACAACCATACTATTTAATTAATCCAAATACGAACCAACCCGGTGGAACGATTAATTGTGCATCGGGTGGGCAAACTGCCACCAGTACTTCTACGAATACATCAACGCCTGTATCTGCACCTACAAGTACGCAAACACCAACCACCACGCAAACGAACACAGTCACCCCAACGATTACAAATACCATTCCACCGACTGCTACATCCACTTCAACCTCGACGTTAACAAGCACTCCGACTAAAACTGCCACACCAACACAAACCCAAACGACAGTAAAAACAGCCACGCAGACGAATACCCCGGGCAGCGTGACGAGCACTCCGAGACCCATTTACCCCTACGACCTGAAACATACCGGTAATTTCGGAACGCAGACTTTAGCCAATTGCAGAGCGATCGGCTATGCAAAGAAGATAAATTCCGGTACTGGAACGGTATACATTCGAATTTACGTGGATGGAGCGCTCGTATCAGGACGTTATACAGCCCGGGGTGGTAACTTCAATTTTGATCTTCTTTCGCTGCCCGGATTTGCCTTCAGCACCGGAGAGAATCACACTGTTGTACTCATGGCAATTTTGGAAAACTCACAACCATACTATTTAATTAATCCAGCTTCGAATCAACCGGGCGGAGTGATTAATTGCCAATAACCTACGTTCAATTTCCACATACAGCTTGAATTAAATTTTGGGGAAACAAAATAAATTGTGTGGCAGGTTCAATAACGAACCCGCCACACTTCTAAAATGATTGACACACCTATAGCAAAACTGGCGATATATTAATTAAACAGCACCGCCCAGGTAGTCTGACCAACGATGCCGTCGCTGGTCAGCCCATTGTCCGATTGGAACGCTTGAACAGCAGTAGCAGTTTTAGGTCCGAAAACACCGTCTGCCACACCCAGTACATAACCGAGATCGATCAAGCGCTTCTGAAGCATTAAAACATCATCACCCTGCATGCGTGGATTGGTTAATTTCAAATTACGGGTCAAGATAGGTATCTCATTAGGCTTGACTGCCCTGATCTTTACCCAGAATGCAGTTGCACCACCTGCACCCACTCCAAACAGAGTGCTATCCCCTGAGCGGAGTTTAAAATATGCCTGATAGGTGCCTTTGGTATTGGGAGCTTTCAGATGAACACTTAGATCTGCGTGACTACCGGGCGGAACTGATCCAGTCAATGAAACTGCATCAGGGGCATTCAAATCATCCCCGGAAATAAATACAATATTGTAATTTGTATCCCAGGTACAAGAGCCAATATTTTTTAATTGCCAGGTCTTGGTAAATGTTGTGCCGACATTCACATGAGTATCATCTGGATAATTTACATCCATCACGAATTCCGCCAGGTTGCAGGGGGTTAGTACGACAGTCGGGGAGGGTAGCGGAGTATTCGTGGGCGGAGCGGGTGTAGCAGTTGAAGTTGGGGTTGGCGTCGGAGTCTCGGTCAATGTAGGTGTGATCGGGATGGTGGCGCTGGGTTCCACGGTGGGTGTAACCTGGCTGCCAGCATCCGGCAAGTTACAGGCAATAGCAGCGAGCAAGAGAACCAGAACTATAGTCAACAAAGAAAGTTTTCTATTCATATTTCCTCCTTTTTTCATTACCACCCATATCTATATACTTATTCACCTCAATTCATCTAATCCTACAAATCAGCATTATTAAGAGTATAGCAACATCCTGGTGATGCACAAATATTTTTTTGGACTAATTATTTTATTGCTTGTTTTATAACTAATATAATTGGGTTAGCGGTGATCGATAATGTTCATTTCAGCTTTTCATTCATCGGCAGTTCTGGTCGCTATTTTGTTCTGACGAAATGTCTGTGTATACGGATCAAAACGATCGGATGAGTCGATCATTTCAGACAAATTCTCCCAAGGCGCCTGATCATACGAAGTGATTGGAATGAATCGTTTGGCGATTCCGTTCCCCTCTAATAGATGGTGGGGGTCAGGTAGGAATGCTCCGTGGATGAATGCTAGGTCGATATGGTCATCCCGGATCAGGATCTGGCAGACTCCTGCACTGACCGGACCGCCATGTTCCGCATGGTAAAAGGTTATTCCTTTGCGTTGGATCACCTCGGTTGCATCCGGAGCGATCCTGGCTACCAGGTTTCGAAGCTCAATAAGGATATCGAGCATCTCATGAGGCAAATATTTAAAGTGCTCTTCTGTTTCATGTAATGTGTTCATTTTTTGTAGTTATCAGTATTATATAACCAGTGGTAAATATCATGGCATTCCACTCTGAGATTAACCTCACCTCTACCCACTCCTACAGGAGAGGGTATTTCTCTCGCCCTTTGGTGGACAGAACTAAACGACGGCTTCTCCGCATACCTTCGATCGAACATCCTATTGTTATTGGTTCGCATTCTTTCTATAATCAAAATATTCATGCTTTCCATAAGAATTGCACTTATATACATTGGTATATTGTGTCGGGGAGGATCAAATGAAACTACATGCAAGAAAGTATTTAGTTTTATTATTCGCTCTTATAATTATTTTCCTTCAGACGGGGGCAAGACCATTCATTCCGGCTCAACAGGCGGCCAACCCCAATCCGCCTGACAAGGTTGTAAAACTCATCTTTATTCATCATTCCACTGGTGAGAACTGGTTGACGGATGATTATGGCAACCTGGGAAAGACACTGGATGCCAATAATTATTTTGTCAGTGATACCAATTATGGTTGGGGGCCAGATGCGATCGGCGACAGAACAGACATCCCCAACTGGCTGGAATGGTTCAGCAGTTCTGAGACCCCCAGGTATATGGATGCACTATTCAATGAAACCGAACAGCACTCCAGCTATACCAGAGACACTCCCGATCCCGGTGGGGAGAATGAGATCATCATGTTCAAATCCTGCTTCCCAAATTCTGCACTGGCAGGAAATCCGGATGATCCAGCCATGGAGGGAACCGATCTTACAGTCGGGAACGCCAAGTATGTCTATAATCAGATCCTGAAGTACTTTGCCACCCGGCCGGACAAGCTATTCATCGTCATCACCCAACCACCATTGAGCGATCCTGAACATGCTGCCAATGCCAGAGCTTTTACAAACTGGCTGGCAAGCGACTGGTTGGAAGAAAACAACTACACACTGCCAAATGTGGCTGTTTTTGACTTTCACAATATCCTGACAGCTTCAGATGCTCATCACCGCTATATCGATGGACGGATAGAACGCCTCATCCCTGCCCGGGATACCCTGTATTATCCATCCGGTGATGACCACCCCAACGTTCAAGGAAGCCAAAAAGCAACCGAGGAATTTGTGCCATTATTGAATATCTATTACCACCGTTGGCAGGAGACCAATCCGCAAGACATCTTCTCAGATGATACTCCCGTGCAGATCCCCGAGGTGCCGGTTGAACCCGAAGCCATCGCCCCCACTGAAGGAATGATCGATGATTTTGAAGGTACCATCCCGGATGGAACGTTAGGGTGGCAAGCATATCATGATGATGCAACCGACTCCAAACTGACCTGTACTATGGATGGAAACGCAGCATCTGGAGGATCTTCTTCATTATTAATTGAAGCGGATGTTGCCCCTTCCAGTTGGGCAACCTGCAGTCTTAATTATGCTGAACCGAGGGATTTTACCTCTTATGACGGGATCCAATTTCAATATCTCACCACTGACCAGAATACAACCCTGGATGTGGATATTTACAGCGACTCGCCTGATGGTGTAGCCTCGTATGTCTACAGGATGAATATCAAAGATACCGGCGGCCAATGGAAGACGACCACATTAAAATGGCAAGACTTCCATCGGGTGGATTGGGAAGCAAATGCTGGAGAGTCATTTGATCAGGTAGATAAAGTAACCGGTTTGGCTTTCGGTTTTGGAAATTATGAACAGAGATTGACCTCATCCATTCGAATAGATGATGTAATCCTGGTGAAAAGCGGGTCGATTGCTGAAGTTCAGCCTGTAATTGAAGCAACTGCTCAGGAAAATCAACCACCTGTGGTAAATGAGGTTGAAGAAAACGCGCCAAATCCGATAACCCGGTTGTTACCTTGCAGTGGATCAATCTTGATCCCGTTTATTTTTATTTTCCTGGTCTACCTTATCAGGTATTTAATACCTATCAGTAAATAATCTAATCCAGTGTATTGCCAGACTTCCATCCCCTTTAGTATCAAGGGGATGGTTTTATTTCCATTTTCTCTACGGTGGCGGAGGGATGAGGGTTGGAATGTCAGTTGGAATGCGCGGAATTATAATGATCCCACCACAGGTATTGAGTGAAAGATCATTATAACTCGGGCTGCGGCCGAGCACTTTGCCTTTTGCTCCAACCGCGATAAATTGATAAAGAACAACCGATGACGAAAACCGGTTGGCGCCGTTGATATTGCTGGATTTCAATGCGATCCGGTACAATCCATTCCCGGTATCAGACATCACCCCATACGAATCCCAGGCGGTCGAATCAGAACTGTTGTTATCCAGTAGCCTGACAAACAGCTCGACATGGTTAACTCCAATTGTGTTGGATAATTGAGCACCCACATCCACCTGGTTGGGTTGGCAGCTGCCAAAGTAGAACTGGTTAGTGGAAAGACCGGGAATATATGTAATCTCAGATGGAATTGGGGTGGGAGTTTTCGTCTCTGTCGGGGTTTTTGTCGCCGTCAGGGTGGGGGTGTCTGAGATAACAAGTGTAGGTGTATCTGAGATGACCGGCGTGGGAGTATCACTTGGGATAAGAGTGATTGTTGGAGTGGATGTTCCTTCTATTTCTACAACAACCACATCTTCTTTACTCCATACTCCAGATGTGTTCTGTGATCTGGCCCGGATGAGGTATCTCCCCGGGGCAGACGGTTCCCATTTATAGGTCAAATACACAAGCAATTGATTTGAATCAGGGTTTGAAAGTAAAACCGGATTCTCCCCGTTAATTCTGATTTCCATCAAGGAAATACCCAACGGATCGCTGCTGTGAAGAGTGAGGGTATAGGGTTGAAGAGGTAGGTGCATTCCATCAAGTGGGTCATCAATCCAAGCCTGGGGAGCATTTTTCTGGGAAACAGGGTAATTGCATGATGATAGTACCATAACAGCAGTCCAAAGTAAGGTGATTAGTTTACGTGTCATTTTGCACCAAAAAAAGGAACAGTAAATTGCTGGGTAGCGACCTCTGAACAGGGTGAGGTCCACATCCACGAGACTGCTTTGTCCTGGCAGAATAATTTAGCGGTTATGGAAATTTGCGCTCCATAATCAGTCAGATGCTGGAAATCTCGCCACCAATCAACCGGGATTGTATTAAGATCCATATCCGGGTAAGTATTTTGGATCGCAACTGCACGAGGTAGATAAACATTTGGGGGTGAATATTCAATAGTTCCTCCACTTGAAGTCAATACCACTGGTATATTTACAGATTGACCAGTCTTAAGGGGAGGCACGGTGATGACTTCAGGTTTATACGGTAAGACCCTCAAGCGGTGCATTAAAAACCATTGTGTAATAATTATGAATAGTTTCCGTATAACAGTGATTGTTCCAACATTTTTCGGGAGATTGGGTGTCAAAATAAAAACCTTCACTATGTCCATCCCCAAAAAAGATATTTATTGCGCTGGTATCGACATAAAGCTGCTGCATTGGTGCAGGTTCGGGTGAACCATCAATGCGAGTAACAAGTACCTGCACCATACCCTTTTCGTACATACTACCTTTGACTGGTTTGGTAATAACACCAGGTGGAAAACACAGCGGTTTAAGACTATGAGTCTTATTGCCATCAGTTGCCCAGAGATTCTTACCACAAGCTGGTTGATCCTTGCCCGATTTCGAAACATCGTTCGCTATTCCTTTGACTGTACCAGCAATTTGTTCCTGGCATATTTCGTCACAGTAGGGAATGCCGGATTGGGCGATGGCCATTTGAACAGCATAATCCAGACCCATATTTACCATTCCATCAAAAGTTGGAATACTGGGCGGTAGACCGGTAAAATAGGTGATCGCAAAGTTCAGGCCGGTCATCAATAATGTTTTGCAGCCTTCACCGCAGAATGGGATAAAGCTTGCAATAGCAGATACCAGCTCTCCTTTGAGTTGTTCAAAAGTAGCTGAAAGGGAATCAATTGCCGTTTTAAAACCGGAAGCCATATAATCCCAAATTGTTTCTTCTTCATCATCAAAACTCGGGCACGCTGTCCACCCTATATGGCCTATCCAAAACTGTGCTCCAGCCTCGGCTGCGGGTTCGTACATAGTCATATCAAATGTAAATCCTTTTGGCAGTAGTGCCGCATAGGATTGCATATATGAGTTAAATACTTTGTCGTGGTCCACCTCAATAATATCTGAGCAACCCATGATGCCCACTTCAGGCACAGCATGAACTTCATTGACATATGAGTCGGGCACAATTTCAACTGAATATGTCGGAATAGCTGAAATATGTATTGGTGGCGGATCACCAGTCGGCTCATATGTGACAAACACATTATTCGAAGGATCCGAAGCAGGATGCCCACCAGAATATGGAACGACCCGTATATAGTACTTTTGAGCCAACCAATTCTGGTATCCGATTATTCCATATGGGTTGATCCAACCTTCGGGTAACATTGAAAAAAGTTCCTGATTAAAATTACCTAAATTTCCGGGAAAACCTGATGCTCTTTTAGGTTTGGATTCCTGGTTGTCCTTTAGGATGCTTTCAATATCAGTTTTAAAGTCGATTGTGAATTTTCCGGCTGCAGTTCCCGTAGTTTTGTTGACTGATGCCTCAGATATCCCACTGATCAATAACCCGGGAGGAGCTCCTACCGAGTATTCCGCAGGGAATGGTTGGGTACTAAGCTGCCAGACCGCATGGGTGATATCAGATCCGGCTGCTTTCCATTGCAAATTACGGGTAGATGCTGCTTTATCCGAACCGACCACTGCCTCATTCACCCAATGAGTAGCGCCCATATCTCCACTACAACCAGCGGACAAATTACAAATAGAAAGAGAGGTAAAATTTAAATTGATATGCTGCTGTCCAATATGAACTAACGCTCCACTACTCCAGCCCCATACATCAATATCTGCTCCACCTGAGGTTCCTTCACCAAGAACTTCCCGGATAGTTGTTCGTAAGTCAATTGGTTCAGGTGATGGGTCAAGAAATTCATGCTCCTCCGGGAAGCGTTGCCACTCACTTCCATTAATTGAACCGTATAAATAGGCTAATTGAACATTGCTCGGAATGGACAGATACCCATTTTCATATTTTAAGCCACCCGATTTTCCTTGAAGTGTTTTACATTGCGGGTTTGTTAAAGTAACCGCCTCAGGAGAGCTGGATGATTCGCCTGCAGTGTTATAGGATGATACATAGAATTGAACATATCCACGCTGATCTTTCAATGTGTATTGGAGAACGCCTGCACCACTATGGGATTTCAGGGAAGTGATCCGTTCGAATGATGTAGATGTTTCGGGTAGAGAATATACAAAAAAACCAGCTTCATTGTTCGATTTATCCTCGATATTGAGGATTATTTCACAATCTTTCGCAGAGGCACTCAGTATTGGGGCGACCGGTGCATTTCTATTTATGTTAATTGCTCCTGCTAGATAAAATGAAGGACCACTCGGGCCACCTTCTTGTGCTGGTTCAACCGGTCCATCGGGTGGTGGAGAAACGGGTGGTTCGCCAAAAGAAGGAATGGAAACTGATTGGACAGGAACGAATACCTTCGTCCCCGGCTCGATCGGGTCTGCCGGGTCTAAAGAACTGTTGGCATTAGAAATCTGCTCGACAGTTGCACCATTTTCCTCGGCCAAGCTCTGAAGAGTTTCTCCACCTTGAGTGGTCATTACCGCAAGAAAGCCGGCTGGTTCTGTTGCTGTGATATGAACGGCATTTGAATCTGCTGTAAGTCCACCTTCATCCGTAGCGCGTACAAAAACAGCATGCGCACCTTGGGTCAGCGGCATCCACGAGGAAATTGTATAGAATGACTCCCTCCCAGATACTGGGGTTTTAGTTTCAAAAAGGTGGCCATCAGTCCAAAACTCCACGCTTTTAATAGGAGACCTAGCTGTGACCATGACCGCCATTGGAATAGGTGTATCCGCCGGCCAAGTACTGCCATCCATTGGGTGGCTGAGTATGACTAATAATGGGGCGTTGTTCGGTGGTAGTTGTTGTGATGCAGAAGGAATTCTAACGATCAGGGTCGCTAAGATTGAAATGATGACAAGGCTCGAAAAAATACTGACCCATATAACCTTTCTTTTTGAATGCATCACTCCTCCGCTATCTGATTATTGCTCTTTGGCCTGGTAAGTGTGTTGTAGGCTGCAAATATATTCAGGGGATACTAATGATGGGAATCTGATATAAATAAATAATAACTGCAATAAATAGTTTTATGAAGAAATCAATACCTTTGCACTAAGACACAAGAAAGTTAGGTTTTTCATTACCCCTCCAGAATGATATGCTTCGATAGAAACAAGTATTACAACATTATAGAACCATTTTGAATGAAATAATACAGGCATTAATTTGAAGTAAATGAGAACCAAATCTGATGAACTAACCAATTACATCCACTAACCATCCACTTGCTGTAATTGGTCATGGTCAGGTAAAAGATCTTCCAAATTGCGAATTTTGGTAAATAGATAACCTGCAGACATTGTCAGTATTGTGAGTCCCCCAAAGATGATCATGATCAAGGCCATTCCAGAACCCGGACTGGTTCCCACCATCCATCCAAAGGTCTTTGCAAACCAGCCCTGCGACCGCATTGCGGGTTCCATGATCTTGTCTGCCAACAATCCGCCAATGATGGGCGTAAAGGTATCAGGAAACCACGTCAGCATACGTCGGGCTGAAAAGACACGACCCTGCACATCCGGTGCTACCTTGGATTGCAGAATGGCCTGGCTGGTGGCTATTCCAATATTCGACCCAAATCCAGCGATGATAATTGCCGGGATCCAAACATTCAGGCTGGTCCCAAGGCCAAAAATGATATTCCCGAAAATGCAGTAACCTATCCAACCCAGCAGAGCCCCATGCATACGCCGCCTGGGTCCGCCCCAAACGCTCATCAGAACAGAACCTAATGTCCATGAAATTGCACCAGCCGTCTCTGCTGCACCTAAAATGAGGCTGCTATTGTTGGTTCGAAGCAGGATCATGGGAACATGAACACTATTGGGGAAACCCAGAAATGTGTTTGCGGTAAAGAGCAGCAATACATATCCTAAGAGGCTTGGGCGTTTGAATATATATTTGAAACCAAATGTCGCTTCCTTCCAAAAACTTCCTTTTCCCTCGAGCCCATCCACCGTCTGGGTTGGAGGTGGAACGTGAACGATCATCAATGCGCCAATGGCAAAAAGGAAGGTTACCACATCGATCAGCAGGATACCGTTCAACCCGATCACGGGTAATAAGGCACCAGCCAGAAGCGGCGCAACCACTCCCGGGCCGGCCTGGATGAATGAGACCATGCCATTAGCCCGTCCATATTGCTCCTTGGGTACCATGGTGGTGATTGCTGCTGAATATGCCGGCCATTGGAAAGCATTTCCCAATCCGATAATGACATTAACCAGGTAGAAATGCCATACTTGAAGGTGCCCTGTAGCTGAAAGGATAAGGATCGCCACTGTACCCAACCCTGCCGCCAGATCGCTCACCATCATCATTAGTTTACGGTTATACCGGTCCACCATCACTCCAGCCAGGGGGATGATCAACAGGTAGGGTAGTGTGAATGCGGTTTGCATTATTCCAAGAGAGGTTGCACTGCTGGTCCGTTGGAAAACCCATATTGATAGTGCAAACCCAGTCATGCTGGATGCCAGTATGGAGATAGCCTGACCGAGCAAAACTATCGTCAATCCGCGCATTCCGGATGGTCTTTTGGAAGTATTTTGGGTCGATATCATGGTCAAAAGATTATCAAAAAATCAAGTCTTGATGGAGGCATTGGAAATTATTTTTTGGAGCTATTCACTTCCACAGATAAAATTGCAAAACTTTTCCCCGTAACCGGTAAATTTATCAGGTGCCTAACCAAAATCATGGTTTAATTCTGGCTTATATTTTACCATTTAATAGGTTTGATTTTTGATGAAAAATTAATTAGAATTTGCTTAATTCAAAACAATTTAGATTTTCTGTTGTCAGGAATGATATACTGTTAGCTGTGAATTTTAATACCTTCGCTGATTCCTAGGTGGCTGATTCCTTTCACTTGTTAACCAACCATTCTGACGTATCGTGAATACCAGATATCTATGAACACCTCTAAGTAATATGTCCTGTGAATACACCCAAACCGAAAATGTCCTATAACATTAATGTAACTTGATAATCAGGATTTACCCAAAATAACATTGTTTTCGATATTCCTCAAGGCTAAATGAACATATGAATCGGGATACTAGTACACAAAAAACTTTAGATCGATATTCAGCGATCCTCTTATTGTTTGTAACCATCATCTGTCTGCTGGCAATTACAGGCTGGCTGATCAATAAACATATACTTGCTTCCATCCGCACTGATTATATTCCCATGGCACCTGCAAATGCGATCATTTTTTTGGTTCTTTGTGGAATTTATCTGATCTTTAATAAATTCTCATACCCTTCGATTATGAGGCTCATTTTACAACTGATCCTTATTGGAATGTTACTCATTGTCCTTTTCCTTGGAGTAAGATTTATCACAGGGTTTGGCCCCGATCTTGAACAATTGCTTTTCCCTAATCCCCCTCTATTTGGACAAATATTATCCGCCCGTATGTCACCACTATCTGCATTAGGGTTTCTCTTGATAATCCCGGCATTTTTATTATTAACCGGCCTCAAAACGGGGAAACATCAAAAAAGAGCCTCAGCCATCCTGTCTTTTATTGTATTTTGTCTTAATGGAATTTATTACCTTGGCTACTTATTTAGGGCACCATTGTTTTATGGGGGTACATTCATTCCGATTGCACTTACTTCAGTGCTTGCATTTTTGTTCCTCAGTCTGGCATTAATGCTAAGAATTGGACCAGCTACCTGGCCAGTTAGCATGTTTACTGGAAGTTCAATCAAAGCCCGTTTGATGCGCGTTTTCATTCCGGTGTCTATTTTGATTGTCGTTTTTCAAGGTCTCATAAGTGAGATATTTAATCCTTGGAACATTAATCCAGCATATCGAGTGGCAGTCTCAGTGTTAATGGCATGTATATTCTCCATTCTAATCATCTCTTACTTGGCTCATAACATAAGTGATGAAATTGACAGAGGTGACCTGGCACGACTTCAGGCAGAAAAGACACTCGCCATAAGTGAAGAACGATTTCGTTTACTATTCGAACATGCAGCCATCGGGGTTGCCCTGATAGACACATCAACCGGTCAATATATCGATATTAACAAAAGATACTGTGAATTTCTTGGATATACAAAAGAAGAGATGTTGAATCTGTCATTTCAGGACGTTACAGATCCTGAATTTGTCCAGGAAAATATTGATAAAAATACATTGTTATTGGAAGGTAAGATCAGGGAATTTACGATCGAGAAAAGGTATATTCATAAAAGTGGGGAAAAGGTCTGGGGAGAGTTAACTGTTTCTCCTTTATGGAAACCTGGTGAAATCCAACCAACCTTTGCTCATATAGCCGTCGTCCAGGATATTACTGCGCGTAAGAAGGCAGAAGAAGCATTACGGAAAAGCGAAGAAAGGTTTAAAAAACTATTTGATGAAGCTCCTCTGGGAATATCTCTGAATGATTCGCTTACCGGTCAAACCTATGCAGTAAATGCCAAGTTTGCAAACATCTTGGGTAGGACTGTGGATGAGGTGCTTTCCAGCGAATGGATGAGTTTTACATACCCGGAAGATCTTCAGCAAGATTTGGATAACATGGCATTATTAAATGCCGGAAAAATACCCGGATTCAAAATGGAAAAACGTTATCTTCGCGCTGATGGATCCCTAGTTTGGATTAAAATGACGGTTGCTCCGATCGATATTGATGGCTCTGAGAATCCACATCATCTTTGTATGATCGAGGAAATCACCGAACGAAAACGATTTGAGTTGGTCCAGAATGCAACATACAGGATCACAGAAGCTGCAATAACAAGTGATGGAATTGATACGTTATATGAATCCATTCACTTGATCCTTCGAGAATTGATTTCCGCCGAAAATCTGTTTATTGCATTGTACGATTCAAACAATGGATTGATCAGTTTCCCATATTACATTGATCAATATGACCAAAAACCAACCGCACCAACGGTGTCACAGGGCTTAACTGGATACGTAATCCGTACCGGACGAGCTTTGTTGGCTACTCCACAAATCTATGATCAGCTCATCCAAAAAGGTGAAGTGGAAGCAATCGGAACGAAAAGTGTCGATTGGCTCGGAGTACCTTTGAAATCGGATGGCCGGATCATTGGTGTTATCGTTCTCCAAAGTTACACACAGGAAAAACATTATTCTCAAAAAGATCTTGAACTACTGGAATTTGTCTCAACACAAATTGCCCAGGTGATCGAGCGTAAGCGCCTGGAAGAGGAGATTCGCAACCTGTCCCTGACCGATGAACTAACCGGTTTGAATAATCGTAGAGGTTTTATGCACCTTGCCGAACAGGAATTGAAATTAGCTCATCGCAATAATAGATCGATGCTAATGTTCTTTTGTGATGTTGACCAACTAAAGGTAATCAATGATACCTTCGGACATGCCCAAGGTGATACTGCTTTAAAAGAAATTTCAGCTATTTTGAAAGAATGTTTTCGCGATGCCGATATTATGGCTAGAATTGGTGGTGATGAATTTGTAATACTTACTTTGAATGATTCCCGCGAAAGCGCTGTGGTCATGAACCAACGCATCGAAGCTGCCCTGGATGCAAGAAACCACCAAAAGGACTTATCATATCAATTATCCCTTAGCGTTGGTGCAGCGCAATACGATCCTGTTGCTTCTCCAACAATAAGCGAACTACTTGCCAAAGCAGACAGTGAGATGTATCTTCAGAAACAATCCCGAATTATTAATAAGTCAGGTTGATCCCTACTTTCAAAGTCATTTCGAATAAGAATAAATAATTCTTCTCTTCAACAATCTCACCATAGAGCTTTATTTTTCCGTGGGTATTCATTGCATTCCTTATCTGGAGAGATTCTAAGGTACAATCTTCGGGATGAATGAATCCTCGCTCCTGCTTCGGTTCGATAATGTGAAATTTTCAAAATTTCACTTTCTACTGATGTTGTTAACCGGATCTTGCTGGTCATGGGCTGCTTACGGAGTCACAATAATAGGTTTTATTCTGCCAGCATTAAAAGCAGAATGGAATGTATCTTCCAGTGCGCTGGGTTTCATGGCGGGTTTAGGCATGTTAGGAATGCTGGTTGGATCCGTTGCTGCAGGAACCCTTTCTGACCGCTATGGCCGGCGAAAAATATTAGTCTGGATCATGATCTACCTGGGGGGGATGTTTATCTTCTCTGCAATTGCGGGAAGCTTTTCCACCCTGCTTATATTACGTTTCTTCACCGGAATGGGATTAGGCGCGGTTTTACCAACGGGAGGGATACTTGTATCAGAATTCTCACCCACACGCCTACGCGGTACTTTGTTGGTACTCCTGAATGGTTTCTGGGGTCTGGGTGGAACTCTTGCTGCATTAGTCGGATATTTCCTCATATTGCATACCGGATGGCGCCCTGCAATGCTTTTTGGGGGGATTGCGATCCTTTCTGGTTTGCTTATTCATTGGTTTCTTCCTGAATCACTTCGATTTCTCCTGAGTAAAGGGATGATCGAAAAAGCACAAAAAGAATCAATGAGAATTAATTTCGTTGAAGACTCAAACCCTCCCATCCAACCGCACATACTACCTACATTACAATCTGCCATACCTTTGTCTGATGGAATATGGTCCCAGCGATTTGCCAGAATCACACTATCCCTCTGGGTTTTGTGGATTTCATTGAACTTTCTTTACCAGGGAGTATTCGTCTGGTTACCTACGTTGTTAATTGGTGAAAATAATAGCATTACCCGTTCATTTTTACTTTCGTTAATCATCAGCCTTGGACAAATTCCAGGGACGATCCTGGTTGCTTACCTGGCTGACCGATTCAGCCGGCGAAGATTGATCATTCTTTCACTGGGACTGCTTGGGCTGTCAGCCATACTATTCAGCCTATCAGGTATTACTTCCTGGATTTTGACAATTGGTTTTCTGTTGATGGTTTTCAATGGTATGGCCTGGGGATTGGCCCACCCGTTTTCCTCTGAGTTGTACCCGACATCCATTCGTGGAACAGCTACTGGATGGGCAACAGGAATCGGTCGTTTAGGTGGAGTTGTTGCACCGATTGTGGTCGCTATGGTCATTCAGGCTGGTGGGGGAATGACCATCATTTTTTCAATTTTAGCCGCAGCGCCCATGTTGACCATGGTCATCCTGGCTGGGATCAAGCAGGAAACAACCGGGCGTTCGCTTGAAGAAATCAGCACCTAAATCCCCAGATGGTCTGAACAGCTTTATTGTTTGCCATCCCATAAATTCTCGAGTAGTATATAAAAAAATTAGTAAGAAAGGAGGCGGAAATGAATGGTTTTCCCGTTGTTGGAATCATATGTGGTGGATTCTTTCTATTATTGTTTGGAGCTATTGGAATATTGCTGATCTTTAAATCCGTCAACGATAAAAAGAAAGTAGGGGCAAGTGCGAGCTGGCCTTCCACCCCTGGATTGATAACCCGCAGCTCAATAGCTGAATCAGTATCAACATCCGATGACGATAATATTACCCATTATTACCCCCAGTTAACCTATACTTACCAGGTTGTCGGCACAGCATATGAGGGTAAACGCCTCATGTTTGGTGCTGTAGAATCTGGTTCTCACACCAAAGCTCAAACTACCACCGCCCGATATCCTGTGGGAACATCCGTTTCAGTCTATTACAATCCTGCTGACCCGAATGAAGCGGTGCTTGAACGTCAATCCAAATCTTCCAATATTATGTTGATACTTGGAATCGTTTTCCTGGTTATGGCTCTTTGTACACTTTGTGTCGGTGTTGGATCAATAGCGGCTCAGTACCTGGCAAAATAGCTCATCTTTTTCATTTTATTTACGTTCATTATCTATCTGTGATTAGAATGTCCGATTGCAGATGTTTTTGGTTAATAATGCAATAAAAAATGCGTTAGTCGAATGGTAAAGTAAGCTAAGGGAATAAATTCGAAGATAAGACATTTAGGATTATTAAGCGTTTGATGTTAAAATAATTGTGAATGCAACTACTCTGAAATATTAATAATTCCAATTTCCGTTGAGGATGATGTCCACCTCCACCCCATTGATCATATCTGAATTTTTTTTCGCCCGTGTTACAGGGATGATCAAGCAGAAAAATCTAATTATGAAACGATAAGGAGAATCAATGTCTGAACAGCGCAAGAAAATGACCTTACCCGGTTTATTCAAAAAAGCTGCCGAAGGAAAGCCCATCACCTGGTTGACCTGTTATGACTATCCGACCGCGTTCTTTCAAGAGCAGGCTGGGATCGACATGATCCTGGTGGGTGATAGCCTGGGTATGACCATGCTCGGTTACGACAGTACTCTGCCGGTAACCATGGATGATATGATCAGGCATACCGCAGCAGTTCGACGTGGTGCCCCCAATGCCTGGGTCGTGGGTGACATGCCATATATGACTTATCAGCCATCGGTCGAAACAGCTATTCGGAATGCCGGTCGTTTCATGGCTGAAACCGGGTGTGATGCGATCAAATTGGAAGGTGGTACGTCAATGGCTGATCGAGTCAAAGGCATTGTTGATGCCGGAATTCCCACCATTGGGCACCTGGGACTAACACCGCAGAGCGTTAGTTCATTAGGCGGATTCCGCTTGCAGGGAAAGAGCGCAGCAACCGCCAAGAAGATCGTTGATGATGCCAAGGTTCTCGAAAAGGCCGGGGCATTTATGATCCTGCTTGAAATGGTACCAGACCGCATATGTAAACTGATCACTGAACATGCAGAGGATTGTCTGATCATGTCGCTTGGATCCGGTCCGCATGCCCATGGACAACTACTTATCTACCATGACGCTTTTGGTCTCTACCCCAAGTTCAAACCACGCATGGCCAAAGTCTTTGCTGATGCTGGTGCAACCATCAGTGCTGGTTTGAATAGTTATGTTAAAGAAGTTACTGAAAAGACCTTCCCCGCCCCCGAAAATTGGTTCGGAATGCCGGATGAGGAGTATGAAGAATTGTTAAAGATGCTCAAGGAGTAATGTGAACCTTGCATGATTATTATCGATGCAAGAAATAAAACAGGTAATTTTGTTGTAATAAGGAGTTTTAATGACTGACCTTCGTACACTTCTCCAAGTTCCTGCATCCCGACTTGAAGCGGTTAATAGCGTCTTGCTTGATCCAAATAGCCGGGTGATGAACGATTTCCTGGCTGTGGTTGCAAAATATGGCACTCCGGATGAGATCAACCGCAAGCACATAGAATCCCGTAAAATGGAAAACCTGTTCAAACAGGTAAAAGCGAAATCTCCGGAATATATCAAGGATTTAAATTGGTTGATCGAACAGCGTGATCGAGGCGCTTTCATCCCTGTTGCTGATTACCGTCAAAATATCCTGGGGGCAGCAGCGAAAAAGATAAAATTCAAGGATGAATATGCAGTCACATTGGAGGTTTCTGCTCTGCAGTATTTCCCTTGGATCCGTGTCATGGCGGAACAAGCCATCGCCAATAAAACACTCGTCCCGGGGCGGTTCATTGCCGTGCGCAATATGAAAGAATCTGAAGCGGATGGAGACCTGCCAGCCATAGTTGCTGCATTGGACATCATTGGTGCATCGTTTGTCGAGACTCTCGATACCAAAGGAACAGATGGTTCCAATCCACACCTGGGTGGTCCAGCCACCATCACCGGTTACTTTGGCGGAATCGGCCAGCCCAATGACCACGCCCTGATGTGGTTGGACGAGTTCTTATATTACTATACCAATTATGGCGTCCAGCATGTGCTCAACTTCAATGCCGGAACCATATTGCTCGGATTTATGCTCTACAAACTAGGTGTGAATATCCAGTTCAAGATCTCGGTCTTTTTTGGTTCGGATAATCCATACCATGCTCTGTGGATCATGATGATGGCCAAACTGTACAGCCGTGAAGATGGTTCATCCCCTGTGATCGGCTTCAACTGGTCGAACTCTATCAATAATCAGACCATGGAACTTACCGCCGACTTCCGAAAAGAGCTCGGTTTCGAGAAAGTAATTCGCTTTGAGCATCACATCACCGAACCCCAAAAAAGTATCGTTATCCAACCTTATAATCGGCGTGACGAACTCATCCAGGTGGCTGATCATGTGGCAAATATTGCAGCCAAACACGAGGGCGGTGATCCAGAAGTGGATGTGACCCGGGCTCATCTTTCCGACATCCTCGACTACTTCCGCGAGAAAAACGAAGTGATTGCCAGTGGTGATTGGGATAATTTACGCATCAACTATCTCGATAAAGTGGATGCCTGCAACAGGACGGCTCGTGCTCTCACTGAAAACGGCCTGAGTTTCATTGCCGCGAGGAATTTGCATAAATAAATATACCCATCAGAACCAATCCATACAAGAAATAGTAGTTAATAATTGGATGCTTAAATAACAAAATTGTGCTTATAGCTGGATTAAAGAAACGTTCCGAGTAGAAATCTCAACTTTAGAATAAAAGGACCTCATCAATTGAGGTTCTTTTATACTACACAACGTATAAGAATGAGGGCACATTACTGAAAAATCCGTTTTGACAATTTAAAAATATTGTGATAATATCATTTTCATTATGAAAATGAATTTAGTTGCTCTCCATCATCATCATTTCCTATCCCCTAAAGTTTTCCGGCGGGCATACTAAACGTATTCCAAATTTTCTTTACATTAATTAAGCCCCCGGAAAACCGGGGGCTTTTTGTATTCCAAAATGGAGAAGCAAATGTACAAAATGTTTGATGTCTTAACTGCAAAAAATACCATTTTAAAACGCACACCGATAGATGAGACACCAGTCCCAGAAGCAGTATTAAATAGATTGGAGCAGATCTTTGGCGAAAAGATCGCGCCTTACGAAGCTGTAAGGCGGATCATAAAAGATGTCCGAAATAATGGAAATGTTGCAGTTGATAAATGGTCAAAAGAATTGGATGGCTCAGACCGATCGAATAAAAAGGTGTCTTCCGTAGAGATTAATACAGCTCTGGAAAACCTTGATCCAACATTGAAAGCTGCCCTGTTTTCTGCTGCCGACAGAATAGAAGCATTTCATAAAATACAACCTGCTGTCTCTTGGATGGATCAATCCATGGGAGGAAAATTAGGCCAGCTTCTCCGCCCTATCGAACGGGTGGGGATATATGTCCCAGGCGGCACTGCCCCATTACCATCAACTGTCTTGATGTCTGCTATTCCTGCTAAAGTCGCCGGTGTTAGTGAGATCGTCATTGTCACTCCTCCAATGAAGTGTGTTGGAAATGTCAACCCAGTGATCCTTGCTGCTGCAGCCATCGCTGGCATCGACGAAGTGTATCTGATCGGAGGTGCACAGGCTATTGCTGCACTGGCATACGGTACAGAGACCATCCGGTCAGTAAACAAGATAGTTGGTCCAGGCAACCTCTTCGTCACCCTGGCCAAACAGCAAGTTTTTGGATCAGTCGGAATTGATGGACTGGCTGGCCCGACTGAGACCATTGTCATTGCGGATGACACCGCCAGGCCAGATTGGGTGGCTGCTGATATGCTCGCTCAGGCAGAACACGATCTGCTTGCTACTGCCATATTGATATCCCCTTCAGAAAAGTTGATCGTTTCTGTCCAGAAAGAAATTGAATACTGGTTAAACGGAAAGGATGGCGCAAACTTGACACGATCGAAAATTATTGAAGGTTCATTTCTAAATCGTAGCGGAGCAATCCTCACCCGGGATATTGATGAGGCAATTATCCTCTCGAATGATTACGCTCCGGAACACTTGAACCTAGCTGTTCGTGATCCCTGGGTCTGGTTGGAGAAAGTTACTAGTACCGGTGGTGTTTTTATGGGGGAAAATTCTTGTGAGGTAATGGGAGATTATATAGCTGGACCCAGCCATGTAATGCCGACCGGTGGAACAGCCCATTTTGCCTCACCATTAAATGTATGGGATTTTATTCACATCATCAGCGTGGTGGGGTTAAACAAGCAAACAGCAGCCACCCTCGGAACCCAGGCAGAAACAATAGCCCTTGCTGAGGGATTAAATGCCCATGCCCTGGCTGGTCGATTAAGGTCCATACAGTAATTGAGATAGGAATTCCGGAATGAAATCACACCGTTTTCTGCATAAGCATCATCAAACTCATATTTGTATAGGAGAAGAAATGAAATCACAAAAAGTAGTTGTACTGATGGTATTTGTTATGGTTACGTTGTTAACCGCCTGCAGCGGCCCGATGGCACCAGCCCAGCCTGTAAAGATCAAGATCGGAACACAACCTTGGATCGGTTATGGTCCGTGGTGGATTGCCAAAGAAAAAGGCCTATTTGAAAAGAATGGATTGGAAGTTGAATTGGTAGATTTTGTTGAGGATAAAGAAGTCAATGCGGCTTTTGCCAGCGGAAACATGGAAGGAGCAAATCTTGCCACCCACACTGCCATTAAACTATTCAGCGCTGGCGTAGATTTAAAATTAGTATTATTGGAAGACGTTTCGACAAGCGCAGATGCGATCATCGCGGATAAAGAGATCAAATCAATTGAAGATCTTCGCGGCAAAGATGTTGCCTATGAAGAAGGTGCAACAAGTGATCTCTTATTAAATTATGCCCTAAGTCAAAGCAATATGTCATTGTCTGATATTAATCCCATCCCTATGCCTGCCAGTGATGCCGGATCAGCATTATTGAGTGGAAAGGTTCCCGCTGCAGTAACCTATGAACCATATATCAGTGAAGTAATAAAGGGAAACACCAACACAAGAGTTTTATATAAGGCTGAAGAGCGGCCCGGACTAATTTCGGATGTATTCGTTGTAAGCGGAGAATTTGCTAAAAACAATCCGGATGCTGTTAAAGCCCTACTAAAAGTATGGGATGAAGCATTAGGTTTTTATAATTCAGATAAAACTGCAGGTCAGGCAATTATCTCAAAAGCTGTTGGGAGTGAACCTGAGGATCTGGTAACAGCATTTGAAGGTGTAAAGTTCTATACCCTCGCCGAAAATCAGGTTGACCTTGGAGGTAATTTTCTAACCATTATTAACGATGTTGCTGAAGTTTCAAAATCCATAGGTCTATTTGACTCAATTCCTGATCTTCAGAAACTCGTGGATACCGGGTTCTTGAAATAATTCTTATGACCAATATTGAGTTAACAAATAAAAAAGATCAGAAACCGAACCGTCGTTTTCGGTTCCTGGATCTTCGAGGCGAGATTCCTGCCTGGTTATATTTTATGGCAGGAACCTCGCTTATCCTTGCAATATTCCTGATCTGGTTGATCCTTACCAGCTTGGAATTAATTCCGCCTTTGTTCCTCCCAGGACCACAGTCTGTTATTCAGGAGTTGAATCGCCAGATACGCGAAGGAATTCTTTTGCAAGACACAACAGCCAGCCTATATAGAATTTCATTAGGTTGGATTGTTTCGACTCTTCTCGCTCTACCTATCGGTATATTAATGGGAAACTTTCGTTTCTTCGAAGGTCTATTTGAACCGACGATAGACCTTGTCAGATATATGCCGGCTGTTGCATTTGTACCTCTCACCATATTATGGACCGGGGTTGGTGACAGCCAAAAGATCCTCATTCTGTTTATCGGTACATTCTTTCAGGAAGTTCTCATGATCATGGATAATGTCAAGGGTGTACCCCGCGAAATGATCGAAGTGAGCGAAACATTTGGGCTTTCACGCCGGGAAATACTTACAAGCGTCATCCTGCCTTATGCATTACCCGGCATTTGGGATACATTCCGGATCACGCTCGGTTGGGCGTGGACCTACCTGGTCGTGGCTGAATTGGTAGCCGCAAATATAGGATTGGGATATCGAATTATGCGTGCCCAACGGTTTTTACAAACCGAATCCATCATCCTTGGAATATTGGTCATTGGAATTTTAGGCTTGATCACAGACACAGTATTCAAATTGTCATATAAAAGACTATTCCACTGGGCGGACCGTAAAGGAACATGATGACAGAATACATGCTTGAGATGAAGAATATTAGCATTAAGTTTAAACCTTCCAAATCAGCCGAAATAGTCGCTGTGGAAGACACATCCCTGGTGGTTAATCAAAATGAATTCGTTTCAATAATCGGCCCTTCTGGATGTGGAAAATCGACACTACTACGGGCTGCAGCAGGGTTGGAACAACCAATTTCGGGGAATATTTACGTCCAGGGTAAATCGGTATACCGTCCTGGCGCTGAAAGAGGGCTGGTTTTTCAGACTTATACCCTTTTTCCGTGGCTCACCGTAACAGAAAACATCCATTTTTCATTAAAAAAGTCATCCCTTTCAAAGACAGATCAAAAAAGACTTGTAGAGCATTACATACATCTGATCGGGCTGGAGGGGTTTGAAAAGTCATATCCGAATCAACTATCTGGTGGTATGCGTCAGCGTGTGGCAATTGCCCGAGCACTGGTCTATCAACCTAAAATTCTGCTGATGGACGAGCCTTTCGGTGCCTTGGACGCCCAAACCCGTCTGATGATGCAGGAATTGCTGCTTGAAGTCTGGGAAAAACAACGAATCACCGTGTTGTTCGTTACACACGATGTAGATGAAGCTATCCTTCTTTCAGATAGGATACTGGTGATGACCACCCTCCCGGGCAGGATCAAAACTGAGATCGATATTGACTTTCCACGACCACGAACTGTCCTGGATACGGAAACTAGTTCCATGTTTACAGAATATAAAAAACAAGTTTTAGAATTGGTTCGAGAGGAAGCGCGTAAATCATTTAGGTTTCAAAGCCGCAACACGGTGAATTGATAATCAATAATATTCATAGATCAATTTCAGAGAACCAATTATTTATGTTCCAGACTATATTTAGCTCCAATCCACTGCCTGAAACTAACTCAACTTTTTATTCCGGGTTCCCGGTTAAACTTATAATCATTTTGAGTTGGACTAGTCAGTCGTTTTTCTAAATCGTCGTGTGAACTAGTCAGTGGGTCGGTTTTGCCTGTCATTATCATCCTCCGTTTGTATCGCAAATAAACATGATATATGGCGGTACTTTAGAGGAACGACACTATAAATGGAAAGGTGATCCCCAGGGAGTTGAATACAATCCCCTTCCGGGGACCCTGAAGCTGAAATAATTCTAAATTCTTGGGAAAGGTGATCCACCAGTGAGTCGAATACCTTCCTCTTCCGGGGACTCTGATGTTGAAATGAAACTAAATAGCTGGGAAGGTGATCCACTAGGGAGTCGAATACCATCCCCTTGCGAAGCACCCCTGTGGGGTAAGGGGACCCTGAAGCTGAAACAATACTAAATTTTTGGGAAGGTGATCCACCAGGGAGTTGAATACAATCCCCTTCCGGGGACCCTGAAGCTGAAACAATACTAAATTTTTGGGAAGGTGATCCACCAGGGAGTCGAACCCTGAACCTGCTGATTAAGAGTCAGTTGCTCTGCCATTGAGCTAGTGGACCGTGAGGCAATCAGGAATTATACCGTAATCCATTTTCATGTCAATGCGAACCCCGGGGGCTTCAGTCCGGAGTTTAACAGCCGATAATGATCATATGGTAAATGGCGTATCTACGAATGACGTATTGAATCTAATCCAGAGTCAGGTCGATGCTGGCAATGCTCGTACATCCATCGCGGTCTCGGTCGTAAAGCAAATCCAGAATCAACAAGCTCTGCAAGGCCAGGCTTTGATAAAGATGATCCAGCAATCCAGCCTGGATGGCAGTGGCACCCTGGTTGACATTCGAGCTTGATCAGCTAGCTACTACTCTTAAGCATTGTCGATGAACTTCCTCATGAAGCTGCGAGTGACTTTGCCCAATTTCGCATCCAACTTTTTGTAAACCAATTTTTCGATTCCTTCTGGAACACCACCATAGAATGCCTGTGCAATCCCTCCGGTAATACAGGCAATCGTGTCACTATCGCCACCCAGAGAGATTGCCAGACGAATTGCATTCTCGTAGCTGTTTGATTCTAGGAAAGCTATTATCGCCTCCGGCACTGTTCCCTGGCAGGTTTCATCAAATTTGTACCCCGGCCGTATTTCATCCAAACTTCTCGAAAGATCATATCCGAATCGCATCTGGATGAATCCCCGGATCTGGTCTTTATCGTTACCTGTCCTGGCAAGGTAAATCGCCGCAGCAGTTGCCTGGGCACCTTTGATCCCTTCTGCGTGATTATGGGTAACCGCGGTATATTCTTCCGCTTTCGCCATGACCGAATCTAGTGTTGAAAAACCAAAGCCCACGGGACTGATCCGCATGGCAGCACCATTTCCATAACTATTATATGGTTCGTTCTTATCAGAACGCGCCCACCGGCTGAACATTCCCCCATATCCAGCATTGGGATAAAGAGTATAGTATTCCTTGAGCAATGTACTGTAAGGTGTGCCTGTCAAAATACTATCTGCCAGGGCAATGGTCAAAACAGAATCATCCGTAAAAAAACTTGCATCATTTATCAAAGGGAAATCAGTGGTTTTAATATTATTCCACTCGTAAACTGAACCGATAATATCACCTGCAATCGCTCCGATCATACGCATCCTCTCTTTACTGATGAACTCAACTGAACATTTTTTGACCGCACCACTCTCTACAGATTAATTTTCCTTCAACAACTTCTGCATAAGCGTAATCTGTATATCCAAAGAATTGGTCGCGGTATAGAGTGGTTGGTAAATTTTGAAATAGAAATGGAATTGTCAATCGCAGGGTTCCCCCGTGGCTGATCAATAAATATGTTTCATTCCCACCCAATTGAATCAGTTTATTGATAAAAACGAAGAACCGGTTTTGGACCTCATGGCAGCTTTCCCCTCCCTTAATTTTATAATCCAGGTCACCCTTCTCCAGCCATGTTCGAACTGCTCGACCAATCTCAAACCAGGCTTCATCATCCGAACGGCCTTCCAGAATCCCACAATCGAACTCACTGAGTGCATCAGCCTTGGCAACAGGTATCTTAAGAACTGCACCAATAATGACAGCAGTCTCCACTGCACGTTGGATCGGGCTGCAAAATATTCCGGTAATTCCTGCGTCGATCAAGTGCTCGGCAAGGTTGGCTGCCTGTTCCCGTCCAGTTTGAGTCAGGGGATGAATCAAATCCCGATTGGAGATCACATTTTCAATGTTGGCTTCACTTTCACCATGTCGGGCAAAATAAATATTCATTTTTAAATATCCTAATTATTGAAAATTCTCAGGTATTTTTCACGATTGTCGTTTCTGGCTATTTTTCCGGAGGAAGTTTTTATCAACCATCTTTCATCGACCAACCGCAATTCTTTTAACACCACTTCGGTTTCCCGCACAATGCGTTGACGAATATCTGATTCGATTCTTTTTTTCTCATCTTCACTGATATGATCTGCTTCAACTTCGCAAATCATAATTACTCCCTCTGACCCAAGTTTTATATCATCCACACCAAACACTACAACCCGACCAGGGTGAACACCAGGTACTGTATTCGCAATGGCTTCCAGGTCTTGTGGAAATACATTTTTACCCCCTACAATGATCATATCTTTCATTCGACCAGATACGTACACGTTCCCATCTGCCATATATCCGATATCTCCGGAATGGAACCAGCCATCTTTCATTGCCTGATCCGTTAATTCAGGCCGAAGATAATAACCAGTAAGCATACAGTTACTACGGAGGATGATCTCGCCGGTGAACCTCTCCGGCAGTAGTTTTCCGTCGAGTCCGGCGATTGCTACTTCAGTACCAGGGATGGGTTTGCCATTCGATACCATTGGAAATGATCCATAGGATTCGGGAACAACGGGTTCCGCAAACTTATCTTTCTGTAAAGATTTGATATCGATCCAATCATAGTATGGCGGCTCCCCGGGTACTGTTTGGGTCGCAGCGAAAGTATTTTCTGCTAAAGCATAACTTGCTTGCAGCATTCCTGGTTGAATACCATGCTCCTGGAATTGGTCTAAGAATAATTCAAATGAATCACGACGTACCGGCTCAGAACAACTTATCAATGCTCTCAATGAGGATAAATCAAGGGATTGAATATCGCTGCGCCTAATTCCACGAACGCAGTGGTTAAATGCAAAGTTTGGAAGCCAGGTCAACGTAGCATGATGTTCAGCCGCATAGGTAAACAGTATCTTTGGATCCCGCACCCAGTGAAATGGAGATAGGAGAATTAACGGAATTCCGGCAACGATGGGAAGAACAAACCCACCGATCAATCCCATATCATGATAAAGGGGCAACCATGAGATAACCCTATCCGTTGCTGAAAACTGTAAAGCCTGGCTGAGTGAACGGATCTGGTTCAGAACAGATCCATGAGAAAGGGCAACCCCTTTTTGTAGACCGGTGGTTCCGCTGCTGTGCTGTAAAAAAGCTATCTTCCCTGCTTGAAATTCTCCGGAAGGAATGAAGCCATCGCCAGTCTTCTGGAATCCACCCAATACTTCATCCGTACTAATTACCCTGCAATCCACTTCACGCAGCAGGTTCGAAAGATCATCTTTAAATTCAGGGAAAGTGATTACTGCCCGGGCTCCTTCATTAGCAACGAGCGTTTTCACTCTTTCCATATAAATCTGGGGGTCAAGCTTTTCGGTAAGATAAGGAAATATGGAAACGATGGAACCCAGCAGTAAACTACCCCAGAAGGCAGAAAGCAGCTCTCGCGAATGTTTTAGGACTACGATTACCAGGTCGTCTGCCCGCAAACCCTGTTTTATCAACGCATCAGCAAATAGGCATGCTTCGCTGTAAAATTCTCCGGCGGTGACACGTTCCTGGTTCCCATCCTCATGGACGAACACAAGAACCAGACGATCCGGCTGGTGGAGCGCACGTTCAATGACCGGTTGAATTAATGTTTTTGTTTCTTCCGAAATCATCCTGCACGCTCGACCACTACATCGGCCATTGAGTTCAGTGTATCCATATTCTTCACTGTCAGGTCAGTATCCGGAATATAAACCCCAAAACTATCTTCAACAAAAACACCAACCTGGGCTAGAGAAAAGGAATCCATCAACCCGCTGGTGATCAATGCTTGATCATCCTTGATGGGATAATCTGCATTATTCAATAATTCGGTGCATATATATACTTTCAATTTGGTAATAACTTCTTTACGATCCATTATGTATTTCCTTAAAAACCCTGATAGACAAAACTGGCCAATGCGGTCTGGCTGCCTAAAAAGCTGATCAGGATGGCCAATATCGCAACTGCCAGAAGTGCGGATTGAGTAAATGTCGGTAAGCGCCGAACCGCCAGTTCATCGTTATGACGATAATGCATCAGATCCAGCCCGAAATTAATTATAATGGCAAAAAGCGGGATGAGCCAAAGCGTTGTAATCTCAGGCTTAACAGTGGAAGTGAAGACGGCCTTTCCATAATCCCACACTCGATACAGGCTGCCGGAAGCAAACGGAATCCAGGTGAGTACAACACCGATGAACACCAGTAGAATATTTCCGGTTTTTCTTAGAACAGGTTTATCCTCCCATTTTGCCGCAGGCTTGCTACGGGCTGCCAGTTTCTCAACCGATTGGAAGGTCCCGTGAAGTAATCCCCAGAAGATCATGTATGCGCCAAAATTGTGCCACAATCCTGAAACCAGCATGGTTATCAACGGCGGGACAGCCAGGTAAAGTATCGACCGCGGATTGATTTTCCTGCGCAGCAAGTAGCGGCTGAATGGGAAAAATATGTAATCACGCAGCCAGTGTGAGAGGCTGATATGCCAGCGATTCCAAAAATCTGTAAAACTGTGTGCAAAGTAAGGTGTATCAAAGTTGGGTGAAAGGTCAATACCCAGGAAATCGCTGATACCACGGACAATGCTGGTATATCCTGCAAAATCGTTGTAGACCCAGAAGGCATAGAGCAGCATCTGGAAAATCAATGCCAGGGTGGAGTAATTTGCCGGTGCAGAAAACATGTCTTTGGGAATATAGCTGGAGAGAATGCCGGCAATGACCACCTTGCGCAGTAAACCAATGACAATGCGTGTGAATCCACGCGCAATGCGTTCATTATCCACCACTCGTTGGTTTTGAAGCGCTGGTAAAAATGTGCGCGCACGTTCGATTGGACCAGAGAGCATTCTCGGGAAGTAAGCCATATAAAGGGCAAAATCTACAATGTCACCAGCCGGTTGACATTGCTTTTGGGCAACATCCACAAGATAGCTGATAGCCTGCAGGCAGTAATATGAAAAACCTATCGGTAGAAGGATGAGCAGTTCAAAGCTTCCAGCCGGATCTGCCAGATTCAAAAAAGCACGAATAGCTTTTTCCAGGTAGCCGGCTGTTTCAAGGCGAAAGAAGATTAGGGTAGCTACATTGACAATGACCCCGAACCACAACCAACCTCTCTTTTTTACCCCTTTCTGCCAAATTCTATTCCCGGAAAAATAATTGATTGCAATAGAAATCAGCAGTATGACCACACTGAAGACATTCCAGGTGAACAGAAAACCCAGCGATGCAGCCAGCAACCAGATGTTCTGGCTTTTACGGGGTAGCAGGTAATACACCACCAGGGTGACAATGACAAAAACTGCAAACTGCCAGCTGATGATCTGCATTTATTGCACTCCCCAGGTGAGCTGGTTAGTTTGTTCAAGTCGCCAGATCTCGCCAGCTAACCAGGCAGAAAACCGTGCTGAACCCTCGTTATTCAAGTGTTTCATATCCGCCCAACCATCTTCGGAAACTGAAAAGCGACCGCCGGTGATGGTTTGAATAAACTGAATACCCTTCTTGTTTAGAAACTTTGCTAACGGGTCAAAAAAAAGTGTGTAGTAATCCTCTGTTTTATCATTAACATATACCGGTAAGAATTTTTCGTTTACTGGGATTTCTATTACTACCACGCGAACATCCGTCCCGTTCAGATTAGTCAGCCGCTTTACCCCGGCAAAATCCTCCTGCTGTAGATTTTTTTCGTGGACGGTGCTTTCCCCTTCCAAAGAGGTTACATTCTTTGCCAGTTCAAAATGACCATAAGGAGAAGTATTCTGACGGACATAGATTGCATAATCCCGATTGGCAGGATTGAGATCCGATAGAAATTTCAGGTAGTAACGATAGCTCATTGAATTTTCTTTTAGCCATCCGGATACGTTCCATTCGCCCAGTTTAAAGCGAAACCAACTATCCTCAATCAATACCCTGTTACCCAATTCCTTAGAGTAATCGCGGGCAGAAGTGCCATAGATGAGCAACCTCGGTCGATAGCGCTCAACCAATATTCGACTCAACCCTCCAGCAATCTCCCCGTTCAATCTGGCGACAGCAAAATTAAAACAGGTTACCTTTCGGCCTGAAAGCTCAGCATAAGTCTGTGCGAATACTTCTGGATCCAGGTCGTCATTGGTCATAGAGCTGCCTAAAAAAATGCAGTCTACTCCGCCAGTTTTTTTTACCAAATTATCCAACAAAGGGATTTTTATGTTCAGATCGGCATTACTTGTACCTATTCCGGGTTCATCCAATAATCTGACAGTGATGGCCAACCTGACGAAACTTTCTGTTATCAAAACCAGAACCACAGCATAAATGATAGCTAATACCAAAACACTACCTATCGGTTTTGTAACTTTAAGTGTTCCATTCGATAAATAATGTTTCATTAATTTTATTAGATTTCTATGAAAATCAATCCTACTGGACGGTAAATCGAATAAAATATAATTATAACCTTTATAATCAAATACTTTTTTGTGGAGTCAACAATGGATCCAATATTACAATCCATCTTTTCCCGACGAAGCATGCGTAAATTTACATATGAGGCAGTGACACCTGACCAACTGGATCAATTATTACAGGC
This sequence comes from uncultured Chloroflexia bacterium, assembly GCA_963827895.1. GTDB lineage: Bacteria > Chloroflexota > Anaerolineae > Anaerolineales > Anaerolineaceae > PNON01. The sequence goes on along the minus strand of CAWHCY010000005.1, from coordinate 348,506 downwards.
GGGTATGTCTGCTCCATCTGCAGTGAATAGCCAACCATGGGAGTTTGTGATAATCACCAAACCGGATTTATTATCTGGTCTACAGGAAATTCTCCCTTATGGAAAATTCCCGGCACCGGCTGTAATTCTAGTTTGTGGGAGCCAACGGGTTGCCCAAAATCCAGCAGGATTAATGTTTTGGATTCAAGATTGCAGCGCTGCCGCAGAAAACATCCTGTTGGCTGCCACTGCTTTAGGGCTCGGTTCGTGTTGGGTTGGGATACATCCCATTCCATTGATTGGAAAACGTGTGGCAAAACTAATTCATCTTCCCATTGGTGTTACTCCTCTATGTGCCATTTATCTTGGTCATCCCCAATTTGTCAAGCAGCCAAAACCAAAATATGACCCAAACAGGATCCATTGGCAGACTTATGGGAATAAAATGGAATAACATAGGACGTTCTTCTCAATAATTCTTGGAAATGAAAACTAACCTTTTAAAGGCATAAGAATTGCATTCAGTTAACATATTACAGAAGAAGATCCGTTCAATTATTCGTGCTGGAAGCGAGGAAAATACATTAAGTCTTCAGACCAGTTGGGTTAATCATCTTGAAGAAGTGTAAGAAAATGCTAATCCAATAATGATATTTCCTTAATTGAGACGATTCTGCCATTCACCGATTATATTTTTAAAGTATTACTAAATCAGTTGGGTCAATAAAATTTGATTTTTGCAAAGAAAATATTTACTGTGGATTCATTCGTAATAATTTATAAGTGGAGAAAACCTATATGCATGACGATCAACAAAAAATCGACCAGAACGAAGTATTATTCTTCGACAATTATTACGAAGAAGAACACTACAATCCAGTTGGTTGGCACTTGCGTCTTCAGCGTGAAATTAGAATAATTTCAAAAATTGCACAGTCACATAATAAAAAATTCGGGCGAGTATTAAGCTTAGGTTGTGGTGATGGCCAGTTCGAAATTATGCTTGCGCCATTAGCTGATGAAATAATCGGTATCGACCTTTCATCGGAGGCAATCAAAATTGCAGAGAAATCCGCTGAGAAAGCAGGAATAAAAAACGTTCGATTTGAGTGTGTTTCAGTAAATGAGATGCAATGGAAAGAAAAATTTGACACAGTACTGGCATTAGCATTTTTTCATCATATACCAAACGCAGATCTACCCAATCTAATTAAACAACTCCATAATTGCCTTCAAATTGGAGGGTTGCTCTATTCATCTGACCCAAACGAAAAAGCTCTTCTCCGGAAGATTGGCCGGGTTCTCATGGGTAAAAAGTATGGCAATTTTCACAGCCCTGATGAGCATGAAATGAATCCCAATCAGACATCCAAAACTGTCCGTGATGCCGGATTTAAATATGTAGCAATAACCTGGACAGATTTTACTCTTATTCCTGCTTTATTTATTTTGAAAAATGGTCCAAACTGGCCTCTTTACTTGGCAAAATGGCTTGATGATTTTCTCTACTTTACACCATTACGACCTCTGGCAAGTGCATTCAGCCTGAGTGCGATAAAAGATGAATAGGAAAAATATTATATAAATATAAAAGAAATGATGGAGTTATGATTTTTATAAAATTGGTTATTGGTTCAATTCTACTGATTTTTGGTAGAAAACTTATCTGGCTGATGGTCGGGCTTGTCGGTTTCGTGGCTGGATTCAGTGCTGCTCAATCGATCATGCCAGATCAACCCATCTGGTATGCACTTGCCGGGGGATTTATCATTGGCCTGGTTCTCGTCCTTCTGGCACGATTTATTAAGAATATCATTTTTGGCCTTGGAGGATTCTTGCTTGGTGCATATCTTGTGAATGGTATCCTGGGGATTCTAAAGCTTGACCTGGGTACCCTAGCATGGATATTCATCTTGATGGGGGGAGCGCTGGGTGCATTCTTTATGCTGTCAGCCTTCGAATGGGCCTTAAAGATACTATCCTCATTCAGCGGGGCTATGCTGATCACGCAGGTAATTCCACCAGAATTTCCATATAAACAGTTTGTATTTATTGGATTAGTGATCCTGGGTGTTATACTGCAAACCAGGTCAAAGCCGCTAAATGGTGATCAGCGTATTTAATAAGCTGATCGCTAAAATGGACAGGTTAGGATCACCCGGGTGAAAGATTCTGGTTTGCTTTCAACCGAAAGCCCCCCGCCGATGAGTTCCATCAGGGTGCTGTGAATTGCCAAACCCTGTCCCGATCCTGTGGTTGGATCCTTTTCTTTCCTTACTCCACAACCATTATCCTGTAATACGATCTTGATATCAGCAGTAGTTGTGATAGAAATCGTCAATGTGACCTTTTCTTCTCCGGTGATTGGAATTGCATGTAAAGCTGAGTTTCGAATCGCCTCGCGAGCCGCATAATAAATCACTTCTTTTTTTAACTGTGAAATACCATTCAGTTTTGTTTCGTCCACCTCCTCCCACTGGTAATTGATTTTCTTAAAATATGGAGAGAATTCTTCAATTGTCAATTTTCGGATCGCCTGGGTCAGACCTATATGTTCGAATTGTGGAGAATAAGCCGAAGGGAACTCTTTAAGCAGGTTGGATATCATTTTGTGCGCGTTGGATAATAATAATGTTGATTCCTTGTTCTCCTCTGATCTGCTGATCTGAAGCATGGCTGAATGTAATGCCGGAAGGACCTCATCATGCAGAACTCTGCGTGGACGTTGGTCAATAATACTCTGCTCAGAGAATCTAAGTTGCTGCAGTTTGATCAACCGATTAGATAGCTCCGCACTGGTTGCTATATCCAACATTCTTTCACAGGCTGCTCTTCCCAATTCAATTTCTTCTTGAGAAATAAAACTGCCATCGTCCTTGGCTCCCAGGAAAAGCATTCCATTTAATCCCCGTTCACTCCACATTGGGACAAGCCAGGTAAAACCGCTGCTTTCTACTGCTTGAAGGGGAACACCAATTCCCCTGGAATCATTGCTTATCTGTGCAAGAATATCGGCATTTATTTCCGGCGTGGGAATAATTACTGGATAATATAAAGGTTTTATTTCCAAAGAAGGTAACCCTTCTCGCGGGACGAGTAAAGCTTGATCAACTTCTAAAATATCCCGGGCAAGTACCTGGAATGAGGTTAATAGGTCAGGGTCTGCTTGAATGTTCCCACCCTGCTTCATGATCATGGATAACAGCTTGGGGCTGGTTAGTATTGGTCTGACCTGATGTATGGCAATATCCCGTTCTATCAGATATCGCCAGGTGATCCAGGCAAAGAATGCACCTAAAAGAAGAGCCGCCAGTAAGAGCGAATACACCATCCTTAATTTTATTTGTAGGCTCCCGGCGAAGATGATTGCCACAATTGCAGACATGATAATGGCATAGATCCATTGGCGCTTGAAGACGCTCCGGGGAAGGGGTTTACCGGTAAAAATACCATAAGAAACTATTGCCTGTCCCACTAACAAGACCACAGCACCGATCAGTATTGAAAGGATCAGATCCATTACTCCAAGGGTTGGAGCAATATTCCCATATAATTCGGGCAATACTGTGCTTTGTTGTGCATTTTGCAGGACCCACATAATAGCAAACCCGACAAGGACTGCGACAACCAAGAGAATAAAACTGGCTCCCACCAGCCAGGATCTGGCTTTCTCCCTTGCTTGAGCTCCCATAAACCTGCCAGTTGGTCCGGGCCTGATCAAAGTATCCATTGACAGAGCGATACACATGAAGATAAAAATCGGATACGCAATGAAAAGTAACGGAATCCCGGTAAATGCAGGTCCCGATTCATAATCAATGTTAGTTCGGGGAGATAATGAACTCAATGGGTTCAGGAAGATAAACAGAATGAGTAATAACACAGCATAGATAATGGTTACACTTAACCAGGCTTTATGCCGTATATGCAAATTGGAGATTGTGTTTTCCCAATAACCTGAGAACCAGAGCATTACGATATACCAGCCAAAGGGAGCTGCGACAACCGGTCCCCATCCCACATGCCACCAAAAGTTGGTTCCAGGGGTAAAGAATGAGATCTCCTGCCCAATAATGGCGGTGTGGCTTACAAAGAACAACGATCCGACGAGAAGCCCACCTGCCGCTAACCAGACTCCCCAGGTCCGTTTGTCGGAACTGAGCAGGATCATCAATCCCATCCAAAGCATAATGATGGTATTGAATATGGATACAGACAGGGTTGTCCAATCCAGCCAGATGTTACCGCTCATCCATCCTCCAGCGGACCATTTTTCCCTGTTCATCCTGGTAATAGGGTTGTCCACTCTCATCCCAGGTTAAAAGCCTGCCAGAAAGAATAATAAGGGTAACCCTGGTTCTAGCAACCTTTTCATCCGTTGTAGTTGCATCCAACCCCCAGGCGGAATATATTTGACCATTCATCCGGCTGATCGTGCGTTTATCTTTGATACCAAGGTGCCTGGCGATCTGTTCATTTGTAAATCCTTCTGCGATCAGTTCTGCCACCCGGATTTCGTCAGGATCCAGAAGTGAAATCGGGGATTTGGAATCTTTTCCCCGCACCGCTTGAACCCTGGCTTCGATCTCAGGGTCGATATATGAACGACCTGCAATTGCATCTTTGATCAAAGGGAGGATCATCCCCGGCAGCAGGTAATTGCTTTTGCTCACATAGGCATAATGGCTCAGGATGCCGGATTTTTGAAAATCACGGTAATAATTTTCATCATCCTGGATCGAGTAGAAAACCACTGGCAATCGCGGAAATTCTTTTCTGATCGCGATTGCAGTTTGTATTCCATTCAATTCACCAGCGAGTTGAACATCCATCAGGATGGCTTGTGGTGGAGAATGATGACACGAAATCTGCGCTTCTTCACCGGATGGGTATGCAGCCACTACATGCAATTCATCCAGGGCATTCATGCCATGGATCAATGCCTTCCGTAGATTGTCATTATCTTCAACGATCATCAGCTCAATCATAAATCCTCAGTAGAATGACCAAGAATGAATATACATTACTATTCTTACACTCAAGTGCAAAATAATTGACCTTGAGGGTTTGTATCAGTACTTTTCTGTTCTTATACTCATATTGTACCTCTTCATCAGATGAGGAGATATCAGGTTGAAAATATAATAAACATCGATATTCAAAGGAGAATTATGAATCTACAACATAAATCACGGCTGTTATGGTCTGTCATATTGATCGCCTGGATCTTCGACCTCCTCTTCTGGAAAAAGGCGCCAGGGATTTCATTCCTGATCATGGTCATCCTTACCCTGGTTGGAGGGTTACTATTGTCACTAGGTGAGGGAATTCGACCTGCCAAAAACAGTTGGCTTCTTTTATTCCCCATCTTGTTCTTCTCTGTAATGACCGTCTTTCGTGAAGAATCTTTCACCATGTTTATTAACTATTTGCTTACCGTTGCATCGATGGCGTTACTTGCAGTTACATTTACGGGCGGAAAATGGTGGAATTATAGTTTCAGTGATTATGTTTCGAATTTCTTCAAGCTCTTTCTTTCAGCGATATCAAAAACTTTAATGTTATTTGTAGCCAAAGAAAAGAAAGAAACAGATGGGATACCAGAAGTGACTCTGGAAACCACACCAAAGAAAAAAGGGACAACCAGCTGGTCGATCATCAGAGGGCTGCTTCTGGCTTTGCCAATAGTTCTTGTACTGGCAGCTTTGCTAGCTTCAGCAGACCCAATTTTTAATCAGAATTTTGAAGCCGTCCTTAAGTTATTTAAGATTGAAAAACTGGGCGAATACCTTTTTAGAGCCTTTTATATATTGGTACTGGGTTACTTTCTGGCTGGTACTTACCTGCATGCGTACACCAGCAGCAAAGATGATCATTTGATCGGCCTGGAAAAGCCATGGCTTCCTCCTTTCCTTGGATGGATCGAATCCATTATCATCCTGCTTGGGATCGACCTGTTATTTGCCTTCTTTGTTGGTATCCAATTTAAGTATTTCTTTGGTGGTCAGACCAATATTCACATCGATGGATTCACATTTGCGGAATATGCTCGAAAGGGATTTAGCGAACTGGTGATCGTTGCTGTGATATCACTATTGATCATGCAAATACTCAACTCCATCGGCAAGCGGCAATCGGGAAAACAATCCACCATATTCACTTCATTATCCGTTGGATTGGTAGCCCTGGTATGTGTGATCCTGGTCTCTGCCTTCCAACGGTTACAGTTATATGAAGGAGCATATGGTTTTTCCCGATTGCGAACGTACACGCATGTTTTCATGGTCTGGATTGGTGTTCTCCTGGCAGCAATAGTTGTACTTGAACTCTTGAAGAAATCCAGAATGTTCGCTTTGGCTGTGGTCATGGCAGCATTCGGCTTCGGAATCACTTTAAATATCATGAATGTGGATGGTTTCATTGCCCGCCAGAACATTGCGCGTGCCGTTAGTGGATCAGATCTGGATGTTGCTTATCTTGTCTCACTTTCCAACGATGCAATTCCAGAATTGTCCAATCAATATCAAAATCAGGCCTTACCAGAAAACGTTAGGGATCTGACTGGAGCAGCTCTTGCCTGTAAAGCAAGGATCGTTACTGACTTTCGATCCAGCCAGTTTTACCATGATAAACCATGGCCATCATATTTATGGTCCCGAACAAATGCTGAGATGATCATGAATTCATTGCAACCAAAGATCAGTTCATACACCATCGAGGAGGAGGGTGATTGGAAGCAACTGTTTATAAAGGTCGGTGGATCTAAAGTTTATTGCCAGGGCAGCTATATGGATACTATCGATTGAGAAATGAAAAATACGTCCCTGATGCATAATCAGGGACGTATTTTTTACGGTAACTCTTGAACGTTTGGGTGAACCAATCTACTGAGGTTGATACCTGCCTGCCGCATGCAACACATATAAAGCATCAGCAGTCACATAGGGATTATATTTTTTGCTACTGACAGGACCCCAATCCACCAGGCTTGCATTACTTTCCTTGACCCTTTTATGGTAATACTTAGCATCAGCAGGAAAACCACCATCCGGTAATCTGCGTGATTCCAGCCAATCCAATGCCTCAGTACAGCGGGGGTCGCTGATAATGCCGCAATCAGCCATAACCTTAAGTCCAAATAAAACGTCGTAATGCCAGTAGCAAGGATAATGAAGCTGCAAGAAATTCTTTTCCATAACAGCGCCGTTTTTCTGCGACCGGAATAAAAATCTTTTTAAGAAAATCTCTGCAGCTCTCTCGGCAGCATGAGCTGGAATAGGATCACTGGCTACTCGCGAATATAAGGATAACGCACGTAACGGCAGCAATGTTTCCATAAAGGATGAGTTTTTAGCCAGAGGGTTACCATCACAGTTCCAGCCGCCATCTGGCCATTGCCAGGACAATAACCGCTCAGCTAAATAATCGCATCTTTCATCTAAAAATCCCAACCGGATCATGGCAAATAAAGTGGAGCCCTCCATCGATGCACATGCTCGAGTCGGATTCCCCCCGGCAATTTTTGTTTTTCGTGTTACCCAATCCATCCTTCTGTCCGAAAAAATCCATTCATAATCCTGTTCAGCGATAGGTTGTAAGTTTTCATCTCCAGGTGGGTAGAACAAATCGGAAATCGTATTTATTACCCAATGAGCGCCGTTCCATTTTTTATATGGGTCCAGCGGGATCAATCCTTTTTCATCACGTTGGGACAATAACTGGCGAACCAGTTCACTCCCCCGTACCTCTTGCTGCAATCTCCGCATCTTGTCAGAGAAAGGATCGTCTTCTAAAACCAATAACCTCACTTTATACTGGATTGCAGGGTTTTGCAAATGCAATAACTTGGTGATGATCTGATCCATATTTCCCTCATGCTACAACCAGATTGGCTAAATAATCAATTATTTTGCATCCCAACCAATGGCAAGATCTTTATCGCGATTCATTTCCCATGGATAGATGATATAAGCATCTGTTGTTGCTGCATAATAATCCGGGCAGCCAGGTTTAAAGATATTTCGCGCAGGATTGAAATGTAGGACACAAGTCAACGGTACTCCACCTCCAACAGAAACCCTGTTTTTCACAGCAGTAATAGTCCGGCCTGATCCCCAAACATCATCCACTACCAGGATGCGCCTTCCTCGAATTAACGTATCTTCAGGAAACTGTAAGAATTGCGGCCAGGAGAGTAGTTTGGAAGATGGGGTATTCATCTCCGATGGAAAATTGACTGCTGCGGTAAGAATACTGGTGATATTCATCGCTTCAGCGATCAGTCCCCCCGGAATAATTCCTCCCCTGGTGATCATTAGCATTGAATCGAAATCACCTTCAAGTTGAGGCATCAGGTGATCTAAAAGTCCTTCAATATCATTCCATGTTAAAGCTTCTTTACGCATACATTTTTTCAGCTTTCAAGTGGATTTATTCAAATATTATAGCAGATTTGGTGGATTGACTTCTATCCTAATTCCAGTTAATTCTGAAAGATGTTCTTTGATGACAGCACCCGGGTTGGTTCCGCGCAGGATGATTTGCCACCGATAGATGTTGTTTACTTTTCCAAAATAACAGGGAACTGGACCCACCATTTCGTTTGCCTGTCTTCCGGAATCCTCCATCCAATTGACAAGTAAATGCGAGATTCGGTTGGCAGTAGCTTCTGCAACATCAGGCGACTGGTTGGAGATTTCCAACTTGATCAACTGGTAATATGGAGGATAACCCAATCGCCTTCGATACTCCAATTCATGGGTATAAAATTGCTCATAATCATAACGAGAAGCCAGATCAATGACATAATTGTCTGGTTGATACGTTTGGAAGACCACTTTACCTCCCAGATCTGATCTCCCTGCCCGGCCTGCTACCTGGGTCAATAACTGGAATGTACGTTCTGTTGCGCGATAGTCCGGTAAGGATAACCCGGTTTCAGCCAGGATCACTCCAACCAGAGTCACCATTGGAAAATCCAAACCCTTCGAGATCATCTGTGTTCCAATTAAGGATATCTGCCCTGTGATTCATGAAATGCGACAAAATGATCTCATGCGCATCTTTAAATCGGGATGTTTCTGCATCCCAACGTAAAATATTAGCATCCGGGAGTAGTTTTCGAACGACTGCCTCTACAGTTTCCGTTCCAACACCTAATTGGCGGATGGTAGCTGAACCGCACGCTGGACATATCTTTGGTTGCCCCCGCTTGTAACCACATTGATGGCAGATCAATTCATTTTTATCTCCGTGCAATGTTAAAGTCAGGTCGCAACGCGGGCAAACCAGCACATGACCACAATTCCGACAAAATACATAGGTAGCTTTACCTCGCCGATTCAGGTATAAGATCGCCTGATGACCAGTCTTTTACTGTGTTGCTCAAACTATTTTGCAGATCCAAACTGAGGAGGGACATATTTCCAGTTTTCAACTCTTCCCGCATATCCACTACTTGGACGGTAGGTAATTCCCCCATGTTTGGAAGTTTATTTACGGGAAGTACCGGTTCCAAAGTACCCGGGGACCTCACTGTGATACGCTCCGGTAATTTGATTACATTCCACCCAGATTCGCGAGCGTCATACAGTTGGGAAACGTTTGGGGTGGCTGTCCCAAAAATGCACAAAGCTTTCAGGTTTCTGGAATATTTCTCAGCCAGGATTCTACAATCATAATAAACTCCAAAATCTCCCTGGCAGTATAAATCATCATGACACTCATCAACAATGATCAAACCAATATCAGTAAATGGTGTAAATAATGCCGAACGGGGACCAACCATGACGTCAATCTTCCCTGCCCGAGCCCGGCGCCAGGTGTCATATCGTTCTCCTGCGGTTAACCGGGAGTGATACAAGCCCACTCTGCCTGGAAAGCGGTTAATGAACCGTCGTACTGTTTGAGGGGTTAATGAGATCTCAGGGACAAGGATGATGACTTTCTTTCCCTGGGCAACAACTTTTTCAGCTGCTCGCAAATATATTTCTGTTTTCCCTGAGCCAGTCACCCCAAAAAGCAAGATTGGTTTGGTATCGCTCCCAAATGACATCTGATCGATGGAGTTAGATACTTCCGACCAGGCAAGGGCTTGATCGTTTGAAAGAGTAATATCCTTTTCAACTATTACGTTAATTTTTGCGACAGGATCCCTGATCCATTCTGTCTCCCCCAGTGCCACTATGTCCCTGGCAGCCAAATACTGCAAGTCAACCATGGTGCAGGCTGTCTGAGCATATACCCACTGGACAGGAATAGGTTCCGGCTCTTTTTGCAGGAACGCAATTACCCTGTTGCGCCTATCCATGGCAGTAGAGCTCTTCTTATCCTGGTTGTCATGTTGATATTCAAGGATTTCTTGCTCTCCAGCACATATTTGAACTGTCCTGACCATTTGGGGACGGATAGTAGGTTTTGGTAGAAAGGAGTGGTACTCCAGAATATCCATCTGCTGAAGTCTTTTTAATGATTTTTTCCAATCCACCCGGGGGAAAGCACTATCCAACTGGCGACCACGAACAATGCCCTTTTTTTGGATCTGGTCAACCATTTTCAACTCAAGGAGTGACAGCGATTTGCCATTGGTCGTTCCAGTTAGGTTAATGAGAATATCTGCCTGTTGATTTAATCCTGGTGGGACCATCAATTCGATCGCCTGGGAATAGGTGCAGTAAAACGTATCTGCGATTGTTTTTGCAAAAATGATTTGTGCCCGCGTTAATACTGGGTTGATATCAATTAATCCTGAAATATCCTTAGTACTCTCAACAATCGATGTTTCTAGCAATTCAACTATAACCCCCTGCACGATCTGTTTTCCAAAGGGTATTTCAACCAGTGATCCGATTTGTATCAAATTAATAAAATCAATAGGAATTTTATAATCGAAACATCCCGATACTTGCGGGACATTCACGGATACTTGAGCGTAGCATTTCATAAAAATTGATTATATTGATTCAGGTTTGATTTCATTAACGTGATCAGCCGACAATCGGGTAACAAGAACTTGAGTTATCCGCATCCGATCCATGGATTCTACCTTCAAGCTAATATGGTTTTCTACATCTTCGATGATGTCGCCAACTAATGGCAGCCTCCCAAGTTTTCCTAAAATATAACCAGCCACAGTATTGTAATTTGGATCAGAAAGGGTCATACCAAAGTATTCATTAAACTCAGGAATGAGAATTAATCCATCGATCAGGGCTTTTCCTTCTGTTAATGGTTGAATCTGGGGAGTATTTGAATCAAATGAATCGCGGTAGTCACCTACTATCTCTTCAACTAGGTCCTCCAGGGTAACCAACCCTGCAGTACCTGCGTATTCATCCAAAACGATGGCTATGTGCTGTCTCCTATTCTTAAATTGCACAAGCAAGTCATTTACGGAGATCGTTTCTGGAACAAACAAAGCCTCGCGAACAATATCAGCAGCTTTCTTGTATTTGCCATCCGAAGCATACAATGCCGTCAATAAATCCCGGATGTATAAAATTCCAGTTATTTGATCGAGATTTTCTTTATATACCGGAATTTTTGTCACATTCTCCTGGGTGAACAGTTGAATAACTTCTTTCAATGGAGTTGTTTCTTCCACTGCAACAATATCAGTTCTGGGGACACAAACCTGGCGTACCACCATTGCCCCAAAATCAAATATCGCTGAAATCATTTCCTGCTCAGGTTTATCAAGAATTCCTCCAAGTTCTGGACCAGATACCATTAACTTAATCTCTTCAACAGAGATTTGTGAGTTTTGCGTGGAAGAGACAGAGATTCCAATTATTCTTAAAGATGATCTCGTTGCCCAATCTAAAAGGTCTATGAATTTACGGAATATCGAATTTAAAACCTGGATTGCCGGTGCTGCAAATAAGGCAAATTTTTCTGGGGACCGTAAAGCAGCCACTTTTGGGACTTGTTCCCCAAATACGACCTGGATACCAGTAACAATAATGAGGGAAATTACCAAAGGTAAAATCCCGATAATATAATTGATGATTTCCCATTGTGGTAAAAAATGGATGGATATAAATAGAGGCGATAACATTTCCTCTATTGCATTGGCTCCGATGGCACCTAATGCCAGGCTGATTATCGTAATATAAATTTGATTCGCAGCGATCAGTCTTTCTCTGGCAGCCGGATTTTGAAGCCACTCTTTTACCAGCCGGGAAGCTGAGGTTTCGTGGTCAACCAATAATTCAAGCCTTGAACGTCTGGCAGCAATCGCAGCAAATTCCACAGCCACAAAAAATCCATTCATTGCGACCAATAGTAGTAATAAAAGTATTTTTAGTAAATTCATCATGGCTTAACCAATGCAACAGCCCCATATCCTACCACCGAAGAATCATCCCCGGTAATTTCACCAGAAGTGCCATATTTTAACAGTACACCCTTTTTAGCACCCATCAGGGTCGCATAATGTAACCCGGCAATTACTGCACCGGCACCACAGGCAAATCCGGTCCCATCCTGTTCAGATTTGAGAACCCCATTTGGATTCAAATTTTGGATCATTTCAAGCATATGCATATCCAGTTCATTTGCTTTTTGCTTTTTATAAAAATGTGATAGGTCTGTACTGAGAACCATCATTGCTTTTTTTCCATTGAGTACTTGATAAAGTCCTTGGCCTAATGCTTCACAATTTGTTATAGAAATGTCTCTGACCATGACTGGTAGCAGTGTAAATGAATAAGGATAGATCCTTTGAAGAAATGGAAGTTCAATTTCAAGTGAATGTTCGTCGTCGTTTAGGACAGGCATTAATCTGATTTGGTATTCATCTGCTAAAATCTGAGATAACGCAGAGACCGCGGGCTGATCAACCTCTACGTTACCAAGCGGGGTCCAGTAATATTTGTGAGCGGTGGTGAGGAATGTCTGTTGATATGGCTGGTGCATGGGTGATATTACTGCAACAATATCTGGGTGAAATTGCTGTATTGATGCAAATGCGTTTCCAGCCACATGACCTGAATATCGGTAACCTGCATGTGGAGAAAGTATTGCTACAACCTCTCCATCTATTTTTATGTTATTGGCTTTAGAAATATACCTGTCCAATTCCCTGGCCAGAGAAACTGGATTACTCGAATACCAATGACCTGCAATTGGCGAAGGTCGGATATCGCTTCCCATATTCTCAACTCCCTGGTAATTGCTTCAATATAAATAATTGTAGCATGGAGTAGGTGTTGGTATTAATATTCTCAACAGGAGAAGTATAACGAGATGTTTGTTTAGGGGAGATAATTATGCGGGTTTACTTTTCCAGAGTCATTCATTAATTCAAAATGCAAATGGGAACCGCTTGAACGTCCAGTCGAACCCATATAACCAATCACCGTTCCCTGATATACGAAGGCAGAACAACCAACAGCAATATCACTCAAATGACCATACAAGGATTGCCAGCCATTACCATGATCAATAACAACCATGAACCCATAACCCCAGTCATTCCACCCTGAATATACTACGACTCCATTGTCCGTCGCATAGATGGGGTCACCAATTTCACCATCAAGATCAATCCCGAAGTGATTGGTCTCAGGAGAATAATCAAAACCGGAAAGGAAGTGATTATTTGTAGGCCAGATAAACGCTTGTATTCCCACCGGGCCGTCGGTAATTGATCCGCAGTATCCAGGGCCGAGTACTTTTGCCACACCAGGATCATCACGGGTTATGCGAGGTGCACTCCAGGTTACGAAATTCCTTTTCCCATTCGGAATAACCAACATGGTACCTTGTTCAATGCTTGGATTACTGAAATCTCCGATCGTTTTAATATCCAGATGATTCAGCGGATAATTGATAATTTCTTCCGGCGTCACCCCAAAGAATTCAGAAACACCATTCAATCCATCACCGGCGTTCCATTTATGATATATTCCATCGACAGGCAGGATATTCAGGATTTGTCCTGGTTGTAAAAAGCTGGGGTTATCCAATAATGTGAAGTAATTTCCCCAGAGAATGGTCTCCGGTTTTAACCCAAATTTTTCTGCTATTCCAAATACTGTATCACCTTGAACAACAGTATACTTTTCAATTTCATCTCGAGGTCTTTCCGGAATGATAGTATGAAGTTGTGCCAGGCGGGGTACACCACCCGAATAAGATACTTCCAGTAATTCAGATGTGGATGGCTGGCTTATATTCACATTCACAGTCGGAATTGGACCCGGATTTTGAGATTTTGCCTGTGCCTGAGGAGTCTTCGGCAGGAAGAAGTTACGCATGATAAGAACTACAACCACGATTAAAACCAATGTGATCAAAGCAGTTGCAATTCGGGTAATCGGGGATTTTAAATCCAATAGATCGGATCTTTGATCCGATAAAGGTTTTTCAATTTTTATATCTTGAGAATTTGTTTTCTGCTCAGCAATTAAGGGATTATCTGTTAATGGATCAAATCCCGGTTGGTCTTTATTTATTTGCGGCATTCTTACTCCGGATGGCATAATAACATAGCCAATTTCATTGGTCAAGCCCGTTTCAGATAATTCTGACTTTATTCATCTAATTCTTAACTCAATATTTCAATAATATTACCTACAACTACTTCACCTATGATCCATGCAGGCTGCCCAGCGGCTTTTGCAGCATTCATAAAATCAATAGTGTTTTTTTCGGAAAGCCCAATTAATAATCCTCCGCTGGTTTGCGGGTCAAATACAAGCATCTTCTCATATTCTTCCAAATCATCAGAAAACTTGACATGACTGCCATAGAATTGCATGTTATCTGAAGCACCACCAGGAAATGCCCATTCCCGGGCATATTTTTTCGCCCCGGAAATAAATGGTAACGAATTGAAATGAATACGAAGACCTACTTGAGATGCTTCTGCCATCTCCCAGCCATGACCAAGCAGGCTAAATCCGGTCACATCTGTACAGCTATGCGCATTATATTTGATGGCCAGGGTACTGGCCTTGTGATTTAAAATCTTCATCCAACCGACAGCTTCTTGAACATCTGCTTCTTCAGCTATTCTACGTTTTAGAGCTGTAGTGGTCACCCCAAACCCGAGTGGTTTGGTTATGACCAGTTGGTCACCGGGGAGCAGTCCTTTCTTCGTGAGGTATTTCTTTGGATCCACCCATCCCAACACAACCAGTCCAAATTTAGGTTCTTTATCCTGAATAGTGTGACCCCCGGCAATAATTACACCGCCCTGTTTTGCTATATCTGCACCACCGCGAATGATCTCTGCCAGAAACTCTGAAGGAAGTTCAGGAGGCAAAGCAGCAATACTTAATGCCAGGAATGGAACTCCGCCCATGGCATATACATCTGACATCGAATTTGCAGCCGCAATAGCACCATAATCGTATGGGTCATCTACAACCGGTGTGAAAAAATCGGTTGTAAGTACCAACGCCCTGGTTTCATCAACTTTCCAGACAACCGCGTCATCCGGTTGGTCCAAGCCGACTAACAAATTCTCTGGTTGAACACCTGCGTAGACATCATGTAATGGGCGCAGAACCTGCGCCAACGTTTCCGCTTTTAGTTTCGATGCTCAACCAGCGCAATTGGAATAATCTGTCAACCTGATCTGTTTGCCATTTAATGGTATTGGCATTTTATCTAATTTCTCAGTTATTTGTCTTCTATTTAATTCTCTATTACGGGACTGTCGTTACCTGCGGCGTTATCCCTGGCAATGGAAACAGAAATGGTGAGTTGCTCGGCAGCAGCATGGTTTGAATAGTCGGTGAGAGCTTTGAAATGTATTGATACATTAAGAGATCAGGATTGTCTTTCAAAGCTGCACTGATGAGTGCCAGGGATTGAGCTTCTGCCTGAGCCTGTAGAATTCTTGCTTCTGCATCACCTTTCGCTTTAATGATTGCCGAATCAGCGGCACCCTGGGCAGTTTGCCTTACCTGCTCTGCTTCCTGCCGTTTTTGTTCCACGACGAACTTGGCCTGCTGGGCTTGCTGTTCAGCTACTTGTTTCTGCTCAACTGAAGCAGCATATTCCGGTGAGAATGTGATATTTCGGATCACAAAATCCACCAGCATTAATCCATTTTCCGATAATTTAGCAGTCATCGCATCCCGCATGTTCCCGACAAATGCTAGACGCTTGGTACTATTTAGTTCGTCCACTCTATATTGGGAAACTGCATCCCGGATAATACCTCTGGATTGAGCACGTACAAGGTCATTTGGATATCTGTTCTGCCACTGAATGTGAACTTGGACAACTTTATCAGGATCCACAGCATAAATGACAGAAGCATCAACATAGATTTCCTGACCGTCGAGGGTACGGGCAGTGATCGAATCATCACCCTGAACTGCACCTTCGCTTGTTGCAATGGACATGGTATATGTCTGTTTGGAGATCGGGTATAGAACTACATTTTCAGCAAATGGAATGATCCAGCGTAAACCTGGTTGGAGGGCAACCTCACGATAACCTTTTGGAGCAAACGCAGAGTTAACAACTCCCCGTTCCTGAGGTTGAATATAAACTAATCCAGCACTGAACGAAGTTAATAAAATGGCTACCACTGCGATGAGTACACTTACAGTACCGACATTCTTTAATGGTGCATTTCGGGATGCTCTGATTACAGCAATAATTATGAATATGATCAGGGCTACCCAGGCAAGAGAAGCCACTCCCTGTAATAAATTGGCAATGTTCATTTTTTCCTCCAGAATTTTACATCAAACTAATTTACAATTATACAGTAGTTTATCCACATAATTTGACTTTTAGCAATTTGTAGGAACTATGACAATATAAATAAATGGGTAATCTATTACGTTATAATTTGTGGAGAGGTGTGAATTGCAGAAAACACAATTAGAAGAGATCAAAGATTATCTGGAAATAAATCCAGAGATTTACACTGGAGGACAACCTACCCCTGAACAGATCACTTTGCTGGGTAAGTTGGGGTTTACTATTTTGATCAATCTGGCAACTTCAGCCTCGCCGGATAGTCTACCTGATGAACAGGAACTTGCCCAAGCAGCCGGGATGGCTTATGTTCACATACCTGTAGAATGGCTGGCACCAACAAAAGCCGACTTATTAAAATTCTTCCTGATGTTCGAACAGCACAAAGGATTTAGAACTTTTGTGCATTGTGCAAAGAATATGCGGGTGTCCGTTTTTATATATCTTTACCGGGTGATCGTTGAAAACGAAGATCGTCAGTTTTGTTGGGAGGATGTCCTAAGCATTTGGGAACCAAATGAAATCTGGCAGCAATTCATTGATCAAATGCTTGCGGAGATTCAACCCCCCAAAAACGATAAAAATTGGCAATTTGAATGGCGGGGATATTCAGGATTGTAAGCAAAGATCAAGAGGTCTTTGTTCAATATATATTTTCTGCAAACAGCGATTTTCCACCCAGGATTTCTAAATTGTGATCAATTGTTGCATACATGAATTGGTAATAAACACAACCTATCCACTTGTTTGAACAATACCGTATAATAGGGGCATGAAACCTGAACAATTCTACCCAAAAATTTTTGCGTTATCCAATATGCCGGCAAACATTCGAGTAAAAGGGATGAATCGCATTCATTCCGAGTATCTTGCTGCTTATCTTTCTGCAATATATGCCATTGACTCTGTAAAAGCATCTCAAATTTGCCCGGATGGGCGTACCCTAGCTCAAATCGTCGCACATATCGCTGAGTGGGAACGGTATATTATTCAATCGATGGGTGACATTATTTCAGGTGTTCGAAAACCATTTGTGCTCACACTAAAAGGGTTCCGTGATGTAGATGGAACGCGGGTAGATTTTGATACCATTGATGAGTTCAATGAATTCCAGGCACAAAAATATAAGAACACCCCCTGGTCTGAGATAAAACCTTTGGCAATCCATACTGCATCAGCATTGCAAGGAATTTTCAGTCAACCAGTTGTTTTACCATTTGATCTTATGGAAAAAACTGTACCTTATGACTGGCATGTACCGGGAGGTTCTTTAGTTAGTATTCCTGTCGCATGGTATTTATGGATCGTTGTTCTTGAACATGAGGTTGTAGACCATGCTCAAGAACTTGGTTTAGATTAATCCAATTAAGAAAGGAACGGTGAATATGTTTAAAAAATACAAAGCATTGCGACTAATAGGGACCATATATAAAATTATTGGAGCTATTATTCTCGTTGTAACAATCATCGGTGCAGTTGGATCGTGCCTTAGTGGTCTCCTTGGCGGAGCATTACTAAGCGGATTTGCTAATCAACTCAGTCTAAATACCTCCCCCACTGGTTCAGGTGGTATGGCAATTGTGGGAATAGTTTCTGGTTTTGTAATTCTGTTATGGGGACTTATCGTTGGCGTGACAACTTTTGCTATGGGTGAAGGAGTATATCTCCTGATTGACATCGAAGAAAACACGCGCGCAAGTGCATCCCTACCGCAAAAAGAATAGGAAGAGCTTTCAAAATCCGGTTAAGTACAACCATTAACACCGTTCGCAGGAGGAAACTTTATGAAGGTGTATTTCAATTATCCTAAATCCCATGTCTATTTGCATACAAATTCCAATTGTAATGATATTAAAGTGGAAGCCCGCGCCAATGAACGGGTTGTCATTATCACGCACGATAATCTGGCCGATGTGATGCAACTGTTGATCAAACAAAACTGGAAGTTTTCAGATGGCAAAGGTAAAGATGACCTCTGGTTAGACCTTACTCTGAATAACGCGAAACTTGAAGAAAGCCTTGCTTTTGTGGTAAAAGCAATCCTGGGTTCTTATTATAAGAACTTCAAAGATGCTGAAGTTACTTACCACTGCTAAATTTCTTATTTATATATTGTTATCTTTTATTATCGAATAACACCACTTTCCAACATTGTAATAAACTCATCCACCACTCGCGGTTCAAATTGTGATCCACGACGATCCTGTAAATACTTTTTTGCCTCGGTTTTTTCCCACGCTGCACGATAAGGTCGATCTGAAATTAACGCATCCCAAACATCAACAACGCTAAATATGCGTGCTGCAAAAGGAATATCTTCGTTAATCAATCCATTCGGGTACCCATTACCATCCCATTGTTCATGGTGGTACTGAGGGATATCCAGAGATTTCTGTAAATATTCTATTGGAGAAAGCATTTCCAGCGCAAATACTGGATGCATCTGCATAATTTTCCACTCTTCGTCTGATAATGGTCCAGGTTTTAGTAGAATTGAATCAGGTATTCCCATTTTTCCGATGTCATGCAATAAAGCACCTCTGCGGATATGTTCCAATTCAGTATTTCTAACGTCCAACCGCGAAGCCAGTTTTACAGTGATCTCTGCCACTCGTTGGGAATGACCCTCCGTCTCTTTATCTCGCAAATCCATAGCATGGACCCACCCCTCAAGGGTGCGATCATATGCTTGTATCAATTCGGTGTTACTTTTCTGAAGGTTTTCAAATAGTTCCGCATTGTCAATCGCAATAGCGGTTTGACTGGCTAACATATTTAAATAATCTTTCCATTCTAGATCAACCTTCTTAATTGAGCGTGTAAACACTTCCAAAATACCTTTAATTACACCTTTACTGATCAACGGAATTGCATAACAGGATACGAATTTCTCCTTCTTGATCATGGGGAGGAACAGGTTAGGATTTTCAAAATCATTAATATCTTCTGTATGGACTAGTTTTCGCTCAAAAATCGCTTTGCTGATGAAATTTGATCCAATTTGGGATGAGTAATTCTTGATATCATCATACCAATACCCCCTGCTGGCATAATACCGTAAACTTTGGGTATATGGATTCAATAATATGATCGTAGCTGCATCTACATTTAACTGGGAGATCACATGCTCTAAAACAATATTTAATGTCAGGCTAAGATCCAAACTACCTGATATTGCGTTGTCAATTGTTAACATCGCAGAGAGGCGTTCCATCTGCTGTTGAATTTGGGCTTCGTCGTGCTTCCTTTCCGAAACGTCTCTAATAATACTTTCAAGTGCGACTAACCTACCCTTCTGATCATATATCGGGACACTTCTATAATCCACCCACACTACATTTCCATTTTTATGTATCAAACGCAATACATTGGTATCACCAGTATATTTTGAATTTTCTAAATATTTTTTGGTAACAGGGATATCATCCGGATGAGTTATTCTCACGTCAATATCTGAATCTTGATAAAATTCTTCTGGAGTGTATCCAAGAATTTTTGTTACTGATGGGCTAATATATTCAAATCCTTCTGCCGGGAAAAAGGTATAACGAGCGATTATATCCTGAGCATTTTCAGCAATTCTACGGAAACGCTCTTCGCTGACCCTTAATGCTTCCTCCTCACGTATGAGTTGGGTTCGGTTGTAAGCATTTTCGATTACGGATGGTAAGTGAAACAAATAATCTGCACTTTTAACCACATAATCAGCTGCGCCTAACTTTAATGCCTGGACGGCTATTTCTTCATCTCCATGCCCAGTAACCAGAATAATTGGTATCGATAATGAATACTTCTCCAATTCAGTCATGATTTCAATCGCATTTAATCCTTGCAAACGATGATCCATTAATAAGATGTCGTACTGGTGGCGGGTTACAGGATTCGCTAATAAGGAAATTACTTCATCCGCGTTCTGTAAAACATCCATCCGAATATTTGGGGCATAACGAGAGAGGTGTCTACGGGTTAGGTCAATATCCACTAAATTGTCTTCGACATACAATAACTTTAGGTGTTGACGGTTTCTGGCCAATTCAACTCGATATCGGTTGACTGCGTTTTCCAAAATAATAGGAAGTCGAGCAAGGTATCCAGGTGATTTTGAAAGGTAATCATCTGCTCCAGCTTTTAGGGCAGCAACTGCAGTTTCTTCATCCCCATGACCGGTAATGATCACTACTGCAACAGGAATATCATTTCCTCGAATCCATTCCAGGTGACCTAATCCATTGCCATCTGGTAAGTGCATATCCAATAAAACCAGATCGATTGAATCTGCACCATTTTGTAATCTCGATTCCGAACCTTTTAGTGTATTCGAAATCTCTATTTCAATATGGGGTGCATTTTTTTTCAGCGCCAAAGTGGTCAATTCAATGTCATTCTGATTGTCGTCAATGTATAATATTTTCATTTTTTACCCTGGGTAAATATTCGACTTTATCCAATACTGATTTATAAGAAAGATTAGTTCAAGAAATTGATCATAACCAATTGGCTTAATTAAATAGGAATTGGCACCATATTCATAAGCTGTCCTAATATCCCCCAGATCTGATGAAGATGTGAGCACAATAACAGGAACATTATTACATATTATTTCATTCTTGATAATTCTTAATACTTCAAGCCCATTCAACTTCGGCAGTTTTAGATCTAAGAGGATGACTGCAGGTAATTCCTCCCCATTCAGCCATCTCTCCATGTAGGCTAATGATTCCATCCCATCGCGTGCGGTTTGGATTGGATTAAGAATATCACATTTTTGAAATGCTCTTCTTGCCAGATCGAGATCGATCGGGTTATCTTCAATTATAAGGATGGGATGTGTATAGTCAGTCATGGATCACCCGGGAATTTCAAGGAAGAATTTTGCACCCATACCGGGTTGACTTTCAGCCCAAGCTTTTCCACCAATACGTTGCATCGCTTTTTTGACTAGGGCAAGTCCGATTCCAGTTCCAGGGTATTCTTCAGGGAGATGAAGTCGTTGGAAAATGTCAAATATCTTTTCACAATACTTCATTTCGAAACCTATCCCATTATCTTCAACGCATATTATTGATTTTTTTTCTTCTGATTCAGTTAAATTCACTTTGATTGTTGGCATGATACTATTCGAAGAAAACTTGATCGCATTATCCAGGAGATTTCGTAATGCCTGTTCCAGAGCCTTTTCATCAATTGAGAATTTCCTCTGGTCAACATCATGAATGATCTTAATATTATTTCTCCGAATGTCATCTTTTCTTTCCAAGATCAAGTTATTTAACATCGTATAGATGTCAACTTGATTATTCGTCAGTGTTCTTCGTTCAAGTCGGGAGTAAGACAACAGGTCTTCTATCAATTGATTCATTTGACCGGCAGCAGAACGTATCGTCCGTAAAAAGGAGAGCCCTTCTTCATCGATCTGGGAAGAATGTTCCTCAATTAATAAACGGCTATAACCATCAATACCTCTTAATGGTGCTTTAAGATCGTGGGAAACTGAGTATGTAAATGTCTCCAATTCCTGGTTTTTTAATGCCAGATCTTTTGTTCGATCTTCCACCCTTTTTTCCAATTGAACGTTACTATTTTGAACCTCTTCAAATAACTTTACTTTATACATCGAGAGGGCTATTTGACCTGCCACTTGTTCTGCTCGCTGAATTTCATCTTCAGTAAATGGATGTTGATCGGCATAACCAATTAATATTGCTCCAAGATTTATTCCTCCCCCAATAAGAGGTAAAGCTAACATCGATTTTGAGGGAAATTGATTCGCCAGCCGTCGAGAAATATATTCTGTATGAAATAAATCATCAACAATAATAGGTTTGCCGGTTTCAACGACCGCCCTGGTAAGAGTCATTTCTCCGCGTTTTGGATGGATCTTTGTGTAACGTGAGCGCAATGGACCAAAAGAAGCCAATGGAATTGGTTGTTTCTCTTCATTATCCCAACCAGTGATATAACAATGATCTGCAGCAAACATCATGGCAAGAAGATCCACGGTTTTCTGCATCATTGTTTCCAGGTCTGTTTCGGTTAAAGCACTTTGGGTTATTTCATTTAGGATAGCGAGGTATTGCGCTTTTGATTTTAATGTCTGAACCGCCACCTTACGTTCTGATATATCCTGGGTCATGACCATGCCATATGATATATCTCCGATTTCATTTTTTATCGGAACGGCATAAACCTCATATGTTAAATCACCAATAGGTACCTCAAATACTTCTGTTCGACCTTTTAAAACAGCCCGGTAATAAGGCTCCAATATGGCATTGGTTTCGGGAGTATAAACTTCAAAAATAGTATGGTTTTCAAGCTGCTCTCGATCCAGGTTGAGGCGTGGCAATCCCATACCATCGGCTACTCTGTAACGCAAGTCTTTGTCAAAAAGCATTACAGCACCATTCGGGAAATTCCTCGCTAAAGTACGATAGCGGCCCTCACTTTCACGCAAAGCGTCTTCTGCTTTTTTCATATCGGTAACATCCCGGCTTACTGAACCAGCCATAAATCCCCTTGGAGTAAAAATTGGAAATGTTAATGTTTGGGTAAAATGAATCACGCCTTTTGAGTCGACTATAGTCCCATTCTGAATTAGGTTCCCATTCTTAACAATACCCTTTGCCAGTAAATCAAAAGTTTGTTTCTTGTTAATTATTAAATTTTCGGGAGTCCTCTCCGATTCAGGCGCCATCCTATGATGTATGTCCCAAATAAATTCACCCATAGCCTGAGGTCGTAGAATTCCGCTTATTTTTTCCTGCCCATGGCTCCATTCAATGATCTTACCTTCTTCGTCAATTATCATGATCCCATCTTGCGATTGGGAAATAACTGATCGTAGTTTCTCTTCACTATCTCGCAAAGCTTCCTCTGCTTTTATGCGTTCGGTAATATTTCTGGCATTTGTTTGGATTTGGATTGGATTTCCGGATGCGGTATCTCTAATAACTTGTGCCGTCGTTTCCATCCAAAGATAATTGCCTTCGATCGTCTTTAACCGGTATTGTAAAGGTAGAATCTCATTGATCATACCCAGTTGATTTAGAAAATAACCTACCAGTGCTTTATCTTCCGGATGAACATAATCCAATAAAGATTTTCCGACCATTTCCTCAGGTTTGTATCCAAGAAGCGGTTTGCATGCCGGTGATACATAAATATGAGTCCCTCTCTCATCCAGAAGAGAGATAATATCAGTTGACCTTTCTATAATAAATCGAAATTTTTCTTCACTCTCACTTAATGAAATTAATGACTTAGCATGGTCGGATATTTCTCTGGTGACAGCTAATAAGCATTTTTCTCCATTCACCTCAATTAATCCTGCTGATATCAGTCCTGTTCCCAATCGACTATCTTTCATTCTGAATGTAACTTCAAGGTTTGTAATTTTTCCAGTTGTCTGCAACAGGTTCTTAATGCGATTCCAATCGTCCGGGTCTTCCCAAACACTGATTTCTGAACATGTTCGACCTATCACTTCTTGCTTTGAATACCCCATTAAGTTTGTAAAACCTTGATTAATTTCGAGGAACTTATCATCTGATAATCGGTTAATTTGTACTGATTCCGGGTTGAACTGAAACGCTTTCGCAAATATATCTTCTGTTTCCCCAGACACATTTCCATTCATCCGAATTTCTTCTTTATCTTTTAATAGTGGTAATTCAATGTGTTCATCCGTGCATATCTGAACAAAGTTACTCTGCTCTTCTATTAGGAGGTTGAATCTTAAAGCAGATTCATCTTCAGATATTAGTTGTCGTTTATCTGAGGAAAATTTCTTTTGATTAAATTCCGACAATAATTTACCAACTTGTTTTGGAATTTCCAACAGGTTATTACTCATCTATCCACCAGATTACTGTAACGAGGTCTATTAACCCTCTAGGTTGTTTGGTTCACAATTGTGACCATTTAATCATAAGTCCAACCTAACTGGATATCAGTAAAAAAATAGTAAAGAATTTGTGGATAAACTCCTTTGAAAATTTAACAACGGGTAATATCGCTAAGCAATATAATTTTCAATAAAGGTCAATTTGGTATTGTCGATTGCATCTAATCATTCAACAAAGACAACCACTAGAAGTATTCTGTTCAAAAAAAAGAGAACCAGTAAGAATACTGGTTCTCGTATATGTTAATAAAAGCTTTATCTGTCAATTATTCCCCTCAATAAAAAGGAAAGACCAAGAGCAATCAGAATAAATGGACCGATCAAAGACCAAGAGAATATTTGACCCAACCCCACCCCAAATCCTACAGCCGCAAGAACCATATGCCCGGTAAAGTGTCTCCGATGTCCGGGGAGTATTATATGAAGGATTGCAGATATAAGAAAAATTAAACCTGCACCCAGAAAAACGATTGGCCAGGCTGAAAAGAAATGATAATTTTCGGGTAGACCAGGGATTGGAAATTTCCAACGGCTCAGGTAACCTAAATTTTCAGCCAGAAAAACTACACCACCCCAAATCAACACTATTGCCCAGGCGAATGTACCAATTTCATCTCTCTGATGAAAATTAACTTTTGCATTGATTTTCACTTGCTCATCCATCTCATTTTCTCCAAATTGATTTATTTGTATTTTCGTAACTATATACGTTATTTATCTAAAAAAGATGCAAAATACAAATAACAAATCTGGTCTATCAACGGGTGGAGCGTGTTTGAAGTCGTAACACAGCTTCCTGGGCGGCAGCTTGAACCTCTTCAGAAGAATCAGAACTTCCTAGAATAACAAATTGATCTATTGCCTTCTGCCAAAAACTTGTATCACCAATTCCATGCTCTCCTAGTTCTACTAGAGCACGCACTCCGTTCTGCCTTACCGAAGAATTATGATCATGTAGAGCGTCCATTAAGAATTCTAGAGCCACCGGGTCTTTCAGTTTTCCAAGCGATCTGGCTGCGCATAACCTGGTCCAAAAGTCTTCATCTTTCAATCGCAGAATTAGTGCAGGTACAACTTCAGGATAAGGACAACCACCTAATCCCACCGCTGCTGCAGCCCGCATATTCGGTATTTGGTCTTTGAGTAGAACTAGCAATTGCTTTGCAATCTCTGGTTTTCCATAATTAGCTAAAGCAGCCGCTGCTGCAGCTCTGACATTAATTTCTTTGTCTTTTAATGCTTTCAATAAGTTATCTACAACCTGCTGATCTCCACGTTTGTCTTCAAACATACCAACTGATTTTTTTGTATCAGTTGGAAATTTTAAAAGACCCATTGACCGTATTGCACTTTCACGGACGATCGGTTCAGGATCATGGATTGCATTAACGAGTAAAGACGCTCCATCGGGATCAGCCATAATACCTAGTGCCCAGGCCACTGCTTCACGGACATCCGTCTCTTTACTTTTTTGCAGTTCTCGAAATTGTGAAAATTTATAATTAGCATCAATTACCAATTTCGGGATAGATTTATTTCTGACCAGGGGTGGATATTCTTTCTTCTGTTGAAATTCTTCCTCTGCAATTGGTGCAGAACCATACATCGTATAGCTGGATGGCATTATCGGTAAATTAATAGGCGCCGGTTCGTTTTTAACACTCACTGGCTCAGAAACAGTTTCCACGTTCTTGCCATAATTGATCAAACTTGTAGCTGCTGTAGCCCTAACCCTGTATTCTCTATCTTTTAAAGCCCTCGTCAGTTCATTAATAGCTGCGACATCATCGGGAGTATCTTCAAACATCCCCAATTTTCGATGAATATTTGGTAAATCCTTAACATTCCCCAGAGCCCTAGCCGCTGCTTCACGT
Organism: uncultured Chloroflexia bacterium; assembly: GCA_963827895.1. Classification (GTDB taxonomy): domain Bacteria; phylum Chloroflexota; class Anaerolineae; order Anaerolineales; family Anaerolineaceae; genus PNON01. The sequence goes on along the minus strand of CAWHCY010000005.1, from coordinate 322,028 downwards.
ACTATTGCATCAGGGTCCTTGAGGGCATTTACTAATGGCGCCAGACATTCGTACTTACCAATTGTCCCTAAAACCCATGCTGCCCCTTCCCTTACTTCATAATCAGGGTAGCGAATGATTGACTTCAGTTTATTAATATCTTCCCCGGCATCAATAACAAGTTGAGGAAGTGGACGATCACGGTTTATGGGGACCATTTTACGCTCCTGAATTATTTCAAATTCTTATTCACATCATGCAATATATTCGATTTAATAATCTCTATTTTACGTATACATTTTGATTGCGATTTCTTAAGAGTTCGTACATTATTCGTGCCAGAAAAATCGAATTAATAATCTCTATTACTTTTAACCCGAAAAAATGATGCGGGTTATTATAAACTTCGGAAAAATTCTAGTTAATTTGAGAATAGCTTTTTTTACAATACAAATTCCTGTGAAATATATTCCAAATCACCTAAAGGGATGTTTCATATTGTATTGTAATTCGACTTGAAACTTCGAAAAGTATGAATGAAATATTGTAAGTATTCTGCAATCACCAAAGCAGGAATTATTTTGTAAATGTTCCCATTAATTCAGCAATTGCCAGAATGTGACCTTGCATGGCTTTTATCAATTCGGGTTTATTTGCCCCTTGTTTAATATCCAATATTTGATCCAAGGCATATAGCCTGAAAAAGTAGCGGTGTGTTCCAAATGGAGGGCAAGGACCGCTGTATCCATATTTGCTTGAACTATTTATTCCATTTATTCCAATATTGATAATTTCTTTGTCATTTGGTACAGATTCGGGCAAACTTTGTAAACTCCCCGGAATATTATAGATGACCCAATGAACCCATGTACCTGCAGGGGCATCCGGGTCATCCACGATCAATCCATATGCAACCGTACCCTGTGGAGGATCATTCCAGGTCAGCTCAGGAGAAGTATTTTTACCTTTACAGGTGTATTTTTCGGGAATCGCCTGCTTATGTTCAAATACCGGAGAAGTTAGTTGAAATGCCATCTTGGTTGCCTCCAATACTGTTGGGGTTTTGGGCTTTGATGTATTTATAGTCAGTTGTGTTTGAGTGGGTTTAATCACCAATGTAGCAGTCTTCGCTTCAGGGATAACAGTTTGCTTTGAATTTTCAGGCTGATTAATTACAGCCGGACCTTTGGAACATGACGTAATTGTTATGAGGGTTATTACCCAAAAAAAGTTTGATACTTTACCCATATCAAATCAACTCACCTAAAATAATAACAATATGCCGAAAAAATACAACTGGGAAACAGGTTGAATTTAAAGATTTTTATATATCCATTACCTGATATTGAGATCCATAAGTGAATCCGCGTTTTCGATAATATTCCCGCGTACCAATTGCCGATATTACAGCCAGGTGTTTATATCCTGCTGATCGGGCTTTCTCAACAGCTTCCAGGATCAACCGAGTTCCCAAACCAATATGTTGGGCAGAACCGGTTTTCTCGACACCAACAGCCAGTGATTGACCATATACATGTACTTCACGGATTATTGCCGCATCGATCAGGTCTGGGAGCTCTTTGTCCCGCTCTGGTGGGATATGATCAGGTAAGGAAAGCCGTAAATATCCAGCAATCTGATTCTGCTGATTAACATAAGAGATAAAATGTTCAATTGATCCTGGCTCTCCTGTTTTCCGGCTTGGCTCATACACTAGGTCGGATATAGAAAGCTCGCTCTCGTTCACAATTTCGCTGCGGATCTCCCTGCATCGTATACACTGGCAGTGTTGACCTCTCCGCTGCATCTCAAGCACCGCATCCTGTCGAAGACTGGTCCTTTTATTTCCTTCGACCACATTTGTACTGGGTATATCTCTGATCACCCTATTGACTCGACAGTATTCAGGAATCGTACTCTTTACATCTGCCAGGAGGTTGATCAAAGTCGATTCCTCATATGGATGATATTCCCCCCTTAAATAGTATTCATATAACTCGCTATTCTTAAGTAGTTGGGTAGGATATATTTTTATCTCATCCGGGCATAACCCACCATTTCTATTTATGTCCCCCCAAAGTTTTTGAAAATCACGAACATCACTTTCAGGGGTAGCTCCCAACAGGTTTGGCATCCAGTGTAAAACAATTTTGAAACCTGCTGATCTGAGCCGCAGCATTGCTTGAACTGTTTGTTCGACAGTATGACCCCGTTTATTGATTTCCAATATGTGGTCATCCAACGATTGAGCGCCCATTTGCAGTTTTGTTGCTCCTAGAGATCTCAGCCAGGCAATTTCTGAATAGGAAATCTCGTCCGGTCGAGTTTCAAATACCAGCCCAACATTTCGCCGTTTGGAGGTGATATTAATTTCATGTTCCAATGATAGTTTATTTACTGTCTCATTCAGTGGTGGGACTTCACTAAACTTGTCAGGTTGGTATTGAGGAATCCCATCCCTATCAGTCACATCAGTGTCAGGCAAAGAGGAGATCTCCTCCTGATTCAAGGCTTGAAAACATCGGTATACAAACCAGGCCTGATAATTTTTTCGATATGCTGTAAATGTACCGCCGAGGATCAATAGCTCGATCTTTTCAGTTGGATGCCCTACTGCCTTTAACGCTTGCAATCGGCTGGTGACCTGCGCAAATGGGTCAAAATTGTTCTGAAGGGCTCGGCGGGCTCCAGGTTCATCAGATAAATAACTTTTTGGTTCGCACTCTTCCGTCGGGCAAAAAATACATTTTCCCGGGCAAGGATAAGGTTTTGTAAGCACTGTGACTGTTGTAACACCGGATAACGTGCGTACAGGTTTCATCCTAATCCGCAGTAATAATTCCGGGTCTTCTTCCCATTCCCCGGAATCAACCAATTCCCGGTATAAATGTACCAGTACATGCTTGGCTACATGGCCGCCACCTCCTGGTAGTGGATGTCTCCGCACCGCTTCGCTTACCGGGCTACCGGAACGAATCTCATCCATGATCGTTCGAGCTTGCTCCAGCTTTTCCGGTGTATATTTACGTGCTTCCAGCCAATTTGTTGGTTCGACCATTCAAATCCAATCCAATAAAGTGAATATACTTACCAATAAGTATGTATTTTTCGTCTATAATCAATAAACTCACAGTGGCATAACCGGGGTGAACTTTTGGATAACCAGATTATCAAAAAGCTTATTGATCTCAATTTCCAATTCTACCAAACCTTTTCAGCTTCATTTTCGAAAACCCGGTTCTCTGTACAACCAGGTGTCAAAAAGATAATAGCAGATTACATTCTGGAACCGACCACAAATGACAAAACTTCGATACTGGACATTGGCTGCGGTAATGGGGAATTAGCCAGGTTTTTGAGTACCACATTATATGACGGAAAATATACTGGCATTGATAGCTCCCCGGCATTACTCGATTTCAGCAGAATGACATCACCAACAGCTAGATTTTCTCCTTCATTCCTTGTTAAGGATATCACATCTAAAAATTGGTCTGCACCATTTTCCAATAATGCTTTTAACCACATAGTCTCTTTTGCAGTCATGCATCATATACCAGGAATTGAATTACGTAATACTATTTTTCAATCGATCAGGAGATTGATCACAGAAGATGGTCTATTTATTCATTCACAATGGCAATTCATGAATAGTACAAAACTTGCCAATAGGGTAATTCCCTGGGAAACGATTGGTTTATCTCAATCATGGCTAGATCCTGGTGATACTTTGTTGGACTGGCGCGCTGAAGAAGGAAAGACAGGTTACCGCTATGTTCATCTCTTTACAGAAGCTGAATTGAGTCAGTACGCAGAAGCCAACGGATTTAGTGTTATAGATTCTTTTTATAGTGATGGTAAGGAAGGCAACCTGGCATTGTATCAGATCTGGAAGCCCGTATAACTAATCAGTTTTCACTAAGTGGTGTACTCGCCTCGCTAACAGTTATCTATTCCCTGGCAAAATTCAACAACACTTTTAGCACCTTTAGATTTATATCAAAATCAGTATCCAGATGATTTGTTAATTCGAGATCGACAGATGGAATTCCTTGAACAGAAGTCCAATCTACAAGTGCACCTGTATAGATGCAGCCAGTATAAACAGGTGGATATGGGTAATCAGTGACATCAGCGATCTGCTTTGCCAATCGAATGGAATTAGGATCTGGAGGAATTCCACCAGCAAAAACACCCAGAGCAGCGCTATGATAGCTGATCAAAGCATCCATTGGAGTAGATAATAAGAAATTGATCAATGCCTGGGTTTCCGGTTCAGAATTGGGGTAGGGACCTGCTGTCGTTTTCCGATAATCCCAACAACCACCTCGATCCCATTCAGCCTTCCAATCAGCATCCCAATTGCGGTTAAGGTCCACTCCATTTTCATTCACTCTGCCATCCAACCCTAGAAACCTTGCCAATCCATCTGGGTTTAATGTTCGCAAAATATATAAGGAATCTTCTGGTGGTACAACATCAGGGTTTTTACGAAGATATTCAATTAGTTGATCAGCAAGAGTGGCAGTATTCCATTCATTTCCGCCATGGATATCTGCGACGATCATACGGTTAGAAGGTCCTATCCCAAAACGATATACTTCCAATGGGCGGCCGGCCACCGATGTCCCAATTATTGCTGGTGACCCGTTTCCGTCCTGTGGAGAGATGGTTGAAATAACTGGTAGGGTTGGATAAGGGGTAAAGCTTGGAAGTAACGTATTCGTTGGTACAGGGGTACTGGTTGGCTCAATTGGATAATTGGTAGGAGATGCTTCTGGCGTCCAGGTAGCGGGAAAGGTAGGCAATGCGAGTGGTGTAAGCAAAGTGGGATTGAGAGTTGGAGATATGGGATATGGATTGCCATTGATGCTTTTCGCAACAGTAAAGCCCAACCCGCTCAATACAGCTATGGTCATCACAGTCAGGATAATCAAAGTATTCATTTGACGTCTTGTGAATCCGCCAAGTTCAATTTGATTTCCGGATGATGGTTTAGGTTCTTTAGAATTAAACAATAAATTAACCTTTACTCAGGTGATCATCCATATAATTGCAATAATAATACCACCCTCATGGATGGTATTATTTTTCGTAAAACTAAATAATATTTCTAATTTCCCTGGAATATTCCGTAAGCCATTAGGCCAGCAAATGCAATGATAACGATGATCACAGCGACGATCGTTCCAATATTTAGGACCATTGCTACAATCGCCATTTTCCGTCGATCTGATTTTAATCCCATCCAGGCAAGGAATACGCCTATCGCGTTAAGAGGTAATGCACAGCCCCATAAAATAAATGCGAATGGAATACCTACAATTCCGAGGATAAGTGCAATGAGTGCAAACATGGAGCGGTCGGTTTTAATAGATGCAGGCGGGATGAAACTCAGTGGAGTAACTGGAACTAGAGGGGGAGTCGGTGGAACAACTTCTTCAGGGGCAATTACTTCAGGAGGTATTGGTGGGATGACCTCATTATAATAAGGCGAGGGTGGTGGTATGGCTGCATCCAAATTCTGATTAGCACCACACCTGGGGCATTTTGTACTTTTTGCAGGAATTTCTGATCCACAAAATTGACAGTCCATTTTCCTAATCCTTTTCTCCTGATATATAAATCACCTGGCATTTTGGGCACAAATGAGTTCCCCTTTGGCCAACAACTATTCTTTCTATGATGGAACCACAGACTTTGCACGCTTGTCCGGTTCGCCCGTACACCCTGAAATTATTCTGATATTCGCCGCCCCGATAGACCCAATCGATACTTGAACCGTTTCGTTGAATTCCAGCCTTCAAGACTTGTCGGATTGATTCGAGCAGTTTTTTCGAGGTTTGAAGGTTCAGGTTTTTAGAGATTGTCAACGGATGAATACCGGCCTGATGAAGGGATTCATCTGTATAAATATTACCCAGTCCAGCTATAAAACTTTGGTCAAGCAGCAGGGATTTGATCATGCGTTTTTTACTGTGTAATAGACTGTAAAATTCTTCTGCTGTAAATGATTCGTCCAAAGGTTCAGGTCCAAGCTTCCCCAAAATGGTTTGCGGGTCTTCAACCACCCAGATTCGTCCAAATTTCCGCGGGTCGTTGAATAATAACCTTCCGCCTTCAAGAAATTCCAATTCAAAACGAATATGCTTTAATTCCGAATTTATATCATCTGCACATGTAATCAGATCTCCTGACATACGCAGGTGTATTAGAATCGTATGCCTGCTGAGTGGAATTATCAGGTATTTTGCCCTTCTTTTTACATCTTTGACCACCTGGCCTGGAAGAATCTCCTCTAATTTCTCGGCTGAAGTTTCCATCAGGGTTTTAGACCAGAATAATTTAATTCCTGAGATTGTCAGTCCTGGTAATGCAAAGCAACCCGCGGTGCCTTCCCGCAGGTTGCGTACAATTGTCTCTACTTCTGGTGACTCAGGCATTTTTCAGATTACTCATTGAACATTTCGCCGACACTCCGTCCTTCGTGTGCCCGGCAGATCACCTCTCCCAATAATGGAGCGACTGAAAGGATCTTTAATCGGTTCCCAAACAATTTCTTCTTGGTTTCAGGAATGGGAATAGTATCAGTGGTAATGAATTCCTTCACTGGCAGATCTGACAGGCGTTCTGCTGCATTCGCGTTTAGTCCTGGGTGGATAAATACCATGTAGATATCTCGAGCACCATGATCTTTGGCTATATTTACAGCCTGAACCATCGATCCACCGGTATCGATTTCATCATCCACCAGGATCACATCTTTACCATCGACATCACCAATAATTGTCATTGCCTGCGATTTTGCATCGTTTCCACTGCGTCGTTTTTCAATGAAAGCCATAGGTGAATCAAGGTGAGCGGCAAAATCCCGGGCTTTTTTAGCAAATCCCAGGTCAGCTGTTAGTATCACAGGGTTGACAAGATTATTTTTTATTTCAAATAAATAATCTGCAAGAATATGAAAAGCAGAAAGCACATCTCCGGGAATGGAGAAAAATCCTTGTATTTGACCGGCATGTAGATCAAGGGTGATATAACGATCTGCACCGGCAATTTCGATCATATCTGCGACCAAGCGGGCAGTAATTGGAATTCTGGGTTGATCCTTTTTATCTGAACGCGCATAGCAAAGATATGGGACTACAGCAGTGATACGGGCGGCAGAATCCAGTCTTAAAGTTTGAATGAGGATCAACATTTCCATTAAATTTCTATGGACCGGCACAGAAGTTGTCTGTACCACGTAACAATCCTGACCCCTCACCGAGCTATGCAGCTTCACGAAAAGGTTATCATTTGGGAAGCTGATAATATCGCGCCCGCATAATGGCTTATTCAAATAGGAAGCGACAGCCTGCGATAACTCCGGGCTGGAAGTTCCAGCATACAACTTGATATCACCATACATTCCAACATCATGCCGGGCATCGATCATCCTAGACCTCCTTGGTCGGTATACCTTATTCTCATCTTCCATCTTATTGTAATATAAATCCAATGGATATAGCTATGGGTAGATGTCATGTTGTAATAATAAATCTTCCAGACTTTACTGGATATAAAGTCACAATTATGTAATAAAACAACCTGCCGTAAAGCAGGTTGCTTGAGGTTATTAATTAATTAACATTTATACTTCATGAGCCATGTCAATTTTCCACTCACTTCGTAACACACTCATGATGTTGACGTCTATATACTTGCCGTGCCTGTATTCACCTTCACGAAATGCTCCTTCATGGACAAAACCAGCTTTTTCATAACAGCGAATAGCCCTCTCATTTGTTGCGTATACCCTCAACCATATCCGATGAAAATTCAAGGACTCAAAACCGTATTTTAGCATCAGGTGAACAGAATCAGTACCAAAACCTTTATCCCAGAATGCCTTATTACCGATAAAGATACCCATTTCAGCACTTGCATTTAACCAATCCACATGGTCAAAACCTATATTCCCGATCATATGCCAGCCTTTGGATTCCTTCACTTCGATCACAAGGATATGTTCTTCCATAGGTCGTTTCATCATGGCTTCAAACCAGGTATTTTCATCCTCCAATCCTAAAGGATGAGGCATTTGAAGTCCTTTGATCACATCCGGATCATTCAGCCACTCCACCCATTGTGGAATATCGCTTTTTTCTGATGCTCTAAAACGGATATTTTTGCCATAGATCATAAGTAACTCCTGGTTCGTTTGTATTTGTTACAAATTCTACGGACTTAACCTGTTTGGACCGCGGAACAAGTAAGTAGCTTCACGAACATTATTTAATCCAAGCAAAACCATCAGTAACCGATTCAAACCCATGCCAAATCCTCCATGCGGTGGGCAGCCATACCGGAAGAAATCCAGATAGAATTGTATGGGTTCGGGTGAAAGACCTTTCTCTTTTGCCTGCTTGAGTAAGATATCGATTCGGTGCTCGCGCTGAGCCCCGGTCGTGATCTCAAGTCCATTACCTAAAAGATCGAAGCTCTTGGTGATCTGAGGATTATCCTCATAACGCATGTGGTAGAAAGGTCGGACAGCAATCGGCCAATCTGTGACGAACACAAAATCATTACCATATTTTTCCTTGACATGCTTGCCAAGCAGGCGTTCTCCACCCGGATCAATATCGCCTTTACGTTCAGGGGGAAGAGCATAATCCTGTGCTTTCAATATGGCATAAGCTTCACTCATGGTTAAGCGGGGGAATGGCGTGGCTGGAACAACAATATCAATCCCTAAGCGCTCTTTAATCTCGTCCCCATGGAGTTCTTTTACCCGTTTGTATACATAAGCCAGCCACTCTTCGTGGAACTTCATCACATCATCGTGGCTGTCGATCCAACTGATCTCTACATCCACACCGGTGAATTCTGTCATATGTCGGGAGGTAAAACTGGGGTCAGCACGAAATACCGGGCCGATCTCAAAAACCTTGTCATATCCGGCAGCCATGGCCATCTGCTTGTAGAACTGCGGAGACTGGGATAAAAATGCTTTCCGTTCAAAATACTGCACTTCAAAGAGCTCAGCACCGCTTTCGCTGGGAGTTCCCATGATCTTGGGTGAATGCATCTCTCTGAACCCATCCTTGATCCAATATTCCCGCATAGCCATTTCAGCAGTAGTTTGCACTCTAAAGATCAGAGCCATTTCAGGCCGGCGCAAATCCAGGTAACGCCAATCCAACCGGTAGTCTATTTCCGGAAGGGTCTCTGCAAAGGGATCCAGCGGAAGCGGAGAATCTGCCAGGCTTTCAACCCAAATGGTCTTCAATTGCATTTCCAAACCACCCAATTTAACCACCGGGTTATCGATCACCAGGCCGGTAATTTCGATCGCGCTTTCGGTTGTAATCCCCGAGATGGTTGATGCCAATTCTTCATTCGCAGCCTTTTCAAAAACGACCTGTACAGCACCGGTGTGATCTCTCACCACCAGGAATTGCATCTTTTTTTGGTCGCGCAGTTTCTGTAGCCAGCCTTTGATCTTGACTTCTTTACCAACCTGACCGCGCAGTTCTTTAATTAATGTTCGTTCCATATGATTGCTCCAATACTATAAAACACCTGATAGGTGGGGATAATTCCCTGCTCGATGAATAAATCCGAATGGAGTTATTATACGTTATTCCAGTAGTTTATCAATGAATGTCCTCCGTATATGGGATATTCATTGATAAACACTGCATAATTTAATCTAACAAATCAGAGACTGCCTGATAAGGTGATACTTTGCGTTCTACTACCTGATTAATTTTTTCTTCTAAAAGCTCAGACGTATTGTGCTGGAGCCACCGTTCATACAGGTGATCTGTCAACATATTTACGATATCCATCTGGATTCGCTGCCGTTCTTTCACTCCCCAATTCCCATTTAGCTTTAACCATTCACGATGCCTGGAGATCTCCTCAACGACTTCTACTATCCCCTTCTTTTCAATGGCAATTGTGCGCAGAACGGAAGGCATCCAAACTTCCGGAGAATTTTGATTCAGATCAGATCTTTCAAAATCCAGGCCAGAATTATGGGAATTTGGATACACTCGTACCCTATCCTTTGCCATTTCGAGCATCATTTTAAGAGCCCGTTCCGTTGATTCCACGCCAGGATGGTCAGCCTTGTTGATAACTAAAATATCCGCGATTTCCAGGATTCCGGCTTTTATTGCTTGAATCTCGTCACCCAACCCCGGAGCTTCCACAACGATGGTCGTATGTGCCAGGCGGACAATATCCACCTCACTCTGTCCAGCACCTACAGTTTCAATAAAGACCAGCTCGTACCCGGCACAATCGAATAGAAGGGCCAGAGCAGTGGTCTGCCTTGAAATGCCTCCCAGGGCACCTCTGGTGGCCATGGAGCGAATAAATACATGATCGTCCCCGGCCAGATCCCGCATTCTAACCCGGTCACCCAAAACTGCTCCCCCTGTGAAAGGGCTGGTCGGATCCACGGCGATCACTGCTACTTTTGCATCAGGATGCAGCTTACGGTAACAATAAGCCAGTTGATTAACGAGGGAGGATTTTCCAGTGCCGGGGGAACCAGTTACACCAACCAGCTGGGCTTTGCCACTATTTGGAAATAGTATGGATAGGGTCTGCTCCCCTGTGCTGGTGTCATTTTCAATTTCTGTACAGGCACGCGCTAGAGAAAGCCGATCGCCTGCTAGAATGCTGGCGGCTAATTGTTGTGGATCAATATTTTGACGCATGAGATTTGTTTAAGCAGCCTGCTGCTCAACCACCTTTTTGATCGCTTCAGTAACCACCTGGGTGGAAGTGCCAGGTCCATAAATGGCAGCCACTCCCATTTCCATGAGGGCAGGAATATCCTCTTCAGGTATGATTCCACCTAGAAACAGGGCTACATTTTCCTGACCCTGTTTTCGGAGTAATTCCACAACTCTTGGGACCAATGCCATGTGCGCTCCGGAAAGAATGGACAAACCCACTGCATTTACATCTTCCTGAAGGGCGGCTTCGGCTATCATTTCGGGTGTCTGCCTCAGACCTGTGTAAATTACTTCCATTCCGGCATCCCGCAAGGCACGTGCAATTACTTTCGCTCCACGATCATGACCATCCAGACCCGGTTTTGCAATTAAGACTCTGATTTTCCCTTCGCTCATCGATATCTCCGTTAGAGTAAATTTTCTTAAATTATACACTGGAATAAATAGCAGTATAAATAATTCATATCTCGATAATGCACTATCGTAGATAAAAAGGAGTCGTAGGTCGGATAGAGCGCAGTGAAATCCGACAATGATAAGAGCGTTGAATTTCGGCATTCGTTCTCAATACATCCTAGATAGATATCAATGTTCTTGTGCTATAATTTTGCACTAATTCCAATTCAGGAGTTCCATTGTTAAGTATTTCTCAGGGGATTTCACCATTAATAACAGGCGGCATAGCAGCTCTGATTTCCGCATTACTATGGGCGATCTCAGCCATCATTTTTCGCAACCTGGGCAAAAGCATCCCACCTGTCGAGCTTAACCTGGTCAAAGGCAGCATGGCGGTCGGGTTGATGCTGGTTACCACCCTGCTGCTGCGGGAACATGCACTGGTGATGCCAATTACTACAATTGGATTGTTAACCATCTCCGGGATTGTCGGGATTGGAGTGGGTGATACTGCATATTTCGAATCGCTGAATCACCTGGGATCCCGTTTTGCCTTACTGCTGGGAATGTTGGCTCCTCCCATGACAGGGGCTCTTGCCTGGATTTTTATGGGGGAATCCATCTCCCTTACCGGTTGGCTGGGAATTGTGATCACCATCGCTGGTATAGCATGGGTCATTACTGAAGAACAAACATGGGAAGAAAATATACAGATCAATTATAAAAAGGGAATTCAATTTGCGGTAATCGCTGCACTCGCACAAGCAGTTGGCGCAGTCATTTCCCGTTATGCCATGACAGCACAGGGAGTCACCATATCCGCACTGCAAACGTCCATTATCCGTCTCCTGGCGGGAATAATCTATTTGGCTGCCGTGATCATTTTGAAGAAAAAGACGGCTTTTATTTGGCTGAGAAAGGATGAGGCAGGCAGTCGAAATTCCACCTGGAAGCTGTTACGCATGGTGGTAATTGTAGGGTTATTAGGGACCTATACGGCTATATGGCTGCAGCAGGTATCCATCCAATTTGCACCGGTTGCCATTGCCCAAACACTATTATCCACCAGTCCATTGTTCATACTGCCAATCATTGCATTGCGTGGAGAAAAGCTCAGTTTCCGAGCGGTTGGAGGAGTGGTTGTATCACTTGTGGGTATAGTTCTTCTCTTTAACCAGTAAACACTACTGTAGTTTTGACAATGGCCAATTCCTCTCCTACAATTAAATATAATGAAAACTCAAAACGCAGTTGTCCATCAGGTTAGTCAGCGCTTCGGTTTACCTGCTATTGCTTTGAAAGCTGAGCAACCGCTTGTATTTGTACCTGGTCAATACCTTGCTGTTTCCTCAAGATTCGAGCAAGATAATCAAATCCCATTCACCCTCTTCATTGAAAGCTCTAGTAATAATGAAATATCCATTGGATCGCCAGCTCCGCCAAATTGGTATCCCGGGCAAGAGATCACGTTTCGTGGACCTCTCGGACAAGGTTTTAGCCCGCCGGCGATGCTTAAGCGTCTTGCCCTGGTTGGATTCGATGATAATCCCAACCGGTTAATGGCGTTGGTCAATCATACCTTTAACCAAAATGTAGATATTGTAATGGCTGGAGATTTTATTTCCAATCCGGTCATCGCCCGGGACATACCAGCGCACGTTGAATTAACAAAGCTGGATCACCTGGATGATCTTTTCACATGGGCAGATTACATTGCGATGGATGTGCCTTCCTTTAAAATTCAGGAGCTAAACGAAATCTTACAGTCAACTTCCTCAAAAATCCCACGGGGGGACATTCAAGTATTAATATTTACCAGTATGCCTTGCGCTGCCATTGCAGAATGTGGGATTTGTGCTGTAAAAACAGTAAAAGGGTATAAATTAGCCTGTCAGGACGGACCGGTATTCAATTTGAATGATATCAATTTTAATTAGTCTTAATACCGGAGACTTTTATATAAAAGGCATGAACTTCAGGCATAACTTTCGCCCGATCAGCTTTCTCTTGTATTAGCCTGGAATTGATATGCTGAGCCCGGGAGAATAGTTCATCATCTCTAAGTGCTCTGAGAATCCCGGTGGCGATGGATGAGGGGTCTTCGGGATTCACCAATAATCCATTTTCTCCATCAACGATCCATTCCCGCAAGGATTCTATGTTACCCACAACAGGAAGACAGCCTAAAGCCATACTTTCTAGAACCGAATTTGGGGTTCCATCGTGAATAGCCGCGGAAACAACCACCCTAGACTTTAAACTGTAATCCCATAATTGTTCCTGAGGCATTGCGGGTAGGAGTTGTACATTGTCAGGTAAATTGAAAGTCCGTTTCCAATTCTCCGCATCGTGTTCACCCTGCATGGCAGCGTTATAGACCGGTAAATTGGGATATTCTTTCAGTACGATGGGCAATGATTCGAAAAAAAGATCATTGCGCACATAAACAGGCCGGATCCCCCGCGGATTAATGACCGCATGCTCCCGTTCGATTTTGCCGTTCATTTTACGCCGGATCAGTTCCAAATCCAACCCGCCTGAACCGGGAGCAAACATGGTGGGGATATTTCTCCGCAGTCCCCAACCGTGTGCCAGGCGAATATCACGTTGACAGTCTGCCATGAACCCATCGGCTCGCCGAACTGCTTTTCGAGTGGCTTTCTTCATGAATGGTGTTTTCTCTGCATGCAGGGTAAAATCATTTCCCCATGTGGAAATGATCAATGGAATGGCTGGTGGTGTATAAGCCGCGAGCATGCCTTCAAAAGGAATCCTTAAAGCATGGATCAGATCCGGTTTGATAGATTCAATTATTTCTTTGTATCTTCTTGCGGTATTGATTAAACTGAGGGGTCCGAGAGTATATCGGGCAGCCAGGAATGCTTTTCTAAATCTCGAGATAGTTTTCCCAACCATGGACTTTTCAGTATTCGGAATCGATGCTGGTTCTTCTGATATTGCCTGTTTTCGGCCGATTTGGCTGAAAGCCAGTGGAAGGAATATGAGGCTCTTTATCCCTTCCATCATCTCGCACGGATAGGTTGTGATCAGATGGATCTCATCCTGATAAGGGAACAAACCCTTGATCCAACTGCGGGTGGTGGCAGACCTACCATCAGCAATGATCAAGATTCTCATAGTTTGCACACAGAATGAATGGCTGAAATGAATACCTCGACCATCTTTTCGATATTGATCTCATCCCGCACGATCCGATAAGATTCCAGCCCTTTTTTACGTAGGTCCAATGGATCAGAAAGAGCAGTCCGAAGCGTCTTTGTGAGATCGTCCAGATTATCAGGAACAACGATCCAACCATTTTCTGGTCTGACCAGTTGGCTTTGAGTGCCATCCCCGGCTGCCACAATAACCGGTACGCCATACGACATGGCTTGTTGAACAGCAAGACCACCGGTTCCAGGCAGCACAAAAAGATCTGCTTTTTGATAATATGGAACAAGGTCTTTTCCAGTTTTTGTTCCCGCAAATATCACTCCCGGGTAAGCAGCTTCAGCAGCTTTTTCGATTTGCTCCCTGTCTGGACCATCACCTACTATCGTGATTTCAGGTTGGGTTGCCTTTGGTAAAAGAGCGCAGGCAGTAAAAAGCAGATCCAACCGTTTGCGAGCCTGCAGCCGACCGACGAATAAAATATGCGGTTTACCGGTCCAATTATCTGGCTTATCATCAGGAGCTGATAATGGTTTGAAAGCAGCAGAATTTGGAGCAATGAATATTTTTGACTTTGGGAATCCGCTAGCTGCATACTCATCTGCTCCCTGCTGGCTGTATGCAATCATTGCATCGAGCTGGTTGATAAATTTCTTTCGGGTTTGAATTCTGTTTCCAGAAAACAGGCCTTGCATAGGCGGTGCACCCAGACCCCAACCGATCACCGGATGGTTTCGTGCATGCATCCAGCGAACAGCATCAGGTGTGGAAAGGTAGCGCGGATTCGCTTCAACGATCAAAACATCAGGTTGAAATTCCTCAAGCCAGTTGAGAAAACCCGGCTGCAGGCAGGTATATAATGATCCTTTTAGTAAATGAATGTTTTGGGTTTGAATATAACGACCTGCATCCAAATGGTCCGCTGTATCGATTGCTTCACTAGGTCTTGGCATTCCCGCGAATAGTTCCATTCCAGCAGGGCAATATCCTGCCAATGAAGAAAAAAAAGGCGCTCGGTAAAATGGGAAGACCCGTTGTTGAATAGCCAGTCGTCCAGTGAAAATATCAGTCATATCAAGGTGCCAGGACATCCAAATATTTATCAACCATTTGATCCAATCCGAACATTTGGACCGTACGTGCTCGGGCATTCTTACCCAACAAAATCCGATTATGCAACTTACCAGATAACATATCTGCCATCAATTCTGCATTTGCAGGTTCCATATTCCAAATGTTTCCACCATAAGGTGAAATAATTCCACAATCTTCAGATACTAATTCACGAATTGCACCGCTTTCAAACGATGCCACCGGCAATCCACTTGCCATAGCTTCGATCACTGAGTTCGGGCAAGGCGGATTCAGCTCTGCGGAAAAGAATAGGTCAGCCTTCCTCAACTGCTCAGCTATTTCCAGCCTGGATATCACTCCTCCCCAGGTAATTTCAATATTCTTACTCTCAGCCAACTTGATCCTGATTTCATTAGGAACTTCACCTGCAACAAACAAATGCACAACATTGAGTGAGTGCGTTGAATAAATATTCAATGCCTGGATGACATTAGCCAAACCCAGTTCAAGACCATTCTTGATATGACCCTCCACAGCAATTACATTTAACCCATCATGAACTAATGTTGGGGAATCGGAGGGACAAAATTGTTCCAGATCAACACCATTAAGGATTACACAATTTGGAGATGAATTACTTCCATATGTACGGTTCCAAAAATCCCGTGAGAATTCACTCTGATAGATCACGCTACTCGCATATTTGGATCGGATCTCGCGAAGGATCCAATTGTTCACTTCCGACCGCAGATAATAACGTAAACTGGTATACCTTTTACGGTGAACCCAATTCATACCATCCAACCGTTGAATGATCGGAATCCCTTTTTTCTTTAATCCGGACAGCAACCTCAATTGCCTGGTTCCGGCGATGACTAATACAGATGTCAGGTTAGGGGTGGCCAGGTCATATGTGACTTCAACCCCCAGCTTTCGCAATCCATTTCCAAGCTTTTCATTAAACGAAGCAGGTCCACCGACCCCATGGACATTAGGAATAATTCCGATGATCTTTTGAGGATTAGGGGTCATTTCTTGGGGTGCCGGTTTTCATAATCGATCAAGGCTTGAACGATCCGGTCGGCTGAATGGCCATCACCAAATGGGTTCACTGCTCTTGCCATTTTCTGATATGCATCACGATTATCCAATAATGAATGTACGGTGTTGACGATTCGGTCAGTATCTGTTCCCACCAATTGCAATACTCCAGCATCTACTCCCTCCGGCCTTTCGGTCACATCACGCAATACCAGGGTTGGAATTCCAAATCCGGGTGCTTCTTCTTGAATTCCACCGGAATCGGTTAGAACCAACGTCGAACTGCGCATTAAGTGAACAAGGGGAAGATAATCCAAAGGTGGGAGCAAGGTAATATTAGAATTTTGACTCAGCATTCTGTATACAGGTTGTTGAACATTGGGGTTTAGATGAACCGGGTAAACAAATTTAACTTTTCCCGCATATTCATCCGCCAGGTGGTTAATCGCCGTACAAATTTGTTCAATTGGTTGGCCAAAATTTTCCCTTCTATGGGCTGTAATCAATACCAATCTATTAGTCTTCCCGGAACCCACTTCGAGATCACTCAGTAACTTTGTAATATCATCAGGCGCAGGCTGAGCAGAGATCCAGCGTACCGCGTCAATGACCGGATTACCCGTGATAACTATTTTTTCTTCGGGAACTCCCTCTTTTAATAGGTTCGATTTATTCAAAGTTGTTGGTGCAAAATGGAGATCAGCAACTGTCCCGGCAATCCGGCGGTTGATTTCCTCGGGAAATGGCTGCCATTTATCAAAAGTTCGCAATCCTGCTTCTACATGACCGACCCTGATCTGTCGGTAAAAGGCATTCACTGCGGCGGCCATGACGGTAGTCGTATCACCCTGAACGAAGACCCAATCCGGTTTCTTTTCTACCAGAACAGGGTCAAGGTGAGTAAAGAGAGCCGCAGTCAATTCTGCTAGAGTCTGGTCCGGCCGCATCAGATTCAAATCAAAATCAGGGTGGATATCAAATACTTGCAGCACCTGATCCAGCATCTCACGATGTTGCGCAGTGATACAAATGGATGATTCGATTTCAGGATGAGATTGTAAAGCCCGGATCACTGGCGCCAGTTTAACTGCTTCTGGTCTGGTGCCCAACACTGATAAAACCTTTAGACGTTTTTGACTCATTTTCCCGCTCATTCAGGTTTATTTGATCCCAACCTATATATTTTAATTGGAGTAGAACTCCATTTTGAATTACCAGTCACGTTCACAGTATCAAATATTACTTGCATTTTGGGATACTTAGAAAAATCGGATGGATCGAGTTTTCTTATCTCTTCATGGGGTACCAATATGACAGCCACATCTGCGTTTTTAAGAGCATTTGAAAGATCCCTGGTCGGGTTAATTCCATCTAATTGTTCACGCATAGTAAATGGATCGTATCCTTTTACATCAGCGCCTTTCGAGGTTAAGAACTTAACCACGTCGATTGCCGGGCTTTCCCTGAAATCATCGACATCGGGTTTATAGGTCAAACCCAATACACATATCTGCTTTCCGGATAAATTACCCAGCTTGCGTTCAATCCAGTCCACTACAAAATTAGGCTGAGAATCGTTGACCTTTCTGGAAGAGTTGATCAATGAGGTAATATCTGGAGCTGATTCCACTAAAAACCAGGGGTCCACACTGATACAATGGCCGCCAACTCCCGGACCGGGGTTGAGTATTTTTACCCGTGGATGCCGATTAGCCAGGCTGATCGCCTCCCAAATATCAATTCCAAACCGATCAGCCAGCCGGGAGAATTCATTGGCAGCAGCAATATTGATATCCCGGTAGGTATTTTCCATTAATTTGACCATCTCCGCTGTTGTGGCATCTGTCAGTATAATGTCACCTTTAACGAAAGTTGCATACAAGTCTCTCCCAGCTTCAGCTGATTCTCTATTAACTCCACCAATAACTCGGGCATTTTCAATCAATTCCCGTAAGATTTGTCCGGGCAAAACCCGTTCAGGAGAATAAGCCAGGAAGAAATCAATTCCCGCTTTCAAACCGGATCGTTCCAAAATTGGTGCAACCAGGTCGACAGTTGTCCGTGGAGGTGAGGTTGATTCCAGAACAACCAGGTTGCCTTTGTTCAAATGCGGGAGAATCGATTCCGCAGCTGAAACCACAAATTTCATATCCGCTAGCTTGCCTTCTTTAAAAGGTGTGGGAACTGCAATGATAAACGCATCAGCTGCAGATACTTTTTGGGAAAAAGAGAGAAAACCAGTATTTATTGCCTCTAGCATTAACGGCTGCAGTCCGGCTTCAATGATATGCAATTCGCCCCGTTGCAAAGAATCGATCACTTTTTCATTTACATCGACACCACTGACGTGGATTTTCCTGGAAGCAAACGTACTGGATGTGGGAAGACCGATATACCCCAAACCTAGGACACAAATTTTCGTAAATTTCACAAATTCTCCTTGACCTTAAGAATCGCTAAGGGTATTTTATCTCATTCTCCAATTATCGTGTCCACCATGCAGGTTTGATGAACCAATCACTATCTTACCATTTTTTCGGTTGATCAATTATACGGAAGCATTAATAAATCCTACCCTATCCCGCTTGACACAGAACGAATGTTCGTGTATAAATAATTTAGCACAAATGTACAGTAATATTGTGGATGGAGGAATTAATGGCTAAACGATCACAAGGTATCGGACCAAGACATACAAAGATCCTGGCTTTCATGGAAAGCTACCAGAAGCAATTCAGGTATCCACCGTCCATTCGAGAAATATGCGAAGAAACCAACATCTCATCGACTTCAGTCGTCAATTATTACCTGGACCAATTGGAGAAATGGGGATATATCAAGCGTGAGAAAAATATATCCCGTGGAATAACGATGCTCAAGGATGCATTCAATAAAATGATCGACGATGGAGTGGCACCGATCGTGGACAAAATTGAGGATCTGATCCGTATACCCATTGTGGGTAGGATAGTTGCTGGTTTGCCAGTACCTGTTCCAGCATCAGATCTGAGTTATTTTGACCCTGAATCCGTCATTGACATTGCCCGCAGTATGCTGCCTCAACGTGAAAAAATGGAAGAGATCTTTGCATTGGAAGTTCAGGGAGACTCCATGATCGATGCCATGGTGAATGATGGTGATGTGATCATTATGAAAAAAGCACGTGAAGCTAAAAATGGCGAAATGGTCGCGGTCTGGTTGTTGGATAAGGACGAAACCACTCTTAAATATTTTTATCTCGAGGGAGGAAGAGTTCGTCTTCAACCCGCGAATAAAACCATGCAGCCCATCATCATAGAAGACCCTAAGACCGTCCAGGTTCAAGGGAAGGTATTAATGGTTGTTCGCCGGATGCCGACTGCTGCTTAACCTAAAGCTACATCCAGCACCATCATCACAGCAAAACCGATCATCGCTCCTGTCGTGGCAATATCTGTGCTTTCTCCACGCTGTGATTCAGGAATAAGTTCCTCAACTACTACATAGATCATTGCTCCAGCCGCGAAAGATAACGCATACGGCAAAATAAAACGCATTGAGATAACGGTCAGAGCCCCGATCACTGCTGCAATTGGTTCTACAATTGCAGAGGCCTGTCCATACATAAAACTCTTCATTCGCGAAAGACCTTCACCACGAAGTGGAACTGATACTGCCATCCCTTCAGGGAAATTCTGCAGTCCTATCCCTATTGCCAGGGCAATCGCTCCTGCCATTGTTGATGAAGGCAACCCGGCAGCAACCGCCCCAAATGCCACACCCACGGCTAATCCTTCCGGTATGTTATGCATTGTGATCGCGAGCACCAGCAAAACCGATCGCTGCCAGGAGGTTTTGATACCCTCTGATTCTGCCATGTCAAATCCAAGATGCAGGTGGGGAAGGATCTTATCTATCAGGAAAAGGAAGAGTCCTCCCAAAATAAAACCAATAACGGGGGGACCCCAGGTTACCAAACCCAGTTCTTCAGAGAGCTCAATGGATGGTATAAGCAGGCTCCAACAGCTCGCAGCAATCATCACGCCTGCCGCAAAGCCAAGCATTCCTACCAGTAATTTATGGTTGACTTTCTTATTAAAGAATACAAACGATGCCCCTAATGCTGTCACTCCCCATGTAAAAATACCAGCAATCAGAGCTTGAATTACTGGAGAAAAGTTTTCCATGATCGCGATCAATTTTCACCTTCAATATTAAGATTTAGATTAATTATATCCTGTAACACTCTTCCAATAATAACAATAACTATCGCCATTATTTATATTTAATATAAATTTACTACAACTTGAAGCAATTTTTATACTAAATAAAAACATCCTGCTTTGCGGGCAGGATGTAAATTTCCAGCAAATTATTAAAGCTTATGCAACTTCAATGGTTGCACCGGCAGCTTCCAATTTGCTCTTACCATCGGCAGCAGCATCCTTGGTAACGCCAGCAAGCACTTTAGCACCAGCTGTTTCGGCCATATTCTTGGCTTCGACAAGTCCAAGGTTCGTAAGTTGACGAATAACCTTGATGACTTCGATCTTCTTGGCACCGGGATCTTTAATAATGACATCAAATTCAGTCTTTTCTTCCACCGGTTCAGCAGCAGCACCACCAACAGCGCCGGCAGCGGCTACGGCTACAGGGGCAGCAGCGGAGACGCCCCATTTTTCTTCCAGTTGTTTAACCAGTTCAGCGGCTTCCAAAACGGACAGGGCGCTTAATGCATCTACGAGTTTAGCTAAATCAGCCATTTCAATTTCTCCTTACAATTTTGATAATTTAATTATTATCGATCCTCGATTTTCTATTCTCGATTTTCGATTCTCATATGAATGATTACGCACCCTTTTCAGAATACGCTCTGACCACTGATGCCAACCCGCGAGCAGGTTCAGCAAGTGTTCGAACAAGTTGACTGGCAGGAGTCTGCAGCAGTCCAAGTAGTTTTGCACGCATCACTGGCAGCGGCGGTAGATCAGCCAAAGCCTTGATCTGTGAAGCGTTCATTGTCTGATTTCCGAGGTAACCGCCTTTAACCTTAAAGACCTCATTACCTTTTACGAAATCGGTCATTGCCTTTGCCATTGCTGGCGCATCATTGAATGCAAAACCCACCGCAGTGGAACCTGAGAGTAGTTTTTCATCAATTGCAATATTCTGCGCTTTGAACACATTTGAAAGTAATGTATTCTTCACTACATGGAATTCTCCACCTGCATCACGAGCTTTTGCTCGAATGGCATTGATTCCCTTCATATCCAAACCAGAATACTCGACCATGATCAATGCCTGACTTTTCTTCAACCAGGTATTGTATTGTTCTTGCATTTCACCTTTATGTTTTTTACTGAAAGCCAATGTATTTCACCTCCTTCCTGATATAAAATAAAAAATCTTTGCCTGATAATTTTCCATCGGGCAAAGACCAATAACAATTCAAATAGGATTGTTTCTTAAGTCCTCACCTCGGCTGGTATTTCATTAAGCCTGTTGCATTATCTGAACAGGCACCGGCTGTCTGCGGCGAAGTATATTATTCAATTAACCGTATTATACTTTATTCCCCAACTTCTGTCATCGATTGGGCAGCCATGGTATCCAACTTGATGCCGGGTCCCATGGTAGATGTAACCGTAATATGTTTAATATAGATACCTTTTGACGCTGATGGCTTGGCCTTCTTGATCGCATTCATCAGGGCAGCCAGGTTATCAAAAAGCTTGGTGCTTTCAAAAGATACTTTTCCGATGGGAGCATGTATGTTCGCAGTTTTATCCAGTCGGAATTCAACACGTCCAGCTTTTGCTTCCTGAATGACACGCGGCAGATCCTCACCTGGGGCAACAGTTCCAGCTTTTGGATTTGGCATTAAACCACGCGGACCCAAAACTCGGCCGAGTTTACCAACTTTACCCATCATATCAGGCGTGGCCATGGCGACATCAAAGTCAGTCCAACCGCCTAATATTTTGTTGACCATTTCGTCATTATCACAAATATAATCTGCGCCAGCTGCTAGAGCTAAAGTTGCAGCTTCGCCTTGTGCAAAAACGAGCACCCGGACAGTTTTTCCTAGTCCATGAGGAAGTACGACGACATCACGCACCATCTGGTCTGCCTGGCGTGGGTCCAAACCCATACGCATGTGGACTTCGACAGTTGCATCAAATTTTGTTGTGGATGTTTCTTTTACCAGACTAACTGCTTCAACTGGTAAATATGCTTTATCAGCATCGATTTTGGCTTTCGCAGCCAGGTATTTCTTACCGTGTTTTGCCATTTTTTCTCCTAGGTGGTTCAGGCGGGTTCAGAAAACCCTCCCACAGGGGTTAATTTTCGACTGTCAAGCCCATATTCAGGGCAGTTCCTTCGATTTGACGCATGGAAGCTTCAATATCAAAGGAATTCATATCTTTAGCTTTAAGCTCTGCTATTTCGCGGAGTTGAGCTCGAGTGACTTTACCAACCTTGGTCCGGTTGGGTTCTGCGGAACCTTTTTCGATTCCTGCAGCTTTTCGTAAAAGAACTGCTGCCGGGGATGATTTTAATACGAATGTAAAGGAACCATCAGAAAATATAGTGATCTCTGCAGGAATTATTTCACCCGTTTTGTTATTGGTGCGGGCATTATACTCTTTGCAGAAAGCCATAATATTCAACCCGTGACCTGCGAGGGCAGGACCGATCGGGGGTGCTGGATTTGCTTTTCCCGCAGTAATATTCAACTTTACGATTGCTTTAATTTTCTTTGCCACTTTTTTTCTCCTTTGTGGTCATAACGGATGATTCGAGGTTCATCCTTCCACCTGTTACGATCCCTCAGGGATCGATAATACCAAATAATAAATTACGCTCGTTCCACCTGTAAAAAGTCCAACTCAACTGGCGTTTCTCTACCGAAGAAATTGACCATTACCCGGACTTTTGTTCGTTCCATATCAATTTCTGAAACATTACCTCTGAAATCATTGAACGGACCATCTACGATTCGGACGCGTTCACCTACCTTGAATGTTACCTTAACTACAGGAGTTTCAGCTTCCATACGGCGGAGAATCTGTGATACTTCATCTGACCGTAATGGTGTAGGTACATTTCCCATACCAACAAAACCGGTTACTCCCGGGGTATTGCGTACAACATACCATGAGTCTTCCGTAAGGATCATGTTTACCAGCACATAACCCGGAAAAACGTGGCGCTCTACAGTTTTTCGTTTTCCATCTTTTACTTCGATCTCTTCCTGGGTCGGGATGACAACATCAAAGATCTTGTCTTTCATCCCCATGGTTTCAATACGTTGTTCAAGATTATGACGGACTTTATTTTCATACCCTGAATAGCAATGGATGACATACCAGGCGCGGGTATCACCTGCTTCTTCAATGGATTGTTGGATGGTCAGTTCTGGTGCACCCGGAGTATCCATGCTCAGGGGCGCGCCAGGACCTTCTGATTTCTTTACTTCATCAGAAGCTTCTGATTCCTTCGGTTCTTCGAATTCTTGTTCTTCCTGCGCGTCCATTTGCTGTAGACTCCTACTTTCCGTTTAAAGAGACCTTATTAGGCAAGGATCAATCCGATGATCTGCGAAAACACGTAATCCAAAAGGCCTAATATCGCAGCCATAACGAGAAGCACAATTAATACTATCCGTGTTAAATGTAAAGCTTCTTTTGTTGTAGGCCAGTTTACTTTGCGGATCTCTCCCATGGTCTCACGATAATACCGCTGAAGGACATTTGGTGCTTTCGCTTTTTCGATTTTTTCTGCCACTACAATCTCCTTAATGCCCTCAGGGAGGGATATTACGGGTAAAACGCCGCCCTTAAAGACGGCGTTCGCTTTACTTGGCAGGCCAGGAAGGAATCGAACCCTCAACCTCCTGTTTTGGAGACAGGCACTCTGCCAATTGAGCTACTGGCCTATTTTATCGATCAGCGGAAATAGATACTCCGCTGATCTGTAACATATTTAGCCTACTTTGTTTCACGGTGCGTTGTGTGTTTCTTGCAACGTGAACAATATTTCTGCAGTTCCATACGTCCGGGGTCATTGCGCCTGTTTTTTTCGGAAGTATAGTTTCGCTCTTTGCACTCAGAGCAAGCCAGTGTTATTACTGGTCGGACGTCTTTCTTTTTTGATGCCATTTTATAATCAATTGTAATGCCCGATTACGGACACTACTGCTCCTTTAGTCCAGTATTTTAGTGATCACACCGGCACCAACCGTCAGACCACCTTCGCGAATAGCAAACTTTGAACCCTGCTCCAATGCTACAGGGATGATCAATTCCACTTCCAGGTTGACATTGTCTCCCGGCATGACCATTTCAACACCATCCGGTAGCTTGATGTTTCCAGTGACGTCCATGGTCCGAATGTAGAACTGCGGACGGTATCCGGTGAAGAATGCTTTGTGCCGTCCACCTTCGTCTTTTCTCAATACGTACACTTCGCTCATGAATTTCTTGTGCGGGGTGATGGATCCCGGTTTGGCAATGACCTGTCCGCGCTCCACGTCTCCACGCTCAACTCCGCGCAGCAGTAAGCCCAGGTTGTCTCCAGCCATTCCTTCATCCAATAATTTATGGAACATTTCCACACCGGTCACCACTGAGTTGCGGGTCTTTTCCTGCAGTCCAACGATCTCCACCGGTTCGCCGACTTTGATCTTGCCACGGTCCACACGACCTGTCACCACTGTCCCACGGCCTTTGATCGAGAAGACATCTTCCACCGGCATCATGAACGGTTTGTCCATGGCGCGTACTGGTTCAGGTATGTATTCATCCACCACACGCAGCAGTTCTTTGATGCTCGCGTATTCGGGTGCTTCCGGATCTGTGCTCTTGCTTTCCAATGCCTGCAACGCTGATCCGCGTACGATCGGGACTGTGTCCCCTGGGAATTTGTAGCTGGTCAGCATTTCGCGCAGTTCCAGTTCCACCAGTTCCAACAATTCGGGATCGTTCATCTGGTCGATCTTGTTCAGGTACACGACGATGCTCGGTACTTCCACCTGGCGCGCCAACAGTACGTGCTCTTTCGTCTGCGGCATCGGTCCATCCGGTGCTGCCACTACCAGGATCGCTCCATCCACCTGCGCGGCTCCCGTGATCATGTTCTTGATGTAGTCACGGTGTCCCGGCATGTCGACGTGTGCATAGTGCCGTTTCTCGGTCTGGTATTCCACGTGTGCAATATTGATCGTGATTCCGCGCGCTTTCTCTTCAGGTGCGTTATCGATCTGATCATATGCTTTGAACTCAGCCAAACCTTTCATCTGGCTGTATTTGGTGATCGCCGCGGTCAAAGTGGTTTTCCCATGGTCTATGTGCCCCATGGTCCCTACATTCAAGTGCGGCTTCGACCGATCAAATTTTTGCTTCGCCATTTTCCTTCTCCTTACAAGACATAATAGTTAATTACATCAGCATGAGCCCTCAATGGGATTCGAACCCATGACCTCGTTCTTACCAAGAACGCGCTCTACCAACTGAGCTATGAGGGCTTGCTGTTACCTCAGAATCAGCCCTCTGGCCAGTATTCCGTAGGTATGTGACCCAGTGGGCGGTGAAGGATTTGAACCTCCGAAGTCGTCTGACAACTGATTTACAGTCAGTCCCCTTTGGCCACTTGGGTAACCGCCCGAGCTTTTTTTGCGATCAAAGAACTATTCGTTGCACCGACCGCTTGCTTACAACGTGAGCCGACGATGGGAATCGAACCCATAACCTACCACTTACAAGGCGGTTGCTCAGCCGATTGAGCTACGTCGGCGTTCGAATGTTAAATAACCTTTTATCGCGGAGTGCATTATACCAAATGCACCGCCTCTAGGCAAGGTATGCATAGAAATACCCTGACACAGCGAAGACGGAGTCTATCAGGAATTGGGAGCAGAGTCAATATTCCGACCGAATTCCATCACGAATATCAGGTTACCGCCTCCATATATATGAAGGGACGAATTGTGAAAAAACCTAACAAATTGTTAACTTATAGAACCAAATTCATACACAAAGGAATAATTTCTTTAAGTTTATTCGGATTTGGTTCATCTCGCCAACGGCAGCCAAATTGAAAAGGTTGTACCTGATCCTTCTTTGGATTTTACTTCGATCCTTCCATTGTGGTTTTTAATGATCCAATATGCTATGGATAAACCTAAACCGAAGCTGCTGCCATCTGAAGAACGGGTGCGGGCTTTATCTCCTCGATAAAATCGTTCAAAGATGTGCGGCAAATCTTTAGCAGGGATGCCTGGTCCGGTATCTTCGATCACTGTTTGGACCTGCTCACCTACTTTTTTAATTGCTACAAATACAATCCCACCTTGTGGGGTATATTTTACAGCATTGGCAAGCAGGTTAATAAACACTTGTTTTAATCTATCACGGTCGCCAATTACCTGGATTTGATCGATTTCAGTCAGTTTTAAAGCAATCCGACTGCCAGCGAGTATTTTCGCCTGTTGTAACACTTCCAATAACACTGTGTCCAATTCGACCGGTTGTAAGTTCAATTCCAGCTTGCCTGCTTCTGCCTGCGCGAGCAGTAACAGATCTCCAACCATACGCGTAAGTCTGTCCACTTCCGTTTCGATGCTGGAGAGTGATTCTTCATCCGGCTCTTTCATCATCCTTAGTAGACCCACATTCCCCTTGATCACTGTTAACGGAGTACGCAACTCATGACTAACATCAGCCATAAACCTCTTTTGGCGATTAAAAAGAAATTCCAACCGGTCCAGGGTCTGGTTAAAAGCATCGATTAATACACCGATCTCATTTTTATCTTTACCCGGATTTGGTATCCGCCGTGAGAGGTCATCTGCATTGGTAATGTTCATTGCGGCCAGGGTCACTTTTTCAAGAGGTGTAAGCACCTGCCCGGTACCCAACCAACCCGCCAATCCCGCCAGGGTAACTGAAATAACCATTACAATTCCCAAAACAGAGATCAATATTTTTTGAAGCAAATCCACAATTCCCCTGTTTGTGCCTACTTGTAAAACAGCCATTTTCCGTCCATCAACCTCTAATGGAACGCTTAGAACACGCAACGAGGTTTCATTAAGTGTTGTATCCCGGAATATTGGCCGCTGTACTTTTAACCCTTCTGAATCGAGTGATTTTCCCAACCGGGAAATATTGGTTGAGGAAATTTTTAATCGGCTTTTACTGTCCCAGATTTGAACATAGATAGTTGAGGTGGCATCCAGAGAAGGAATACGGCTGATCTCAACCTCATCCAATGAGTTCATCCGGGTGTTCGAAATCAATTCCTGGGCGGTACTAGTTAATGAAATATCAATTTGATCTATCAGCATCACACTGACAAGGGTATATACACCCAGACCATATATGAGTAGGATGAACCCGGCTAATAGGGAGTAAAGTAAAGTAAGCTGGTAGCGAAGCGACATCAGGGCATTTCGCGTAAGACATAACCCACACCTCGAGCTGTGTGGATCAATTGTTGTTCATCTCCTACAACCAGTTTTTGCCTTAGATAGCGAATATAAACATCCAAGACATTTGATTCTCCGCCAAAGTCATAACCCCATACCCTGTCAAAGATTACCTCCCTGGTAAGCACCTGTCTGGGGTGCCGCAGAAATAACTCAAGGAGATCGTATTCTTTTGCTGTCAATTGGATCTCTCTTCCGTTACGAGTAGCCAGACGGGAAGAAGTGTCCAGAGAAAGATCTGCAAAAGTTAAAACAGGGATCCTTTCAGGCTGCGTTCTCCGTAAGAGTGCACGTATCCTGGCAAGTAATTCATCCAATTCAAATGGTTTTACCAGGTAATCGTCTGCACCTGCATCCAAACCTTGAACGCGATCACGAATAGTATCTTTGGCAGTCAACATCAGTATAGGAATGGGTCCGGCAGACCTTAAACGGCGACAAACTTCCAAACCATCCATACCTGGAAGCATCCAATCTAAAATGATCAAATCCGGGTGTAATTCCCTTGCTTTTAGCAGACCTTCCTGCCCATCTACTGCTGTATCCACCTGATATGATTCGAAAGATAAACCCCGCCTCAAAATACGGAGGATTGCTTCATCGTCTTCAATTATCAAAATATGTTCTTTCATAGCCTCACCTTTATCTGTAACTATATCTTAATGAATAAGATACCCTTCGTCAAGCAGATAGCAATACATGTACTTTTCAGTTAAATGCTGATCAGGGTACTCCATAAGAGTACCCTGATCGATTTTATTCTTTTTATTGTTTTATATAACTTTAATAATGCGAGATTGACTCGATTCAGATTTAGGAATTTCTACGACCAGAATGCCATCGGTCAATTTTGCGGAGATTTTTTCGGCATCGATTGCGCTCGGTAGTTTGAATGATCTTTTAAAAGAACCGCTAGGTCTTTCGGATACAAGGTAGGTTCCGTCTTCTTCCCTTTCGTAATTCAAATTACCTTCCACTGTTAAGACTTCCTGTTCAAGTGAAATTGTTATGTCATCTGCTTTCAAACCGGGAACAAGCGCGCTAAGGACATACATATCCGAATTCTCTTTGATATCCACCGGTACAAACGAAAATTCATTCCGATCATCCATCCAACGCAGTCTCTCAGGGAGGGATGTCGATGCCCAATGGGGCCTAAAGTTATGAGGTGCAATATAGTAACGCATGTTTTTTCTCCTTATACCATTTCGGTATGATTTATTTGTTTGATGACCTTATAATAACTTCCAGACATAAGAGATGTATTATCAAAATGTCAGAACTTTATTAACTTCTGTCAGGCAGGTATAATCTGAGCAAAATTCATATGACAAAAAATAAAATCTTCGTCACGCTGATCGTAAGCGGCATTCTTTTAGGATTACTTGTTACAGGTTTCTTACGCTACCGCTCAACCATTACACGTAGTGTCCGGGTTCGATTATGGATTAATCACCCGGAACAATATTCTGAATGGTCTATCACTGCATTGGAAAGGTGTGGAGATGCACCATTCCTACTTCCGACTAATGGGTTTATCGGTTATTTATGGGATGACTCGTTCAAACTTGGACATCGCCACCAGGGGATTGATATATTTGGTGGAAATGAACCCGGTTTCGTACCTGTATATTCAGCTTCAGATGGATATCTTACGAGGCAGGCTGATTGGAAATCGAGCCTGATCATTCGTGTCCCGGATGATCCAATCCATCCTGGTCGTCAAATTTGGATCTACTACACACATCTCGCGGATCAAGAAGGACAATCCTTTATCGCGACTGATTTTCCTCCAGGTACCACAGAAAAATTTGTAGAAGCAGGGAAGCTTCTCGGTTACCAGGGGAATTATTCTGGTGACCCGCAAAATCCGGTTGGTGTGCATCTTCATTTTTCAATTGTTAAGGATAATGGGCAAGGAAAATACCTGAATGAATTAAACATTCAAAACACCCTCGATCCTTCTCCTTACCTCGGATTAATTTTGAACGCTCATAATTCGGCAACTGAACCGCCTGTTTGTCATTAATAAAGATGTAATAATTGAATCAAGTGTTTATCAGTTTTAAATACTATAATTCGTAGTTATTAGGTTGTAGTATAAAATTATCCTAACAATATTCCACGGAAGGAAGATATGCTTTCATACCGGGAAATTACTACTGCATTAGTCAATTTACAAATACCATATGATTCACCGATTATTGTGCATGGTTCGCTCTCCTCATTCGGAGAAGTACGGGGTGGTGCTGAAACAATCATCGGCGCTTTAATTGCTATGTCCCATCAAGTCATGTTTCCATCTTTCACATATAAAACAATGATCATCCCGAACGATGGACCTCCAGATAATGGAATGACATATGGAAGTAACCCTGACTTGAACCTAATGGCGGAAATCTATCATCCCGAAATGCCGGTTGATCCTCTCATTGGAGTTCTTGCTGAAAGATTTCGCCAGATGCCAAAAGTAGTACGGTCATCTCACCCAATATTATCTTTTGCCGCGATGAATATGGAAAAAGCCATTCAAGCTCAATCATTATTGGATCCTTTTGCTCCGATAGAACAATTAAGCAATTCCAAGGGATGGATTTTACTATTGGGTGTGGATCACACCGTCAATACGTCTATTCATTATGCAGAAAAACTGGCAGGTAGGCGACAGTTTGTGCGTTGGGCATTAACTGGTGAAGGAATTGTCGAATGCCCCGGATTTCCAGGCTGTTCTGATGGGTTTAATACCATCGCACCCATGCTTGAAAGTGTCACCAGAAATGTCTCCCTTGATAATTGCTTGATCCAGGCGATCCCATTGAACTTTCTAATCCATGCGGTGAAATCCGCGATTGCAGAGGATCCTTTATCCTTCCTGTGTGATCGTGTGGATTGTGATCGTTGCGATGCTGTTCGAAAATACCCAATGACTCCACTTTCGGAATTGATCCAACAAGAAAATGAGTGATGAAATCTCAATTCGAATATCGAACCGTATTTATATATTCAGCAATTATTAATTTCAAAATTATCTCTTATTATCAGGTAAATGGGATGAAAATTGATTTGGGCTGTATTCATCAAAACGGAATTATCAAAGACATTGATTAAACCATTTTCATTAATATGAAAAATGATGTAAAGTATTATTAATCTATGAATCTTATGCTTGAGAATAACTCGAAAACCTCCCTCGAATTGCTTTATAACATTAGCCGGGAATTGGCTAATGAGATAGAACTTCATCCACTTCTAAAGAAGATTCTAACTCTTTCAATCCACAATGTCGGAGCTGAACGTGGAAGTATCGTAATTTTAAATGAGAGTGGTAGACCTGTTGATGCTGCCATTATTTATGGCGAGAAAATTTATACCCATACTGTTCAGCAGCTGCGTGAAACCGTTGAAAAAGGTATGGCAGGCTGGGTTGTCAGGCATCATAAAGCTGTACTTGTAAACGATACGAGACAGGATACCCGCTGGCTGCGACGTCCGGATGATGAGACGAATCGAAGCGGGTCAAAAAGTGCACTTTGTGTCCCGTTATTAGCGCACCAGAAGCTTGTTGGGGTTCTTACAGTTGTTCACCCGCAGATTGGCTTCTTTAATGCTGATCATATGAGCCTGCTTCAATCCATCGGGGATATTGCAGGTATAGCTTCATTGAATGCACGTTTATACGCGGAAAGTGATAAGCGTGCCAGGGTGATGACTGCCTTGATCGATAATGCGATCGCTATAAACTCATCCTTGCATTTGAACGAAGTACTACAGCGCTTGCTTGAACACACCAAAGAAGCTCTGCAAGTCGAAGTTGTTGCTTTTGGGTTGGTGGATACAGCCCTCAAAGAACTTGAGATTCGAGCTGCTACCGGTGAGAATGCGGTCAAATTAGTGGGGACCCGTATTCCATTGGGAAAAGGAATTGCTGGTCGGGTTGCAATTGATGGAAAAGCAATTATTGCCAATGAAGCCTTTCTTGAAGATGCAGACCGTATTCCAGGTTTTGAAATTGAATCATTTGCCTGTGCCCCTCTGCGAGCTGAAGCAAAAATAATTGGAGTACTTGAGGCGATCAACCCAAAATCTGAAGGATTTGAGCAGGAATCCTTGATCTTATTAAATGCTTTTGGTAGTCTGGCTGGAACTGCTGTGCGAAATGCACAATTATTCGAACAAATCCAGGCTACCAATCTACGGTATATGGAATTATTTGAAGATAATATTGATCCGATCCTGATTACCAACCTGGATGGAAAGATCATCGAAGCCAACCGGCAGTCCAGTAGAGTTACTAAATATAATTCTGCCCAATTGCAGGATAAAAATATTCAAGATGTTCATACTTTAAATAGTGAAAAACTTGGCGAAAACTATAATAACTTGCCTTCTTCCGGAGCTATTACCTATGAATCCGATATCCGGACACAGGATGGGCGGGAAATTCCAGTCCAGGTGTATGCCCGAAGAATTGAATATTATGGAGCAAATAGTATTCAATGGATATTAAGGGATATATCTGAGAGGGTGGATCTTGATTCCCTCCGTAATGACTTGATAGCGATGATATACCACGATCTTAGGTCGCCACTGGCCAACGTCACAGCCAGTTTGGATATACTCTCATCACTTGAGAACGGAGAAAATGATGAGACTACAGCAAGCTTGCTGAATATTGCCATGAGGTCGTCGGACCGTATCCAGAGATTGCTCAATTCACTACTTGACACTTATCGACTGGAAGCAGGGCAATCGATTGTTAACCTAAAAGATGTCAATCCGAACACTCTGATCAAAGAAGTGGTTGATATCATCCAGCCCACACTTGAATCAAAATCTCAACAATTAGCTCTAAAGATCCAAACAAATTTGGAAACAATTAGTGTGGATCCGGATATGATCCGTCGAGTTTTTGTTAATCTCGCTGAGAATGCGTCGAAATTTTCGTCAGTTTCTGCTAATATCGAAATTGGGGCAAAGACCAGTGACGGGGCTATCCAATTCTGGGTTATGGATGATGGACCTGGCATTCCTGTGGAAGATCAGGAAAGGGTTTTTGATAAATTCTCTCGCTTAAAGATGTCTGGTTCAGCTAAAGGTATGGGTTTGGGATTAGCTTTTTGCCGTTTGGCAGTTGCTGGCCATGGTGGAAATATTTGGGTGGAAAGCACACAAGGAAAAGGAAGTTGTTTTTTCTTTAGTTTGCCAATCAAAGCAAATATGAATAAATCAACGGAATTGAAAAACTGATCGATGGAGAACTGATGCAGGAAATTTCTCAGGATATCTTTATTGAAACGTCTTATACAGGTACAACTCTTGGTGCGATCAACGCTCCACACGGTTTAATCTTAATTGATGCTCCACTTAAATTAGATGACACACGTCTTTGGCGTTCTACTTTATTAAATTTAGGCGGTGGAATTGACCGGCTACTGATCAATTTGGATGCTCACCCGGACCGTACACTGGGTGTCCGTTCCATGGAATGCACAGTGGTTGGACATGAGAATATGGCTCAGGTATTTAGAAATCGACCCAATACATTCAAAGCTCAGGGTTCTGAAACAGGCTCGGAATGGGAACAGGTTTCCAATTTGGGCAGTATTCGCTGGAATCCTCCCGAAATATCTTTTACGGATAGTGTAAATATTTATTGGGGTAGTAAACCGATTCTTCTCGAGACTAGGTCAGGACCAAATTCCGGATCCATTTGGGTGGTCATACCTGATGATAAGGTGATTTTTCTTGGTGATCTTGTCGTCAATCAGCAACCACCTTTTTTAAGTTATGCAGCATTGGATGACTGGATGGATAATCTTCAATTATTGCTTACTCCTCCATATCGTGAATTCTTTTTTGTTGGTGGTCGAAATGGATTAGTCACTTATGAGGACATCCGGCGTCAGGTTATGTTTCTCACAGAAATAAAGAAACGGGTGGAATATCTTAAGAATTCCTCTGATCCTGTCGGTGAAATTGAAAGTATGCTTCCAGAGCTGCTTAAATCATTTACTTTTTCTTCTGAGAAAACAGCGCAATATATGCAAAGACTACGCTGGGGTTTAAACCACCTATACACACGCAGTTTCCGCACTTCCATTGTTGAACCTGAGGAGTAATTCCCGTTATGAGATCAATTGAATATAAACCAATATTCGAAGCCACTCGCGGAGATCTGGTGGAATCCATCCATTCAGGTGCATTTGCTGTTGTTAATAACCAGGGTGAGCTATTGGCAAGTTGGGGAGATCCAGAATCAATTACATATCTGCGTTCTTCAGCCAAACCTTTCCAGGCAATCCCATTTATGGAAAATAAGGGTGCTGAGTTTTACGGTTTGACGGAAGAGGAAATTGCAGCTTTTTGTGCATCGCACACTGGTACAGATGAGCATGTAAGTATCATCACCAGGATGCACCAGAAAATGGGCCTTGAGGAAAAGATGCTGCAATGTGGTACCCACACGCCACAAAACAGTGAAACATGGATCGAAATGAACAAAAGGGGAGAAAAACCGACGCCTATAAGGCATATGTGTTCCGGGAAGCATACCGGGATGCTGGGATATGCCCGCATGATCGGGGCTGAAACAACGAATTATTTGTCCATGGATAATCCGGTCCAACAGGAAATTTTAAAAACCTTTTCTGAAATGACAGCCACTCCAGAAGAAAGTATTGTGATTGGGATTGATGGTTGCTCTGCACCAAATTTTGCAGTTCCGTTAAAGAATGCAGCTTTTGCATTCGCAAAACTATGCCAACCGGATGATCTTCCTCCTGCCCGTGCATCTGCCTGTGAACGCCTGACCTCTGCAATGAGAAATCACCCCAATATGATTGCTGGACCCGGGAAATTTGACACCCTCATAATGGGTCTATCAAACCATAAAATTGTCTCCAAAGCCGGAGCTGAAGGGTATCAGTGTCTGGGGGTAATGCCGGGAGCGATCGAACCGGGCTCACCGGGTTTGGGAATCGCGTTGAAAATAGCTGATGGTGACGCTGACGAACGTGCCCGCCCGCTTGTATCTTTGGAAATATTAAGGCAGCTCGGTGCTCTTACCTCTTCAGAGTGTGAGGCTTTACGGAAGTTCGGTCCGCGGAAAATTTACAATTTTGCAAAATTACAGATCGGTGAATACAGACCGACTTTTTCAATAAGATGATTAATGACAGCCCAGAAAACCGGGATTTCGCTATTGAAATTCATCACAGATTGTTGACCCATTTCGGTGAACCGCAGTGGCGCCAGGCACTTAGCCCGGTGGATGAATTGGTATCCACGATCCTTTCACAGAATACAAATGATGTAAACAGGGATCGGGCATTTAATTCTCTAAAGCAGCGATTTCCATCCTGGGAAGAAGTGGAAACTGCCGAACCTGGATTGGTGATCGAAGCGATCAGAATTGCCGGATTAGCCAATCAGAAAGGTCCCCGTATTCAAAAGGTATTGGGTGAAATTCACCACGAACGGGGTGAATTGAATCTGGATTTCCTGAAAGAGCTGCCACGGGACGAAGCCAGGCGGTGGTTGTTGAAATTCAACGGGGTCGGACCAAAAACCGCTGCCATTGTGCTGCAGTTTTCGCTGGATATGCCTGCTTTTCCTGTTGATACACACATTTACCGTGTTACTGGCCGGTTGGGCTTGCGTCCTCAAAATATTGATGTTACATCAGCCCACTTATACCTTGAGAACGCGTTTCCACCAGACTCATATTATGCTGCACACTTGAATATCATCAGGTTGGGAAGGGAATTGTGCCATCCTTCAAAACCTGATTGTATGAATTGTCCAATAAATGACCTGTGTGCATATTTCCAGAATCACTCAAGTGGATAATGAATTCGGTTTTTATTCGGGGATTTTTGTAAGAAAATCCATCAATTCGGAAGGAACTAATAGACCCGGATTTTCTCTAAAATACGAAATATCCACCCACTTGACATTGATCTCAGAACCGTCATCTTCGTGACCCAGAAAATTCATTTTGGTATATATTTCATCATTGGCAAATTTACCAGAATAAACCAGCACTATCTCGTGGCCTGGATCTCCCCTGAGCATAAACCTGTTCTCAATCAAACCTAGGTAACGCGTGTCCTCAATCTGATATCCGATCTCTTCCAATATTTCACGCTGTAACGCTTCGGCGCCAGTTTCTCCGAACTTAATTCCTCCACCCAGCGGACGAAAGAATGATTTGTTCTTCACCTGGTCGAAACCTTCAAACACCAGCAGTCGCTGCTTGTGAATAAAAATCCCGATTGCTATCGTCCGAATTCTATTTTTCTTCATCTGGTTATTTTTCTAGTTTTCCAAGCATGGACCATGGACCTGTCCGGATGATGGTTACCGGCAGTAGTTTGCCCCGCAATTCGGAATCTGTTTCAACAAAGACTAGTTTATTCGTTTCTGTTCTGCCTCTCCAGCGATCCTTCACTTTCTCTTCGAACAAAACCGGCACTTTCCTTCCCAGGTATGCGTCATGGATCTCAGTGACAATTCGCTCCTGTTGTTCTTCCAACAGCCTAAAACGGCGCATCTTTTCCTTTTCCGGAACATCGTCGCGCATCTGACGAGTAGCTACCGTGTTCGGTCGTGGTGAATACCTGGCCAGGTGAATCACATCCAACCGCAGTTCTTCAAGTAGATCGTAGGTATGTTGAAACTGATCATCACCCTCACCGGGAAAGCCTACAATAATATCTGTCGCTATGGATACACCGGGAATCTTCTCCCTGATTCGCCGGATCAAACAGCGGTAATCCTCAGCGGTGTACCCCCGGTGCATGTTATGTAATACTTCATCATCGCCAGCCTGGACTGGTACTTCAATATGTGGGCAAATCTTTGGATACTGGGCAACTATATCCAATAATTCATCTGTCATCCAGTTAGGATGGGAAGTAAGGAAACGGATCCTTTCCAACCCTTCGATCTCATGCATCTCCCTTAATAACGCCGGGAGGTCTTGCCCTGGTGGGAGGTCTTTGCCATACCGGTCAACAATCTGCCCCAGAAGCGTGATCTCTTTTACACCGTTTGTTACCAGGTTATTTGCCTCATGCAGAATTTGATCAAATGGACGACTCTCTTCCACTCCCCGTTTGTAGGGGATCACACAGTATGTACAAGCATGTGAACAACCCAGGACAACAGGCAGGAACGCAGTTACCTGGTCTGAGTGATCGAAACCGGGCATCGGGTACTCTTCGTCCATGATCGCAAATCGATCTGAAGTCTCCTGGTCAATTGTTTTTTGATGATTCTTTTGCAGTAAATATTCAATTAGAGGTCCTGGATCTGATGGAGGTGAAAATACATCCACATAAGGGAATTTCTTTTGTAAAACCGGATTATTTTTCACCCCGACCAGGCATCCCATCAGGTTGATCACCAGATTCGGATTACTATTTTTTAGCGGCCTGATGGAGGTTAACCTTCCGTAGGCTTTGTTTTCGGCAGACTGGCGGACAACGCAGGTGTTCAGAACGATCACATCTGCGTCCTCAGGTGTACGAACGGAGTCATACCCCAATTGTTCCAGGGCAGAGGATACCCTATGGGAATCTGCCACATTCATCTGGCAGCCTTCGGTCCAAATATGATATTTCATGGCGTCCATTATATCAGATGGAAATCATACCTAATTTATCTGATTTGAAGATTCGCGTTTTTAGGCATGGTACAATTACGCGCATGTTGCATAAAAAATGGTTTCAAGTACTTTCAGGGATGATCTCTGCATTAGCGATGATCATCATTATGTATTTTATTCCCCCCATTCATGAGCGACTTAGTTGGCGGGTGGAACTGGCTTCGGTATATATGCGCGGGGTGTTAAATCCGATTCACGCAGTCCCTACTCCATTACATTCTCCTGAAGACTTCGCTACGAGGACTTCGGAACCTACGAGATTATTATCACCTACACCCACTCCACTAGTATCTTCAACACCTTTGCCGCCAACTCCACACCGACTTCCTTACCTTCCTCAGCCATCCTTCAACCGCCAAAATATGAAAAGCAGACGATGAATAATTGTGGTCCTGCCTCTTTATGTGAATACCTACGATATTTCAGCCTGGGATGGCAATCAACAGAGTGTAGCTGATGTATTAAAACCCAAACCTGAAGACCGAAACGTGAATGTCGAAGAACTCGTATATTTTGTCAGGAATTATGCCGGATGGCTGAATATTGAATACAGGGTTGGAGGTAATACATCCATTCTTAAAACCCTGATCGCGAATGGTATCCCTGTCATGATAGAGGAGTCATTCCATCAGTACTAAACAATACTGGCCTGGGGATGATCACTGGGCTGGTCATTATTTGTTTATTAATGGATATAATGATGTAACCCAAACGTTTATTGCCCAGGATACTTACTATGGACCGGATATGGTCATTGGTTATTCGGAATTGGAAAAGAATTGGCAATCTTTTAACCATGTTTTTGTTATGATCTACCCACCCGATAAAGAAGAACTAGTAAAGTCGATCCTGGGCGATGACTGGGATGTGGATAAAAACAGGCAGCGTGCGTTGGATGATGCACTATTAGCTACTAACCAGGAACCATTAAACTCATATAACTGGTTTAACCTGGGTTCAAATTTGGTTTATTTCGATCGATACGGTGAAGCAGCCACTGCGTATGATAAAGCCAGGAATTTAGGCTTACCCCAGAGGATGCTTCGATACCAATTTGGTCCATTCATCGCTTATTTCAACTCCCTTCGGACATGATGACCTGCTGGCATTAGCCAAAGATGCAATAAATGTCACTCCCAATTCTGAGGAGGCACGACTTTGGATGGGATGGGCTCATTATCGGCAGGGTGATAAAGAGGGTGCCTATTCAGAATTCATGAAAGCGTATACTTTGAATGAACGATACGTGGACGCTCAATATGCGCTTGATTTTCTGGCCTCAAATTAAGGTTTACTCCTAAATAAACCATTTCCGGGTTGGCAGTTGGCTGGTTCAGCTTAATTATTACCCGGAAAAAATCTGGTAAATGATGGTTCATTTCTTTCCATATCCATTTCTAATCAGTTTGGGAACCGTATTATTCATTCTCATAATATTCAGAGTGAAAGGGAAACCAATATACCGCCTGTTTACATATTTTGTAAGCTGTGTCTATCTTCTATTAGTCATTGGATTAACAATTTTTCCAATTCCTATTTTTACGGATTTATCCGGTCTACAGGTATCAGATCAAATTGCCCTGGTTTTTTCCAGGATCAATTGGGTCCCATTTTACAATTGGGGTTCTTTCAACGGAAGATCTCAGATATTTGAAATTGTAAATAATATATTATTAACGATTCCGTTTGGTATTCTCATAAACTTCTTTGTTAAACTCAATTGGAAAAACATCTTATGGGTTTCCATAGCAAGTGGACTGGTTATTGAAACCTCACAATTTATCATGTCATTGTTCTTTGGACCTTATAGAACCGTGGATATTAATGATGTGATCTTGAATACAATGGGGTCTTTGATTGGGTATTTAGTTTTTATTACAGCAGCATGGTTCGTCCATAAGCCGGGAAACATTTCCAGTTAGTCTTAAATGATTATGTATGTTAATTTTTCGAATCAACCAAAGTGCCAAACATCTTCTCCAAATCCAATACTTCCTCTACCATCGGTCCTGATGTCATTCCAAACACCGAAGATGCAGTCTTTATGACATATGGAAATAACCTGGTCCTTTGATACAGATCACTAATCACCTGTAAGGCAATAATGGAATGTGGTGGTGGTACAATGACGAATTTCTCCCTTTGAAGTTCTTCATCGGTTAGTTTCACTTTAATAAACATTAAATTTAATCTTTTATGAATATCTTCTTCGGTTGAGGTCTCGATCGGAAGCATAATCTGTTCCGTGATCTTTAACGAAGTAAGAGAGTTGAATTGTTCAAATTGAATATCGCGCAGTTTTTGGCCAAAATTAAGGAGTATCATTGTGGATTATCCCGGGATTCTTAATAGATAAAAGAAATAATGTTTTCATTTATAATGTTGCTGCCAGTAATCGTTTGATCTGAATGGTATGGTCTCTCTCGTGCCAGCAAACCCTGCGAACAACCTTGCGAGGGCTCCATATCTCGCCATCTTTTCCCACGACCTGGTTCAGGTCAATAAAATCGGGAAGTACTTGGGCCAGGTTACCTCTTTCATCTAAGAGCCGTTCGAATGCATCATCAGAAAGTTGATCTTGTGGATGAGTCCTTCCTAGCCTATCCAGGAGCCACCATTCAGACCGTCCAATATGGGCAATGATCTCCCTAATGGTCCACTCCCCTTCAATAATGGTTTTATCCATGGTGTAATCATCAATTTTGGATACAATTTCGACCAATTCCTGTCTGGTCCAGGAGATAATTTGCAATACATGTTCAACGTCGATTTGTGAAAGCGGCTTCCAATCTGTCTTGAACCATGCTTTGATCAATCTCCCCCCTTCTGTCACCTGGTTAAATTGCTTATCAATAAAATAATCATCAAAGACATCCACCAGTTTGATATCAATTTCCTCAGGTGCAAACCACGCAGATTTAGTGTGAGATTCCATCCATCCAATATAATCAGGTATCGCTCTGGCCATTGCAACTACCGCGGATTGTCCGTCTGGACCCAACGCAAAACAACCAAAATGTTCCAATGACCAGGCTATGGATCTTCCTTCATTGTAATTCTCTACGCCGATGAGTACTTTCATTTTCACCTCCTGGATAAAAACCAAAAGTGGATTAATTTCTCTTCAATCGAAACCGTTGATCTGATAAAATCCTCTGTACTTCCCTTACTGCATTCCATGCGCTTTCTTGTTCTTCAGGTTCCAGACCGATTTCTTTAAATTCATCCTCATCCAATATTGTGGATTCCCCCTGAAAATGAACCAGCAAATCCAGGGCCAAATCCATGTAGGAGATCTTCCAACGGTTTATTACTGGTGGCCGGGTGATATTGCAATACCAACCTTTAAGCAAGCCATTATCGCGATCATATATTTCATAGATGTTATACCATTTCAAGCGATAATATGCTTCCAGGAAAAGGTCATCTTTTTTTAATAAAATACCATTAAAAACAAAATCATCCTTTGTGAACCTGGCTTTGACAACCACTTTCTCCCGGTCGCGTTGGATGACTTCTCCGGGGTAATTCCAAACTTCCTTACCATTATGGTCCAACTTATGTATGGTGATCGAATCCAAAGTTCATTACTCCAGGATAATACTGATATTGGCCGGGTCGATCGTCAATTGTATCATCTCACCTTTTTGAAATTGTTGTTCAAATAGAAAAACCATTTTCACCTTATTAATTTCAACAGTTGTTTTGTAACCATTTTCGCTGAATACTACATCTTCCACCTTAACAATGAATGCATTATCACTCTTTTGGGGTTCGGTTAATTTTAAGCCAATTGCTTTTCTTAGAACAATGCAAACTTCACTTGATTCATGGATAGAAAACCGTCTCATTAACAGTGGATCAATTCTAAAATTGCCAATTGAAGTCTCCACAACTGGAGGTTGTGTGCCAATCATTTTTCCGGATAACTGGTTCGTCAATCCCAGAAAATTTGCCACCTGCAGGGACGAAGGATAATTATAGACATCTTCCGGTGTCCCGGTTTGAAGGAATACACCACCCTCCAGAATGGATATTCGGTCACCGATTGTAAATGCTTCCTCCTGATCGTGAGTCACATAAATAGCGGGAGTGCCATATTCGCGTAATACATCCCGTATTTCTTGCAGCAGCTGTTTTCGAAGATTTCGATCGAGGGCAGCCAGAGGTTCATCCAATAATAGCAACCGCGGACGGGAAGCCAGGGTGCGGGCAAGTGCCACCCGTTGCTGCTCTCCCCCGGATAAATCCTGTATCCTTCGAGTCTCATAACCTGGTAAATTAAATCGAACTAAAGTATCTGAAACCTGAGACCGAAGTACATTTTTTGAAAGCTCTTTAGTGTTCATTCCAAAAGCAATATTTTGTTCAACTGATAAATGTGGGAAAAGAGCATAATCCTGGAACATGAATCCGAATTTTCTTTTATATGCTGGCACATCCGAGAGGTCTTCATCATTCCAATAAACAGAACCTGATTCGGGTTTTTCCAATCCTGCAATTATTCTTAAGAGTGTACTTTTCCCGCTGCCGGAAGCGCCAAGCAGGCAGAGTGTCTCATCAGGACGGACATTCAGGTCCAATCCTGATAACAAAGGTTTGTTATCGTACATCTTATAGATCTTGTTGATCGTAAGTCCATTCATTAATTCACCGTTTCTGGAACTGTAAATATTGTTTTTTCTATGAAAACAATGCCTATTGCACACACAATCATCAAAATGGTACTCATCGCCATTGCCTGACCATAATTCAATCCTCCTGGCTGCGATAGAAACCGGAAGATTGCTATGGGGATGGTTGGAAAGTCCGGCCTTGATAAAAACGATGTTGCTCCAAATTCGCCGAGCGAAATCGTAAATGAGAAAACCAGGCTGGAGATCAAGGCACTCCTGATAATCGGTAGATCGATCGACCGGATCACCTTCCAGGGAGAAGCTCCCAGGATGGCTGCACTTTGCCGGTAAGACACGGGAATGGAACCTGCAGCCGGAATCAATCCCCTGACAACAAATGGTAATGCGACTAGTGTATGCGCCATGGGTATCAGCCACTGAGATGCTCCCCATAGGAATGGAGGTTTATTAAAGAAAATAATATATCCAAGTCCTAATGTTACTGCTGATGTACCCAACGGGATCATTAATAATGTGTCGAAAATACCTGTATGACTTTTATTGCGCTTAAATCCATATACGATCATTAATCCAAGTATGAGACTTAAAAATGAGGTAATTATCCCGAATTTAACCGAATTCCAGATCGCAGAAACCGGGGAAATATAAAAATAATCCTGCCGAGGATTATGAGTTAATGCTTGATAATAATCCAGGGTAAAACCGCTCGATATGCCAACCCGCTCTCCTCTATCGGCATCCACCCGGATAAAGGATCTTGCGACCAGAGAAACCAGAGGAGTGAGTATGAGTAGAAGTAGGATTATTACTATTGTTGCAACAAATACCTTTTGACCTACCTTTGTAGGTGGTGCAGAATTTGCTTTTTCAGCCGCCGGGACCAACGGAATCGGTCTTGATGAAAAATACTGGTACACCAAAGTTAATATTAATGTGCATATCAATTGGATAAATGCCAGAATGGATGCCAATGGCAGATTAAAAAGAGCCATTGCCTGAGTAAATACTTCCACCTCCAAGGTGGCAAATCCTGGACCTCCAAGTAAAAGTATTACTCCAAAACTTGTAAAATCAAAAAGAAAAACCAGGATCACCGCAGCAGCTATTACAGGTCTCAATAAAGGCAGTGTAATATACCAGAAAGTCCTGAATGGATTTGCCCCCAGGGTATTTGCAGCAGCTTCCAACCTTGGATTAAGTCCACTCCATGCGCTGCCAACCAAACGAATGACGATAGTAAGATTATAAAATACATGAGCGATGAGGATGGCAGAAAGGGTCCCCATTATGTGGATCGGTGGGGTATTCAAGTTCAGGAACCCTTGCAACAGAAGGTTTATCCACCCACGTGGACCGATAAATGCGTTTATTCCTGCTGCAACAACGACTGTCGGGAGGATAAAGGGAATGGCTGTTATCGTCCGGATAATACTTCTTCCTCGAAATTGAACTTTATAAAGCACATATGCTGATGGTAGTCCAAGTATTAAAGTAAGGATTGTAGAAAGCAACGCCTGCCACACAGTAAATCCTAAAGATTTCGATACAATACTCCATATCTGCGAACTGGATTCCTGCAACACCATACCAGATAAACTTTTATGAAAGATCTCATAAACTGGAAGAACGTAAAACAAGATCAGAAAAAACACTGGAATTATTGCAACGATGAACCATCCCGGAACTTTGCCCTTCCAATGCCGGGATTTATGCAACTCATTCTGTGAATTGATCATCGAAGGATCGCGGTTGTCCAATCGGCCAGCCATTTCTCACGGTTTTGGTTGATCTCGTCTATTCCCATTGTTGCAGGTTTAACTGGTATCTGGATATTTTTTACAAATACATCCGGGAGGACAGCTTTGGAGTTTGCAGGAAAAACAAACATTTGCAGTGGGATATCTTCCTGTACCGGTTTGCTCAGCATAAAATCGATGAATTTTTCTGCCAGATCCCGTTTTTGAGTCCCTTTAAGAATTCCAATAAATTCCACCTGACGAAAACACATATCATCACCCACCAATGAAGCAGTGGGAGAAGTATCGATCGGTGTTGACGCAAAAACAACTTCAGCTGCCGGGCTGGTACCATAAGAAACTACCATCGGTTGCGGGCCTTTTCCACTGGATGCACTAAAATTAGTGTAATAGGCTGTTTCCCAGTCATTGACCACCACCAACCCATTGGTTCTTAAGTTTATCCAGTAATCAATGTAATTTTCTGTTCCATAATTGGCAATTGTAGCCAGTAGGAAGGCCAACCCGGGTGAAGAGGTGGTGGGATTTTCCATCACCAGTAATCCTTTATATTCCGGCTTTAATAGATCCTCCAAGGATTGTGGAATTGCTAGATTATGATCCAAAAAATAAGCTTTATCATAATTGATACAAACATCTCCAAAATCCACAGGTATAGCCTTATTGGTTTTATCCATTTGGTACTGTGCTGGAATATCAGCCAAAGCCGCAGGCGTATATTCCT
The DNA here is from genome assembly GCA_963827895.1 of uncultured Chloroflexia bacterium. Taxonomy (GTDB): domain Bacteria; phylum Chloroflexota; class Anaerolineae; order Anaerolineales; family Anaerolineaceae; genus PNON01. Next base: position 277,379 of record CAWHCY010000005.1, on the reverse strand, counting down.
CCAGTAGGTCATTTTCCAGTGCCCTCGAAAGGAATGAGTTATCGATTCCATAAATTACATCTGCCAGGGGATTATCTTTCGTGAGCAAAGCCTTATTTAAAACAGAACCTGCATCGCCAGCTTTTATAAATTCCATTTTAACATTCTGTGCCTTCTCAAATTCTTCAACAAGGGTGGCATTGATGGCGAATGAATCATGGACTAAAACTCTCAAATTTTGTGGTGTTCCATCCTGACTGGTGGGAGTGGATGTACCGATCCCACAGGCACTCCCGATCATGGAAAAGATGATCATGATTACAAATGCTGTTGCACGCATAATAGATTTCCTTTCTTGAATTCAATAAATGCATCACTGGAACACATTACATTACTAATTCCCCTTGAACGGTCTGGTAAAAGATCTTCATTTTGTAGTGGAAATTGCAAACCAGTTGTTGTCACCCCCAAAACTGGATCTCCCCAGGGAATTAATGAGATGATATCCCCTACCTTTCCTTTGATTGCTGTTGGAGAGTGCAAAAAAAATATGTGTTCGTTATTGGAGAATATTTTTATCTCCCTGTCTGCATAATGAGGATTACCAAGCAATCCGATATTTGCCAGAGTATGGTCGATCCTTCCACCTAAAGCACCAAAGACAATAATTTTCTCCCTGTTCTTCTTCAGGGCATAATCCAGAGCTAATTCAAAGTCTGTCTGATCCTTTTTCCGTGGATATTGGTGAATTTCGACCTGTAGGTTCTTACACCATTCCAGATCTTGCTCTGAGACAGAGTCTAGATCTCCTATCAGGATATCCGGGATCATATTTAATACCCTGAGATGCCTTACACCCCCATCGACAGCAATATTAAATCCACCGGCAGGATGATATTCAGCAAGTGATTTGTCTATATCAAAATCACCATTTAGAAAAATGTAAGTACTTGGACCATCCATTAAAAACCTCCCCTGACCGGGGAGGTTGACGGTTTGTGGTATATAGATCTCCCTCCGCCGGCATTACCCGGATCAGGTTCATAGGGTCGAAAGTTTTGCACTTTCCTCTCAGCCTGGCGATTCAGGCTCCCCGGTATGTTATATGCTTAATAATAATTCTTTAACAACTACCTGTCAAATAATGTATAAGTCATTGTGCGAAATTACGAACTTAAAAATAAATAATATTTTATTCGTGCTTCTTAGCCAACATATCTTTTACTTTGGAGGTTAACGTTTCGATTGCAAAAGGTTTGGCAATGAAATTGACCCCTTTTCCAATTTGACCTGAAATTTCCAAGTCCTGGTCCCTTGCTGTTAAGAAGATAATTGGAATATTTTTTGTTACCGGATCTAAAGCGATCTGGCGAGCTGCCTCATCCCCTTCCATTCCCGGCATATGCAAATCCATCAAGATTAAATCTGGCAGATCCTCTTTTGCCTGGATAACCGCTTCAAACCCATTTGCTGCATAAATAGTTTCAAGACCGGCTAATTTAAGGGTGAAGCCGACCAATTCTCGAATATCTTTTTCATCCTCTGCGATGAGTACTTTCTGCATATCACCCCATTATTCCAAAATATTATTCTATTATTCAATCGAATGGAACTTTACTTATATTATAAATGCAATTCATATCCCCGTTAGATCTACATTCACTTTCCAACACTTGGAAGATTTTCCCACTTCCAACCCATGTCATATATTCTTTAATAAATCCGGTCAGGAAATGACATCCGTGATAGTGATTTGAATTCTCTTCAGTTTTGCTATGTATTATTAAGTGGTATTCAAGATTGCTTTCAGAGAATTCTACTTGCTCATCAATCAACTTCCGGTAGAAATCCGTTAAGATACCAAATCCATTAATCGTTTTTTGTCTGGTCGGCAACAATCTCAATGCAGGTAGGAATAAACCAAGTGGATCACCCATTTGATTGAGAAAACATCGGAAACCAGCCTGGCCTATCCGTTGTTCTACTCCCAGGGCAGATGGGTTACCCAGTATTTTCCCAAGTCGGGAATGGATCTCTCCAATATTTGGATTGCGAGAATATTGAGAATTATACAGTTCTGCAGCCTGTTTCTCACCCAATATTTCTAATATGGAATTACGTAATATTGAATTCCACTGAATGGAGATAAAAGTATTGACTTCACTTGTTACCAATTACTACACCTCATGAAGGATTTCTAAATGTGATTATGAATTATAACTTGATTCTTTTTCCGAAAAATTGAAGTTTTTCCAATTTGCTATGGAGTTGGTGTGACTGAATTCATAGGTAGTGGTGTAATAGTTATGGTAGAAATGGGAGGAATGCTGGTCGGACAAAAAGTAGTCAGGCAGGCTGTGGGCTGCAGTGTGGGTGAAGGTGTGAAAGTTGGGCATTTGGATCCCTTGCAAGGATACAGGTATGATTTCGCCTCATCCACCCAGGCTTGCGGAACTTTCTCGTCTGGCATCGCTAAAAGTCTTTTCCAGGCATCGACGATTTTATTTCGATCGCCCATTGCCAGGGCCGCTTTTGCCTGGTAATAAATCACTTCTGCTTCCAAATTTGGATCATCTCTTAAATTTTCAGCACGTAAGAACTGATCATATGCCGCTGTATTTTTGCCAAGGTATAGCGATACTTATTGCCCGATTGAAAACCGCTACAAATGAATTATCGTTGATCTGCAATGCTTCAGAAAGGTCATCATAAGCAGGCCTCAGGTTGTTTAATCTGATGTATGCTAATCCCCGTAAAAGTAGGGAGTAAAACTTTTAGGATCCGATTGGATGGATTCACTCATTTTCTCGATGGTTTGATCCACATCACCAACTGCCCAATATGCCACACCTAAAAACTCATTTGCACGAGCATCCAGTGGGTGAGGGGCATGGTCGGTATATATTTTCAACGGAGCAATAGATTTTCCAAATTTTCCATTGGCTATAAATGCTGCACCAAGGGCCAAGTAAGATTGGGGCAACGTCAGATCCATATCATTCGCGATCTGAGCCTCTTTGAGAGCTTCCTCAGGTTCGTTCAGAGTAAGATAGATTTCGGATAACAAAGCGTGAGCCATAGGAGTGTTCGGATTGATCCGGAGAACCATTTCAAGGTCAGCTTGTGCTTCTGGTAATTGGTGCCGGCGAATATAGTAACTGGCTCGTTCCAGGAAAGCATCAGCATAAGCCGGGTCGTTTTCTATTGCTCGGTTTATATCATTAATATATTTACCGGTGGGTGAGACCAAGAGATTCATTCTTGCCCGGCCAAGATATGCCGGCGCGAATTTTGGGTCTATATTTAATGCCTTCTCATAATTCAACATAGCGGGATTATTGCGGTTTTGTTGTTTGTCAGCTTCAGCCAGGTAATAATAATAATCTGCATTGTCGGGATCTGTGACAATAGCTTGATTGATATATTTCCTGAACGTTTCAAAGTCTTGGCGTTCAAATGCTCGCATGGCTAACAGATACGCTTCAGATGAATGGGGAGTATTGATATATAACGGGGTGGGTGTATAAGTGGCATCTAACAAATCCCATAAAGGAATGGGTCCTTCTGAGGTCGGAATTATTGGTGCCACATAACCTATGGGTGTTTTTGTAGGTAAATAGGTTGCAGATGGTTTCTGGGTTGGTCTTTTCAAAATCACAGCTGGAGCTTGACGCTGTAACAACCTCCATGGGAATCCGGAAATCAGACTAACAGATAATACTAACGCTATAGCCAGTCCTAACCAAATAAACGGGGAAATCGGCTTTTTTCTAGGTGCAGATTTTTTTTCAGGCGGGGGTGGAGTAAATCTTCGAATATATTCTTGTTTCCAATCCCGTTTTTTTGATAAAAGGTCATCTTCATGAAAAGGTTCTGGTTTTATTACTCCATAAAAGATCAAACCTTTTTTTGCTATTTTATTATTTGGATCGATCTTTAAAGCTTCCTGCAGGCAATATGTGATTTCCCGTGTTGTATCCACGCTGACACTAAGCCATAACCAATACTCAATGTTACGTGGATCTGCTTTAATCAACCTGCGTAAAATATCACGTGCTTTTTTCTTATCATGCAAGCCAATAGCAGTTTGGGCTTCAAGAAGTAAGGGATCATCCGGCATTATTTAAGTCTAGCATACCAACTATCCTACGGCAAGTAATCCGACCTTTTCTATTTGGGTTTTGGTATAATTTTTATATGAAATTTAGGTTGTTCTTTCGGATCTTCTTTATATCACTCGGTCTCTTTTTTATTGCTTCGTGCGAACCAGTATCGATAACGGAAGTTCCACGCCCAAAAGTCGGACAGCTTACTCCGTTTATCACTCTTACACCATCATCTACTTCGCTCCCTCAACAAACTCTAACTCAAAATGAAATTGCAACTCCCACACCTGCACCTCTGGTTTATAAGGTAAAGAAAGATGAACTGGGGTCAACAATTGCACTTCGATATGGAATAACTTTACAAATGCTGCAGTCCTCAAACCCTGGAGTAGATTTGAATTTCTTGAAAGAAAACCAGGAATTGATCATTCCCCCAACGCAGCATACCCCAGCACCAGACCTGAGTAGCCCGACCCCGGCTGTTCTTACAGTGAATAATTTAGCCTGTTATCCGGCCAATGAAGGAGCAGGATGGTGTATAGGAGAAATAAGAAATGATTTACCAGATGCAGTAATGTATATAACGGGTGAATTTGTTTTAAAAGGAGCCGATCAGACGTGGCAGAAACCGTTTACCTCCTTGATAAATTTGCTACCTCCCGGAAATCAAATTCCTGTATTCGCCTTATTCGATGCACCTTTCCCATACCCCTACCAGGTAACGCTATTAATTCATACAGCCATCCGGCAAGCTCCCTCGAATCTTGGAGGGAAGATTGAGATCCTGGAGCAAAAAATAATCATTGACCCAAATGGTTTAGTCTCAAAAATTGTAGGAAAAGTGAAAATTAATGATCCAAAAAACAAACAGGTCGCCATTATAGCAGCAGGATATTCTGAAGGAAAACCGGCAGGCATCCGGCGCCTGGAACTTTTTTCTGAAAAAAATAACGAAGGAATCCTCCCATTTCAAATTTGGTTATATAGTGTTGGTCCACCTATTGATCACGTTGAATTATTTGTCGAATTTAACTAAAAAGAGAGCTTGATAAATGTATCAAGCTCTCAAAGTCAACAATTGTTATTTATTGAGCGAATTATGGCAGGTAATTATGGGGGTTGTCATTCATACCCATGTACCTGATCTCAAAATGTAAATGGGGACCGGTGGAATTACCAGTGCTGCCTACAACACCAACTGCTGATCCCTGACCAACTGATGAACCACAAGATACATATATTTCACTCATGTGTGCATACAGAGTCTGGAAACCATTGCCATGGTCGACCATGACCGTATTACCATAACCCCCATTTGCCCACCCTGCATAAACCACCAAACCACTATCTGCCGCCAGAATACCACCACTTGATAGCGAACCTAAATCTATTCCTTGGTGCACTCCAGGAATATAATCGTTGCCGATCAATACAGCACCATCCATTGGCCACCCGAATGATCCGTCGCCAAATGCTCCGCCTGAAGTTGTGTCACAACCTCCATCCCCAAATAACTTGGCTAGTGTTCCAGCCGAACCGCGAGGAATTTGCCCCTGGAACCATTGGATTGCTTCTCGTTTACCACCTGGTACCATTATATAGTCGTCTGCTTTGATCTCCGGATTAGTCAGGTCAAGTTTATTAATTGGTGATTCTAAAATATCAGAAGAACTGGCAAAAAACTGGTCTGCAACCGATTGGACTGAATCCCCTTCTTTCCAACGATAATACACTCCATCACCTGGAGGGATAATCAACTCAATACCTGGAGCGATCATATCCGGGCTGCCATTAAGGGAATCATAATTTGCCCAGAAAACTGTTTCCGGTTTGATATCAAATTGCTTGGAAATACCGAAAAGAGAATCGCCCTCTGCAACTGTATATTTAACAGCTCCCTGTCTTCCAACAGCAGATATTTCAGTGTGTGGGTTGGTTGCCCGGGAAACAGACTTTGCCGGGAAATAAGATGTTTCTACCAATACAGAAGTATCGGTCGGCGTTTTAATGGGCTCGATCACATTAGTTGTTGGCACTGTTGTGGGTGTCGATGTAATCGGAAATTTTGGTGGATTAATGATCACCAGTGTTACCATTAATATCAACATGGCTCCTGCTACTGCCCACAAAGTTGTAGAAATCAGTTTTTCCCTCGGGGAACGAGCAGGGATTGGAGCTTTTTCTATGCTCCCTTTGTAATCCTTTTTCACATATCCTCTACTAAATTGTCCAGAAATTCCTGGTTTGTTTTTGTTTTAGTCATACGCTGAATGATGGCCTCTGTAGCGACAGCATTATCCATCCCAGCACCCTGGGGGGGTTGACCTACCATCTGAATATACATTCTCCGCATTAACCAAACCCTTTGGAGTAGATCAGGGCCAAGAAGAAGATCTTCTCGACGGGTGGATGAACGTTCCAGGTCGATAGCCGGGAAAGTACGCCTTTCCTGCAACTTCCGGGAAAGATGCAACTCCATATTACCAGTTCCTTTAAATTCTTCATAGACCACGTCGTCTAACCTTGATCCGGTGTCAATTAATGCAGTGGCTATGATGGTCAACGATCCGCCCTCTTCCAAATTTCTGGCTGCGCCAAAAAAGCGTTTTGGCGGGTATAGAGCGCTCGGATCCATACCACCTGAAAGGGTTCGTCCGGACGGATTTACCACCAGGTTATACGCACGGGCAAGGCGTGTTAAGGAATCCATCAAAATGACAACATCCCGACCTATCTCCACCAGACGTTTAGCACGATCAAGGGCGATTTCTGCCGAACGAACATGGGAGCTAACCGGTTCATCAAAAGTAGAAGCCACAACTTCTGCATCAACTGTCCGATCAACATCTGTCACTTCTTCCGGTCTTTCACCAATCATTGACATGATCAAATGAACGTCCGGATACTGAGTTGCAATTGCGTTGGCAATGTGCTTTAGGATGGTGGTCTTCCCTGCTTTGGGCGGGGATACGATCAAACCGCGCTGCCCCCTTCCAATAGGGGAGATCAGATTGATCATACGTGTGGAGAGAATGGCACGATCTGTTTCCAGGTCAAAACGCTTATCCGGGAAAATTGGTGTAAGACGATCAAAATCTACTCTTTTCCGTGTATCTTCAGCTGGAATACAATTAATACTTTCAACTTTTAATAGTCCCCAATGCTTCTCAGATTCTCGTGGAGGTCGGACATGCCCTATGATTAAATCACCAGCACGCAAGTCATAGCGACGCAATTGAGCTTGTGAAACATAAACATCATCAGGACCAATCTGGTAATTACTTCGAAGGAAACCAACCCCCTCGCTGATGATATCCAGAATACCGCCTCGCACCTCCAACCCCTCTTTCTCGGCCTCAGCCTGCCTGATCTTGATCATCAGGTTTTCTTTTTTCATGCGCTCAGCTTTCGGGATATTCATTTCTCCAGCCATTTTTCTTAGTGCTGGTAGGGGGGAGTTTTCCAATTCTAGTATATTCATGGTTTGATCTCTGCTTTTGGATTTAATATAATCATAGTATTCTGACCACCTTGATACCGCCCATGTGGTTCAGTTGATAACAATTAATTCAACGCGCATTTACTTGGAGGAAGGTTATTCACGGATTTGGATATTGCAATAGGGGAAATCACACAATCTAATAAATGATGAAGTTTCTTCGGTAATTGAGAGTATAGCATGTACAGGAATATTATGCAAGCAGTTAATAAATAATGTTAAACCAAAGTAGAAATGTCCCCTTTTACCAAAGTTAAAATGTCCCCATACGTGGAGGCAGAAAGTGGACAGAATATACAAGATGAGTGAAAAAGAGATCATAAAAACACAGGTCATGAATCAATTGGAAAAGAAGGCAATAACCCAACGGATGGCAGCAGAACAACTTGGAATAAGTATTCGGCATGTAAAAAGATTGTCGAAGATCTACCAAGAGCGAGGACTGGAAGGGTTAATCAATAAAAGCCGTGGGAAACCAAGCCACAATCAGCTGAGGGAGGAGGTAAAGAAAAGTATAGTAAACCTGATACTTGAAAAGTACCGAGATTTCGGTCCAACACTAGCCACCGAGAAATTGGTAGAGCTTCATGGGATTAAAATCTCGGATGAGAGTGTGAGAAAGATCATGATCTCAGAAGGGTTGTGGAAGCACAGACGAAAGCAGAAATTGAAGGTCTTCCAGATGCGAGAAAGAAGGGCATGTTTTGGAGAATTGATCCAGATTGATGGATCAGATCATGATTGGTTCGAGGGAAGAAGCCCAAGAAGTACTTTGCTGGTCTTTGTTGATGATGCTACAGGGAAACTGGTAGAACTATGGTTTGTGTCACACGAAAGCTTCTTTGGCTATTGTGAGGCATCGAGACATTATTTCGAGCGTTATGGTAAGCCTGGAGCCTTTTATAGTGATAAACATGGCATCTTTCACCTCAACAACCCAAGAGTAAGTCCTGGAGATGGCCTAACGGACTTTGGTAGAGCAATGAGTGAACTCGGTATAGAGATCATCTGTGCCAATACCCCGCAGGCTAAAGGGCGAGTGGAGAGAGCCAATAAAACACTACAAGATCGACTGACTAAAGAACTCAGACTTCAGAACATTTCATCACCCGAAGAAGCTAATCTTTGGCTTCCAGAGTTCATCCAAGACTACAACAACCGGTTTGCCACTACTCCTCGAAGTGATCTTGATTTTCATATCCCGCTTTCAGTCTCAGATAATCTGGATTTCATCTTGTGTAGAAAAGAGACTCGCACCTTATCTAAAAATCTCACTTTCCAATACCACAAATCCATTTACCAAATCCATGTTGATCGACCCACGTATGCATTAAGAAATTCTGTCGTTACTATCCTTGAAAACTCTAATCATGAAATTATTGTGCTTTACAAGAACCATCCCATTAATTTTGATGTATATTATCTACAACAAAAACAAGCTGAAATCGTTCCTTCCAAGTCGATTGATTTTGCATTGCGTAATGCTTCCAAAGCTCATACTCCTGCAGCAGATCATCCTTGGAGAAATTTCAACCTTAACAAAGAAGCCCCCTTAAAAGGGGACATTCTAACTTTGCCTAATTAGGTGACATTTTAACTTTGGGCTAACAGCAGTTAATAAATAATAATGAGTTTATAAATCGTTACCAATCTTGTTTTTTAGATGAAATAAGAATTAATCAAATGTAGTAAGGCAATGAAAAACCTGTAAGGAGGTTTCATTCTTTTTTACTCTAATTAACATGACCGCTAATATATCCTCGATACCTTTATTCCATTTCTAAAAACGCACTAACAACCTGTGGATCAAAATGTTTTCCTGCCTGATCATGAAGATACTTATGTGCTTGTTCTTTACTCCATGCTTTCCGATATGGCCGGTCAGATAACAATGCGTCCCAAACATCCACAATGGCAAAAATACGCGCCACAAGTGGAATCGCTTCCCCTTTCAACCCGCGTGGATACCCACTGCCATCCCATTTCTCATGGTGGCAGTATGGGATATCCAAAGCAGGATGTAAATATTCAATCGGTTGTAAAAGATTATATGCGTATTCAGGGTGTCTCCGCATAATCTCCCATTCACGCTCATTCAATGTGCCCGGTTTAAGCAGGACTGAATCGGGAATACCCATTTTGCCAATATCGTGTAAAAGAGCACCACGTCTCACATGTTCAAGCTCATTTTCACTTATTCCCATCATCCGAGCTAATTCAACCGTTTTTTGGACGACATTACGAGCATGACCTTCAGTCTCCTGATCACGTAATTCCAGGGCATGCGCCTAACCCTCCAAGGTCGAATCATATGCCTGTGAAAGATTCACAGCATGCATCAGGGTCCTTTCATGTAACGTTGACCGGTGTATGGCATTTGCGGCAATATCAGCAACTGAAGCCAATAAGTTAACTTCTGATACAACAATCTCTGTTTTCCGACCCATCCACAAAAATCCTATCAATTGGTCTTGTGCAATTAAAGGAACCCCAGCACAGGCCAGAAGATTTTTAAAATAATGTAAAGGAAATCCAACTCTTGTTTCATCTTTAATTTGATTGTTTAGATAGGATTTTCTTGTTTCAGTAACCCACGCATTTACTCCGGTTCCCGAAGGTTGTCGATATCCTATAGCCGATTCCCAAAGACCATACGCAGCCTCAACCACGGCATCCTGAGTGATTGGATCTATGAGCTCAATGGATATTGAATCGCTGTTCAGCAAAATACAAACTTGTTCTACTATGACAGGTAACATTTCAGCCCGGGTCGCAGCAGTTCGTAATGCGTTACTCAGAGTTGCAATGGCATTTAATTCTTTTTCCCGTTGGTTACGCTCAGTGACATCCCTCACCACATTCATAATCGCAGGTTTTCCTTCATATTCGATATACTGCGCAGTAAACTCGGTAAAAACAGGATGTCCATTTTTATGCAAGAGAATCGTTTCAAAATTAACAATTCCTTTCGATTCAAATTCGGATTGCCTAATTCGCATCTGCTCCTGAGAGGTAAAGGGCTCAAGCATAGTGGGTGATAATTGGAGCATTTCCTCCCTGGAATAACCAAGCATTTGGGGAGCAGCATCATTAACTTCAACAAAAGTGCCAGGAGGTCCGATTGGATTCAGCAGGAAAATAGCAATGCCGTCTTTATTAACTTGAAAAAGATCCCGATATTTCTTTTCGCTTTCAAACAATGCTCTTTCAACATGTTTACGAACAGTTATATCAGTTGATACGGTGAGTAATGAAGCATGACCAGAGAATGTGACCTTCTCCCCATTGACAAGGCAGGTGATCGTTCGTTTATTTTTGGTTTGGAAGGTCATTTCGATTGCATTGATCCGTTTATAAGTACGCAGTTCTTCCAAAAGTCTAGCCTGGTTTTCGCGAGTGATCCAACCGATCTCGACTGCGGTATGGCCTAGTAACTCCTTTCGGGTAAAACCAGATATATGCAATGCTTCTTCATTAACATCCAGGAAGGTTCCACTCGCAAGATCAATGAGGCTGATCAGCACTGGCGCATTCTGAAATATCTTAACAAAATTCTCTTCGCTATTTCTAAGAGTTGCCTCAGTTACCTGAAGGGCAATGTTTTTCTGTTGAGCACTCGCAATGGCATTCTTGAGATTACCAACAAACAGATCCCTCGTGAGGATCATAAACAAAAGTCCCAAAGCAGTTATGAACCAACTAAAGATTGAATTGAATACAAAGACTTTCGGAAGGACAAGCAAACCATTGTTTTGTAATAATGAGATCACCATCACAATCAGGAAGGTTGGAATCGTCAATCCATTTACTACAGTGGCATCTAAAAAGAAACCCGCTACTAAAACAACTGTTGCAAAAAAGAACATTGCAGTGCTTGACGAGCCACCTGAGAGGATCATCAATATAAGAATGCATAAATAGATGATTGAAAAAATTAATATCATGGAAGAGCGAAATTTGCCTTTTCTCAGCAAGTTGCGTCCAATCAGAAGTCCACAAAATACTGTTATAGTTAAAATCCAACTTCCAATTTTTTGAACTGCAAATATCGGAATCAGGATAAATATTACAATTAATAGTGCGATTACCAGGTAGTTAATTAGTGCGTTTGCAATACGAGTTTCCACGTATTTTGATTCATCTCCATCAAAGATGGGTGGTTCTAAAAACCGTTGGAATTTCTTTAACATCGCAATGCCTCTATACTATTTAAAATTTTTCATAATTCATTGGTCAAGGTAAGTACACGATTTGCGAACATATTTACCTGCATACATTCGCTGGTTAGCAAAGATTATTGTTACTTAAAATTTTTTCTCTGTGGTTAGCGCGAGGATCACAAATGATCACACAAAACAGGTTGTAGGATTTTATGACCCACGCACCTGTTTCTTGCTTGTTTTGTCATGATACATCAGAGAATCAGCGTATTTAATTGCATCAAGGACTGAATCACCACTTTCCGTTGTAAAATATCCAACAGAATATGAGAGATGGATCTTTGGATTGAGTTCATTAAATGCATCAACTGACTTTTGTGTCCGGTCCACTGCTTTTTTTACAATTTTCATAGGTGATAAAGGAAGCAATACGCTAAATTCATCCCCACCGATACGGGCAACGACATCATTTGATCTGAATTCTTTTTGTAAAACAGACGCAAATGATTTTAGTAACTCATCTCCAGCGGCATGACCAAACTTATCATTGATTTTTTTCAATCCATCGATATCCATCATGATCACACCAACCGGGAATTGACGACCAGCGCTTAGGCGTTTGATCTCTTCTTCATAATAACCCCTGTTAAATAATCCGGTAAGCGGTTCGTGAGTACTTGAATATTTAAGTGTCTCTTCAATTCGTTTACGATCTATCGCCATTGCTATCTGGTTTGACACGAAAACCAGGATCTCTTTTTCTACTTCAGTGTACCGGACGCCTTCGGTGTACGTCTGGACAGCGACCATGCCAATTATTCTATCTTCTACTTTTAGTGGCACTCCAAGCCAGTCAATTGAATTTGATCCGGTTGTTTTTACCCCTTCCTCCTCTTCCAATTGCTCCAAGTTTTCTGGTGAAAGCAGGACGGGTTGACCAGTCCGAATAACATATTCAGTCCATCCATTTCCGAACTTCCTGGGCTTAGGCTGTGGATCCATCTCATCGACATGGTATGGGAAAGAAATCATCCCTTCAATGCCATCATACAAAGCGATATAAAAATTTTTGGCAGGCATTAATTCACCCAGGATAGTATGGATCGACGAATATAGTTCCTGCAGGTTCTCAGTAGCGCTTGCCGCCTGGGAAATACGATAGATCGCTGATTGCACGCTGATTGCTTGAATTTGCTGGGTAATATCTGTTGTATTGACTATGACCCTGCTCATTTCGGTTTCATAACCCGGATAGACAGACCAGCGTATTCTCACATTAATTACCTTACCATCTGCGCGTGAGTTGTCTACAATGATTTCATAACTTGTCTGGCGGAGACTCATTGCCATCAACTCATCCACCAGTGCTTCATGAGAAACGTTTTTAAACAAATTGGATGAATTTCCAATAAGCAATTGTTTGTCTTCATAACCATATAACTGCAAAGTAGCCTTATTTACATCATTTATTACGATTTTTGACAAAAGATTAATCACTGTATCTGGATGTATCTCCAAATATTGCCTGAGCAGTTCACCTTGCAAACCGATCCCATCCACTCCGGCAACAACTTGGGAAAAATCTTCTTCCCAAAGTGCTACTGGTGAATTTTCATATAAAGTCTTATAGCGAGTTTCACTTTCAAGCACTGCTTCTTCCGCCAGCTTACGTTTGGTGATATCGGTATGGGTTCCGAACATCATCAGTGGCTTACCATCCACGGTGCGGCTCACAAGACGCCCACGGTCGTGAATCCATATCCAGCGGCCATCTTTGTGCTTCATTTGATACTCGCAATCATAATAGGGCAACTCGCCAGCAAAATGCGCCTCTAATAATTTATCAGCTCGCGCGAGGTCATCTGGATTGAGAAAAGTTTCCCATGTTTTAATGCTTATCGGGTCCAGTTCATCCAACGAATAGCCGAGGAGCTGAGCCCACATTTCATTAAAGACAGTCACCCCGGTTTGAACGTTCCATTCCCATGTGCCAGCAAATGTGCCTTCTATGATACTTTCCTGTCGCTGGTGGGAATTAAGCAATGCTTCTCCCTCCAGCTTGCGCTTGGTAATGTCCCGATAATTGAGCACAATTGCCTGCACACTAGGCTCTAGTAGAAGATTGGTAGCTGTACACTCGATCCAACGCCAAGTACCGTCAGCATGTAAAAGTCTCGATTCACCCTCCACACTATTACCTGGCGATTGCATGACTTGCATGAACATGGCGCGTACCTGTTCCTGGTCGTTAGGATGGATGAGATCAAATAGATTGTGCCCTAAAAATTGATTCTGTTCGTAGCCCAGCGTACTTGAAGTAGACGGGTTTTCCCATAGCAATGTTCCATCTGCCGCCAGGAGGGAAATATTGTCCCGGCCATGTTCGATCATTGCGTGGAAGCGCCTCTCGCTTTTTTCAACTTCCTCTTCTGCGCGTTTGCGATCGATAGCAATGGTGGCTAGATTCGTGATTTGTTCAACAGTACCTATAAAAGGTGATATATCACTACGGGCAAGAATAACCAATGAACCAAGGAACTCATTTTCATGAATGAAACCCAAGGCATAAGTTTTCTGAATACGCAGGAGTTTTTCGATCATAAAACAAGCTGATGGGGGAACCCGGTGGGTCATGAGATTATATAACCCCCCTTCCAATATTCCCACCTTGCCACTTCGATACAAAATAAAATCTTCTTCGGGTATCTCGTCAATTAAAAAATCTTTATCCAGAGGATCAAACCCAAGTAATGGTAGTATCTTTTCCAGTGGAATATCGAGACCATGATAGGAACACATATGCATATTTCTTTTTCTTGTTTCCGAGATAGTTGTAGCAGTTATACAATCCCCGATCAATTCCCTGACTTTTTCGGAAACAAGGTGGTAAGCATCTTCAAGCTCGAACGGACGCAGAAGGACCTCCTGCACTTCAGAGATAATGCGGTTTTGGATCTCAGTTCGTTTACGTTCACTGACTTCCTGCTGAGAAAGTTCCAATGTTCTTCGAAAATTTTTAACTAAATGATCAACTGATATTGCTGCAACAAGTAATATAATTGAGACACCAACAAGATAAAACCAGGTTGATACGTCTCCCGAATTTGGTTTTGTAATAAACCAGCCTTCGATTTCACCAATAACAAGCCCAGTGGTTGCTATTAAAACCAAACCGACGCTAACTCTATATAAGGATTGTTTTAATGTTAATCCGGCAAAAATAAGAATAATTGGGAATGTTAATATTGCCAAATCACGTATACCCTGGCCAACCGCTGCAATGAATGTTACTGTTCCTAAAATAAACACCACAACAACCAGACTGCTTACCTGTACATGCCCCCTATTATTAAGAAAATATGGTAGAACTAGCAAAACACTACCAATTAATGTTACGGATACTAAAGTCCAATCCTTAAAAAATATCCCGGTAACAGTCACGAATAAATAAGCGCCCCATGCAGCCCAAATAAGCTTATTAAGAATAATGGCAATTTGAATATTATCGGAACTTTCAGCCAATATTCCATTCGCTTTCTTGGTCATGGTTGTTTCTCACTTGTGGCTATCAGATAATTCATCATTGATCCGTATTGAAGGTAATTTCACACAAGCTACCAGTGTATCTGACAAAATCCCTGCCGTTACAGCCAGGGCTTTATTAATAATATCGCAGTGAAGAAACACTTAGCTGCTGTATTGATCAAAGATTGGACAATTGTTGTTCATATATTAAAACACACCAGGTCTCTGGTGTGCATAAACTAAACATAAAACTTATCGATTTGCTGGTTAAAGCAAGGCAAGTGATACCCAATCCCCCATTTGTTTTCGCTGTAATAATTTAAGCCCAGATTTTTCTGCAGCTAGTAATACACTAGGCTCCTGTTCTTCAAGGATTCCCGATAGAACCAATACACCATCTGTGTGAACAAGATTTCTCAATCCTTCTGATAACAACTTAATGATGACCGGCGCGAGGATATTTGCCAGAACCAAAGGTGCACTTTGGATGGAGAATTTATTATTAAGTACTTCCTGCACAGATCCTCCACCAATCTCCATGTTTTTTAACACTCCATTGGTTTCTGAGTTCTCATGTGTGGCCTTAACCGACAGAGGATCGATATCCACTGCCAACGCTTTTTTTGCCCCCAGCTTGATCGCAGCTATAGAGAGGATGCCTGAACCACAGCCCACATCTATGACATCAATCCCGGGTTGGCAGTATTCTTCCACCATTTCCAGGCACAACTGAGTGGTGGGGTGTGTCCCGGTTCCAAAAGCCATACTCGGATCGATGCGAACAACCACCCGGTCGGTTTCTTCCTGCTCGATCCAGGCAGGCAGGATCAATATCTTCCTCCCTACTGCGATGGGATGATAATGCTTTTTCCAGGATGTCATCCAATCCTGGTCTTCGATGGGCCGGTATTGCGGCAGCGGCAATGGCTGGATCTGTCCCAGGTGCCACAGTCCGTTTTCCAATTTCTGCCGGGTAACTTCCAGCTTGTCATCCACGGGAATATACCCGAAAACACGCACAGGTCCACCAGCATGGCCTTCGTCGTCAATGCTGGCAAACTTAATCCCGCTTTCTACAACGACCCCGCCTTCAACATACCTTGATAACAGGTCTGCCAGGGCTTCAGCAAGCTCTCCATCTACAACGAGTGAGACTTCCAGCCAACGGGGATCAGCCACCGATGGCTTCCTTCAACCAGTCAATGAAGCTGTGTTCCTGGGGATGTACTTCAGTACCCAGGGTTGCAGCCAGGTCTTCGAACAATTTGCGCTGGTTATCATCCAGTTTTTGGGGAATATCCACGTTAACGAAAACCAGCTCATTCCCCCGCCCAGTAGATTTCAAATGGGGTATGCCTTTTCCACGAATGGTGAATACTTTTCCGGGTTGGGTTCCAGCGGGAATCTTTAATTTCATTTTCCCATCGACTGTCGGTACATCAATTTCAGCTCCCAGCACAGCCTGAGCCACATTGATGCTCAGATTCAACAGTACGTCATTTTGCCGGCGGGTGAAGAAGGCGTGCGGTTTCACTTCCACTTCCACGTAGAAATTACCGTTCGGACCACCGTTCTGCCCGGGTTGCCCTTCTCCAGCCAGGCGGATCTGGGTACCAGTATCCACCCCGGCAGGAACAGCCACTGTCTTCTTGATACGCTTCCGCTCCAAACCTTTGCCCCGGCATTGCTTGCAGGGAGAACTGATCACTTCGCCCGAACCGTTACAGGCCGGGCAGGTGGTCACCTGGACCATTGAACCAAGGAAGGTTTGACGTACTTGCCTGACTTCGCCTTTCCCTTCGCAGGTGCTGCAGCGGGTCGGGGTTGTTCCCGGTTCTGCACCGCTTCCGCGGCACACAGAACAGGATTCATCCCGGTCAAATTCGAATTCCTTTTCCACACCAAAGACTGCCTCTTCGAAGGCCAGTTCCATCTTCATCCCCAGGTCCTGACCACGGCGGGGAGCATTCCGCGTTTTACGGCCGCGGCTGCCGCTCATCCCGCCAAATCCGAAAAATTCGCTGAAAAGATCGCTCAGATCTATGGTGGAGAAGTCCGGCATGCCGCCCATGCCATTCAACCCGGCATGGCCATACCTGTCAAACGCTGCCCTTTTTTCCGGGTCGGAGAGGACTGCGTAAGCTTCGTTGATCTCTTTGAATTTTTCTTCTGCGTCGTGTTCTTTGTTGATATCGGGGTGGTATTTGCGCGCAAGGGAACGAAACGCGGATTTTAGATCATCCGCGCTTGCATTTCGATCCACCCCTAAAACTTCGTAGTAATCTCTTTGTGCCATTTGACCTGCTTAAATCCATAACGCAAAGAACGTATATCAGTCAGTAAACCATATACGTCCTTCGCGGTAATAATTCTCAAAAGCTATACGCTCTTAAATTCACCATCAACCACATCTTCACCACCGGGTTTCTGCTGGTCGCCCGTGGAATCGCTTGGACCAGTACCGGGATCTTCTGCAGCTCCTGCGGGTGGTGGAGTTTGCTGATAAGCAGCTGCGCCAATTCCCTGGAGAACAGTGGTTAATTCTTCTGTGGCTTTCTTGATCGTTTCAGTATCTTCAGAAGCCATTACTTCGCGCAGTTTTTTAGCACCATCCTCCGCCTTGGTTTTCATATCTGCAGGGACTTTTTCACCGAGATCTTTGAGTGTTTTTTCGACAGTATAGATCGTGTTATCTGCATGGTTGCGGGCTTCGATCAATTCTTTCCGTTTTTTATCATCATCGGCATGCAGTTCAGCTTCCTTGCGCATGCGTTCCACTTCCGCTTCGTTCAAACCGGATGAAGCGGTAATGGTGATGTGCTGGCTGCGGCCGGTGGCTTTATCTGATGCGGTGACTTTGATGATGCCATTTGCATCGATATCAAATGTTACTTCCACCTGAGGTACACCGCGGGGAGCAGTCGGGATGCCATCCAGTGTGAATTGGCCGAGGCTCTTGTTATCAGCTGCCATCGGGCGTTCACCCTGCAGCACGTGGATCTCCACCTGGGTCTGGTTATCAGAAGCAGTGGAAAATACCTGGCTCTTGCGGGTAGGAACGGTTGTATTACGTTCGATCAATGGTGTGGCGACATTACCGAGGGTCTCTATCGAGAGGGTCAGCGGGGTGACATCCAATAGCAGGATATCTTTCACTTCACCACCCAGTACACCGGCTTGGATGGCTGCACCGATGGCTACCACCTCGTCAGGATTCACACCCTTGTGGGGTTCTTTATTAAATTCACGCTTGACAGTTTCCTGAACCAGCGGCATTCGGGTCATACCACCAACAAGCACTACTTCGTCAATATCCGCTGCTTTTAATCCGGCATCTGTGATGGCACGGCGAACCGGCTCAAGTGTCTTTTGGACCAGGTCACCGGTTAATTGTTCCAGCTTGGCACGGGTCAATGTCATCACCAGGTGCTTGGGACCGGATGCATCAGCGGTGATATATGGCAGGTTGATCTCTGCCTGCATGGTGGAAGAAAGCTCGATCTTGGCTTTTTCAGCAGCTTCTTTCAAGCGTTGTAAAGCCTGGCGGTCATTCTTTAAGTCAATAAGATTATCACGTTTGAATTCATCCACCAGGAAATCCAGCACACGCTGATCGAAATCATCGCCGCCCAGGAATGTATCCCCGCTGGTGGAACGCACCTGGAACACGCCGTCTCCGACATCCAGGATGGAAATATCAAATGTACCACCGCCCAGGTCGTACACAGCGATGGTCTCGTTCTTTTTCTTGTCGAGGCCGTAGGCCAGTGAAGAAGCGGTCGGTTCATTGATGATGCGCAGCACTTCTAAACCAGCGATTTTGCCTGCATCCTTGGTCGCATTGCGCTGGGCATCATTGAAGTATGCCGGTACCGTAATGACAGCCTGGGTAACAGCTTCGCCTAAGAAAGCTTCCGCATCGGCTTTGAGCTTGGCGAGGATCATGGCAGAGACTTCCGGCGGGGAATAATCTTTCCCGTCCAAGGTCACGCGCATATCACCGTTTGGAGCTTTGCTTGCTTTATAAGGGATACGTGCCAGGGTACGCTGTACTTCCGGGTCGTCATACTTTCGGCCCATGAAGCGTTTGATGGAGAAAATGGTATTCTCCGAATTGACGATGGACTGGTTGCGGGCTACCCTGCCTACCAATCTTTCATGATTTTTATTGACTGCAACCACAGAGGGTACCAGTCGTTCACCTTCAGCAGAAGGAATAACGATGGGTTCGCCGCCTTGCATGACAGCCACAACTGAATTTGTAGTACCTAGATCGATTCCTATGATTTTTCCCATTTTTCTCCTATTCGGCTACCCTGACCAATGATGGCCGCAATACGCGGTCTCCTATCATGTACCCTTTTTGAATGACTTCAATAATCTGTCCGCTTGTGTGGGCGGAACTTGGTTCCTGTGAAAGCGCTTCATGCCGGGTCGGGTCGAACTGCTCTCCCTCGGCAATAATTTCAGAGATCCCTTCCGATTCCAGGATTCCCTGCAGCTTTTTCTGGATCAATACGATACCTTCAGACCAGACACGGCCATCCCCATGCTCGGGTTTGTTCTTTAATGCCCGCTCAAGGTCATCCAATACCGGTAAATACTTCTTGGCTACACGACCAATGATATCCTGGGATGCCTGGATCTGATCGCGCTCGATGCGTTTCTTGTAGTTCACGAAGTCCGCCCGCTCGCGCTGCCAGCCTTCGAAGTATTCTGCTGATTTTTTGTTCAGGCAATCCATTTCATTTTGCATGGAAGCAATAATATTTCCTTCCGAAGATGGTGTATCTTCGCAACCTTCCGGGTTGATCTGTTCTTCAGTCTTTTTTGTAAATTTGTGCTTCTTTTCAACCATAATAACTCCCAACTAGCTCTTCACTAATCACTCTTCACTCTTCACTTCTAACTACTCACTACTCACTACTCACTTGTTACTAATCCCTAATCACTAACCACTAATCCCTACTCACTTGTCTTTCCTATTCCATTAAATTATCTGTTACCAGGTCGCTCAACAGCCCGGCCATGAACCGCACAGTGGAGATTGTTTTTCCATAGAACATACGCGTCGGCCCCAAAACTCCCAGCGTACCGGTGGCCAGACCTGGAACACCATAGCGTGCCAGCACCACTGAGCACTGGCGAAGATCTTCGTCTTTACCCTCCCCGCCGATCAGGACTTGAACTCCGCCGATGGAGGAGTGCAGGACAGTCCGGTCGAGCAGGTTTTCAAGCTTGGAGCGTTCCTCCAGCAAATGCAGTGATTTGCGTGCCTCTTCCGAGTTGGCAAATTCCGGCTCAGCCAGAACATTCGAGAAGCCGTCCATGAAGATCTCGCCGGTCAACGCAGATGATGAGTTATGCAGCTCCTGCAGCATGAGCTTGAGAATGTCTTCTTCGAGCTGATTCAGCGATACAGCCAATTTCTTGATCGAAGAGGTATCCAACCCTGAGCAAATGGAATTGATCCGGTTCGCGCTGGAGGATAGCTGTTCCTGGGTGAATGGTTCTGCAAGCGTCAGCACCTGCTGGTGGATCTCTCCTCCCATCAGTACCAGCACCATCAGGACCTGCCGGCCGCGTGTCGCGATCAGCTCAAGATGCTTCAAACGAGCTTTGGTGGTATGCGGCGCAGTAACAACTGATGCGGCATTGGATTGGTGCGCCAGAACGGAAGCAGCCAGACGCATCCATTGTTCTGTATCCTGCCGGCTCTGGTAGAACTGGTGGCTGATCGTCCGCTGCGTAGTCTGGGGCAGTTCTGTATCATTCAATAAACGGCCGACAAAATAGCGGTAACCCACATCCGTGGGAAGCCTCCCGGCCGAAGTGTGCGGCTGGTAAAGATACCCGGCGTCATCCAGCGCTGAGAGCTCATTCCGCACTGTCGCAGGACTCATTTCCAGGTTATAGCGGTCGACCAGGTACTGCGACCCGATCGGCTGCGCGTTTTGAGTATAGTCATGAATGACCAGGGTCAGGATGAAATTTTGGCGTTCGGTTAATTCTTTCATTTTTCGCTTATATATTTAGCACTCTATTGAAGAGAGTGCTAAATAACTGATATTTATGATAACATGCGCGGGAGCACTAGTCAAGTTGATGTGAATGAATTCAAATACAACGTTAATAAAAAAACGGCCTGCATGCTCCATGGTAGCAATGCGTAAACCGGTTCAATGATAATTGAGACCTAGCGGTCAAACCCTGCACACGGTGGAGATGCCAGACTGAAATTTGTTTTACAAGAAGCCATAAACAGTGAACTAGAAATTATAAACAAACATCCAGCCAAAAGATATAATGCAAAGGTAAGGATAATTTCGTTCTTTCCTATGTTTGAATAAAGCTGAATGGATATTCGGGAAACTATATTGAAAATTATTAGAATCAAATTTGGACTTAACTAAATAATAGAAACGATAGTGGTAACTATACAATTATCTGGAGAAATGGCTATGCGATCAATTCAAGAGCACATTTTTCTCCAAAAATATACCTACCTGTTTTCTAAGTATTAAGAAATATTAATGATTAAATAATTATGGAGGCGCAAATATAAATAAATAATTAAACGATTTTCTTTCGCATTGTCTGGAAGAATCTTCTTAATTTGTTGATAATGATTAAGAATTAACAAATGTAAGTGAGATAAAACTGTTTTACGTTTCGGATTCATGGATATCATTTTGTAATATAACTCTCTTGGAAATGGTGTTCATTTGAGTATTTTTTATTATCCCTGTTTCTGAAATTGCCAATTCCAATTCTAATTTTCCGTTTTCCATATCATTTTTTATTGTTGAGTTATCAAAAAGGGAATTAGTAATATCCTCATCAAATCCATTTACCTTTCCAGAGATTAATTGCAAATTTAGGGATAATATATTCTTCGAATGATCATGTTTTATTACTGCTGAAAAGTCTAGTATTCCTTCTAGTTTGAATAATGCTTCATCCAAATCAGCGGGATAAAGAACGCCTGAAAAGAGGGGTATTCCTCCCGATATTCTTTCCTTTATCTTATCTAACCGAGTAATAAATGAACCACAAGGACAAACGTCAGGGAATAAACAACTAATATCACCAGTTCTGTATCGAATTAAAGGCATTCCTTTACGAGTGAGGGAAGTGAAAACTACCTCACCGGGTTCGCCATCTGGTAGTTTTTCTCCGGTGCGTGGATCAATTACCTCATAGTAGAGATCGGCTTCCCGAAGGTGATAACCCTGGTGAGCTTCGCACTCCACTCCTCCTCCAAGACCAGTCTCGGTCATACCATAATGATCAAATACTTCGCATCCCCACCAACAATTTAAGTTAGAACGAATACTTACTGGCAAGATATCTGTTGAGCTAAGAACCTTTTTTATCTGCCCTTGAGAGAGGATGGAATAAGCATGATCCCAAGCAGCTAGACGTTGTAGTTGTACAGGTGTTCCAACGATAATATTGATGTTGTAATCAAGGATTAGTTTTAAAACAACTGATTCATCATCAACTGGACCATAAATAAATGGGTGGCAGCCGAGGCGTTCTAAACTGATACCAAGTAGATCGCCCACAGATCCAGGTCGAAAACCAGGCAGGAGGACAAGAACTTGATCGTCAGGTTTAACAAGTGTAGACATTCCAACACAGAAAAAATCGATTATCAGTTCTTGATCGGAAGTTGTAAAGAATATACGCTTTGATAAACCGGTAGTTCCGGAGGTCGGCAGGGTTACAATACGTTGAATTACATTCTGAGATACACAGATAAACCGATTCGGATCCTCCTGAATGTCATTAGCAGTTGTAAATGGGAGCCGGGAGAATTCCTGCATCGATTCTAGGTTAAGTGGATGGTTATCAAATAAACATTTATAAAATGGGCTTTTCTCTTTTACATATTTATATATTTTTCTTAGTGAATCAAATTGATAATCATTTATAAAATCCCGCCCAAATGATCTTCCTTTATATTCAATCTTTCTTTCTAACCAGGCGTGAAGAGGAGTGATTTCCATTTTATGAAGCGACTTAACTGCGATAAATAGCCTGACCCTGGGTATTAGTCAGGTTATATGCACAGAATGGGATCAGTTTTCCATCCGATGCAGCGATATTAATACAGCAATCTTGCAATAATTCCAAGTCAAGGTTCCAGGCATCCTGAAAAGCCATTCCGGAAATAGAAAAAAGATGAGTCTTGGCACGAATCAGCAAATTGTCCCAACCTCCTAAAGAGTGCGCTGTATTTGAATTCGGGAGGCTGGTTTGGTCATGAAATTTCCAATTCTTGGCTACAAATTGCTTTGATCGGTTTACTCCTTCTTTGGCATCCTCAGGTTTACAACAACAACTTTCAGGTTGTTTTTGCTTAACAGGTCGCAATGTACCATCCTCAAGAATTACATAGGTTGCATGAAATGAACAATAGGAGTTTTCACTTCCTTTGGGTTGAAAATCCTGTAAATGGACCAACCCATCTGTCTGCTCCTCCATGAATTGTAATAATTCAGGGATTGTGATCCAATTCTGATTATCAGGTGCATTTGGATACCTGCCAAAATAACTAACAGGCTGCATGTGGATGCTGCGTACAGTAGGATAATGATCGAGAGCAAAGTGAATGATACTCCCTAAATTCTCAGAATTCACTCCAGGGACAACAGTCGGGACAAGTACAACCCCTAGGTGTAAATCCTGGCAATTCTGTATGGCTTGTATTTTTTGTTGGAGAATTTTTCTGCCTCGGATGGTTTGGTAAATATTGTCATTCGTCCCATCGAATTGAAGATAGACTACATCTAACCCAGCTTCTTTTAACTTATTTAGGTATCCTGCATCCGATGAAATGCGCAATCCATTTGTGTTTACTTGGATGTATGTGAAACCCATTTGTTTACCGAGGGTAATAATATCTGCCAAATCATCACGAAGGCATGGCTCACCACCCGAAAGTTGAATATTGTATGGTCCACCTGCATCCAGCATCCTTTGGTACCAAAATTGAATTTGTGAAATTTCAGGATCTTCCGCCGCACCTTCTCCAGCAGATGCAAAGCACACCGGGCAGCCAAGGTCGCACCTGTTTGTGACTTCAAAAAGTACACAGCAAGGTTCCTGGCGGTGATTTGCACACAATCCACAATCATAAGGGCAACCATTCACCACCTCAGTAAGTTCATTTTTTGGGTGGTTTGGAATTTTTTCCCTGAACCAGGATGGGTAATTTGGTTTTCCCCGCCAAATTATAGTGCTGAAAAAACCATGTTTTCCGCATGTTTTTTCTAGATACACTTCACTGCCATAAGCCACTCTCTGTGCAGGGATACGGTCCAGGCAAATCGGGCAAACACTGTTTGTTTTGGATAATACTACCGATTCATTCTGATTAGTTTCTATTGAGGTCAAATCCATTTTCCACCAGTAATTCTTTAACTTTTTGGTAAATACTGTCTATGATTTCCGGGCATCGTATGGGGTAATTGGATAGGTTTCCTCCAAGAATCTGGTTACAATCGATCCCACCATATTTCATACCATATTCCTCTTTATACCAATCCACCAAATCTCCAACCATTATGAATAATCTTTCGTCAAGTTCCTCGTCTGCTTCGCCTTTACCTGCATATAATCCAAGAAGACAAGCTCCACCAGACAAAGCACCACAAAGGTGACCGGTAAAACCAATTCCACCTGTTAATGCATGCATAGATCGGATCAGGTCAGGATTTTTCTTTCCAATACTTTCCAGTCCCATCAAGAGAAGGATCTGGCTGCAAGTAAAACCACTTGACATTAATTCATTGCGTCGTAATTGATTCTCCATTCAACCTCTGCATTAAATGCATTATTGATCTTCTTTATTGGATCTTTTCGGCGATCATTAAATAATAACCAAGTTTTATATTCTTGCTAAAGTTTTTTTCAAGCAAAATAGCATCCTCCTGGCTAGCTGTGATTTGATTGAAGAAGGACTGCAATGAACCTAGCTTGAATACAATCCTTGCCAGCCATTGTTTTAACAAGGTGGTTTGGTCTTGCCATAATATTATTTTGAATCCGTTCTGACCCAGTAGTTGTCGAATTGATGCTTCGGTCAGAGCCTCTGCTAGGCAATGGGAAGATTTAAGGCTTTTCTGTGCATCCGGATCAAGTAATGTGCGGATGTAGACATCACTAATGATCAATATTCCATTTGGTTCCAGGATTCGATGATACTCCAATAATGTCTCAGCTATGCTTCCGGATAGGGAAAGAGCACATTCCATCATCACTCCAAAAATACTTTCTGCTTTCAGCGGAATATTAGCACAATTTGCCTGAACCAGAGATAGTCCTGGATATACCTTTTTACTTTTCTGGATCATGTTGATCGAAAATTCCAGACCTAAAGCTTCTAATTTGTATTCGTGGGTTAACAATTGGAGTGTGTCACTTAATCCACTTGCGACTTCCAATACCTCTGCTGCCGGCAAAAAATTACTTTTATCCAACGCTAACCGGGTAAGGTCAAGACCTCCTGGTCGATTCACATGTAAGCAGTTTTGGCTTTCTGATTCAATATCAAATAGCTGACAGGTAGAACAATCTGCCATTATTTATCTTCCATCAATTTTTCAACTTCAAGCATTTTTCCCAATGCCATCTCAACTGGGATAAGTGGTCGTTTACATTTTTTGCAAAAAAGCAGATTTACTGGGTATCCTGACCCGAGATAACTGATGTTGACTGATGCAATTTCAAGCGGCGAACCACATTTGCCACAAACCCAAGTATTTTCCTCTTCCGGTTTAAGATCGCTCATATACCAGCTGTCCCTTCAAATTCCATACGGTGGCTATATGCATCGTAAATTTCATATTGATCACCAATACTGCTATATTCAACCCAGTAGGTAATATATATTTGGTTTAAAGAATGCCAGGGTATGTCCATTATGCAGATTGATGAACTTTTCCTCTGTTGTTTGTGCGTGTTCAACCACCTTTTGAATATCTTCTACCAATATCAACCGTGATTCAATCCGGGACCTCATTTCAAGGCTAAGAAGCAATTTATAATTTTCATGAGATTCCACAGTAATATTCTCCTTTCCCGAAAACATCTTTACCATTTTCTTTTTTACTCTTGCTCTGTTTTCATGACGTTGGGAATAATCCAGGCCTTTACCGACAGCAGCTTGCTCAAGATCAGATGCATAAAGCAAATCCAACAAATGTAGTGTCCGTTTGCCTAAACTCGTAAATAAATCCCTGCACATTACACAGTAGGTCAAATAATCTGCCGAAATCTTCATCAACCCTTCGCTTAATAATTTCCTTCACAAGATCAGGGTTAGCCAACCAGGCTACTCCACCATATCCGCAGCATTCCGTGAGATTACGTGACATTTGAAGTTCCCGGAATGATATGCCTATACTTTTAAGCATTGAACGCACTAAATCCTGCCAGACATCCTCATGACGGCTGGAGCATGGATCATGGATGACAAATTCATTTTCACGTTTGGACAAACCTTGAGGAAAAAGATCGAACTTCTGGTATACATCCCACATGGATATTAACTTTCCCTTGGGGAGTATTTTTGAAAAAACACGATTACAGCTGGAACAAGCCAGGATCAGCTCTGGTTCACCTAAAGCTAGCCATCGGTCATAAAAATCCTTTGAGAGTTGTTGAAATAATTGGTCTTCTCCCGACCATTCTGCTGGTGCGCCACAACATCCAAGTAGGAGACCCATATTAGGGAATGCTGTTTGTAACGCTTCTGTTATTTTCGGAACATATTCTGGATTTGAAGCGGCTAACTGGCAACCCGGAAAGAATGCGATTTCGCATTTATCTACTCCTTGGGGTAATAATATGCTAGCAAATTTATCACTATTGCTAAATGTCATATCCCGCAAGGCAAAATCATGTGCAGAAGCTGGCATTTTGTTTGTATTGACCATGATTTGGCGGGCTTCTCTGGTGACACCGCCCATATCCAGGTTTGTCGGGCAGACTTCAGCGCATAATCCGCATTGTGTGCATGAATTGATGAATTTATTGGAAGTGCGTGTCCGCTTGATCATGGAAAGGTTATTATAGATTTCCCGGATATACTTCTTAGGGTAACCGTTGTAGTGCTTCAAATATTCACATACCTTCACGCACTCCATGCATTCGCATTGCAAACATCTCGCCCCTTCCTGTTTCGCTTCTTCAGCACTGTAACCGGAACAAAGACCCACAGGAATTACAGCTTCTACAGGTGGAATACCTACAATGGATGTAAATAAACGGGTTTCATACGCCCCTTCATCTGTCCGTGAGGCAGTGATGGATACTTTCTGCAAGAATCGGTCTATCGAAATACCGGCGCTGTGGCCATCAGAAATGGACTGAATGGAAGAATACGGGTGAAGTTGACTACCTCCCGCAAAAACTTTGGGTTCACTAGTTTGAAATGTAATAGGATCGACGATCAATCTATCAAACGCATCTGTTTTACAGCCTGTTGAATTCATCATCATCCCACCTGTGCCCAGGTAGATAGCATCACTTATTGCCAAAACCTCATTGAGCGATTCCACCTTAGAGTTTAGGTGTATATCAACACCGGTCCGGGATATCAGGCATGTTTCTCTTTCAATTATCTCAGGAGGAAGGTGATCGGCAGAAAAATTCCACAACTGACCTCCCAACCGGGATTCTTGTTCATACAGGTGGACTTGATACCCTTTTTTTGATAGTTCATAAGCTGCCGTCAGGCCGCTCAAACCCCCACCTATAACCGAAACTTGAAGAGACTTTTTGGGTAGAGAAACCAAAGGTGCTGGTGGTCTAGAATTGTAATCCACGCACGCACGCTCCAAATCGGCAATACGAATTACGCCACCTAATGTTTCCCGGTTGCATTTTGCCTGGCATGGCTGATCGCATGTATGTGCAATAATTCCAGGAAAAGGTAGCACCTGATTCAGAACAGCATATCCTTCTGAAAATTTACCATTAGCAACTGCCAACGTTAATTTACGGATATTTACATGCAACGGGCAGGCAGATGAGCAAGGAGGCAGACAATCCTGTATGCATTGATCTTCTAATTCTCTAAGCCGCTGTTGTTTCATTCATCGTCCGGGAATCATATTAATAAATATTGTATTAATTATACATAGAAAAGAATAAGGGTTTTTGCATATAAAAATATTGCAAAAACCCCATTGTATGTCAATTGTAATCTTATAGTTTACTTAGATGTTAAAGCCTTTAATACTTTTTGTGGTCTGGCTGGTAGTTCTTTGACCCTTGCACCAGACGCCCAGTAGATCGCATTCATAATGGCTGAATGGGGTCCAGTAATGGGTAATTCCCCTACACCAGAGGCTCCAAATGGACCGGTCTTCCTAGGATTCTCGTAATAAATGATCTCAATATCATCCGGAATATCCTTGGCAAAGGGGATGCCACATTTGACCATGTTGTTATGTTTGTGAATATCTTCAAAATCTTCGGTGAGCGCCATCCCTATTCCTTGAGCAATACCACCGTAAATTTGACCATCTACAACAAGCCTGTTATTTATCATCCCTACATCGGCAACCATCGTCATTTTATCTACAGTCACTTTTCCCGTTTTCATTTCCACAGCAACTTCTGCCATGAACACTCCATACATATAGTTATCAATTGGAGCACCTTGTCCTGTATCCGGGTTACCAATAACCGCTGTGGAGGTCCATCGCCCAGAATAACGTGTAGGCATCCCGGCTGCCACCATATCATCGTATTTCATAAAAGTACCATCTGGTTTTCGAATAGCCTGTAAAAGGTTATCACAGCTGGTTTTAATAGCGTTGCCTACAACCACCTGGCTGCGACTGCCACCTGCCGGTCCACCATCTGGCGCTTTACCTGTATCGTTCAATTCAAGGTGGATTTGATCAGGTCTGATCCCCATCACCCTGAGCGCCTCATGAGCAGTACCCAGTGCACCGGCATCCGCGCCTTGACCATGATCACCCCAGGTTGTTGAAATCAATACACCATCTTTTAACATATCCACCCATGCTTCAGCTGTATCCGGGCCATCCCCACCAGCTCCATAAGTACCGATTGCAACGCCAACACCTTTTCTTAATTCAGCGGTAGTAGCTTTTTTTGCTTTTTCTTTGGCTGCCTTGTATTTCGGACGTAAGATATCGATCATCGCCTCCAAACTGAATGTTTCGGGAGTCTGGCCGGTTGGTGTGGTGCTGCCTGGCCGATAAATATTTTTATAGCGCAATTCCAGAGGATCCATACCCAACTTCTCTGCCAGATCATCCATTAGGCTTTCAGATGCAAATTCGCTTTCAGGTGATCCCCACCCCCGGAATGGCGCTCCCCAGGCGTGGTTTGTGCAGACTGCCCGCCCGGTTCCACGGATGTTGTCAATGTTGTATCCACCGCCAATAAACTGTGCACCCTTATGCACTAGCAGATCACCAAACTCGGAATAAGCCCCATGATCCACCGACCAATCGGTTTCCATTGCCAATAATTTGCCATCTTTATCGGCACCGAGCTTGACATATGTAAAGAAGGGGGAACGTTTACCGGTATAGGTCACATACTGCTGGTAATCATATTCCAGATACACAGGCTTTCCAGTAGCCATGCAGGCGGCACCTACAAGGGCTTCAAGTGTTGGGCAGAATTTATATCCAAAAGTGCCGCCAGCATTGTTTTGGACCATTCTTAATTTTGCTGCATCGATTCCTAATCCATCAGCGATCATCAAAGCATGCAGGTATAGTGCAATGCTTTTAGAATGAATGGTTAATCGTCCTTCTTCGTCAAAATATGCGCAACCCATATCCGCTTCAATCGTCAGATGTGGCTGTCGTTGGGTATAATAATTATTTTCAACCACAATGGCAGCAGAATCCATGATAGGTTTGGTTTCTGCACCTTTTACGACCCCCTGAGTAAAATAAACATTCGGCGTGCCAGGATGAATCTCGATGGCATCATCTGCCATAGCGGCGGGTGCATTCAAGTATGCTGGCAATTCTTCATAAGATACTTGTACCTTATCTACTGCTGCCAGAGCTTGTTCTTTGGTATCAGCACATACAATTGCGATAGTATCACCATACTGGAAGACTTTGGTATCGTTTAATATTGGTCGATCCCACCCATCGCATTTATTTGTTGGGAAGGTAACCAAACCATTAATGCGGTTATTTCCCTTGATATCTTTGTGCGTAACTACTTTAACTACACCAGGCATTTTTTCGGCTATAGAGGTATCGATGCTGAGAATATTTGCATGACTTATTTTTGCCTGGACCAGAGCCAATTGCAGTGTATTAGGCGGCATTTTTAATCCCACATCCGCACCGTAATCAGCTGTTCCGGTGACTTTAGCAACAGCAGATGGGCGAGGGTATTTTCCGCCCCAGATTTTTCCATTGACTGGCATTTGATATTCCAATGTTTCTGGAGATTGGTCACCACGCATCACTGCTGCTGCATCCATTACTGCATCAATGATCGGTTTATATCCGGTACAGCGGCAGGCATTAAGATTCTTTTGAAACCAGGCTCGTACATCCTCGCGAGTAGGAGAGGGGTCTTTATCGAGAAGAACTTTTGTTGAAACCACAAAGCCAGGCATACAAAAACCACATTGTGCTGCGCCATGGATAACCAGTGCTTTCTGTATGGGATGAAGATTGGCAGGTGCGCCAATTCCTTCAACAGTAGTAATGCAAGCCATTTCCGGTATTTTACTCATCCTGACAATACATGAACGAACAAGTTTGCCATCCATAATTACTGAACAGGATCCGCAGTGGCCCTCATTACAACCTACTTTTGTGCCAGTTAATCCAAGCTGGCCTCTAAGGACATCTGCAAGAGTTGCCTCTGGATCAGTGACCAATATTTGTGGAATACCATTGATCATTACGCTCTTCTTTAACATCAATTCCTCCTGGTTCAATTTATGTAAATTGGATGATGGATTTTCGATCGAACACCACAAGATGATAAATAATTCTGGAAAGTAAAATTGAATGTGTAGAGAAATTATATTATAAGGTATTAAGAAAAATCAAATGAATACAGTCATTATTTTCGGGTAGATTTAGTAAAAGGTGACCAATTTCCTGTTTAATTGCCGAGTATTACTTATTTATTGGGATACCTTTTCCGGTAGAAAATAGTGTTATTAACATGAGGGGGATATATAATTACTTATTAGTGGCAATAACAATTCGTAGAAAATAATTTTTCTGATGAGTATTATATTTTCGAAAATGTGGAGTATTTCATGGTAATACCAAAACAAGCGAACAATGATCCTTCTTACTATTACACAAGCGCGATTGAAAATACGAAAAGTAAAAATTTTGATGCTGCATTAACTGATTGTAATGAAACGATCCGGCTTGCACATGAATTCTCACGTGGGTACGGTCTTCGAGGAGATATCTACTTCCATCAGGGTAAATTTGATGCTGCAATTCGCGATTATTCTCATGCTATCCGGCTTGAACCTGGATACTCAGTGGCGTATTGTATTCGAGGAAATGCTTATTTTGAGCATGGAAACTATGATGAGGCCATCCGTGATTGCTCCGAAGCCATACGGATCGACCCTAAACTAACCTGGGCATATAGTATTCGTGGTGAAGCATACAAACAATTAGGAAATTATGAAGCTGCAAATCGTGATTTTTTCCAATTAACCAAACCAGATCACAGCAATTTTAATGTAAAAATAAATTACTCTCTTTCATAACCAGGTACAGTAATCCCGTTAAGCCGTGTCAACAAAAAACACAGACTTCGAAATCTGCTACAAATTTCTACCCATATTTGCCTAATAAAGATATACTCTTTTCGCGCCAGTGTTTACCCACAAGCGCGTCTTTGACCGTACGACTTCCGGCATTCTTCACATTCATTATATAGCAATCGATCCGAAGCTGATTTGTGGATTTCCACTTCTAAAACCTTTTCTTATGCATTGACCCGGATGCTCCAATCCCGTACAATAACCGTATGCGAGATTTGCAATCCTTCTCCTGCATTGCCGGTTTTTTCCGGACAGATCATGACCCCCCATTGAATCATCATTAAGGGTGTCAGTCCTGTAATCCATTCTCACCGTGTACCCCACAATCTATACAGGATATTTGGAACCTGCTCACTTCCAGCTTTAGGTTTCTTTTACTGGTTAATTGGATTCGGAAAGGAAGGAAATTATGTCTCCCAGGCAATTTATCTCAAAACGGGCTCCCGTTTTTAATGATGTTCCCGAAGAAAAATGGAATGACTGGCGCTGGCAGCTAAGCCACCGCTTGAATTCCGTTGATGAAATTGAAAAGGTCATTCACCTCACAGCCAGTGAGCGCAAAGCCCTCAGTTCACCCGGTTTGTTCCGGGTGGATATCACCCCCTACTTTATTTCGCTCATCGATCCAAATGACCCGAATGACCCGGTCCGCAGGCAGGTCATCCCCACGGCAGATGAGATCACGCCATTTACCGGCATGATGGAAGACTCCCTGGCGGAAGACCGCCATTCCCCGGTGCCCGGGTTGGTGCATCGCTACCCCGACCGGGTGTTGATGCTGGTCACCACCCAGTGCGCCTCTTACTGCCGCTACTGCACCCGCTCCAGGATCGTCGGCGACCCGGGTGCCAACTTCTCACGGACTGAATTTGAAGCCCAGATCGAGTACCTGAAGAAAACCCCGCAGGTGAGGGATGTCCTGCTTTCCGGCGGCGACCCGCTCACCATTGCACCCAAGCAATTGGAAGAGATCCTCACCCGCCTGCGTGAAATTCCGCATATCGAGATCATCCGCATCGGCAGCCGTGTACCGGTATTCATGCCCATGCGTGTCACCACCGAGCTGACGGATATGCTGCAAAAATTCCACCCGCTGTGGCTGAACATCCACGTCAACCACCCCAACGAGATCACCCCTGAGCTGGCTGATGCGTGCGATAAACTCTCCCGCGCAGGCATCCCTCTGGGTAACCAGTCCGTACTGCTGGCCGGGGTCAACGATTGCCCGCACATTATGCGCCAACTGGTGCAGGACCTTGTACGCATCCGTGTGCGGCCGTATTACCTGTATCAATGCGACCTGGTGGAAGGTGCCGGGCACTTCCGCACCCCGGTGAGTAAAGGGATCGAGATCATTGAAGCCCTGCGCGGGCACACCTCCGGCTACTCGGTGCCCACCTTCGTGGTGGATGCTCCGGGCGGCGGCGGCAAGATCCCGGTAGGACCCACCTACCTGATCTCCCAATCCGATCACAAGGTCGTGCTGCGCAACTATGAAGGCTATGTGACCGCCTACGAAGAGCCGGTGGCTTACACAGCACACAACCCATCCACCTGTGCTTTCTGCAAGAGTAAGAAGGAAGAACCCGGCCAGCGCGGCATCTCGGGCATGCTGGACGGGGACGAAATGTTCATCAAACCTGAAGGATTCGACCTGATGCATAACCGCGGCGGCATTGAACATCGCCTGCGTTCTGATAAGGGTAAATGGACACCCTTGGGAATCGGGGAAGGGAAGTAAAGCATGCATTATCGCCGCCTTGGCCGTTCCGGCCTGAAAGTATCAGAGATATCATTAGGCGCCTGGGTTACATTCGGCTCCCAGCTTCAAGAGCAATCCGCCGTCAACCTGTTCCATGCTGCTTACGACCAGGGCATTAATTTCTTCGATAATGCAGATATGTATGCAGACGGCCTGGCGGAAACCGTGATGGGGAAAGCCATGGCAGGAATTCCCCGCCAGGCACTGGTCATCTCGAGCAAGGTATTCTTCCCCACCTTTCCGGGACCAAACGGGAAAGGTTTGTCACGCAAGCACATCATCGACTCGGTCCATGCAACCCTCAAACGGTTGGATACCGATTATCTTGACCTGTATTTCTGCCACCGCTTCGATCCTGATTCTCCCATGGAAGAGGTCGTCAGGACCATGACAGACCTGGTCAGCCAGGGCAAGATCATGTACTGGGGCACATCCAAATGGAGCGGCAGCCAGATCACCAGCGCGATAGCGGTCGCCAGGCAATACAACGGCATCCCTCCCACGGTGGAGCAGTGCCGTTACAACATGCTGGACCGCCGATCTGTGGAAGTCGACCTGAGCTACGCAGTCAAGGAATTTGGCCTGGGTCTTACCTCCTTCAGTCCGCTGGGTTATGGAATTCTGTCCGGAAAATACAATTCCGGCATTCCCGAAGGCAGCCGGGCTGCGATCCCGGAAATGGCCTGGATCAAAGACAGGATCACCCCCGAAGCGATCGGCAAGGTACGCGGGGTCGGGGTGGTCGCTGCTGAACTTGGCCTCACACCAGCCCAACTGGCCATCGCCTGGATCCTGCGGCGCAAGGAAGTTAGCAGCGTCATTACCGGCGCATCCAGGCTGGAGCAGTTGGATGAGAACATCCAGGCCGGTGAGGCAGTTAGCAAGCTGACAGACGACGTGTTGGAGACGATCGAGAAAATACTCAACAATCACCCGGAAGAGGAATGAGGGGAAGGGAAGCAGTGATTAGTGAATAGGTGATTAGTTGATTAGTGAGTAGTGATAAGTAAACAAGCTCGCCGCATGAACGGCGAGCTTTATTTTGTCATTTCGGACCCTGGAAGGGTTAGAAATCTTATTCTCAATCGATTTAATTGTAATGAATATCTCTCCTCACGGCATTCGTAGAGTGGACATACCGAATCAACTTCGCAGCTTGGCTCCCAGCTCCTGCTCCAGCCGGCGGATGATCCTCTGCCGGATCTGGGTCGCATCCTTATCTGTCAGGGTCCGATCCGGTGCCTGGTACGTCAGGCTGTAAGCCATGCTCTTTTTCCCCTCCCCGATCTGCGGGCTGCGGAAGATGTCAAATAGCCGGATATTGGTGACCAGCTTGCCGCCTGTCTGCCGGATCAATTGTTCAATGGTGCCAGCCGCGAGGGTTTCATCCACGACGATGGCAATATCTTCCAGTATCGGCGGAAATGCGGGGACAGGGACGATCTGGCTCACTTTGCGGCTGCATTCAAAAAGCGCCGCAATATCCAACTCGGCTGCGAGAATATCTTCATATGTTGTCTCGTAATTAGCCCTGACAAGCGGATGCAAAGAGCCGAATTCCCCAATTTTTACCCCGCCACTGAGGACACGGGATTGTTTTCCGGGGTGGAAGGAAGGGTTTTCTGATGCTTCGAAAGTAACATCCGGCAATTGGAATGCTCTGCATACTTCTTCCAATACACCTTTTAGATCGAAGAAATCCACTTTGGGAGGTTCTTTAACATCCCAGGCTGGTGCAAAACGATACCCGGTCATTACGATCCCCAGGCGGGGAAGTTCTTCCGGAAGGGTTTTTCCATCCACCGGAATATAGATATTTCCTATCTCAAAAAAGGCAAGCTGGTCCGAAGTGCGGCTGTTCTTTTCCATGTTGTCCAGAACACTCGCCAGCACGCTGTGGCGCATCACCCTTCTTTCAGGTGTGATCGGGTTTTGCAGGGTAATATATTCACCTATCGGGGCTGAATCCCCCGGAACAAGTTTTGCTTCTCGTTCCGGTGTTGTCAGGCGGTATGACACCACTTCCTGCATACCCAGATTCGCCATGACATCCCTGAGTTTTTCTTCCATATCCTGGGTCGGATTCCCATATTGGGCTGGCATCATATCCGCCAACCTGGTTTCAGGGATGCGTTCATAACCGTATAATCGAGCTATTTCTTCCAGGATATCTGCCTTGCCGGTCATACCTTCGCCGATATCCATCCGAAATTCCGGTGCTGTTACCTGGACCTTATCTCCCTGAACACTGCATTTGAATTCCAGCTTCACCAGCAAATCCGCAATAACTTGGGATGTAAGTTCTATTCCTAGCAGGCGGCGAACATCCGCTCCAGATACTGAAACCTGCACTGGCTGCGCCTTCAAGGGATAAGCATCCACCAGGCCGCTGCATATCTGCCCGCCAGACCATTGCTGCATCAACTCAAGGCCGCGTATCAGGCTGGATTCAGCCAAAGCCGGTGGAATTCCACGGCTCATGCGGTATGCCGCCTCAGAGGCGATCTTTTGCGATGCGACTGTTTTCCGGATGTTAATGAAGTTCCAGCTTGCACCTTCCAATAAGACATTGCGAGTCTTTGAACTGACTTCCGTCTCAGAGCCGCCCATTATCCCGGCGATGGAAAGCGATCCATGGGTATCACAAACCAGGACGGAATAATCATCCATTGTCCGTTCTACACCATCCAGAGTAGTTAATTTCTCACCTTTGGCTGCCTGCCGAGTAATGATCGTTGGAGGTTTTCCATTGTTACGCTCCAGTAAAGCATCATAATCGAAAGCATGCAGAGGTTCGCCCTGTTCCAGCATCGTATAGTTGGTAGCATCGACAATGTTGTTGATCGGGCGCATCCCGGCCAGCTTCAATCGGGTCTGAATAATGAACGGGCTTGGTTTAATTTCGATGTTTTGGATCAATCCAACCACGAATCGTGGATTAAGCTCAGGAACTTGAATATCGATGCTTACCTTTCCCGCAATTCCCGGACCGGTTGTGTTTACTTTGATCGCTGGTTTCCGCAGAGGTTGGCCGGTAACCGCAGACAGTTCCCTTGCCACCCCAAGAACACAGGCATTGCGGATCATATTCGGCAGAATGCTCAATTCAAACACTGCATCACCCATATAATCCGCCAGCGGCATCCCGGTTGGAGCATCATGATCAAGGAGGATGATGCCTTCGTGTTCCTCAGAGATTCCCAGTTCCTTCTCGGAGCAGACCATCGAGTATGAGTCCACCCCACGGATCTTGGCCCGTTTCAGAGTGGTCAATACTAACCCGGGTTGGTGCCCGTCATAGATCTGCGCACCTTCCTTGGCATAAGCCACTTTGATGGAAGGAGAAAGTACACCTTTGTTCTTATACTCGAACAGGTTGGGAGCACCAGTTAACACCAGGTGTTCCTGCTGACCATCTTTGAGCTTGCACAGGACCAGCCTGTCCGCATTGGGATGCGGCAGCACCTCTGTGATCTCAGCCACCACGATCTTCTCGCAATCCCAGGTGAACCCGGAATACTTGAATTCGTGCTTCTCGCCTGCGGGCTTGGGTAAACCCACCAGCTGGACGCTATCCACTTCGAGCCCGGCCATGGTCAGCGTCTTTGCCAGCTGCTCAAGGTCAAGGGTAATTTCAACGTAATCTTTTAACCACGATAAAGGTATTTTCATCATAGCTCCTAGAATTGCTCAAGGAAACGAGTATCATTGCCCCAGAAATAGCGGATGTCGTCAATATGCCGGCGCAGCATGGTGATCCGTTCCGGACCCATCCCGAAGGCGAAGCCGCTGAAAACTTCAGGATCGTACCCACCATTCCTTAATACTTCCGGATGGACCATTCCGCAGCCCAGAATTTCCAGCCAACCGGCATTCTTGCAGACTGTGCAGCCCTTTCCGCCGCAGATGAAACACTCCACATCCATTTCTGCGGATGGTTCGGTAAAGGGGAAATAGGATGGTCGAAAGCGGGTCCGGACATTGTGACCAAACATCCGCCTGGCAAAATCCGATAGGGTGCCTTTAAGGTCGCTGAAGGTAACATTTTTACCAACCATCAAACCTTCCACCTGGTGGAATTGGATCTCTGACCGGGTTGTGATCTGTTCGTAGCGGTAACACATTCCAGGTAAGATCACCCGGATCGATTCAGGGCAGCGCTCTTTCATCGCCCAGATCTGTCCGGGGGAAGTATGCGTACGCAACAGCACACCAGGTTTGGTCGTATAAAAGGTCTGCCACATATCGCGTGCCGGGTGGTGGGCAGGGATGTTCAACAGTTCAAAATTGTATTCATCCGTTTCCACGTCCGGGGAACGGTAGATCTGGAAACCCAGATCAGCAAAGACCTTGTAGATATCGCGCAGGTTTTGCATGGCTGGATGAATTCGTCCGCGGCGTGCCGGCCGACCCGGAAGGGTAATATCAAGGCTTTCTGTTTCCAATGATTTCTGCAGTTCCATCTGCCGGATGAGCTCCGCTCTCTCTCCCATTGCCGATTCCAAAGCCACCTTTACCAGGTTGGCTTTCTGACCGGTGACTGGCCTTAGCTCAGCAGATAGT
Organism: uncultured Chloroflexia bacterium; assembly: GCA_963827895.1. Classification (GTDB taxonomy): domain Bacteria; phylum Chloroflexota; class Anaerolineae; order Anaerolineales; family Anaerolineaceae; genus PNON01. Next base: position 238,963 of record CAWHCY010000005.1, on the reverse strand, counting down.
TTTCCAAGGCTGGAAAAAACATTCATCACTGCGGAATTTCTCCCCAGATAGGTTACTTTCCACTGGGTAAGCGAGTCCGAGTCCTTGATAGAAGTTAATGCGTCCAATGCCTGCTTTTGGATCTCTTCGAGTGTGGGTTCTGGTAAATCAGACATTCTTTCTCCTTAAAATAAAACCGTCCCGATTATGGGACGGAAATTTCCGCGGTACCACCCAAATTGACTGATCCAGATCAGTCCACTTGATCGCAAATGAAAAATCATTTGCGCCCCGAATAACGCCGGGATGCGGCTCAGACTATTATTACTGGTTCACCTGAGCAGCTCGAGAGGGAACTTCGTCCGGTTCAGTCTGTGCGCGGGTTTCAGTCCTTGCCCGCTGCTTCCCTGTCAGAAATTATCGGATTACTTTCCTCTGTCTTTGCTGTTGAAATGTTACTTCTATTATCTACAAAACAAGCCTTACGTCAAGGCTGTAATTGATGGTGGTAGAACGAATATCGGTTTCGATATTCATTGGAATTCCTGGTACAAAATAACATCAGCAGAATGCAAATTGTAATTGTATAATTATGCGATATAGAATTTCTAGATGATCATGGAGAAGCATATGAAGAAAAGAATGTTCGTTACCTCGATATTGTTATCCACAGTTTTCGTTTTATCAGCGTGTAAACCTGCAGTTCCGGCAGTCACACTACAGCCCACAAGTGTGGATTCCAAACCGGCTGCAACCGCCCAACCGGCAACATCTGCTCAATCTGATACCCAACCGATAAAGATCACCGGCGATTTCACCTATTCCAATGATTTTGTTGTCGAAACATATATCGTCGAACAGGCTGTTGCCCTGGCTGATATGACCGGTTTTGTGAAACGCGACAAGGAATATATCACTACTACCGAATCGCAAACGTTGGGCTTTATGCAGCCCGATTTTGACAATAATAAAGCCACCTACTGGATCCAACTGCCAGTTCAACCGGAAGGCGATATGAATAATGTTGACCCCACCGGTGGATCTGATAAAGGCGTTCAGATCTTCGCCGTCTCTTACTGGCCCAACCTGGCTGGCGGACCATATTCGGAGGGCGACGATCCGACCCTTGGCTGGCCAAATTATCTTGCCTCAGTGAAAACGGATACAGAAAATCACGATGAGGTGATCGGTGGAAAATTATTGGTCTGGTCTCCTGACGATAAACAGCAATTCCCCAGCGATTACGGTGCGGATGGTTTGCTCTTTACCAAAGATGATCCGGTAACCAAGGTTGAACAAGGTTATTCTGTGATCGACCTGGATGCAAAACCGTTTGCTATTTCACGTGAAGCTGAACCCAAGATCACTTTATATGAACCCAGCGATATTGCATTAAAAGATTATTCAGCTGATTCTTATACCACTGCCTTCCAGAAGATGTTTGATGTTCTTAAAAAGGAATATGCTTTCAACGGTATCAAAGGGAAAGCCCCAGATTGGGAGGCTGTCTATGCTGATGTGATGCCGAAAGTTAAAGCTGCAGAAGACGCCAAGGATCCTACGGGTTTTTACCTGGCCATTCGCGATTTCACATGGGCATTTAATGACGGGCATGTGGGAGCCAGCGGCGGGGATATGGAAAACGAGATCTTTTCCTCTGCTGTCTCAAGCGGTTATGGATTTGCCGTGAGAGTTCTGGATGATGGCAGCGTTCTCACTATCTATGTTACAAATGGTGGTCCAGCCGAAAAAGCCGGTGTGGTGGTCGGAGATATATTGACCAAAATGGGCGGCAAACCGGTAATGGATGCCTTAATATCTGTCAAACCTCTATCTGCCCCATTTTCTACCGATTTCTCCAGGATCTATCAAGAGGCTCGCTACCTGCTACGTGCTCCCGCTGGAACCGAAACCGAATTCGTATTCTCAAAGTCTGATGGTAAAGAAAAATCAGTAATACTAATATCAGTTAATGAGCGGGATAGTTATGGAATAACTTCGATTTATCGCGGATCTGATCCAAACGCATTGCCGGTGGAATTCAAAATCCTCGATTCAGGCGTAGGTTATGTGAAGATCAACAGCAATTACGATGACCTGAACCTCATCATTCGCCTTTTCTCCAGGGCATTGAAGACTTTCAAAGCTAATGAACTACCGGGGATTGTGATCGATCTGCGTCAGAATTCAGGTGGAAGTCCGCTCAGCCTGGCTGGGTTCCTTTACGATAAAGATATTCCCCTTGGTCAACTGGAATATTACTCAGAATTGACCGGTAAATTCGAACCGGATGGTCCACGCGAAAAAGTGACCCCTTACCTGGAACAATATAGCTTTAATAAAATGGCTGTCCTGGTTGGACAGGCCTGTGCCAGTGCGTGTGAGATCGAAGCCTACGGCTTCAGCCAGGTTCCCGGGATGATGGTCTTCGGCGAAACTCCCAGCGCGGGTGTGGAAGCAGAAGTCGGACGTGGACAATTCTCTCTTCCTGAAGGTATTTCCCTGCAGGCACCCACTGGTAGGTTTACCCTGCCGGATGGAAGTATCTTCCTGGAAGGCAAAGGAGTTCAACTGACCAACCCGGTTCCAGTGAATGCTGAAAATGTCCTTTCTGGTGAGGACTACATCTTGAATGCAGCACTGAACGCAATTCTACTGCCGGATGGCGCAGGAGTCGTTCCGATTGGAGCTCCAACGGTCACAACCGCCCAGGAAGCTACCGTCTTCATCCAAAGTGGAGAAGCCAAACTGCTGGAAGATGTGGCTTCTGAACAGTACGATAACCCGGTCACACCAGGGGAAACCTACACTTACACTATCCCTCTGCTCAAAAGTGAACCGCTGTTGTGGGGATACTTCTGGTGCGCGAAGGATCAGTCCATTCTGGAAGCAAACTTCAAACAAATGAAGTTCACATTTTCACTTGATGGAAAAACCCCCGATGCTAATAATCTGGCAACATTCGATTTTCCCAATCAGGGTCAATTCTGCCGGGTGGTCAGTTATCAATTGACCGATTGGCCAGCAGGTGAGCATCATCTTAGCACCACACTTACCTTCCTTAAAAAGATCAATGATGGCATGGGTGACTATGATAAGGGTACTTTTACCTATGACTATACAGTCTATATAAAACCGTAGATGATCTTATCTACGTTCACTAATGGATCATCCTTTTACAGGTTCAAACGGCTATGGATGGTTGATTAATCGGAAATAAATCAAAGGCAAAAAAAATCCTCCCGCTTTATACGCGGGAGGATTTTTAGTTGAACCTCAGTATTATCCTTTTAATGCTCCTGCCATCAAACCACGCAGGAAGTACCTGCCGAGGAAAATATACACCAGCATCGTCGGAAGTGCGGCTATAAATGTGGCCGCCATGAGTACATTCCACTGCACCAGTTGGCTGCCAGCCAGGTTGTTCAATGCTACAGTCACCGGCCAGTGAGATTGATTGGTTAATATAACTGCAAATAAGAACTCATTCCAGGCCTGTGTAAACTGCCAAATAATTACCACCGCAAAACTTGGTGCAGAGAGGGGGAACATGATATGGCGGTATAAACCCATCAGACTGGCTCCATCGATCCGCCCGGCTTCAAGGATCTCGGATGAGATGCCGGCATAATAATTCCTGAAGATCAGTGTAGTGATCGGAATGCCATATATGATATGCACCAGAACCAGCCCGGGCAGATCCCCATACAGGTTAATGGCCTGCATGAACTTGACCAGTGGGATTAGGATGCTTTGGTAGGGGATGAACATGCCAAAAAGGATCAATGAGAAGAGTAAGTTTGATCCTTTGAATTTCCATTTGGCTAATAAGTAACCATTCAATGATCCTAACAAAGCTGATAGCAGCGCTTCAGGAATCACCATTGAAAGACTATTCTTAATATTGGGGGCAAGCTGTTTATACCCGGCAATGAAGTTGTCAATAAAAAGTCCGCCTTGAGGAAGGTTCCACATGGTTTTCAGGTCCACCTGGTTGAATGGCTTGAAGCCGGTTAGAACCATGAGGTAGATCGGCAGAAGATATATTGCCGCAAGTGCTAACAGGAAAATCAAAATTACAGTTGTACCGAGGGTCCAGCGGCGTCTCATAGCTGTGTCTCCGTGCGCATATTCTGGATCAGGTATGGCACAACCAGGACGGCCACGCTGATCAACATCAAAATACCGATCGCAGCCCCCTGTGCGTAATTTGTTCCGTCAAAAGTGGTCACCCACATGTAAATACCGGGTACATCCAGCCGGATATCTTTATTCCCGAGCGCAACGATCAGATCAAAGATCTTCAGGGACATATGACCCAGAATAATGACCGCGCTCAACGTGACTGGCTGCAACATTGGAAAGATAATATGCCGGTATATTTCGAATTCACTCGCCCCGTCCATTCGGGCTGCCTCGCGCAAATCATCTGACACAGCGCGAATGCCCCCGAGGTATAACGCCATGGTGTAACCGGATAGCATCCAGACAGCCGGAATGACGGTAAATGCCATTCCCCACGGCATCGGGTTGGAATGCCACAAACTGATGAGGGAATCAAGCCCCAACTTCTGGAATATCAGGTTGATACCTGTAATTCGGTTGCCGGTGGATGGATTCATCAACCAACCCCAGACCACCCCGGAAGCGATAAAGGAAATGGACATGGGGAAAAGGAAGATGCTGCGGAAGATTGCCTCTCCCTTCAGTTTTTGATCCAGTAAAATTGCCAATGCCAACCCGATGATCAAGCATGCTGCAATAAATAAAAGGGTGAACATGACTGTGTTGCGGACATCAATTTTAAAGCGCGGATCCTGAAATAATTCGGTATATTGAGAAAGTCCTGCCCAGGTAAAATCCGGGTTTAGTCCTTTCCATTTACTAAGGGAAACACGCACAGACCAACCAATAAAACCATAAACAAAAATTATGATAGCTGCAAAGGAGGGGAGTAATAATGTAATGGAGAGAATGGTCTCATTTTCAAACATCATGATGATGATGACCACCCCGGTATAGATAATAATTCCACCTAAAATTGTCGCAATGGAAGTGAAATTGGATCGGAACAGAATTAATTCAGTACGGGTGAGCGTGATGATTGATAACACGCCAATAACCATCAATCCAATCGCTAAGATCAACCGCGGCAGATTAAGCTTAAATCTATAAGTCATACCTTCTTCTCTTTCGACTCTTTAGATTATCCTAATAATAGCATTATTTTCAAAGATCTTATTCTTAATAACGGCATCCAAACCTAGTTAATATTGACCTAAATTGCAAAGTCTACACCACTTCTGGCAACTGCAAAATTTCAATAATTGGAAATTAGAATAAGAGCACTGCTTCTCTTCAAAATGGGCGGCTCCTGTTGAGCCGCCCATTTTGTTACTTATATAACTAAATACTATTACTTGCAGGTGCCATCAGAAGCACAGGCATCTGCAAGAGCCTTCTGGAAGTCAGCCTGAGCGGTTGCATCCATCGTGCTGGCCTGGAACAGACCCAGGGCGGTACTGATCTTGGTTGCCCAAGCTGGTGCCGCAACAACACCATGTGCAAGACTACCTACAACAGTATTGGATGTCCAATCTTTGGCTGCATCCTGTGAATATTCCGGGAACTTGGATTGATCACAGTCGGTGCGGGCGCAGATGGAACCCTTCAACGGGTTGAAGGCTTCCTGACCTTCCTTGGAAGCAGCCACTGTCAACCATGCGGTTGTCTCTTCAACATGCTTGGAGTTGGCGGGTAAGACGAAACTGTCAGCCAGGAAGTTGAACATGCCATAGGTACCTGGAGCAGCTGCCCAGTCGAAGTCAGTGTGGGGAGTTAAAGCCAGACCGTTTGGTGCAGCATTGGCAAAGTAACCATAAGCCCAGTCACCCATGACATTGAATGCAGCATCACCATCGACCATCATCTTCGAGGCGGGCTGCCAGTCAGACATGGTGGAAGCATCCGGGTTGGTATAGGAAAGTGCTTTCGCGAAATTCTCTAAGCCTTTGGTAACATCAGCACCAGCCCAGTCGGTGGTCGGCGGGGTTGCCCACAGACCGTTCCATTTTTCTGCACCCATGCTACCGATCATGATGTTTTCAAACAGGTGGACTGCTGTCCAGGGAGCTCCCATGGAGAGGCAGATCTTGCCGGAGGCTTTGACCAGGTCACAGGCAGCGAAGAAATCTTCCAGTGTTTTGAAATCGGTCTTCGGGTTGGCTGTGACACCAGCGGCAACAAGGACCTTCGGGTTATACCATAGGACATTGGAGCGGTGGATATTCACCGGAACGCTATAGGGATGGCCATCCTTTGAGATCAAAGGCAGGAGGGTCGCAGGTAATACAGCAGAGAAACCGGTGGAAGCGAACAGGTCATCCAATGGGGCAACCTGATTGGCAGATACATAGTTGGCAATGGTTTCCTGACCAGCATGAGCCTGCCAGGAATCGGGTGCATCATTCGCTGCAAGACGGGTAGCCAGAACAGCTTTGGCATTGGTACCAGCGCCACCGGCTACGGCAGCATTGACGAATGTGATATCAGGATATTTGGCATTGAAGACTTTGACCATGGCAGCCAAACCATCAGCTTCACCCGGGCCGACCCACCAGGAGAAGACTTCAACCTGTTTTGCAGCAGCAGGTTCAGCGGGAGCAGCAGGAGCAGCAGGTGCTGCTGCGGGTGTGCATGCAGACAGCGCAAAGGCTAGAACCAAAATGAAACTTACGATCGTATACAACTTCTTCGTCATTTTATCCTCCAAATATATTTTTAATAGACACTGTATTCAGCAAATCTACAATAATTATCCCCTGATCAATCACCTCCTTTAGTTGATAAAATAGCTTCTTTCCTGCGTAAGATTGAATATAGATTAGACGGAGAAAAAGCTTTTTGAATTACTACAGTTGCCGCCCCTAGGGCCACAGCATTATCACCCAACTCGCCCAATGTTAATTTCTCAATGTGCGATTCAAATGGAATTGTCCTTTCCCTTAAGGATGAGCGAACTTCCCTCATTAAGAGCTCACCTGCATCGATCAAACCTCCGCCAAGTATCAATAAACCGGGATTAGCCAGATTGACCAAATTGGCCATACCGATGCCAAGATATCTACCCGCATTCTTAATGATCTTCCTGCAAACCTCATTTCCTTCTTTGGCCGCTTTAATGATCATATCCAGGTCCAAATGTTCAAGACGGTCTTTCCAGGCGGGATCATTTTCCAGGCCCTCACGAGCATCCATCAATATGCCCTGCAAGCCGACATAGCTTTCCAAACATCCATGATTGCCGCAGCGGCAAGCGCGTCCATTTGTCTCGATGGTCGTGTGGCCAATTTCTCCGGCAGATCCGCTGTATCCCCGGTAGATCTCATTGTTGATCACCAATCCGCTGCCAACGCCGGTGCCGATCTTGACGTATGCCAGGCTATCATATCCACGGCCGCTGCCCCACCATTTTTCAGCAATTGCTCCAGCATTGGCGTCATTTTCAATATATACAGGCATGCGGAAACTCTTACCAATTTCCTCGGCGGGATGAATTCCCTTCCAGGCTGGCATATAGTAGGTAAGAAATGTTCCCTTTTCAGCATTATTAAGTGGAGCGGGGATGGTCAGTCCAATCCCAAGAATATCATCTTCATACACACAGCTTTTCCGGATGGCCTGGAAGATCATCGAACAAACTGCTTTGAGGGCTTCTTGGGGTTGTGAGATCACATCCATGCGCCGCTGCTGATGTGCTGTAACCTTGCCATCCAGGTTCATCAGGATGGTATTGATATGGGTGGCTCCCAGGTCGACGCCCACCACATAGCGGGCATTGTAATTGAATTCAAGCAGGATGGGCCTGCGTCCGCCGGATGATACCCCGATCCCGGCTTCACGGACGAAGTCGCTGTCTATTAAAACATTTACCAGCGCAGAAATTGTGGGGGCACTCAGGTGGGTGAGCTCAATGAGCTCTGCCCGGGTGATGGAACCGCGCTCGCGAATTAAATTCAAAGCGATGGAAAGGTTGTAAGAGCGGACGGCAGAAGGGGTGGAAATATCTTGATTCATTTTTTGGAGTAAAAAGTGACCTAAAGATACTTCGTAAAGTTAATTAAGTAAGTTAGCGTAATTTTACAGCAGACTTGGATAAGAGTCAAGTGGCTTTATAGGAAGACAAGTGATTAGTGAGGAGTGATTAGTGATTAGGGAGTAGAGAGAGATCGAGAATGGAAATTTGAGGGACAGTGATTAGTGAGTAGTGAGTAGTGAAAAGCAGAGAATTGAGAAAAGAAATAAGATTTCTTCTGTAGGGGCGGACCTACGTGTCCGCCCTCTTTGTGTCCGCCCCCCCATTCCCCCACCATCATGTCATCTCGACGAGCGAAGCGAAGTCCCGATAACTGAGGGGCGAGCGAAGCGAAGTCCCGATAACTGAGGGGCGAGCGAAGCAAAGTCCCGATAACTGAGGAGCGAGCGAAGCGAAGTCCCGACAACGGAGAGACGAACTGAGTGAGGAGAGATCTTGTCAACACCTAACTGCCCGCTATGCCCCCATCTTCATGTCATCTCGACGAGCGAAGCGAGGAGAGATCTTATTAACACGTATCCGCCCTTATGATATAATCACGATGAAATTTTGAGGGGAGAAGACTGTTTTGGGGCCTGTAGCTCGTTCGGTCGTAGATACCCGAAAGGGCACGGGGAAATTACAGATATGCAAGGGCCTGTAGCTCAATCGGTCATAGATACCCGAATGGGCACGGGGAGCTTTACAAAAGAATAGATTTGCAAGGGCCTGTAGCTCAATCGGTCATGATACCCGAAAGGGCACGGGGAGTTTTACAAAAGAATAGTTAATTAGGGCCTGTAGCTCAATGGCGGAGCAGGCGGCTCATAACCGCTTGGTTGAAGGTTCGAATCCTTCCGGGCCCACTAGTCTTATTGGTAGCGGGGATTAATAGAAGAATCTCAATAATGGTTTGAATATATAATAGTTTTGTTAGGTGTTCAATCAAAAGAATGGCAATGGGAGACCTACGTCAAAAAACGCACTCGGTCAATTCCTACGCCGCCTACCAACAAGAATTTAAAGACTGGTGGAAACAAGGTCAGTATAATACTTTTTGCCAAGTATCTGCATAATATATCGATTTGACAAGTTATACCGGATTTTTCCAGCATTTCTTGTAGTTGCCTGGCTTCGCTACTTATATAAAGGAAATTATGAAAAGTAAAAAGGGATTGTTCTGGATTGCGCTAGCAATAATAATTATCATCGGCTTTTTTTTCGCGTACTCGTTTTTAAGGAAAGGTTTAGGAAATTCAGGTTCCAATTCAACAAACGATTCTGATTTGCTCACTCTAAATCAGTTTCATTCTATTCAAGGCACTTCATTACTTGTCGCAACGGTGGAGCAAGAAAACGCTAGAGTCGGGGACATTTCAGCACGTTGGTTCAGTTTTAGAACTGGTTACGCGGTTTCAAATTTAATATTCTTGGATGGAAGCACTCTTTCTTCACACTCTCTATTTGAGACAAATAGCAATTCAATAATTGGGCTTTATCAATTTCCTTCCCCGAATTTTGATTCGAACTCAAACGCTGAGCAAGTCGAAGTGAAATGGCTGATTTACGAAATAGCAAAATCAGACACAAACTCTGACGGCAAGATAAACGGCAAAGACGTATTCACATTGGCGATATCAGATGTTGGCGGAAACAACTACACTGAAATTATTGAAAATGTAAATGATATCTATGGCATGGATTTAATTGGTGATAGTATTCTTTTGTTGGTATACAATTCCAATGGAATTTACACAGTTGTCAAAGTTGATTTGAAACAGCAGAGCATTATTGACTCGAAACCATTGACTACAATTCAATTAGAAAGTAAACCTTAACATAACCGCCAGCCAACATAGCGTGCACCCGACATGTGGGATTCTGCGCATTTTCGGACATTTTCCTCGCTTCGAGTTTTTTCTGCTCCCAAACAGAATCCACGCCCGCCCCGCCCCAGCGCAGGTAAACCAAACCGTTAGGTATCACTTTCCAGGGACTTGGTGATTCAATGCAAGTATATTATCTTTCTGATCTTGATAAACTTACCCTTGTATCTCTCGTTGGCACAACCCCTCCAGTTGCTTTTATAGGTTCTGGCGTTTCACTATGGACACCTAGTAATTTACCTACAGGCAATCAATTTACAAGAAGTGTCTTCTCTTTGTTATTTAAAGATGATCTTGGAACTCCCATTGACCAAAATCCAACAATCCTTAAAAAATATTTTGACAAACTTCCATTCGAAGTAATTAATGACAAATGTCCAGATATGAATGGGATCGAAAATCTCCTTAGGAGTATTTATGATAAGTATGAGCCAAATCCAATACACGAACTATTTGCACGGCTCCTATTTGATGGCAAGATCCAATCAATTATTACACCAAATTACGATTGCTGTTTCGATACGGCAATTGCAAGAGTGTTTGGAGTACCGATTGGGATAAAACTTGGCAAAGTTATCCGTGTAGTCAACCAACAACATTCAGCTTTGGCACAAAGCCGCAATGCTTCTGTTTACTTCAAAATTCACGGAAGCACCGATGACAAATCTGGCGAATCGTTAGTATTCCGTCTCAATCAAGAAGGCGTACTACCACAATGGAAGCGCAAATTGTTTAGAAATATCTTGCAAGAAAAACCCTTACTCGTAATTGGCTATTCTGGATCGGATTTCGATATTTGCCCAGAAATTGCATTATCGCATTCAGAACGGATTATCTGGAATGTTCTCTCTTGGGATGAAAGGAACATTCCTCCAAATATTAAATTCCTTGCAGAACGATGTGATCTCTCAATAATAATAGGAGATATGAGGGAGCTACTTTCTGTATTATATCGACCCATTACAGCAACATTCGGAAAAAGTGAACTTGATCTTGAGCGACTGCTGAAGGATAAATTCGATGACAACTGCAAAATATTTTGGCGAATCCAAGTTTACAACAGTATAAACTACAATAAATCGGCACTCGTTGCGACAAGCACACAGATCAATAAAAATCATGATCAAATAGCTCTTATTTCTTTACTGAGTGAGTATGCTGGTGCTTCTGCTAGTTCGGGGAAATACCTTGAAGCTGCCAAATCCCATGATAAGGCAGCACGAATCGCTCAAGGTACGCCTGTTCCCAAATCCACCTATATCACACAAATACTTCTTGCTTGTGACGCCTGGAGGTGTTATGGTTCTTTCTTAAGATCCGTCATTCGATATAGTAAGGCTGCATCTATTATCCGAAATATGCCGAACCCTCCCCCATATTTACTTGCAGATCTTGACCGCAATCTCCTCTTACTTATTCGTCATCCCTACGATTTCTTTCAGAAGCTTCAACTGTCGTACCTTGCGAAGAAGATGCAAATGATAGCAAGCGAAGCAATTTCCAGAACCATCAATTTCTATCGAGAAAATGGTGCTTGGTATCAGTTACAACAAGTAGGGCTTTGGCGGGAGAGGTTTCATCTGCATGAGCGGGTTTCTGTTCACTGGGAAGAATACGAAACCCCATTTTCAAATGATGGGTACCAGCAACTAAATTTCCCAATGGGCCGCATGATGGCATTTCGCCACAATCTCAAACAATTCGATCGACTTTTAACAAAAGATGAAGCAAACAAGGCGCGGGAGTTTGTCGCTGATGCGAAAGAACTTGGAATATCTCCCGAGGTTTGGAAGTTAAGCATGCTAATCCTACTTAGGACTGATAAAAACGAACACTCATCCAAGGAAATTATTGACTTTATTAGAGCATTCATGAGTTGTCAGTACTCATTATTATTTCGAATCTGGCGCTTAGTACTAGGTGAATAAATATCATATTATCCTGGGCAATTTCCTTACAAATATTGTCCGTCTTGTTCTTGAATGTACAAACTTCTTAATAGAAAATTCAGTTCTGAAAAAGTCGCCTAACAAAGCGCGCATCGTGCGTGTGGGATTCTATGTGATTTTCGAGCATTTTTCTGGCTTTACGTTTACTGTTCCAAACAGAATCCAAGCCCGCCCATCCGCAGGTAACGCAAGCCGTTGGGCAGCCATGTATTTTTATCAGTAAGGAGTATTTTGGTGTTCTCAAAAACGTCAATTAGAAATATGTTTCGTAGTCTGGCAGTCTACGGTGTTTTGATATGGATATGGGCTGGCATTCAAGAAGGTGACCTGCACAGTCGTGCCATATGCTGTGGGCTATACGGGGATTATGGGCTGCATTGGTATCCGTTCCCAAGTATGTTCTCATCCGAGCTTTCGCATTGGGGTGGAGGACCAACAAGGGTAAACACAGTTGGTGTGGTACTGAATATACTCGCACCATTAATAATTGCCCTGATTGTCTTGATTTTTTCTCGTCGTTCGAATCTGCATAAGGATGAAACCGAACCATAACTCAGGCGATTAGGCAGCTTCTTGCAATAGAGTAGCTTTAATAATGAGGGTTCATAAACCACTTCATGGTCCATGCCTTTCCGGGCTCACTTTCTTTTTAATCTATAATATGTACCAATCCCATACCGGGTATCGGGTTTGAATTGGAACATCCAAATAGTATTTACACTGAATCCATATCTGTGAAATTGCAGTATGTTTTATAATTAGGTTGTTGCTTTCGGCGCTATAGCAACCACTTCTCACATTTTAACAATCAGTAACATATTAAGGAACATCATGGATATCTTCATCAGACCAGAACTACCAACCGACCATTTTGAAAACGAGAATGTCACCCGGGAAGCATTTTGGAATTTATTTATTCCAGGCTGCAATGAACATGTTCTCGTACACAAACTAAGAAAGCATCCGGATTTTCTTCAAGAATTAAATTTCGTTGCCATTTATCAGAATAAGATCATCGGCAATATTCTATACGCCAAATCCTGGGTGGTAAATGAAGAAAATAAAAAATTGGAAACATTATCATTTGGACCAGTGAGTGTGTTACCAGAGTACCAGAGAAAAGGTGTCGGATCGGCACTGATAAAACATACAATTGAAATTGCAAAAAATGAGAATTATGCCGGGATAATTATTTATGGCCATCCGTCCAATTATTGTAAACACGGGTTTAAAAGCTCAAAGGACTATAATATAAGCAATTCGGAAGGTAAATTCCCCTACAGCCTGCTTGTCCTCGAGCTGCAAAAGGATGGTTTCGCAAACCATACCTGGAAATATGTCGAAAGCGATGTATATAACATCGACGAAGCAGAAGCTGAAGAATATGATAAGAAGTTTCCCCAAAAAGTGAAGGAATATAGATCCACACAGGAAGAATTTTTCATCGCCTGCCGGGCATTTTTGGAATAAGGCACTGAGCGTAAATACGCCTTGTTGAAGATATGAATTCTTACAATAATCCCTGAAATTTGGATATGGGGAAATTGATGAAAAATATTTAATTAAAAGGATCTTAAATGAGTATTGAAAGTCAACCAACAACTGATACAACCATAGCTCCAACAGAAACACCCGCGAAACATGTAAATTGGAAACAGGTAGGCGCATTCCTTGGCTTAACCTTTGGATTGACCTGGCTTTTAGACCTGGTATTATTTCTCAATGGCGGGTTAAATAGTCCGGCAGCCCTGATCTCCCTCCAATTCCAGATGCTTCTGCCAGCTTTTTCTGCCATTCTGCTGGGTATGTTCTTCTTCAAAGACAGCCGCATCAACATCAAGAATAACCACTCAAAATCCCGATGGTTCACCTGGTACTACTTATTTTTTACCCTGTTGTATGCCGTGGCCGTCATCCTGGTTTTTATTCGTCCTGACCTGATTCAGATCATCATGTCCGTCATGCTGCTGCCGAGCCTGATCGGGATGATCCTGGTCATCGTCCTTCGATTAGTGGGAGGAAAGGACACTTTTGCCGGTGTCGGTATGGGTGGTGGAAAAGCCAAACTATGGTTCCTGTATGGACTGGGAATCATTCTATTTGTCGGATTACAAACTTTATTGAGTTGGTTGTTCAAAATGGGAAAACCGGTTGACTTGAGCTCAACTTTTGCCCAGGTAGCTTCGACTGGTATGACTCCGCCGGTTTTAATGGTTGTATTAACACTACAAACGCTGATATTGGGACCATTTCTAGGGCTCCTTGTCACGTTTGGCGAAGAATACGGCTGGCGGGGTTATTTACAACCCGCATTAACGAAAATGGGGCGTGTGCGCGGGGTGGCTCTGCTTGGCGTCATTTGGGGTATCTGGCATTGGCCGGTTATTTGGATGGGTTATAACTTTCCGGGTCATCCATACCTTGGTTCCTTGTTGATGGTCTTGTTCAGCTCTGGATTGGCATTTCTGCTAGGTTATGCTGTCTTAAAAGCGAAAGGGGTTTGGATAGCCGCTTTCCTGCATGCACTGGTCAATCAATCCTCCAGTTATTTCATGGGTCTCATTTATACGCCTACCGATGTTGCTTATTCATTTGGGATCGGTATTCCCGGTGTGATCGCTCTCGGGCTGCTGGTCTTATTGATCCTTCGTGATCCAATTTGGAAACAAAGCGATTAGTCCGCCCTGCAGACATCTACTCTCAATTCTAAACATCTAGTAAAATCGGTGGTTTTATCTGTGGTAATTAGCCTCTGTGCCATGTCAGCATCTCAAAGCACATTATGATACAAACAGTTTTTTCCCATACCGATTATACATGTCCCAAATTGGGTCGATATTGCTCTTTTAGGTTTAAGCGTTTTTCTTCCTGGCTGAAGAGCCCCTACCCACGGATCAGTTCATATCCTTGGTAAGATTTTTAGTATAAAATATTGTCACAAAAAACACTGATTAATCGGAGACGCATATATGCCCAAAATTCGGAAAATAGTCGATCTATCTCATACACTAAAAGCAGATACCCCGGTGTATCCCGGTGATCCTGTTCCCAGCTTTACTGTTGCGACAACCATAGAAAACGATGGTTATAACCTCTTTACTGTGATCTTAGGGTCCCAGACAGGTAGTCATGTGGATGCTCCGTACCATTTTAGTAACCACGGTGCGACCGTTGACAAAATGGATTTGAAGAATTTTATTGGAAATGGATTGATCATCGACGTAACCTATAAAAAGGCGAAAGAAGAAATTCGGCTGGAAGAAGTTAAGAAGTATGAAGAAAAAATTGCAGGTGTAGATATTGTCTTGTTCAAGACAAATTGGTACAAAAAAGCCGGTTCAGCCAATTTTTATGATCACCCTTATCTCTCTAAAGAAGGTGGGGAATATCTATTAGCAAACGGGATTACGACTGTAGGTATTGATGCTATTAATCTTGATAATACTGGGGGTACTGAGTTCCCTATCCATGATATGTATTCAGCAGCTGGCGGCATTATTGCAGAAAATTTAGCCAATCTGGATGAAGTCGATTTTGACTCGCCTTTCATCATTTTCCTTCCTTTGAAGCTGTTGGGGTGTGATGGTTCTCCAGTCCGGGCAGCCGCCCTCGATTTTGGGTAAAACGAATATGTAGAATTATCATTACCAACAATCTGACGTGTGTATTAACCATTAATGACAGCTACATCCCACCATCTGACTGGGCATACTAAATTGTTATTTTGATTCGAACATCCGGAATGAGTCCTTTTTCTTTTTCGCCTGGTACATGGCCTCATCAGCACATTTAAGCAATATTGTCCCATCTTCCCCATGACGGGGGTAAATGCTGATACCGATCGATACTGTTACCCCAAGCATGGATGCCGCTCTAAAGCCTTCAATGATCCGTTCAGCAATTGTGACTGCTTCACCTTCATGTTCGATCGCTTCCATTAGGATGGCAAATTCATCACCTCCCAGACGGGCAACAGTATCTGACACACGGATTGTATCCTTCAGATGTTTTGCTACCTGTACCAGGAACTTATCCCCAGCATCATGACCATTTCGATCATTTATCCTTTTGAAACGATCCAGATCCAAATAAAGTAAGGCAAATGAGGTTTGGTATCGTTTTGCCCTGAGAATGGCTTGATCCATTCTGTCAAAGAAAAGATAGCGGTTGGGGAGTGACGTCAACAAATCATGCGTTGCTATGTGTTGCAGATCCATCTCGATTTTTTTTAGGTCATTAATTTCCCGGGTAATACCCAATAAACCGATAATCTTCCCTTTGGCATTTCGAATTGGAAGTTTGGATGTAGAGGTCCAATTCGTTTCCCCCGTTTTTGTTTGGTTCCCTTCAACCAAACCTACGATGGGAATACCCGTTTCCATCACCTGCAGATCATCCACCCGGGTTCTGTTTCCAAATTCCTCACCGAATAATTCAATATCTGTTTTGCCAATTAAATCAGAAGGATTATCGAATCCAAGCGATTCGGCCATTTTACGGCTGACTCGCATCAACCGGCATTGTCGATCTTTAAAATAGATGCTATCTGCCATATTATCCATAAGGGCAGAAAACAAACCATTTTCGTCGAGATCAAATAATACGTCGTTCATGATAAGTTATTATCCAGTGTAACATGAATTTTTCGAAGAAAACAACATTTATTTCAACGAATTTTTCAAATTCCATACAATAAGTTGTCAAATAATAGCTATTTAATTCAAGTAAAAGGGAATATTCAAAAATATTAATTCTCAACATAATTCAATCCATCATTTCTATAATGGTTTAAAATGAGTGAATGTGATAAATTGGTACTCTTTACCCAATTCTGTATTTGGGTTGGGGTTATAACCAGGACAATTTTCTAAACCTTAAGGAAAAGACATGACCGGAAAAGTTGAAAACACCCTGATCGGATCTGACCATCACAGCCTGGCAACAGTAAACCAGCCTTCCATACTCCTTTCCTTTGAAGGTATCGTTGGCGATGTGCATGCCGGTTTTACCCATGGAGCCGATTCACGCACACCCTGGTACCCGCGTGGAACGCTGATCCGTAATGACCGCCAGGTCTCCATCGTGTCTGCCGAAGAGCTGGCGCTGATCGCCAAAGAACTACATGTGCCGGAAGTGAAACCGGAGTGGCTGGGCGCCAACCTGTTGCTCAGCGGGATCCCCAACCTGTCACTCCTCTCATGGGATACACGCCTGGTGTTCAGCAGCGGAGCCGTGTTATCTCAACTTCGTGAGAACAATCCCTGCGCCGGGCCAGGAAAGCTGATCGCCGCGGCGTACAACCAGCCTGATCTGACCAGTCTGTTCCCGAAAGCAGCCATGCACCTGCGTGGATTGGTCGCCACCGTGGAGCTGCCGGGTATCATCGCGCAAGGTGATGAAGTTCAGGTAGTGAATTAATTCGAAAATAAAATCGTTATCCGTGGGATTGATGAGTAAACGGGTTGTGGCGGACAGTTGTCCGCCTTTTTATTTCATCCAATCTAAAAGTAATGGCTTTTGATTATTATATTCCGGTTCAGAACTTAACCAGGAAAGCGGTGAAGTACATGATTGCCAACCCGAGTAAAAATCCGGAAAGGTTGATCCACGAAATAAAAGCTGTATTCTCACGCTCTGCGTAACGCCTCAACAAAGCAGTCACTTCCACCACCACCTGCCAGATTGCACCCAGGCCAATGCCCAGGAAGATCGTTCCCAGCAGTGGGGAGAACACAAACCCGCCGATCCATGTACCCAGCACCGCAGGGAATCCAGCCAACAAAGCCAGACCTGCAAAGGTTAGCAAGGATGGTGATGCCGATGATTTGACTTCCTCACCCGGCTTATTGGGAATAAGTGGTGCGGCGATCCCGATCCCTTCTGTGATATTGTGCAGGATAAACCCAACCACCAGGAAGGAACCCAGTGCGGCTTCTCCTAATGCGAAGGCAGCACCTACAGCCAGACCTTCTCCAAAATTGTGTAATCCGATCGATAGTGCTATCAAAGTAGCCAGGAAAGCTCCCTTCTCACGGATGGAGCCGCCTGCCTGGTTTCGCCTGCTCTGTCTTGCACTCACCGTCATGATCGCCAGCCAGGTTAAGAGTGCAGCAAATATTGCCAGTGGAATACCCTGGAACGCGCCAGGCAGAGTTGCACTTACATCCAATATTTCCAGGAAGGTATCTATCAGCAGGAAGACCAGCAGACCGACAGTCAGGGCAAGCAGGAATCCCAGCCAATTACGTTTCATTCGTTTCATGGCCGGGTACCAGAGTAGCCCAAGCGAGACCGGTATGACTCCGACATAAATTCCCAGCAATCCATAACCGGTAAATTCCCGCAAACCGGGAGTCGGAGAAAGTGTGGCCACAGGCACAACACCTTCGAAGGCAATCCCGGTATTGGTAAGGACCTGAATTCGATGAGGTTCAGCGTAGAGCCATTGATAAGGGATATGGATTTTGGCCTGTTTGAAACGAGGTAGCTCCCCCGATGGCGATAGATCGAACTGCCAGAATGCATCATCCACCATGACCTGGGCAATCTTCACCGGGGTTGGTCCGCTATTCAAAACGGTAACATCAAATCCACCCTCGACCACCTGGATCCGGCTGATGGATAGGTTCTCGATGGGTGGTAGATTCCGATTGAACATCGCCAATGGATTGACAGTAGTAAACAGGAACAGCATCAATCCCATTGCCAGTAATGGGATCAGGCCTGTCAACCAGGCTGACAGCTTTACTTCAGGTTTTTTAATTTCATTTTCGAGGTTCATATACACTTCCTATGCGGTGGCTTCAAAGAAACCAGACCAACCCAACTCAGCAAATTCGCTCTGGTGGGCGTGGAACATATATTTTCCGGTGTCGTCCAAAGTGAACTCGAGCACTGCCCGCTCTCCCTGACCCATGATTACCGTATCCGTCAGTTCAAATTGATCCAGGCTGGTACCAGTCCGGTATAACCGGAACATACTGGCATGCAGGTGGAACGAATTGATCAGATCGAACTCGGTCATGTTGGTCAGGTAAATGCGAATTAGCTCCCCGACCTTCACCTGGATGGGATGCCTGACAAAATGGAACGCCACCGTATTGACTGCATAGACTTCATTCGCATTATCAAAGGTGGTATCAAATGCGTTCATGACCATGACCATTTCATTGGCTGGTGGTCTTCCTTGAGGTGGATCGATAATCAGCGTTCCGTACAATCCCTTGTGAATATGTTTCTTCAGGGACATGACATGGCAGTGGTAGGGATGCACACCAAAGGGACGGGCTTTGAACTCGTAAGTGAACGATCCACCCGGTAAGATGGTAGGTTCTATTCCATCCATCGAAGGTGGATGGAAGCCATGAAAATGCATCGTGTGGGGATGGTCGGAAGCGTTGGTCAGGTGAAACCTGAGTGTATCGCCTTCGGTACAACGAAACGTAGGTCCGGGAACCTGTCCGTTGAATGTCCAGGCCGGAAAAAACACTCCCGGGGCGATCTCGATTTCCTTGTCGATGGCTGTGACTTCCCATTCCCGAAGAGTACTGCCATCCGGTGCGGTTGATTCTTTTCCCCGGTCAAAATTGACCATAAATTCTGTCGGGTCGAACTTGTTTAGATCAACATCGCCATTGGTTCCGCTAAAGTCACCATGCCCCATGCCATTATGGGGAAGAGGTTTGGGACGGATTGTGTCAGCTGAGACGCTTAATCCCAAAGGATTGGTGGCAGCGATGGTACCTATTCCGCCGGCAAGTCCGGCTAACTTGATGAAGTCTCGCCGGCTAAGCGCACTTTTCTCATGAGGGGTTGTATTGTTCATTTGTAATCTCCATTGCCGCAGCAGTGGTTGGCATAACCATGATCTTTTCTGCCACTTCCCTGCCTAGAGTCATTATTGAATCTGTTGATCCGAGCATTCGAATGTTGATCGGGCCATTGAAGGGAGCCCTGGATTTAACGATCAACCGGGTTGATAGCACCAATCTCTGTGAGGTCAGATAGCGCAACAGCTCCGGTTCCTGGCCAATAATGCGTCGAATTTCTCCCGGTTGACCGACAGGAATTTCTGCTAGTGAAACATAGTCCACCGGTGCAATCAATCCGTTTCGGTCCGGAATGGGGTCGCCATGCGGATCAGTTACCGGATCTCCCAGGGCAATGGCCAGACGTTCTTCCATTTCTTCAGAAATCACATGCTCCAGGCGTTCAGCCTCAGCATGCACCTCATCCCAGGAATAACCCAACTTTTCGCTCAGGTAGCTTTCGATCAACCGGTGGTGCCGGGTAATTTCCCTGGCTGTCTTGAGCCCTTCGGGTGATAGCCGTACGCCATAATAGGGTTCATAATCAACCAATTTAGGTTCCAGGGTGGATATGTGCTTCAACATACCAGTCACAGAGCCATTGGCGACACCCAATCGGGAGGCCAGACTGGTGGTGGATACAGGAGAATCATTTTGTTCCTCCTGTATCAGGTAAATTGTTTTAAGATAATCTTCGACTGATTCCGATCTCATTATTAGCTCCAATATTATTTAGGCTTGCCTAAATATAATTTCATTGTAACCAAAATTATTAATTAGTCAATTCGGATATTATTTGTCGTATAATGATTTCGCCGTCCCATTTGCCTTTTAAATGGCAATCCTGTAATTATTTCCTATTCATCATTTTAGGAATGACTATAATGGAGCTATTAGAGGCCAACTCAACTGATAAATTTAAATTACAAATTCAATAGTGGAAATTAAATGGATACAATCCCTGATACAGGAAATGTAATTCTCACATTCCATGAGGTTGACCAGGAAACCTGGCCTGACCTGGAACAGCTTTTTGAATCCCGTGGTGGACCAAAATACTGCTGGTGCATGGTCTGGCGCGCGACACCCACAGAATTGAAGGGTAACGCACAGGTTCACAAAGCAGCTTTGAAACACAGGGTGGAAACAGCCATTCCCATTGGCATAGTGGGCTATTTGAATCAGGAACCCGTCGTCTGGTGCTCCATTGCTCCACGCCCAACGTTTCGCGGGCTGGGAGGTATTGAGGATGCAACAGAAGAGAATGTCTGGTCGTTGACCTGTTTCTTTGTGAAACGATACCTGCGCGGGAGGGGTATCACCAGTCAGTTGATCAATGCAGCAGTAGCCCATGCCACCCAGAAAGGTGCGACCATTGTGGAGGCGTACCCGGTCGACCCGGGATCACCCAGCTATCGTTTTATGGGATACGTCGAATCCTTCAAGGCAGCCGGCTTTGAAGAAGTTGGCCGGGCTGGGTCCCGCCGGCATGTATTACGGCTTAGGGTGGGTAATTTGCCCACTATGATTTAGGAAGTTTTAGCCAAGTAAGAATTAATCTCATCCTGCGTTATGTCAGTACCACCTTCCGGCACAAACAACGTCCAGAAAGTGGAGTTAGCTGTCTTTGCTGTCAGCATCACTGATAGCGCGGGATGTGTTTCGCCGTAATAACTCGACTGCCAGCCCCTGGTGCTATCTGCATCCCCCCGCACCACAGAAAACTCCCTGCTCCCATTCAGCCCGAATATCATCCGTAATGTTTTTCCGTGCACATCCAGTTTGACTTCATAGCCATCCGGATTCTCCACCACTTTGTAGGGCAGGTCCGCCAGCAGCCACTGCAGTCCAAATTCGTGGGGTTGTGCTGCAGAGAGCTTGTCCACCACCAGCCAGCGGTCACCTCCGAGGCTAAGCACGCTGCGCACATGCTTTACCGGATCGTTTAACCGCAGATAACCATCATGCTCCCCCTGCCAGAGCCATTGCCCATTCACCTCACCATTTTGCAGAACTTTTCCCTGCGCCCAGTTGCCCCAGGTGAAGCGGCTGAGATGCACCATCTGGTCAACCCCATCCACACACACCGTGTTATGTACATTCGTTCGAGCCAACCCATTCTGCCAGATGCTTTCACCGTGATACAGGTAGGTTCCGGCATCGCAGGCGATATTGACTCCCTGCCACCAGAAATCCATGTGGAGTTGGTCCGCATGGGAAGGCCGGCCGCGGTAATTCGGTGCAGCGCAGAACTGCCTTGCTGTTAGCCCCTTGCAAAGCGTATACTCCTGCATCCGGGAATGCGGCATTCTCAGGGACCTTAGGTTGTGTCATCTCTGCTTCCAGAGCATCCTGTCCATAAAACCAGTACAGATCCTCATCCCATGGACCGGCCGGGAAGATCTTTTTCCAGTGGGTCAAATAATTCACCAGTTGCAGGGTCGGTCGGTAATCGGAGTAATCGCAATTATTCAACGGCAATACCAGCGCACCATCGTTCGACCCGAATACTGGCACTTCTCCGTTGGATGGTTCCACCAGTTTGGACAGAAAAGTCAGCAGATTTTCCAAGTTTTTCATATAATGTATCTGAAAATCGCTGCTGGTTGAGTTCACCCAATCTGAGCGCAAGGCAGGTAAGTTGTAAAACAAAGCGCTGGTAATTGATGGAATACATCGCATACCCGCCGTCAGTAAATATCTGCTTATTTACTTCCGCTTCAAATAATGCTTTCCCTCGAGCCAGGTATTGATCTGATTCCTTCAACTCCGGGAAGACCAGCCCACACAACCACAATCCAAATGCGACCGAAATGGCATGGTTGGTACGGGAGTGGATGGCAAAATCAACATTCTGGCTGATCTTTTTTCCAAGCGCCCCTGCCAAAATGGTCAAGCGCATCACTCGTTCCGGTGTGGTGCTTTCAGCCTTCCTGAATGCGAAATATCCAAAGCACACCGCCAGCAGACGCAAAGCGGCTTCCTGCCCATCGATCCAGTTCACCCCTCGATTAGGTTCATTCCTGTCCATCCAGTCTTCCACCAGGTGCCAGAATGCTTCGGGATAACGTTCATCCTTCTCATGAGCGTATGCCTGCACCAGGGTATGCACCATACCCAATCTGGAGGCTTCCCAGGCAAACTTGATGTCATAATTTCCGGTTTCACTAATCTTTGTCCAATGAATGTTTGGGGCAAAACGCGTACCTGAAACGGGGTCAAGGTGCCAATCCGGTGGGAAGCCGGTTTTCACCCAGTCGTTCGAGAAATACTTCCATTCCCCCGATAAAACACGTTCAGCATCTTTGACCGCTGCCTGTGCATCCCATGGGATATCCAGCGGCAAGGGTTTGTCCAGATCAAAGATCCACACCGGTGCATGCTTCATTCGCCAATCAGCAAATTCAACCGGGGACAAAGGGATGCCTTTTTTTACCCAGGTTTCAAGCGGAGCATCCTTCCAGGTATATGCAGGTGATTCCCGGCGGATAATCCCCAATTTTTCCCGTAATGTATGCCTTATCCGGAACAGGACCCAATCGAACCCCATACTCTGGTACAGTGAAATGTAGCCCCTCAACCTTACCCAGCCATTTTTCCTGGATCCAGTAATATAAAATATTGCCCAAAATACCGGTAATCCGACCAGGATCAACCAATTATTCCATACATAAGATTTCAGCCAGCCCCTGGCCAGGAATACACCCACCAGGGTTAAAATAATGTAAATCAGGCTCACGTCTTCATGACTCATACCGCCCATCACCAGGCGTTGGTACACGTGTGAGCGATGCGCAGAAAAAACGCGTTCCCGCCTGAGTACTCTGCGGATAAACGTAATTCCGGAGTCCATGATGAACACCCACATGACCATGACTCCCAGCATGAGCGGCTGGGAGGCTTTATTTTCAACCAGGAGAGGCAGAACAGCAAAACTGTATCCGAGGAAGACACTACCCACGTCACCCATGAAGATCTTGGCCGGCGACCAGTTGTGACCTAAAAATCCCAGGCTGGCTGCAGCCATCGCAAGTGCAATCCAAAATGCCATTCCTGTCTGAAGCCCGGCGCCTAAAAGTATCAAGAGCATCCAACCCACCCCGCCTGCCACTGCCACTCCCCCGGCAATGCCGTCGATCCCATCCATAAAGTTGTAGGCATTCGTAAGTCCAATGATCCAGATGATCGTCAGCAGGATGCCAAAAATACCAAGGTGGATTCCACCAGTGAATGGGAAAGGTAATGTGTCAAAGTAACCCAGCCCTGCTACTGTACCAATTGCCACCAATCCCTGGAAGAGAAATCTAACCCTGGCAGGCATGGATCTCACATCATCGCGCCATCCAAGATACGCCAGAATGGAACCGCCGGCTATGTAGACCAATCCCTCTTTCCAGGCACCATTGACCAGGCAGTAGACCAGGATCGTAAGCAGGGTAATGACCACAATGACCAGGCCGCCGCCGCGCGGTGTCGGGTTCGAATGTGAGCTGCGTTCGTTGGGTATATCCAGGATCGATAAACGATTCACCCAGCGCCGCACCAGGAATACAAGTCCGTAGGATGTTAAAGTCAGGAGAATGAATGTGAGGATGGAATTCATATCAGAGTTTGGTTCCGTCTTTCGTTATTTTTACCATGAGATCCATCGTCTCAGCCATTTTATCTTTACGATCCATGTGCTTGAGCATATATTCTCTTGCAGCTTTCCCCATCTGCACTAATAAGGTTGGGTTTTGCGAAAGCTCAAGGATCGTTTCAGCCAACCTTGTGTCGTCACCGGGTGGTACGTAAATTCCTCCACCTGATTTTTCGACCAGGTCCCTTATAACACCATCGATCACCAGGATGGTCGCCTTGCCGGCTGCCATATAGTCGAATACTTTGTTCGGATAGGTCGTGCGGAACATGGGGATATCCTGGAGGATCGCCAGGCAGACATCGGCTCCGGCAACTGCCTCTGGCATTTCTTTCTTGGGAACCACTCCGGCAAAGATCACATTATCCAATCCCAACCGGGCAGCTTCTGCTTCAAGGTGCTTTCTCTCTTTTCCATCACCCAATAATAAGATGCGAATCTTGGGCTGGTTTTTTAATTTTTCTGCAGCCTTCAGCACTGTATAAATATCATTGGCCTGACCTAGAGCCCCTGCATACAGGACGACAAACTGATTTTCCAATCCACGTCTATTGCGGAAAGAAGTGCCACTGACTTCCGGGTTGAACATTTCTACATCTGTGCCATAAGGAATGAAGGAGATCTTTTCAGGTTTGACACCTTTACAAACCATATAATCAACATAAGCGGGGGAATTGACCAGGATGTGATCTGCCTGCCCGTAAAGGAACATCTCCAGCCAGCGTGCCAGCCAGATAATGACGGGGTTTTTTAAAACTCCCATGCTGATGCCAAATTCCGGCCAAAGGTCGCGCACTTCCAACAGGAATGGTTTTCTTCTGAGGACTGAGATCAACCAGATGGATGCCGCCTGAAATATTGGCGGTGTAGTCCCCATCACCAGGTCAACATCTTTCACCCGCATGGAGGCAATCATCGAACTGAACATAAAACTTATGAATGAGAATATCCGCCAAATGTAGCTTTTATGCAGGGTCGGGTAAATGTATGCCCGTCACGACCTGCACTCCATCCAGATTCTGCTCAGCAGACAACCCGCGATGTTGAATAATCCGCTCACCGGTCTGGTAATTAATGTCGCTGCCCACGATGACCAACTCATGACCAAATTGCTTCATATATTGAGCAAGTTCATAATGGCGGGTATGACCTGGTTCATCCGGCGAAACGAATGCCTGGTTAATTAACAGTATCTTCAAAGGATAGATTGCTCCATGATGTGAAATGACTACACTTGGTACTAACTCACATATATTCGAATTATAGTATGGAAATGTCGATTAATAAGACTCCTTGGGAGGTTGCGATCCACAAGGAGCCTTCAGCATGATTACATATTTGGATTTATCCCAGGCTATGGGTCTACTAAGCGCCAAATTCCTTGATTAAATCTTGTTTGCCAATCTTACCGGTCGGGGTCATCGGCATCTTCGGAATGACATTTACCTCAGTCAATGTACATTCTTCACCCAGTATCTTCTGGCAATGGCTTAATAGTTCTTCCGGTGCGGCAAATTGCTCTTCCCATAATTCTACAATTCCAACCGGCACCTGACCCAAAGTTGCATGTTTCTTTCCGATCACCCCTGCATAATGAACTGCAGGATGCCGTAATAGTGCCTCCTCCATATAACGTGGATAGATCACCTTGCTACCCATCATGATCCGCTCAGACCAACGCCCTAAAAGTGTAAAATAACCCTCATCATCCATTACACCCATATCCCCCGTGTGCAGCCAGCCGTTTTTGACCGCCTGGGCTGTCTTTTCCGGCATGTTCCAGAATCCCAGCATCACTCCACCCCGGATCACCAGTTCACCTGCCTGACCTACAGGTTGCTCTTCATCCATTTCATTCACCAATTTCGTCTCCCTGTCTGGAAGACCAGGACCGATGGCATAGAATCTTTTCTCCGGCTCAGGGTGGGGGTATCCAAGAGCAACGAATCCTCCCAGTTCTGATTGGCCAAATGATTCCACCAGATATACCCCCAACTCGTCCCGGTACGCTTTTTTTAGATCAGGAGGTAATGGTGCTCCTCCAGATATACATGCCCGGAATTTGGATGGTTTCCTACCCCTGAAACGCGATTCTTTGAGCAGGTCGCCCAAAACCAGCGGGTTGCCAACCAGCAGACTGATCTGACGGTTGTCCATCTCCACCCATACCTCCGCTGCATCCCATTGTTTCCTGACACCAATATTCACAGCCCGGTGAATACCTGGTAATAAATTCGCCACCAGGTGATAAGAGCTGGCCAGAGAGGTTACTCCGAGCGAAATATCTTCGCTGGTCATTTGCATACGCTCAGCTATGGCATGGGTCGCCCGGGCAGTGTAACCATGTGCAAGCAATGCTCCCTTGGGTGGACCGGATGAACCGGATGTATAAGACAGATGAGCAGCGTCCATATCATCCACATTGACCTGCGGCATGGCTGGTGCATTCTTCACCAGTTCCGACCAATCCAGTGCAAAATCCCTTGCTCCATCCAGGCAAATATAGTGTTTAATTTCCGGTGCAATGGGTTTTAATGCTTCGATCACCGGGTGTAGATCTCCAGTGTAGATCAATACCGTCGGGGTTGAATCATGAACAAAATAGGCCAGGTTATCCTTTTGCAGCACACTGATGTGAGCCGATATAGCACCCAGCTTCCACGCACCCAGCATTGCCATCACGTAATCCAACCCGTTATGTGCGAAGATGCCTACTCTGTCCCCTTTTTTTACTCCCAAACTAGCTAATGCTCCAGCCACCTGGTCAGAAATTTGGTCACCTTCCGCATAAGTGACCTGCCGGTTGCGGTCAGACCAGTGGATAAATGTCTGGTCAGGCTTGCGCCACGCGGTTCTTCTCAACATATCATTAAAAGTCATGGATGCCATTAAAATACTCCTCAATTGATAAAAATTCCCTATGTCTTGTGATTCGGATTGTCAATTTGTACATTACTTGAAATTCGCATTGCGTTAATAACATTATATAATTGGTAAACTCTGAAATCAAATCATGCATGAAAAAATGGTATTATCATAATAATATTATCAGGAGAAGCGAAAATGCCAGAGACAAACTTTAGAACTGAAGAATTTCAAATAAACGGTGAAGAGATCATTGCCAAGCTAAAAGAATTAATGCGTGAGGGAAATATCCGCCGCATTACCATCAAGAATGAAGAAGGCAGATCATTGGTTGATATTCCCCTTACCTTCGGATTGGTAGGCGTTCTATTAGCTCCGCAGCTCGCTGCGATTGGAGCAATTGCGGCTTTAGTCACAAAGTGCACACTGGTGATCGAAAAAACCGATTAATCAGTCCATTTATCAAAATAGGTTTTACAATACAACCATCATCAAGGATAAATAATATGTCCACGCTGGTTATGAAATTCGGTGGAACATCTGTTGGTTCCACCGAAGCAATAAAACAATGTGTCAAAATCATTACAGAAGCCAGAAAAAGCTGGCCTCAAACTGTTGTGATCACTTCGGCATTATCCGGAATTACAGATCTATTGCTTGATGCTGTATCCAAAGCAGCTGCCGGAGATAACGAAGGTATTGAGCTGATTACCAGTCAATTACATGACCGCCATTTGACCGGAATTGATGAACTGGTCATCGATCCTTCCGAAAGGTTGATCGTCGCATCAGAGATCGGGAAATTGCTGGATCAATTTTCAAGTCTCTGCCAGGCAATCATGGTGCTTGGAGAAGCATCTCCACGTGCGCACGATGCCATAGCCAGCCTGGGTGAACGCATGTCTACGCGCATTCTATCTGCAGCGCTCCGGTCTTCCGGTATCGCTTCTGAACCAATTGACGCTACCCGGCTGATCATCACAGATGACCAATATCAATCAGCCAACCCGGACTTCAAAACCAGTCTTCCCACCACTATTGAAACCTTGGAGCCCCTATTTACAAAAGGGATCACTCCGGTAGTGACTGGATTTCTTGGTGCAACGAAAGCCGGTGTGACCACCACCCTTGGTCGGGGAGGCAGCGATTTCACAGCTGCCATACTGGGAGTTCTTCTAAAAGCTGATGAAGTTTGGATCTGGACAGATGTTGATGGAGTCATGACATCAGATCCCAGAATTGTCCCTTCTGCTCACACAATTGAAAGGATCTCATTTCGTGAGATTTCAGAACTGGCATATTTCGGCGCAAAGGTGCTACATCCGAAAACGATTCGCCCGATCATCGAAGCAGGTATCACTTTAAAAGTGCTCAACACCTTTAACCCCGATCATCCAGGAACCTTGATCGTCCCGGATATGGCCATCCACGAAGAACAGATCATCAAGGCTGTCACCATCATTAAAGATTTGCGTCTGATCACTATTGAAGGGCGGGGAATGCTGGGGGTACCCGGGGTTGCAGCTCGTACTTTCGGAGCAATTGCAGCGACAGGAACGAGTGTTCCCTTAATTTCCCAGGCATCATCTGAACAATCCATCTGTTTTGCTGTGCCAGCCCATTCCGCAGAACTGGTCGTCAAGAAATTACAGCAAGAATTTGAACGTGAGATTTCCCGACGAGATATTGATTCTGTGTGGGCAAGTGACAATGTGGTAATTATTTCTGTTGTTGGTGCAGGAATGCGTAATATCCCCGGAGTAGCTGGTAAAGTTTTTGGTAAATTGGGCGAGAATCAAAGTCAATGTGATTGCAATTGCCCAGGGTTCCTCTGAAGTATCCATAAGCTTTATCGTTTCAGCACAGGATGGAACCAGGGCTGTAAAATCTCTCCACGATCTCATTCAATAATAATTCACCTGATCAAATGATTAGCCAGGTATTTATTGTCAGGACAAAGGTGCAATATGAAAGAAAAAATCCCCGTTGCAGTATTAGCCGCCACCGGAAGTGTTGGACAACGATTTATTCAATTATTGGATAATCATCCCTGGTTTCAGGTTGTTGCTGTAACAGGCTCTGATCGAAGTATTGGTCAACCATACGCTAAAGTCTGCCGGTGGATCCTGGCTGATCCGATCCCTGAGTCTGTAAGGGAAATGGTTGTACTCCCATCAGACCCATCCAGTACAAAGAATATCCCGCTGGTGTTTTCTGCCCTGCCTGCAGATATTGCCAGGGAAGTTGAACCGGAATTCGCGAAGGCGGGTATTGCTGTATGCTCCAATGCGTCGGCATACCGGCGAGATCCTGAAGTTCCGATTCTCCTGCCTGAAGTGAATCCATCCCATTTGGATGTGATCGAATCCCAGCGGTTGCATCATAATTGGAAAGGCTGCATCGTTACAAACTCCAACTGTACCAGCACAGGTCTGACAGTTGCTTTAAAAGCTCTACAAGATGCTTTTGGTCTCACAAAACTTTTCGCAGTTTCCATGCAAGCGCTGTCCGGCGCGGGTTATCCTGGTGTGCCATCCCTGGATATTCTGGATAATGTTATTCCATATATTGGCGGGGAAGAAGACAAGGTGGAATGGGAAACCCGTAAAATGCTCGGGAGTGTGGCAGGATCTGAAATTGAATTGGCAAATTTCTCGGTTTCAGCACATACCAATCGGGTGGCAGTAAGTGATGGACACATGGTATGCGCCTCTGTGGAATTTGAAAATAAGACATCAATATCAGAGGTAATTGATGCGGTGAGAAGTTATCAAGCGCCTGAAATTAGTAGATCTCTGCCTTCTGCACCGAATCCGGTAATTATATATCGTGAGGAGGATGACCGTCCGCAACCCAGGTTGGATCGGATGGCTGGGCAAGGCATGGCCACTGTGGTTGGCCGCATCCGCCCTGACCCTTTATTCGATTATAAATTTGTGGTCCTATCCCACAACACCATCCGGGGTGCTGCAGGCGGGTCGATATACAATGCAGAATTGATGGTCAGCAAGGGATTGATCGGATAATACTACTTCAAGCGAAATGGAATAGAAACAGTCCCTGATGTTCTTTATGTTCCATGGCTTCCAGAGGCTAACTATATACTATGACTAATAGGTAGCTTGTAATCACCTATAATATTGGTTATAATACCTATATTATAGGTGATATATGTTAAAAGCATTATTTGGATCGCAAAGCAGTGAAAGGATATTAATATTTATCTATGCCCGCGAAAAAGGTTATCCATCTGAAATAGCGGAATTCTATAAAGCAAATTTGTTTAGTATTCAACAAAAAATGGATAAACTCGAGGCAGGTGGAGTTCTCGTCAGTTTTAATGCTGGTAGAACCCGCGTGTATTCATTTAATCCCCGCTATCCATTTCTAAACGAGTTGAAAACACTGCTATTAAAAGCCTTGGATTTTTATCCGGAAGAGATAAAAGAATTATTGATCATGAATCGAAGAAGACCAAGGCGACGGGGGAAAATATTATGAAAAAGGTCAAGAAGATGTCGCAATTGGAGTTAGGTGCTTATGTTCAAACCTATCTTTCCAAAAATGGCGCCAGGGTTGTTTTATCTGGTGGGGCGGCAGTCACATATTATACTGAGGCAAAGTACATTTCGAAAGACCTGGATATGATAAACGTCGGTGGTACTAAAAGATCTGTATTTCGATCTCTGATGAAAGAAATAGGTTTTATGGAAGAGGGTCGATACTTTTACCACCCTGAAAACCGGTTTATTGTGGAATTCCCTGAGGGACCATTATCAGTAGGTGATGAACCAATTGAAAAAATAAATACGGTCATATTTGAGACTGGGACATTAAATATCATTTCCGTGACTGATTGTTTGAAAGATAGATTGGCAGCATTTTTTCATTGGGGAGACCGGCAATGTCTATCGCAAGCTATTATGATTGTTCAATCAAATAACATCGAACTAGGTGAAATTAAAAGATGGTCGAAAGCAGAAGGTATGCTGGAAAAATTCCAAATTTTCGAGAAAGAATTGATTCTGGCGAAGAAAGAGTGAGGATTATATCTCAAGTAGATATTGTTGCACCCGGTTGTATAATGGAAATGGTCAACCTATAACCTAATGCATATATTGGAAGGAGGGGTGGATGAATAAAGTTTTTCTTCTAGTTATTTTAGTATTTGCCCTGGTTTTAGTTGGATGTAAGGCGGAAAATTCCATCACTGCAGTTCCGGTTATCGAGCTTACGGCAACAACACCAATAATTACCGCTCCCGTTGAACCACAACCCATTCCTACCAGCGAACTCCCAACCCAGGCTCCAGAGCCAACTACAGCCCCTGTTCCATCAATACTGGAGGCAGAGGTGAATGCGGACAATTTGAATCTCAGGGGTGGACCAAGTTTGATCCATAACATTGTCAGCCAGTACCAAAAAGGAGAAATCGTAACTTTGATCGCCCGCGCTCCTGGCAATGAGTGGGTAAAGATCCTGGCTAAGAATAAGAAAACTGGATGGATGTCTGTTACGCACCTGACCCTGAAACAGGACATTAATCTACTACCGGTTTTTGAGATCAATGAAAGCCTGGTTGTCAAAGGGAAAGTTGTCGATGCAAACGGGAATGGTATCCCGGGAATCCAGGTCGCTGTGACCAGGTTGGGCGGTGCTGATCGTGTTCGGGTGGATGGAATTTCTCTTTCTGATGGTACATTCTTTGCTTATGCCCCGGTAGAATACCAGGGTACCTGGTTGGCATCTGTAATTGGCGTAGGATGTGAATCCCCGATAGTGGATGCCAATTGCCGATACGCTGGAGTTTTTCAACCTGCAGGAGGGGTTAATCTCGAATTGCCAGCAACTGAGGATGTTGTTATTACTTATCAATAATACTGTCAAAAATATGTATAAAAGCTTACACAAAGTATTATCGATATGGTATTCTTTACGTATGATTAACCCAATGGAGGAAAAATGAAAACCAAAATTTTATTGATTGCGATGTTAGTATTGAGTCTAACTCTGATTATTGCAGCTTGCTCACCAGCGGCAGCACCATCTGATGTGGGTACTTCATCCGGTGCTCCTGCAGCACAAGGCAGTTCCGTAGACGGGAAAGCTGTAATGGAAAGTGCATGTTCACAATGCCACGATTTGAGCAGGGTTACATCGGAAAATGGGTCCAAGGACGAATGGACTGCTATTGTTGAGCGAATGATCGGCAAAGGTGCAAAGCTGACCGACGCCGAAAAAACAGCATTAATTACTTACCTTTCCGAAACATATAAATAGTGATTCAGCCAAAATTTTTATTAATTTGGATAACCACAATCACTACAATAATACTTGCAGGTTGTTCAGTTTCGCCTACCCAATCTATGGTGGAGCCGACGATTGGAGTAAAGACTCCAACTGTTGTGCTGGATACTGTTGTACCGACTGAAATACCAACCTCAATACCCACTGAGCCAGTGAATCCTACAGTTACTGTGGCTGTTCAGACGATAGAACCAACCGTAGATATACAAGGATCAACCGGTCGGGGAGATCAAATTTTGCAATCAGCTTGTACTGTCTGCCACAGTTCTGATAGGATCATGAATGCCCACAAGACTCAAGCAGAATGGGAGACTACTGTTAATCGGATGATCGGTCATGGAGCAATAGTATCTGATTCAGATAAGCAAGTATTGATCAAATATCTTTCTGAAACCTATAAATAATTAGGTTACGAAAACAGCCCTGATTATTGAACTGCACCCCAAAAGTTGGACACCACCAACAGAAAGGGGTGCAGTTTTTATGACCAAGTACACCAAAGAACAGAAGATCGCAGCAATTGAAGCAGTAAAGGCGGGAGAGAGTATTACACAAGTAGCCAAACAATATCAAATATGCTACAAAGTATTGCAGTGGAACGTGAGGTGCTATGCTGAACGCGGGGAGAATGGTTTAAAGTGTCATACTTATAATTGGACAGCAGAACAAAAGAATGAAGTCTTGAAATATATGCATGAGAACCAATTGTCATTCACAGAAACCGGCGTACTATTTGGAATAAGAAATAGCACAATCTTGCAGTGGGAGAGAAGATACTTGAAAAATGGCGTTAGTGGGTTAGAAGACAAGAAAAAGGGTAGAAAACCAAGAGCACCCAGAGCTAAACCACCTAAGACCAGGGAAGAAGAACTATTGGATAGGATTCAATATCTGGAAGTAGAGAATGCTTATCTAAAAAAATTGAACGCCTTGGTGGCAGAGCGGGAAAAGCGCGAAAGAGAGAACAGATAGCTGTTATCTGTGAACTAAGGCAGAAATACCCATTGAGGACGCTCCTGATAACAGCCAAACTCCCCAGGAGCAGTTATTACTATCATCTAGGTCATCTGTGTGAACCTGAAAA
The DNA here is from genome assembly GCA_963827895.1 of uncultured Chloroflexia bacterium. Taxonomy (GTDB): domain Bacteria; phylum Chloroflexota; class Anaerolineae; order Anaerolineales; family Anaerolineaceae; genus PNON01. The sequence continues at coordinate 205,372 of CAWHCY010000005.1, read as the reverse complement.
GCATAGTAGTGAGCAAGAAGCTATAAAACAAATCTGTGTCGAGAATAAAGGACGCTATGGCTACCGGCGAGTCACACTTGAGCTGCATCATAGAGGATTTCAGACCAATCACAAGTTGGTAATGAAACTCATGAAACAGGCTAATCTTACCTGTATGTTGCGGGAAAAAAAATACCACTCCTATCGAGGTGAAGTAGGCAAGATCGCTCCCAACCTCTTGAAGCGCGATTTCAAAGCTTTGAGGCCTAATTCAAAGTGGACCACAGACATCACAGAATTCAAATTATTGGGACAGAAGCTCTATCTTTCTCCAATCATGGATCTATTCAACGGGGAGATCATTAGCTACACAGTTTCATGTAACCCAAGTTTCCACCCGGTCAATCAAATGCTCAAAGACGCCTTCCAAAAGATACCTGACGATACCCGATTGATCCTACACTCCGATCAAGGTTGGCAGTATCAAATGCGACCCTACCAAAAGATGTTGAAAGCCAAAGGAGTTCGCCAAAGCATGTCCAGAAAAGGCAATTGCTACGATAACAGTGTCATGGAGAATTTCTTTGGCATTCTTAAAACTGAGTTCTACCATAAGTGGAAATTTTCCTCCATTACTCAATTTTCAAATGAATTATCAGAATACATTGATTACTACAATAACCGTAGAATTAAGGTTAAACTTAAAGGACTGAGTCCTGTTCAGTTCAGAACTCAATCCTTCATTTCTACTTAACTCTTGTCCAATAAATGGGGTGCACTACATATGACAGGGCTGTTTTATTTCTATATAAAAATATTATTGCACTCCCGCCATCCAGGCGATACTCACCGTACCAGGGCCAACATGGCTGCCAACCACCGGGCTTACTTCAGATAAAATGATTTCCTCGGGGTTAAATTCTTTTTTACAACGTTCCATCAGGTCTTGAGCAGTGGATAGATCAAGCGCATGAAAAACTGAAATTCGAATGGGTTTTTGATCACCAATGCCAGCTTTTACAAGTTTCATTAAACGTTCCAATGCTTTCTTTCTGGTCACAGCTGATCCAGAGGCTTCTATTTTTCCATCCCTGATCTTTAAAATTGGTTTGATACTTAATGCCGAACCCAACAATCGTTTGGCTCCCCCAATCCTTCCGCCCTTGTGGAGATATTTTAACGTATCAACCGTAAAATATACCCCAATATGGGGGTAAGTATCCAAAGCGGTTTGCTTCACCTCAGATAGTGAACCACCCATTTCTGCTGCTCTTGCTGCAGTAAGCACCATGAAGCTTAAGGCCATTGAAACAAGCTGAGTGTCAAAAAGGTCCACTGGTTTCTCTTTAAATGACTCTACTGCTTTTACCGCATTAAAGTATGATGCGGATATACCAGAAGAAATTGGTAAAATTAGGACCTCAAATCCCTGATCCAGTGCCTTTTGAATACTATCAGTATATGTGTGGATCGATATTGCATTTGTGGTAGGTAATGTGTCTGATTCTTTCAACTTAGTATAGAATTCGCCAGCTTTTATATCCACTCCATCCCTATAACTATTTCCGTTCCAATTTAGGGTTAATGGGATCACTTCAATCCCATACTGATCAACGAATTCCTGTGGTAAATATGCCGTTGAATCTGTAAATATTTTTACTCTCGCCATAATTGCTCCTTAAAAACAATAATTTCAGTATACCTGTAATAAGAAATTTTGAGAATGTCACTTATATTTGCCACATAACCGATGAGATTAATATTCGGACCAGCTATTTCGGTGATACTATTTTACGAATAACAGGACAATAATGATCACAGAAAGTATAAGTAGAAGTAATACGCCTAAACCAGAGGAGATGATAAATGGAATACGAAATGGATTTCCTGTCCATTCTCCTCGATCGGATTGATGTATCAGTGTGGATTTCTTTACCTCACTAATATCTTCTTCAGCATAAAATGGGGATTCTGAATAACCTGCATTTTGTGTAGATGCCGAACTGGAGTTATCTTTTTGTCCATTCTGGACACCCGAATTATTGAGAGGTAGTTTATTCATTGTTGAATTATTAGAACCACCAGTAAGGTTCGGAGTCTCAATAAATGGTGAAGCTTCCTTTGGGATTTTCACATCCATTGAGAATGGAGAAGTATCTCTCTCGGTATCCTCCAATTCTGCAAATTTAACTCCCTGACTGTTTTGCAAATTCACAGCAAAATTATTAGGTTCTTCAGGTGTTTCCAGTTCTGGTGATAGCATCTGAGATTGTAGAACTCTAATCCCTTCAAGCGCCATTTTGGAATTTGGGCAATAAACAAGGCAGTTCTGTAATGCTTTTAGTTTTTCGTCTGTTGAATCAAAACTATTGGCGTACCACAGCCAGGCTTTTTCACTTTCTGGATCAACTTCTAATAAAGGTCTCAGCAATTTGCGGGCATCTAGTTTGCGCCCGTCTTTTGAAAGTTGAATCGCCTGTTGTAAACTTACATCATCCATCGAATTACCCTGAGCTCAATTAATTTATCCGAGAAGATCCATATTGCACCCATTCGAGAATCTTTCATGGTGCAACAGCAAATTGTACCAAAGTTGGGATAATAAAATTATCAGTATAGGTTAACACTTCAGCATTGACAGCCAACATTTTAGAAGGTATTAACACGAATGATAAAAACTGATCCTTTCCGGCAGGAATTACTAAATTAAACGGAAAGCCATTTCCAGCATCATAACTATTTACATGATCTACAGGCGGTTCTGTTCCAGCTATATCCATAGCTTTAACTATCAATGATGGAAGGATAACCTCGCGGATATGGATTGGAATGGCATTTTGATTATGGATTTGTAATACAAGAGTAAATTCATTACCTGCCTTGATTTCCTCTGGTGTATGAACGGTAATAATTGATGCTTCCTCTTCAGGCTGTTTGTCAATTTTTCCCCCTCCAAAAGATGTTTCGGGAGAAATTTTACTAAAAACTTGAATTCCTCCAATTATGACTAATCCAATCATTACTATATCGATCAGTCCAATGATGATGAACCATTTTTTATAATTAATATTCATTTGGTAATCAGCTTATTCCATACGTAATTGAAGGGAAATTCTATGAATCTAAAACTTAACTCAAGTATTCTTTTAGATTCCGACTGCGGGTCGGGTGCCGAAGTTTTCTTAGCGCCTTTGCTTCGATCTGGCGGATGCGTTCACGGGTAACATTGAAATATCGGCTTACTTCCTCAAGTGTGTGATCTTTCCCGTCTGTCAACCCAAAACGTAGCTCCAATACTTGTCGCTCTCGTTCTGAAAGCACTGCAAGTGCGCTTTGAACCTGTTCTCTTAACATCTCTCGAGCTGCAGCATCCATGGGTTCGAGAGCTTCATCGTCCTCAATAAAATCACCCAGTTGACTGCTTTCTTCATCGCCTACCGGCCTTTCCAGGGACACAGGTTCCTCGGCTGATTGAAGTATCTTTTGTACTTTTGCTGAACTCCACATCCAACGCCGAAGAATTGCAGGATCAACTGGTTCTTTATTTGCCCTGGCTTCCAAGATTGCTTTCACATCCGCTTCTTCAAGGAACCCCCCTTCCAGGGCAAGCTCGTCATTGGTTGGTTCACGTCCGTACACCTGGACCAAGTTTCTTTGCACGCGTAATAATTTTGATATTGATTCAAATAAATGGACTGGAATACGTATCGTTCGAGCCTGTTCAGCAATATACCGACTGATGGATTGTCTGATCCACCAGGTCGCATAAGTGCTGAATTTGAAACCTCTGGTCGGGTCAAATTTATTTACAGCCCTGAGTAAACCCAGGTTTCCCTCCTGAATCAAATCCAGGAATGAAATCCCTCGACCCAGGTATCGTTTGGCAATACTGACTACCAGCCTCAGATTAGCTCGAATAAGTGTCTGATTTGATTCATCTGTACATCTTTGGATGCTTTCCATTTCATCTTTTAATACATCCACAGCAGGGAGTTTCAGGTGGAACAATTCCTTTGATGGAAATGTTTTATTTTTCTGAAGGAAACTTAGGATACCTTGAGCTGTTTCTTGAGGCATTAAATACATACATAAATATACTGTGAACGCATTCCGAACCAACCCGCCCCATAATGGGTCCTTACCCCACAGGCCATTATCAAGATATGCTCTCAAATAGGATGGGTCATCATTTTGCCATTGCAACCGTAGGACTTGAGCTTCCGCAAGAATAATTGCAGGTTCCGGTGAACCAAAGCCCATACGTTCTGCATCCTCTTCCCAGCGTTTCCAATATGTAAGCAACTCATCATAAACACAATCATATACTTTGGCATTCACTGAGTCGGGATCACAGTCTAGAGCACATTTTTCTCTTATGGCATCAATAAACCTGACCGCTTCGATCCTGGCTGCCAGACGGAATTCACTATCCGCATCTAGTAAATGAATTTGGCCAATCTCTTTTAAATATAACCTGACCGGATCTTCTGAAAGCTCCATCACAGCATTGGAGGCACTAATTTCTTCCAATGCCTCAGCAGCTAATAGGTCTCCGGTTTCAGCAATGGCTGCGGAAAGTGATTGATCGTCCGGCTCGTCATTCAAGGTAGAGTCTTCTGATTCGAATCCAAGATCCATTCCCCCACCTGGACCAATACTTTCCTCATCAATATTTCCAGGATTATCTTCGAAGAAATTTGGAGACTTGTTGCTGTTTCTTTTTGTTTTTACCTGACTTCTGGTTTTTCCTGGATCTTTTGGCGTTTGTTTTACCTGTCTTGGCATAGTTGACGACTTCCTATACTTGCTTGATTTGTAGATTGACTACAAGAGCATGATTCAATTTTAAAAGGTTTTGTGTATAAGTTAACACCAGGTCTTGAAAAGGGATATTTGCCTGTTGATGACCTAGCTCTTGTTCTTCTTCCTGCAGAAAACGAAGTTGGCGTAAACTCTCATTTATTTTGTTGTGTCTCATTCTGATGACAGTTCTAAGTAAATCGTTGATTAAGTCATCTTCGTTAATTTTATCCGGATTGTAAGAATCCAATAGTTTTTCCAGTGATTCTTTTTGTGGGAGTGGTATATTCACCAGGATATATTCACTCGGATCTAGCTCATCTTGAGTGAGTGACTTTGAAATGATTTGGAATATTTCCATATACTCTGTATTCGAAAAATCTTTTTCAGTGAGGCTGTCCAATTCTGATTGCTGTAATAGCCGGTCCATACGATATATCAACTCAGGGATTCTGGTCAACAAAGCCAAACAGTGTTTTTCCATCTCTGAGCTGGGCTCTATAATATTTCGTACTTTTGCCTTTTGATCATTATCAGTTATTTGCTTATTGGTGATTCTTGAATATTGCCTGTGAACTGTCTTTGTTTTTGATGGACCCATCAATGCATCTTCATCTACCCGTAATAACCTTGCCAATCTCTGGCGGTAGGTATCCCGCTCGACTGTATTGGGTACATCCTCAATCAGAGGGATCATTTGTGCAGCAATCTCGTTTTTGACTTTCGGGTCATTAATGTCACGAGATTTTGCCAGTGATTCCATTACGTGAATAACCAGTGGGGATGCTTTTGTTATAATTCTCTTCCATTCTTCTGGATCCCGATTGACCACTTCGTCCGGGTCCATACCTTCAGGTAAAGTTGTCACACGAATATCAGCCTGTAAGCGATTCTCATGCCTAAGCAGGCCATGGATATCAAAAACAAAGTCTGTATTATGGTCCATTGCATCCCGGGCTACTTCCAATCCTCGTAAAGTAGCTTTTTCTCCGGCTGCATCTGCATCGAGAGCTAATATGATTCGGCGCGTGTATTTCTTCAATTGTCGAAGATGATCTTCAGACAATGCAGTTCCCATGGGGGATACAACGTTGGTAAACCCGGCCTGGTGAAGAGCTGTTACATCCAGATATCCTTCAACAAGCACTGCTTGATCTTGCAGGCGGATGGATTTCCTGGCTTTGTCCAAACCAAACAGTAGGCGACCTTTATCAAATAGAGCTGTTTGGGGTGAGTTCAAGAATTTTGGCATATCATTCGGATCAAGGATCCTAGCTCCAAACCCAGCCATCTTGCCATCCACTGACCGAATGGGAATCATGATCCGGTTTCTGAAGCGGTCATAATAGCCGCCATTTTCCCTTTCCGAAACCAATCCACAATCTAAAAGTGTTCCAGTGTCCACACCCCGAGTTGAAAAAAAACTGATCATCGCATCCCATGAATCCGGGGCATATCCATAGCCAAATCCTTCGATAATTGGATCTTTTAATCCACGTTTATATAAATAATCCAACGCGACTTTACCGGCAGAAGTCTGGATCAACTGGTTCCTAAAAAATACCCCTGCCTGCTCAAGTGTATTTTCTAAACGGTCATTTACCAATCTGGATTGATCCAACTCCGGTGATGGTGGGGTAAGCTGCACTCCTGCCCTTTCAGCTAGGAACTTCAATGCCTGGCTGAAATCCATTCCTTCCCGTTTCATTATGTACTTAAAGATGTCTCCACCTTCATTACACTGACCAAAGCATCTCCAGGTACCACTATCGGGAAAAACGACGAAGGCAGGTGTTCGGCTGTTCGGATGAAATGGACAAAATCCGCTTAGACTTTTGCCTGAGCGGCGTAATTTGACAGTCTCAGAGACGATATCAACAATATCTATCCTGCTTTTTATTTCGTCAGTAACAGTCATATTCGAATATTCGCGCTAAGAATCTGTTTAGGAATCAATGCCTACATTCACAATTCATGATCATAAAGGATCATTGACATCCCGGTCCATAATCCATTAATTCAATATTCCACAAATCGCTGCGTGTCGTCAAGTCCATACTAAAACCGCACATGTCCATTCTTGCTGCGCCTAAAACTAAAGTTTGATATAGGGGTATTGCAGGCATATCCAAAGAAAATAAGGATTGGGGAATTAACTGTGCTTCCTTAAATCCTGCTTGACCAGGCAAAGCCCTCCGAGCAGCCAGGCATGCTGCATCATATTCTTTTGAACTATACCCGGTCACATTGGAACCGATCCAATTATTGCTTTCATTAGGTATCTGGACGGTTTCATAAAGGGAACAATATGCGGCACTCCCAATATCCCATTGGAATTCAGCGAGATCGAACTTGCGTCCAAATAGTAACCCGTCAGGACCTTGTCCAAATAACTTTTCTGGTGGCAGGTAGGATAAATTGACCTTAAATCCACATTTTTGGAGATCTGAAGCGATCATTTCGCTGGTTTTCTTTCTTAATGTCTCATCCCTGGTGATGAGTCCAACTTCAAGTACTGCCCCGGGATAAACATTCTGCACTGAATAAGCAATACGTGGGGTGGATGGATCATTGTCATGGTCGCGCCATCCTGCTTGTTCCAATAATGCTGCTCCAGCAGCGGAATCAAATCCAATAACTTGTTGATCCGGGTTAAAAAGTGGATCACCAACTGGTAAGTAACTGCCCGGGATTTTAGTTAATCCTCCAAGTAATTCGTTATTTAGTGCATCCCGGTTGATACACTGCATCATTGCCTTGCGAACAGTAGGATTCCCGAAGATATCCGGCCGATCACCCTTGGCGACATTGTACCCATCGTCATACGAAGATGGTTTTATATTGATGGCCAACAATTCAGTGAATTGAGACATTCCAATGACTGCATTTAATTTACCTGCACTTTTGAGTTCCAGCATGGCACTCAATTGACTATCCAACATAGTGGATTGATCTAAAACATCACACTCGCCATTGATAAGTGCCTGCAGGCTACCTTCAGGGTTTATTCCAAGGAAACGAAAAGTCACCACATCTACTTTGGGCAGACCTTCAGATGCACGGAAATAGTTCGGATTCTTGGTTAGCAAAATATGATCACCACGTACCCATTCAGAGATAATGAAAGGACCCCAACCGATCGGTTTTTCGGATACTTGTGGATCCGCGATCAAAGTTGAAGGGTCTTTTCCTGACATTAGGTGACTCGGTAAGGGCAGCCAAAATCTTGTCGAATACTGCTGGTCAAGAAAACCAGGCAGACCTTTCCATTCAATACTAAGTTCATCCACTGCAGTATATGATGCAGTCCGATGAATGATCCCCTTATTGGCAGGTATCTGCTGTGATGAAGCCAGGGAATATGAGTAGATTGAATCTTGGGCAGTGAGTGGAGTTCCATCTGACCAGGTTATGCCTGGTTTTATCTTGAATTTGACTACAAGTTGATCCATCTGGACTGGTGCTTTACCATCATATGCAATAGCACACTCTGAAGATGTACATCCGCTGGGTAATATTTTGACACCTTTTTGCAGTGTCATTAGATTCCCGTCCGCATCCACCAAATCCATACCCTCTTTAACTTCCACCGATGAGATGGAGGCATCACCATCGGCTAGGCTGGGTAATTTTTCCAACAAGACAGGAATATATTGATAATTTTTGTAATCGACTGGGCCGTCATAAATGGCTTCCAATATCGACCACATGGATTGACTATAGCTGCCATTATAAATAAACAGGCTGGACGGTTCCTGCCCCAAACATATTGTCAGGTTTTTGGGTACAGGGGTCGACGTAGGTGGTACAGGGGTTATTGAAGGAATTGCTGTTGGGACCTCAACTGTTGGTATGGCGGATGGTGTGGGTGTGCAGCCGGATGCCAAGAGAATTAGAATTATTATACCGATGAATGTTAATAGTTTATTTTTTTTCATGCTATCCCAAATTGATTAACAGGTTGTGAATTTTTGCATTAGAGTATAGTTTGCGGAACCAGGATTAATCTATAATGCAGTTAATTTCTTGTGATAAAAGAAGGATTTATTATTAACGAGTACAAGCTTCTCTGATTACAAATTATACACCAGTCAGAAATATGCTTTTATGTGTGCTTTCAGTTTAACAAGTACTAATTTAGTAATTTATCCAGAGTAATAAATAGGGAACAAAAGCTCCCTTACAATCTTTGGGAGCTTTTATGAATTGATACTTCTGAGGAAGTCGTCTGAAGTATATATTCTAGTGGTTCTTAAATTTCGAAATTGCGGTATAAGCCAGGCCAATAGTAGCTATTGCCATTCCAGCCACAGAAGCTCCGTATGAAAAGAAATTCAAGAAAAATGTCGATTCAAGAATTTTGATGACCATTAGAAATGGAAGAACAACCCCTATCACCATCAGAAATGCACCTAACCAGATCATCCTTTTCGGAGTTAGCCATTTCATTTTAGTAACCAGCACTTTACAATATGACCCGGTTCCGGTTCAAAATCCGGCGGAACTTCCACGTCGCACAAACCCAGCATAACTTGCGGGCAGCGCGGGTGGAATCGGCAACCAGTCGGCGGGTTGATCAGACTGGGCGGTTCACCGGGTGGAACAGCTTTTTGGATCAATGCATTTTTTGCATCCGGATCTGATGTTGCTTCGAGCAGCGCGAATGTATATGGATGTTTACCATTTTGCAGTACCTGTTTCACATTTCCTTTTTCAACCACCTGGCCAGCATACATGACAAAGATCTGTTCAGAGAAGTAGCGAACGGTCGAAAGGTCATGTGTAATATAGATCACACCAAGATTATGGCGTTTCTGTAGACCCCGTAGCAGCTTGAGTATCTCAACCCTAACTGAAGCATCCAGCATAGAAACAGGTTCATCAGCGATCAAAAGTTTGGGTTCCATGATCATGGCTCGGGCAATGACAACCCGCTGTTGCTGCCCACCGCTAAGTTGATGCGGGAATTTAACCATGAATTCTTCTGCCGGGCTCATTTTTACTTCTTCAAGAGCCTTCTTTACACGGTTGAACCGTTCTTTGGGATCTTTTACACCATTGATCTTCAATGGCTCTTCCAAAATGGCTTGAATGCTCATGAAGGGTGGCATGGCGCCGTATGGGTCCTGTTGTACATACCCAACCTCTGACCGGTATGCTTTTAGTTCATCCGCCTTCAAATTGTTGATCAAATTCCCTTCAAATATTACTTCACCCTTGGTAGGTCGATTCAAGAGTAGAATCGTACGCATTAAGCTGGTTTTTCCGCAGCCACTTTCGCCTACGATCGCTATGGTTTGTCCATTATTCAAGTCAAATGTGATGCCATCCACAGCCCGTACATAACCAGAATGCCTGAAACCCCACTTCCTGAGTTCGAACCAAACGTGCAAATCATTGACATTCAGTAACAAATTGTTATTCAGCGTTTCACCGGCTGGTACAACCGGGGGCGTATTTTCTTTTGTGTCAGGATTTTTTATTGTCATCATCCGCTCCCTTATACATGTAACCAGCATTTCACGAGATCATCGCCGATCTTTACCGTTGGCGGTTCTTCGACACACTTTGCAAAACGGCGTGGGCATCGATCAGCAAATCGGCAGCCGGTGGGTGGTTTTATCAAACTGGGTGGTTGACCGATGATGAAATCGGGTTCTTCGTTTCCACGAAGTTTGGGTACACTTGCCATCAGTTTAGCCGAGTATGGATGACGCGGTTCCTTGAAGAAGGTGGCTGCATCACTAACTTCCACAATCTGACCTGCATACATTACCGCCACCCGATCAGCAAGTTCACTAGATGTGGCAATATCGTGAGTGATCAGTACAAAGCTGGTATCCAACTCACTTTTAATACGCTTAAGCAAATTGAAGATGTTGGCTTGGGTTAATACATCCAGTGCAGATGTAGGTTCATCTAATACCACAAGTGCTGGAGCGGTAACCAAAGCCATGGCCAAGGCAACCCGTTGGCGCATTCCGCCCGAAAGCTCAAAGGCGTAACGATTGATAAAATCCACCGGAACACCCACGTGTTGGAACATACGGATAGCCTGTTCAAGAGCAGCTTCTTTTTTAACTCCATAATGGACCAACATGGGTTCGGATACCTGGTCACCAACCCTAAGAACTGGATTGAGAGAGTTCATTGCTGCCTGGGGAACAAGAGACATCTTGATCCAACGGATCTGTTTACGGTATTCTTCATCAGACAGAGCCATCGTTTCAATGTCATCCAGGTAGACTTTGCCTGAATAGTGTTCCACATTGCGGGGCAGTAAACGTAGGATTGCTTTTGCAAGAGATGTCTTACCACAACCAGATTCACCCACAACCACAACAGCCTGGTTGGATTTCAACTGAAAGTTTACCCCATCAACCGCTTGAACAGTCCCTTTCGTTGTTCGGAAATGGAGTTTAAGATCCTGTACATCTAGTAAGTATGGATTCTTTGCCATGATCTACATTCCTCTCAATTTGGGGTTAAAAATTCTGTCGAGAGCAAAACCCAGCATGGCAAAGCCAAGGCCGGTAATCATCAACAAAACAGCAGGTTCGAGGGTCCAATAATAGAATCCCTTATATAAGGCATTGTAGGTCTCTGCATCATTAATGATCTTACCCCAGGTGGGTAGCACTGGATCTCCCAACCCCAGAACGGCAAGTGAAGCTTCCAGGAAAACATAACCAGGTACAGCAGAAACCAGGGCTGGCACAAGTAGCGGGATGATACGCGGGATCAGATATTTAAAGATGATTCGCCAGTTGGAAGCCCCATAAGCTCGAGCAGCTTCAATATAAGTGGATTCTTTTACTTGAAGGAAGATTGCCCGGTCCGTTTTTATCTGACCGGTGAATATGCTAAGTGCGATGGTCACACCCAGTATCACCCAGATACTTCGCGAGTAAAACGCTCCAACCATGATAAGAATGGCCAGGAAAGGCAGCACCAGGTTGATTTCAGTGATACGTTGGATTAATTCATCCAACCAACCGCCAAACCAAGCACCGATAGCTGCAATGATCATGGTAAGCAGTGACGTCCCGAAGGCAGCTAGCAAGCCAAATGCCAATGCAATGGGTGCACCCCACAAGATAGCAACAGTTAGATCACGCCTAGCATGATCGGTGCCAAACCATCCGGCAACTTTTCCGTGCGAGACAAATTCGACATTAATATCAGAATCCTTCTCGAAAGTGACACCTTTAATAATGAGCTTGTAGGTGCCTTTCAAAGGGATTGAGGGGTCAGACTCCGGGACAGAAAAGATACCTTCCACAGGGTTGATAATCTCCCGTTTCATGAGACGATTGACCCGTTTGGCCAACCTCTCATCTTGAGAAAAGCGGTATGTATCTTTTGCTTTTACACCCATATCCGTTATCTTGATCTCGTTGCCTTCCGGCGTAATCATGGTCACATTCACGAAAGGCGGTTTGGCCGCATATTTTGCAGTAAAGTACAGGAATAACTCCTGTGGAAAATCATCAAAGCTGTAATCATATTCATATTCAAAATCGATGTTCACAGTACCATCTGGTTTGGGGGTAACTGTTTTTATAAAATGCTCATCTACTCCACCTTTAACTGCAAACGATTCAGGTAATTTGGTCTTAGTAAACCAGTTGTACCAGATTGGCGGTGCATTCTTCGGATTTTGATACCAAACTTCTTCGCCACCACGCCATAATCTGATGGCTTCGCTGTATGGTATCTTGATCATCGCATAGATAGCTAAAAGGACAAGCATTAATACAATAACCGCACCAAAAATTGCGGATGGATATTTTTTAATCTCACTTAATAAATTTTTGAGATTATTCATTATGAATTACTCCCTCCACCAATTTTCACCCGTGGATCCACAATGGCATAGATGAAATCAAGCAGGAAGACTGTCATTGCCAACAAATAGGCATAGATGATGGTCGAACCCACTATTACCGGGGTATCGTAAAATCCGATTGCCCGGAAAATCGTCCGCCCGAGACCAGGCCAGAGGAAGATTGTTTCAGTAATCGTGGCACCGGTCCATAATGTGATGAGTAATAAGGCAAAGTTTGTGATTATGGTCGGCAGGGTAGGGCGCAGGATGTACCGTCTTTCTATATCACGGGATGTCAAACCCTTGGCTTTGGCCATATCCACATAATCTTCACTGGAATAGATCAGGAAGAAAGTCCGCCAGGTATAAATGCTCAGAAAGAAGGAGCTGATGATGAGTGCTGAACCAGGCAGGATCAAATGTTTTAAAACATCAAGTGAATAGCCGATGGTTGTAACAGGAGGTGGCGATGAGACCATTCCCCCAAAAGGAAGAATTTTAAATACTGCAGCAAAAATTAAGATGAAGAAAATTCCATAAAACCAGGGCGGGGCAGCAGATGTCGGTGAAAGGGTTATCACCGCTTTGTCCCAAAAACTACCATAGATGCGTGAAAGTATGAGTGCCAGAAATACGGTGGAAAAGAATAAGATCAATTGAGATGATCCCATCAGGAGCAAAGTGGCTGGTAATCGTTCAAGAATGATAGCACGAACTGTCTTAGATCCATGATCACTGACCATATAGATTGCCCGGCCAAGGTTGAGGGTGAGTGCATTTCCCAAATAGCGGAAAGAACGTACCACAAAGGGGGTATCCAAGCCTTGGCGTTTTATCTCCAACGCGATCATCTCTTCCTGCATGACTTTGCGGGCATCACCTGTCATGGGTTTATTGGCAGTCATGGCTGCAACCTTGGCTATCGTTGTTTCACGGATATCATTACGCATCATCGTATCCACGTAGCCACCCATATTGGCGATCAGAATGGTTGTGTATACAGCAATGACAATTGTCACAAGCATCATGAGTACTCGAAAGCCCATGAATCTTGCCAGTCTTGCCAAGGTCGCACCAGCAACAGATTTTATTTTTGTCAGTTGGGTTTCTGTTGAATCTGAGTTCATTCGATCTCCTCTACTATCTGGAATAATAGGGGCAAGTACAAGTACTTGCCCCTATTTTTTTACAGATTACCTTGAACTCTATTGGGTTACGAATTCAAGAGCGGAGAAGGTAGGTTGGTTGACAACATTTGGAACGACAGCAATTTCGAGCTTGTTGGAACCAGACACGAGTTTAGCAGATTCTGCGGCAGTAAGAGTAAAGATGTAATGACCTTCTTCAACAGGGGTAGCTTCTGAAACCAGGACAGTTTCTCCGGCACCGTTGTAGAGGATGGCTTTGACATATTTGACATCAGCATTGAGGTATGGTTCGCTCTTGAAAGTTACATACACATCAAACTTAGCTTCCTGTCCGATGGTTACGGATCCAGGGCCGTCAAGTTCAACTTCAGCGACCTTGGGTTCACCATAGTTGGACCAGCGATCAGATGCATCTGGATAATCGGGGAAGTAGCGGAGTACCAGGGTTTTTTCAGTCATGTAGACTTTGTCAACCATGTACTGGCCAGTACCCAACCAGAAGTGTTTGTGTTTATCATAGAACGCCTTGTAATTGGCATAGCGAGCGGCAGCTTCATCTGCTGTGACATAAGCACCCATGGTTGGGGCATACGGAATGAGTTTGTCGGTAATCGCTTTGTCCAGGTGTTTAGCAAGGATCTCCATGGAAGGTCCACCAATGAAACTGGTCTCTTCGATTTTGGCAGGTTCAGACTTGTCGATCGAGTATGCCAGTTCGCCGGCAGCTTCAGCTTCATTACCAATTGCTAATTCGTGCCAGGCGCCTTCACCAAAATTCTGGTAATTTGGCCACAGAGCCGGGATGAGCAATTCAGCATCAGTTAGAACTGTATCGCTGTAGAAATCGATTACCAACGGGTCAGTGGAGACGATCTTCATACCCTTGAAAGCACTCATGAATGAATCATGAATTGGGACAGCCTGTTCATCATAGATAGCACTATCCTTGCTCGCACGATCAAACCTCATGATAAATGTCATCACGATGTCGGCTACAGAGAAGTTGGAACCATCATGCCATTTAACAGTCTCGAACATGTCTGCTGGATAGGTAACGGTCTGTTTGGATTTTGTATCGTAATAAGTTCGAGTAGCAGCAGCTTCAGATGCAGCAGTAGCATCAATTATAGCTTGAGGAGCGGCTTCTTGTGCAGCCACGGCTTCATCATAAGCAGTTTGGGCAGCGGCTTTTTCTTCCTCAGTTGCGGTTGCAGCTAATCCATCGAGAGCAGCTTTTGCTTCAGCTACTTTTGCTGGAGCTTCTTTCTCTGCGGTCTTTGCCGCTTCTAAAGCAGCGACTGCATTTTCGGCATCGATTACCAACTTTTGGTCGGCAGTGATGAAGGTTTGCGTCTTGGCATCCCAATCCATCCAAACATCTCCAGGAACCTTAATTTCTGGAGCGAAATTCAATGTTACCCAATCGAGGGTTTTACCAACTGCAAGACCTTCTTTAACGGTAACATCCATTTTTTCTATACGTAGAGGCCAAACGAGACCGGTGAAGGGATCGAACATGACATCACCGCTCATGGTTCCGCGATAGGCACCGGCATCATAAGCCCAGTTTGAACCGGCAATGGGGTTCCATGCCTGACCGAAGAGGTCCTGGGTAGCCCATTTGAATGTTCCGCCTTCCTGACCATCGAAACGTACGGTGTATGGCCAGATCTGAGCACCTTGAACACCGGCAGCCAGGTCAGCTGTGACAACAGCATTCTGCGCATAGGGGATGAAAGCTTTACCATCGATCAGCCACACCTGCAGGGAGTCCTGAAGGGAAAGTTCCATGGCGCGTTTCATCATTTCTTTGCGCTCGGCAAGATCTTTATATAGGGCGTTAAACAGATTATCACCCAATTTCTGGTATTCAGGGTCCGGGACATTGGAGAACCAAGCCGGGATACCCTGAAGGCTGGAGGGTAGGTACATTTCCTGGAACATATTGGCTTCATCGCGGTCGATGATCGTAGAAGACCATGCAGCGGTGTAGAGACTCCACTGGCCTTCTTCTGGTACAGAACCGATCCAGATCGGGGAAGCTTCTGAGCCTTTTTTATACTGGCGGTCTACAGTGAAACCGAGTAATTCGAACTGAGAAGCGGCATAATCGCCGATAGGCAGGCGGGTTTTATCAGAGTCATTGCGGATGATGAATGTAAGGGTTACGGGTGCATTATTGAATGTCCATTTTCCATCAACCAAAGTAGCGCCCATGCCTTCCATTTCGGCTGTAATGACTTCTTTAGCTTTGTCGAAGTTGTAGGCGTATTTCATTTCCAGGCTGCGGGCAGTATCGATCAAGTCAACATAGTCCGGACCCTGGGTTTGGATGGCAAAGAACTTGGCAAGCGCACCACCATTGTAGACTTCCTGGTTGATGTAATTGCGGTCATAAAGCCAATTCGTAGCTTCGCGGATCTTGCGGTTGCTGAAGGGGTTTAAACGGCCATCAGCGAAAATCGCAGGATTATAGAGAATATCGTAATATAAACCGTTAGCCGTCGAGTACTTGACACCGGATTCTTTGATGGCGGGGAGGTCAGCAGAGGAAAGGCCATCGGCGTAGAGGTCTATAGCGCCGGCGCCAATTTGAGTGATAGCAGAGCCGGAATCAACTACAGAGAAGACGACCTGGTCCAACCAACCACCCTTACCGGGTGTTCTGACAACAGGTTCTCCTGCAGGAACCACAAAGGGCGTTGGTTCCGGAGTGGGTGCTTCAACAGCGGGTGCGGCTGGGGCTGTGGGTGCTGCCGGGGCAGCCGGGGCAGCTGGTTCAACAGGTGCAGCGGTTGGGGTTGCAGCAGGAGTGCAGGCAGCTAATAACATGCTTGCCATAATCAAAATACTAATTAAAGGTAATACGTAACGCTTCATTATTTTTCTCCTCTTTAGTAGATGTTTTAAGGGTTTGGATTTGCCTACAAATTAACCACGGACATCTTAATATTAAACCACCTCCTTGATTTTCGGTTAAATACTCTACCTTGGAAAATTATGATCAAGTCATCTAATCATTATACTCAATTAAATTACGAAAATACTAACATATTTGGATATTTGAGTCAAGAAATCCTAATGTTTATCAAAATTCTCTTATTTTGGTTTCAAGGAAAAATATGTTCAAAATAAGAGATTTTATGAATCAATAACATATATCATTAATAGAAACCATATTTTCTGCAAAAAACCTTGAATCGATATAAATCTTCAGGTATAGTTTTACGATATGCTATTACACCATATGGCAGGCAACGAGGTGGCCCGGAGTAATTTCTCTTAGTTCAGGTTTTTCTTCAGCACAAACTATTCCCGCAAATGGACATTTTCCCCTGAATCGGCAGCCAGATGGAGGATATATTTGAGAAGGTGTTTCTCCTTCGATGATAATTCTTCGACGTTTTTTTTCAATGACCGGATCTGGGACTGGTGTTGCTGACAAAAGCACCTTGGTATAAGGATGCAAGGGTTTTTGAAAAATTTCGCTTCTTCCACCCAATTCCACGATCACTCCAAGATACATTACAGCTACTCTGTTACTGGCATGCTGGATCACAGAGAGATCATGGGAAATCATGATATAAGTCAGTCCAAGTTTGGATTGGTCCTCTTCAATAATATTTAGGAATTTTGCTTGAACCGACATATCCACCATGGAAAATGGATCGTCGAAAATGATGAAGGGTGGGTTAAAGGCAAGTGCTTTTGCCAGGTTTAATCGCTGTTTTTCTGCACCAGATAATTCGGAAGGATACCGATTAATATAACCAGGATTTAATCCAACATGGTCAAGTAGCCCTTCGATCCTTTCCATGATCTCATTTTGATTTACCGAACCGGGTAATCTTAAATTTCCACCAACAGCTTCTCGCACTGTCTTTTTAGGATTTAAGGTAGTCATGGGATCCTGAGAGACAAGTTGCATGCGCCTGGAAATATCTGCGATATCCAATCCTTCAACGTCTTTTCCTTTATAGTACACATGTCCCGAAGTAGGTTTGGCAAGTTGAACCATGCATTTTGACAGTGTTGTTTTCCCACATCCTGTCTCTCCAATCAGACCTAATACCTCCCCTTGAAATATATCCAGACTAACATCATCCACGGCATGAATATACCCTGTTTGTCTTTGACTATTGAAACCCCTGGGGAGTGGATATTGTTTTACGAGGTGATCTACATGCATGATGATCTGATTTTCAGTATCTGGCATTATGTACGCGCCTTTCCGGTCTTCAGATCAACCCAACAAGCTACTCTATGGTCAATTCCGACTTCTTTTAATACAGGATTCTCAACTTTACAACGATCGATCGAGAATTTGCACCTTGAAACAAACGGGCAGTACTTAGGCTTTTCGGTGAAGATTGGGGTAAACCCATTAATATAATCCAGTTTGGAATGGTTAGAATCGTTGAACCTGCGTTGACTGCCAAATAATCCTAGAGTATAAGGGTGTTCTGGATGCAAAAATAGCTCTCCAACGGATCCTTCTTCAACGATAAAACCGCCACATAAAATTAGTACTCTTTGCGCCATGGACGCAATGACAGCCGGATCATGTGATGTAAATAAAGTAGATACATTATTTTCGAGCCGCATTTGATCTATTAATTCAATGATCTGAGATTGATGAATAACATCCAATCCAGCAAATGGTTCATCCAGAATTAAAAATTTCGGGATGCTGGCTAAAGCATATCCGAACGAAACAAGTCTCCCCAATCCATATGAGAGATTCGCAGGGGAATCATCTATACGAATAGCTGCGTCTGGAAAACCAATACTTTGAAGGATTTCAATTGCCATGGAACGTGCATCGTCTTTTTTCTTACCAAGTTGGGATATTATACGCTCAATGATATGTTTCCCGACAGAATCTCCGGTCAACTGCGAGCTGGAATCTTGCATAACAATTCCAATATTCTTCTCGAGTATTTTTATGTATTCTGATCTGAGCGCTGCAACCAATTCTCTTCTAAGGAATACTAATCTCCCGGTTATTACCATTGGTCCTGGAGGTATTAAATCACGGGAGATTGCACTCAACAATATACTTTTACCGCTACCGCTTTCACCTAAAATCCCGACAGTTTCCCCTTCCATCAACTTAATATTTACACCATTTAAAACATAGATACTTCCTTTGGAAGTATTTATTCTAGATTCTAGATTCTCGACTTTTAGTAAATCTGACAAAGATGTGATCCGATCTATTTAAGGATTGGCAAAATGGAAAAATATTCAAATAATCTCTGAATAAAAAGTATAGCCTCCAATATGGGCAATGTCAACAAATCCAGAATATTATTGATGGGGAGATTATCCTTCTAATAGTAATTCTTCTTGACGCACACTACCCCTTATGCTATCCTCATTAAGGAACTTTGATCGGACCATGGGTTAGGAGAATAATATGAAAAGAACATATATATTGATATTGTTAGTAAGTTTGTTGACACTAATTTTATTAACTGGTTGTCAACGGTCTGCTTCAGTCAGTCCTGGTACAATACAGCCAGATCTTCCTACCCTGGTAGAAACCACCGGAAATAAGGCTCAAGAACAAATCAGTGCAACCCAAACAGAAATAAAAATCCTAACAACGACACCAAAGCAGGAACTGATAAAATCATCCACTTCAACAACAAAGTCAAAAGTCAGTACTACACCTGTTGAAATAATCGCCACAATAACACCCACTATCCCGATAACACCGACCGTAGAAGAAATGATTGTTCCAACAATTTCCAGACCCTTAACCTATGTATTACAAGAGAGTGAAAATCCCTATTGTATAGCTAGAAGATTTAATGTGGATATTGGTGAACTTCTCAGTATCAATGTTCTAACCACTGATAGCCAACCTATCGTAGGCACTTCGCTAAAAATTCCTTCAACGAATCATCCATGGTCATCTGGACCCATTGCGTTATTACCTCATCCAACTCAATATACAATCAGAAATGGAGATACATTATCAGGAATCGCATGTTTATTTGGTGATGTAAGCCCCGAGGCGATCATATTTGTAAATAAACTGACAGAGCCAGTCACATTACAGGGCGGAACTATTATCAATATTCCGTAGATTTATTAGTAATCACAAAACGGGAGGCAGCAGCCTCCCGTTTTATTAACCTTGGAAGATCCATATGAAAAAAGAAACCCCTCAAGAATTCATTCCCTTGCGTTCGGAAGTCGGTTATCGCGGAAGAGCCTTTACTGTCAGGAAAGATACCCTGAAGTTGCCCAATGGCCGCGAAACGGTTTATGACATTATTGACCACCCAGGTGCTGTAACAATTATCCCTGTCGATAAGGATGGAAATATTTACTTTGTTCGACAATTCCGGCCTGCCACCGGTGAGGTCCTGCTGGAGTTGCCTGCCGGCACTCTTGAAAATGGTGAAGATCCGTATGGAATGTGCGGCACGGGAAATTCAGGAAGAGACTGGTTTTGCTGCAAGGAAATTCACATCTCTTGGCGCAGTCTGGTTGGCGCCAGGTTATTCGACAGAATACTTGCATTTCTTTTTAGCCACGGATTTGTACCCATCCCGCAAACAGGGCGATGAGGATGAATTTATATCAGTTGATGTGATTTCTTATGCGAAAGCGCTGGAGATGGCACGGTCTGGTTTGATAAAAGACGGCAAAAGCCTTGCGGGATTGTTTTTGATCGGTGACAAAATGCAGGAATGAAATCCTAATCGATTATTGTAATTCCCTCATTTTTTAATCGTTCCTGGATCATATTGATCAAATCCAATTTAATATTTGCACCATGTCCCAGAGCAGCGTGCGAGACTATTCTTAATTCCACCTTTGAGGTGGTTAAGTCTGACGTGCTCAGAATTTGCCAGGGTTCGATCAGGTCATCCACTAAATGGTAGGCTTCTTCTCCGAGCGATCTTAACACATCTATCGTATGCGTCAGATCCGTAACGGAGATATACAGCGAAATATTCACCAGTGAGAATTTACCGCGGCTGAAATTCCGTACGATGCGAATTTCTCCATTTGGTAAGGTATACTGCTCACCTGATGGTGCTCGGACAATTGTAGAAACCAGATTCACTTCTTCGATCACACCCTGGATGTTATTTCCAGGGATGATAAATTCCACCTTTTCACCAATATCAAATGTCTCACTGAATAGAAAACCCATACCAGCAAGCAGGTCGCTTACTAATGGTCTTGCACCTAATCCAAATGCCGCACTAAATAAACCCAGGATCCATATCAGTGTACTGGCCGGGATGAACAATGACAATGAGATCATTCCCGCGATGAGAAAAACGATGAAACTTATCAGACTACCTATCAATACCTGTAACTTACGAGTTCGCTCCTTGGAAGGTCTCCGGCTTTTGGGGGCGAAACCGTGTCAAGGGTTAGTATTCTGCGCACTAAAAACCCGGTGATCCAGGAGATGATCCATGCCAGAATGAAAAATCCTATGATCAACAGGATCGTCGTTGTATCAGGCATTGAAAACGAAAGTGCACTAGCTGGGGTAGTCATAATTAAGACATTAATTGCCACTAACAATCCATAGTAATTGCAGGGAAACCATCAAAGAGGAGTATAACCTATCAGATCAAATGGAGAAGCTGAAGGAGATATACCAGCAAAGGTGTCACGAAAAGAGCAGGAATAAAACTTCCGACCCTAATTTTGTACATATTTAACACACTGCTGATCCCCACGGCCATCAGCACCAAACCGCCTGCAGCTGTCATTTCAGATAACATCAGACCAGTAGCAATTG
Organism: uncultured Chloroflexia bacterium; assembly: GCA_963827895.1. GTDB lineage: Bacteria > Chloroflexota > Anaerolineae > Anaerolineales > Anaerolineaceae > PNON01. Next base: position 183,840 of record CAWHCY010000005.1, on the reverse strand, counting down.
GTTTCAATTGAAAGGCCAGTAATGTAATTGCGCCTTGGTATATCAAAACCGGCAATGCGGAAAAAGCAACTCCCACACCCATGGTGGATGCAAATGACATCGTGATAAAACCATCCAGGATTGATTTAACTATCAGCATTTGAGTGTCACCTGTTAATCCGCCCTGTATTGACCCTAAAATGGCAATCGGCCCTGCACAAAAAAGGACTGATGCAGATAGGAATCCCCGAATGAATTTCTCTTGCCCACCTTCTTCTTTTTGTGGCAGAATCCTGCGTTCCAACCACCCACCCAGGTTTGAAAATCCTTCTTCGATCTTCCACCACTCTCCAAGCAGGCTGCCAATAAGCAAACCACCCAAAGGGATGATGGAATTAGTGGTTTTCAAGAACATTTGAATACCCAACGCAATAACAAACAACCCCATACCGGCGATGACTGTGTTTTTTACGCGTTCAGGTAACCGGCTGCCCAGGAATACTCCAATGCATCCGCCAATAATGATTGCTGCAAAATTGATCCATGTACCTAACATAATTGGTCTATTTTACAACAGCTTTGGCAATCATGTCAGGGGAATCGAAAATAAAGAGGTTTTTGTATCAAAATTCCCGCAACCAATTCTTGATTTATCAGTAATGATCAATCAGTTACAGTCAATTCTAATAAACTGCTAATTTGCTCATTCCCGGCGAGATCGGCTGCTGTGATCTGAAAAGTATGCTTACCTTTTTTAGCAGTCCACAAATAACCATATGGTTGGGATTCCAGTTTTATTGTCTGAGTTCCATCAATAATGATAATGACATCTTTTATTCCAGTTTCATCGCGGATATCAGCAGTAATCAATACTTGAGGTTTTTCACTTACCTTAATGTCGGTTGAATTGGCAGAAGATTTGACATCAATCACGGGAGGATTGTTATCCACTGTCACTTGAATGGTGCTTGTTGTCAATCGATTCTCAGCTCCAATTACCTGGAGCCTTAATGCATACAAACCATTCAAACCAGCAGTATCCCAGACAACCAGTGAGTCCTCGACCACAGGTTTCAATCCGGTTGTACCTATCTGCACCCATTCAGTCGGGTTTAAACCTTTTCCCGCTTCTACCTTGTAAGATGTGAATTGTTGACTGCTTGCGGTACCAGTAATGGTGACTTTCCCATGAATGTATCCAAACATTGGTGGTAATGTGAAATGGATTGCCGGGTTTTCCTTTCCAAGTCGAACTGCATCATACGAGTCTGGTAGCAAGGGTATGCCGGTTTTTATTGCCCATGCTTGATATTCTTTTGGTATTGCCAGAAATACATTTTCAGTGATCATTTCTGCTGGAGTAAATACGGTTGCCAATTTTCCTGTTTCAATATTTATGGCAGCTTTTAAATAAAGTGAATCATACTGACTGGGTTCGTTCCCATTGATAAATACCTCTGGAACGATCTTTGTGCAATCAGCAGTTGGAAGTAAACCGGATGGGTCGCAGACATCCATATGTGTCATCCCTGGTGGTTCCTGCCATACGCTGGATGAAAGGTCATTGGTGCTATATTGCATCAGTGATCGCCATATACCTGCCGCCCACCGCGGATTAATTTCCTGACTTATATTGGAATTTGCTTGATTTCCTACCCAGGAGACAATTACCCTTTCCGGAGAATAACCAACGGTCCAGGCATTCTTTTTATCTATCGTTGAGGCTAGTTTTGCTGCAGTCGTATGCCCAATTTGCAGAAAACTTGGGTAACCCATACTTGGTGCTCGGGCAAGATCATCACTTAATACATGATTTACCAAATATGCTAATTGTGGGCTGACGATCGGTACCAATTCAGTATTCTGCCAATCCAGTAGTTTCTTCCCTCTCTCATCCCATACATTAATAACAAATAAGGTATTAATGAAGGCGCTCTCGTTTTTCAGGGATTCCTCACCAGCTTTTGTCCCCATATTAGCAAGGATTCCGTATGCACCTGCCAAATCCATTACTGAGGTGCTTACTTCAGGGTACGGTGCGTTATCAGAGATCCCCCCGCTTACTGTGAATCCAAAGGATTCCAATAACCTGTTAAAAGATGATACACCGGTTTGGGCAAGGATATTCCTAATAGGGATCAGATAATCATTTGCCAGTGCTGTCCTGATTCTGACAGGGCCATGTGGTATCAGGGACGAATTAATATCTCCTTGTATATCTCCGCTTTCAACATCCCATACCATTGAAGCTGGACTCAATCCCTGCACAAATCCATTCAGATAGATAAATGGAGTGATAAGACTTCCTATTGGTAAATCCGAACCGGAACGACTGGTTTATTCCTGCCTGATCTGTATCAGAATATGCGAGCACCTGTCCATTTTTAGGATCAAGAATAAATACTGCTGAGCGAATACTATCAACTGGTAACGGCGTCATCGGAGGTAGAACAGGTAGCAATCTTCCGGCAGGACACCCTTCGGGTGATGCAATTTGACTATCTTGAACTTGGGATAAAGCTTTTGTAGATTCAGCTAGAACGCATTCGGTTTGTTTCTGAAGATCGTTATCGAGAGTCGTTTGTACAAGTAATCCGCCCCTTTCTACAGTATTCTTTCCAAGCTCAGACTCAAGCTGCTTGATAGCCTCCTGTATGAATATTGACCATTTATGAGAAGGGTTATCTTTCTTCGGTGTGATCGCTATTGGAACTTGTATCGCTGTTTTAAACACTTCGGTGGTTATCATCCGTTGGACAGCCATTTGTTTTAATACTTCCTGCTGTAAGACTTTTGCACCCGCCACTGAATCCCATGGGTTTATCGCTGGTGCAAGGCTTATACCTGCAAGCATCGCGGATTCGGGTAATGATAAGTGGGTGCATGTTTTGCCTAAATAAATTTGTGCTGCAGCCTCAACGCCATAAGCGAAATTTCCAAATTCCACACTGTTTAGATACCATTCCAATACTTTTTGTCGACCATAGATGGATATCGCCTGGGAGGCTAATAATTTTTCCCGTATTGCCCTTCTTGTGTCTGGTATTTCATTGGATAGTAACAAATTAAAAACAAGCCGCTGTGCAATGGTTGGATGTTCATTTGGGTTGAATGTTCGTAATGAAAATCCTGGACTGGTCCAGTAATCTGGTTCAGTGGAGGCAATCACAGCATTAAGTAGATCTTCAGATATGTGTTCAGTTTCTGTAAGAGTTATGGAACGGTATTGACGTGTTAATCCTGAAATGGATAATTCTGCAATTATTTCTGATCCAGTCCGGTCCATCAATCGGGTTGGGTGCGCGAATACCCCTTTTTCAGAGTCAAGGAGCGTTTCCAGGTCTCCAATTGCCGGTAAGTCATTTGTGATTATTGAATACTGCCAGGTGATAAGAAATATTGCTGCAGAGAACAGCAGAATGACAACCAGGAGAACCGAAAATCCAAGCCTGCCTACAAATGCATGTCTTTCATCAGAAGATTGATTTCTGCGCTGGTTTCTTACTTTTATTTGTAAATAAGTCTGTAGCTTTTTCATTGGTTGTGCTAGTTTTTCGCGAATTTTCCCGAAGGTTTAGCCATTCGGGTAATTGCGTCTGTCATTCTGGCAACTCGTACAATTTGCATAACATCGTGGACCCGGATGATGGACGCACCTCTCACAATGCCAACAGCTACCGCAGCGGCAGTTCCTTCAATTCGATCAGATGGTGGTAGATCCAGGGTGTAACCTATAAATGATTTTCGGGATGGACCGATTAATACCGGATAACCAAGAGTGCAAATTTCATCCAATCTGTTGATCAATTCCAAATTCTGATCAATGGTTTTACCGAAACCAATCCCCGGATCCAGTATGATATGGTCTTTTTGTATACCAGCCCTTGTTGCAATTTTTACGGAATCCAATAATTCCTTTGAGATATCAGCTATCAGGTCATTATAAACTGATCCGATATACCTGCCACCCAATCGTGATTGTAAAACAGCTTCTGACGGTTTGCTGCGATTATGCATCAATACCACAGGTGTATGCGTAATTGCTGCCAATGCTGCCATATTCGGATCCGCCCTTAATCCCCAAACATCATTGATCCAATCAGCACCTGCATCTATTGCTGCTTGGGCGACATCAGATTTGTATGTATCCACCGAAATTGGTAGATCATGTTTCCTTTCTCACAGCTTCAATAATCGGTATGACACGATCCACTTCCTCACGCCATGATATGACTTGTGAACCAGGCCGTGTGGACTCTCCCCCAATATCTATAATATCAACGCCAGAGTCAATAAAACTGCGTGCTTGATCAAGCGCGATTTTTTGCACCTCAGACCCGGTCAAGATTCCATCACCGGAAAAACTGTCTGGAGTGACATTTATAATCCCCATTACGTATGTTCTTTCTCCCCAGTGAAATTTGGAAAGGTCGGCCATAATTAATTTTCTACCTTGCGAATACCGGATGTGCCAACTGCCTGGTTTAAAGTTACTACATCAGCTTCTTCTCCAGGAATGATTAAATCTGGGGCAATTTCCACTAGTGGAGAAAGTACGAAAGGGCGTGATTTCATTTGGGGATGAGGTATCTTTAATTCAGTCGAGTACATAATTAACTTATCATATAGGAGGATATCGATATCGATCAATCTTGGACCATATTGGAATGTAGGGACCCTTCCCATGTCCATTTCTATATTCTTTATCGCCCTCAATAATGGTAATGGATCGAGACCGGTCTCAATTCTTACCACCTGGTTGTAAAAAAAAGGTTGGTCTTCAAAACCCCAGGGATCAGTCTCATAGACACTGGAGGAACTATCCACCTCACAGAATTTTTTCAGTCTATCCAAAGCTTGCTTCAGGTTTTCCAACCTGTTACCAAGGTTCGTACCCAGTGAGAGGTAGACTATATGTTTATTCACAGGATATCGTTTTTCATCTAAGTGTTTGGAGCCAATCAGCAAATAATCCGTAAGCTGTCGTTTTTGGTCCAGGATCAGATTCTACTATTCCCAAACCTGGCAAGGAGTCAGTTTCAAACTGGATATATGAACTCGTCCCATTGATGCTGAATAATGGAGAATCAGTGGAGACCATATCTGGAGCTACTGAGGTCGTAATTTGGTCACCAACTCGCCTGGCATTACAAACCAATTTCCAGCGTTTCCCTTGATCCCTGGCTTTTTGGATTTCTGCAGGTGTGATTCCCCGAATTCCTTCCCTGATAATATCCTGAGGTAATAAAGGAACCCCCATTAAAACCGTTACCAATGCAGCCACTTTTATCGCGGCATCCCATCCATCCACATCTGCACTTGGATCAGTCTCAGTAATGCCGATCTTTCGGCCATACTCTACCGCCTCGTCAAAGGTTTCACCGCTTTCCATACGGGTCAAGATCATATTGGTACAAGAGTTCAAAATTCCACGAAAAGCGTGGAGTTCCAAACCTGGAAGCGCCTCCCGGAAAAGGGAAAAGATGGGTGCACCATCCATCACTGAAGACTCGAACAGGAACTGTTTTCCCTGCTTGGCAGCCAAATCAGTTAACAGTTTATACCCGTGGACGACCGGTCCTTTATTGGCAGTGATCACATTCATGCCAAATTCCAATCCTGCCTTTAGGTGATCTATTGCTGGCTGCCCGGAAATATGATTCACCGGAGAGTTCTCAAATAAAACGTCCCCAGGACAGGCTCGAATAAACTCAAGTGCGTCTTTAGGGCATTCAAGTACAGTAACAGCATCCAAAGAACCACCTGCTGAAATTACCTGTAAAGAACGATCAATATCCAGACCTTGAGAATTTATGGCAGCGCCATGCCGTTTTGTGTATATTCCGGTGACGATAAAATCAACATTGTATTTCTTATTAACAAAACCCCGTCTTTCAATTAATAGTCGAGCAAGAGCCTGACCCACATTTCCAAATCCCATAAAGACAATCTTAATGACTTCCATTTTTTTCTCCCGTATTGTTCCAATTTACCATAATATAATAACCCAAAACCGTATCTATAATGGCGGATACGGTACCATTCTCCGGTTTTGATCATAAATCGGCAGTCTCGGGTCAGATATAATGCGCAGGCACCGCAATCGTAAAGCCCCAATTTCTACCGGGCTGAGTAATTTATGAAGAATAGCAATCAACTCGGAATTCTTCTCCAGCGCCTGCTCCAAGCGCTGGATATCATTCAATAAATCTCCCGGAATTGATTGCCCGGCAAAATCCCAGATGACCGTACGTAATTTATCTTCCTCATTAAAGCATAAACCTTGATCTATGCACCAGAGGTGTCCATCCTCATCTTGTAAGACATGGCCGCCTTTCCGATCAGCATTATTGACAAGGCAGTCAAATAAGCACACCTGTAATAATTTTGGTCGTTCTGATTCAACCAAACTGAAATAATGGATTTGAGGATCATGACGAAAGTATAGTTGTAACGAACCCGCTCCTAAAGGTAAGCTTTTTGTTCGATATATAGTAGGCGGAATCAGATTCCACCCCAGGGATTGGCTTACCTCGTAGGCAGCTGCTTCCCTTTTGCCCAATGAACTTGCAGGAAAATCCCACAATGGCTGCTCCCCACGAGCTGGTTTATAGACTGCTTCGATTCTGTCTCCGTTAGTTTCTGCACGAGCCAGGAAGGTGTAATTTGAACCACGTAAAAACTGGCCATGTAGAGTGATCTTTCCTGAAAGCAGAATATTTTTGATCAGAGAGTGGTCCATTAATTAATTAAACCATATCGGCTGACAATAGTGAGTGGAAATAAAACCAATCCATCTACATATCAGTATTTCAGTGACGTTCTCTGTCCTATAAAGGGGACAGGTTCTCAAACAACGCACGGCGCAACCGCCCACGTTACCGTTTGTTCGCTTCGTCCAAGCGAATTTAGTGCTAATTTCAAAATATTTCTTGCGGCGTTCACATCTCTATCAATAACCAATCCGCAATTAGGACAGGTGTGAACCCGAACAGCCAACGTTTTAGGTACAATATCTCCACAACTGCTGCATCTCTGCGAAGTGTTATAAGGATTAACGGCTTTGGTTTGAACACCAGCTTCTTCCGCTTTGTATTCAATCATCTGCCGAAATATTCCAAATCCAGCATCGTGAGATGATAATGATAAATGCTTATTTTGATTCATAAATTTGAGCGACAAATCTTCAAATGCGATCAAACCATAATTATTTACGATCTCCCGGCTGATTTTGTGTAAATAATCCATTCGTTGATTCGAGATTTTTTCATGCAATTTTGCAATTTGTAAATACGTCTTTCGCTGGTTCTTGCTTCCCTTCATTTGGCGGGAGACATGTCGCTGGGTGATTCGAAGTTCATTGAGACTTTCTCGTAACCAGCGGGGGTTTTCAATCAGTGTTCCATCACTAAAAGCGAGTAATGACTTCAATCCAACATCTATTCCGATAATTTCTTCTGGATGTTTTGAATCTACTGTCTCTTGTATTATTTCCAACATCAAGCACACGTACCAACGATGATTTATGCATTTCAGGATAACATGTTTAATGTTTGAATTATCTGGAATCGAGCGGTGATGGCACATTCTCAATTCGCCGACATTTTGTACATAGAAACTGTACCTTCCGTGTTCATTTGTACGCAACTTACATCCATCCCCATAGGTGTATTCGATGGTCTTGAATCTATCCTTATTCTTGAATCTTGGAAATCCAGGTGTTTCTCCGGTTTTCAATCTCCGAAAAAACGCTAAAAAAGATTTATTCAGTCTACGCAGTAGTTGCTGTAAGCTGGAGGCATTCAGTTTTCCAAGAGTATCCATTTGAGCGTGTCGAACTTCTCTAAAATGTTCCCATTGTTCTTTATAACTTATTCCATGCATGGTCTCCCGATAGGTGGTAATTCGTTGTTCCAAGGCCATGTTATAGACATTACGGGATTGCCACAACAAAAAATCCAATGATCTTTCTTGTTCTGGTGTTGGGCGGAGTAAGTATTTGTAAGTTCGGATAAACATATTAACTATTCTTTTAGTTCCCGATGAATTTACGCTGAACCAACACTTCCGATATAATAACTTCTACTCCATATACTAGGTATTTTGGACACCTTACTAAATGAAATATTAAAGAAAAAAAACACCTCTCTCTTTATCTTTAACCTTACATAGAACAAATATACTATATTATTTGATATTCGCAAGGATCTACTAATAGCTATTCATTGACGGCTTCGCCGGTCTCACAATCACCTGTCCCCTAAAGGGTGCAGTCCTCTGTAAAATTATTTTGGAATGGGTTTGACGGTCTTCAAAAGGATTATTTAAGGATTATTTATCCAACCAGTACTTCATCTATCGCTCGTAATTCCTCAAAGCTGAACTCAAGGTTTTTCAATGCATTGATACTATCCTCGATTTGTTCAGGACTGGATGCTCCCACAAGAGCTGATGTAATGGCAGGTTTGCGAAGGATCCATGCCAAAGCCATTTGAGCCATTGTCTGACTTCGTTTTTGGGCGATCACATTCAATTTGCGGACTTTAGCAACTATATCTGGTGTAACATCGTTGGCATTTAAGTATGCGATCCTTCGATTCGCACGAGATCCTTCAGGGATTCCATTCAAATACCGGTTTGTCAATAATCCTTGAGCCAAAGGGGAAAATACAATGCAGCCAATGCCCCCTTTTTCAAGGACATCAAGCAACCCATCTTCCACCCAACGGTCGAACATATTATAGGAAGGTTGGTGGATTAATAATGGCGTACCCATTTTTCGTAGTATCTTCATTGCCTCAGCAGTTTGGGCAGGGCCATAAGAAGATATTCCAACATATAACGCCTTCCCGGAGCGCACGATCTGATCCAATGCACCCATCGTCTCTTCCACAGGTGTTTCCGGGTCCGGGCGGTGGTGGTAAAAGATATCCACATATTCAACACCCATGCGCTTCAAACTTTGATCCAGGCTGGCGATAAGATATTTACGTGAACCTCGGTCACCATATGGTCCAGGCCACATATCCCATCCGGCTTTTGTAGACAGGATCAACTCATCCCGAAATGGCTTAAAATCTTTGGCATAAATTTTCCCGAATGTTTCTTCAGCTGATCCATAAGGTGGACCATAATTATTGGCCAGGTCAAAATGAGTAACACCCAGATCGAAGGCTCTACGTAATATTGCCCTTCCATTTTCCAGGGGATCAACCCCTCCAAAATTGTGCCATAAACCGAGGGATATCTGGGGCAGACTGAATGCCGCTTCTTCCGCACCGCACATAATTCATTGCTTCATATCTATTTTCCAGAGGAGCATAGGTCGGGTTTATATACATTTTTTATCCTTTTCGATCATTTCCCTTTTGTATATGACTCTATTGTATATTCTATTAACCAAACAACCAATACCTTAACATGTCAAACAAAAATGGGTAATTTATTGTTCGATTAATTTTGGGTTTTTCGAATAGTAACCCGATAATTAGCCATCTATGTAAATACGATACCTATGGAACTGCATCGAAAAATTCAGGTTTGAGGTAAGCAACAACAATATTAATACACTATACCATATACCACTTTACGTAGTTTAAAATATATTAATATTTATTGTCAACATTTCGGATTTCCCTATTGCATTCTTTATGATATCTCTCTATAATACATTTTAATATTCGTATTTTCCCAATAATTTTATTAATTTCGTTGATTTTCTATAAAACGATAGATAATTAGTAGCATACCACTTTGAAATAATTAGTTAGATTTCAACATTTTTCAGGGAAGTGGTTTATGAGTAATGAAGTCATAAACAAGCCATTATTCGTTCGTATACAGGAATATATTGCTGAACTGATTCTATCTGGCAAGCTATCACCCGAAGATAAAATTCAATCGGAACGTGAATTCAGCGATGACCTTGGTGTCAGTAGAATGACTGTCCGTAAAGCACTGACAGAACTTGTCAACGAGGGTTTATTGGAGCGCCGGCATGGTTCAGGTACATACGTAGCCAAGCCTAAAATGACATATGAATCACGCGAAATGGTGAATTATATCCAGGCGATGCAATCCAGAAATATTACAACGGCTTCACAGCTTCTGGAGTTTGACGAGATAGTTGCCAGCCGAAGGTTGGCAGAAACCCTCCAGATCGAAATTGGTAATCCTATTTACCGCATTATCCTCCTTCGTTTTGCTAACCGCGTTCCTGTAATTTTGGAACGCATTTTTTTCCCTTGCGCACGCTTTCCGGATTTGCTGGAGTGGGACCTTGAGAAGAGTTCGTTCATTGATATTCTCACTGGAGTCTATAAAAACGAACTGGGTTCCATATCACAAACAGTGGAAGCGGTTTCAGCCACAGATGCAGTCGCCCGGCAATTGCGAGTGGATGAAGGATTTCCCTTATTGATGCTGGTCAAAATTATTCACAGCAAAGAAAGCGGACAACCCATTGTTTTTGCGCAGGATTATTTGCGTAGCGATTATGCACGCATCCATACAGATGTCAATTTACATGATTTGTCCGGATAAACGGGCCGGGGAAGAAAGGAGGTTCATGGAGTAAATTAGGAAATTGCAGCGCATATAATACAAAAATCTATACCTACTCTTAGGAGGAAAACAAAATGGCTGAAATGAATGCCCCCGCAGGTGTTGGGGACAAAAAGTTATATGCTCGTAAAAGCTCTGGTCTGGTGCGGACGATTGGTATTTTTGGCGCCATGGTTTTTGGCGTGCACTGCATCAGCCTGTCATCATCGGGATTGATTCCTTTCTCGTGGGTGGCAGGTGTTTGGCCAGGAAGCAGCATCATCGGTGTTCTCACTGTTGCCATGCTATTCTGCTTATTCCATGCCTACACATATTCCGTCATCGGTGCAACCATGCCTCGTTCTGCAGCCGATTACACGATGGCCAGCCGTACTCTCAGCGCTCCCCTGGCATTTGCTGCTAGCTGGACCCTTGTAATTTTTAGCGCAATGGTTGCCGGATCTCTCATCGCCTGGATTCCAAAGACAGCTTTCCCGGTGTTATTCCGGACAATGGGTATCGTCTTCAATAATCCATCCTTCGTTGCATTCGCAGACTACTCTGTAACCAAAGGCGGAATCATTCTCATCGGTTCTATTTGCACAGTAATTACATTCCTTCTGATGATCCTGCCCACCCGAACCATCCTCCGGATTTTGGAAGTTGGTTTCTTCCTGGGAATCCTTGCCTGGGTCATTATCTACTTCCAACTTGGTACGGCTAATGCTGATGCATTCCCAGCCGCGTGGGACAAGTTCATGGGCGCAGGCAGTTATGCTGCTCGAATCCAACTGGCAAAAGACAATGGTATGGTGATCAATCCCAATGTTGCCATGATGACTCTGGCCGGTTTGATCATGGGATTCTGGATCTTCTACGGTTATTACATCCCAACCTTCTTCGCTGGTGAAGTGAAACAGGCCGAAAAGACTCTGCTTGCCGGTTCCTGGGCTTCCCTCATTGTCACCTGGGCAATATTCGTTGTTGCTGCCATGCTGCTGCAACGTCTCGTTCCATTGGAGTGGATCGCCGCCGAAAGCTACCTGAGCAATGCCGGTGTAGCTGATGCCAAACCCATGCCATGGATCACATTCTACGCTGCCATCCTCAAGCCTAACTTCGTCATGCTCTGGATTGTGGCTATTGCCTGGTTCTATACATTGATCAACCTCGCACAGACATACTTCTTCTACTGCAGCCGAATTATCTTTGCGTGGTCTTTCGACCGTCTCGTTCCGGAAAAAATCTGCTACATTCATCCGACCCTTCGCAGCCCGATCATCGCCATCCTCATCATCGCCCTGATTGCTGAAGTCGGTGTTATTGATGCAGCAACCGGCGGTGTCATGGGTGCACAATTGAACTTCGTCTTCTATGCTGTATGCACTCAGCTCGTTCCTGTGTTGGCTATAACTCTCTTCCCGTTCACCAAACCGGAACTCTTTGAGAACGCCAGCGCATTTGTTAAGCGCAAAGTCGGTAAAGTACCTGTGATCACCCTTGTCGGTGGCATTACATTCTGCTACCTGCTCTGGATGCTTATCGCTTCCTTCCTGTACCCCGCAGTTGGAGGACGTATCGGCACCGGAACACTGGGTACCCTGGCTGGATTCATCATCTCAGGTATCATCGTGTTCTATGTTGCCCGCTGGTATCGTATGAAAAAAGAAGGTATTGACATCAATTGGACATTCCAGTCGATACCCCCAATTTAATCATATAATCAACCATATCTAAGGCTCCCTGTCATCACGGAAACATTCTCGCCGAGGTAACCAATCCTCCAGGGAGCCGTTTATTGGAGTAATAAATGAAACTTGGCAATCTATTTCAATCAGATAAAACTGTTCGTATTCTCTATGGTTCTGATTTTCATGGGTCTGATATTGTTTTTCGGAAATTTCTTGCAGCTTCCTTTCAATATCAGGCAGATATCCTGATCGTTGGTGGTGATGTTACCGGGAAAGCTATGATCCCGATCATCAACCATGGCAGTGGAAAATACGCAAGCTCACTATTCGGTAAGGATCTAAACGCATCTACTCCGGATGGATTGGAAAAAATCAAAAAGGAAATCTCTAGTGTGGGCTTTTATCCGCTGGTGGTCGATCCGGATGAAGCAAATGAACTGGAAAGTAGCCCGGAAAAGATGGCTGTCCGGTTTGAATGTGAAATGTGTGAAAGAGTCCGGGAGTGGATGCAACTCGCAGATGAGAAATTGACTCCCAAAAATAAAACCCTTTTCTTTATGGCTGGAAATGACGACCTGGCTTCCATAGATGCGACCATCGCAGAATTTAAAAATATCCACAATCCTGACATGGCAAGGTTCGAGATAGAGGGTGGTTATGAGATCGTCGGATTATCATATGCCAATATGACCCCATGGCATTGTGCACGGGATTTGGAGGAAGATGATTTACGGAATAAGCTCATCCACCTCACAAGTTTGATCCAAAATCCAGAGAAAACGATCGCCGTACTTCATGTTCCACCCTATAACTCTTCCTTGGACACATGCCCTGAACTGGATAAAAACTTAAAGATCATCACCCAGGGTGGTCAGGTCGTTATGAAGGCGGCCGGATCTCCCGCAGTGAAAGCGTTTATTGATAATGTTCAACCCATGCTTTCTCTTCATGGACACATCCACGAATCCCCCGGTCACGTTCGGATAGGCAGGACTCTGGCAATCAATGCTGGCAGCGAGTATGCTGAGGCTATTCTTAAAGCAGCCATTATCAACCTTGAGGGTGGTAAGGTCAAAGGCCATATGTTGATATCGGGTTAAAGGAGGCTTTATGGGAAAGTATGGACCAATCATTGAAGATTTTTATACCGAACGATCACGAATTCTGGGTGCCCTGGCAGAAGATAATAACAAGCATGTCGTAATGCGGTTGATTGGAGCATTGGCTTTTAGAACTCATTGCCCGCAATTTGGCTACATTCAGGATAACCTGGGGCGTGTTTTTACGGATTTCGATTTCGTCGCTTATCCGAAATATTTTAAGGACATCATCCGCGTTTTGACCGATTTAAGCTATGTAGAGGACAAACAGGTCACCCAGTTGTTCGGCGACCAGCGGATGATCTTCCATGACCCCGCTTTCGGGCGGCACATTGACGTTTTCTACAATGCCCTCGACTTTTGCCACAATATCAACTTTATCGGACGGCTCGAAGCGGAGGAGATCACCATTCCCCTGGCGGAACTTCTCCTTGAAAAAATGCAGATAGTCCAGATAAATGAAAAAGATATCATTGACACAGTGATGTTACTGCGCGAACATCCGATAGGGGATGGCGACAAAGAAACCATCAATCAGAAAATATTGGTGAATACTCTGTGTAATGACTGGGGTTGGTGGAGAACAGTCACTGCGAATTTGAAAATCGTTGACGAACGTATTGACCTCTATGAAGACCTCAATAATGAAGATCATATGGTAGTCCATGAGCGTATTGCAGAATTACTGAAAAAAATCGATGCGGCACCGAAGTCTTTCAAGTGGAAAGCCAGGGCAGCCATCGGTGAAAAGATGAAATGGTATAAAGACGTGGAAGAATTGACAAGATAATTGCCAATACACTGAAAAAACACATTAGGAAGGTATGTTATCAAGGAGTATGCAGCCGTTATGAAAAATCCAGAAGAATTTATTAACCCTTGGGTAAAGACAGCAGAACCATATAGCGACAAACACATGGATATTGCCTGGGAAAACCCGGATATCCTGCGTATGATGTCGAATGAAAACCTGATCGAGCCACCCAAAGCAGTACTTGATGCCATCATGAAAGCCGCCAAACTAGGCAATCTTTACCCTGGTTCCGGTCCCTTGTTGCGGAAAAAGCTTGGCGAAAAAGCCGGTCTGACCGCAGATCATGTTGTTCTTGGAAATGGATCAACGGATGTGATCAACTTCGTGATCCACACTTTTGTTGGTCCCGGAGATGAAGTCCTGATACCGGTTCCTACCTTCCCCATGTACGAATCTCGTACCAAGGTAGCCGGGGGTACAGTTGTTCAAGTTCCATTCACGCCTGATTTTTATTGGGATATGGAAGCGATCCTGAAGGCAGTCACGCCAAAAACCAAACTGATTTTCATTTGCTCCCCAAATAACCCGACTGGTAACCGTATATCTGATGCTGACATCAAGCGTATTCTCGCTCTAGGTATACCCACTTTCTTCGATGAAGCCTATTATGAGCTGGAAAATAATGTCGAAACCAAAGCCGGTTGGATCAAAGAATATCCGCACCTGGTTGTCAATCGAACCTTCTCCAAAGCGTATGGGTTAGCCGGATTCCGCATTGGTTATATCCTCTGTGATCCCAAAATTGCATCATTCTTCAACCGTGTACGTTTCCCGTGGAATGTAAGTTTGCTTGGCATCGCAGCCGCACTGGCACAACTGGATGACACCAGCAACCAGGAATTAAAACGCCAGACTGTCATCAAAGGCCGTGAATATATCTTCAATGAGATCAATAAAATATCCGGTCTAAAAGCATATCCTTCAGAAGGCAACTTTGTTCTGATCGATGCACATGTACTGGATAAAACCTCTGAAGAAATTCGGGATGCGATGTCTGCCAAAGGAATTTACATCCGTCCAATGGGTGGCCACCACATGAAAAAAGGATTTATCCGCATAACAGTTGGTGCAATGCCACAGAATGAGTTATTCATCAAATTATTCAAGGAATACATTCACGAGCTAACAGGGAAGTAAGCTATGACTTTGCAAAAACGTTATATCCTGGCTCATGATACGGGCACGGGCGGAGACAAAGCGGTCATTTGCGACCTGGATGGTCACGTCTTATTTTCCACTTATCAGGCATACGGTATTTCTTATCCCCAGCCTGAATGGGTGGAACAGGATCCCGATGAGCTGTGGCATACTGTGGCCTCCACAACTCGCCATGTCATTGAAAAAGCTGGAATCGATCCTCACGAGATCGCTGGAGTAGGGATTTCTGCCCAGATGTGGAACACCCTGCCGGTGGATGATAAGGGGAAACCACTTATGCCCATGATGAGCTGGCTGGACCTGCGCAGTGTGAAACAGGCTAACCGGGTCGTCAGTGGAGATAATCCTGCTTTCCTGTTCAAGCATACCGGTAATATCCCCACCGCCAAGGACAGCATCCCAAAGATTCTATGGCTCAAAGAAGAACGCCCTGAGATTTGGAATAAAACTGCCTGCCTCATGGATTGTAAGGAGTATATCCTTTTCAAACTGACTGGAAAGATGGCCATTGACTATGTAGGTGCATCGGTATATTTCCTTTTTGACCCGATCAAGAAGCACTGGTCGAAGGAAGTGTGTGGTGCATTGGGTATCCCTATTGAAAAGCTCCCGCCTGCTTTCCCCTGTACAGATGTCATAGGTGAGATCACAGAACAAGCCTCCCGGGAAACCGGGTTGGTCCAGGGGACTCCCGTGGTGATCTGCGCTGGTGATGTGGCTGTTGCCCAGACCGGAGCAGGAGCTAACCAGGACAATAAAGTCCACATGTGTATCGGCACTGCCACCTGGGTGGGAGTATCCACATCCACATTCCGCAATGATCCGGTAAAGCCTTTGTGGGGGCTCTGCCATATCGATCCGAACAAATACATCATCGCCGGTGAAATGGAAACCGGTGGTGGGGCATTGATGTGGTTCCGGGACGTGCTTTGCAATGAAGAAAAGGTCCATTCCACCCATATTGGCCGGTCAACTTATGACCTGATCAGCAGCATGGTTGAGACAGTGCCTCCCGGTTCAGATAAGCTGCTCTTCCTGCCCTGGCTATCCGGTGAACGTGCACCCGTGTTGGACCATTATGCACGCGGTGGTTATATTGGATTGGCAATGAGTCATTCCAAAGCTCACATGGCTAGGGCGGTCATGGAAGGTGTCGCTTATCATTTACGGTGGATCTGTGAAACCATGGAAAATGTCGGCTTCCAAATCAATTCTTTCAATGGCGTCGGCGGTGGATGCAACAGCAATGTCTGGGTACAGATCATCAGCGATATCACCGGAAGACCGATCAACCTGGTAAAAAACCACCTTGAAGCAGGCGCTGCTGGGGCAGCCCTGGCTGTATCTGTGGGATTGGGTTTCCATAAATGCATGGATGATGTGGATGCACTCGTCGAAATAAGCCGTACGGTCAATCCTTCTGAAGGTTCTCACATAAAACGATATAATGATCTATACGGTATCTACCGTGATATCTATACAGCCCTGGTCCCAATACATCGAAAACTAGTGGAGATTGAATGAGACAAGTCATCGATCTGGAGCGAGTCAATCGGAATGCCATGCTCGCCAATATAGCCAGCATCGGCGGGTTGTTTACGCTACTTGCCTCTGTCCTGTTGCCGTTATTTCTCCCCAAAACTGCAACTCTTTCAGCCATCCTGATGATCATCGGTCTGGGTGTATCCATGGTGGGCATCTATTTTGCGAACCGCTGGGTTCGTAAACCCCGGCCTGAAGCCACGTTGGAAAAGGTATTAAAAGGGTTGGGTGATGGCTTCGTGCTCTTCCATTATCCACACCTGCCTACAGATCATATCCTGCTGACCCCGGCTGGGGTCACGGTGCTTGAAACCGTTAACCTGGATGGAGTTTATTCCTACCTGAACGGAAAGTGGAAAGAGAGCATGACCATCGGGCGGGCGTTACGATACATTGTTGAAGAACATTTAGGCGACCCCACTCAATCAGCTTCAGATTCTGCAGAATTCCTGCAGCGGAAATTGGCAGAATTGGATGGTCTATCGAAGAACATACCCGTGAAAGCGGTTGTGGTTTTTACCCATCCTGCCTCGCACCTGGACGTCAAAAAGCCTCCCATTCCAGTTTGTACTGCAGAAAAACTTCGCAAACAGGTGGAGATCGGCAGTGTTAAACTTCTACAATCTGATTACGACAGGTTGGAAGAGTATCTGGAATCTGTCACAAGGTAATTAAATGTCACCCCTCTTAAATTAAGTGAAGTCCTCAAGCGTGCTTGAGGACTTCTGCTTTTCTTTTTACGATGCAGCACAGTGTTATTATTAGATCAGAATCCCCATATCAAAGTTAAAACTGCACATACACCGGTGATAATGAGTGAGATTACAAATGTGAGCGGGATCACCCTGGCTTCTTCACCGATGCGGTCAATACTGGCCGCGGCATTCTGGAGTTTGGCAGGTGAGATGACACTGGCCAACCCGCCGCCTATTCCGCTGGATGCCGCGACAATTATCCCGATAGCACCGATCTTGCTGGCTGTGGTCAGATGCAAACCGGTCAACATGGCGATTGCTGAAGCTTCAGATCCGCTGATGAAGCCGGCAAACAGACCCAGATACGGTGCTGCCAATGGATACATTCTGCCAAATGCTCTTGAAGCAGCATCTGCGAGCACAAAGACCATATTTTTAGTTGGATCAGCCAGAATCCAGTCCAATCCCTTGCCGGAGTGGTTGATCACCAGGGCGATGGCGAAGAAGACACCGGCAGCCAGCATCGGCCTTGGAAAACGCTTGAACCATTTTCGCAGGGAAACCTGCATCTGCACCCGGGTTGGTCTTAGGATGGGCAATGCCAACAGAGTGCTGATTAACACCCAAAAATATGCCTGCCACAATACCCGCAGTTTCTCGGGCGCACCGGGGAATAACCTCCACCGGCATCGCCAGTTTTGAAAAAGTAAGGTCAAAGAATGGAAGGAATGGAGCATTGACGAGCAGAGAAAAGACAACCAGGATGATCCAGGGGGAAAGTGCCTTCCAAAGTGAAGTGGATTTCTCTGCAGCCAGGTCCATTTCGGATAATGCACCTCGATCCATGATCGGTTGACCGCTGACCTTTAGATAAAGCAGCATGACCAGGATTACTCCCAAGCCGGCGGCGATTCCGGTGATGGTGATCAAACCGATGCTATTCATCCCGATGGCGATCAATCCGGCTGTCAACCCTGCCAGTAACGCTGGAAAGAAGCCTTTCTTAAGCATTTCCCATTTGCCCGCGATCCACAACATTCCCAAGGCGATACAGGTACTGATAAAAGGCATATACCGGGCAAAGTAGATCCCGACTTCATTGACCGGCTTGCCTACGAACCCGGAAAATACCACAATGGGTATGCCGAGCAATGCATAAGTGCAAAGTGCATCATATCCAATGGCCGGCAGGGCGATGGCGATGAAGGATGAATATCCCATGGCCAGCATGATCGGCGGCAGGATGGAAACAGGGGTCGCTCCCAGGGCTGCCAGGATCGTCCCAAAACCCATGTTAACC
This sequence comes from uncultured Chloroflexia bacterium, assembly GCA_963827895.1. Classification (GTDB taxonomy): domain Bacteria; phylum Chloroflexota; class Anaerolineae; order Anaerolineales; family Anaerolineaceae; genus PNON01. Next base: position 165,019 of record CAWHCY010000005.1, on the reverse strand, counting down.
AGCATGATCTGCACCACCCGGTTGGAAGGTGAGATGGTCTTGATCAATGCCACCACCCGGCTCATTGCCCCTGTTTCCTGCATGATTGTGATCTGCAGGATGGATGCAGCCACCATCAACGCGATGGGTAGCGAGGATAGGAGCCCGGACAGGCTGGCTTTGAATACTATCTCCAATGGCGTATTGAAATAAAGCCAGGCCACAAAAACGGTGATGACCCAACCAGCTAATCCGGCAACATCCGCAGCAGTTTTTCGTAGCACGAGTAACAGGAAGATGACAATAACCGGGGCGAGAACGAGCAAAATTGGGATCATTGGACTCCTTGAATATTGGGTGGCTTTATTGTAGCCAATTGACTGATGATGAATCAAGTATTTCAGGGCATAAAATTGGATTTCATATATTTATTATTGCAACAGATCATTTACACTCAGTGTAGTTTTTAACAATATTAATCCCTATAATCAAAATAACAATTGGATTAAGGTTTATTTTGAGGAGGAGCTATGAATGGTATTCGTCGTCTTCTTGGCGTTTTTGTAATGATCGCAGGCGTGATCGGTTTGATCATCAGCCTGACCGGTATGGTTGGAGTGATCATTTTACGGCCGAGAGCTGTTGCAGCGGCAAGTATGACCATCAATACTCTGTATACCAGTGTAGATGCCAGCCAGAAAACCATGGAAATTACCGGGAAAACATTGGATGCAACGATCACCAGTGTCGAGACACTATCCTCCATGTTGTCCACTTCCGCCAAATCTGTGGCAGATACCCAAACAGTCTTGGATCAGTTGAACTCGCTGACAGGCGACAAATTACCCGTTACCCTGGAAGCAGCCACCAGCTCTTTGAAAGCCGCAGAGGGAGCAGCAAAATCACTGGAAGACGCGATCAAATCGTTTGAAACATTTCAAGCCATAATCAGCAATATCCCATTATTAAATTCCTTTGTCCCGGATTCCGGGCAAAAATACCTGCCCCAAAAACCGCTGGCTGATTCACTGGGGGAGTTGGTTGTCAGTCTGGATGGCATGCCGGCTACTTTTGAGGGTATGTCTGGTAATATGGAAAAGGCAGGTTCCAACCTGGGTAAAATTCAAACTGATTTAGACACGATGGCCGAAAACGTCGCTTTGATTGCAAAAGGTTTGAACGAATACCAGGTGATGATCAAAGACTCGCAAACTTCCATGGGTGATCTTCTCGTATTGTTAACCACCTTGAAGCAGAATTTCAACAACATATTCAATATCATCATGATCGCACTAACCCTGTTTTTCCTGTGGATGCTGGCCACCCAGGTGGTCATTTTCAGCCAGGGTTGGGAGCTGTTCCAGGGAACCGCCAGCCGGATGGAAACCGGCAAAGAGACTATCGAATCGAAAGATAGTAAATCTGACAAAAAAGAGTAATTTGTTATAGTTAGGTTTTTTGTTGTTGATATAGCTGTTTATAATAATCAGACACATATCTCGTTCAGGAGGAACAAATGGCTTTCACGCTCGATGCGACATTCGGTACACTTATTGATAATCCCCAGGCGAAAGTTATTCTCGAAAAATATCTCCCTGGCATCGGTACCAATCCCATGGTCGCCATGGCCAGGGGTATGACTTTGAAAACGATCTTAATGATGCCGCAGGCAGCTCAGATGGGAATCACGAAAGAAAAAGTGGAAATGGTACTGGCTGAGATCAATAAGGTCGTGAAGTAACTCGATCAGCTAAGTAGAGTTTTCAGAATTTCCATAGCAATAGAAAAATCAAGCCTGAAGTTTGATGGCTTGTTTCAATTCGCCTGATTTCAATTTCCAACCATCATTGAACAACCCTTTGATTCCTTCCTATCTGTGGAGAGGTTTCATGAAGCGGATGTTCACTTTATATTACGCAAACAGTTGAATAGCAAAACTGGTTCAATATAATTAATAAATTGAAGTCGACATAGATATATAAATATTAATTTTGGGAGAATCCATGGATACCAGCAACAGCTATAACACGATCGATGAGTATATCGCCACTTTTCCAGATGATATTCAAAAGAAATTGAAGGAAGTTCGGGCAGTGATCAAAGCCGCTGCTCCTGAAGCCAGCGAAAAGATCAGTTATCAAATGCCCACTTTTTTTCTTTTTGGTAATCTGGTCCATTTTGCGGCATTTAAAAACCATATCGGTTTTTACCCGGCTCCGAGAGGAATTGAAGAATTCCAGAAAGAGCTTTCTGTATATAAAGGAGCAAAGGGATCTGTACAGTTCCCTCTGGATCAACTCATGCCGCTGGACTTGATCAGCAGGATTGTTAAATTCAGGGTCAAGGATAATTTGGCAAATGCAGCAGCAAAAGGCAAAAAGAAGTAATAAATATAACTAGGAAATAATCAACAATATATCAGATTTTGTTTAATAATAGGATGCATCGCATTCTTTGTTAATCTGAGAGGGAAAATACTACACATACGATTCAAGCTTTTTTGCGTTAATATCTAATAAATAACATTTATTAAATATAGATACAATTAATAAATAATCTTGGACACTTTTAAGGTAAATTATTATTTGCTCTATTGTTAATCATCGTTTCTGAAGATGATTAAAATCAGCCTCAATGGATGGATTATAAATTAATTGATAAAAAAGTTTCACATTCTATAAAGGTAAGGATATTCTATGTCATTTATTACGAGGATCTTGGGGCGGAATAAACCAGGCTGGGAAAAACTATTTACCCCGAAAGAATTGCAATTATTCTATTCCGAAGTAAAAAAATATTTCATTAATCGCAACAGAATAATTTCTTTTGACAATGGTTATGTTATCTCGAAAACAGAGTTATGGAAAAAAGATTTACGGAATTTGGCACAAAGTTGCCGGCCAAGTGAACCAAACCAATGGGCAAGTATTATTGAATCTCACTTCCAGTTAACAGAAAGAGTAATGGTTTCTAATCAAAACCTAAAAACAACAGATTTTTCTGATGTAGCAGAGTTGTTAGTTATACGCTTATGGCCTGAAGGAACTTTAGTAAACGTAAACCCAGATGAAATTATTTATCGAAAAGAATTATATGGAACCATTTCAACACTTTCTCTCGATCTTCCAGATTCCATTTTAGCCGTAACCCCAAAAATGGTTCAAGGATGGGGAAAAGATTTGGATGAATTGTATATATTAGGCTATAAAAATGTAACCATTCTTTGTAAACCAAACATTATTGAAGCTGATTTGGGAGGATCCGGAAAGTCATTCATGATAACTCTGGACGATAATTTTCTGACCTCAACCCATATCCTTTTGCTTGACGATCATCCTGAGTGCCTGGGATTATATGGTGCCTTAGTAAGTACTCCGGTTCGTGATATCGTTGTAAGTCACCCAATAGGCGAAAAACAAGATTTAGGTCGGGATGCTTTGATGATGGCTTATGTTACCTATGATGTATATAAGAATGGCCCGGGTTCGGTTAGCCCATATTTGTATTGGTATTTCAGGGGGAATTATGAAACCGTGGATTATTGTTATGAAAAACAAGAAATCACAATTCCAAATAGGCTTAAAGAATTAATGCAGGTTGAATAATTAAGAGAGTTTTTTGTTCAAATAAAGCGTGAAGTTACAAGGCCCTTGGTGCAAATAACCAGATTTTTACATGTTTACCTTGAATCAAATTTAATTCCCAACTCGTTTTGCTAGATGTATGTGATTTATTCCGAATACCCGTTCGGATGCTTCTGATGCCATTCCCAGGCAGATGCGGTGATCTCTTCCAGCCCGGGATATTTCGGCTGCCAGCCCAGTTCTCTGCGGATCTTCTCGGAGCTGGCCACCAGTCGGGGTGCATCCCCGGGCCGGTGTGGAGCTTCGACTGCCGAAATAGCTTTTCCGGTGACTTTTCGAGCAGTCTCGATGACTTCCCGCACCGAATAACCGGTTCCATTCCCCAGGTTATAAAGTAGATTCTCCTTATTCTCCAGGGCATCCAATGCCAACAAGTGCGCACTTACCAGGTCGGTGATGTGAATATAATCGCGAATATTCGTTCCATCCGGTGTAGGATAATCTGTTCCGAAGATCTTGATCTCCGGTCGCTGCCCGAGGGCTACCTTCAACACCAGCGGGATCAGGTGACTTTCCGGCTGATGGGCTTCACCACGATCTCCATCTGCGCCGGCTGCATTAAAATAGCGCATGATCGCCGTTCGCAGACCGTACACCTTTCGGTACCATCCCAACGCCTGCTCTACCATCAACTTGGTTTGGCCATAAACATTGGCAGGTCCAAGTAGGTTATCTTCGTTGATCGGTTGATCACTGGAGGCATACACCCCCGCGGTGGATGAAAAAACAAATCGTTGAATTCCAGCCTTCACCACTGCATCGATAAGCTGATTTGAATCTGAGAAATTATTGCGGAAGAATTTCCCCGGATCGACCATGCTTTCGCCGGCCTCAATGAATGCGGCAAAGTGCATTACTGCATCAAAATGCTCACTTTTCAGTGTAGCCTGCAAGGTTTCTGTATCCGAAAGGTCAGCCTGAACAAACCGGGCTTCTGTGGGAACTGCCTGTTTATATCCTTTGACCAACGAATCATAAACTGTCACACGATGACCCGCTTTGATCAAAGCGGCTGTTGCTGCCGACCCGATATACCCTGCACCACCTGTTACAAAGATATTCATGGATACTCCGGAATAATAGTTGATGAGTGAAGAATTGAGAGTGATTAGTTGAATAGTTGATCAGTCTATCAGTTAACACCAATCACTAATCACTAATCACTAATCACTAATCACTAATCACATATATTTTACTTTATTCTTCTCTTAGTGCTCTTTGCGGTTAAATGGTTATGTTTTCCTCTGTGATCTCTGTGGTCTCTGTGGTGAGATGTGAATTAGGTGAGGAGATTACTTTTTCTCAATCACTGTTAACCCAGCCAGGGCAGCCAGCAGACGTTTCAGCCCTACCGAATCAAAAGAAACATCCACTACTTCATCGCCATCCATGATCTTGCTTTCCAATACCCAGCCTTCACCCCAATTGGAATGCGATACCCGCATGTTGGCTTTATAGCACATTTCCGGCTGCTTCACCGGAGTGGAAGAACTCTTCCACAAATAAGCGGAGGATTGTTCTGAACGGCTGCCGTAATCGTTATCGCCATTTCGGGAATAAGAATATGACCGGGGAGATTGTGCTTCGATCTTCAACAGGTCCTTAGGTATATCAGCCAGGAAGCGTGAAGGCTCTGTGATATCCATGCCACCATAACCGCCGCGAAATTCCGCTCTGGATAAATAGAGCTGATCTTTGGCACGGGTCATTCCCACATAGAACAGGCGGCGTTCCTCCTGAAGTTCCTCCTCGTCGTCTAAAGAGCGGCTATGCGGCAGCACTTTTTCATCCACGCCGAAAATGAAAACCGCACCAAATTCCAATCCTTTGGCTGCATGCAATGTCAGCATGGTGACGGCATCCGGTACGTCCGGGAGAGTATCCTGATCGCCAACAAGGGCTAGGCTCTCCAGGAAGGCATCCAACCCCCGCTCTTCAAACTCGAAAGCCAGGCGCAGCACCTCTTCCACATTACCCCAGCGATCCTGCCCCTCTTCAGACTCATCCTCGATATATGTCCGGTATTCGATATCATTCAGAATTTTTTGCAGCAACTCTGATATGGTAGCGGTTTTTTTCAGTTCCAGCCAATCCAGCATCCGGCTGCCAAAATCTGCCAGGCGGTTCACCCCGCCTTTGGGCAGGCTATTCCAATGCAGTGAATCTGTCCCTTTAGGAAGGTCCATCAGGACAATACCCGCCGAAATACCTATTTGGTGAGCGTAATCCATTAACCCCTGCAATGTCTTGTCACCGATCTGGCGTTGAGGCACATTGATCACCCGTGCTAGGCTGACCTCATCCGCAGGATTATGCACCAGGCGCAGGTAAGCGATCACATCCTTCACCTCGCGCCGGCCGTAGAACCTTTGGGCGCCAACCAGCCGGTACGGCATCCCAGCTTTTATGAATGCTTCTTCCAACAATCGGGATTGTGCGTTGGTACGGTACATGATGGCACAATCACTCGATTTAAACCGCCGGCTGTTAATCAGTTCTGCTATCTTCTGGGCAATGTATTCTGCTTCCTGTCGGTCATCCCGGGCAACAAACAATTTGATCTTGTCACCAGTACCACGCTCGGTAAATAACTTTTTGGGTGTACGGTGCCGGTTGCGGTCGATCACTGCCCTGGCGGCATTCAATACTGTCTGGGTGGAACGGTAATTCTGTTCCAACAATATTTTTGTCGTACCAGAAAAATCTGAGACAAAGCGCTCTACGTTGTGATAATCCGCTCCCCGCCAGCGGTAGATCGACTGGTCTTCATCTCCTACCACGTAAATATTCTTGTTGACATAAGCAAGGTAGCGCAGCAAGGTGTACTGAGCAATGTTGGTATCCTGGAATTCATCCACCAGAATATGTTCAAAACGGCGGGAGTATCTATCCCGCACTTCCATTTTTTCTTCCAGCAAGCGGGCAGTATAAATAAGCAGGTCGTCGAAATCCACCGCATTGTTCGAAACCAGCACCTGCTGATACCGTTCATATACTTTCTGGACGACACTGTCTTTATAACCCTTCACTGGAACATTCTCGGGGAGGATCATGTCATTCTTCAGGAGGGAAATTGCATTCAATATGCTGCTGGGTTTGTAGATTTTCTCGTCGATGTTCAATTCTCGGATGGACCGTTTAACCACCGAAGATTGATCGTCGTCATCATAGATCACATAATTGGCGTTAATGGGCAGGTATTCCGCTTCCCTGCGCAAAATACGGGCACAAACCGAGTGGAAAGTGCCCATCATGATTCCTTGCAGGTCATGCGGGATCAGATTCCTCACCCGTTTGTCAATTTCGCGGGCGGCTTTATTGGTGAAGGTAACAGCCAGGATGCTATACGGACGTACCCCCATAGCCCCAATAAGGTATGCCATTCTGTGTGTTAAAACCCGGGTCTTGCCTGACCCCGGCCCGGCAAGAACGAGAACAGGTCCACTGCCTACTGTAACTGCTTTCACTTGCTGGGGATTTAGATCTTTGAGTAAGTCCATTGGAAATCATTCTACCTGCGGAGCATAGGAGTGTCAACTCAATGATGGTTAGGTAAATAGCAATTGTCATAGATTGTTTCAATCCTTTTTATCAACCTTCTTTATAAGTAGACGACACCCAAACTTGGTCAAAGTTGTTATTACCCGATGTTAGTAATAATGATACTTCTCCACCATGCTAAATAATATCTGTGAGTATTTTGTAAAGAATTTCTAGTATTACTAGGCTATAATAGTTGAGAACGGCAATAGTTGAATTCCATTTTTTCCATTAATAAAGAATAACCATCCTTGTATTTGAGGGAAACCATGGATACTACATCAAACGAAAACTCCCCTAATACCATAAATAAAGATTCTGATCTCCCGCGATTAGCAGGATGCTGTACCGGACAGGCACTGGGCTGCGGTATTTCGTTTATTATTAGTTGGGTTGTTGCCCTGCTTATATCTGCTCTCCTGGCCCCGGTATTTGGCAAAGCCGGAGGTGGTAACACTACAGTCGGTGTTTTGATCTCTGGTCTCACCTGTGTGGGAAGTTTGATTATCGGTACCGGACTTTCCTTTCTGGTCGGGCGAATATTCCCGATCTTTAAGAAAAAGGCGAGGTGAGCCAATGAAACCACGGATTTTCATTCTGCTACTTTGTTTGGGGATTTTCACAAGCTTATTGATATCCATAAGTTCATCGACTCAACCTGCGCGGGCTGAAAGCGTTCCTCAGAATTCCTCATGCAGTGAAATCCTCAACCAGGCTGCGGTCATCGCAGGTATAGATACATGGGACTCTGATTGGATTTTTGATCAGGAAGATCCATGGGGATGTGAGGTTAGATATTGTTCGGCATGTATTGGCAATAACACTAAGGGAACAGAAATATTTTTAGAAGTTGATAAAGTGGATGAGTTCCAACCTTTTGAATGCTATTCGGGTGTTACTCAAATTGAAAGTTCGCGGTGCGATTTAACTACTTTTAATGATTATCCAGCACGATTATCTTGGAAATATACGCGTACTAGGCCTGGTAATAATTTTGATTGGTTCGTCGAACAGGAAGAGGGTGGTTATTTATTTCATGTCGAAAAAAATGCAATGGTTAAAATTGGGTCTTCTGCCGAATTAAATGAAGTCTTACCATTAGCTGAAGCTCTCTGGTCTGCTTCTGAGGGGAAATTAAATGGGGTTCAAGCACTCCCTCCTGGATCTGATCAATCAAACTCAGACTGTGCAGGTGTGACTCCTGACGACCTTAGAGCAGGTGGTTTGACTATCCTTAAATGCAGGTTGCATTGCGATCCGAATATTATGTCAGACGATGAATTATGGGAATGCATAGATCAATACAACGGCCTGCTTGGAAATACGATGGATAATCCTCAAGAGCCTGATCAAATATATCCACCAGATAATCCACCAGTAGAGGAACTGCCCATTATTCCAGAAGACCGAACGGATATCGATCAACCCAACAGCCTGGGACCAATTGCGACAACACCTCTTATTCCACTTGCTGGAGGACTGATTGGTACTACTATAGGCTGGTTGATTTCAGTTGCTGCAACCCGATCTGTTCCTTTACCAAAGCAAACCAATAATCTCTCCCCAATTGACCCTAAAAATGAACCTGAAAAGTATTGGTCTGAACGTCCAGGAGATGAGGCAGGACCAGGATATGTTACGAAGGAAGAATATGATAGAACCAAAGATATGCTGGATAAAGGCTATAAATGGACCAATGGGGGGTGGCAAACACCAGATGAGATAAACCAGTCCGATCAATGGCAGCTAAACAACCGCAAGGCAGTCGCCAAGGAAGAGACCGAACTGCGGGCGAAAGAAGAAGCTGATAAGCTCAAATCCTCTCTAGCGAAACCGGTTGAGCCCAATGAAGAAACCCTCAATCCACAGCAGAATCCAGAGTTATCCAATATAGGGCTAGATCCGAGTGGCGAAATCGTGCTTTCTGGAGACCAATCCTCCTCAGGGATGACTGGTGCTGCAGGAATCAAGATCAATATCTATAAAAACCAGTATTACGATGCCAAAGATGTGATCAAGGATATCACGGTGGCCGGGATGGATATTGGAAACCTGAAAGTTGACGGCCAGTTTGGAAAAGTTCAGAGCGGTGCCACTTTTGGCTACGACAAACAGACCGGGAAATATTCTGCAGGAGGTTTTGCAGAAGCAAGCACATATCAGCTTACTGGAGAAACCGTCGTCGGGAATGAATACGCTGGTGTCACCGGTGACGCCCAGGTGGATGGACCCAAAGGAGAAGCATTTCTGGGTTATAAAGATGGCTCCGTAGGCGGCTCAATCGGCGTGTCGCTTGTTTCTGGTGAAACAGGTATCGGGGTAAATGTTGCTAATGTGAATGTGGGAGTACGCGGTGGCCTCTCCTTTGGATTGGAGTTCGGGTTTAAGGTGGGAGCTGAATCAGAAATTAAATTTGGTCCATTCAAACTCGGGCTCTCATTTGGTGCAGCAAAAACAGGAATGTAAGGAGAAGCCATGAGCCTCAACGATGACGAGTTAGCGATGATCTTAAACCAAAGCGAAATGAAGTATTTGCTGGGCTTGATGGGTGCAAAATCACTTGTGGGGATTGACCCTGCATTACTTGCCGGAAAAGCCTCACCTACAGGTAGAAAATCACTTTTTTCACGAAACCTGATTCAGCCTGGCCAACCAGGGGGGAATGACCTCATTGAAGGAGGTTTGTTGCGCGCTATTATCCCGCTTATGTTCCCCGAGCGTGTCTTAATCGCTGTCAGGACCATCCCCAAATCAGGTTTGCAAACTTTGGTCTTCCTGCATCGGGATCAAACCACAGTTCTCCACACCATGCCAAAAGAAAATACACATCGTCTCATAGAGTTGGAATCACCTGAAGAGGGTATTCGTGCTTTAGCGGAATGGTTTCCTTTCCAGAATTATCCGGGTTCCGCTGTGAATATGATCATTCCATCGAAAAATCTCGATCAATTCCGAACCTATGCTGAGAAAGGTTTGGATGAATTGGCTCTTCAGGCAATTAAAGCTGCAAAGGTGCCGGTTGCTGAAAAGAGACTTTTACTCCAGACGTTCAAAAATATAACGATCACCGGCTCTTTTGCGCTTTCTACAATAGTAGGAAATGAGCTTACCTCAGCAGAATCACTTGCTGTGATTGCCAACCAGACAACTGCCTGGGCTGTTACCAGTCCGGTTGATAATTCAAAACCGGATACACTCAGGATACGAAGAACCGGTGCAGATTTACCCGTGATATTCAAGAATATGTTTGATTGGTTAACTGGAAATTCCGCCAGGTAAATTAATAGCTGTGTGGCTGATAGGAGTAATTAATACCTGATTTTTACTTTACTTTTCTAATGGTTAGTTTAGTCGCACTAATTAATTCCTGCCCGTTTTGAAGTCCACCATGAGGAGTCAACTCAGTGGGTAATGTTCCGGATTCAGAAACGGGATCAATGCCAGGATGACTGCGTGAGTGTAGTACTTCTTTCGATCAATGACGTCGTGAGTTAACAACCCAACTGCCCCATTCTCCTGCTTGGAGTTCTGCCGATTAAAGATAATATCATCAGCCTCACCCAGTTCTTTCCCCTCCAGCACCAGTTTGGCTACCGCCGGGGGCAGGTAAAAAGCGCCAGTTCGAGCTTTACTCATCCTCTCCCCCGAACGTATGACGATCCAGGCAAAAGCAACCAGGTCATCTCCTTCGATTTCCACTCCACCTTCGAGACCCACCCAATAATCCGCGTCGTCAAACATATCCTGGCTTAGCTTAGACCGCTTCTCCGCGCCAAGAAGTGTTTCTTTGTCGCTCATCGGCTGCGGACTGATGTCATGGTTTAGCTTTATCCCCGTAAAAATGAATTCTTCCCCAGGGTACATGGTTGTAAAACCATCCACTGTGGCATTTACTTTTACCGGGTTGGAAGATGCGATAATAACTTTTTTCATGGTTACCTTTTTCTGAAACTTGTCTTTCTGGAAATAAAATGAGATTAGTCAATTAGTTGATAAGTTGATAAGTTGGTTAGTTAATTAGTCATTTGTTTATAAACACCCTGCATCCCGCAAACTGTCAACCACTATCGTTTCACAATGACTAATCACTAATTCCCAATCACAATTCACTTCTCCCACTACTCATAAAATCCCAATCACTAATCACTTTATATCGATAGAATTATAATCAATGCATGCCTGAGAACCTGCATGACCTGTCTAATGATATTAATTACTATAAACCTGTGACCCTGGCTGGAATGTCTGAAAAGACTTTGGCGGCATACCAGCATAATCAGGTCGGAAATACCTGCACACTGCATTGTATCTGTGCAGCAATTAAACTCCTTACCGGGCGGGTCATCGATCCTGCGGAATTGGCAGATGAACTGGATGCGATGAATTTTTTCCAGCGTTTACCATACCGTTGCTGGAAAAATGGACCTGTTGCACCGATCCAACAGGTTTCCCTTCTACGAAGGTTGGTCAAGGACTTGGGTTTGTCCCTCGAGGTTGGTTTATCTCATCCTACATTTCCCGGTTTGATCGACCTCATCCAACAATCAGATACTGTGGTGATGGTTACTATCGGCTGGTCAAAACATGCTGTCCCGGCCATCACTTTGGGAACAGGTACAAGCTCTTACGCAAATAATATGAGTCTCACCTGGCATACCATCATCAGCGCTGCCTACGATCCATTACATATTGATACAGGCGGATTACAAAAACCCTGGGGCTTCATTAATTCGTGGGTTAACGGCGGTGATTACCTCTTCTGGATGTCGGATGGTGATTTCCGGAAAGCCTGGTCTTTCTATACTCCATTTGGTGGTTTTCGACCGGCAGTGGTTATTAGGAAAAAATAAAGCATTCTCAAACAACTATTCCAAATAACGGCGCCCCAGCCAAACCTTTTTCCAATTGCCACCGCTTTTCTGAAGAGCGATGAATAAATACAAGCTGCCAGTAAAAAAGCCAAGGGTCATCATCAGGACAACCCAAATTATCGACCACCCCCAGCTTTGCTCTCGATAAATGATCCATATTGAGAAAAGTGTAAATCCCACGTAGAGATCCACCAATGAAACAATTCCCCAGGGCATAGCCAATAATTTAGAACCTTCCACAGTGAAGTTCCCCGTTGCAAACGCCCAGCCGATCACCCCGGTCATGGCTAGAATTCCAATAAAAGATATTACTTTTGCTATTTTCATTTCATATACCTTCCTCTCCACTTTCCTAATTTCTAATTCCAGACATCTAATCACTCTTCTTTATTGTATAATTTTTCTATGAAAACTGATCCCCTGATTCCTTTCTTCGCTCCCATAGGCATAGTTATTGTTGGTGTATCCCGTGACCCGACCAAACTGGGATACATGCTGGCGCGCAATCTGATCCAAAGCGGTTATCAGGGTGCGATCCATTTCGTAAATCCGAAAGCAGATACACTCTTCGGTAAACCCATCTATTCCAGCCTGGATCAGGTTCCTGATCCGGTCGATCTGGCTGCCATGCTGGTTCCCACCGGCTGCAGTCCCCAACGCATTAGTTGAGGTCGGAAAACGTGGAATCAAAGCAGCCATTATCCAGACCGGGGGATTTCGGGAAACTGGAGCAGATGGTGCCCGGCTGGAACAGGAATGCCTAAATATTGCCATTGAATATGGCATCCGGTTGATCGGTCCGAACTGTATCGGCCTTGTGGATACTCACCTGCCATTGGACACCACATTCCTTCAGCCGCCTGGTCCGCCCGTAGGTGAGATCGCATTTATTTCGCATTCCGGGGCAATATGCGCTGCTGTCATCGACTGGATCCGGGGTCAGGGTATCGGTCTATCCAACCTCATCAGCCTTGGCAATGAGGTGGATGTTTGTGAATCGGATATTCTGCCCGTACTGGCGGCTAACCCTCATGCACACGTCATCACCATGTACATGGAGAGTGTGAAAGACGGTCAGCAATTCATCGAAAAAGCCCGGGAAGCTGTTCGGGTAAAACCTGTCCTCGCATTGAAAGTTGGCCGCTTCGAAAGCGGGAAAAAGGCCGCCGCTTCACATACCGGTGCGCTGGCTGGTGCCGAAGCTGCCTTTGATGCTGCGTTCGAAAAAGCGGGAGTGATCCGGGTAAATACCACTGAAGAGCTGTTCCAATGGGCTAAAGCTTTAGCCTGGTGCCCAAAACCGAAGGGCAAGAATGTCGCAGTAATTACGAATGCCGGCGGGCCCGGAGTGACTGCTGCAGATGCCCTGGAATTGAACGGACTCCAACTGGCAAAATTATCAGATGTGACTGTGACCGGATTAAAAAGCTTCTTACCTGCGGCTGCTAGTTTCAACAATCCCATCGATTTGCTGGCTTCAGCCACCCCGGAACAATTCAGTGGCGCACTTCGATTATTAATGGAAGATGAAGGTGTGGACAGCATCCTGGTGATCTCGCCGCCACCTCCGCCCAGTACCACGGGGGCTGTGGTTAAATCTATGATTCCGATCATCCAATCCAACGAAAAACCAGTCGTTTTTGCCCTGATGGGAGAAAACCAGATTGCAGAAGGTCTTTCCCTCCTCCGCGCTGCCAGAATTCCCGATTATCGTTTTCCCGAATGGGCAGCTTCAGCGCTGGGAGCAGTCACACGTTATGCCGAGATCACCAGAAGACTGAGTAAGCCTGAGCCTAAAGTACAACCCAAAACCTCATCGAAAGCAGTAAGAATTTTGTCTGCTGAACGACAAGGCGAATTTATCTCAGCAGATGCTGCCGTAAATCTGCTCGATGCGTATGAGATTTCAACGACCAGGTTGATCCTTTGTAAAACAGCCAGTGAAGCTGCAAAACAGGCAGAAAAGACCGGATTCCCGGTTGTGCTTAAAATCGCTTCGGAGGATATCGTCCATAAATCGGATATTGGCGGAGTATTATTGAACCTTACAAATTCTGCTGAAGTGGTGAATGGTTTCAATACCGTCATGGACAGAGCCAGAAAAGCCAAACCGGACGCAAAAATAGATGGCGTACACATCCAACGCATGCTCCCTGCAGGGCAGGAAGTGATCACCGGCATGGTGCGTGACCCAATGTTCGGTCCATTGATGATGTTCGGTTCCGGTGGAGTGGAAGTGGAAGGCTTGAAAGACGTTGCATTTGCACTGGCGCCTTTGACACCGGATGAAGCCGAAAAAATGATCAACAACACTTGGGCTGGAAAAAAACTGAATGGATTCCGCAGCATCCTCCCGGCAGATAAATCCGCTGTGGTGGATGCACTCGTCAAGTTAAGCCACCTGGCAGCAGATTGTACATCCATCGCTGAGATGGAGATCAACCCGCTGCGGGTGCTCGCTCCAGGTCAAGGAGCCTATGCTATAGATGTACGGATTAGGACTATAAAAGAAAAATGACTAAAGAATCCGCATAAGCAATACCTGTAAAAGGTATTCCAACCTTACTCATCGAAGTTTCTGTGAAAAATCGATTCATCAGTAAAGTGATTTATGTGATCAGATTATGCCTAATATTCATAATCTGATAATTTTCACTTATTAATAATTTCTTCCGCCCTTTTTAAGTCTTCCGGTGTATTAATATTGAAAAAAGCCAAACCCAACGGATCGAAATGTTTGATCTCAGCTTTTCCCATCTCATGCACTTTCACTTCTGAGTGCCATTCGATCAGCCGTTGCATACCATGGGTTAATCCAGTTTCGATGGCTTGCAGGCAGGTGGTCCGAGAGTAGACTGCATGCAGTGGTTCAGATTTCCCATTAATAACAGGTACAACAACATCATATTTCAAATCTGCTAATAATCGGGCTTCTTCCTGAATCAAAACAAAACTGGCAAATGGCATATCACAGGCAACTACTGCCACAGTATCATGTTTTGAAAAAGATAGGCCAGTGTATAGACCCATTAATGGACCAATCCCTGGTGTAATATCCTCGTAAACCGGATAACCATATGTTTCCAATTCAGTATTTTTCGGTGATATGATGATCAAATCATCTGTGTTACTAGAAAAACGGTCGATCACGTGCGTGATCAGCGGTCTTCCACAAAGATGAAGTAAGGCTTTATTACTTCCCATTCGGCTCGACTTACCACCTGCTTGAATAATGACAGAAAACATATTATCGTTATAATATCACTATCAACCATCATTTACCTGGTTTTCAAATCATGAACTTTAATAAGGAGAAATTATGCCGGATATGAATCTGGAATTGTTGCTCCCAGTCCTTGATAGATATGCAGACACAGGTAGAACTTCCCTCCTACCCTCATTGCATGCAGCCCAGGAAATTTACGGGTACATCCCTGAATTTGCTGCGGAAGCAATTGCCAAAAATCTACAGGTACCTCTGGCAGATGTTTACGGGGTGATCACATTCTATTCCCATTTTCACGCAAAACCTGTCTCTGAAGCGATCATTCACGTGTGCAGCGACCCGGTCTGCGCCATGGCTGGAGCAGAAGGGTATTTCAAGTTGTTGCGTGAATCGATGCACAATAAAACAGCAGATTCCATCACCATTGAGCGGTCTCCCTGCCTGGGATTGTGTGATATTGCTCCTTCCATGTTGGTACAGGGCGAATACCAGAAGCAGCTGCGCAGAAGCGGCTGGCGTGAAATGGTCGCCAACACCAGCAGGCGGCATCAAACCCTGGTAGGTGGTGATGTGGCTGTATTAACCAGGAATTGCGGCAGGGGAAAAACCACCTGGCTGGCTGATTACCAGTCTTCTGGTGGTTACTCCGGGCTTGTAAAAGCATTAAAACTGCAGCCGGTTGAGGTGATCGCAGAAGTCAAAGCTTCCGGTTTGGTCGGCAGGGGTGGAGCAGCTTTCCCCACAGGATTGAAATGGGAAGGTGCTGCCAACACGACTGAAACAACCCGTTATGTTGTCTGCAATGCTGATGAAGCTGAACCTGGCACCTTCAAAGACAGGGTGATCATGGAAGATGATCCCCATAGGATCATTGAAGGGATCATCATTGCGGCCTATGCCATTCAAGCCCATAAAGGATATATGTATATCCGCGGTGAATATACAGAACCATTTGAGATCATGCAGCAAGCCTGTGAAGAAGCGTTGAGTCAGAATATCCTGGGGAACAACATTCAAGGTTCCGGCTTCTCATTCGATCTTGAACTACGCCAGGGTGCAGGTGCTTATGTCTGCGGCGAAGAAACTGCCTTATTTGAATCGATTGAAGGGAAACGCGGCCTGCCGCGTGTTAAACCTCCCTTCCCAACCACTCACGGGTTGTTTGGAAAACCCACAGTGATCAATAACGTCGAAACCTTGTCCAATATACCTGAGATCCTGCGGGATGGTGCTGAAAAGTACACATCCCGCGGTACTCAGAAATCCACCGGTACAAAGTTGTTTTGCCTGTCAGGTGATATTGAAAGACCGGGATTATATGAAGTCAATTTTGGTGTCTCCATCAATCACCTGATCAATGTTCTGGCAGGTGGGGTTCGTGGAGGCAGAGTTTTTCAGGCTGCCCTGGTTGGAGGAGCTGCTGGTGCATTTGCCATCGAAAGTGACCTCAATTCGAAATTGAGCTTCGAAGATATGCGGGAAGCAGGAATTCCTCTGGGTGCTGGGGTGATCACAGTATTTGACGAAACCCGCGACCTGCGCAAGGTGATCTTGCGATTAGCGCACTTCTTTGCCGAGGAATCCTGTGGAAAGTGCTACCCCTGTCAACTCGGGACCCAGCGGCAAGTGGAGATTTTAGAGCGGATGATGAAAGACCGTTCTGAACCGGAGGACTTGCAGCGCTTGGAAGAGATTGGCCGAACAATGACCGATGCGTCCATCTGTGGACTGGGACAGACAGCCTCCATGGCTGTGCTGAGTGCATTGCACCGCTGGCCTGAAATGCTGAAAGCTCCCCTGTCAGTGAAAGGCGGTTCATGATGGTAATAATGATAAACCTGGTTATTGACGATCTTCCTGTTAGTACTGCCGAAGGAACAACGATTTTCCATGCAGCAGCAGAAAACGGTATTTCCATACCGACCCTGTGCTTTCATGAATATTGCAAAGCCAATGCTCTTTGTCGCATCTGTGTCGTAGAAGTGGAAGGTTCACGAACACTCGTACCGGCTTGTATCGCAAAAGTATCCGAAGGAATGAAAGTTAGGTCGAACACTGAACGGGTCAGATCAGCACGAAAAACCATACTTGAAATGCTGGCAGCAACAGTCGACATTTCAGATGCCCCCGATATCCTAACCATGATGGATGAATACGCTGCCCAACCAGACAGTTTTCCCGGTGCGGTCAAACGCCAGCCAGCGATATTGGATGACAATCCCATGTACATCCGTGATTACGCCAAATGCATTTTATGCTGGCGATGCGTTCAGGTTTGTGCGCAGGATGCTCAATACACATTTGCGTTAACCCTCATGAACCGTGGCTTTGAAACTTCCGTTGCTACATTCTATGATAAACCGATGACTGAAACCACCTGTGTATTTTGCGGGCAATGTGTAGGAGTATGCCCAACCGGTGCTCTTAAACCTCGTCGTGAGTGGCTCTTGGAAGGAAAATAAGATGATAAAACCCGATAAGATCGTCTCGACAGTATGTCCATATTGCGGTGTGGGATGCAATCTCGAGCTGCATATCAAAGACAATACCATTTTTTCTGTTACATCTCCATTCGATTCCCCAACCAATCATGGCAACTTATGTGTGAAAGGGCGGTTTGGATATGACTTTCTTTACGATTCCCGACGCATAACCACTCCACTCATCCGTAAGGTAAAGCAAATTGGAGGAAAGCGAAAACCGGCAAAGGATATGTCTGAGTGGCGTGAAGCCTCCTGGGATGAAGCTCTTGACTTGATCGCCGACCGTATGACGGCCATCTACAAACGCGATGGTTCAGACGCATTAGGCATGTTCTCCTGTGCCAAGGCAACCAATGAAGAAAACTACCTGCTGCAGAAACTTTTCAGATCGCTTTTTCGCACAAATAACATAGATCACTGCACCAGGCTGTGCCATGCCGGTTCAGTGGTTGCTCTGCAGATGGCTGTGGGTTCTTCAGCGATGAGCAACCCGGCTTCGGATGTAACTAAAAATGACGTCTTCATAGTTACCGGGTCGAACACCACAGAAACCCACCCGATCATAGGCTTGCAGATGAAAGCTGCCATTGAACAAAACGGGGCAAAGCTCATTGTGATCGATCCACGTCGCATCGAGATGGTTAACTTCTCCACCTTCTGGCTGCAGCAGCAACCGGGGACTGATGTCGCGGTTTTTTCAGCTCTGGCACATATTATCTTGAAAGAGAAACTCTACAACCAAATATTTATCAATGAACGGACAGAAGGTTTTACGGAATTTGCAGCCAGCATGGAGAAATTCACCCCGGAATATGCTGAAGGCATATCCGGTGTAGATCGGGAATTGATCATCCAGGCTGCCCGGCTCTATGCTGGCGCAAAAAATGCTGCCATCTATTGGGCTTTGGGCATCCCCGAGCACTCCCATGGAACAGAGAACGCCCTTTCCCTCATCAACCTGGCGTTGCTCACCGGTCAGATCGGGCGCGAAGGCACCGGGCTAAATCCCTTACGTGGACAGAATAACGTTCAGGGTGCCTCAGATTCTGGAGCCATGCCCTGGCATTATCCTGGTTATCAACTTGTCGATGACGAGCAAAGTGCTCTCAAATTTGAGCAGCTATGGAATATTGAACCAGGCGGATTGAACCGCAAGCGTGGGCTGACCAACACCGAGATCGTGAAAGCATTTGGTCCGAATGGGATCAAAGGCATGTATATCATGGGTGAGAATCCCGTCATGTCTGAACCAAACTCCAATCATGTACGTCACCAATTCGAACAGCTGGAATTCTTTGCCGCGGAAGACCTGTTCATCAACGAAACACATGCCTATGCGGATGTGATCCTTCCGGCTGCCGGTTGGGCTGAGAAGGATGGTACATTCACCAATACAGACCGGCGCGTGCAACTTGTTCGGAAAGCTGTTGAACCACCGGGTAGTGCCCGGGCAGATTGGATGATCATTACCGATCTTGCCAAACGCATCGAATCTCAGGCTAGGAAGACCGAATAGCACCTTTTGGAACTATAACAACCCTGGCGAGATTATCGAAGAGATGGGACGGGTCGTCCCGGATTATGCCGGGATCCGCTATCACCGTCTCGGACGTTGGGGATTGCAAACCCCTGTGCCTGATGAAAACCATCCGGGGACACCATTCCTCTTCGCAGATGATTTCCCACGTGGACGCGGGAAATTCCACCCCCTGGAATATCAGGTTCCTGCTGAAATGCCAGATACTGAGTACCCTTACATTCTGACCACCGGTAGGGTACTGGAACACTGGCACGGCGGTACCCTGACCCGCGCATCCAAACTGGATGATCTCTATCCGCAAGCATTAATGGAAGTGAATCCGACAGATGCAATAAAAATGAACTTAAAGGAGGGTGATGAAGTCCGGGTCTCCTCCAGGCGCGGCAGCATCGTCATCCGGGTAACGATCAAGGATAAGACCAGGGCAGGCGTTGTATTCATCCCATTCTTTTTTGCCGAAGCTTCAGCCAATATCCTCACCAATGATGTTATCGATCCCCGCGCCAAGATCCCCGAATATAAGATCTGCGCAGTGAAGATCGAGCATATCAATCCTCCGGAAGAGCAGGCTAACTTGCCGGAACATTCGCTCCGAGGTAGGTACTAATTCCTGTGTTCATTACATAATGTATATTCAACATTTGTAATACATGAACTGGATTTACTCCAGAGTTTACAGTAATATTCGAGCATAAACCCCAAATATGGTTTACTAGATCATAAGGGAAGTTTTTGTGCATGAATTACCATTATTAATAAATATTACTCTGGCATTGATAGTAGCATTTTTTGGCGGGTTGATCGCCAGGCGTCTTGGGCTTCCCACGATCGTTGGTTACCTTTTTGCAGGAATTGTCATTGGGCCTTTCACACCAGGCTTTGTTGGGGATATAGATACAATTCGCCAACTTGCGGAGCTTGGTGTTATTTTCCTGATGTTTGGAGTAGGTCTTCATTTTTCCTTCGCGGATCTTTGGCGGGTTCGTGACATTGCAATTCCCGGCACATTAATTCAGGTAGCTCTTGTCACCTTGCTTGGCTTTGGACTGAGTCAACTCTGGGGTTGGACTATCTCGGCTGGTTTGGTTTTAGGTCTGGCAATTTCAGTGGCAAGCACTGTCGTCCTTTTACGTGGGTTAATGGATAATTCGTTATTGAATACCTCGCATGGACAGGCAGCGGTGGGTTGGGTGGTCATGGAGGATTTGCTTACCGTTTTGATCCTCGTATTCATGCCAACCTTGGCTGCCAGTTCTTCCACATTCAACTGGCAAAACCTGGTAATCACGCTATTAAAAGCGGTTGCGTTTGCAGCAATAATGTTTTTTGCTGGTGTTAGGCTCATCCCTTGGCTTCTCGAACGCATTGCCCATACCCGTTCTCGAGAATTGTTTATTCTGGCGGTATTGGCCATTACTCTTGGAACAGCAATGGGTGCATCGGAATTATTCGGTATCTCCCTGGCACTTGGTGCGTTTGTAGCCGGAGCCATCATTAACCAATCTCACTTGAGTCACCAGGTAGGAGCAGATGTTTTTGCCTTTCGGGAGGCATTTTCAGTCCTATTCTTTGTGTCTATAGGAATGCTTGTAAACCCTACATTCTTATTACAAAACCTCGGACAGGTAGCTGCTTTGACCTTTATCGTCGTTATCGGAAAAGTCATAATTGTCATAATTCTGGGGCTGCTATTTCCCCGCCCGGCAAAAACATTTTTGATCATCGCAGTTGGCTTGAGTCAAATTGGAGAATTCTCATTCATTTTAGGCCAAACTGGTTTGTCCTTGAATATGTTGAATTCGAATCAATATTCACTGATACTTGCAGCCGCTCTTTTTTCAATTATCATCAATCCATTCATGTATAAATCATTACCATTCTTCGAGAAAACTTTGCGATTGATCCCTTCTTTTTGGAGAAAATTGGAAGCCAATATTCCACAGCCGGAGATTAATGAAGATCATTTGATTGACCACGCAGTGATTGTAGGATACGGCCAGGTAGGAAAGCATCTGGTGGATGTTTTGGAATCACTTTCCGTGCCACTACTGGTCATTGAAACGGATCCAGAACGCATTGTCATACTTAACCAGCGGAATATTCCGACATTGTACGGTGATGCAAGCAATTCTGAAATTATTACGCATGCCAATTTGGATCATGCCAACATCCTGGTGATTACTATCCCTGACGAAACAACAACAAGATTGATCGTCACGACAGTCAGGGATTTGAACCCAGATTTATCGATCATTGCCAGAGCGGCAACAGCAGATGGTGTAAGATTTTTAACGGAATTGGGAGCAAGTCATATAGTCCATCCTGAATTGGAGGGTGGGCTGGAATTGATCCACCATACTTTAATAAACCTTGGGTATCCACTTCAAGAAGTCCATCGATATGCTGAAGCTGTCCGTCATGATCATTACAACTTCAATATTACAACTGACGAGGAACACAGATCATTGCATGACCTTCTTCAGGCAACAAAAGGAATTGAGATCGTCTGGATGGAATTACCCGCCGAAAGTTCCCTGGTAGGAAAATCAATCGCCGAAGCAAATATACGTTCACAAACTGGAGCATCTGTCGTGGCATTGATCCGTGATCAACAGCTTATTGCTAATCCAAAGTCAATAACAATTTTTGAGTCTGGCGATCGTATTGGAGTAATTGGTGAATCCGCTCAGCTCGAAAAAGCACAACTACTTGTAAACCAATAATATCTAATATATCTCAATTGAATAATAATTATGCGGGAAATTTTACGACCCTTTCCCTTACTAAGGTACTTTCTTGAAATCAATAAAGCCGCGGTCAACATCCACAGAAATCAGTTGAACTCGAAGGCGTTGGCCCACGTCCATATTGTCAAAACCGTGCACAAGTTTCCCTTCAACTGGTATAGTGAGCAGGCGCACCCAGGTGCCCTTGGGCGAAGCGCCGGTTACAATAGAATCGAACCGCTCTCCGATCCTGGATTCAAGTAAAAGCGCTGCTGCCGACTTTTCAACCTGACGTTCAACCTTATTGGCGGCATCTTCTGCCTCAGTGCAATGTTTCGCCAATATTTCCAGTTCGATCTTGCTGTATGGTGGAGGGGTTCCGTGAAGTGCGGCCTTCAATAATCGTTGAGTGAGCAGGTCTGTAAAGCGGCGATTCGGGGCGGTGGAATGGGTGTAATCTTTGACCGCCAGTCCAAAGTGACCCGGCGGAGTATCACCCGGAAAGTCTGCCACATATTCACCAGCGCCTAATAATTTGATCACCACCAACGATAGATCCGGAAATCGCAGCGGATCGGCAGCTTTTTCCTTGTCCAGAAAATTCTCCAAAGACTTTGCATCCGGTTTGTCCGGAAGGCTGTATCCATGCTCGTCGGCGATCTCGACGATGCGGTCCCAGCGTTTGGGAATGCGTACCACACGCCGGATGGAGGGGAACTTCCTTGATTCAAGGTAACGCGCCACCACCCCGTTGGCTGCGATCATGAAATCTTCAATGATCTCTTTTGCCCGGTTCTTCTCTTCCACTTCAAGGTCGCGGATCTGATCGCCGTCAAAGAGCGGTTTTGCCTCGATCGTCTCAAGGCTGAGAGCACCGTTGATATGCCTTAAGCTCTTCAACTTCTGGGCAATAGAATCTTCCATGCGCAAATTCTCAGCCAGTCCAGCCAAAGCAGACACTTCCTCTGGTGCATTGCCATTGCCGTCCAGCCAGGAAGCGATACTGTAATAGGCTAGCTGTGCCTGGTTATGGACAATTGCCTGGTAGATACTCGATTCCTGAACCTTTCCGTTCGGGTCAACCACCATTTCAACGACCATTGCCAGGCGATCCACATTGGGATTCAAGGAGGTGAGATCAGTGGAAAGCTGTTCAGGCAGCATCGGGAATATTTTGGCAGCGGTGTATACAGAGGTGGTATTGAAACTGGCGTGATCATCGATGGCTGAATCTTTCTTTACCAGCGAGTCGACATCGGCCACAGCCACCAGGATCTTCACTTTCCCATCCGGCATGGCTTCAGCTACACTCAACTGATCCAGGTCGCGCGAGTCATCATTGTCTATGGATGCCCAGAGCAGGTGCCGCAGATCACGGATTCCGTCTGCACTCTTCAACTTCCCCTCATTTTGTGCCGCCTGTTTTTGAAGTACATCGAGTTCGGCAAGCGCTTCAGGGGAAAAATCGGGCAGCAAACCTCGATCGATCATTGCCTGGTCGGCTAAATTCTCTAATATGGTACGGTGTTTCAATTCATCGGCATGCATAGGTTGTCCTTATAATTTTCCTTGATCGCGTTCAAATAAATTATCCAGCACCAATCCTGAATTGATTAGAATAATGATTGGCGCAATTCCTCATACAGAACGTAGAATCTTGTCAGAAATGGCTTGATTCACCCATTGATTCAGACTTTCTGATGATTTTACGGCTTCCTGGTAAGCCTGCCTGTGAAGATCCGGGCTCATACGAACTATCAACTTTCCTGAATAAGGTTTTTCAGGTTTCTCTCCTCGTTCAGCGCAAAAAGCAAGGTAATCATCTACAGAATCAATGAATGCCTGGCGCAGTTCACCAACCGATTCACCCTGAAATGTGATCACATCCCGGGTATTTATCACCTCGCCGTGAAATATACTGGCTTCATCATCAAACTCTACCTGCCCGATATAGCCTTTATATGTCATCATTTTTTACTCCTGCTTCCATTAAAAATCGGCGGACTGATTTCAACGCATCTTTGTCTGTCTCGTTTTGTGGATGCGGACGATGAAACACAGCCCTGACTCCGTTCAAATATACCCGCACCCGGGAACCATTCCCCTGGCTCAATTCGCCACCCAGAGCAGTAAACAGGGCTTCTATGTCTTTCCAGGCAATATTGGAGCGAATCGGATTATCGAAGATGGAAGCCAGGGTGAGACGGTTCTTTGTATCCATAAATTATAGTATCACTTTATGATATCATTGTCAAATTGTGTACAACGATTAGCTGTAGGTCGAAGCTAGCTCCGACATTATCACATTTCATGGCATGCTATTTAATGCTGCTTCGTACTTCCGGGCCAAGGTTTCAGGGGTATCCCCATTCAGTTGAACGATGATGTTGTCTTTCATGAAGATCCAG
Organism: uncultured Chloroflexia bacterium; assembly: GCA_963827895.1. Taxonomy (GTDB): domain Bacteria; phylum Chloroflexota; class Anaerolineae; order Anaerolineales; family Anaerolineaceae; genus PNON01. Next base: position 140,602 of record CAWHCY010000005.1, on the reverse strand, counting down.
GAAAATGAAGCCGGATCACTTTGATTGAGAGACAAATAATATTCTGCAGTTGCATCCATCCCTGCCTGGTCTTTGAATGCGAGGATCCTTCCTCCGCAATCAGCGCATAATGATGGAATGAAAAACCGGGTTCCATCCATGGCCAACATTGGAACCTCACCATAATCATCCGCCTTCATCCAGCGCATGGGTCCTACTTCCAGCCCGGCATTCACAAAAGCACCCAACACCTGGTCGCTGTTCCACTTTGCAAAAGCGCGGGTAGGTTCAACTGTTGGGATTGCTGTGCTTTCAGGAGCCGGGGTATATGTTGGATAGGGAGTGAGAGTCGAGTATGGTGTAAGGGTCGGGTAGGATGTAGCTGTTGGCATTGCTGCGATTGTCTCGGCAACCCGCGTTGAAATGACGTTGTTATTCGGAGTGCAACCAGATAACAGGATTGAAATGCTTAGAATTGCGATAATGATACCTTTCATTTCACCCTCCAGGCGGGTTACTAATTTTCTATTCCTTTTCCTTTGCCACATCCAGGCGGCACCAGGCATACAGGGCATCGTACACTTCAAATTGGTGAGACAGATTCTCCAGGTCATCCGGGAAGCGCAGGCTATAACCGGTCGCGATGGCCTTCAATCCGCGGGCGATGGGATCTGTGTCCATTTCTGATGAGATATCAGCCGCGTGGACGATCTTTGCCAATCTCAGCAAGCCGGGTTCACTCAAACCGTATTTGGCAATGATCGTCTCAAAGGAACATTTCCCATCCTGATGACCCAATTCAACCCCCGGCGCATCAAAGGGAATCGCATCCATTTCTTTTGAAATCCGATCCACCTCACTTTTTGGAACAAAAATGAACTCAGCTTCGCTATCCACAAAGCGCGAGATCAACCAGGGACAAGCTACGCGGTCTACGCTTACATGGGAACGGGTGATCCATTTCATTGAAAGGCTCCTCTTGCTGTTCAGGGTTGTTTTGTAATTATCATCACAACAATTCTATATCATCTTTTGCTATTGCGTCTATTTTGTCCCGCCTGCTGCCCTGACTTCGTCGGGTCGCACCCCTCCTCCGTCGGGACAACGGCAGGGCTGCATTCTCTCCTCTGTCGAAACTATAGTCCTCACTTCGTTCGTCCTTCTAATTGTCCCGCTTGCATCCCGTCTTCGCCGGTTTGCAACGGGGCTGCATTTCATTTCGTTCCTCATTCTTCGGAACTCCATTACATTTGTAATGTAATGTTGTGATTCTTCGATATTCTTATCTTTCCTTTTATAGCATATATGTTCTATATATTAATTATAAGCACAAAAGTGGGGTTGCCTAGCTGTCATTAATGACAGGTGGGGAAGGAAACAATTAAGAATAAATCATACAATTAATATAAGGACGAGTTATTTGCACTTACTAAGGGTTTCAGTGAAATTGAATTTAAAAGGGAGGTCTGCGGCTAAAACCATCCACCTATAAACCATTCAGTCCATAATTGATAATGTAATGGGAACTTCGGTTGTAGTTCTTGCGAATTTCGCGGATAATTAGCAGTAAACTAATTTTGGAATGGTATTAATGGGGAATAGTTATAGATTATCAAGTGGATATATAATTAATTGTCCGTATAAAAAGACAGTTGCCATATTAAATGTTCAAACCAAATTAACCCAGCGGGAAATTTAAAAGGAGAATTGTTATGAGTAACTTGTTTTCAATGAAAGGTCGATACAACAGATCTAAATACTTCTGGATAGAATTAGGTATATTTGTAATCTGGGTTGTGCTCAGCAATGTACTCGAATATATAGTGGCTAAATTAGGTGGTGGTTTCAATACTGCCCCATGTCTGTTTGGTCTCATCAGCATACCGATAATTGTAATAGCCTCATTTCAGGTCGTAAAGCGTCTTCATGATATAGGAAAACCTGGAGTAAATTTCTGGTTATTACTTATTCCTCTATATAACATCTATTTGGGACTAGTCCTTTTCTTTCAAAAAGGAAATGATGGGGAAAATCTATACGGTCCAGACCCATTAATTCGGTGAGAAAAGTGAGAATTGTGGGCAACATTCCGCCGTGTATTGGTGGATTACAATCCAACCTACAAAAAATCTGCTGAAAGGGATTCTAGTAGGAGACCTGCGGTCAAAACATGCGCGTTGACCTGTTCAAATTTATTTTCTGCATCATAGGCAAACGTGGCTGGGGTTCCGCCTCTTGACCTTGTGATCTGGTTGCCATTTGCATCATAGGGGAAACAATTTAGAACAAATCATTCAATTAATATAAGGAAGAGTAATTTTCACTTACTTAGAAATTCAGTGAAATGGAATTTATAACGGAGACCTGGCGGTCAACCCCCGCGCGCGGTCTGGAGACCGGCGCAAACAAAGGGCTTAATTCTTTCTTACTTACTTCCTATCATATTGCTGTCTTTATACGACTTCTCATAAGCTGACTAGCCCTTTGCCAATCGGATTCATCATGAAAAAAGGATTGTGGGAAGATCTGCAAAATTCCTTTGGTAGTCAAAAGCGTAATCTGATCTGGTTGAACTATGATTCTTACATAATCGTCCCATTTGTAAGAAATTGTACTTTTCTGTTCAAATAAAAAATCAATACCTGCGGTTGTAATTTTTCCTATTATCGGGAGACGCGTGACAGGGCTTTTCCACATCTTATTGGCGATTATGTATGGGTTAATGAAAGGCTGCAAAATGAAGTACAAAAGGATAGGGACAGTAAAAAATAATCGGGAATAACGACTCCAAGTGATGGTCTCCCTGGATGAACCAACACTTGATGGTATAAAAACAGAAATCAATAATCCGATCAGGATTAATACAACGATCAACCTGAGGATTGTTTGCCATGTGGATGATTTGCCGGTTAGCCTGATCGCTTTCAAAATTAATTGTTTATCCAAGAATCCAGAGAATTCGATTTCCATGTATTATTTTCCTTCGGTATACAGGTCCCGAATAAAGGCCCTTTTAGGATGATTGCGATCCACCATTACAGTAACTTGCTGCCCTTCAACATAAGCGGTCGTCCACCGTGTCTTCATTATGGCATTACCACCGAAATATTTTTGGCCCTGGTACTCATATATACAATCTATCCGTCCCCTGTCACGAAAATAGAAAATCCGCGAAATCGTAGCTTGTGCATACTGATTATCATTAAAGACCGTGATGATTAGAAGTATGCGCCAGGCCACAATTCCAAGACAGACCAGGCTGATTAAGGCAATTACAATCACAAAACTCAGGTTTGATTGCTCCTTCCAAAGGAGGAAATAGAGCACCCAGGAAATGATGGGAAAAATAAATGAAAAAAAAGTAGCAAAATCTATCAATATTATCCTGATTATGGATGGTGATTTGTTCATAAAAACTCTTCTCCTGCAATTATGATCTCAGCTTCTGTCAAACCATAAAACTCATACACCAGCCGATTTTCCTCTTGTAAATTTCATGATTCACCTATATAATAATATTAATCCGTTTAGCGGAGGTGGATGGCCAGTGGCTATCGGAGAGCGCCCGTAAGGGCGTTTTCTCTTTAATTCAGGGAAGTAATTTCTTCCCATAACCATCAATTTGCCCTTTGCGAGACTGCAGATATTTTCCTTTGCGTAGAATTTTACAAATTTTATCTCCAAAAATATCTCTTTCGTCCGTAATGAGTTGTTTGTCCAGTAAAATTTCTCTCCTGGATGGATGGGCAATAATGTCAGCAAGTTGTAACCCAGAGATATCTGCGGTTTTGGATTTAACCTTCAACTCCTCAGAGGTTAATCTTTCCTGCCAGCGTTCCGCATGGACGAAATCTGTTCCACTGCGATACAGCCGTTGGAAGGAGTCTTTAAGCTTTTCGTCTTCTGCCCTGCCACGACTTTCAACCATTACATCACCACGGTGATTTCCATCGTGGAGAAACAGCACAAAACGTTCAAGCATGACCGCAAGACAATAATGATAGGGATGATAACGCCAAACTGAATATTGGTCTCGATGGGTTTTCTTATCAATAACAATTGTGATAACCCGATATTGCCACCGCTTGAGACCTTCAAGGATAGCATGATTGAATAGTATTTCCACTTCAGGATCTCTCAAAGCCTCAAAAGGCGGGCGGCGGTTAATGATTTCCTTGCGATGCAGAATTATTGGGATGTCAGGGTCGTGATTAAAGAATTGACGTTTTAATGCATCAAATTCAGGTTGAAAAATGGAAGTATTGTATTCAGACTCAATTATGATCCCGGTTAATGCAAGGAACTGCTGATTGGGATCGTCAGCATGGGTCATGTCATGATTACCTGTTTCGTCAATATATATTCGGTACAAACTCACAAGTCTTTCTCCTCCACAACCTTGATCTCCTCTCCGGTCAGGCAATACAACTCGTTAACCAGCCGATCTATCTCCCGGTCTGTGGATTTGATTTCCCGCGTCAGGCGCTCCCAAGGGTGCCCTGTAGAACTTTTATATGATTATTGTATACCGGATTGGGAAAACTACAGTAAGGAGAGATTAGTGAGTAGTAGGTCGGAGCTCGCTCCGACGTCCCTCCCTCGGGATGCTCCGCTTCGCTATGCAATCGACAGGCTCGGGAATCATCTCAGGATGCGGACCAGAGAAAGTTTCGGACAGACACGTAGGTCTGTCCCTACACAAATATTCTTCCATGCTAGAATTAACCCATGCTGGATATCAATCTGTCGCATTACAACGAGATGCTGCGCTACGAACCGCTGATGGATGAACTGCGGGCGCTGGCGGTGATCATCGTCGGCAGGGAGCAGGCGGACCTGTTCAACATCATCAAGTATTATTCGCGTAATTTTGCCGAGGATATCAAAGCCAACGGCCGGATCTCGGATGAATGCCTGAACCGCTTTCAAGAGTGCCATGTTCACCATCACCTCCAGGCTGAACATCACGCCTGAAATGATCGGCCATGCCCATGAAGACCAGCTCTACAAAGGCAGTGGTTTCTGGGAAATGCGCTGGAATCTGGGACAGTTCCCGGATATTGCGGAACAGGTAAAGGAAGCCGGCATCAGCCACATCATCTGCGCGGGGATATCCGGCTGTGTGGTCGGGGAATACCTTGGCCTGGAGATGATTGGCAGCGATGTTCCGGTCGATCACATGATCTTTGAACGCGTGGACCGTTCCCCGGTGATGGGAGTACTGCCGGTAAATTTCGAACTGGAAGGGAAACAGAATTTTACTGATCGAAGATGCGGTCCAGGAAGCCAGGACGCTGGGGGTGATGATGAGTACATTGAATTCCATGCAGCCCGGCCTGGAATTCTCGCTCTTCGCGCTGGACATCGAAGACAACGAAGAGACCCGGCTTGGTTTGCAGCCGATCAAGAAAATTTTCAAGTTTGAGGCGTAAAGGTTTGGGTGTGTAAACCAGTATGGGCACGATATATCGTGCCCATACTTATAGTTCGTGCCCATACATAAACGTCGTGTCCTTACATCAATGTCGTGTCCTTACTTTTGAGTCAGTTCCCTGTACCTGAAACAATCCACCACATGATCATTGACCAGGCCGGCGGCCTGTAAAAACGCATAGGTGATGGTCGTACCGCAGAATTTAAATCCACGTTTTTTCATATCCTGGCTCACCCGGTCGGAAAGCGGTGTGCTGGCCGGAATTTGACCCATCGATGTCCATCCATTTACCACCGGCTTGCCATCCACAAATCCCCACAGATAGTTATCCAGTGAGCCGAATTCCTGCTGCACTTCCAATGCGAGACGGGCGTTGGTGACAATGGCTGCAATTTTGGCACGGTTGCGGATAATACCCGCATCCTGGAGTAATTCTTCCATCTTTGCAGGGGAATAGCCAACAATAATTTCAGGACGGAACCCGTCGAATGCCTTACGGAAGTTCTCACGTTTCTTCAGGATGGTCAACCAGCTCAGACCAGCCTGCATGCCGTCCAGGGCGATCATTTCAAATAACTTGACGTCATCATGGACAGGGGTACCCCATTCCAGGTCGTGATAATCCACGTATATCGGGGTTCCCAAGACTCCATTCACAGCGTGAGATCGAGTGTTGATTCCATATCCCTCCAGATCAAATCCAGTGTTTATAATAATCAACAATTACACAATTTCGCCGATCTCACCCGGGAGGACTGGTAGGCTTCTCCCGTCCGGACATTCGCCGGTAATAGATATAACTTTCCACCGAGAAGATGATGAGTGCCAGCCAGATGACGATAAAACCGTAGAGATGAGAAACGGTAAACACTTCATGAAAGAGGAAAATTCCAAGCAGGAACTGGATGGTCGGAGCAATGAACTGCAGGATACCGATCGTGGAGAGGGGCACATTTTTGGCTCCAACCGAAAATAGCAACAGGGGAATGGCTGTGACTATACCAGTCAGCCATAACATTACATTTATTAATGGTGTAGTGTGACCAAATGCGCCACTGCCGTTCGTCTGTGCCACGACCAGGATAACGAAAGCCGGAATAAAGATCATCATGGTTTCGAGGGCCAGCCCATGCAGGGATCCTAGCGGAGCCAGCTTCTTGATCAGCCCATAGAGTGCAAATGAAAATGCCAGTACCAGCGAGATCCACGGAAGTTGGTGATAACTATAGGTGATGTAAGCCACCCCGAGGAAAGCCAATACCACCACCACCCATTGCCACCGGCGCAGCTTCTCACGTAGAAAAATGACTCCCAACAACACACTGACTATAGGATTGATGAAATAGCCCAGGCTGGTTTCCACCACCCGGTCTTGCCCGACCGCCCATACATAGGTTCCCCAGTTAATGGCCAGCAAAGCACCTGCCATGAAGTAAATACCGATTTTCCTCCAGGTGAGGGATCCAATGAAGGATTTGAATTCTTTTCGGATCAGGATCACCAGCATAATAAAAAGGAATGACCAGACCACCCGGTGGGATGTTGTCTGCTCAGCCGGAACGCTGGATAAAGCATGAAAATATATTGGGAAAAAGCCCCAGATTGCATATGAAAAAATGCTTGCCACGATACCTTTATTCATAACCATCCCTCACAAAAATCTATATCCGGCTATCATATCAGAAAATGGGTGCTCGCATGCGAAATTGCATAATATTTTCTAAATTGAAACACTGATTTCCAATATGATTAATGATTTGCCTGATTTTGGCTATATTATTGGCCCGATCCAACCAAACATTAACCTTTTACATGATTACCCTTTACAAATGGAAGAGTATGGTATAATTTCTGAGTTTAAGACAAGGTTTGTCTGCAAAAGCCGCAATCCTCAAATCTGGTTGCGGTCATTTAATAGCCGGCGAAATATCTCCGGAAGGTTAGGAAAAAGATGGAAACAAAATTGTATATCGGGAACCTTGCGTTCTCAACCACAGAAGATGAATTGAAAGGCCTGTTTGCAGAAGCTGGCACAATCACATCCTGTGAAGTGATCAAAGACCGTTTTACGGGCAGCTCGAAAGGTTTCGCATTTATTGAAATGAGCAACCAGGCAGAAGCCGAAAAAGCGATCAATTTGTTCAACGGCTATAGCCTTGGAGAACGCGCAATAAAGGTCTCCCCCGCGAAACCCCGCGAAGAATCTGGTTCAGGTGGTTTCGGCGGCCCGCGCCGTGACGGTGGAAACCGTGGTGGTGGTCAGGGCGGTCCCGGTGGTGGACGCAATCGAACAGGTAGTGGTGGCGGTCAACGCCGGTACTAAAATAATAATCAACCAATCAAAATCAATTAGAACAGAAACGGAAAAAGAAAATGTCAGATAGAGTCACAGGAACAGTAAAATGGTTTAACGGCACCAAAGGTTATGGTTTCCTCTCCCAGGAAAACGGCCCGGATGTATTCGTTCACTTTTCAGCCATTCAGGGCGACGGTTACCGCTCCCTTGAAGAAGGTCAAAAAGTCGAATTCGATATCGAAAAAGGTCAAAAAGGCCTACAGGCTGCTAAAGTAACCCTCCTGTAAAACCCAAATAAACCAATTTAAACCCGCTGATCTCAGCGGGTTTTTTCTTGCCTATCACCCAATTAGTTGAATAATCCCGTGAAAATATTATCCGGTCGATGAAGCTGCTGCTTTATTCCTTGAATTCACCATACGGTTTAAACTGACCACAATGATCAACATGACGAAGATGAGGATGGTCACAAAGACAGCACTGGCAAATGGACTATTATTTTCCATGAGATAGCCCTGCACCCAGGGTATCGACACACCCCCGGCGCTGCCCATGGCTGCACAGATACTGGCTGCCTTGCCCGGGTTATCCGGGTAGCGGGAAGTGATGATTGCCATAACCGTCGGGTAAACAGCCCCCATACTGAACCCGAGTAATAAAACTGCAATGATCGTGACCGCCAGGTTACCAATCCCCAGCACCAGTAAACATCCTCCGAGAGCAGATAATGATAAACATACCAATAATATCCGGCCGGCACTGAGCTTAATTCCCAGGGCTGCTCCTGCCAACCGACCGATGGTCAGCAGACCCCAAAATCCTGCAGTCAGTAGTGCCCCCGTCTCGATCTTTACACCGGTGGTCATTTGTGAGAACGTGGTTGTCCAGCCGCCCATTCCATTTTCCACACCAACATGCATCAGCAATAACAACCCGAAAGTCCATACCAGGGTGGACTTATAAACACTATTGGAGCTTATTATTTTTGAGGAACCTGTTTTTACCTGAGGAAGACCTTTGATCTGTGAATACAGAAATGCAATGACCAGCAATCCCCCGGCAGTAAACCAAAGGACGATCAAGCCCTTTCCGAAAAGGGTTAAAGTAAGGCTGACCAATGCCGGCCCAACAAAAGCTCCCACCCCGAAAAAGAAATGCAGCAAATTTAAGGTAGAGACGTTCTTTTCCTGGAAAACCCTGGCAACCAGGAGATTGGTGGTCAGGTCAACTGCTCCATGCCCCAACCCGGCAAAAAAAGTAAGCCGAGGATCAACCACAAGGAATGAGTGGTTGTAAATGCCAAAAAGCCAGAGGCAAGGATGACGAGGCTGGTGATGAGTACTTTCTTATGGCCAATCCTGTCGCACAAAGGTCCGGCTATAAAGTTGGAGATCAATGCCCCCAGGAATAAAGCTGAAATGACGCCTCCTATCGCGGTCAAACTAGAGTTGGCATTCTTCGCCAGTTCCGGTAAAACAGGACCGATGCCGGCAGTAGCCATCCCGAAAAACAGGAATGTAGCACATGCGAGGATGAGGATGAGTCTGTTTTGTTTGGTCGCCATTTATTACTCCGGGTTCAATGTGATTATATGAAGAACGATTCCATCCATGGGGGAATGACTAATAACAAAAATGCATGCACGATATCCTCGTGTTAAAAATCAAGTCAATCCTATAAGTTTGCATAAATATGCTACCATTAATCTTACGATTTGTGCTACATTACTACCATAAATCCAACACCATCAGCATGGAGCAGAGCATGGAAATTACCCAGGTGTCATCCGCAAAAGATCTGAAAACGTTTATTGACCTGACTTATCAGGTGTATAAAAATGATCCGATCTGGGTGCCGCCTATGCGAAGCGATCTTGCCGGTCAATTTGACCATGTCAAAAATCCTTTTTTGGATCATTGTGTGTATGCGCTTTTCGTCCAGTGGAAAGGGGATAAACCCGTAGGCAGGATCGCTGCTTTTTATGACACCCTGGCTAATGATTTTTGGCACGAGAAAGTGGGATTATTTGGTTATTATGAATGCCCTGCCGATGCTTCCGCTTCAAAAATGCTGCTGCAGACTGCTTCTGAATGGTTAAAAAAGGAGGGAATGGCGGTGATGCGTGGTCCGTGGAGTTTTGTCTCCCAGGAATGGGGATCCGTTGTTGAAGGATTCAAACCTGCTCCCGTGGTGATGAGCCCTTATAACCCGCCATATTATAACGATCAGTATTCCATCTTCGGATTAACAAAAATTAAAGACCTGCTGGTTTATTATATTGATGCCCGGGAAGGGTACCAGATCCCTGAAAGAATTCTCAACCTGACTGATAAAGTGGCAGAACGGTATGGAATTCGGGTAAGGCCGATCAATATGAAGAACATCGAAGCAGAAGTGAATACGATCATGTCTCTTTCGAATGACAGCCTGGAACACAACTGGGGTTACTCCCCGGTGACAGATGCGGAAGTACGAACAATGGCGCATGATCTCAAACCCGTCATCCATCCGAAAGCGGTTTTATTTGCTGAAACTTCTGATGGAACACCAATCGGGTTTGCCATCGCGATCCCGGATGTGAACGTGATCCTGAAGAAGATAAAAGGCAGGCTGTTTCCATTTGGTTGGATCAGTTTGTTGCTGATGCTTCCAAAGCTAAAAAGTTACCGCATGTTTGCATTGGGCGTTATCCCGGAATACCAGGGTAAAGCGGTTGATAGCCTTTTATACCGGGCTCTATATGAATCCATTTTCAATCCTGAACTGTTTTTGGAGATCAACTATGTCCTGGAAGACAATGCCCCAATGAACAATGCCATCACAAAACTGGGCGCCAAGCCATTCCGTAAATACCGTATCTTCGAAAAGTCGATCTGAGAGGATACTTTCTAAATTTTGATAATTAATAGTTAATTTGCCAATTCCCTGGCGAAGGCAATCGCACCCAGTACACCCGAGCGGGTCCCAAGTCCCGGACTGACAATGTACTGATCGATGTGGTTCAGGATCATATCAGATTGACATAACCGTTCAGTAACTGCTGAGTATTCAACTGCACCTTTTGAAGTAATCCCTTGTGCTGCGAGACACCACCACCCATAACGATGCGCATGGGGGAATATAAATAAATCAGATTTGTAAATGCCAGGGCAATATATTTGGCTTCCAGGTCCCATCCCGGATGATCGTCTTCCAGGAAATTAGCAGGTTTACCCCAGCGGCTTGCCATCGCTGGCCCGGTAGCCAACCCTTCCCAGCAATCGCCATGGTAAGGACAATACCCGTCAAAAGGATCTTCTTTTTTGTCATGCGGGATTGACAGGTGTCCACCCTCTGTATGCACCAATCCATGAACAGGTCTTCCATTGGCTATCGCTCCAACGCCTATCCCGGTACCAATGGTGACGTATAAAAAAGGGTCAAGGATCTTATTATCAGTTATCCAGTAACATTCTCCAAATGCTGCTGCATTTACGTCCGTATCAAAGGCAACCGGAATTTGTAACGCTCTTTTTATACCGCCCAATAGATCCGTAAAACTCCAGTCCGGTTTGGGTGTTGTTGTGATAAATCCATAGGTTGGGGAATTTTGATTGAGGTCAACCGGACCGAATGAGCCGATCCCGACTGCAGCCAGGTCACCGTTCAAGGCGAATGGTGAAAAGAAATCATTGGTTCGCCTGATCGTCTCTTCTGCTGTTGTGGTCGGAATCCTGGTTTCTGCAATGATCTGATCCGGGCTGGCAGCTACCATGCAAACGAACTTTGTACCGCCAGCCTCTATTCCACCATATAACTTCATAAATACCTCACAAATCACAATCCAAAAAATAGTGTTTGATTATTAACCCTGTCCAAGAGCGAAATCCACCGCTGCATTGGCATGTAAAATGGTTGTGTCAAAGACAGGAACATGCACATCATCAGGTCTGATCAATAATCCAATCTCAGTGCAGCCTAGAATGATCCCTTCAGCACCAGTTTGGATTAATTTATTGATGATATCCAAATATGCTTTTCTGGATTCTGGATTAATTTTCCCAAGCACCAACTCCTGGAAGATCACTTGATGGATTTTTTCCTGGTCCATGGTTGACGGAATGATCACATGAAGACCAAACTTGTCCTTCAACCTCCCTTTATAAAAATCCTCTTCCATTGTGAACTTGGTTCCCAATAAACCAATCGTTTTGATACCCTTCTTGCATATAGATTTAGCCGTCGGGTCAACAATGTGAAGAAAAGGAATTTGAATGGCGGCTTCAATTTCCGGGGTACATTTATGCATGGTATTCGTACATAAAACCACAAAATCGGCTCCACTTTTCTGCAATGTGACGGCAGAATCAACCATCATTTTCCCGGCTTCCTGCCACCGGCCTTCATGCTGCAGTAGCTCCACTTCAGCGAAATCCAGTGAATCCATAATGACTTTTGCGGAGTGGTAACCCCCCAATCTTTCTTTAACCTGTTCATTGACCAGGCGGTAGTATTCCAGGGAAGATTCCCAACTCATGCCGCCGATCATGCCAATTGTTTTCAATTTATTATCCTTATCAATGTTATTTGAGTAGTATCAACCTGGTTATCTGTCGTTTGCCAGTAACAATACTTTCCGGACATCATCCACCATATGATCGGTGATTCCCATCCTGGACAGATCACCTGTTTCTTCTGCAATAATTCTCTGCCCCAGGCCGGAATGTCGCCATATCTTCAGGTCTTCTTCCAATGGTGAACCCAGGATGTCCTCACGAACGATCTTCCCATCGGCCATCACCAGTACACGGCTTGTCTGGCGGGCAACGGAGAGGTCATGGGTAACGATCACAAAAGTGACCCCTTGGCTTCGATTTAAGCTCTTTCAATAGATTCATCAGTTCCTGCCCGGCAACTGTATCCAGGCTGCCGGTGGGTTCATCCGCCAGGATGATCCTGGGATTATTCGCAAGCGCCCTGGCTGCAGCCACCCTCTGGCGTTGACCACCGGAAAGCTGCCCGGGCAGGTGGTTCATTCGATCCGCCATGCCAACAAGGGTCAACAATTCTTCAGCTCTCAATCGACGGTCATGTGTATGATTGATACCCCACCATGGGTACTTCGACATTTTCACGCGCTGTCATGGTAGGCAGCAGGTTGTGCAATTGGAACATGAAACCCACTGTTTTAGCCCGGAACGAATCCACATCTTTGATCTCTGCCAAATTCTGTCCGTTGACAAAGATTTCTCCCCCCGTTGGCCGGTCCAGAGTTCCCAACACGTTTAAGAGAGTGCTCTTACCGCTTCCGCTCGGCCCCATGACGGCGATGAACTCACCCGGGGCCACATGCATGGTTACAGAATCCAACGCACGGATCTCTTCGCCATCACCGTAGACCCGGGTCAGATCGTGTGTTTCAATGATCCATTCGAGTGTCATTTTTTTATCTCAATATCCACAAACGCAGTCATTCCCCATAAAAGTTTCTCGGGGATATTATCCAGAGAGACAACTACGGTGTAGTTCACACCTGATCCTTCAGAGGCTTTGGATGCGATTCGAGCCACTTTTCCATTTACAGTAACATTCGGGAGTGCATCGAAAGTCACAGAAGCCGGGTCACCAATCGTCAAGCGGGCTACATCGATCTCATTCAGGTCGGTAGTCTCCACCTGGAGCGTTGTGATATTTGCCAGATAAAGCAGGGGTTGACCAGGGGTCACAGACTCACCTGCCCGCACTTTGGGATTGCTGATGTTACCGGCAAAAGGAGCTGTGATCGAAAGCTGGTCAAGGGCAGTTTGCGCAGAGTCCAATTGAGCTTTGGCATTATCCAATCGGGATTGGACCACCAGCATATCGGCTGGAGATGGACCATCTTTCCTCTGGTCATAATCCCGCTGGGCAGATTCAAGTAAGGCTTTTCCTGCAGCCAGATCAGCCTGAGCCTGGCTTTTTTGATTTTCCAGTTCCTGTAATTTCCTCACTGCTTCATCGTAATCACGCTGCTGATTCGCAAGTTCACTTGCATAATACTTGCGGGTTGAATCTGTTTCAGCACGGGAGGCATACTTATCAAAATTCTTCTGGGCAGTATCAAGCTGAGTTTTTTCTCGATCGACATCCCTTTGAGCTGTCTTTATATCGTCCAGGTACGAATTTTTCTCGTAATCGTCGAGAGCTCTTTCTGCTGCAATGATCATCTCATTAGCTTTGACAATATCTGATTGCGATTGCGCCGCCAGGGCAGCCGAATCCGCTACCAGGTTATCAAATGCCCGTTGGGCATCTGCTATTTCCATTTGGGATGCAGCGACCCGGGCTTTCGCCGACTCAACACCACTTAATTGAATCAACAGCTGGCCTTGAGTAACATTATCTCCATCAGAAACCAGGACTTCGCTTACCACTCCTGAAGTTTGAGCACTTAATGCGGCCCATTGACTTGGAACAACCACACCGGTGGCGTTCACTACAGGATTAAAGGAAACAGCAGAAACATCAGGGGTAGGAGTTGCTCCTCCCTGCGTTTTAGAACAGCCCGTCAATGCTCCGATGATGATTATTGCCAGTATTACCCAGATCAGTTTCTTTTTCATAGTGAACTCCTTATCAAATTATTCATAACGCAATGCTTCAGTTGGTTGTAAACGGGTCGCCCGCAAGGCGGGATAAAAGCCACCCAGTAAACCCAGTACCAATGCGATGACGATCGTCCGTAAAAGGCTATCCCATGTCCAAACCAGGCCGAATGCACCTAACAAACCAGGTATGGTGCTCATCAATCCACCCATACCCAATGCCACAATTATACCCAGTATGCCTCCGCCAATCCCCAAATAACCGGACTCCTGTAAGATCAAACCCAGCACTCTTCGCCTGCGCCAACCCATGGCTCGCAAGACACCGATCTCCCTGGTTCGTTCCATGACGACCATGAGCATGGTATTCAAGACCCCCACACCGCCAAGTAATATGGCAAGGATGGAGATGGATGTGGTCATCGATTCTGATTTCTGCATATCGGGTAATTGATCGGCAAAATCACCACCCAAAGCTGCATACACATCTGGAAAATCTCGGTTGATCTGGTCCACCAAGGCAGTAGCTTGCGAGGGATCATGCAATTTGACTGCCAGCATCATGAGTTTTCTGGGTTTTCCGGCTGCCATCTGCGAATCTCGTAATGAGATCACTCCACCCATTTGCTCCCATCCAATGTTCGATTCATAGATGCCCACGATCCGGTATCGTATTCCGCCAAAATCGACCGTATCTCCGATCTCTTTATTCATGGATTCCGCCATCGTTTTGCCCAGCATGATCTGCCGGTTACCATTCAACATTTTTCCCTCGACCATTTGAAAACGCTGGATTGCAAATTCATTCGGTGCATACCCCTGCAGCATAAAAAAAGCGCCTGTTTGCGGGTCGGTAATAAAATTGAACATGACCCCGCTAACACTTTTTACTTCCGGCATAACCGATATCATATCCGCAGTTCGCTCATCAATGGTGCTGAGACTGGTATCACCAATATTGGATTGCCTCAAAATGACCTCTGCCTGAGTATTGAACATTGAATCAGTGAATGATTTGCCAAATCCCTTGACGATCCCATCCAACGCGAGAATGGAACCGACTGTTAGACTTATGGCTAACATTGTCAATATGGTTCGGGTAGAGCGCTGCCAAAGGCTTTGAATTGCCATTCCACCGAATGGCAGCCTGTGAACGCTGCTTCCACTGCCGCCTTCATAACGCAACGCTTCAACCGGTTGGAGCCTCGATGCCTTCCAGGCAGGATAAAGTCCTCCGGTCACTCCCAATAATAGAACCACCATCAAAGCTTGAAAGATCAAGGATGGCCGTACTGTGGAGACTCCGGTTCCGAACATCATGATGAGAGATTGAAGCCAGGTTAATAACCCATATCCCATGACAATGCCGATCAATCCGCCAGCCAAGCAAACCAACAATGATTCGCTTAAGATCATCCCGAGTACTCTTCCACTACTCCATCCCACCGACCGAAGCACACCAATCTCACGGGTTCGCTCAAATACAGACATCAATTGCGAATTCATCATGCTGACGCCGCCGATGATGATGGCTAACATACTGATCACCCACATCATCCCGCGCATCATATCGATCATGGATTGCTTATTGGCGTACTCATTCGCGCCGGTCAATTTCAATTTTGGCCACTGCCTCTGCACACGATCGATCAACCTTTGTTTCAGAGCCGGATCTTTGAGCTGAATATAGAACAGGCTCACCTGACGGGATTTTCCCAGTAATTCCTGCGCTTCCCGCATCGGAAGTAATACTGCGCTGTCTTCAAAGGCATCACCGGTCTGATATATTCCCACGACCCGGTAGGTGCTGCTGACCAATCGAATATTATCCCCCACCCTTTTTTCAAGGATTCAGAGGCGGCTGAACCCAGCATGACAGGTTTTCCACGCAACCCGCTCGACTTTGCTTCGGAAAGCATCTGCCCTTGCACCAACTGATAACGTTCCAGGCTGAAGCTGCCCTCCGGATATCCGAATACGATTAAAAGTGTTTGATCTTCCGATGAGGAATACCCCTCAATCATTGCGGAAACATTCTTTATCTCCGGCATGGCTGCGAGTGACGGCCCTATTTCTTCGTCGATCGAACTGAAAGCAATATCGTAGGCATCCGGTTGAGACAGGACCAGGTCTGCCTTGCTGCCTGATAGCATATTGGTGTAACCAGCCTGCATCCCATCGGCAAGAGCACCCAGCCCAATAATGGAAGCCACACCGACAGCTATTCCAAGAATGGTCAGCAAGGTTCTGGTCTTACGCCGAAAGAGATTCTTAAATATCATCCTTTGATCCCATTAGTGAATATATCCAGAATGCTATCGTCCAACACATTCCATCTTTCGATCGTTACCGGGTCCCCGATCACACTGAGGATAAATAACCCGTTCAACAACCCCACCAACAGCCTGGCCATGATCGCCGGTTCGCCGGTCAATTTCTCTCCCAGGTCAATGCGGCGTTGAATATGCTCCTCCAGGCGCGACAACAATGGCTCCATTAATTCATCGTAATACCGTTTCCGCAGGTCAGGATCCACCAGGATCTCGGATAGCACAGCCTGGATCATATTTCGGTTCTGGCCAATGAAGTTCTGTCTGTTTTCCAATAATGCATGCAGGGTTTGCATGGCATCATCCGGGAAAGATTTCTCCAACTGGTAATTCAACTGCTGCGCTTCGTTGAGGCGGGTCATGATCCCCATCAACATATCGTCCTTGCTATCAAAATAGTTATATAAGGTGCCTTCAGAAACATCCGCTTCCCTGGCGATGTCCCGGGTGGTCGTCCGGTGAAATCCCTTTTCAGAGAAAAGTCGTGCAGCCGCATCCAATATCTGCACCTCCCTTTCTGAAACAAGTTTGCTCTTAGGTTCTGACTGGTCTATTGACCCGGATTCCGTCATATAACCTCCACAAATATGAGTGAGTACTCACTTACTAAGTGAGCGCTCACTCATTATATTCCGTGCAAAAGGTTTGTCAATAGCCAATTTTTTGATAATAATTGGGTAATCAGTTCTTCTCCCCCTTGCAGTATTCACCCGGGATAATTCAATAATTTTGTAGTACTGTTTGGTGCGATATTCTAAAAGTTATTGCGGTAATTTATCCACGTCTTGACCACCTTTTGGACGCCTGGCCAGCAAATGGGCAATTACCAATAATAAACCTGCGAATACCGGGGGTAATATTCCGATCAACAGGAAAATGGTATCATTTCCGGCAATCCACCCGGGAATTTCCCGCAATCCGAATATCATTCCTGCTGCTATCAGAGTAATACCACCTTCAAAAGGCCTTCGCCAGCAAAGGTAGATCAATGTGTAGATCAAGACTGCCGGGATGAGATGACTCAACCCACTCAAGTCTCCAGCAGTGATCTCTCCCACCCCGAAGACTAACCATAATGCTCCATAAAGCGTCAGTATTGTCAAAGCAATCCAGAATAAGGCCGCCGAACTACTTTTCCGAATCACCGAGCGATCTGAACCCTTTTTTATTGAAAAATAGACCATAACCGCAACTGATAGTGCAAGGATAATAGTTAGATACATAAGAATGCCTCAAAAATAAATGGTAGATTTAATTGTCCTTTTTGGGTTTCAGTCTTTTATAACGGCTTTTTTGCTCTGCTGTCATTTTTTCGGTTGCATACTGAATGATCAAACGCGGGCAGGTGTCTTTCCATTCCAACAGGAAGGCTTCCACTTCTTGCGGGTGCAGCTTCCAGACTTCTCTTAATAGCCAGCCCACTCCTTGATGAACAACCTTTTCGGTGTCATTCATAAGTGGAGCGATAAAATCCAAAATCGCTTTGACCGATAGACCCTGTTGCGCGGGTTTGATCAGGCTGACAGCCGCGGACCTGCGCATCCATTTTGATGAAGAATTCCGCCAATCAGAGAGAGCATCTATATCCACAATCTTGTTGATCAAAAATGGGGAGACAATATCCCCGC
This sequence comes from uncultured Chloroflexia bacterium, assembly GCA_963827895.1. Taxonomy (GTDB): domain Bacteria; phylum Chloroflexota; class Anaerolineae; order Anaerolineales; family Anaerolineaceae; genus PNON01. Next base: position 122,372 of record CAWHCY010000005.1, on the reverse strand, counting down.
TGAATACATCCGTTTGAGCCCAATTGCATATCCCATTCTCCAACCAGGTTGAAAGTCGAATAAAGGTATCTTTGGTGAATTCTTTCTCAAATTGCCTTATAAACCAGAACCCCAGGAATACTTCTTCATATTTGCCACCTGCCACGAGTTGATCACCCAATTGCAGGAAATCATCAAAGCCAAGCTTGGCCTGAAATTTTTCAAACCAGATTAGACGCTGATTTTCAATGACCTTCTGGTCTACGCCATAGGCATCATACCCTTCAACAAAAAACCGGGAATATTTTTTTACAAGTTCAGGGTTGCCATAGGCATTGTAGAATGATCTGACTTCTTTGATTACTTCAACGATCTGATCTGACACCATAAATTCTTTCCTCCTGCTATTAAATTATAGTAGCATTAACCGCTGATGGGGTCAAAGCAGCTTTATCGTGCTATATTATAAATATTCAGGAGTGTCTATGAGTAAAATCAAAATGCCGGCATTGTTCATCGGTCACGGAAGTCCGATGAATGCCATTGAAGATAATGAGTTCAGCCGTAAATGGATTGAACTTGGAAAAAAGCTCACAAAGCCAAAAGGCATCCTCAGCATATCCGCCCACTGGGAAACCAGAGGTGCATATGTAACAGGGATGTTAAAACCCCGCACCATCCATGACTTCTATGGCTTTCCCCCGGAGCTGAATGCCAAGTCTTATCCGGCTCCCGGATCGCCGGATCTGGCAAAAAGAGTGAGCGACCTGATTACCAGTGCCGATGTCAGGTTCGATGAGTCGTGGGGATTGGACCATGGTACCTGGTCAGTTTTGTGCCGAATGTTTCCGGATGCAGATATCCCAGTCGTTCAGCTTGAGCCTGGATCGCAGTCGCGACGCAGAATACCACTACCGGGCGGGGCAGGAAATCGCTGCCCTACGGGAAGAGGGCATCCTGCTGCTGGGGACCGGCAATCTCGTCCACAACCTGCGCCTGGTTGAATGGGTGGATAAAGCTTTCGATTGGGCTGAAGAATTTGACTCCTTTGCTGCCCAAGCCATCCTGGATCGGAACCACGACCCATTGATCCATTATGAACAGGGAAACAGGGCTGCAGCTTTATCTACCAATTCCGCTGAGCATTATTTGCCATTGCTTTACATACTGGGATGCTCGTCAAAGGATGATGCCATCACCTTTTATAATGAAAAAGTCACCATGGGATCAATTTCGATGCGCTGTGTGGAATTCACCTAACTCTCAATAGTATTATTGAAAGGATAAAAATGAAAAACCATATCTTAAGGCAATTTTTTGTGATCTTCACCACCATTTTTACTCTGGTCATGAATGGCGCCGCCAATGCCATTCCCCTGAACGGGCGTGGAACCGGCGAGATATCAGACAGTTTCAAAGTATTGTTCGTTCCGGCTGGATATGTATTTGCGATTTGGGGCGTGATCTATATCGGCTTGATCGCTTATACAATCTACCATTCATTACCATCTCAACGGAATAATCCGCTCCTGGTAAAAACCGGCTGGCTTGTCGTTTTAAGCAACCTGGCGAACGGTTCCTGGATCTACTTCTGGCATTACGGGTATTACGCCATCACTCTCGTGATCATGATCATCCTGCTGGTATCTTTACTGCTCATTTACCTGCGACTCAATATTGGCAAGACCTTGTTTTCCAGGGCAGACAAATGGTTGGTCTCCATTCCATTCAGCCTCTATCTGGGGTGGATAACAGTCGCCACCATTGCCAATGCCACTGCATTGCTTTCATATATCGGTTGGAATGGCTGGGGAGTAAGCGATGTAGTATGGACATTGGTTATGCTTACAGCCGGGGTTCTGATCTCCGGATTGATGTCATTCACCAGGTCGGATATCGCTTATTCGTTGGTGCTAATATGGGCATTCGTGGGGATTTCTGTCCGCTGGATGAGCCTGATGCCGCTGAATATTGCCGGCTTTACAGCAGCCGGGTTGGTATTGCTTTTACTACTACTTAGCCGTACCTTGCCGTCTGGAAAAAAGCTACCTGGTGCATTTTAAGATTATTTAGGCAAATTTCAGAATATTTCTCACTCCCGGCATGGCTAACTGCTGAAATATTTCATCCATGCGTTCCGGTGAATAAGGCATTTTGTTGTCAAGCCACCATTTCAATAGCATCAGAATTGTCCCTGCGATTGAGTGACATAGAACAGGCAACGGAATGGGTGGTTCTATTTTCCCCTTAATAAATATCGATAAATGATTCTGCAGCTTCATGCTCAATGCAGAGTGTCCTTCTATTGTGAGCAAACTGAATCCTGATCCCCAAACCAGTGTCCGGTACAGCTCATAATGTCCTTTCGCGTGTCGGAATAAATCTGAAGTTTCAATGCGAAAATCTTGTCCATTATCAACCAATTGTATACTTTCAATTAGTCGATCCAATACCCGTTCAAATCCACTCTTCAATAGATCATCTTTAGTCTGGTAATGCACATAAAAAGTCGACCGGCCAATATTGGCACGTGCAATTATTTCGTTCACAGTGATCTCGTCATAGTGTTTTTCTAATAATAAAGAAATGAGTGAATTGATTATTGCTTCACGGGTACGCTGGGAACGACGATCTTGCTTCTGATTGGTCATAAGGTTTGCCTTATTGCACAATATTTGAATTATGTCCATTAATGGACATAACTGCGATCGTGTAGATTGTTATTTAGATGTTCGAAAAGCATAATGTTGATAACAAATTATATAACTTGTTAAAAATTAAAATAAATTATATTAGGAGAAATCAAAATGGAAAGTCGTAAAGTAGTAGATCTTATTAAGAAAAATGGGACTGGAATAGCAATCATATTGTTCCCATTAGTTTTTGCCTTTGCTTTTGCGGTTCACCCTGGACTGGCATCCCCTCATTTGCTAAATCCACTGGAACTCATTTTTCGGGCACACCAAAATCCTGTTTTGCAGTTTGGTCATGTTTTGGTTACATTAAACACCGCACTATTAGTTGTAGTTGCATTGCATTTTATGAAACTGCTGGATCGCACCTCTTCAGCCCTGGCCGGGTTTATTGGAGCATCCCTGGCAATATTAGGTGCGATCTTTCTTGCTGCCGATAAAGGAGCCTTTTGCCTGACTATGAGCGCATTTGATACCTTATCGCCAAATGAATTCACACAAATACTTCCGGGCGTATTGGCAATTTTCAATAAAGAAGGATGGATGGTTTTGACATGGGGAATGGTATTCCTGCCGATCGGATTTGGTATTCAAGCTATTGCAATGATAAAGGTAAGAGCTCTCCCTTACTGGCAGAGTATCATGTTTCTGATTGGTGCGGTTTTTATTGCAACTCCTGATGGTCTTGAGATAATCAACTTATTTGCTTCAATTCTGATGGCAATTGCCCTCGTTCCATACGGGATTCGTTTATTGGCAAAAAAGGTGGAAGCAAATGGGTAATGAACCCCCTCCTTAAGGATATAAATAACTGCTGACAATTCCCTTGTCGGCAGTTTTTCCTATATCGGAATGATTACTAAGACACATACCACTTTTTATGTTGTATACAAATAATGGAAATCCATTAATTACTCCTAAATTTCTTCAGCGTATTGTGAATAATCTGTACTTGGATAAATTAATAGCTTTAGTCACCGGCGAATCCTTACCATTATCAATATAGAAAAAAGGCAAATGTTCTTTATCCCAATTTTCCATTTATAATAGTGCTTCAGTCCTGCCATAAAAATACCGGAGGTAACCATGGAAAATTTTGTATTCTCCAATCCCACCAAGATCATTTTCGGACGTGGTTCCGAAATGCAAGTTGGTAAAGAAGTAGCAGTATATAGCCAGAAGATCCTTCTGCTCTACGGCTCCGGATCCATCAAGTCAACCGGATTGTATGATCGGGTTGTCAAATCACTTCAAGCCAAGAATATCGAAATTGTTGAATTAGCCGGTGTGAAGGCCAATCCGGTTTTATCACTGGTGTACAAAGGGATTCGGATTTGCCGGGAGCAGAACATTGAATTTATCCTGGCTGTAGGTGGTGGAAGTGTGATCGATTCAGCCAAAGCCATAGCTGCAGGAGTCCCATATGATGGTGATGTATGGGATTTCTATTCCGAAAAGGCTGTAGTTAAAAAAGCCTTGCCGGTTGGAACCATCCTTACCATCCCGGCGGCTGGCAGCGAAGCCAGTACTGGTTCTGTCATTACCAAAGAGGATGGAATGTTGAAACGGGCTTTCAATTCCATCCATGTGTACCCACGATTTTCCATCCTTAATCCAGAACTGGCTTTTACTTTACCCCCCTACCAGGCTGCCTGCGGCGCAGTGGACATTATGGCTCATTTGATGGAACGCTATTTTACCAATGTGCAAAATGTGGAACTGACTGATCGACTTATCGAAGCAGCCATGAAAACTATGATCACGAACGCTCCGATAGTAATTCAGCAGCCTACAAATTACGATGCCTGGGCGGAATTTATGTGGACCGGAACGGTGGCACATAACAATCTCTTGAATACCGGCCGGATTGGCGATTGGGGTTCCCATGAGATCGAGCATGAGATCAGCGCTATGTATGATATGGCTCACGGCGCTGGCCTGGCGATCGTCTTCCCGGCCTGGATGAAGTATGTGCATAACCACGATCTTCACCGATTTGTCCAGTTTGCGGTGCGTGTCTGGAATGTGGAACCTGATTATTTCAATCCGGGATGGACAGCTCTGCAAGGTATTGAACGGCTGGAAGCATTCTGGCAATCCCTCGGGTTACCTACCCAACTCAGCGCAGCCAGGATCGATGATAAGCACTTTAATGAAATGGCTGCCAAATGCACCAATTCCGGGCTAAAGACAGTCAGTAATTTTGTGAAGTTAAATCAAGCGGATGTAGTCAGTATTTACAAATTAGCATACTGATACAAAATCCTAGTTAATTCATAAATGGCATGACCTGATAGTTATCTCAGGTCATGCCATTTATATTAATTACTTTAGTGGAAACACGATGACTGTGCGGGTTTTCTCCATGGGAACCTCGGGAGGATCGAGATAGTATTCGTATGCCACCCCGGTGGGTTCCCTGTCCTGATCCTTTATGAATTGTGTCAATGCTTCATAAGCAGGAGCCATTTCCTGATATGCTCCTACATGCATGGTTTTCGCTTTAGCCCCTCCGGGGATCGTTCCTGGTTGGATTTCCCCTTTGCCTTCCACCTTCACCTCAACTGGAAAACCCATTTCAACATCCAGGTTTTCCATATCCAGGTTATAGTAAGCTACAAAAGGCTCTCCGGAAATCGCAACTCCTGTTTCTGTCAGCCTGGCCATGATCTTTCCATACGCTTGACCGATCAACGATGGTAAGTTTTCCACACTTACATGAGTTCGAATGGAAAGGACGTTCTGGTCTTTCGTTTCAATAATCTCGCATTTATATTCCATTTCCTTATCCTTTCGGTTTAAGAGGAAAGACCACCTGGGTTAGCAGGTCGCTTGCTTTCGTATTCAAGGGGTCATTGAGGTAATATTCATAAGCAGCACCGCTGGGATGGAATCCTTCATCTTTCACTTTTTTCGTCAAGGCGTTATACGCAGGGCGTACATTGCCATAAGGACCTTGATGCGTGGTCATGGCATATTTTCCGGCAGGCTGAATACCGGCATTGATCTCTTCGTTCCCTTCCAGCGGGTGCTTGACCGGGAACCCGATCTCGATATCCAGGTTAAGCATGTTCTTATTGTAATAGGCAACGAAAGGTGCCCCTGCAGGTTCCTCCCCCAGTTCTTTCAATCTTGCTTCTAGCTTTTCGAACGCTTTCCCCAATATTTTTGGCAGTGATATCATCGAAGAATGTGTTCGAATGGATAATATCGGCTGCTCCGGCAGATCTTTGATCTCACAATGGTAATCCATATTCATCCCTCCCAGTTTGATTTTGCATATTATAGAACATATATTCTATTATGTCAAGGGAGATGAAAAAGAAGTGATTAGTGTTTGGGTATTAGTGATTAGTATTTTGAATTAACCTAGGTCTAATCATCTTATCAACTAATGAACAATTACCTAATCAACTAATTGACTAATAACTGATCAACTGATTACTCATCACTCATTCCTGATCTTTTAATCATCCTTATTGCCAGAAATGTTAACCAGTAAGATGGGACTTTCTTCTGCCCGAATTCCCAATCCTTCCAGGCTGTCCAGATAGATTCCAGGGTGTAACGGCCATCCGAATCTGCTTTACTTTTCAGCACATCAAGCATGTTTTGCAGCCTGGGGTCATTTCGAAAAGCCGGGTAATCAGTAATCACTTCCAGCACATGCAACAGGTCATACCAGACCAACGGCACCTTCAGTTTGGAAAAATCCGTACCCATATAGAACATATATGGGTGCTGCTCCTGCCGGTGCTCCCACAGATTTAGTAGAGTCTTCACACCATTTTTTGCCTCTGCTGTGGATTGGTCTCGTGGGTCCAAACTTAACAACTTCAGCATAGCCAAGTTGGCATAGGAGCAGGGATCTTCCTTTCGTCCAGGTCCACGGAACTTGCCCAGTTCGCGAGAAACTGTGCATGGCCAGCCATTCTCACGGCATAATGGAATCAAATATTCAATTCCTTTTCTTACCCTCGCATCTTCCCTGTATCCCAGTTTCGATAATGCATACAGGATCAAAGGCGCGTCGCACAACGCCCAGGCTCCGGTCTCTTCCCCGCTGCCGCCAAAATGTTCGGGTATTTGTGTAGGTAATTGGAACGGTCCTTCCTCGGATTGATGAGCGAGGATTCTATCAACAACCAGTTGCATTCCTTCATCTGCGGCTGTAATGCCGATGTCAACCAGGAAATTGAGCTTGTGAAATTGCTGGCTGGCGGATTTATGGCTATTCAGGACATGACCCGGCCAGCCTGCCAGTTCGGTGATCAGCCCGGAAACCAGTGGATCTGCCAGCATCCTGCGGCGGCTGGCAATCACCTCAGGAGCGGTTTCGGGTTGTCCTAAAAGGTCAACCCGGGTGCGATATTCCACCCAGGCAGGACCAATAAGCAGCCATTCATATACAGGTTCCATTCATTCCATCCTCATTTTAATTGATACACATACAACCCCTGGAATTCAGTAACAACATACAATTTGTCATCGACCACATCCGCCGCCCAGGCACCCGGCAGGTTTACCAGGCTGGATAACTCCGGGGTTGGTGTGTCTGAAATATCATATAACATCATGCCGCCGTGGATCAAATATGGATCAGACCAGTCCAGGCTTGGGCTGGCAGTGAAGTTTGCTCCAGTGATTTTTCCTTTTTCAGCTGGTAAAAGTGGAACAGAAATATCATAAACTAAAGTTCCTTGCATTGATAATGACAAGTAAAGGTAATCACCAGCAACTTTTAGGTCGGATGGGGACAAATTCAGCAGTGGAACGGGTATTTTTCGTGCTTCAACAGGATTCATCCGATTAGAAATATCAAGTATTCGCAGTGAAACAGGTTCTTTGTCTTTCTCATCCACGCTTCCATCAAGTGCATATAATACATCCCCTTTTATATCCAAACTCCATCGTTCATTCGGAATATCCACGAATTTGACCGCCTGTGGATCTTTTGGATTGGAAACATCGATCACCCAGATACCCTGACCGGGATAAAAGGCATCCTTCAATCCCCAACCAGAAAGGTAAACAAAATCTCCTGACTTGGCAATGTCAAAGGCTCCATCTGATGCAGTGGGATCAAAAACTGCTCCCATTTGCAGCGGTGTAGAGGGATTGGAGATGTCATAAATATGAAATGGATAATTTGAATCTGATATATAAGCAAATTGGTCTTCGACGATCAATGCTGTCGGACTCTGTGTGTATAAGTTTTTCCGGCTGTCATCGAAAGCTACTTCAGTTATTTTCGATGGATCGGATACATCCAGGATGCGGAATCCGCTATCTTTTCCGATGATATATGCATAGTCACCCAGAACAGTGATATCGAATAATGCTTCGGGAGCGGGAGTTTGATAATGCCCGATGCGTTTAATATTCCCTGGATCCATGGCATCGATGATCGTGATCCCCCAGGATTGATCTGCAATGTACAACCGTTGGGCAAAAGCTGTTACAGGTCTTTCATAGACTTCAGTGACCGATAATTCCCAGTCGCCAACCGAGGCAGGCAGCATTCCCACCTGTTTAATGGCTTTCGGGTTCGAATAATCGAGCACATACACCCCTTCGATGTCATCCACCAGGTAGACCAAATTATCAATTTGAGTTATTCCTGACGCGTAACCAGTGTCATATCTGCCTGCAAACACCGGAATTGCAGGGTCATCTAACTTAAGCACAACCAAACCTGAACCACCACCTGCCAGGCAAAGGAACTCACCACATAGCGAAATACTTGCAAAACTATACGCTTCGGGACTGTCTCCGGGTACATCTTCCACCTTGAATAACCCGGTTCTAACTGGCTTTGCAGGGTTGGATATGTCATAGGTCGCTAAACCATGTGCTGTGATATCGATTATATAAGCATAATCACCAACCACTTTGATGGCGGTCATTGCCCCAGTTTCGGAACCCTGTCCTATTGCCTTCATATTCACCGGGTCTGAAATATCAGCGATCAATAACCCGCCTGAATTACAGGCTATATAAGCTGTTTCAGACACAACCTCAATGGCGTCACATCCGGGTATTTCCGGTATGAATTCTCCGAGTAACTTTGGATTGGTTGGATCCTTGATATCGAAACTATACAATCCACCATACTTGGTTACGAGGAAGATCGTTTTGCCAACAAGGCTGATCCCTTCAACCAGGCCTGGAAGTACTTTTGTCTCGCCCAAAACCCGGGGTGCATCCGCTGCTGAAATATCGACAACGACAACTCGGGGTCCCTGCCCGATATAAGCAATCCCTCCATCCACCACAATTGCCCCGGAACTACCACCATGCTGTCCGATCAATTCCAGCATCTGAGGGTTGGCATTTCCATTGTAGAGTTGTCAGACTGCGATGGATTATTTGGGATCGCTGTTTCAACTTTGGATTGAATGGCTGGTTCAATTGTGTTTTTTAGGGATTCTATTGTACTTTTTAGCTTTGCAACTTCATTGGTGCTTCCCCCGATGCTGCATGCCAGCATGGATACTAAAATGATGATTGAAAAAACCAAGACCTTGAACTGACGCATACCCCACCTCCTGATCTGATACAGTTCTAGAAAATATCATTTCCGGGGTTTTTAGTGCAATGAAATCGATGAAATGGCATTGGTGGGATAACATGCTGATGTAACCCCATAATAAATATACAAATGGCGCAAAAACTGTATATTTAATTATATAGCTTTGTATAGTTATTTATACAGTAAAAACTGCGATCATGATAAAGTGGCTGGCAGCACCCAGGATCACAAAAATATGCCAGACTTCGTGGAAACCGAAAACGTCCGGCTTGAAATCCAATTTCCTGGTGATGTATATGACTGCTCCGACGGTGTAAAATAGTCCACCTAGTATTAACCAGATGAATGCACCTGCCGGCATTGTCCGGATCATCTCACCGATCGCCATGACACATGTCCATCCCATAAGCAGGTAGAGGCCGGCTGTAACCCAGCGGGGAGCCTTGATCACAAATAACTTCACAATGATCCCTACCAGAGCCATGCTCCAAATGATCGTCAGCATTCCAAACCGCCAGAAACCTTCAAAAAAGATGAGACACATGGGGGTGTACGATCCAGCGATCAACAGATAAATGGCAGTATGGTCGAATTTGCGCAAGACAAGCATGGCCCTATCACTGGCATGGATCAAATGATATGCTGCACTGGCTGAGAATAATAGGATTAGGCTGATACCGTAGATCAGGTAAGCAATTACCCTGGTCATATCTCCCCATCCCCTGAACATCAGGTAAACAAATCCGATCAAAGATAATATGGCGCCGATGAGATGGGATATTCCATTAAAGGGTTCGCGAAAATAACGGGGAGGCTTATTCAAGCAACTTATTCCTTATTGAACTGTGGATGTAATTGAAAGCTATTATAACATTTGGGAATCCATGGAATAACATCAACAATAATATCCGGATTAATACTGATCACTGAGCCAAGGTTGGATTGCCTTCATAGGCACGGTTGAAATTTTCTTGTACACACCGCCTGATAACTCACAAGCGTGGTTATAATGAATTTAGTAAAGATAAAATAGATCCAAATTCCAGCTTCATTCAGGAGATAATTATGAAGATCAGTGCACGCAATGTATTAAAGGGAAAGGTCAAGAAGATCATTCCAGGAGCAGTCAATTCCGAGGTCATTATTGTTACGGCGGCCGGGGAAACCATTGTTTCGGTCATCACCAAGGAATCTGTGGAAAGCTTGGAATTAAAAGAGGGTAAAGAAGTATTTGCAGTTATCAAAGCTTCCAATGTGATGGTGGCGGTGGAATAAGAACCTCTTTGATATGGAAGTGAAACCCTCTCGCCGATAATGATTCTATACATTCTGGCCGTACAACAACAATCGCCAACCTGTAGTTTTTTCTATTTAAGACCTCAAAACTCGCTATCCAACCTGCTTTCAAATCAAACTCCAGAAAGCCAAGCTCATCGATAACAAGGACATCAGTCTTTACTATATTCATTAAACTTTGATTACCCCAATCAAATACATTACTATCAAACATCCAGGAACCAAACCAGATGCCATCAATTTCACCCGGAATGATACTTGAAAGCAACCTTTTTTCATTGCCGGCCAAATCAACTGTAAAAATCCCATTTCTGTGATTATCTACATACCTTCCAGGTGATAAGATACCGGAAACCTTTAATCCGGCTTTTCTATATTCCTCTACGATTTTTTGACAGTAAATCGTTTTTCCAATTCCGCGCGCACCGGTAATGACCAGTATGGAACCATTTTCAAACGATTCTGGCAATAATGGAATTTCATCACCCGGTGACTTTATGTCCAAAGCGCCACCCTTTTACCAGAGATATTAACCACAGACACTGGCATTTGATACAGCAGACTCAAATCCTGGCTGTTAAAAACCTCGTCCAGTGTACCGGATTTTTGCACCTGCCCTTTTTGCATTAATACCAGGTGGGTCGCCAGGGCTGAAACAACTTCCGGTTCGTGGGTTGTATAAACGATGGTAACACCTTTCTCCGAGAGTTCACGTAGTATGTGTATTACCCGCCCTTTATTGCTTAGATCCAGGTGAGATGTGGGTTCATCCAGTAATAATAGGCGGGGTTGTTGAGTCATTGCCCGTGCAATTAAAACCAGTTGACGTTCACCGCCGCTTAAATTTAAAATAGAGCGGTCTTTCATATCACTAAGTCCTACCTGCTCCAATGAATCCACTGCGATTTTAAAATCTTCTATATCAGGCATTGCCAGTGTAGGAAGATGAGGAGCTCGACCTAAAAGGACAAACTCCAATAAAGAATAAGCAAATGGGGTGTGTTCACTTTGCGGTACCAGCCCAATGCATTGACCCAAAGCTCTCCGGCTATAATCGCCTAAAGGGCGTCGATCGATCAGGATTTTACCACTCTGAGGTTTGAGCCAACCGAGAGCTAAATGTAAAAAGGTGGTTTTTCCAGCCCCATTTGGTCCCAAGATTGCTGTAATGGTTCCTGATCCAATCTCCAGGTCGAATTCCTTCATTACAGGTAGTGAAGCTGCCGGGTAACCAAATGAGACTTGGTCGAATTTTACTAAGCTATTTCGATTCATTTCTGCACCAGATTTGTTTGGCGCAACATTAACCCCATAAAAATTACTGCACCAAGTAACGAAGTCAGGATTCCCAGAGGAATCTCACCGGCAAATAGCACCCTGGCCAAATCATCACAAATGACTGTGAAAGTTGCTCCAATTAACATGGAAGCTGGTAAAACATAACGAGCATCGGATCCAAACAGTCTTCTGGCTATATGGGGAATGATCAACCCGACCCAACTCACCATGCCAGCTACAGATATCACTGCTGAAGTAGCTATAACTGCTGCGACCAACAAAAGGGTACGTTCGCGACCAGGTGCAGCTCCTAGAGAAAATGCAGTCTCGTCGTTAAGCGAAAGTAAGTTAATTCTCCATCGCATTCTATAAGCAATAAAAAGTCCAATAATAACTGCAGGTAAAATGGATAGGAACTGAGGCCAGGTAATACTCCATAACCCTCCAAGTAACCAGAAAGTAATTTCCGGGAGCTGACTTAATGGATCAGCAACATATTTTAGTACCCCTAAACCAGAGGAAAACAAAGCTGACACAGCAATGCCAGCAAGGATTAGACGTAGTACCCATCCACCATAACGCACCCGGCGAGCCATAAGATAAGAGAGTCCTAAGCCTAAAAATGCGAACAATGCAGCCGATGTTTGTACTGCCCAGGCAGAATGCGTCAGAAAAATAATGCTAAATGCCGCACCAAAGGAAGCCCCCTGGGAAACGCCAAGAAATCCAGGTTCAACCAGCGGATTGCCAAAAATCATCTGAAAGACTGCTCCCGCTGCGGATAATGACATTCCCAAAAGTACAGCTGTCAACAAACGTGGAACCCGCAGGTTGAAAACCAGAGATCGGGCTAAGTCGTCGGTGGAAAGCCGGTTCGGGGTCATTAACCCTGGAGAGGGATAGCGACCCAGGAAGACTGAGATCAGGAACACCCCAACAAGCAACACGGCCAGCCACACCAATGCCTGGCTGCGGCTGACTGTGCGGGTCAAAGTCTTCACAGGTGTGAGGGCTCCTTCTTGATTCAGTTAATAGCTCCAGTAAAAAGAGGTTGGATATTTTTCTGAAACGAAGCTTCATCCATTCCATATAGATCTTTGTAGAAAGCTTGCGCTTCTTTCGTGATATCTAATCCGGGGAAGAGATCCGGGTGCAGTTTAGCAGCTACCCAGGTCAATCCTAACACCCAACGGGTATCGGATTGGTCCCAACTATATACATCTGTGGCAAAACCGTAAACTTTGTCAGCTTTCACTGCGCCTAAACCTTTCCATTGGGGATCAGCTTTCAGCATCGTCACCACATCGTTGACTGGATTGAAATAGGCAACCACGAAGATCACATCCGGGTTCCAGGCTGCAACCTGTTCAAGATTAACTTTTGTCCAACCAGTACCGGGGCTGGCATCTTCCCAGACGGGGCTTCCACCGGCTAGTTGAATTTGGAGCGTCTGCATCCAGCCCATTGGCGGAACATTGAATGCCACCGCGCCATCTTTCTCAGAGTAATACACTACCAGGGTGCGAGGTTTCTGCTCATCCGTTAAGCCCGAGACAGTTTTGGCAATCGCATCAGCTTTGCCTTTATAATAGGCAGCCAGTTTGGTAGCCTGGTCAGGGTTCTGGAATAGCTGTCCTAAAGTCTTCAGATCGCGCTGATATTGATCCGGTGTTTCAAAATCCAGGTATACTACGGGGATTTTTATAGCTTCCAGTGATTTTCCTAAGGTTGAAGCATTTGTGCTTTTCATGATGACGCAGTCAGGTTGGGCAGCGGCGATTTGTTCCGCACCGGCGCTGCTATCAAGGGTTATTTTGGCGCTGAAGGTTGAGTCGATCATCGGTATAAAGCTATTCGAGCCCTGTTGAGTGGAACCAAGCGCAACAATTCGTTTGCCGGCTTCGGGGAACAGGTAAACAGCATCGGCAACCATAAAAAGGGCTTTACCTGCCAGGACAATTTTCTCAGGGGCTTTATCAAACCGGATAGCACGGCCAAGAGCGTCGGTGACCATGTATCCACCTTCGGAGCTTGAACCAGTGACCGCTGGAATAAATCCATACTTAGCCATAACTTCTTGGCCTGCAGGTGAGAGCACGAGGGTTATAAAGCCATTTGCCAGGTCAGCATTTTTACTGTCGGTGATGGCTGCGATGGGGTATGTTGCTATACTATTGAGGGCATCAGGAATATCGAGTTTCCCTAGCTTGTCAGCAATCGTGTTGTAATCAGTGATATAAACTATCCCAGCATCTGCTTCGCCTAAAGCTACTTTATTTAAAACGGCTTTGACGTCTGTTTCGTACGAAACAACATTAGTAATCACATTATCTTTATACTGAGGATCAAATGTAGTGTCCTTTACAGCCTTATCAAGAAAATCAAGTGAATATTGACCTACAGGGACTGATTTATCAGCCAAATCAAGCTTGAGACCCGGCTTGGCAAGATCTTTCAATTCTGTCAAACCTGCGGGATTCTCCTTAGGAAAGATGACCACCAAGCGATTCGTCACGAATGTCTTGGCATCATACTTTGTAACCCTCTTGGAGGTTACAGCAGCGTCCATATATTTCTTGCTGGCGCTGGCAAATACATCAGCTTCTGCGCCTTGATCAAGCTGTAATGCCAACTGCTGGGAACCGGCAAAGTTGAAGGTAACAGTTACTCCCGGATTCTGGGTTTCAAAGGTTTTTCCCAGTTCAGTGAATGATTCAGTCAATGAAGCAGCAGCCAAAACAGTCAGGGTTCTAGGTTCAACTTTCGTTGGTTCTGGAACCTGTGTTAGTGGTACAGTGGTTGGGACCGACTCCGGCGTTGCTGGTATAGTAACTGGCACTGTTGTTGGAGTGGCTGCAGGAGTGCAGGATACCATGATAGCTGTAATTAACACTGACAAAAATAAACTCTTAAATAATTTCATATTCATCTCCTTTGATTATCAATTATATTCATTTATTGATTACTCATTTATTGAATATGATTATAGCATGTATTGGTACAAGCATACAAGGTTCGAAATTATGTCCACTTTCCGCTATTATCACCTGTTTCAAATGTCCATTGAATAAAATATGTAATCCAATGTAAAATAATTGTTATGACGTCTGATGACCGAATTGATTCTTCCCGTAACTTGTGGACCATGCGGATCTATTATTTCTTGTGGTTGGGGGGATTGGGATTCTTCTGGCCTTTCTTCAACCTTTTCTGTGCCCGTCAGGGATTAAATGGCGCCCAGATCGGTTGGATCGCTTCGATTTCTGCGCTCATGGCATTGATCTTTTCTCCCATTTGGACAGATATCGCAGTGAAAAGCGGCAAGGGACGGTTGATCCTGCAGATCTCTCTCATCGCCACTGCAGTCTTGGCAATTATTTTGGGTCAGCAGGTGACCTTCTTATTGATCCTGGTCATCAATGCGATACGTATCATCGCATTCGCAGCCATCAGTCCCCTCTCTGATTCCCTTGCTGTTTCCGTCACAGAATCCACCCGAACCGGATTTGGCAGCATTCGGGTTTGGGCTTCGGTAGGCTGGTGCCCAATTGTACTGATCGCCGGCTGGCTGATAGAACAAAAAGGAATATCCATCATTTTTGTCGGGACTTCGGCCACAATGATTCTTGCGGCAATATCCCTAATTTTCATTAACCATAACTGGCTCAACACGAAAAGAAATCATAGCGAGACTTCACATTCGATATTTTCAGTCATTAAAACACTCTTGCATAACCCCGCCGCTATTGGTTATGGTTTATTGCTGATTGCGATCGGTATCGGTAACTGCGGTGTGCAGCAATTTGAGATCCTTTATATGGATAACCTGGGTTCTTCTGAATTTCTCATCGGTGTGGCAGGAATGATAGGAGCGATTGTTGAGCTGCCCATGATGCCCTGGACAGACCGCCTTCTAAGAGGAAAATCCTCCGCCCGGCAATTGTTGCTATTTTCGATGCTGAGTTATGCCGTCCTGAGGCTAATGGTCTATTTCTTCCCGTCTGTAGCCATGATCATCATCACCAGGGTTCTGGCTGGAGTATCCTTCAGCTTTTACACTATCGCCGGTATCCGTTATATAAGTGATCTCCTGCCCGATCCAGCTCGGGGAACCGTCATGGCTCTTTATACAGTTACCCTGATAAATATCATCAACATCTTTGCAACACCACTCACTGGGATGGCGTATGACCTGTTCGGCGCGCCTTGGATGTATGTGATCGCCGCCCTTGGCTATTTAATCGGTTGGCTTTGTCTGTATTTCGTAAAAGAACCCGCAAAAGTCCGTGTCTAATGGTTATCTTTATTCATTTTGATACATTTATCGCTTAACGATCCCTTTTTGCCAGGCATAAACCGCCACCTGAGTGCGGTCAGCAACATGTAGTTTGCTGAGGATGTTACTCACATGGCCTTTGACCGTGTTTTCGGTGATGACTAGTTTTTCAGCGATCTGGCTGTTCGTCATTCCGTTGGCGATGAGTTTAAGCACATCCAGCTCACGTTCTGTCAGGTCAGCATAGAATGATTCATCCGAATTGTGCTCACCTCTCAGGTTTTGCAGCACCCGGGTTGCCACCAGCGGGTGGAGTGTAACCTCTCCGTTGATAGCCCGATGCAATGCCTCGACCAGCTTTTCCATTTTCATATCCTTTAAGATATAAGAAATGGCTCCAGCTTTTAACGCCGGGAAGATGTGGTCATCGTCATGAAAAGATGTAAGCACCACGATCTGGGTTCGCGGGCTGATCTTCTTGATCTGCCTGGTCGTCTCGACGCCGTCCATTCCAGGCATAATGAGATCCATTAATACCACATCCGGAATGTGTTCTGTGACCAACTTGATGGCTTCTTCACCTGAGGCTGCCTCACCAATAACATCGAAATCGGAAGTGGTCATCAGGTAAGAACGAACTCCACTCCGAACCACTTCATGATCATCAACAATAATAATGCTGATGGGATCAGACATTTTGACCTCCGCTTAATTCTACCTGCCTAATTATAGGGATATTAATGATCACCCGGGTTCCATTTCCGTTTGAACATTTGATCTCAAGGGTTCCACCAACACTTTTTGCCCGTTCCCGCATGGAACGCAGTCCAATTCCATTGGGTTTTTGGTCAAGATCGAATCCCTGCCCATTGTCGCAAATATTGACTTCAACATTTTCTAAATTGTACTTTACAAAGAATTCCACTTGTGTAGCATGGCTGTGACGGGCGATATTCGCCAGGGATTCCTGGATGATCCGGTAGATCGCCTGTTCAATTTCCAATCGTAAATTACTTTCACCTTCTATCAGCAAATTTACCCGAATATCGTTGCGTGTTTCCCATTCAAAAACATATTCCCGCAGGGCGTTAGATAAACCCTTATCCTTTAAGGCGATCGGGTACATTTCCTGGATCAGAAAGGTTAACTCTTGTATTACTTCATAGACCAAATTTTCTGCTTCCGCCAAATGCTTTTTTGCGCCGTTAATATCGATGTTTATGAGGCCCCGTGCTGTCCCTAGTTGGGCAAGGCTGGCAAATGCTTTTTGCTTGGCACTATCATGGAGATCCCGTGCCAGGCGATTTCTCTCTTCTATAACTGCCAATTCCTTGTTTTGTTCAAACAGTTGTTCGATCTTGCTCGCACGTTCGTTGACTAACCTTTCAAGCTCAAGTTTTTGTTTCTCAACACTGCGAAGTCGTAAACGGTAGACAATACCGATACAGCCAAAAACAGCGATCAGAATAACCCCGATGAACCACCAGGTTTTCCAGAAAGGTGCTAACACCACCACCTGAATAGCTTTACCGGCTTCATTCCAAACCCCATCACTATTCGATGCTTTAAGTCGGAGTGTGTAACTTCCACCGGGAAGGTTGGTATAACGTCCAGTCCGGTTATCGCCGGTCATATTCCAATCTTCGTCAAATCCATCCAGCTTATATGCAAATTGGTTGTTCTGTGGTTCTGCATAACTTAATGAAGTAAACGTAAATTCAAATGAATCTTGCGGCCATTTTATGCTTATATTTTCCAACCAGGGGACAGATGTATCAGACTGAACCGGTTGCCCATTAACCAACAAATCTGTGATTACCACTGGCGGGATATATGGATTATCTTGAATATCCTCAGGATGATAAATATTAAATCCGTTGATTCCACCAAATAAGATGGACCCATCATCTCCCTTTCCATAACCACCGGTATTGAATTCATTTCCCTGCAAGCCATCT
Source organism: uncultured Chloroflexia bacterium (assembly GCA_963827895.1). Classification (GTDB taxonomy): domain Bacteria; phylum Chloroflexota; class Anaerolineae; order Anaerolineales; family Anaerolineaceae; genus PNON01. Next base: position 104,360 of record CAWHCY010000005.1, on the reverse strand, counting down.
TTGACTGTGAAGTTACGGAATGTTTTCGTCTTTGGATCAAAGCGGGAAATACCCATATTTGTGCTTAACCAGAGATTACCTTTAATATCGCCCACGATTCCATAGACCACTTCGTTGGGTAAACCATTTTGTTCAGTGTAAGTCTCAAATGAATCGGATTCGGGAATATATTTGTTCAATCCGCTGTCAGTTCCAATCCAAACAACCCCGGAAGTATCCGGTGTGATCGCCAGGATAAGGTTATTACTGATGCTGGTTTGACTGTTTTGGTCATGCTTGTAATAAGTAAATGACTTCCTGTCTGAGTCTAATGTAAAAAGCCCCGAGTTATTTGTCCCAACCCATAATCTGCCAGTATTGTCTTCCGAAATGGCAGACACCGAATCCACCCCATCATCAAGCGGTTTATTCGGATCGCGATAATGAATGAATTTATTCATCTCCCTGTCATACCGGTCGAGTCCCTGTCCAGTACCAAACCATAACTCACCGGATCTATCTTCAAATATTGTATAAACGATATTATCTGCTATGCTTCCCGGGTCCTTATCATAATGGAAATAGTGGATAAACTGTCCGGTTGGTTCATCCAATCGATTCAGTCCATCATTGGTGGCTGCCCATAGCTGTTTTTTACCATCGCGGAAAACGAACCAAACCCGATTGTTACTCAAACTGCCAGGCCGCTTCGTGACATGCTTATAATGGAGAAATTTTCCGGTAACCGGATCAAATCTTTCCAACCCATCCGCTGTGGCAACCCATGTGACACCTGTCGGGTCAACTGAAAAATTAAACACAATATCACTTGTCAGGCTATCCGGATTCTCAGGATTATTTCGGTAATAACTAAATTTATCCTGACCACGATTGTATTTATTTATTCCACCCCCATAGGTTCCCACCCATAGAACTCCCTCCCGATCTTCATAGATCGATAAAACAGTGTTATTGCTTAAGGTATCTTGAAGAGCGGGAATATGGTGATAATTGATAAATTTATTTGTTTGTTCATCAAACCGATCCAACCCCTGATCGACAGTCCCAACCCATAAATTTCCGCTCCGGTCAACGAAAGTTGTCATTATTTCATGGGGAGATCTGGTCGTTGACTGTGCAGATGTGATCCATCTCCGAATGGATTGACCAGTGTCAGGATTAAATCTACTCAAACCATCAGATGTTCCGATCCAGAGATCTCCATTCGGAGTTACCTGGATGGATCGAATACTATCTCCGCTAATTGTGGTCAGATCCGTTGGTTCATTACGAAAATGCCTGAAGGTTTTAGTTTCCAGATCAAATTGATTGATTCCTGCATCCACGGTTCCGACCCACAGAATTCCTTTTTTATCCACGGCAAGGGAAGTTATTTTATTGCTGCTCAAGCTACCCGGATCATCGGGCAAATAACGGTAATGATCGATATTACCTGTTTTTTTATCCAGGCAATCCAATCCGGCAATCGTTCCTACCCAGAGCCTCCCTGAATTATCCTCGAGAATACTTCGAACTGTATCTGAGCTTAAACTCGTTGAGTCATCGGGAATATGTCGGAAAGTTGAGAATTTATCAGTTCTTGGATCATATTTGTTCAATCCGCCTTGGCGTGTAGCGACCCACAGATATCCTTCACTGTCTTCATAGAGATCCAATATATAGCGATCAGTCAAACTCGCAGGGTCATCGGGATCCGGCCGATAGGTTTTGAAATTAAATCCATCATAACGATTCAAACCATCTTCCGTACCAATCCATAAAAAACCCTGCCTATCCTGGATGATTGCTCTGACTGTGCTCTGAGAAAGGCCATCCTCTACATTTAAAGAGTTAAATCGAATGGTGCTCCAGGGTTCTGGGTGTTGATAGATCGGGTTTACAAATACTGGAGTTGGTTGAACTGGAACCGAAGTAGCAATGCTCGATGTCCCGGTACTTAAACAGGAAACCAGCGGGATGGTAAATAATACCGACCATAAAAACCGTAATCTACTCATCTTTTCCTAAATTGACAGGACACCCAATAAGGTTGGAAATAAATACACGTATGAACATTATAGATGATGTATTCGGTTTTTGATAAATATACGGATTGTATTTCACCCCTCCTGTAAGGGGGTTTATTTTATCACCTGGCAATCCTTGAGTAGGTGTATGAAACCATACCATCAGATTGTATTTAACCCGCACCAGGTAGCATGTAGTTTCCCGGTCAGATTGCTATATTTTTATTATAAGAAACCCAACACCCTGTAATAACTAAATATGCATTGTTCTGTGTTTACAAACGAGGAGGTGGCCAATAAAAGTACTCGTTCCAAATAATATCCAGAACCAAAAAATCATGAAGAGGAGAAAACGTATGTCACTGAAATTGATGAAGGTATTAAGCATTCTAGTTGTACTAAGTTTATTCCTGGTAGCCTGCAATGGGGCTGCTCCATCCACAGAAATTCCACAAAATACAAATCCTCCAGCTAATACAACTGCACCAGAATCTCCAACCAATGAACCGGCTCCGGCCCCCACTCAACCCGTGGTTGTGGAACAGCCGAAGACATCACGATTAGGCGGCTGGTTGGACAAGATTATATTCTCCGCCATACCAGATGCTGAACCAGCCGTTGCCCAGATTCAAGCTGGAGCAATCGACTTATATTCAGCTACTATCGATAAAGCTGACGTATACGATAAAGTCCTGGCTGATTCAAGCCTATCCAGCGCAAAAGTATATGGAAGCAGTAACCAGATCTTATTCAACACTGTTCAGTGCACCGATACCAATTTACTCAATCCCTTCACAGATATGAAAATTAGGGAAGCAATGAACTGGGCAGTTGATAGAAACTACGTAGTCCAGGAAATTTTTGGTGGACTTGCCAAAGCAAAATATTCCCCCTTCACCACAGCATTTCCAGATTATGCCCGTTATGCTGACATTTTTGGCGCAGTTGAAACCAAATATGCCTACGATTTGGAAAAAGCGAAAGCTGTTGTCAATGCCCAGATGCCAACCCTCGGTGCAACAATGGGAGCTGATGGCAAATGGCAATACAAAGGTAAACCCGTGGTTGTAATAGGTTTGATCAGAACCGAAGACAAACGGAAGGAAATTGGTAACTATTTTGCCAACCAAATGGAATTGTTGGGATTCACAGTTGACCGGCAGGAAAAGATCCGTGTCGAAGCTGCCCCGATCTGGCAGGGTGATCCACTACCGTGTACATTCAATTATTATACGGCCGGCTGGATCAGCCCACAGATCTACCGGGATGAAGGTCTTAATTTTGATCAGTACAACACCGGTAAACTGACCCAGATCACTGTTATGAATGCATATCAGCCTTCAGCCGAGCTTTTGAAAATGTCTGATGATCTATATACCAATAACTTTAAAAGCATGGACGAGCGGCGGGAACTTTTTGCCAAGGCTGTACCGATGTCCATGGAAGAGTCATGGTGGGGTGTTTGGATAAATGACTCTATATCCTTTGAAGCATTTTCAAATAAGGTTGAGGGAGCTTCTGACCTGGCTGCCGGTTTTGGCTCACAACTTTTCCCATTCACTGTCCGGAAGATAGGAAACGAGGGTGGTGAAGTAAAAATAGCTAACTCTGCCTTACTGGTGGATGCATGGAATCCTGTTGCTGGCTCAAACTGGGTCGACGATAATATCGTTCGTGGAATGACAGTTGATTATGGGATCATTTACAACCCATACACCGGCTTGTTAATGCCCAAATTGGTCCAAAAATCAGAAGTCCTTGCAGAGGAAGGCTTGCCTATTGCTGAACCACAGAGTGGTTGGACAACCCTTAGCTTTGCAAAAGAATTAGTTGTGCCTGACGACGCTTGGGTGGATTGGGATGCAACCAATCAGAAATTTATAACTGCAGCCGAAAAACATGCCGCTGACCCGGCCTGGACTCAAACTGCCAAAATAAAAAATACCGTAGTTTACATACCAGAGCTATGGAAAACAACCTGGCACGATGGCAGTCCTTTCACCCCGGCAGATTTTGTCTTCAATCTGATCATGCATTTCGATCCCGGAAAAGCTGAAAGCAAGATATACGATGAAGACATGGGTGCGAGCCTCACAACTTTCTTGAATCATTTCAAGGGAGTAAGGATCGTATCGACAGACCCACTGACCATTGAAACATTTGATGACCAGTACCAGTTGGACGCAGAAAACAATACAAAAGATTGGTTCCCGAATTACTACACACTCACGTCCTATGCTGGCGGAATGATGGCCTGGCATAACCTGGCGCCCGCTATTCAAGGGGAAGCAGACGGAAAGATGGCATTCACCAAAAATAAATCTACTTTGAAAGAAGTTGATTACACCAGCCAGGTATCCGGTCCAACCCTCGAAGTACAGATGGCATATGTCGACCAATATATTGCTGATAAGTACATCCCGTTTGCACCAACGATGGGAGCATATGTGACTGCTGACGAGGCTGTTGCCCGTTATAACAACCTGAAGGCATTCTATGCAGCTCATAAACACATGGTTATTGGAACTGGACCATATATCATTGATCAGGTTTTCCCGGTTGAAGGATCGATCACAGTCGTCCGCAATGAGAACTATCTATTCCCGTCAGATCAATTCGCAGGTTTCAGCTCACCAGAAATGATGACCCTGGCAGTAGAAGGTCCAACAGCAGTAATCGCAGGAGAAGAGACTATCTTTGATGTTTCTCTCAAATTCGGAGATCAACCCTATCCGGTAAAGAGTATTGATTCGATCTCTTACACATTGTTCAACAGCAATGGAGAATCCATTTACACAGGTAAAGTTGATTTTGTTGCTGATGGTCAGTACAGTATCACACTCAGTCCCGAAGTTACCGCACAATTAACTGAAGGAACTTCAAAACTCTCCGTAGCTGCTGCTTCCAAAACAGTCAGTCTACCTGCTTTTGAAACAGTTGAGTTTGTTGTAACCAAGTAATCAGATGGATTAGCCTATCCTAACATCTTAGGCATGATGGATAGGGGCACGCCTACTGCTCCTATCCATTACTTTTTGAAAGGACGGAGACTATGATCGAGGAGATTACTTACGATGCTGCTCCAACTATTTCCGAACCAAAAACACAGTCTGTCGCGTTAAAAACTCTCATCAGGATTACAAAATATACGGCAGTTCGTCTAATAACCATGATCACAACTGTGGTTGTGAGCCTATATATAACAATATTAATTGCAAATATGGGCGGGTATGTCGATACGATCAGAATTGCCCAGATACGTGAAGATGTTAATTCAAAAATGGCTGGAAATCCTGCTTTACGGAGTTTGACGATCGAGCAGCGCGCTTCAATGTCGCAGGATCAAATCCAATCTCGAATTCACGCACTGGGTTTAGATCGACCATTCGCCATTCGCAGCTTCAACTTCCTAAAAAATGCAATAACTCTTAACCTTGGCCGGGCTTTCAATATGGTAAGCAATTCTGGTGCAAATTCGGTGCGGACGATCATATTAGAGCGTTTACCTCCTACCCTGGTGCTATTCGGGGTGTCAGATATCATCCTGTTTTTACTGGCGTTAGTAGTTGCATTAGGTCTATCAAGAAAATATGGATCCATTCTGGATAAGATCGCAGTTGCGTTAACCCCCTTATCATCTGCACCTGGCTGGTTCTATGGAATATTTATCATCCTGATCTTTGCTTCTGTATTGAGAATATTGCCTTTTGGGGGCATGGTCGATTCTCCTCCACCCGCATCCAAAATTCTTTACATTCTAAGTTTGCTTAAGCATATGATCTTACCGGTGATGGCCTACACGCTCAGTTCCATATTTTTGAGCATTTTTTCCTGGAGAACATTTTTCCTGATCTATTCAAGTGAAGATTACGTTGAAATGGCAAAGGCAAAAGGCTTATCTTCTCGAGCGATCCAAAGCAATTACATCCTTCGCCCAACATTACCAACGATTATTACCAGCTTCGCCCTACTGGTTATCGGATCCTGGATCGGAGCACCGATCTTTGAAACGATCTTCAACTGGCCTGGTTTAGGCCGCGCCTTATTTCAGGCGGTGGGTTTATTTGACACCCCGGTCATTATTGGAGAGACCGTCATTTTTTCGTACCTGCTGGCCATAACGGTTTTTATCCTGGATTTGGTCTATGCCCTGGTGGATCCGCGCGTGAAAGTTGGAGGATAAAACAATGTTGAAATCGATAAAAGATATCTTTCGTTATCCAACGGTTATCATAGGTGTATTAATAATCTTAGGGCTGGCTGTATTATCTGTTTATGCGGTAACTTCAATACCTTATTCCAAAGCTATTTCATTGTGGCGGGCGAGTGAAGAAGATTGGTACAAGAATCCAAAAAATGCTGGACCAGTATGGATTAACTGGTTTCGTAAAGACAAGTTACCAGAGACGATTGTTATTGATAGCGGGGACCCATCAGCGATCAAGACAGTCAAAGATACATCCAAGGGGAAAGTAATTACTATCCTCCTGCCAATCCACTACACCTATGACGACTTTGCTGACGATATGTCGCTATATTTTCAGTCAACTTTTACTGAAAAAGCACCGTTTGTCGGGTTGACATGGGTCGCACCGGATGGAAAAGAAACCCGGCTTGGCAGTTTCTCGATTGACACAAAATATACATACCGAATCGATCAGGACCCAAAAGTTACCCGAAAACTGAATAATCTGGTTGCGACAAAAGGTTTATTTCTGCCCCCCGGTGGAAATGAATCATCACGTCCAGTGCAAGGTGACTATAAATTAAAGATAGAAGTGATCACCTTCGATAAATCGTCTGATGTTTTCACCGAATTGGTGGTGTATGGTAAGCTGGCTGGATGGGCGGGGACGGATCATTTACGCAGAGATTTAGGAGTCGCACTCCTTTGGGGAACCCCCATCGCCTTGCTGTTTGGTCTACTGGCAGCAGTCGGTACGTCGCTTTCACAATTGATCATCGCCGGTATCAGCGCATGGTTTGGAGGCTGGGTAGATACGATACTTCAGCGTGTCACTGAAGTCAACCTGGTCCTGCCTTTTTTACCGATACTCATCATGATCGGTACATTTTATTCACGCAGTATATTTGTGATCCTGAGTGCTGTGATCATCTTTAGTATTTTTGGCCAGGGAATAAAAACATTCAGAGCGGTTTTTTTGCAGGTAAAAGAGTCGCCATATATTGAGGCTGCTAAAACTTATGGCGCAAGCGATATGCGGGTCATTATGCAGTACATGGTTCCACGCCTTATTCCCATGTTGATCCCTCAATTCATAGTCCTGGTTCCGTCTTTTGTGTTTCTGGAAGCATCCCTTGCGATCCTCGGGCTTGGGGATCCAACTCTTCCAACGTGGGGAAAAATCATTCAGGATTCATTATCACAGGGTGCACTGTACCAGGGTTGGTACTACTGGGTCCTGGAACCATCATTTTTCTTAATGATCACCGGGCTGGCCTTCTCATTCGTCGGGTATGCACTGGACCGGGTATTTAACCCACGTTTGCGAGGACAATAATCATGGTAAAAACGTCCCTATTAAATTTGGAAGATTTGGAACTGCACTTCTGTACTCAGAAAGGTGTCGTTCAAGCTGTCGATAAAGTTAATTTTAATTTGGATCATGACGAGGCTGTAGTAGTGGTCGGAGAGTCAGGCTGCGGAAAAAGCTCCCTCGCCAAGGCGATCTTACGATTACTGCCCAAAAATGTTCAATCCTATTCAGGTAAAGTATGGCTGGATGGAGCGGACATTATGACGTTATCCGATGAAGAGTTCCGGAAGACGATCCGCTGGCGGCAGATGTCGATGGTACCTCAGGGGGCAATGAATTCATTAAATCCCGTGATGACGATAGGTGATCAGGTAACCGAGCCATATATCCTGCACAATGGTGGATCCAAAACTGAGGCGCTAAATCAGGCTAAAAAAATGTTCGATTATGTCGGAGTGCCTGCAAGCTTCTTAAATCGATATGCATTTGAATTAAGTGGCGGTATGCGGCAGCGGTCCGCATTAGCTATGGCATTGATCACCATGCCAAACCTTATCATTCTGGATGAGCCAACTTCAGCATTGGATGTATTGACTCAGGCGAATATATTCAACATCCTTAAAAAATTGAAACAGGAATTAAAAATTAGTTATATCCTGATCACCCATGATATTGCCACTTCAAGTGAACTTGCAGATACGGTAGCAGTAATGTATGCCGGTCAGATAGTGGAAGTTAACAACGCCATTAGTTTTTTTATTGAACCCTTGCATCCCTATTCGGTAAAGCTAATGGACAGTGTACCGCGGTTGAGAGGTAAAAAAGAACCGGATTTTATTGTCGGACAGCCACCCAGTTTAATTAATCCTCCAACCGGATGCCGCTTTAAAGACCGCTGTCCCAGGCAATTCGACAAATGCCATCTTGAGCCACCAATTATTAATCAAAATGGTCACATGGTGAAGTGCTGGCTATATCAATAGAATCAGGAGAAATCGATCAATGAACCTACTGGAAGAAGCACTTGGCATTAATGGTATGACTGAAATTGTTGATAATTCGAATAATGAAATCCTTCTATCCATACAGGATCTGAAAGTATGGTTTGAATTAAGACGTTTTGGTTTTGGTATTTCCGGCCACGTCCATGCCGTGGATGGTGTAAGCTTTGACCTATATAACAGTGAAGCGATTGGAATAGTTGGCGAGAGCGGTTGTGGAAAATCCAGTTTAATGAAAACAATACTGGGTATCAATCGCCCCACCAGTGGACAGGTGACTTTTGATGGAATGAACATTAGCAAGATGAATCGGGAAGAAATGCATAAATTCCGCTCAAAAGTGGGGTACATTCAGCAGGATCCGTATGGAGCAATGGCCCCATTTATGAATGTGAATAAGATCCTTTCTGAACCCATGATCATTAATGGAATTAAGGACCCGAAAGAACGGATGGACCGTATCCGGAAAGCTATGGAGGAAGTAAAAGTCTATCCGGTTGAAGATTTTTTACAGAAATACCCGCACCAATTAAGCGGTGGACAACAGCAAAGAATAATTATTGCCCGTTCCATGCTCTTGGAACCAAAACTCATTGTTGCTGATGAACCGGTTTCCATGCTGGATGCTTCGGTCACGGGTGGAGATATTAAAACTCTTGCGTAGTATTCAAGAGAAAAGGCATCTGGCTGTGATCTATATTACTCACGATCTTTCAACAGTCAGGTATTTTTCCAGACGGATTTTTGTCATGTATGCAGGTCAGATCGTTGAAAAAGCCAGGGTTGACGATCTTCTTGAGAATGCCTCCCACCCATATACATGGGCGCTTCTTGCAGCCACCTCTGATCCTAATGGCGAAAATGCCAAAGTATTAAAAGAAATACCCCTGGGAGAGCCTCCCAACCTGATCAAACCTCCTAAAGGTTGCCGTTTCCATCCCCGCTGCCCAAAGATCATCAAGGGTCTGTGTGATGTACAAGTCCCTCCGGAATTTGAACCGCGTTTCGAACATAAAGTAGCCTGTTGGTTATATAGATCGTAAGAATTACTTACATTTCACCAGCTCTTACAGGAATTCACTGGTTCTTTTTGGAAAGTCATAAAAAAGGGGGAAATGATTATTTTGGGTATTGTTATCTAATTCAATGAAATGCTTACAGTTCAGTTAATAGGTGTTCAATATGCTGGGTATGGTCTTGTTCATGCCAGAGAGTCCGTCTGAGAATTTTCCGGGCAGACCACATTTCACCCCTCTTTTCTTCTATCCGGGTTTCGCCAATCAGTTTCCATAATTGCCCTTTCGTGTTTTGACGAACCTGAACCAGCTTTTCTTGAGGTTTTTCTGACAATTCAGTCCGTTTTATGGAAAGGTCAAGCATACTGAAGTACCAATTTTCTGCACCGGCAATATGATCGATTATTCCAGCGATTGTTCCCCGTACTTCATTGGGAATGGGCAGATTGAGCTTTTGTTCATCCAGATTTTGAATGACCTTAATCAATTCGCTTCGTGACCAATCCAACAGACGCTGTCCTATTACGACGTCCCAATATCCGAGCGGGTGTTTATCATCCTCAAAGAAAGCGTTGACAATATAATTGGGATCTTCAGGATTTATAAAAGACTGAAAAGACTCAATGATATCGATCTTGATCACTTCCCTGGGAATGACAATGTCACTCTCATAACTGGATACCCAGGAAAAATACCTGGAGATATTGTAAGGCACCTGACTAATTGCCTTTGCGGAGGTATTGCGCTGAACTATAGCAACCCGGTAGATCAAGGACCCAGGCTATCCAATGATTTGGTTCCATATCTTCAACAGCGATGCGATAATTCATGACACCTCCGGAATCCAAACGCCTGATGACCAACCAGTATATTCAGCTAAACTGGTTGGTCTTGTTAATAAATTCAGAATTCCTGACAGGAGATTTGTTTTCAGCTTATCAGGCAGATTCGATCTTATAGCTCCAGTCAATTAACTCAATTGTACATGAAGTTGCTGACGATCAAATTGCATATCTGCCAGGCAGGTCAGGCATTTGTTTGACCAAATTGGATACAGTCCGCTTATGGCTCTCATCCAGGCTGTTGTACCAGATATACCCACCCAGAGCAATTAATCCTAATATCGTAATAATGGCCCTAATTTTTCGAAGGGTAATAAACATGATCTGCCTCCTTACTGCTCGTATTTATTGATCAAATTCGCAGCAATGATACCCGATGCGATGGTCGTTGGAACGCCGCCACCCGGATGTGTGGATGCCCCGGTCAGGTATAACCCATCCACCACTCTGGAACGTGCTGCCGGTCGGAACACAGCCTGGGCTGTCAGATCTTCCTGGAAGGCGTAGATCGCGCCTTCCGGCAGTCTCAAACGCTGCTCATAATCGAGGGGGGTTGAACAATCGACCACTTCCACCAGGTCCTTCATGCCCGGGACTGCAGCCCTGGAGAAATATTCCAGCGAGCGCTCGATGAAACGCGGCTTCTCGTCCACCCAGTTGGTATCCTTTAGTTTATAGAAACCCTCCGGGATGAGATTGACCACATGCTTGCCTTTCGGTGCCAGCGATGGATCAGAGTATGTCGGCCAGCAGATCAGCCCGACATTTTCATCCAGCAGCTTGCCTTTATCCACATAATTCCACCAGTACTGGTTGATGTCTTCAGGAGAAGCAGCGATCACACTGTGATGTCCTTCCAATTGAGGCTTACCTTTCAGTCCCAGGTAGATCATTGGCACTGCCTTTGAGTAAGCATAGCTCTTGATTCCGCGGGCAGCCAATGGCGGCAGGTATTCCTCTCCGATCATATTCAGGTACAGGGTCCGCGCGTTGATATTGGATACCACCACCTTCGCGGTGATCTGGGTTCCGTCTTCCAGGACAACCCCACTGGCACGCCTGCCATCCATGATCACTTTTTCCACGGCGGTCTTCAATCTGACCTGCATTCCAAAGCGTTCACCCACCCGCTGCAACGCCTCCGGGATCTTGATCATCCCGCCGCGAGGATAATAGATTCCGGTATGCTCTGAATAGACCAGCAGTGCAAATGCACCCGGCACTAACGCCGGCGGCAATCCGAGATAAAGGGACTGGTAACCCATGGTTTTTAATACAGTCTCATTTTTAAAATATTTCTGCAGAACATCCTGGTAACTGGAAACAAAAGCCGGTAAGAATTTTACAAAGCGTGGATCTTTTCGGATGATGTTGACCATGTCAGCCATGGTGCTGACCGGTTCGCTGAAGAAGGTGTTGAGGGTTACCTCCAACAGCTCATCCATATATGCGACAAAATCTTTCCAACGGCGGCCGTCATCCGCATTAATGGATGAGATCACCTCACCGGTTTTCGCTGCGGATAACGGGTAAGTGACATGGGAACCATCCTTGAAAATTGAGGTCATCACCGGATCGCAATTGATCAGGTCGACCTCCTGCTCAAGGGTTGTGCCCATCATTTTGAAAGCGCGCTGCATGGGCTCAATGATCTCCACAATGGACGCACCGGTGTCAAAATGGTAACCATCCCGCTCGAATGTGGAGCAGCACCCCCCAATTCTTTCCCCCTGCTCCAGTACCAGTACCTTACGACCCTGGCTGGCAAGCAACGCTCCGGAGCTTAACCCACCTAGACCTGCACCAATCACCACAACATCATAGTCCGACATATTCCCTCCCAAATTGTGATATTTGTATCCCGTCATGAAGCTCAGACAGGTGAATGACTAGAATTCTGTTATTGGAGATAAAGCAACTTCGGGATAGATCTGCATCGGCGTGGGCGGCATCGAATTATAGACCCAGTTCACTTGAGCTACACCGCACTTCAACCCGGCAAGCCTTTGCACACCTTGGAATTTCCCACGCACCAGCACATCCTCCATGGTTAAAGCCATACCAAATACCGCGATATCCGCACCGGTTGGAATCTCAGCGATCTCATCCCCAAATGCACCTAGTGAGAAACCAAGGTGTTCCGCATCCAATGCCTGAGCCTGGATAAGTGGAATGATGACCGGGTAACCATCTGTACCAATGTAGCTGAGGTATTTCAGGTTATCCAGCTTGGTGAAGAACGCCTGTGTCCATGGGTTCAACACCACCTTATTTGAGCGTTTGCCTGCCAGGGTGCGGCCGATCATCGTCTTGACCGCAGCAAAGATGATCTGGTTCATCGGCAGCGGATGTTTGCCGCTTTGAGCGATCAGATCCATATAATGGACAGTATGCACCCCAAAATAGGAGTTATATCGAAATAGTGGTGTATTGTTGTAAAAGTCGTAATCTTTTCCATCCTTTGCGGGGTGGTCATAGTTAGCCTTGCCACGCCAGAAATCCTTGTTCAGACTCATGATGAAGAAGCCGGTCTTCGGGTTGGATTTGATGTGTTCCTTGCTAATTCCTTCCATGAACTGCCCCCATACCACTTTTTCAGGTGAACTGGCCATCAGGGTAGTGATCAGAGTAAGGTGCGGTAATCCCTGCGGGTTGACCGTCGCCAGTACCCCCACTTTCATGGCAGGCATCAGGTCAACAATATCCTGGCTGGAAAACTGTTTATTGGGATATCTATCCGTGGTCATAAGCACCTTCCTTTGGTTAATTGGCTACCCTGGACGAGCCGGTCACAAAGACCCGGTCAGGGTAAGTAAAGCTGGCCTGTGCCCACTCCAATGCCTCATCCAGTTGGACGCGTGTCATCAGCGGTTCATTTGCAAATTGCCATTCCATTCCCAGACGGGAATATTTGTCCCGCCCCAAATTGTTAAAAGCGCACAATTCCCAGCGCTCGAGAGCATTTCCTGCATATTGGGAGAGTAATTTACCAATTCCTGCGATATTCACGTGCGTACAGGTTGCCCCGGGGATCAAGGGTGTCCTGACCCATAACTGAAGGGAAGGGAAAGCCTCTCCGACCTGATCGCACACCCATTTCAGGTTGTCCAGAATGCGTTCGTTGCCTGCGCCGGTCCAAGTTTTGTGCTGAGTTGAATCAGCGAGTTTCAAATCAAATAACAGGACATTCACCCATGGTAATAATGAAGCCAATGTTTCCTGTGAACATAATCCACAGGTATCCAGGGCGGTCTGGATGCCCTGTAGTTTTAATTGCATTAATAACTCCAATGTAAAAGCTGGTTGCAGGGTGGGTTCGCCGCCTGATAGTGTCACTCCCCCGCCGGATTTCTCGAAATAAGCCCGATCCTTTAATAGTTCATCCACCAGGTCATCCGGAGTGATCTTCTTTCCCAACATTTCCATGGCATTAGAAGGGCACGCATCCACACAGGTGCCGCAGGCTGTGCATAACTCCCGATCACGGTGAATAACATCCGACTGCGTTGACAATCCGTGCTGGGGACAGACAGCGATACAGGTGTGGCAGCCGATACAGTGCACTCCTACCCACTGTACTTGAGGCTGGATTGAAACGCTTTCTGGGTTATGACACCAGGTGCAATTAAGCGGGCAGCCTTTATAGAATACTGTTGTGCGAATCCCCGGGCCATCTTCAGTGGATAACCGCTGCAGATGAAGAATGGTTCCGGTGAGAAGATCGGTGCTGGTTTGGTTCATGACTAGCTTACTGCATGTTGTGGCTTTCACGGGCGATGATCTCATCCTGCAGTTCTTTACCGATCGTCGTAAAGTAGGCGTTATAACCGGTGATGCGTACCAGCAGGTGCCTGTAATTCTCAGGGTGTTTCTGGGCATCCCGCAGCATGTCCGCATCCAGCATATTGACCTGCAGAGCGCTGCCTCCATTTTCGATATATCCGCGCAGGAACGCTTTGAACTTTTCGCGGTGTTCCGCATCCCTTAGAATGGAAGGATTGAATGTGATCGTATGGCTGCAGCCATTTGGCAGCATATTCAGGTAATCTTCCCAATCACCTTTACCATCCGGCGCTTTGCCGCCCATGACTTTGCCGACTGAATTCACATTGGCTGTCGGGCCATTCAGGTCTGCGCCATTGGATGGGCAGATGGCATTCGATAGGAACTTGCCTCTTGCACGGCCGTCCGGGCTGGCCGGCAGGATGTTGGCATAGGCGATCCAGTAATTCCAGCTTAACATTCCGGGTCGGAATTGCCGGCCGGTCGATTTTGTCTTATGTTTCCAGGTCTCTTCAGTCCAGAGTTCCATGACCTGTTTCCCCATTTCATCGGCTTCATCATCATCCCGGCCGTACTTGGGGGCTTTGTTCACCGCCATGGCTTGGAGCATTTCATGTCCCACCCAGTTGTCTTTCAGTGCCTGGACTAATTCGTTCATGGTGCAGATTTTCTTGTCATAAACCAGGTACTTCACTGCCAGCAGCGAATCAACTGTGGTGGCATATGTCACCGCTTCGATGGTTACAAAGCCAAGCTCCGCACCACCTTCGTTAATATCCATACCAGATTCAGCACAGCCCTTTACCAGGCAGGAAAGGTACGGCGTCTGGAAGTAACGCGCCCGCAGAGATTCAGACAGCTCATAAACATCCACACTGCGCTGGATGATGCTGCGAGTCTGGCGGCAGTAAGCCTCCCAGAATTGATTCCAGGTAGCAAAACTCTCCGGTTTCCCGGTATCTGCCCCGATCATGCCGGTCGCTTCCACCTTGCCGGTCAGTGGATCGATGAATGGATTCAGGTCATATCCGCCGGTCAAGGTAAACTCCACCGCTTTGAGCAGGTTGAGGTTGTTATCCACAGTACCCGAGCGGTCATTGCCGGGCATGGTATTCTCCAGGCAGCCGACCTGGGCATAATCGAACACATTGTTCGCGTTGATCAGCTTCTCGACACCTGCTTTGCGCGCCTCCAGCATCATGCCAGCCATGGAACGCTCATCAAAATTCAGCAGGAATGGCGCTCCCTGGCTGGAGGCGATCATTTCAACCACTTTATCCAGCACCTTATCAGGTGTGTTGCGGTGCAGGCGCACATTCGGTTTTGGTTCCAGGATGGGTGTCATCTCGTCGATCACTTCCAGCAGTGCGAAAGTGAGATCGTTGCTCATATCTTTGCCATCTGCACCCATACCTGAAAGGGTGAACAACTGCCCATAACCGGCAGTAATACCCTGGTTCCCGCCGGTGTGGATCATTGCATCATAGGCAGTGTTGCAATGCACCCAGAAGCACTTCAAAATCTCTTTGCCGAACTCGCGATCCATACCTTCATCCAGTGACTTCTGCCACAGGGGGTATAGATACTGGTCGAGCCGCCCGAAGGATACTCCCGGACCAGGATAATTTTCGTCTGACATGACCAGCATATGGGTCAGCCACAGGGATTGAACTGCCTCCCAGAAGTTGGCTGGTGCTTCCCATGGAACTCGGGTCAGGTTATCAGCCATTTGCATCAGTTCAGTTTTTCGCTGCGGAGACTCCGCAACTTCTGCCTGTGAAAGCAGAACTTTCCGGTATTCTGATGCCAGATCTCGAGCCATGCTGGATGATGTCAGCATGGCTCGGAGCTGGGCGCCCGGCTTTCCCTTTGAAGCGGCCGGAGAAATATTCTTGTATATTTGTGTCAGTTCTTCATGGACACCTTGCCAGCCCTTCCGGATCACAACATCATATCCGGGGATGAGGTGTCCGCTGGTGGCACCGGTATTACCAAAGCCGTGATTGTGGTACCAGAGCATCGCTGCCCGGGCACCGTTTTTTCCATAGATATGCTTATCATAGTCGGCCGCCTCCTGTTTTGTCAGGCAGGCAGAGGTCATCACATTAAAGCGCGCGCCGGCGATCAGGTCACCTGGGAGTACCTCCTTGGGCAAATAGTTCACCATTACCTCGCGTACAAACCAGGCGCGCCGTTCCGGCAAGCTCCATGTCCAGAAGTCCGGTTCCAGTTTCACCTTCTTGGCACTTTGATTGAACGAAGAGCGAAAGGTGGGAATGTAAAAGTAGGTTTCGGGCACAATGTAAAAGGTCATTTCATTGAACTGGAAATCCCAGGGAGTGCCGGTCGTCCAGGCCGTGAATTCATTGTTCCATTTGCGCTTGACTCCCTCAAAGTAGTAATCCCTCAGCCAGCGCACCCGCTCGGATAGATTCTGAGGCTGCTTGAGTGAATAATGTTTGGTCAGATCATTTTGAATTGTCATTTATCAATCCTTTCAAATGCTTTTCGCCATGCAGCAGCATCTCCCGCATCACATGGGAAGCCTCGGAGGAGTCTTTTCTGGATATGGCATCCACCAAACGGTGCTGGAATTGGGATACTTCCCGGAACACTTTTTCGTCCTTGCACAACCGGAAGAATTCACCCGTGAAATGGGTGTACACATTTTTGAATGAATTGATGATCAGCGGATAGATCAGGTTGCCCGAAGCGATGGCAATCAGCAAATGGAAGTCGAAATCCAGCGCGGTGAGCGATTGGATCTCACCCCCGGCAAATTCCATCTTGATCCCGGTCAATTCTTGCAGTTCTGCCACCTGCTCTTTGGTGGCATGTTTTGCAGCCAGGGCAGCACCTTCCACTTCGATCAGAAGGCGCATGGCCATCAGGCTGTCAATAAATTTAGGATCGAGCTGTCCATTGTTGTATGTGAGTAGGGAAGAGAGGATGGCGGTGGAACCGGTCTTGCGGTAATCGTTGACCACCACCCCGCGGCGCGGCAATATGGAAACCAGACCCCTGGCGGCCAGTTCCACCAGCGCCTCATGCAAAACAGGCCGGCTGATGTTTAATCGCATGGCCAGGTCGCGTTCGGAGGGCAGACGCTCGCCGGTTTTTAGCTCTCCGGATAGGATCAACTCTTCCAGGCGCAGTACGCAGACATCTTTGAGGTTACTGACACGCAATGGTTCAAGGGAAGATATCATGGTTCTCCTTGGGGTCGGCAGGTCTGGTAAAACCACCTGCCACTTATCAGTATAGCGAGTGATATGGAGGATTACAAGCAGGGATTTTTAATTTCTGATCCTGGAAGTGCCAGCAGGTTGGACTGAGTCGGTTTCCCTGCCTGCCGAGAGATAGCAATGCTACCTATGAGGCTATCAATGAGGTGTATTCTTCTCTATTCCAACTAATATCAGTCTTAATGTAAGCCATACTTGACATTCGTAAAAGAACTGTTTATAATGTAAAGTATACATTACATTGGATGGTCAAAAATGATCTTACGGAACAATTTGAAAGAAATTCGACTTCAAAAAAACCTAACCCAGGAAATCCTTGCCCAAAAAATAGGGGTAACTCGCCAGACCATCATTGCGATCGAACAGGCGAAATTTGTTCCATCAGTCAGATTGGCATTGGAAATTAGGTCCGCACTGGATATGCCTTTTGAATCACTATTTTGGCTTGAAGAAAGCCAGGGAGATAGCAATGGTTAAGAATATGATGCCTTATTACCTCAGCCGGATGGGGCTCACTGTAATTATCGGGATACTCCTGTTTACATCTGGATCATCGATTTGGATCTCAATCCTTATCAGTGTTATGTTACTCGCATTTTTCATCTGGGCACCCCACAGCGGCAGATATTCAGTTCACCCTGAATTTGGCATTACCGCTCTCCGACGGGATGAATTCACCGAAGTTATCAATGACAAAGCCGCCCGGAATGCTTTCGTGGCCAGTATGCTGGTTCTTGCAGGAATCGCCATTTATTTTGGCTATGCCGGATTAATCTTGATTCCAGCAAGCGTTTTAAAATGGACACTAGTCATTGGCATACTCACCTATTATGGGACTGACCTGTGGATGCGTAAATCCTAATCAACTTATACCGTAAAATGTGGAATGCCAGCCGTTAAGTCGGGTGGAGTGCCAACCAAAGGGAGATCCAATCCGCAGATCGGGAGATCGATCGGCTGGTGTACGAGCTGTATGATATGACCGAGGAAGAGATCAAGGTCGTGGAGGGAGTATACGCGTAATTGGATCAATTTACTTTTTCTTCATTCTCGAAAAGCTTATTTCGTAGTTCACCCCAACCTCATTTGTTACTTTCAATTCCCCTTCAATTTGCCTTACTAAACTTGAAACGAGCTTCAAACCTAGTGAAGATACTTTCTCTGGGATTAAACCATGCGGTAACCCAACCCCATTATCTTTTACAATTAATATGTAATTTCCATCTTGCGGTTCTTTAAAAAATACCTGGATTTCACCTTTTGAATCATCTGGAAATGCATATTTCAATGAATTAGTTATTAGTTCATTGATGATCAATCCACAAGGTATGGCAGAGTCTAAATCTAGCCTGATGTTTGCTGTTTCAACTTGGATCACCACTTTTTCGGGTGCAATGCGATAGGAAGTCGAAAGCGCATTTGTTAGGCTGGAGATATAAGACGACATACTGATTTGTGCAAGGTCATCAGATTGATATAGTTTCTCGTGAATTAAAGCCATTGCCCTAACCCTGCCTTGGCTTTCACGTAACCCTTCAATTAATCCGGTATCTTTTGATTGGTTTATTTGAAGATTTAAAAGGCTGGTGATGATCTGAAGATTATTCTTGACCCGATGGTGTACTTCTTTTAATAAGACTTCCTTTTCGGCAAGTGATTCTTGTATTCTTGCTTCAGTTTCAGTCCTATAAGCAATTTCCTTTTGAGCTTGATCATATAATGTTGCATTATTAATCGAAGTTGAAACTTGATTGGCAAAGACTGTTAATCCGGGAAGATCGTCAATACACAGGTCCGAGCCCCACACGCCAAGAATTCCAACTACTTCTTCATTGATAATTAATGGTAAATAACACATCTGAAACTTGCCTTTAATTCCCATATACTCAAACGATTTATCGATTATGTCCTTTGGGATATAAGGCAACATCCTAACAATGTTATTTATTGGATCCTCGTCCCAAAATGGTATCTTTTTAGTGATCGCTTCGTCGGTCGGCCACAGTTTTCTGGGAATCGTCAAACCTTTTACAATTCCTACATTATTCTTTATCGCCCACTCTACGATTTTTGGAGTAATCGATAGATACTCCATTCTCATGAACTTTTTATCTTTATCGATCGTACCGATCATGCATTCTATGTTTACTCTCTTTAATTCCTTACCTAGCGAATCATAAAAATCATCCAACTCTGTGGTTGTCTCTAAATGTGATGCAACATTTGACAATCCAATTAAAATCGCGTTCGATCTGGATAACTTGTTTGCCCTTGCCAATTCATCTTCATATCCTTTAGTATTCTGAAGGATTTCTGCTACCTGGTGAGCAAAGACCAATAGTGTTGCTGTGTCTTTTTCTCTAATCCCTCGGCCCCAAATTGGAAGTACCCCTACGACTTTCGCGTTTAATACCAAGGGCAGGATGCACAAATTCTGGTTTGTTGATATTCCTAGTTTGCCAAATATTCGATTAAATACAGATTCAGAAATTTGAGGGAACATTTTCCTAAATATCTGGATTGGATTTGTATACCATACCGGAACTCCCTCTTTTATTACGGCTGTTCCTGGCCAAAACTTCTTCGGAAGTTCATATCCGACAAAGTCAAAACCAGTCAGTTTGGTTATATAATTCAAGGTCTTTGAAGAAAATGAGGAATACTTAAATATAATAGTCTCTTCTGTTTCATCCAACATTCCAAGTACACAATGAAGTTCCAGCGCTTCAATTTCATCTCCAAGAATTTTTAAAGAACTAGAATAATCTGAAGATGTTCCCATTTGAGTGGATATCTTTACCAGGGATGTAATTAATCGATTCGATCTTTCAAGTTCTTTCGATCGAATGATCTCATTTTGAAAAAGCTGATGCCGTTCAATAGCAGAAGCCATTTGATTCGCAAAGATCCTTAGAGTCGGTAGATCGTTATCTTCAAGCTGGTTTCCCCATATTCCCAGTACACCTAATGTAATATCACTTGTTTTTAGCTGTAATGTGAGCATATTCACATCCTGATCAATTCCCATCAGGCGAATTGCTTCCTTTAGAACAGGATTCAAACCTTCAAACTGAAATAGTTCTTTAAGCAGGTCTGCTCTCTTTTCGGATGTACTTCCTTTAAAAAAGTTATATATTTGGGGGAAATATTTCTCGGGAATATGATAGCCGGAAATCCGTTTACCAATTATTTTTTCAATTTTAGGGATGGCATCGTTTTTAGAAGTTAAATAATAAACGAACAGGTCATTACTTGTTTGATCGATCAAAGTAATAAAACACGAAACTCCAATTCTAATAAAGACCTTATCTAAAATATCAAACAAATCCTCAGGATTGTTTGTCCTTTGTATATGTAGATTAACTTCAGCTAAACCACTTAGAAGTTCATTGGTATGCGTTATCGTCTTGTTGTGGTCAATAATTGTTCTTTCAAGTTCTTCTCTCTCTGTGATGTTACTTAAAACAACCATTTTATTGATTGTTTCACCTCTCCAATCTACAGTGGTTTTTACATCAATATCAAAAACAAAATCACCCAGTTTGATTAATTCTCCGACTTTCTTTTGTTTTTTTATATTTATTAACTGTTTATCCAATTCAGGAAGGATGCGAGACAAAGGTGCTTTTTGGGGAAGGAAATTTGTTATATTGAGTAACTTATAGGCAGACGGATTTGCATATTGGATACATTCATTTGAATCAAGGATCAGAACCGCAGATCGCATTGAATTTACAACATTCTCTTTTAACCTGTTGTACTCTTCGCCCACCCTTAAGGAGAAAATCGTATGAGTAATGATCGCGCAAACAGGAATAATTGAAAGATTGAATATTGACAATGGGGCAACAGGATTATTACCGGTTATCTCCACCCAAATTGTGATAAATGGGAGAATCGGCAGGAATAAAAGAAGGAAGAATTGTGGTTTAAATGATGACTGTAATCTCTTCTTTTGATTGAATAGGATTATGGTGCCAATGATCCCCTGGATCGTTGCAACACTTGTGGAGAACAATACCACCCATCCAAGAACTTGATCAAGGACATTATATGGACCAACAGGAATCAATCCATTCGTAATAACGAACCATTGACTTATTGATGGGGTACTGAGCACAACGATTGGAAAAAGCGAAAAAACAAATAATACAACCAGCAAGCGCCAACAAATATACTTTCGATTCCCGGTCAGAAGCAAAATAAAAATAAGCCATGCTGGGTACATGAAATTAATCCCCAACACCTGGATCTTTTGCCAGAATAAAACAGATGAAAGATCATGGAATACCAGTTGGAATAGATATCCCATTAATGAAAATACCATCGTAATTAATAGGAACGCCCCAGAGATATTAAGGGCTGAACGAGAGAGTAAAACTAACCTAACTGCAACTATCAATGCGATCGTAGAGACAAAACCAGTAATCGCGGGAACCATAATATAAATATTCAAAGATTAGAACTCCTTAAGTTATGCTTCCTGGTTGGTGATCTTTCTCAGAATTTTCCATATCTCATCAGGTGAAACGCCTTTTCCAAGCAGGTAACCCTGCACTTCATCACAATCCATATCGGATAATATGGAGAGTTGGGAATCGGTTTCGACTCCTTCACCGATCACTTTCAATTTTAGTTGATGGGCCAAACTGATCATAGCAGCTACAATCGCCTGGTCATCCTCTCTCAAATCATTTATAAACGATCGATCTATTTTTAATGTATTAGCTGGAAATGTTTTTAAATGATCCAGCGATGAATAACCTGAGCCGAAATCGTCAATGGCAATTTTCACACCAATTTTTTGTAAGGCATCCAATTGATTGTATGTGATATCGATATTATCCATTGCAGTAGATTCAGTAATTTCCAATTCCAGAAGTTCTGGCGGTAGGTTGCTTTCTTTTAAAGCGTTGATCACTTTCTGAACAATTGTTTCATCTCGTAATTGGATTCGCGATAAATTTACTGCTATTGTTAAAGGATTCAAACTAAATTTATTCCACTCATGTGCTTGAAGGCAGGCAGTTTTTAACACCCATTCGCCGATCGGGATGATCAGCTTTGTCTCTTCTGCTACACCGATAAAATCATTTGGAAAAACCAATCCCCTTCTTGGGTGCTGCCAGCGGATTAATGCTTCAAAGCCCATTATCTTTCGTTCTTTTGCCTTGAAGATAGGTTGATAATGCAGGACAAATTGATTGTGTTTGATGGCATTTCGTATTTCAAGGTCAATATTAATTCGTTGCTGCGTTTTCTCTCGCATACCGATATCAAATGCTTCAAAGCGAGCTCTCCCCTTATTTTTTGCTGAATACATGGCAATATCAACATCGCGTAAAATATCTTCAGTGATGACATATTTTGAATCGGAATTTAAATTCATTATCCCAATACTGACACTAATCAGAATATTCTTGTTATCGATGATTATGGGTGAGGAAAGTTCACCCTGGATCCGGTTTGCAATTTGGTATGGATCAGAAGATAATTCCATATTGTCAGTAAGAATGGCAAATTCATCACCGCCAAATCTGGATACTGTATCACCTGGCCGAACACTTTTTTCGAGTATTCTGGAGATCTTGATCAATAGCTGATCGCCGCATCCATGACCATAATTATCATTTACATATTTAAAATGGTCGAGATCCAAGAACAATACCGCTGCTAATCTATCGGATTTCCTTTTCAACTGATCAAGGCAATTAAGCAAACGATCTTCAAATAATGCCCGGTTGGGTAAGCCAGTGAGTTCGTCGTGCAGTGCTTTATGCATTAATTCCTGTTCCATTCGCTTACGATTGGTAATATCAGTCTGTGAACCAGCCATTCTGCAAGGTTTCTTTTTATTATTTACAACGGCAAGCCCTCTACATAACATCCACCTATATCCACCGTCATGATGCATAATACGGTATTCACATTCAAATGTTGATGTAGATCCAGATAGATGCGCGTTTATTGCCTGAACTACCACATCTTTGTCATCAGGATGGATCAGGTCGAGCCATTCGCTGGGGTTGTTCTTCACCACATGCTCCTCAAGACCTAACATATCGATCCAACGCGGAGAATAATACATCTCATTGTTGATCAGGTCCCAATCCCAGATTCCATCATTAGATGCCTGTGTTGCTAAGGCATATCTTTCTTCGCTCTCTCTAAGCTTGTTTTCGATCTTGTATTTATATAATGCCATTTCAAGGGCTGACCGTAACTCACGGTCTTCGAAAGGTTTGATCAAATATCCATAGGCTTCAGTCAATCTCGCTCTGCTGAGTGTTTTTTCATCAGCAAATGCTGTCAGGTAGATGATTGGAATATCAAGGAATTCACGAATTCTTAATGATGCGTCGATACCATCCATCTCCCCGTGTAATCGAATATCCATAAGGATTAGATCAAGGTCAAGATCGGAGGCAAACTTTATCGCTTCATTACCACTGCTGGCATGCGCAGCGACGTAATAACCCAGTGCTTCGAGGCGTTGTTGAACATCAAGTGCAACAATGGCTTCATCTTCAACAAGCATGATCTGGTATTTACGTTCAACACTAACTCCCCTATTATTCCCGGAGAGTGACCTTAATTCTTTGGTGACTCCAAAATTCATTTAATAGTCTCCGTATTACTATAATTCACTCAGCCCAAAAAAAGAGTTAACACCCAAAACACATAAATATTATCGGATAAATTGATCAAATCTCGAGACTTCAATGGAAAGAGTTTTTCCAATTTTAATGCAACACTTATCTTCAATACTCGTTACTTAATAATTTGATGCAATTATTGGCATTAGCTTGTTAAAGTAGATAATAATTCTCGCAAATAATTGAAGTTCTCAGCACTAAGACAAACAAAATTCGATCGGTGAAGAATCAAATGCCAAACGGTTATCTTTTGGATCTAGGAGATCTTCCAGAAATATTTTCATCAATCAATATGATTACAGATATAACACATAATAGCAATAAAAGCTGGGTGAAATATTTATTATTGGGATTGAATATTAAATGGTCTAAGTTTTGCGAAATCCCACTGGTCGCCTAGAATGTAAAATCCAATTCACAAGTAGAGAGATGGTCGACCGGTGTACGAGTTGCATGATTGACGGAAGAGGAGATCTAGATTGTGGAGGGGGTGTATCCTGTATGTTGGGTTGAGCGCGGTTTTGCGAAAACCGACTTATTAATTAAGCTATGCAAAGATTCCCTGAAAATTAGTTCTGGTTATACAAAATAAGGAAAAGTTCTGGCAGGGGATTAAGGACTGCATTTATAATAGTGAAGTTATTACTAGCAAAACGAATATATTCAGCAGTAAATCAATTGAAATCGCCGGGAAGAAGAGTCGCCACAAAGGTATATTGAACTGTGTATGAGAATATCCAGCACAACTCGAAAAACCGATTGGAGGTCGAATGGCAAGTCAAGCAGAAATCGATGTAAGAATGCTCCATGTGAAAGAATTGTTTTGTGAAGCTGAACAGCATCGCGCCATGAAATTGGCTGTATCCCGTCAACTTAAAAAACCCCCGACCATATTCGTCCCGGTTTCTCCCCGAACAATTTACCAAAGGATGCGCAAATCTGTCCTACTTTGGCTGGCAAGTTTGTTCCCAGATCTGGCCTGCCGGTACGATTGGGTTCCCTGTACCAATTAAATAATACTCGAACCGGGCAGATGCTGGGCTGGCTAAAGGCCACCCTGCTCAATGGACTTCAAATCAACCGAAATAAAGTACATCACACTTCACAAGAACAATCACAAGGTCATTTCTCAAGATGTGCGCTTAAGAAAAATATCGAAACGCTGCAATAAATAGAATGGTAGTTACGATCAACGCGGCCAGCATGACAGGTAAGCCACGTTTATTCCATAATGCTGATGTAATAGGTGTTCGCGTGCGCTCAGAGAGAGATGCAACCACTACATTCGCAGTTGAACCAATAATGGTTCCGTTGCCGCCCAAACCGGCACCAAAAGCCAAAGCCCACCAGAGCGGTGTGACATTCATTCCAGATGCTTCCAGGCTTTGAATTACTGGGATCAATGCAATGGTCATTGGGATATTATCCACAATAGCTGAAAGGCCAGCGACCAGCCAAAGTAGTCCTACGCTGAGAAGGATCGGATTGGCATTATTCAATTTTAGTATCAAGTTTGCGAACATGTTTAATAATCCGGCTGCTTCCAGACCACCAACCAGAATAAATAATGCAATAAAAAATACCAGGACACTCCATTCTATCTTTTCCAGGGTTTTTCGGATGTCAGGTCGAACCCAAACTAAAGCAGATGAAGCTGCCAGTAAGGCGATAAAGGAAGGACTGACCCCAAGAAGTTTCTGAAAGAAGAAAAGAAAGATCGCCCCGGCTAAAATTACCAATACCTTCTTTGCAGTTTTCTTATCAACCAGGGCAGCTTTCGGGTCCAGGCTCATAATCGAATCTGTATCTTCCGAAGTCACCGCCAATTCTGCTCGGAATAAGTATCGTAATAAGAACAATGTAACGATCCAAACAATCGCTATCAAAGGTAAAGAATGAGTAATAAAATCGATAAATGTCAAACCTGATGCAGAAGCAATGAGAACATTTGGCGGATCCCCAACCAATGTAGCGATACCTCCCGTATTGGATAAAAGCGCTTCTGAGATCAGGAATGGAGCAACATTTATCCCCAGGATCTCACAGATCAAAATAGTCACTGGTGCAATCAGTACAACCGTTGTGACATTATCCAGGAACATGGAAAGCAAGGTGGTAATAGCTCCCAGGATGACAAGCAAACGTACCGGTTTTCCTTTGGAGGCTCTACCCGCCATGACTGCAAGATATTGGAAAAATCCAGTTGGCTCAAGCAATGCCACCAGCACCATCATCCCGAACAGGAGACCGATCGTGTGAGCATCAATGGATTCAATTGCTTGTTTTTCACTATAAAAATCAAACAGATGTCCGGCAACTAACATAAAAACAGCCCCAGCCAGTGATGCTATGGAACGATTTAACTTTTCAGAAAAGATCAGATAAAGTGTGCCGGCAAAGATAATGAAAGCAACGATTCCGGCGGTCATTCAATTCCTCCCTGGGTAACATTCCAATTGGCAATATATGCTGTACCAATATCAATTGAGGATACTATCCCGACCAGTACATTTTGCTCATCCACAACCGGGAGATCAAGAATTTCTTCCTTGTTCAATACTGAGAAAGCACGGACCAGGCCGCAATCTAATTCAACTGAGACAGGTAGTTGCATTAAAGAGTGGACAGGTCGCATCAATGTCTCTTGTGAAGGCACATGTACTTCAATTGCTCCAAACTCATGCACAAAATCAATATCACTTATGAGTTTTAGAAAATCAGGTAAAACAAGCCCGATGATATCACGCAGGAGCAACAGACCAATGAGTTTACCGTCTGAGTCAATTACTGGTAAAGTGCCAATATGCTTGGATACGAAAAGCTTAATAGCGTCGGATATAGGGGAAGTCGGACTTATCGAAAATACCCTTTTTTTCATACACTCTTGAACGTGCATTTTGATCTCCTTTTTCGTGGCCAAAAACCAGGAAAAACCTGGTGAAATCTGAATATTACGTCAGATTTCTTTCTAATAATTATATATGTTCTTGACTGGTTTTCAGTGATTATCGCTGAAAAATTGGAAGTGTTTATGCCCTGTGCGTATGCTTTTTTCATTCTGCTGAATTATAGAACGATTACCGCAATCGAGCGCATAGTAGATATTTCATATTCGGCTTAGATTTGTTTACTTGAGCTCTTGAAATAATACCTATCCCACCATTGACGCATAACTGTCAATCGCCAGGATTAATCCCCCAAATGCGAAAACCTTAATAACTTTTCAGAACCTCTTATTGACCGATTAAATTACTGGGTTTTCTACTGCCTCAACTGATTTGGTTGTTACGCTTTTCAAAATGATAAAACCTACAGTCCCAGCCATAAGGGAACTAAGCAAAATACTGATCTTCGAACTTTGAATGATTTCAAGATTCCCAAAAGCTACTAAAGTAATAAAGATCGACATGGTAAACCCGATGCCGCCAAGGAAACCAGCGCCGATGATATGTTTCCAATTCACCTCATTTGGTAATTGAGATATACCCGTTTTTACCGCTAAGTAACTAAACAATGCAATACCCAACGGTTTACCAACAAATAACCCGGAAAATATTCCTAGGCTATTTGAGGTTATTAAGCCTCCCATCATGTTTCCTGTTAGTACGATACCGGTATTTGCAAGCGCAAAAAGCGGCATAACGATAAATGCTACAGGTTTATTTATAAAATGTTCCAACTTATATGATGGAGAATTTTCATTACCACCTGCAAAAGGAATAACAAAAGCCAGGAGAACTCCTGCTATGGATGCATGGATACCAGATTTAAGCATAAAGTACCACATGATTATTCCAGGAATGATGTAAAAAGGAAGCCAGTTTATATGTAATCGATTTAGGATCAATAACCCTGTAAATATCCCCAAAGCTGACAAAAAATATAGTAATGAGAAATCGCCAACATAAAACAGGGCAATAATGACAATCGCACCCAGGTCGTCAATAATAGCCAGGGCAGTAAGGAATATTTTAAGCGATATTGGCACTCTACTACCCAGCAGAGCAAGCACCCCGAGTGCAAAAGCAATATCGGTTGACATTGGAATGCCGACACCTGCCTGGGTAAGTGTTCCCCTATTGAATATAAAATGAAGTACAGCAGGTATTGTCATACCTCCGATTGCAGCAAAAATTGGAAGAGTCGCATTTTTTAGATCAGATAATTCTCCGATATATAATTCTCTTTCAATTTCGAGTCCAATTAAAAGGAAAAATATAGCCATCAACCCGTCGTTTATCCAGTGTTCGACGGTGAATTTCAATGTAATGCTGCTTGTTTCAAATCCAACTTTAGTATGCCAAAAATCCAGGTAATCCTTTCCAAAAAAGGAATTGGCAATAGTGATTGAAATTAATGTACAGACAATCAGAATTACCCCCGATGCCTGCTCACTATTAAAGAATTCCACAAAGAGATTAGTTAGTTTTGTCTTCATAGTTATGTTTTTTTCCCAATACTTAACTTGTCTAAAATGATGACATGGACAATAACAGATTTGCCAAATTTAGGATCCCTAAATGGCCGTCCTTAATTATTAATTCATTCGATTTCTTTTAATCCATAAATAGATTATCATTTTTGTCCTGACTTTTCTTCCTAAAAAATAAATAGACAGGGCATATATATGGTTTATGAGAAGAAATATAATATAGATTTCGGAAAATTGTAGATAATTGTATATTGAGTAATTCATATGAACATAAATAGGGATTCCCCATGGACGTAAACTATTCCAAAACAAGCGCAGAATGGCGGGAATGGCTGCAAAACAATTACAACCAATCAAACGGGGTCTGGCTGGTGTTCCAAAAAAAGAATCCGGACTGCCATCGATCGACTACGAAGATGCGGTGAATGAAGCCTTATGCTTCGGGTGGATCGACAGCATCATCAAAAAGATCGATGAACAGCAGTACGCCCGGAAATTCACACCTCGAAACGACAACAGCAAATGGTCTACCTCAAATAAGGTGCGGATTGAAAAGTTGATCAACTCCGGGCGGATGACAGAGATTGGCCTGGTAAAAATTGAAGCAGCCAGAAGGAATGGCCAGTGGGAAAAGACCTATCAGCCAAGACCTCAAATTGAAATGCCACCTGAATTTGAAGATGCACTGGGGAAGAATGAGCAGGCAAAAGAATTTTATAATCAGTTGAAGCCCACGTTTCAAAAGCAGTTCATCCTGTGGATCATCACGGCCAAACGTCCGGAAACGAAAGATAAGCGGATCAAAGAATCCATTGATTTATTGGAAAATGGTCAACAATTAGGGTTAAGATAAAGAACCTAATTGTTGATCCAATTCCCAAGCGCTCCGCATTTTGAGCTGGCGGTCGTGGATTCGAACCACGCTTACGAAGTCCAAAGCTTCGTGTCCTGCCGCTAGACCAACCGCCATCGGCAATATTCCAGGCTGGCGGTCGTGGATTCGAACCACACCTACGAAGTCCAGAGCTTCGTGTCCTGCCACTAGACTAACCGCCAATAAAAAACCGGGGTGCTCATTGGCATCCCGGTTGTCTTTGAAAAAAGTATCTCTACAAAACTAATCCTTCTTCAGCAACGCAAAATGCCCAAATGTTTTACTTTGGCTTTGCTGGAATTGCTGCTGCAAGGAAGAAGATTTCATAATGAATATTTATAGCACAAAAGGAATGATCAAGTCAATAAATTTTCCAATTGAATATCCGGCTTTAACTCTACTTACTTAATTGTGTTATGAGCTATGCCTCAGGTTCACTTTTTTGCCAGCATCTCGATCTCTACCAGTGCTCCCAAAGGCAGTTCAAAAACAGCCACAGTTGTCCGAGCCGGATAAGGTGCTGTAAAGCGAGTCTGATAAACCTCGTTCATGCCGCTAAAGTTGCTCATGGATGTCAAATAGACATTGCATTTGATGACATGATCCATGGATAAGCCAGCTGCATTGAGAACAGCTTCCAGATTGTTGAAAGCCTGGGTGGTCTGTGCTTTGATATCACCCTCCACCAACTTTTTTATTGGCGGATCAATAGGGGTCTGTCCGGATAGATACAAAAGATCCCCAGCCCAGATCGCCTGGGAATAAGGTCCAATGGCTGCCGGTGCTTTATCGCTGGTTACATTTTTTCTGGTCATGATTTATCCTTTGAATTTGATGAAAGTATCATTGCGTAATTCACGCATGGCAACATCCAGTTCCGTTTGAGTGTTCATCACGATCGGCCCGTACCAGGCGACCGGCTCATGCAGCGGTTTCCCGGAAATCAGCAGGAACTTCAAGGGTTCATCCACTGAAGAAATAACCACCTCATCCCCCGCTTCAAAAAGCACCAGGTCGCCATTCCTGGCCAGCGTGGTGCCTTCCGGCAGGAATTTTCCATATCCTTCATAGACATAGCAAAAAACTGTGTGATCGTGATTTGTCGGGTGCCTGAAGCTGGCATGGGCGGGCAGACGCACATCCATATAAGCCGGGTCGATGACGATATCTCTCACCGGACCTTTTGTTCCGTTCACTTCCCCGGCAATGACGCGGGCAACTCCGCCACCAGGCAGCTGAACTTCCGGGATGTCCGTATCCTTCACTTCCCGGTAGCGCGGATCCATCATCTTGTCTTTTGCAGGCAGGTTGGCCCACAATTGGAATCCGCCCATTTTGCCCACTTTATCACCCTTCGGCATTTCCTGGTGAATGATCCCGCTTCCGGCGGTCATCCACTGCACCTCGCCCGGTTTGATGACGCCCTTGTTGCCCATGCTGTCGCCATGTTCCACCAGGCCATCCAGCATATAAGTGATCGTTTCTATCCCGCGATGCGGGTGCCAGGGAAACCCGGCCAGGTAATCCTCCGGATTGGGTGAACGGAAATCATCCAGCAGTAAAAAAGGATCAAAATCACTGGTCTTATCAAAACCAAACACCCGTTTCAAATTCACCCCTGCACCTTCAACGGTCGGGGTACTATGCAATATCTTTTTTACCTGTCTGGTAGTCATGGTCATCCTCTTGTGTATTTCCATTTGAAATACTTTCTCATATTGTAGCACCCAAAAATTTTCTTACTGTTTAATTTTGTAGAATTGGCTGATCCATTTTTTGTTCCGATCAGCAATGCTGTTTATTCAAGTTTAAATATTCGACCACTATTCGGAGCCAATGTGACTGTGCATATCCCGTTTTCAACGGAAAAAATGATCTCCGGATCCAGCATGTCCCGCAATTGCTGTCCGGAAAAAGATTTGAGGTCTAGTTGAATTACCGCAGGTTTTTCATCAGAATTGACACACACCAATACGACTTCATCAACTGTATATCTGGCAAAAGCAAACTGTTTATGGTCAACAAGCACCTGTCGATATTTTCCGGTTTGCAGCGCCTGAAATCTTTTACGCAACTCAATAAGCAACTTCAAGCAGGAAACCAGTTTTTCTTTGCCCGGGAAATCTTGAAAATCTGTCAGATCGAGTTCTGGTCGCAAGGCTGCATCTCCACCCTTTTCTTTTGCTCCGGTGATACCCCATTCACTGCCGTAATAAATTGAAGGAATACCTGGCATGGTGAACAGGATGGTATACAGCGGCAGCAGATGGGATGAATCTTTCAGAGAACTGGCAACACGGTCTACATCGTGGTTGTCTGCAAAAGAATACAGTAATAAGTCTTTATAGATTCCACCACCGCCGAACTGACGGTTCAATGAGAAGGCGATCTCAAAATAATTGCCATCATTATGGCTGGAATACAATCCTTTATATACTTCATAATTGGTGACGGAATCCAGTCCAGTCGGGTTCACCCATTGACGGTAATCCCCATGGATCACCTCACCCATCATCCAGAAATCCTGTCGGATTCCCCGGCAAAAGGCAGACAATTCCCAAATGAACTGCTTATTCAGGCAGTCTGCTGTATCCAACCTTAATCCATCGATGCCAAAATCCCTGATCCACATGCCCACCGCATGGAACAGGTGATCTTTAACCTCTGGATTATCCAGGTTAAGCTTGACCAGGTTGAAGTGGCCATTCCAGCTCTCATAAGAAAATGGGTCATTGTACGGGCTGAACTGGCCAAAGCGCAGGTTGCTGAACCAATCCTTATACCTTGATGCCTCGCCATTTACGATCACATCTTTGAAAGCCCAAAAATCACGACCTACATGGTTGAAGACCCCATCCAGAATCAAATGCATTCCCCGCTTATGCATTTCCCGGCTCAAATTTGCTAGATCCGCGTTTGTACCCAGGCGCCGATCCACGGTGTAATAATCTGCAGTGTCGTACCCATGGGAGGTGGATTCAAAGAGTGGTCCAAGGTATATGGCATTCAGACCCAAGTCTTGAATATGATCCAGCCAATCACCCACCTTATTTAGTCGGGAAACCGGCTGCGAATGAAAATCATTGACTGCCGGGGCTCCACAGAATCCCAGGGGGTAGATGTGGTAAAAAAGAGCTTGCTCAAACCATTTATTCATTGTTTGTCCTTTTGAATATACATACCGGTAGGTATATTCTTGATAAAAAAATATTAGGATAATATTCCATGCATGAATTGATGGACTGCTTGGTAAACCAACCTGTCATCCAGTTGAATAAATCCATTTAAATTTAACCCGATGTAGGTATTGATCATCCCCATGAAAGTGGCTGCATAATTCATCTGCCTGCCCCGCATATTTCCATGTTCCTTCACAGCCTGTAAAAATAAAAACTCGATCACTTCAAATAAGTGTTGGTTATGGACGGATACGGCTTTCTGTCCTTCACTGTCTTTTGGAGCAAACCATAATGACAACATCAAACGGTAAAAAATCGGGTATCTTGAAGAAAATACGAAGAATGCCCTGGTCGTCTTTTCCAATGTCTGGACCAGGTCCCCTTCATAATGGGCTGCTTCTTTAACATCTTTATTTAATGCCCCGAAATGCTCAGATAATACGTCTTCGAGCAGGCCATGTTTGCTGCCAAAATAATGATATAGGGTGGGCTTGGTGATCCCTGCAGCATCCACGATTTCCTGAACACCAACAGCATCGTACCCGCGAATTGCAAAAAGTTCCAGCGCACGATCCTGAATTACCTTCCGGTTATCAATCATCCTGCTATTATACCGATTGGTATAATATCTGTC
This sequence comes from uncultured Chloroflexia bacterium, assembly GCA_963827895.1. Classification (GTDB taxonomy): domain Bacteria; phylum Chloroflexota; class Anaerolineae; order Anaerolineales; family Anaerolineaceae; genus PNON01. Next base: position 71,194 of record CAWHCY010000005.1, on the reverse strand, counting down.
AATATCATTTACATGCCTCACAAGAAATCCTAAGGGAAACCTCGTATAACCTCATATGATGGTTTGTAATATGAATATATAGTAGGTAAACTTTATCTTAATAAGGGTAATGCACGGAGGTTATTCATGTTTACGCTGCTCGGTTTTAAATTGGTCATCCCTGCTGGATTTGAATTCCTATCAAATATATGGGTGGCTGTCGTATTAAATGCCATTGCCTGGCTGGCTACAGCTCTAATTTTAAATCTAATTGTGCTCAGATTCATCCGCTATCTAACCCGTCAATTGCCGGGCGAATTGGAAGATATCGTTTTCGCCATCTTACGTGGTCCCCTGGTACTGCTTCTGGTCCTTTATGGAATCTTGCAAACAATAAATCTGATCAACCTCTCGGAGGTTGCCAGACATTACCAGAATTTGATAGTCATCACCATAGTCATCATTACCATCACTCATATACTTGGACGGGTGATCAAAGACATCCTGGTTTATTACGGGAACAAATGGGCTTTAAAAACCGAAAGCAAACTGGATGATGTCCTTGTCCCGGTTTTGAATTTATTTGGCCCGGTGGTGCTCGTTCTGGGGGCTGGTTTGATCATTCTTCCCCTGTGGGGTTTCAATGTCACCTCTGTGCTGGTTGGCGCCGGGGTGATCGGGCTGGTGCTGGGATTGGCGCTGCAGAGCACCCTTGCCAATATTTTCAGTGGTCTGAGCCTGCTGGTGGAAGCTCCTTTTAAAAATGGGGACCTAATCACCCTTGCTGATGGACGCATTTGTGAGGTTCAAGGAGTGGGGCTGCGCTCCACCAGATTATATTCTGTGGGAGAGCATGCTACAGTTTTCGTACCCAATACCACTTTTTCGACCACCACCCTTACCAATATCACCAAACCGACCGTGGATCAAAAATTTACTTTTGATATTAAAGTGCCTGCCAATAAACAGATCGAGCCATTGGTCGAAGAAGTCAAAAAGGTAGCCATGGCTCACCCGGCTACACTGGTCAGCAATATACTGGAGAAAGTTGACTTATTAAAGTCAATGGCAGAGAAAATCCGTGAGGACGGAAATAAAATAAAACCTGCAGATCCAAAAGTATTGAATTCAGCCTCACAACTTGACCAGGTAATTCCACGTCTTGAACTGGAGGGTGCTTTAAATAGTGCTCTCTACAATCTACATGAAGCATTACGGAGCCTGGTGAGGGGGATCAAGGCACGCGAGGCAAAGGGGTTAACAGAGACCGAACGCCAGGAACTTTTCTGCAACTATATTTCACCGGTTGATCCGGCTATTGAGCAGGTTGCCAATTTAACTAAATCATGGTCCAATAGTGTTGATCCATGGTTGGATCCAAGTGACCATTGGAACCTTGTCCGCCTCTGGGAATTCCGCAATACCCAATTGCTGGAGCAGTGGGAAAAATTGAAGAAAACCATCTACCATCCTGACGATCACACAGAAATGCGCCTGGATGACATGACCAGGTATTTCCTCGATTGGATCCAGCATGAATATAAGATCCTGCCGGAATACTGGAAAAACCCTACTGTGTATATGAAAGGAACTGCCGGTAGTGATGTTCAGCTCCAGGTGAGCTACTATGTGGATAATATCCGCTTGGAACATGATGAACGGGCGAATCGGGTACAATCTGAAATTGCTTTCCAAATTCAAAAATTGGTACAGGAATATAATTAGGATTGTTTCAATAAATTAATAATATTCAAAAAAATGCTTAGAAAACCTTTTTGGTTTCTGGTTATTCTTTTATTTGCAGTTATCGCCTGCCAGCAAAGCGCTCCTGCGACCATCCCGACTCTCCAAAGCTCTGTGTTTGACACTGGTCAGACTGCTTATGGTTTCTTTCCCACTCCGACGGAAATCAGCCTCCAGGCAGTATTTGATATTTATAAAAAGATTGGGCAGCATGGCAATGTTGTATTAATGCAAAGGGAAGTGCCCTGGAAAGAATTCGTAAAATCCACTGATGGCAAATCAAAAGCGATCGATGATATACATAACCAGTATATCCTTGCCCACCAGAACAACCTGGATGTGATCTTTATTGTGGATCCGTTAAATGGCCTCAACCGGCGTGAATTTATCAACCTGCCATTTGGTTGGAAAGCCAGTTTTGCTAACCCGGATGTACGGGCTGCGATCACAAATTTTACATTACGTGTGGTTCGAGAATTTAAACCAGCATACCTTGGTCTAGGTTCAGAGATCAATACATATGCCGACACATCACCTGAAGATTTCCCCAACTATCTCAGCCTATATCAAGAGATCTATTCACTGGTTAAAGCAGAATCACCAGATACAAAAATCTTCGTTACCTTCCAGTGGGAGGAAATGAACAATCTGATACCCGGTTTGAATCCGGATCGAAAGCCTTATGAGATCAATTGGAATCAGATGGAAGCATTTGAACCACACCTGGATGTATGGGCGATCTCATCCTACCCATTCATTGCCTTTCCAACTGGTGCAGATATCCCGGCGAATTATTATTCTCCTCTGTTGGATCGAACCAATAAACCACTGGCCGTTGCCGAAGGTGGGTTTCCGAGCGTGGCAAGAGGGAATTTTCCCGGCACAGAACAGGACCAGGTGGATTATTTGAAAGCGATACACGATCAAATTGGCAGCCGGCTCGATTTCTGGATCTACCTCATCCTAAATGACTTCAATATGGATGCCTATGCGAAGGAAATGCGGAAAAGCGGACATTCCAATGATGCCGACACGTTGAGCTGGTTCTCAAAAGTAGGTCTGATGGAAATGGATGGCACACCCAAGCAAGGCTTGGCTGTGTGGGATGGTTATCGAAAATAGCTACTTCCGACCGCAATCATTTATTTCAAATGTCATTTGCCAGAACATCTAATCCTGGAACTATAATCGAAAGAGTTGAAAAATCGCGTTTAGTCAATTATTATGAATTTCACTATTAAAATATATTCATAATCAATTTAGCTAATTAGTAAATATAAATAAGGATACTTATGCTCCCAATCGGCGATGATAATAGTTACAGAAAAACCTTCCCCATCATCACATATGCCCTAATCGCACTCAATTTATTGGTCTTCGTTCTTGAGTTAACTGGTGGGGATGCATTTATCTATTCTTGGTCATTTGTCCCCGGAAGATTCCAATTAAATCCAACCGGGGAATTTATTACCATATTTTCCGCCATGTTCATGCATGCCGGGTGGATCCACCTCCTTGGCAACATGCTGTATCTTTGGATATTTGGCGATAATGTGGAAGACCGGGTAGGACGTTTTAAATTCCTGCTCTTTTATTTAGCCTGTGGAATTGCGGCAACCTTTGCCCAGTTTATTTTTTCTGCTTCATCCAATATCCCAAATCTTGGTGCTTCAGGGGCAATTGCCGGGGTGTTAGGTGCCTATCTGCTTCTATTCCCAAGGGGTAGAGTAATGATGCTCTTTTTCCGGATCATCACACCGGTACCTGCCTGGGTTGCCCTTGGGTTTTGGATCGTCTTGCAATTGATCAGCGGTGCAGGATCACTTGCCACTGCAAGTCAAACAGGCGGCGTAGCGTACATGGCTCATATCGGTGGATTTATCACTGGGATGATCTTAATTCTTCCGTTCCGTAAAAGGACACGTTATTGAATCAAAATCACCATTCAAAACAAGGGATTAATCAAAGGATTGATAGAATCAGTACTCGAAACAGCTCAAAATTTTCGAGCTCAGCCAGTGTAAACATTAAAGTCAACATGCTATAATCACTATATGTATAAAAGAATGATCATGGAAAAAAAGGGCAGGATTGAAGATTTGGACAGGTCATTCGATTTGAAATTTTGGCAGTTACAATCATCAGCCGATCGAATGAATGCCAGTTGGGAATTGATAGTCCATGCCTATCGAGTGAAAGGATATGATGTTCGTCAACTCCGACTTCACAGATCTGTTGAAAGTATTCAGCGAAAAAAACATTAAATATCTTGTTATTGGTGGGTATGCTTTTATCCAATATGCTGAACCGAGGTTCACCAAAGATTTGGACATTTGGATCAGTACTGATGAAATAAATGGGAAAGCAGTCTACAAAGCATTAAAGGAATTTGGAGCACCACTCAAAGACATTAATGAATCTGATTTTTCTGATGAAGGAACTTATTATCAAATGGGGATTCCTCCGGTACGTGTTGATATCTTCATGGGAGTTCCAGGTGGGAATTTTACAGAATGTTGGGAAAATAAAGTTGAAATACGGTTTAATGATCTGGTAATTCCATTTATTTCCAGGGAAGATCTAATCAAGATAAAAAAAGCTGCCGGCCGACCGCAGGATTTAATTGATATTGAACAATTAAACCAAAAACCTTAATAAGGTTACGCTTACCTTTAATCTGGAAAATTTTTCTTAATAACTTGAGTGGATTAAATATTTTTGCTACAAACTTGTTCCTTATGAACAATTAGGTTCAGTTTACCTATCCAGCTCTATATCATCCATCGATAATTGATCTTCAATAGGTTCTACATGGGTGGTTACTACTGCCTCACCCAGTGCTGTGTGGATGTCGTGTTCAATATCCTCCGCCACATGGTGTGCATCGTGAACAGTCCACGCGCCTGGAACAAGTACATGGACAGAAACAAATCGTCGGGCAGCTGCCTGACGGGTACGCATCGCATGAAAATTAATACCTTTTTGGCGGTATTTCTCTAAAACATCTTCAATAGTTTTTATTTCTGATTCCGGAAGGGCGATATCCATCAACCCAGATACAGACCGGCGAATGATTCTTACTCCCATCCAGACAATATTAGCTGCCACAACCAAACCCATGATCGCGTCTAGAGGGATCCATCCTGTAAGAGCAACTATACCCACTCCAACCAGAACACCAGCTGAGGTCCAGACATCTGTCATCAAGTGCTGAGCATCTGCTTCCAGGGTGATGGAATTATATCGTTTGCCTGCGTTCATTAATATTCGGGAGGTGCCAAAATTGATCAGGGAGGCGATAATTGACACCAAAACTCCAATCCCCAGCTGTTCAAGTGGTTTTGGATTGATCAACCTTTCAATAGCTGCATATCCTATGCTGGCCGCTGCAACAATGATGAGGATCCCTTCGACAACGCTTGAAAAGTACTCGGCCTTACTATGCCCATAACTATGATTATCATCAGGGGGCAAGGCTGCAATGGTCAACATTCCCAAAGCCATGACAGCACCAGCAAGGTTTACAACTGACTCGACCGCATCTGATAATAGACCCACTGATCCGGTCAATATATATGCAATGGTCTTTAATGTTATCGTAAGCAATGCAGCTGCTATCGATAACCAGGCAAAACGAGTCAATCTGGACCGGTCAAAAGGGACATTTGGTGCTTGTTCTGGTTTAGACTTCACTTGTTTCACTCCGGGATAAGAATTACTAAAATTATATGCTAAAATAAATTCACATTATTTATGCAATATCAGTATATCAAGAGTGGTTGATTCCAATAAATTAGCTATATAAATCCTTTGAGATAACCTAGTATAACAAATCCGTATTAATATCCCCTCTGAAAAATACAAACAGTGGCAAACTTACTTTTACTCATACCTCAATGCGCTGACGATCTCCATTCGGGCAGCCTGCTTGGATGGAAGCGAAGCAGCGATCAAACCGAATACCAGGCCGGTGATAGTGGCAGCGATCAATCCCTGGTAGGGGAAAGAGTATGTGACCGGATAACCACCCACCTTCATACCCAATACCATTACATAACCCATATATAAACCGGCAAGCAGGCCAAAGAAAGTACCTACCGCTGAAAGGATCAAGGACTCAGATGTCACCATGCGACTGACCTGTTTTCGGGTGGCACCAATCGCCCGCAGCATTCCAATTTCACGGGTACGCTCAAGTACTCCGATCGTGAGTGTATTCAGCAATGCCAGCAGCGAAGGCGCAGTAAGGATTCCAAGAAGAACATAGAAGAACGCAAAAACGGCATTGAAGAGCTGTTTATTCTCTTCAAAATACCCTTTACCCGAAACCATTTTAAATTGTGAGTAATTGCTTAATACCTTATTCAGTTTGGGTTCCACTATTCCCGGATCTGCACCCGGTTTCAGGTTGATCTGGTAGAAAATATCCTCATCCTTATGAAAATCTCGCCACATATTTGTTTGCGAAATATAAGCAGTCATGACTTTTGCGTTCAGGTAATCTCCGGCTACTCCAGCCACCAGGTACGTCTTCAACCCCCTGGAAGTAGATAATTGGATGGTATCACCTGCCTTATGTTTGGTTTGCGCAGCCAACACGCCATTAAGTATGACTGCCTGGCTGTTTTCCATGGCGTCATATGCAGTCTTTGGATCCCCATCCGTGAAGGTCAGGCTGGCAACTTTCGTGTAAGCGACGGGGTCGATGCCTAATAAAGAAAACTGTTGACCGTCCCCCACTGCAGCTGCATAACGCAGGGTGCTGACCACATCCACTCCTGGGATGGCGCGCAATTTATTAGCCAGCTCTCCCTTTGCGCCAACATTGCTGCCCCAAACAGCAACAGCAGGCGGCATGACCAGATAATCGCTTCCCAGGCTGCGCTGTAAAATACCCAGGAACCCTCCGGTGATGCTCCAAATCATTCCGCCCATTCCCACAATGACAGCCATGCCGATCATGGTTGCACTGGCTGTAATGGCTGCCCGGGATGGATTTCTTGATAGGTTGCTCTGGGCGATCAATCCAGTCCCTTCACGGGCATAGATTGCCGATACGAATTTGCTGAGAAAACCTGCCATTGGGCGGATCAGGAAAGGTGCAACCAGGATCAATCCGACCATGAACAATAACGCCCCCAGGGCGATCAGCTCGATACCACCTGAAATTAAAGCCAGGAGTGAAGCTACGATCATCCCCAGCCCTAACCAACTACCAAATTTGGATACCGTTTTAATCGCATCTGAAAAAGATGGGCGCAGAGCTTCAAGGGGTGTTACCCTGCTTGCTGTAAAAGCCGGGATCAATCCTGCCACGATAGTGATCCCTACACCTGCCACGATGGTACCGATCACCAATTGTGCAGAGATCACAGGCGAGCCCACCGTTAGGTGTAGCATACTTTGAAAAGTGGATGTCATCAACGCCAGGGTACCTGCACCCAGCAGATATCCCAATACCAACCCGATGCCGGTTCCAACCACACCCTGGATCAAGCCTTCAGCCAGAATCATCCCGATAATTGTTTGTCGATTTGCTCCGATTGCGCGCAGCATTCCAATATCGTGCCGGCGTTCGGCAACGATCGTTCGAAACGTATTGAATATAATGAAAGCACCCATGAACAACGAGAGGAAGCCAAATAAATTAATAGCAATTTGGCCGGTCTTCAAACTGGCCAACATTTCAGTACCTGAAGATAAAGCTCCCAGGGTGAAATTATCGCCAAGCGTCGATTCGATATTACGGGTAATAGTATCGCGCTGGACCTGGTCGATCGAATCCAAATTCAACTCTATTGTATTCACCCTGGCTGGCAAATTGAGCAAGTTTTGGGCTTCAAGCAGTGTCACCAGTATTTCTTCATTTCCCGGGATCGAGCGTGCAGGCAGTAATCCAACGACCTTCAGGTTAACACTTCCTTCTGTGGTGGGAAGGCTGATCTTGTCACCCAGCTTCAGCCCCAACTCATCCGCCAGGCTTTGTGTGATCACCGCCGATTGAGTGTCACCACCGGATAGGAACCGGCCGGACTTGATGGGATATCTCCTCAGCTTCTCAGCAGATTGAGGAATGATCCCTGTGAGTGATAAAACGGTGATCGTGCTATTGGGGTAATAACCGGTGGGGATGTTCACAGCCCGGCTTAATGAACCGGAAATTTCACGGATCCCGGGGATGGCATTTACCTTGTTGACCACATTTCGAGAAAAAGATTCACCGGTTTTTTGGGTGATGGTCACATCCACCTGGCCTGAGATAGCCTGGATGTTGGACTGAAATGATTTCACCATCGTTGGCAGCATGATATTGGTGCCAAATATGAGTAAAGTACCAATAACGATTGCCATCGTTGTAAGAACTGACCGCAGTTTCCTACCCAGCAGATATTTGGAAGCTAAATGTAATTGAAATTTCCACATGGTCAAATCCTTGATCTACTACAAACCATTAAAAACCATTAATTAGCCACAGATCACATAAATCTGCGAACAATATCATTCACCCAATCCGCACCTGGAAGAGTATCAGCAGGGCGTTTCTGATCAAACAGGATGGCACCGTCTTTTAGGAAAATGATGCGATCAGTAAAAGAGGCAATATGGGCATCATGGGTAACCATGATCACTGCCCGGCCCCACTCATTCGCGACAGTCCGCAATAATCCGGCAATCTCATCCGCTGAATGTGAATCGAGGTTTCCTGTCGGTTCATCAGCCAGGATCAATTTAGGTTCGGCGATCAATGCCCGGGCGACCGCCACCCGCTGTTGTTGTCCACCGGACAACTGGTCGGGTCGGCTGTTAGTTCGTCCTTTCAAGCCTACTTTTTCGATCCACACACGGGATCGCTCTTTTGCTTCCTTTTCATTCACACCATCCAGCGTTATGGGCAAAGCCGCGTTTTCGACAGCATCCAGGACCGGAATTAAATTATAGAACTGGAAAACATAACCGATCTTTTGCCGTCTAAGCTTGGATAGTTCGTTATCATTCAAAGTATCGAGGGCTTGTCCTTCTATGAGGGTATGCCCTTCCGTGGAACGATCCAATCCGCCTAATAAATTCAGCAGAGTGGATTTTCCGCAACCTGATGGACCCATCACGGCAACAAATTCGCCTTCATTCACCTTCAAATTGACATGATCCAGGGCAGTGATTGCAGTTTCACCAGATCCATATACTTTAGTTAATTGTTGAGCTTCGATTATTGCCATAGATGTTCATTCTTTCCGATGATAAGTTCAATAGCACAATAACGTTATATTTATTATCCAACTATATATTGTAATCCTAATTGGTGCGCCATATTTGTAGTTCATATATAATTATTACCTAAGGGAAATGATAAAAAGCGTCATTTACTCATGCAAAGGAAGACAATATGCCAACAAATACTTTAAAAATCATTATCGCCATTTTCTTCATCGCTCACGCCTTCATCCATATCAGTTTATCCTGGGCGCCAATTCCCAAACCAGGTGCCATGCGGACACCTTTCTTCCCATCCTGGAAGAGGACGGATACAGACCCAAAGTGGCCGATCAGTAAACTGGGTCTCCCGGGTAGCCTGGTGCGAATCACCGGAAGCATACTATTTCTGGCAGTTACGGTTGCTTTTTGTCTGGCAGCTCTCGGATTACTCGGTGTGCCTGGTTTGAACATGCGTCTGGATTCCACTGGCTGGTGGTGCTTCCATCGTCTCAATAGTACTGATCGTACTTTTCTGGCACCCCTGGCTGCCCGCAGGCATTCTTTTGGATGCAGCGATCCTTGCCGCACTCTACTTCCATTATCCAGCTAGTCTATTCAATGGCGATTGAAACCAGCAATCAACTAATTTCGACAATAAACAAGTAATCCTTTTATTAATTTTCTGATAATCTCATTGAAATATGATCTAGGATCTGTAAACCAGATTCCAGTTGGATAATGTCGTCGTCCGACAGGTTATTGAGTAGACGGGTCAATTCTCTTTGGATAGTTTTTGTCAGCTCTTCTATGACCCACCTGCCCCGTAATGTGAGATTGACCCTGATCTTCCTGCGATCTTCGTCATCCAGCTGGCGGGTGATCAATCCCAGGTCGACCAAGCGATCAGTCGCAAAGGTCATCTGGGATTTGGAAATGGCCAGTTTTTTTCCTACATCATTCACTGTCTGGTCACCTTCATCTGCCAGTACATGCAAAACCAACAGATGATACATCCCTAAATTTATATGCATATCTTTCAATGCGATCGTTAGGATTTGTTTATCGATCTTCCGGGAAAGGACTTCCGGTGAGATTAATAAAGTGCGTGTGAGACGATCCAATTGGTCATCATCCATAACAATCTCCAAATTATACTTTAGTTATATTATTGTACTATATTATTATTGTACTATACATACTTCCGGCTGCAGGTAGTCTAAATTTTCGCTTCCGCAAGGGATTGCTTATCTGCACGGAACATCATATATAGTTATCCAGGTTGACCACCTACCCGTTAGCCTTCTTTTGAACCACGGTCTATAATGAACATACACATCATCTTTCTTTTGGAGAGGGTATATGAATAATCCTGAAGCCACACAACAAGCATTATCGATCCTGCGTAATGGTGATACTTTTCAGTGGTATGTGCTGCCGCTCTTTGCTTTGGTTCTGTATATTTATTTCAATGAGATCTCAAAAAAGAATTGGAAAGGGGTGGCTGCAGGCCTTGCCCTGTATATGGTGCACTGGCTATATGAGATCGGGAATGCCCTGATCCAGCATTTCTCCGGTCACGCGTTATGGACCGTCCCAACCGGGACTGCTTTCCTTTTACTTGTCGGGGTCGGAATCGAACTTAGCATGATGTTTTCCATCGCCGGGTTGGTCATGAGCAAGCTCCTCCCGGCAGACCCGAAGGCAAAACTGTTAGGAATCAATAATCGCCTGGTCTTTGCCATCGGAAACGCTGTTTTTGCGGGCTTCCTGGAGATATTTCTGGCGAAAACTCCTGCATTTGTTTGGGTCTATCCATGGTGGGGTGCTTTGCCGGTAACCGTCCTTGTATACATCCCCTTTTTCCTGGCTGCATTTTACTGCTATGATTGGAAACCAGTTATTCAACGCCGGTTTATCGGAGGTTTATTTTTGGTCAATGCTGTTTCCTTGACCGTCTTTGCTGGAATCCTAAAGTGGATATAGATCTAATAAAAGATAGGATATTAATGTGACATTTATTTGACACAGGATTTAGGTTTTATACTACAATTATTACAATATCATAAGCAGTGACCTAACAAACCGCGAAGGATCGGACCATATCAGGGTCAATGGTTAGGTTAGAAATAGAAAGAATTCGCTATTTGAGGAGTTGGAATGACACAATTCAAGTATCCCTTCGCGTTCACTGAGGATCGTTTAAATCCTGTTAATGGCCACGTCGAACTGGAGCAGCCGCTTCCCTACCAATCACCATCGGGGGGGAGCGGTTTTTATCGTACAGGTCGTATTGTCCTGGACGACGGAAACGGTCTGGACCTGGTCCTCTACCATAATCCATATACTGCTCATTTTATTTACATCCGGGACGCAAAGCTGGATTCAAACCTTATGGATCTCACCGGGTTATCTCCAGCAGAGACTGCCGGTGTGGAGAAGCTGCGCTTACCTGGTCAATTGTGCATGGGATCTGAACGGACCGCTCTGATTGGAAAAGCTGTAGATGATTTGATCGGTTCTCCACCCCTTCGAGATGTAATCACCTCCCGGAAACAACAGAATATGGCCATCTTCCCTATAGCACGGGAAGGATTAAAATACCAGGTGGCAGAAGCTATATTTAGTAATTATGGCTATTTCTGCGATGAGATCTTGCTGGATGCGCACCATGTTTTCGATAGTTCTGTCCCGGTCTATAACCGAAAAGTTGAATTGGGAATATTTAAAGATAAAGACCTGGATAAAGTCCAAAAGGAAAAGATCACCGTTGCATTTATTGCCGATAGTATTGCCAGCGGGTTGGTGATGAAAGAGGTCATCACTCGCATCAATGAACGCTTCACATTTATTGAGCATATCGAGGTGATTTCTCCATTAACCACAATTCGTGGCTTATGCAGGCTGGCCAGAGCCGATGGCAGCAAGAAAACAAAAATCAGGGTCCATATTTTTGAAACCCTACTCAATGCTCTTCCGCCTGATTATTACTATTCAGCCCACTACAATATTCCGGAGTTGCATATTCGACAAGAATTGGATGTGGAATATCGCGATTGGTGGGGAAAAGATTCGGCTGGAAATGTTGTGGCAGAGACTGCCTGCGCTGGATATGGCTGGAGTGAAGCCTTTTACTCACCCCGGAAACAGATTCAGATGATGAACGATGAATTGCATGGTCGGCACAACTTAACCATCGCCGATATCATCCGCAGCCATATTTCCTGATCTAACCAAATTGTAGCCGAATCCCATTCGATTTACACAGTACATTCAACAGGTCTTTAAATAAATAGGTCATTTTACTGGCCAGTTTTATTTAATATTAATTCATTCATTGATTTTCAGATAATATTTACAGCATAACTCTGAAATAAATGTTACATTAGTATTAATTAATTTAAAATTTATGCAAATAACGGTGGTTATTATCAAAAAATTCTGGAATAGATTTGATCCCAGATTCGAAACAGACAATGATTTAATGCGCAAAGATATCTGGACCAGGGATATTTTGCGGAGCATGATCGTTGTGGTTGGGATATCAACTGCTTTAATCCTTGTGGGGGTCATAGCTGGATTTTTTGATTTTATCGGTACACTCCCGATCTATATCATTCTGACTCTCTTAATTGCAGCCAGCTTAGGCACACACTATGGCGGTTGGCGCTGGGCAAGGTTCATTCCAATCCTGATGTGTTATGGCATGGGTATATTTTTTTCCATAAAATCAGGACTGGGAGCTACCGGTTTATTCTATGCTCTGGCGATACTGCTCGCGGGAACTTTGGTCGGAACCAAAACCAGTTGGCTTTTTTTCTTATTATCTAACATATCTTATTCGTTTTTTATTATAGATCTTCAAAATAAGAGCATTGAATATAACCTGTCCCCTATAATATCGACATTTTTCCTGTTATTAGGGATATCCTTTTTGCAAGGTTTTTATAGTAACAACTTGCAGAAAATACTATCTGACCTTATTACCGGGAATAAGATACTCAAGGATGAAATTTCGCTTCGGATACATGCAGAAATTGCCAGTGAAAAGCAGCAATCCCTATATATTCGCCTCGCTAATAATACAACTGAACTGGTTTGCGAAATGTCTTCAGGTGGAACGATACAATACATATCGCCCTCTTATTTAACCACCCTGGGATATGTCCCTGAATCCCTTATCGGTACATTAGCTTTTGATTTGGTGCATCCGGAAGATCGTGAAAAAGCACTCGAGGCTGAACAAATATCCCTTTTAAGTGGTCAACCTAACCAAGCCCGGTTGCGGATAAGGCACGCGGATGGGCAATATCTGCATATGGAAGTGTCAGGGTCTCCTTTGATCAGGGATAACGGCGAAACATATGGATTTATCCTATCCAGCCGGGATATCACTCAGCAGGTCATCGCTGAAGAAGCCATCAAAGAGTCCGAGGCAAAGTTCCGCACCATCATCGAATCGATTCCTTTAGGCATCTTATTGTTTGAAATGAATGACAAAGATAAATTAATTTTTTCCGGGTATAACCCGGCAGCTGATAGAATCTTGGGTATTGATCTTTCTAAGCTAGTTGGATTGAGTATCTTTGAAGCGTTCCCATCCCTTTCAAGTTTGGAGCATCCCGATGTTTATACATCCATAGCTACCAATGGTGGGCAATGGGAAAGCGAACAAGTAATCTATAAGGATGATCGAATTACAGGCGCATTTGAGGTCTTAGCTTTTCAATCCTCTTCCAATAAAGCAGTCGTTCTCTTTTCGGATGTTTCACAACGAATGATCGCAGCAGAATCTCTCCGTATATCTGAGGAAAAATTTTCAAAAGCTTTTGTTACTTCGCCTGATTCAATAAATATCAATCGACTTTCAGATGGCATGTATATCGATATCAATGAAGGCTTTTACAAAAATGACCGGATATACCCGTGAGGATGTGATCGGGAAGACGTCTGTGGAATTGGATATCTGGGTTAACCCTGCCCAACGAGCATTTTCTCGTGAAAGGATTACAGGAGACGGAGTTGTAAACAATTTGGAAGCACAATTTCGCCTTAAAAATGGATCAATTATTACCGGGTTGATGTCTGCAAGTGTCATTGAAGTAAACAATGAGAAATGCCTCTTAAACATAACCCGTGATATTTCTGATCGAAAGCAGGCTGAAAATGACCTGCTCTTTGCCAATGCTCAATTGGAACAGGCCTATAATGCAACACTGGAAGGCTGGGTAAGAGCCCTGGAAATCCGTGAACATGACACAGCCGATCACAGCCGCCGGGTTGTGGAATTGACGGTTTCCATGGCCTACCGTATGGGATTTTCCGGGGAAGGATTAATGCACATCCAGCGCGGGGCACTCCTGCACGACATTGGAAAAATGGGCGTCCCGGATAGCATCTTATTGAAACCCGGTTCTTTAACAGCAGAAGAATGGACCATCATGCGCTACCATCCGGTATATGCACGCACTTTACTGGAAGAGATCGAATATCTGGTTCCTGCCATGGAAATTCCTTATTGCCATCACGAACGGTGGGACGGCGCAGGTTATCCCCGTGGATTATCCGGCGAGGAGATCCCACTTCCCGCCAGGATATTTGCAGTGATCGATGTCTATGACGCTCTACTTTCCGACCGACCATACCGGCCTGCCTGGTCTATGGATGATGTTAGGCAATATCTGCTGGATCAAAAAAGCAAGCAATTTGACCCGCAAGTGGTGGATGAGTTTATATCTTTTATATCTACTAGTTAATCATTTGTAGGAACATTGATCTTTTCAACATATCAGCAAAATAATACCTGATATGCTCTGATAACTATTCGCGAAAAACCATAACTGATCTAAAAATCATGATATACTCTGACCCATGATTTCAACAGACTACGCACTATTAGGGATCGTATCCGCTGGTACCTTCAGTATTCCTTATCGTATTGCGCCTGCTTACGGAAATTATTGAAATCATTTTCTTGGTTCAATTTTCTACACCGCCTGGCGCTAAGCCGGGCGGTTTTTATTTTATACTGGAGTGGAACAGCATGATCGAAATCATCTTATCAAAAGTAAAACTTGTCCTGGGTGCCCGGGTGATCTTTCAGGACCTAACCTGGGATATCCAGCGTAACCAGCGAATAGGTCTCATCGGGCCTAATGGAGCCGGGAAGTCCTCCCTGTTTAAGTTGATAACTGGTGAATATTCACCCGAACCTGGTGGATGTGTTACTCTTGCGCGCGGAATCACTGTGGGATATCTATCACAGCAGCCTGAATTTGATCCAAATTTGAATGTATTTAAATGTGCTGCAGAAGGAAATCCCCGTCTGTATCAGGTGCGGATTGAATTGGCACAGGTCGAATCAACCCTTGGCGACCCTGATGTATTTGGCTCCCAGAAAGCTCTTTCCCGGGCTCTTGAAAAGCAGCAATCCCTTCTTGAGGAATACCAGCAGTTGGGCGGTGACCAGTTTGAGGATCAGGTCAAAGAATACATGCTCAGTCTTGGCTTATCAGAGGCTGATTTCTCCAAGGAGATGGGTGAACTTTCTGGTGGACAGAAAAAGCTGGTCGGATTGGTCAGACTGCTGCTTGTAAAACCACAGGTTCTACTTCTTGATGAACCGGATAACCACCTGGACATGGAAGGAAAAGCATTCCTGGAAAAATTAATCCTAAATTATCCAGGGACAGTTGTGATCATCTCACATGATCGATATCTATTGGATCGGGTCGCATCTCATATCGTTGAGTTGGAAGATGGAAGGTTAACCACATTTGAAGGGAATTATTCGGATTTTCTACTGGAGAAACAAACAAGAATGGCACGCCAGGACGAGTTGTATTCCGTCCAGCAGCGAACGATCGCCCGGATCGAAACGGCCATTAAGCGTTATTCAATTTGGGCCAAAGTGTATGACAGTGAGAAATTTGCCAAGCGCGCAAAATCCATCCAACATCGCCTGGACAAAATGGAAAAGATCGAAAAGCCGGTGATCGATCGAAAACGGATGGATTTGAAATTGAATGGCTGGCGGGGTTCAAATAAAGTGGTTGCATTTAATTCGGTCTCAAAGAGCTATGAAGGACAATGTGTGCTCGATTCTGTTGACCTCATGATCCGACATGGTGAACGTGTCGGAGTGATTGGGATGAATGGCAGTGGAAAATCAGTACTCCTGCGGTTGGCATTGGAAAATGAAAACCCGGATTCAGGCGAAGTCATCCTTGGTCCCAGCATTCGAACTGCATGGTATGCCCAGGAACATGAGACATTGGATTTGAAACTTTCCGTATTAGATACCATCCGGCAGAAGACCGCGATCAGCGAGAATAATGCTGTGTCATTTTTAAATCGCTTCCTTTTCACCTATCGCATGACCTCCCAGCCTGTGTCTGAGCTTTCTGGTGGCGAACGTAGCCGCTTACAGCTGGCGTTGGTGATGCTTTCGAATGCCAACTTACTCATTTTGGATGAGCCAACCAATAATTTGGATATCGCGTCTGCAGAAGTCCTGGAGAATGCCATCCACGATTTTGAGGGAACTGTACTGGTAGTATCACACGACCGGTACTTCCTGGATCAGGTGGTGGATAGGCTACTGGTTTTGGAACAAGGAAAGGTCATCGAATACATTGGCGGATATTCTGAATATTTACAAACTCTTCCCAACTAAGTAATTCATATACTTCATGAAATCATATATTGGTTGTGAAAAGGTCAAAGGTATACACTTAGAATTATGATAATAATTTTGGAAATTTGAAGGTAGTACAGCAGAAAACGTTTTCTACTGTACTACAATTTTAGTAAATCTTAGGAATTATTCTTCAGTGATCGTGATACTCTCGATTGCGTCACCAATATAATCAGGTGACTTTTGCGGGTCGCGCCTGGTGAGCCCGTTCACAACATCCATTCCGCTGATCACCTGGCCAAAGATCGTGTAATCACCATTCAAGTCAGGTCTTGGAACAAATGTGATAAAGAACTGGCTGCCATTGGTATCCCTGCCGGCATTCGCCATCGCCACAACGCCCGCTTTATCGAAAGTCAGGTCGCTATCTCTCATTCACAAATTTGTAGCCAGGTCCACCGCTGCCTTTTCCTGTGGGATCACCGCCCTGGGCCATAAAATTGTCAATTACACGATGAAAGGTTACCCCGTCAAAGTATTTTTCTCGAGCCAGGAAAACGAAACTGTTCACTGTCCTGGGGGCTTTATCCGGTAATAATTGGATAACAAACTCGCCGCCCTTGGCCATTTTTATTGTTGCTGTATATTTTTTTGCTGTGTCGATCTGCATTGCTGGTTCAGATTGATATGTTTTTCTGACGGGTGCAGATACAGGTGTTTCTGTTACACCTTTTCTCTGTTGAATAATTATATTTGCGACAACGATAGCTACAATTGCTACCACAACAACTACAGCTGCAATGATCTGAATAGTAGTATTGGAAATTTTCCTATTGGTATGTTTTTTCACGGGTTTCTTTTTTGACATGATGTTCCCTTATATGATTAATTTTCAATGAATTGCATCTATATTGATGATAAATAACTACCTAAATTACTAACAAACTCTCAAATTATAGGTCGAGATCGTTTTTTAATGTCCTTTTTTCAAGCCAACGAATAAATATGTAATTTATCGCTCCCAATATTACCATGGCTGCCAGGAAAGCCGGGTACGCGATCTTCCAGTTTTGCGGACCGGTCATCATGGAAAACTCTGACATTCCGCCAATTCCAGCCAGCAAGGTCAGCGGCATAAAAATGGTTGTTATCACGGTCAATCGCCGGACGGAGAAATTCGTAGCATTTGCTGCTGATGTTAATCGATTATTCAATATGGATAAATACATTTCCATTAAACTTGTTACCAGGTCACGAGCAGATTCAGTCAGCTCGAAAAATTTTGTCAGGTGGTCGTATATATCCCGATAATAAATGATCGCTTTATCCGGTATATGCGGACTGTCTTTACGGGTGATCTTGATCAAGATTTCCCGTTCATGGAATATACTTTTTCTGACAGATAACAGTTCGCGGCGCAGTTTTACGAGTTCGATCGGTTTGAATTTCGTATGGTCTTCTAGGATCAGGTCTTCCAATAGGTTAAGTTCCTCTTCCAACGCGTCAATGATCACAAATTTATTGTCCACAATGCTATCAATGACATTATGGGCAATAAAAGACGCTCCATGCCTGGCAGTCCCAATATCGTGTTCCACCAATTTCTCAATTCCGTCCAGCATGGATTTTCCATTTGAATCCCTTCCACATACTGTGATCAGGAAATCATCACCAACGATCAGATCAATTTCATGAATTGTCAGGGTATTCTCGATGTAACGAAAGGAGTCAAATAGGATGAAAGTATTGGTTGGATAATCTTCTATTTTCGGTATCTGGTTTTCGTCCAGGCAGTCTTCGATGACCAATTCGTGGATATTAAATGGTTTGCTTAATGCTTCAAGGTCATCCTTGGTGGGTTCACAATAATTCAGCCATAGGACACCACCATTTTTTACTTCATTAATCGCTGCTTCCAGATTTGGAAGACGAATTAACCCGCCAGACTTACGAATAATATAGTGGTTTAATTCCGGCATAGATTTACAGTCCTATCTTAAGGTGATGGTTTGGTAAGTGGTAAATTTGCTCCGCAAAAGGAGCAATCTGCTGAATAAGGGCTGGTCCACTTGACTTCGTGCCCGCGCGCAGGAGCCCCACACCTGGGACAATTTGTCGGCAATTGTTCAGGATGGTAGGTTACAGTCTCAGCAACTGTTCCCATCAAAGGTGATGGAGAATTTGGAGACGCATTTTTTTGAGATAACGTTGCCTCTTCTGCTTCTTCTTCAATGTATGAAGAGGGGACGAATCGCACAATCACAAACTCAAGGATGGCACTAAATGCGAGCAGGAAAAGGATTCCAGGCCACATCCACCCTTTCCATATTAAAACCGCCAACCCGATCAACCAAATTGCCCCATGTAAATTTCTCCATTGACCTACCAATTTCTTCTTAGGTTCTTTTTTGCTCATTGTCACCCTTATATTATTAGTTATATATTTTATCTATTAAAGTTTATCACAAGTGGAAATTATTATTTTTCTCTTTACCAAACTTTTGGGATAAAGTGGTATTTCACCTTTAGCATATATGCTTCATATCCTGGTAAATTTCTTTTCAATACTTTTTCTTCATTCATGATCCTGGCAGCCAGTACCGGAATGATAAATAACGCCGGGATCACTGCCCAATAAGATCCCAGCGCGAGCGGAGAAAACAAATAGATGATGAGAGTACTCATATACATGGGGTGACGGACGATTCCATACATTCCGGTGCTGATCACTTTTTGGTCCTCAGCTACTTCGATAACCCGCGATGCATAGCTATTTTGCCGTAACACCATAAAGAATAAACCATAACCCACTAAGAAACAAAATAAGGCCAGGATTACTACGATGGAGGGAACATGCGACCAACCGAACCGGTGGTCCAGTCCCGGTAGTATGAAAGCAAGCAAAATGACCGGGTAAGATAACGTGACGATCAAACTTTGCTCTTTCTCTTTTTCTCGAAACTTCATCCTTCTTTCGAGAAGTCCCCGATCATTCTTAATGAGATAATTAAATACAAATACCATGGGGATCATCAGGCTAAAAAAATACGCCCAACCTTCCCAGTAATTGAAAGTCCCGGCAGGTAAAAATATTACAATCAATAAGACAACTATCGCCGGAATGACTTTTGTTAATATGAGTCTCGGTACTATGCTATTTGGTTTGTTTAAATTTTCCATTTTTCCTCCCGCTAAACTTGAATTAACAATAAATAATATACGCCAAAAATGTTCGATGTCTATAGTCAATTTTTGTTCAGATATTCCTCTCCATTCGAGGAATAAATATTGCAATGGAATCATATAAATTAGTTATTGTGAGGAAAATATGCGAAATGAAGAAGGTCTTGCGTTTCACCTGCATATTAAAGAAGGGGATGTCGGCCGATATGTGCTGCTCCCCGGCGACCCGGGCCGTTGTGAAAAGATCGCTGCTTATTTTGATAACCCGCATTTTGTGTCTCAAAATCGAGAGTATGTGATCTGGACCGGATCCCTGCTGGGAGAAAAAGTTTCTGTAGCATCCACCGGGATTGGCTGTCCATCAACAGCCATTGCTGTTGAGGAATTGGTCGATGTGGGTGCAGATACATTCATCCGGGTTGGCTCATCGGGAGCCATGCAGCCTCAAACCCGTATGGGCGATGTTGCCATCATCACTGGGGCAATCAGGGATGAGGGGACAACCTCGCATTACCTGCCTATTGAATTTCCGGCAATTGCAGATCTGAATGTCGTTACTGCATTACGTGACTCTGCAATACAGTTAAATTTACCTTTCCATCTGGGAATTTCGCAGACCAAAGATTCCTTTTACGGTGAGGTGGAACGCAACCGTATGCCTATGGCAGCGCACCTGGAAGAGCGCTGGAACGCCTGGGTAGCAGGCGGTGCAGTCTGCTCGGAAATGGAGGCAGCGGTCATTTTTATCCAGGCTTCCATCTATAAGAAGCGTGCCGGTGGAGCGATGCTGATCATTAACAACGCTGACCTGGCTGACTTATCCCCGGATGACAATGCCAAACAAATGGCTGAATTTGACCCCGAGCGGGTCATTCGAGTGGCGGTGGAAGGTTTGAAATTACTGATCGCCCGGGATAAAAGCAGGAATTAATCCAATACTTCGATAAAAAATGCACTTCCATTTTGGAAAGTGCATTTTTATATTAATTAAAATCGTCATTAATTATGAGATGAAAACCTCAAAGGGTCTTGAGCATTGAATCCCTTAACCCGGATGCCCACTCCCGGATGGCTGGATAATTCCGCAGGTCGCCTGGCTGTGCTCCAATGATCACCATCACAAACAACATTTGCAATACTTTCAATTTATACAGGTCCAATCTTCCCCCAAAGAAACCCACACTCACAGGTTTCACTTCAGGTGCAGATGCGAGGATCGGTTTCAGGTAATTGGATACCAGGGTGTAGCTTTCTTTGAAATTTAAATGACCTTCCCTTTTAGGCGGTTTAGCCAACGAAGTATCAAGATATACCGGAGTTGTCGTTTCGGAATGTCCTTCAGGAACGGTCAAGCTCATGGCAGTGCAAAAATACGCTACGGGGATTCGACTCAAAGCAGATTGGTGCTGCTTGATGAATTTTCTGGCTGAACGATGCCAGCCCAGGATCATTGGCGCACCGACGATCACAGTATCGAAACCTGTGATGCTGTGAATCTCCTCGAGCCTGCTTATAGTTACCTGATCCCCGTTATTTCCCAGTTCTTCAGAGATGACCTTGACTACGTCCTCCGTGGAACCCGAATTTGTGGTGTATGCAACCAGGACTTTCTTCATATATATTCCCTCAAAACAGAATGTGGAGTTGTTTTGGGGGGATTAATATTGACCAAATATTTTGGCGAAGGTCCGATGCCAACCATGCAGTGATGATACAGGATCGGCATACATCATGATGCACTTTCCAGCGACTGTCGAAAGGCCTAATTGTTTCGCCAGCGCAAGCACTTCCGGTGACTGTGACCCCTGCTGCAGCCAAACCTTTTTCAAACCCGCATCTGCCACATCCTGAACAGCCTGTTTTGCTTTGGCGGGAGGCAGGCAAATGAGGACTGCATCGACCTTGTCTTTCAAGGCTGCAATGTTCGGGTAGCAAACCTGACCGGAAATTTCTTTGGCTTCCGGGTGAACCAGAAAGACCTCATAACCTTTTGGTTTTAACTCATCTGCGATCATGTTGCCGAATTTTTTACCTGATCTTGAAGCGCCCATGATTGCAATGCGCTTGCTATCGATAAAATCCTGAATTTCCTTTTTCATACTATCTCCTTCTATATATTCATTTCTTAATTCATGATGGTTAATATCATAACAATTAATTAGAAATACGTAATCTTCATGATAACAGTTGTATTTCTTTCAGACCATTTCAATTAACTGTGTATCATTCATTTCAAAACCCATTCAGGTCAATCGCGCTTCCCATGACATAAGGACGAAAAAATGACAAAATCAGTATGTCTCTGGAGGATCCTATATAGTTACAGGATTTGGCTTCTTAATCATTTCAACTTTCCAGATTAAGACTACCAGCACGGTAATTATAATATGGGGAACATATTCGAGACTATTATAAACAGGTGACCGGGTAACCCCAGTGGCAACTACCTGGGCAAAATATGTGTAGATCCAGTGAAAAAATATTGCCATCCAGATACTGCCTCGAGCTCGATTATGTAACCAAGAATATATCACAGACGACGATGTCAAACCAAGCATGAAACCTATGAATGGAATCTTTAGCTCAAATTGTGATGTACCGATCATGAAGAATAATGGAAGATGCCATAAACTCCAAACCACCCCAATGATCAAACCTGATATTAAAGCACTCCAGCGTGTTTGCAGCCTATCCAAGGCGAAACCACGCCAGCCTATTTCTTCTGAAATGGGACCTAACACAAGGAGTGGCAGTAAACTTCCAATCTGGGTAATAAATAATGAATAATCAAATTTGGATCCTGTAATGCTATTCAAACCAAGTTGTAGTCCAGAAATGATTATGGCAATTAATATCGCAGATAAATACAACTTCATGCCAATATTGAATTGTATAATGCGTTGACCCAATTTTCGTACTCCAGATCTTCCCTCATATAACCAGGTTAATCCAAGGCCGACAAGCGATGGAACAAACCCTCCAATGATAAATAATGCTAATGCCCAGGCAGGAGGCCGGGCAGAATCTGTCACAAAACTGGCTGCAGGGATTTTGAAGACAACGAGTGGCCCCCAGAAAACAAAGAATGACAGAGTCAGGGTCATAACCAGGAAAACGATTGCTTCTTTGACAGGATTTTTCTTATTCATCATTTCCTCGAATCCAGAATGAACATTATTTATGGAATTTATTACTAAATCGCATCGATCCTTTTCTGGATATCCGAAGGTAATTCCTTCTCAAAAGTGAGAATATTTCGTTTCATATGCTCCGGATTTATTGTTCCGGTAACCACACAGGATACCTTATCATGCAGTGCATATAAGAGCGCAATTTCATGTGGATTCCAGCCGGGAATATCATTGATAAAATGGTATTTTCGACCTTTTATTAATTGTGGCCGGTAATTTTTGAGTACCCGCAATAAATACCAGATGTCACTCAGTTTCCTGATTTTATAAAGGTTGTTGCTGTAAAGTGTGTGGGCGAGCGGTGACTTTACCAGCACACCAACTCCTTTAGAGTAAGCTTTTTCGATCTGAAGACTGGCAATGTTTCTCGATCAGGTTATATGTCAACATGACCACATCCAGTATATTATATGAAAGGGCATTTTCCAGGGCTGCTCCGTCACATGATGCCCCGATCAGTTCAACTTTTCCCTGTCGTTTTAGCTCAGCTAATGTACCAAAAACTTCTTCCTGACCCTGGGCGGGCAAACCATGCAGTTGCAAGAGTGGCAACCGATCAAGACCCAAATTTTTCAAGCTGGTTTCCACCTGACCGATGATGGATGCCGAGGAATAATCCTTGACCAGTTTTCCATTTTGGATGATCGTCCCGGCTTTGGTTCCAATGATCAACCCGGTGGTGTTTACCCCTTTGAGGATTTTTCCCAGCCTTTTTTCTGCGTTTCCACCGCTATAACTGGCACCAGTATCAAAAAAGTTCACCCCTCCATCCAGCGCCTGGTGGACCAACTGGTCCGCAATTTTTTCATTAAATACTTCATAACCCCAGTATCCGCCACAGCCATAGCCCATGACTGAGATCATTTTCCCTGTATTTCCAAGCTTTCTCATTTTCATAGGACTGCCTATTTTGTGACTAGTACTCTATTCCTTTCAAATTGAAATGATCCTAATAATCGAAACAACCGTTAATTAATTCCACGGGATCGGTAATATTCCTTTTTCACGCATTTCAGGCAGGTTCACCCAGGTATAACCCACTTCACCGGCATCAAGGTGGGGTTTTATGTCTTCCCATTCCTTTGCGCCATAATTTACCGCATCTTCGAAACTGGATTGACCGATCATGGTTGTTTCCACAAAATAATAATCCGCATTTTCTTCATCCATACGAATTGCAGAAAAAACATGTCCTGGAATACGGACGAGTGCTGATTCAAGCTCGAGTGCTTCTGCTGCAGAATTGAAGAGGGTCACCAGTTCCACACAATTTCCGCTGGACTGGTCCAATACCTCAGCCGGCAAACGCATGCGCTGTACAGTATTCGGTCCAAAGGCGGTCATGGTGCTGATATATGTAAGTTGGTATTTATCCTTTTCTGCCTGCCAGATCGCCTGAAGTCGATCCCACACGCCGCCATTTTCATCATTCACGTAACCGGCATAACCGTTCCACATTGTCCCGGTTTTAGTATAATCTGCTGCAGCCCGAATGAGCTCCTCCACTTTCGGGTCAGTGGGAGTCACCCATGCTGCCCAAAGTTCATACTCTTCCTGCCATTCAAACCCTTCCAGCCACACAAAATCCCGCCGGGAATACATGAGGACTTCTTCAGTTTCATCCAATAACAGGGATTCGTCGCCGCCTTCCAGCTTAACCACTTTAATATGAAATGTACCCGGTTTTTCTGAATTCAATTGGTCGACTGCACCTTCCAACAGCCGCGGGTTTTGGTGTATTTCCATACTATCACCGGCCGGAACATCCACTGTATCCACTGACTGGTTGGTATATCCCTCTATTTCTGACTGAACAACAAAGGTAAGATCGTCGTTCCCATTGTTGGTAAGGGTGATATCCACAAAATCATCCAAAATCGTACCATAGAGATGATAGAGAGCGGTAACCACGCTGTTGGTGTAAGCATAATGTATATCGATTCCATCCACAGTTTCATCAACAGGCGCCCTGGTTGGCATCTTTTCCCTGGATATCACTTCTTCTGTAGAAGCCAATTCCTGAATGGTATTGTCATTTTTGTTGGGTTTCTGATCGCGATTAAATAAGGATGTTAGTGGAAACAATACACATGATAAGGAAACCAATCCAAATATGACTACCAAGTATGAGGTATGTTTTAATCTTCTACTTTGAGGATTTCCAGGAATTTCCATATATTCCCTCCAATAACAACCATTGTTAGTACCTTCCCAAACAGAATAATTATAATATTTTACCGGGAAATTATTGGGGTTTCATAGTGGGTAATAATTTACCCGGTAATTTTATCCCCTGCTATTAATAAATTACAACGCTTGTAGATAAAAAGATCAATGTCACGGTAGCTGGAATGACTGCCAAAAAAGTCAGCAAATCCAAAATCATCGAAGATCGGCAAGATGACAGACAGGGCAATCAACACCATTGCAGCATAATAAAAGGATCTTTTACCTGTTCCAAGGCCAATGCCCAGCCCAACCAGGATCACTCCGTATCCCAGCATCAAAATTACCATTCCAACAAAATTTAGAAAGGAATGGCTGGATTCATCCTCGGATTGGATGACTCTTTTCAAAAAATTCATAACCCGAATATTTTATTCCAAATCCCTTACCGCACCTGAATAAAAATCTGTGTTTGGTCAGCACGGATTTTTTCAGGTGTGACCTCATCTTTTACGTCGAGAGCGATTCTGCGATCTTTACCAGCTCATCCAACGGCAGCAAATCCGCAGGCATGTTCGTCTGGATCATGAAGGTATAGCCTGCCTCTGCCCAGATGAGTTGGTTCCAGCGCGCATAGTCCCATTCACCTTGATCGTCCTGGAAGGGGTAGATCGGAACTTGTTCTAACCAGATCCCCTGCAGGCCGCGTACGATCACATCCACTATCGGGGTGTCGCCAACGCCCATTTTCCAGGATTGGGCGCCGCTGTAAACATAACTCTGCGTTATGGCGATGATACCACTCATTTGTAGTCCATCGTGCAAGGGCGGATCCAGTTCGACCTGGTAATCTGCGCTGATGGTCGTGGATTGGCCCGTGTTCAGTACATCGCGTGTGGAAAACAGGTAGCCTTCGGGAATGTAGGCTGGCTCGTAGACCGCGAAGCCCGCTTTGGAACTAGCCTGAGCGACTGTCAGCCGGCCAACGATCATTTCTTCTGGAATTTCCCGGTTGGGGTTAGGGGTAGGGGTAGGCGTGCCGCTTTCCAGTGTGGCGACATACTGTTCAGCATCGCTTGGTTCGTTGGTGATGACAAAATTCCCGATTCTATGAATGATCTCTTGTGCTAGTGCTCGTACAGGCGGGACGGTTAGGGTGACCAGAACCAGAATTGTGATCAATGCCAGTACAACAAGTAGAGTTCGATACAGCGGCTGGGGCGAGAACGTTTTCATATACTTTGATCCTTTCACTATGATTGGTTTTTCTAACTCGCTCACACGCAGAAGTAATGTTTGCCGCAAAGTTCGTTCTACCTGGCTTTTATGGCGCGTGTCGTGACTGGCAACCTTATGCGCCAACTCAAGCAACGCCGGGTCTACACCAGCTGTAGCATCGGGCTCGATCTGCCCGCCTTTCAACAACTGCTCTACGGCAGTGTTGAAACTGTTAGCCTTATCTTGCTCAGTCATGGTGTAGCTCCTTTTCGTTTAGCTCGGCTCGCAGATGCTGCATGGCCCGGTAGAAAATGACACCTACATTGCTCTCTTTCAAGCCTGTGAGCGCTGCGATCTGGCGGTTATTGAGCCCGGCAGTAAACTTCAAGCCGATCAAGTCTCTATCTCTGTCGGGAAGTACCCCCAAGGCTGCCAGTAACTGGTCGCTGAGTTCGCTATGTAGGACCTGATCTTCGGGTGTCGGCTCTGAACTGCCAAGCTGGTATAAGCCTTCGAGTGACAGCCATCGGTGTCGTTTTTGCGCTCTGAAATGATCGCCAACCACATGCCGGGCGATGCCGAACAGCCAAGCCCCGAACGGCGCTTTCTCGGGCCGGTAACGCCCCAGATCATTTAACATGCGTTCGAAGATTTGGGAAGTCAGATCGTCAGTCGTTTTAGCGTCGCACAAACGGTACAGCACATACTTGTGAACGAGCGGGAAATAATAGTCGTAGAGCATGGCGAAGGCAGTAGGCTCGGTGAGTGCTCGTGCGACCAATGCCGCCTCGGCGACAGGTTGTAGAGGTGTGTCAAGTTTCATTAATACTTGCGCTTTATCTTTTGGAACGGTACCGTACATGCAATCTCCACTGAATTCCCGGTTTTCTATAAGTAAGTTCGCTGTTGTCGCTATTGTATTACCAAGGTTCCAAATCGAATAAATTCGACCACCATATTCACCTCAAAAGGTGCGTATATTGACAATCTTGTCATAAATATAATTTCATTTCCTCCAATGTACTAATATTGTTTGTGATCCACTTTCACAAATATGGGTATCTGAAATGATTTTCTGAAGGTTAAATCAAAACAACGGGTTGAGATATTAGGAGTTATATATCTAAGGCAGGCATTTCATACATCTCTTGATAAGGTTATTTCTCAGAAAGCATCATCATCACACTTCTTACCATTCTGATAGTCTCCCCTACCAAAAAATGTACTTCAATCGGAAAGTCTTGATTTGCTGCTCGATATTCTGTTTCCCCTGCGAAGATCCTATTGAACAGCAAAAATAGTTAATAAGCCAGCATTATCAACTGAAATATCGTTTCATTGGCACAAAATGACTGGAGTAATAGGTGCCCTTTTTGGTATCTTTTCCCTGGATATCACTTCTTCCGTAGAAGCCAATTCCTGAATGCAATTATCATTTTTATCGGGTTTCTGATCGGTTTAAAATATGGACGATATCAGAAACAATACACACGATAAGGAAACCGACCCAAGTATGCCTACAAGGTATGAAGAATGCTTTTATCTTTTACTTTGAGAATTTCCAGAAATTCCCATATATTCCCTCCAACAACATCCTTTGTCATATCTTCCCAAACAGAATAATTATAGTATTTTATCGGGAAATTATTGGGGTTTCAAGTGCGTGTAATAACTTATCCGGTAATTTTATCCCCGGTTATTAATAATAAGTTTCGACGCTTGCAGATCAGGTAGATCAATGTTACTGCAGCCGGAATGACTGCCAAAAGGTCAGCAAATCCAAAATCATCGAAGATAGGCAGGATGACCGACAGAGCAATCATCGCCACAGAAGCATATAAAAAGAATTTTTTACTTGTTCCAAGCGCTATGCCCAGCCCTATGAGGATCACTCCATATCCCAGCATCAAAATTGCCATTCCAATAAAAATCCAGGAGGGAATGTTTAGATTTATCCTCGGTCGAAAAAAAATAGCCACCCCTGCAACCAGCCATATCAATGCATTAAAATACATCAATCCCTGACCAATTCTCATCACCTTCTGATTGTTATCCATGTCATCCCTCCTTTGAACTATTAGTAGAATATCCCTTCCGATCTATTGATTTTTTACTAGTAAATTACTGTTGTCAGTCTCGATAATAGATGACCATCTGTAATCTGGTTTTGTCCTTGTTGCGGTTGTGATATGAGTGCGGACGGTCTGCCCGGAAGTGGATCGAATCGCCTTTCTCCAAATGGTACTGCTGATCATCCATCTGAATGGTCAGTTCCCCTGAAAAAAGTGTAATAAATTCTTCAGTGTTCTCCGGATGCGGATCAGCCTTCAGAAACCCATCTTTATCGATCTCAATGGTGTAGATCTCAAACCTTCTTCCATCTTCAATGGGGTAATATGGATATAACCTGTACCTGCCATTGTCTTCCACCATTGGGTGGATATCATGCTTATGGATGATGCGGGTCTCTTCCCGGGGAGCGCTGAGGAGTGAGGTAAAGGAGATCTTTAGTCCATTTGCGATCTTCCAGACTACTGAAATCGTCGGGCTGGATTCTCCCCTTTCGATCTGACCCAGCATGCTTTTACTGACCCCTGTTATTTCAGCTAATTTTTCCAGGCTGAGTTTTTTTTCATCACGTATCTTTTTTAAATTCTGAGCTACCAGCAGGGAGATATCTTCCATCGACTTTCGCTCCTATACTTTAGTCGTTATAACGTACATATTGTATAATATATCGCATATACACTATAACGTCTGTTTTGTATATTATAACATTTCGGAGCACAAATAAAATGCCAAACTTTTATCCTTTTTTGATCTATGTTATTGTGACCACATTCACTCCAGGACCTAACAATATTATGGCCATGACCAATGCCATGCATGATGGGCTTAAGCGGACTATCCGCTTCTTATTCGGAATTTTTGCCGGATTTATTGTGATCTTATTACTAAGTGGTTTATTAAACCTGGTGTTGGCTGATTTACTCCCCGAGGTTCATACCTGGTTGAATATCCTGGGTGCAATATACATGGTATTTCTGGCAATACATATCATGCGATCCAAACCAATAGCTGATGATACATCAACAAACAAATTTAATTCCTTTAAAGCTGGTTTCGTTATGCAGTTTCTAAACATCAAGGTGATCGTCTATGGGATCACTGTATTTTCATTATTTATCATCGAACGATTTCACGACCCCTTATCGATCGGCTTATTTGCGATTATCCTGGCGTTTATTGGATTCGTGGCGACTTCAACCTGGGCGCTTGGCGGGAATCTCTTCCGACCATTTTTGAAGAAGTATTATCGAATCTTTAATATCGTTATGGGAATCTTGCTGATCTACACTGCGATTGCCAGTCTGTTTTAGTAAAACAGCGTTTCATTTTTTGAACCTACATATTTTCAAAATTCGACCTTAATACGCTGCATTTTTCAGAACACGGAGTGCTCTTAATGTCACCCATTTGTTGGGTTGTTTTTGTAGACCAAAATCGATCCAGGTCTTTCCATTGTAGTCATATTCCAACTGCCAGCGGCCATCCGTACCCTGCTTATCGTGGATGATTTTCATTGCATTTGCCAGACGTGGATCTTCTCCAAAACCAAATCCCACCAGGGCCTCCACATTTTGCAGCACATCTGTAACATAGAAAACGGGGAAACCAAATTTCCACCAGCTCCGGTTTGGTTTACCTTTTGCCCCGGCAGGATAATCGGCTCCTGCCGGATCGGTGCTGAATAAGAAGTCTATACCTTTTTCAATTGCCCGATTGATGGAGGGTGTTCTTTTCTCTATTGGAAGTTTACTGAATGCCAGCATCACTTTGACTGCACCCCACGCGCAGGGCAGGCTGTTATTCCCTCCGCAGGCAAAGATTGGTCCACAATTGTAAGCGTAATAACGAACTTCAGCTTCCTTGTCCGATGCAGGGGATATTCCTTCCCCGGTGACGCTGCGAGCCATCCAATCGAATGCCGATACAAGTCGTGGATCATCACAACCCAATTCCTGCAATGCCCAGCAAAGGTTTCCCTGCAAACAATCGATCGTCCCGGAAGGCGATCCGGTCATTGTGAACTGCCCTGACGAAGTCAAGCCATGGTCCAGCATATAATCACATGCCTGCTTGATGCGTTGGTCCTGATCAATGGATGCACCCAGTTGCGCCAGCAAGGTGAGCGCCCAGACTCCAGACCGATATTTCGGGTTATAACCTGGACCAGGACGTATCCAGTATCCGTCAGGTTTCATATTATCCAGAACTGTGGCAATTGGTCCGTTCTTATGCGCATCAATTTGAGCTTCTTTCAATTCAGGATCGTCCCTGGATAATTCCAACAGGTCGCGTAGAACCAAATATCGTACCCCCGGTGAATCGTTATCCAACAACCAGGAAAGTGTAACTTCTGTCATGAAGTTTTGTGATTTCATCACGATCACCTCCGGTTATTTACTTAAAGTGGAAATTGGCTGCTTAGTTATCACTTTTATTTTATATCATTTTGCGTTGATTGTATTAATTGAGATTTCAAAATGACACTCTAAGACTCCGTATTGGTCAATGATATTGACAAGAGTTAATTTTATGCTATGATATGACCATGCGGTCATATGACTGATCGGTCATACAAATAGGATGGGTTTATGCCTAAAGATACTTTTTTCAATTTACCTGATGGTAAACGGCAGAGATTGTTGAAATGTGCAATTGATGAGTTCGCAGACCACGATTTTGCGAGTGCTTCGGTCTCAAATATTGTTCTTAAGGCTGGTATTTCAAAAGGAAGCCTGTATCAATATTTTTCCGATAAAAATGATCTGTATCATTATTTGTTGGAATTGGCATCTCAAAAAAAAGCGGAGATCATGAACAGCTCCATTCCTGCGGAAAGTAATGTGGACATATTCCAAACATTACATCAGTTATTTAAGAAAATGGCTGATTTTGAAGTGCGCTTTCCGGAGCTGGCCAGGATAGGATACCGAGCTTTGAATGGTTCTTCCCCGTTGCCTGATGACATCATATCAAAAGGTAAACAATCAACCAAAGAGTATTTTATTCAGCTGATCGAAGCAGGTAAAAAGAATGGCAATATCAGGCCGGATATTGATGCTTCAGCTGCCGGCTATCTCATTACAGCGGCATTAACTGAATTAGGCGGTTACCTGATGATGCCGGAAACAAAACATAAAGGAAGCTTGAAATCCACTCAACTTTCACCTGAAGTTGAATCAATTTATCATCAGATTGTGTCCATTCTCCAGTTTGGAATGGCTAATCAATCTTTATCATAAGGAAAACTATGACTTACAATCTTGAAAACAAAACTGTTGTTGTTACCGGAGCTAACTCCGGCATAGGAAAATCTGCTGCTATTCAACTGGCGAAACTTGGTGCCAAGGTGATCATGGCTTGCCGGTCAATGGAACGTGGTTTATCTGCCCTTGAAGAAGTCCAAAAGGCTTCTTCCTCAAGGAATGTTGAGTTAATGCAGGTGGATATGGCATCGCAGGCTTCTATTCGCGAATTCGTAAAATTATATTTGGAACGTAATAAACGATTGGATGTTCTCATCCACAATGCTGCCAACTTTGATCACACCTTAAAAAAACCAACTCTTACAAAGGATGGCGTTGAGACAATTTTTGCTACCAACCATATTGGTATATTCTTGATGACGCATCTTTTCCTTGACCTATTAAAATCAAGTGCCCCTTCCCGCATTATTACAGTTGCATCCAAGGGATTAATCACATATCCATTTCTGGATATAGAATTTGACAACTTGAATGGAGAGAGGAAATTTAACACACAGCATGCCTATTACCACTCCAAACTTGCACAGGTGATGTTTACCTATGACCTTGCAGAAAAATTGAAAGGAACGGGAGTCTCGGTAAATTGTGTCCGTGTAACCAATGTAGCCATTCCCGATGAAAGGTTAACCCATTTACCTTCCTGGCTTAAGAAGATCTATCATTTGAAAAGAAAAATGTCCATCTCCCCAGAACGTCAGGCAGAGACATATGTTTACCTGGCTGCCGACCCCACTATCCAGGAAATTACTGGTCGCTTTTGGGATGAGAATAATCAGCAGGTGCGGTCAAACAAAAACTCATATAATCGCGAAACATGGAAAAAGTTATGGGCTGAAAGTGAACGATTATCAGGAATTAAACGTTAACTGTCTCTTGGAACTCAAGGGGTATGATTAAGATTAATAATTCCGGGTCAATGATCAAACCCAGGTAAATTTCCTGGTTGTCATATAAGATGGAATAATGCAAATCCGTTGAAAATGCTTCCAGAAAACGGATCTTGTTCAGGCGGTTCTCAGCCTGCTCATAGGTAGGCAGGGGAGAACCAAGGAAGAGGTCACGCAGTCGATGCAGCATAAATTTTCTTTATCATTGCCAATAATAACCCATTTGGCAATAGTATGGAGTGAAATTTACATTCAAGTTTACGGCTTATTTGTTCGGGGTGTTATTCTCCAACTTCTTTCACCCATGATCTCTTTGATCTGTGCTACCCGTGCAATAATATTTTTAAACTCAGTATAAAACACAGAAGAAAACAATAAATACCATAAGAACCAACTTTTATGGTCTTTGATTTCTTTTTCGGCACGTAGATAAGCCAGGAATGCCTGGCCAGGACCCACACTCAAAGTAAATAATGAGGTTAATACGAATATCGGAATCAACCAGTTAACTTTATCCAATCCGTGATACTTCCAAACCCAGAATGCAATGATGGGAAACATTTGTGAAGACAACCAGGGATAAATTTCCCTCCAGGCAAGTAAATATACTGCACCTATTTTTTGGCGGGTTGACAGCTTTTTTGAGCGGATCGCATTGAGAAGGTGCTCCATTGAAACCTGGAACCAACCTTGAGACCAACGTATCCGTTGATTCCACAATGCTTTTAATGTGCCCGGAGCGAGTTCACGAGAGATAATCTTTGGGTCAGTAACGATAACGTACCCATTTTCAGTAACCCGCATGGACGAATCGATGTCCTCCGTGAGCATGAATCCGTGCATACGTGTCTGCCGTAATAATTCAGTTTTCCAGTATCCATTTGAACCACCAAATATCCCAAAACCATAAAGGCGGGTTCTACCGGGATGACTAACAGCATAAATGGCTTCGAATTCAACTGCAACCATTCTAGCTACCCAGGATGCATTATAGTTTCGGACGAGACAGTGACCTTGAACAATGTCGCAACTACCGGACAACCATTGCCAGGCACGGGAAAACGCATTCTTGGCAGGGTGGTGATCAGCATCAAAAATACCCACAAATTCTCCTGTTACTTGGGCAATAGCTGCATTTACATTCTGAGACTTGGATTCGCTTCCATCAACTTTAAGCAACAGCAATCGGGGATCCCGTTCCGCAATCTTTTGAAGCACCTTCTCGACGGGCAGCTGCATTGGGGTATTGTAAGCCAGGATAATTTGGAGTGGGCCAGGGTATTCGAGTTCCAGAAAGACTTTTATGGTTTCTACAATGGTGTAAGCTTCATTCGGCAAATAAGCTGCAACAATCGCACTCGCAGGCGGATATTTAATATCAGGATTTTTCGGAGGATTGATATTTTTAAGGGATTGTACCCCCTCAACCCAAATCATAATTGCAGTGATCAATAATGAGATCACAACGACATAATATACATACGGTGTTATGTCTGCTCCGAGTTTATCAAGCATTACATAAATAAGGAATGGGATTAATAAATAAAAAAATAAAGAGATAATGAATTGGATGCTTGATCTTGCATTTGTATAAAATATAGCTAATTTGGAGGCTTGTTTCTTTGCACCTTCGCTTTTTCTAATTTTTTCAGTGACCCGCCTTGCTTCTTCGTTATATATCTTTGGTTCAAGATCCATCTGGGAGCGGGCATATTCCAACGCGATTTGTGATTTTTCGCTGACTTCTGCATAAGTCAAGTTGTTTTCAAAAATGGTATATCCTATGACTGGAGTAAGTCGGATTGCCTCAAAATGGGTAACAAAGTTGAATTCGGAAATTTTGAGTAAGATCTCCTTTAAATATCTTTGGCTGGCGAAATTGTCTCTTTCCGGCAATAGAATTAGGAATTTCCCTGTAGGTCCATGTCCAAAAATATCAAGCGGATGACTATTATGCTGAATGATCTCGGAAATTTGTTTGGAAATTTCACTATCAGCCCTTTCACCTAATCTCTCCCTGTATCGTGGGGTTTCAAGTATTTCAAGAAAAGCCAGGCAACCCGGCTTGCCACCTTTGGAAGAGCGGAATATCTCCCGAGTGGCTTCAGAGATAAATTTTTGCGTTGATTGCAAGCCAGTTTTTCGATCTAAAATGAGGTTTTCTGCCGGAACTGGAGGCCTGCTTAATTTGGATTTTACCCGGGCAAGTAGGATTCTCGCATCAAACGGCTTGGATAAATAATCATCCGCCCCAAGGTTTAATCCATCGATGATATCTTCATTCGTATTTCTTGTTGTCAGTAATATTAATGGGATGAATGCTGTCTCACTTTTTGAACGCAGTTCTTTAAGTAGATGAGAACCCATCCATTTCAGGCATCATGACATCTGATATGATCAGATCCGGAGTTGCTTCGCTGATTCGTTCAAGGGCTTCCTTCCCGTTTCCAGCTATGGTAACATCGAACCCTCCCTTTGTTAGAATAATCGCTACAAATTGCTGAATATCCGAATCATCGTCAACAACCAGAATTGATTCAGGACGTAAAATATTTTTATCGTCCATCGATCACTCCATAATTTCCAATGATATTATTTGGTCAGCAACTAACTATATTATTCGCTTGTATAGATGAGTATACAATCATTATAGATATATTTTGAATATCTGGTTAAACCAAATAGTGACTCCCCCAAATCTATGCAGAATCTAGCATATCCTATATAGAAGATAGAATGGCTAATATCTCTCTGTTGAAGTTCGAATTCTCCAATTTTCCTTGTTGTAAAAGTTGAGAGCTCTGTTCGCGTAAAAACTTCTCAAATAAAAAGGTTGCCAGATCAAGCGTTACCTGGAATATCCTCTCAAAATCATCGATCCCTACTTCGTTAAAGGCTTGAGATAGATTATTGATATGGTCAAATTCCCTCTCCAGCGTACGCACTAGCCAATCTGTTGCGCCGAGCCGCGCCAAAGCCAAAATAACCTTGCAGCGGTCAGCCCAATCGTTAATGCATTGGGTACGGGATTTTTCGATCTGGTCCAATGTCATTTTATATGGTGGTATCGGGAAAAACCAAAGATCAGTAAAGATGGAAGCAATACTTTCGACAGCTTCTTTTGCATGCAGGTTTTCCAGTGATCGTATCGCGGCAAGGACAATAATTCGTTTGGGATGAGATAAATAACGGTAATCAGCGGCTCAATGGCTGCTTCATTATTTAACTCACCCAGATTGACGATCGCATCATAGATCAGGTCATCCTCACCCGACTCCAGGTCCGCGACCAGGGTGGTGAAGTTGGTATTCGCTTCTCCGAACTCACGGATGATCTCTTCCAGGTTGGAACGGGCTTCTTCATACGATGGTTCACAGGAGACAGCTTTTTTATAATCGAAATACGCCTGCCTGAATTCATCATACTCTTCATGGATGATACCCAGCAGGTTATAGGCATCCGCATTGAACGGGTCGACCAATAATGCCATTTGACCTTGGATGTAGGCTTGTGAATACTCTTCCCTGTCCACCAGTTCTGCCGAAGCATCAGCATATTCGCGGGCTGTCTTGTGCTTGGGTAGGCTGATGGGTTTGGTTTCTTGAACTTTTTCCATCGGGATTCTCTGTTGGACCGGTTCCTGTCTTTGCTCTACTTCCGGCTGGTCTTCACCTTCTTCTTCATCTTCCTCCCCCTGGAATTCGGAATAATACTTTTCAACAGCTTCAACTGCTGCTGCATCTTTGCTGTATTCCAACACTTCCAATGCTGTTGCCCTAACTTCCAGATCCTCATCATATAAAGCGTTCAAAATTCCCCGCAACGCCTCAGGCTCAGGACGAACAGCCAAAGATGCTACTGCATCTCTGCGCATATCCCAATCATCTGAAGTTGAACCTTCCAGCAGATCTTTGAGTGGTGTGGATTGGATTTCCAATTCTGCGATCAGATTCGATAGATTTTCGCGGGCATCCATGAAATGTTCGTCCAATATGAGCAGCTTTTTGGTAAGCCACCAGGGCAAGGTATTGTTCCCCCAGTTCATCCAGGATCAATCCTTTCAGGTTGCTGGCTTCCGCCCATTTGGGATTAAGTTCCAGGGCATGGTTGACTTCAGTCAGGGCTTGAGTGAATCGATCTTCATCATAGTATTTGCTGGCTAGAATATAATATTTCTCGGACATTTGTTTGAGTTCCATGCTGCTGGTGGTCACCAGTTGAGATGGTTCAACTTGACTCCCACCTCCAAATATGGCGTCATTGAACGATGAATTGGGAGTATGGCCTTCTTCAAAATTTACCGATTCCGGGATAAATTCATTATTCATTCCAGCCAGGGCATCCAGGGCTTCGGTGGAGTTAATGGCATGCAATGCATCAATCACTGCCTGCTGAACATCCGGGTCTTCATCCTTCACCAATCGGCTGAGGGGACGAACAAACCTTACATCCCTGAGGCTTCCAAGTGCTTCGGCTGCTGCGGCACGAACGGATGGTTTGTTATTTTGTAGTTCAATAACCAGGAATGCAAAACCTTTCCAGTTATTGAACTTGATCAGTGCTTCTGCGGCTTCAAATTGCTCCGTTTTATCCCCTGTGCTGAGGCATTTTTCTAGTCCCGGGATGTCTTTTTCAGCGATCAGGCTATCAATGTCTGTGTGATTAAAAAAACCCATTTCTGCACTTACCCCTTTCCTCTCTACTATGAGAGAGTTTAACTAACCCTTTTTTTCAACCACCCAGAAGTGGCTGAGCCCGAACCAGCGCAATGGAGTATGCTCCAATGCCTGCAGAATCCGGCGAATAAATCTGCCAAAAGCTCCCAGGCGTGCGATGATATTGTCGTATCCGCCAAAAATAACTGTTTGGTGGATCATAATACTGGCAATCCCTGGAATAATTTATCAAGATCATGTTTGGAATAGATGCGCACGTGTGGTGCCAGTTTGTTCCGCATTTTCCGCGGCAGGTAATTGACCAGTGGAATATTGCCAAAGCGATATTTTCCACGCCGGTAAATGCCATGCGTTTCGAACGGGTAACCGATATTTGGGCAGAACAGCACCAGTCGTCCACCCGGTTTGAGCACCCTCACCATCTCTTCCACTGCCAGGCGGTCATTTTGCACATGCTCGATGACTTCGTTGCTCATGACCAGGTCAAAATGGTCATCCGGGTAAGGTAAATATTCACCGGCTGCATTGATCACGTCCAACCCCAGGGCATGCGATTCTACCACCCGTTCAAAATCGAAATCCAACCCGGTTACAGACCCGCCCAGGAGTAATAAATGCTGCATATACATTCCCACGCCACAGCCGTCTTCCATGATCCGGCCGAGAATGCGGTCTCCCGCAGCGTCGATGATCATCTGCAGGCGGCGTTCCTGGCCAGCCCGCCAGATATAGGATGGTTCACCTCTGAGCGCAGCCTTATCCAGATCGCGTGGATGAGTGGAATTCATTCAATAATCTTACCAGTTATTTGTGGAAATATCGATTTATTTGACCTGCACCACCTGGCCGCCTGAAGCCTTCACCAGGTCCGCCGGATGGATGCTAAAAACAGCATGGGGAGTGCCAGCTGCGGCCCAGACAACATCATAATTTAAAAGGTCTTCATCGATCAGAGTTGTAATGGGAGCAGGGAAAGCAACCGGTGGAATGCCGCCGATGGCGAAACCGGTCTGTTCCCGGACAAAGTCCGGCTCTGCCCGCAGGATTTGCTCCTGCAACAAAATGGAAACCCTGGCTTCATCCACGCGATTACTGCCGCTCACCAGGATCAGTATCGGTTTGTGGCTGTCTTTTCCCCGGAAGATCAGCGATTTAACGATCGCCCCGACATGACAACCAACCGCCTCGGCAGCTTCCGGTGCGGTGCGGGTGGATGCAGGCAATTCGATCACCTGGCAGGAAATATTCAATTTCAAGAGCGCATCTGCAACTTTTTGCGCGCTCGGGCTGAGTTGTGGATCGTTCATCATTCATCCATCCTTATTGATAATAAATATGAAAAGAAATAACTTACTTATTTCCCCAGTGCAGGGCAAAAGCACCAAACATCAGTTTTCGGTGACCCGTGTTCTTAAACCCGGTTTGTACAAATTCCTGTTCCAGTTCATCTGCCGGGGTGAATCCTTCGCTGGAACGCACTAAGGTACCTATACGCATTTCTTCGCCCGGTGACCATTGTGCCAACGATCGGGATGACTACCCGCATATGCAGCCAGATGAATGGGCTGAAAATGCTTGTCACTGGCGGTGTCGTATCCAAAGATACAAATTTTCCGCCTGGTTTGAGCACCCGGTAAATCTCTGTTAAAGCTGTCGGGTAATCCCGGACATTGCGCAATAAAAAACCGCAGATCACCCGCTCGAAAGAATTATCAGGGTATGGCAGCTTACGCGCATCAGACAGACTGAATGGCAAAGTAGTATGATGTACATCCGCCCGGATCATGTCGGCATTGAAATCTGAAGGGTAGATATATGCATTCGGATGCATTCTTTTGATCAAGTGTGAGATCTGGCCGCCCCCTGCGCCGAGGTCCAGAATCTTCATTCCACTTTGGATGTCCAGCACCTTGATCGCGGCCTTTCGCAGCCGGTTGACCTGGCCAAAAGTCATGAACTGGTTCATCAGTTCGTAACGTTCAGCTATTTGAGAAAATTCAACCTGTACGAATTGTGATCTGGGAATAATGGTGATGGGATCCACAGCCATGGATTATATTTCTCTGAACGGAACCCAGGCCAGGATGGTCGTTCCCTTCACCCGGTTCGGACGAAATTTCAACATCCCCGCTGGCATTTTTTGCGCGTGTATTGATGTTCGCCAGGCCGTGTCCGAGTGTCATCCGGGTATGCGTCTGGTCAAATCCTTTGCCGTCATCCCGTACTTCCAGCAGCAGCCGGTCAGAGGAATTCCACAGGGATACCTTCACATGACTTGCATGGGCATGTTTGGCAATATTCGCCAGCGCTTCCTGGCAAATGTGGAAAAGTGTCAGTGCCTGTACCTGGGGTAATGACCGGTAACCTTCCTCAGGACCTTCCAATGTGATCTCTGCCTGTGTATTTGCCTTGAACTCAGCAATGAGCCGCTTGAGCCCGTCCATTAAATTCTCTTCGTTCATCTGGCGGGGACGCAGATCCAAAATATATGCCCGGATATCGCGAATGGTATGGTTTAACCCATCCACCGCCTGGTCGATCCTGTCTTTGGATTGCTTTGGATCATCGGCGATCAATAATCGGGCATGTTCAAGGGTTAAACCAACCGCGTAGATCGATTGGATCACACCGTCATGAAGGTCCATTCCTATGCGTTCGCGTTCTTCCAGGATGGCCAGCCTGCGGCCCTGGTTGTATAACCGGACGTTATCGATGGCTGTGCCTACCCAGGCTCCAATTGCCGTGAACAACTGGGTTTCGTGTTCATCCAGATACTTATCCTGGCAGGTGGCAATGCACAGAACGCCGACCGAAACTCCCCGGCTTGAAAGCGGGAAGCAGGCGATCTGGCTCAAGCAGGCTTCCTTGACCGATTGTTTGAGGAACTTTCCGAACTTACCAGGAACCTCACTAAATTGTGGAAGCCCTAACTCGGCTGTATCTCCGATAGGTCCTTCACCGAATTCGAATTTATCTTTAACCCACAACGTGCCGTCAAAATTTCCCAGGTGATGCATCAACTGCAGGGAGGTCCCGGATTCATCCGTGATGAATACTTCCCCCACAGTGATTTGTGGGTTCCCCATCACCCGGGTGAGTGCTTTTTCCAGGATCTCATCAATATCCAGGGAGGAAGCCAGGGTGGAAGCGAGATCATTCAACAGTGCCAGATCAGCATTGCGTCGTGTCAATGCTGTATCCCGGTTGGTTAATTCCTCATACAGGCGGGCATTTGAAATGGCTACAGAAGCGTATGCTGCAAGTGTCTCAATGACTTTCTCATCATCGTCAGTGAATTCGGGCAGTTCCTTCTTATCCCCAAGGTAGATTTGCCCGAGCGGTTTGTCCCCGATGTGCATGGGAACACCCAGGAATGAGGTGACCTCAGGGTGACCGGCAGGTATGGCAACCTGTTTGGAATGGTTGCCGACGCGTGATAAGCGGATGGAGGTGGTACTTTTCACCAGGTCGCCGATCATCCCCAGCTCTTGCGGCAGACCTGCCTGGATGGTCAGGCTTTCGGGCGGATTTTGCACTGGAATGAACTTCACCAACTTGCCGGTATCATCCACCACACCCACAGCACCATAACTGGCGTCCACCTGGTCACAGGCCAACTGGGCAATCCGTTCCAGCAAAGAATCAAGTGAGATCTCTTTGACGAGCTCAAGGCTGGCCAGATGTAATGCCGCCAGGCGGTTTTCCAACTGCTTGTGGGT
The DNA here is from genome assembly GCA_963827895.1 of uncultured Chloroflexia bacterium. Lineage (GTDB taxonomy): Bacteria > Chloroflexota > Anaerolineae > Anaerolineales > Anaerolineaceae > PNON01. Next base: position 30,272 of record CAWHCY010000005.1, on the reverse strand, counting down.
AAGTTTGCTCATTGTGTGTGGGGTAATTGTAATCGAAAGGCTCGGTTTTGCGCAGAACCAGTGGAGGGCGGTAGTACGTAGCCTGAACAGGGACACGACTATAGCGTGTCCATTTCAGGTCACCCTTACAAAGGCTGATAGCTTTTGCCAGAGGTGCAAGATTATATTTAGGCATAAGAAGATGGGAAGATTATGACAAAAGCCATTCACTCAAAATTTTATGAACTGACCATTCCCGGGCGGCGCGAAATGCTCCAGAAATGGTCCGACCTGGATGACGAAACCCTGGATGCATTGTGCGGAATTCCCGGGTTAACCTCTGTTCAGGCGGATGGGATGATCGAAAACGTCGTCGGGCTATACAATCTGCCGCTTGGCATCGCCCGCAATTTCATCGTCAACGGGCGGGAAGTGCTCGTGCCGATGGTGATCGAAGAGCCGTCGGTCGTAGCTGGAGCATCCTATATGGCCAAGCTGGTGGCTGCCAATGGCGGCTTTACCGCGACCTCTTCTGAATCGATCATGATCGGGCAGATGCAGGTGCTTGACCTGGCAGACCTGGATCATGCCGAACTCGCCATCCTCCAGAACCGGGCGGACCTCCTGCAGGAGGCTTCCTTAATCGACCCGATCCTGCAATCCATCGGCGGCGGCCTCAGGGATATTGTTGTCCGGCAGTTCAAAGACTCACCCATCGGCGCATTCCTGGTGATCCATTTCCTGGTGGACGTCCGCGACGCGATGGGAGCCAATGCAGTGAATACGATCGTGGAGTGCCTGGCGCCGCGCATCGAGCAGATCACCGGTGGACGGGTGCATTTGCGCATCCTCTCCAACCTGGCCGACCAGCGCCTGGCGAAAGCAACCTGCAAAATATCCCTGGCTGACCTGGCTTTCAATGATTTCTCCGGCGAAGACGTGCGGGACGGCATCCTGGCTGCCTGGGCATTCGCTTCAGTGGATCCCTACCGCGCAGCCACCCATAACAAAGGCATCATGAACGGAATTGATGCTGTAGTGGTGGCAACAGCCAATGACTGGCGGGCGATCGAAGCCGGTGCACATGCCTACGCTGCCCGGAATGGAAAATATACGAGCTTGAGTAAGTGGGGAAAAGACAAAGACGGCAGCCTGACCGGCGAATTGGAAATGCCGATGGCCGTGGGTGTCTTTGGCGGAGCCACCCGGGTTCACCCCGGGGCACAGGCCGCCATCAAATTAATGGGAGTAAAAACAGCCCGCGAACTGGCTGAGGTCATTGTCTCTGTGGGGCTGGCTCAGAACCTGGCCGCCCTAAGGGCGCTGGCGACCGAAGGCATTCAGCGCGGACATATGAATCTGCATGCCCGCCAGGTGGCCATGGCTGCCGGTGCAAGATCCGAAGACGTGCATCGTCTTGCGGCACAAATGGTTCAGGATAAACAGATCAGCGTGGAACACGCTCAACAAATCTTAATGGAATGGGGTACGAAATGACGGATATTGAAAAACAGAATCTGGTCTTAAAACCGATCAATCCGGTTGGCATCATCGGCTACGGGGCGTATGTTCCCCGCTACCGGCTGCCATCCGCTGAAGTTGCCCGCATCTGGGTGGGTGGAGCCCGCGGCGGTCCGGTGAAGGAAAAATCGGTGCCGGGGTTGGATGAAGACGTGATCACCATGTCGATCGAAGCCGCCCGCAACGCACTCTTGCGCGCGGAGATCGACCCGTGTGAACTGCGGGCTGTGTGGGTCGGGTCGGAATCGCACCCCTATTCGGTCAAACCGACTTCCACCATCGTGGCAGAAGCCATCGGAGCCGTTCCATCCATTCAAGCCGGCGATTGGGAGTTTGCCTGCAAAGCCGGTACCGAAGCCATGGTGGCGGCGATGGCCATGGTCGGTGCGAAGATGGGTAAATATGCCCTGGCAATCGGCATGGATACCGCCCAGGGACGGCCGGGCGACGAATTGGAATATACAGCCGCGGCCGGCGGGGCAGCCTTTGTCATCGGACCGGCAGCCGAAGCCCTGGCAGAGATCGAAGGGTCATATTCCTTCGTGACCGACACGCCGGATTTCTGGCGCCGGGCGGACCAGCGCTACCCTTCACACGGTCAGCGTTTCACCGGGGAACCGGCTTACTTCAAACATATCACCGAGGCGGGCAGTACTTTAATGGAAGGGCTGGGTAGCAAACCGGAAGATTACCGCTACTGTGTCTTCCACCAGCCGAACACCAAGTTCCCGCAGCGCGCAGCCAAACTGCTGGGTTTCACCCCCGAACAGAACAAGGCCGGGCTGCTCTCCCCCGTTATCGGCAACACCTATGCCGGTGCGGCGATGATCGGCCTGACCGCCATCCTGGATGAAGCCCAACCCGGCGACCGCATCTTGATGGTCTCGTTCGGATCAGGTGCAGGGTCGGATGCCTTCTCGCTGAAGGTGACCGATAAACTCCTTGAACGCAGGGACAAGGCGATAAAGACACAGGAATATATTGCCCGGCGCACCGAAGTCGATTACGGTCTATACGTGCGTTATCGCGGAAATTTGGCAGACTGAGGCGGGAAAATGACAGATGATGTTGTAATTGCAGGAATTGGTCAAATTCCGGTCGGTGAACACTGGAACACCTCCCTCCGCTCGCATGCAGTCCAGGCGATTTTGGCTGCCCGCCGCGAAGTACCCGACCTGGAACCGGAATCTTTGATCGTGGGCAACATGCTGGCTTCGGTCATCTCGCACCAGGCCAACCTGGGATCATTGATCTGCGACTGGTCGAATTTACTGGGAATTGAAGCACCCACCGTGGAAGCCTCCGGTGCATCCGGCGGCGCTGCGTTGCGATTGGGATACCTCGCCGTGGCCTCGGGGATGTCGAATGTAGCCCTGGTGGTCGGCGTGGAGAAGGTCACCGATGCGGTCAGCGGTGAGCTCGACCCGGCCCTGACCCAGATGCTCGACGGCGACTACGAAGCCATGCCGGGACTCACTCCCACAGGCCAGGCAGCGCTCATCATGCAGCGCTATATGCACACCTATCATTTACCGGCTGGAGCTTTTGCCGGTTTCAGCATCAATGCACATGCCAATGCTGTGCATAACCCGAATGCCATGTTCCGCAAAGCCATCTCGCGGACACGCTACGACGAAGCCGAGATGATCTCAGACCCGGTCAATATGATGGATATTGCCCCGGCAGCGGATGGCGCCGCCGCGGTGATCCTGACCCGCAGTGATCTGTTACCCAAAAATTATCCCTACCCGGTTGTGCGCATCACCGGTTCGAGCAACGTCATCGATTCACTGGCCCTGCATGACCGGCCGGATCCGATGCTGTTCCAGGCGATCAACCTGTCAGCCGGGCGGGCGTATACCCAGGCGGGTATCTCCCCCGCGGATGTGGACCTGTTCGAACTGGATGACGCCTATTCGGTGTATGCTGCCCTGGCTCTGGAAGGTGCCGGTTTCGCCGAACCCGGCAAAGGCTGGGAGCTGGCGCAGGACGGCTCGATCATCCCGCGCGGCAAGATCCCCATCTGCACCATGGGCGGCAGCAAAGCCCGCGGCAATCCCATCGGCGCGGTGGGTGTGTACCAGGCCGTCGAAGCGGTTCTGCAATTGCGTGGACTGGCCGGCAGCAGCCAGGTGCCCGGCGCGAAGATCGCCATGCTCCAGAATTGGGGCGGCCCCGCCTCCACAGTGGTGACGCATGTACTGCAGAGAGAATAGTTGATTAGGGATTAGTCAATTAGGAATCAGTTGATTAGTTGGTTAGTCGATTAGGGAATAGTTCATTAGTTGATAAGGTCAATTAGTTGAATAGTTGATTAGGGAAGAGTTCATTAGTTGATAAGGTGATTAGTCAATTAGGTTAATACAAAATACTAATCACTAATCACAAGTCACTATACTTTATCCATCACCAATCACTCGTCACTACTCACTTCCTTTCCCATCCTGATAGCAATTGAGAGTCTTCCCTGAGTAGACTCAGGATGCGATAAAAAAGGAGATATGCTATGGAAGTACCCCGTTACTGGAGAATGAAAAATCAAAGATACGCACTGGTCGGCGAAGTCTGCCCCCACTGCGATGCAAAGATATTCCCCCCGCGCGACGTCTGCCCGCACTGCGGCCAGGACGCCAAGACCAAGTTTACTTTTAGCGGTAGAGGCGAAGTGTATTCATTTACCACCATCAGCGATGCCCCCGCCGGGTATGAAGAGAATGCCCCCTACACGGTGGCGCTGGTGAAGTTAAATGAAGGACCCGTTGTCACCGCCCAACTGACCGACCTGGGCGCCCAGCCGGTGGAGATCGGCATGCCGGTGGAAATGGTCACCCGCAAGATCCGCTCGGACGGCAATGAGCGCGGCATTCTGGTGTACGGCTACAAGTTCCGCCCGGTCATGGGTGCGTAAGGATCGTCGCCTGAGCCTGTCGAAGGCGCTTAGAAATCATTTGAATATTTGAAGCGCTCTCCAAATGGAGAGCGGTTTTTGTTTGCAATGAGGGAGGATATTTATATAATGGATGGGGTATAGTTGTATAAATATCACACTGGCTACTTCTCCTAAGCAGAATCTACGTCCACTCGCCGGTAACCTTTGGAAAAGGCATATGGCATCACGCAAACAGATAGACATTTAAATGTAAACCCATGAATACTCAAGAAAAAATTCTTCACCCGTCATCACGGTATTGGAAACAAGAAATTGGTGCAATAATCCTATTACTCATCATTCCGATTGCTGGAATTCTATATTTCGGTGTGAAAATGTATGTGGTGGGAGGGTTTGCCTTGCTCATTGGGATTCCCTACTTTATTTCAGAATTTAGAAATCTTCGCAGACAGCAAATCACCTTCTCTAAATCTGAGATCATTGCCAGAATTGGAAAAGGAGATTATCGACAATCTTGGGAATCTATAAGAGCAGTAAGGTTTACAGGGCAAGGACAGTCAATGTTGCTTGTCCTTTATTGCGATGAACATAGTCTAACCATCCCTTGTAGATTTTTTGACAAAGTGGAATTGATAGAGAACCTCAAAGAGCATCTTTCATCCATCATATTACATCCGCAAGCATATCAAAGACTCCCCTGGTTTTTAGAGTGGAAAGTAAATGCCGAAAGAAATATATTAACCTTGAACAGGTCCTTGAAGGTTTCTTTGGGTGGCTTTGAAAAATGGCTTGGTATATTTAGCCTAAGCTTGGGATTAATATTTGCTGGCTCGGCTTATTTCTCAAAAGTTGAAGCAATTGATTTCATAATACTTGGTGGTATATTTGGTGGACTCGGCTTGTTATTACTTTTATTGTGTATTGGCTGGATGGAAGCAGATGTAAATCAAATTTCGATACGCTCCCTTTTTCGTAGAAACACTTTTATTTGGAACGATTTACGAGAAATATATATAAACTCAAATCTAGGTTTAATTGCATTAGTAGGCGATTTTAGCAGATTAATCCTGCCAAAAGTTTCAAGTTGGTCTGGCAAGGATAAAGCAATGTTTTACGATTTCATCAATTATAAAATTGAAATGTCTAAGATTGAGCCTGTTGAAAGCTATAAGCTAGTATACTGGTTGTCAAAAACCGCCTAACTCAGCGTCTCGTAAGAGTATTGGGATGATAAACAGTTGACCCTTCGACCGGCTTCAGGCATATAGTGCGTAACGTTAGTCGGTAGGGTGCGTTCATAACGCACCACTTCCATCACCAGTCGTTATGCTCACCCGCAAGATCCGCTCGGACGGCAAAGAACGCGGCATCCTGATGAACGGCTACCCACTGGGCTTCCTTCGTTCGCAAGTTCCGCCCGGTCATGGGTGCGTAAGGATCGTCGCCTAAGTTTATCGAAGGCTATGCAAAGAATATTTGAAGCGCTCTCCAAATGGAGAGCGCTTTTATTGTTTTTCCTCCCCTAAAATATACCCTTCCAGCGCTAGAAGCCGGTATTTTTTGTTGTGTTTAATCTTTGGGATGAATATAATGAAAACACAAGAGGAGAAGAAAGATGTTTATTTCAACAGAATTTACTCCTGCCACCCACAAGTAACGCATGGTGTTAGGTACAACCAAAATATAGACATAAAAAGGAGATTCTTTTATGGAGTTCATTAATAAGGTCGCCGTAGTGACTGGTGCCGGAACCGGCAATGGCGAGGCTATAGCCGAACGCCTCTTTGCCGGCGGGGCATCGGTTGGCCTGGTCAGCCGACAACTTGATCCGGTACAGTCCGTTTGTAAGCGGATCGATCCAGCCGGTGAGCGGACATTGGCTGTCGAAGCAGACGTGCGTGACCCTAAGGCTATGGAGACCGCAATAAAGCGGGTAATTGAGCGTTTTGGGAAACTTGATCTTGCTGTTAACAATGCGGGGGTTACTGGACCGGCAGGAGTACCAGTTCAAGACATTGCGATTGAAGTGTGGCAAGAAGTAATTGAAACAGACTTAACAGGCATCTTTTACTCAATGAGGTATGAAATACCAGAACTGCTCACAAATAAATCAGGTGCAATTGTCAATATGTCGTCTGCCAATGGCGTTGTTGGGTTGCCCGGGATGGCTGCTTATACCGCAGCCAAGCATGGAATTATAGGACTAACACGTTCAGCAGCACTGGAGTTAGCGGAGTTTAATATTCGCGTGTGTGCTGTTGCCCCAGGCTATGTGGCAACTCCACGGATTATGGAGTCGGGTAAGGTGGTCACTGACTGGATGGCCAGTTTACATCCCATGAAACGCCTCGCTACTCGTACAGAAGTAGCTGACCTGGTAGCCTATTTGCTAAGTGACCGTGCAGCTTTCATTACCGGGAGTGTGCATACCATTGACGGTGGTTATACCGCACAATGATCAGGTTGCACCTGCCGCTGCTGGATGCCCGCCTGACAGAGCCGGATGCCGTCGCCATGTTCGAAGCCATGGAACACGCCGCGCATGAGGTGAAGAGCAAGCTGTAGAGATGTGAGATTCACCCGCAAGATCCGCTCGGACGGCAATGAGTGCGGCATTCTGGTGTACGCCTACTCACAGGGCACCCTTCGGTCGTACTCTGCATGAGCCTGTCGATTGCGTAGCGTCCAGTAGGGACGACTGAATTGAAAAGATGAAAATATGAAGTGCATTCCGTTTGGAAGGCACTTTTTTGATTTTTTATCATTATTTGTGTACTATAAAATGGAAAGAATTTATCATTTGAGAAAAGCAATCTCAATAATTAATCTTCCTAAAGAGGTGGCCATATGATCGCAAAACAAATTTTTGGACGTAGTGGGCATGCCAGTTCACGCATCCTTTTAGGTGCAGCGGCCTTTTCAGATGTTACGCAAGCCGAGGCAGATACGGCAATAGAATTAGCTTTGTCTTTTGGTGTTAACCACGTAGATGTGGCTGCCAGTTACGGCGATGCAGAGCTCCGTGTTGGTAGTTGGATCAACCGCCACGGCAAAGATTTCTTCCTCGCCACGAAAACCGGGGAACGCACAGCGAGTAAAGCACGGGAGCAGATCCATCGTTCTTTGGAGCGCTTACACGTAACTCAAGTGGATCTGATTCAGCTGCATAATCTGGTCGATCCACAAGAGTGGGAAACAGCCCTGGGGCCAGGTGGAGCATTGGAAGCTGTTATCCAGGCGCGCGAGCAGGGACTTGTTCGGTTTATTGGCATAACAGGTCACGGACTGACTGTGGCTGCAATGCATCGCAAGGCGCTTGAGCGGTTCGATTTTGACTCCGTTTTACTGCCTTTTAGTTACGTGATGGCACAGAACGAGCAATATCGAACGGATTTCTTTAACTTATTAGGAATATGCCAAACCCGAAATATTGCTGTGCAAACCATCAAATCCATTGTGCATAGTCCCTGGGGCGATATGGTTCCTAATCGAGCTACATGGTACCGCCCATTAGAAGATCAACCAGATATCGATCTGGCAGTTCATTGGGTTCTGGGACATACCGGGTTGTTTCTTAATGCAACAGGAGATGTTCACGTTTTACCAAGGGTAATAGACGCAGCCGATCGTTTTGTTGCACCACCTTCAGATAAGGAAATGAAAAAGCAGTTGGATAAATTGGGAATTCAGTCGCTATTTTCATGAGCCGGAAGCCGCCGCCATGGTCGAAGTCATGGAGCACGCCGCGCATGAGGTGAAAAGCAAGCTGTAGAGGTGCCGTTCATACGCAAGTTCCGCCCGGTCATGGGTGGGTAACGCTCGTTGCCTGAGCCTGTCGAATGTGTAGTGTCCTGTAGGGAAGAATGAGCTGGAAAGAAGAAAACGTAAAGTGCTCCTCAAATGAAGAGCACTTTTTGGTTTTTACCAAACTAATATTATATCTAGATCATACCGTGCGTTTGTTACCCCCTTTCTAGAACCATCAGACTACCTCCTCCGAAATAATGTATAGTGCTCAGAATGATCTTAATATTAGGTGAGGGTTAAGGCTATCAGCTTAGTGGATCATATCGAACATTCTGTAAGGATAGCAAAGAAAAAGCAGGTAACATTTGAATCATCAATAAATAAATATGGTATTTTTGTTTTCAATGCAACCGAATTTGGATAAAATTAACCTTGTGGGAATAATTGGTTATGACTAAAACCATTCCTTCTTCTTTATTAGCGGTAAATAATAATTATCATTTCGGAATTGTAAAATTGCGAACAGTTCAATTAGCACAACTCGGATTAATCAAATAAGGAGAATATGAATGTTTTCATAAGCTATAGCTTAAAAGACAAATCTGTGGTTGATAAAATTATTTCTAGACTTAAACCCGAAGGTCACAGTATTTGGAATGTTAATATCAAACTACGCTTAGGAGATAATTTCCAGCGCAAGATTTTAGAAGGCTTAAAACAAGCAGATGTTGTTATATTCGTGATAAGTCAAAATTCCTTTAAGTCGGAGTGGGTACAACGCGAATTCTCAACGATTGCTCTGCAGCAAATTTCAGAAAGGGTGCTCCGAATAATACCCGTGAGAATTGATCAGAGTAATGTTCCTGGTTACCTATCTGATCGCAACTACCTAGATTTATCTGATAATTTTGAAGAAGGATTACAGAGACTTGTTGATGAACTTCGATTATTTACTCAAAAGTCACTTTCAGTACCACTTGAAACGAAAGCAAAGCAATTTCTAGGAAGGGCTACACAGAAGGAGAAACTCCGAGAATCTTTACGCAATGGATGCCTTACTTTAGTTTGTGGTGCTGGTATTTCGGTGGAAGCTGGAATTCCTCCTTGGGGGGAATTACTAATCCAATTACTTGGAACTATGATGGAGCGTATTTCGAAAGATTATTCGCTCAATACAAAGAGAAAAGCAGCAGCTGAGTTACAGCAACAGGAAGGAGCTTCGTCCTTAATTCTTGGAAAATTTATTAAAAATATTCTTGGCAGAGATTTTCAGGGGAAGATGCGAGATGCTTTGTACGCATCCAAGCCAACAAACTCCCCGATTATCAATAGTATTATTAAATTATCTCGTCCACAACGGGACGGAAAACCACTTGATTCCATTATTACATTCAATTTCGATTGTCTCATTGAAGAAAATCTCACAATAAGTAGCATCCCTAATAGGCCTATCTTTTCAGAAGCCGTAAAACATAGTTCATATGAGTTACCAATTTACCATGTACATGGGTATTTGCCACGAACCGGGTCAATTCCCTCCGGAATGGAGATCGTCTTTAGTGAGGATTCTTACCATAACCAATTTATTGATCCATTCAGTTGGTCAAATCTTATTCAACTCAACAAACTTACACAGAACACATGCCTTTTTATAGGAATCAGCCTTACCGATCCAAACATGCGACGTCTTCTCGATGTAGCTTGGCGTAAGAATCCTGATAAATTATTATCCCACTACATTGTAAAGCGCCTTCCTCAATACTCCGAAGGAGATGTAGACGATATTACCAAGCTTCTAGAAGAACAAGATGCCAACGCATTAGGACTCAATGTGGTTTGGATTGAAAGCTTTAATGAACTCCCGGGATTTATCAATGAAATTGCAGCGGAAAATGGTGTCTGATTGAATTGTATCCCCATTCGCGCCGGTGTCCTCACCGAATGCAGGGTTTTACCGCCAGGTCTCCATCTTTATCCCTAACACTTCACAGGCAGTAATGATCACTCCCTTCGGTCGCAATATTCATCAGGACGGCAATGAACACGGAATCCTAGTGTACGGATACCCACAGGGCATCCTTCGGGCGTAAGGTTCGCCCGGTCATGGGTGCGTATCATTATCTGCTTGAACGGTAATGAGAATAAAAGGGAACGCTTTCCAACCAGAGGGTACATTAAAATTGAGGAATATAATAAACATAATATCAAAGTAGGAAAAGCGTTTCGAAAGGTATTAATTTCTAGTTTACTTAACAACTACACCTCGAATACATTTGCATTTTGATAAATTGAAAGACATCAATATGAAATTAAAAGAGGCAGTCCCTATAGTCACAGCAAATTTCCAACCTCTCCGCTTTGTTTTGCGAAACGAAGGAGATGCTTGGGAACCCACGCTAGATCAAATCAATTCATGTAATTATGATTATGTCAAGTTACATCGTATATCGACATATTTAGATGTAGGGATAGCACCTTATTCTATGGGTGTCTGCTTTGATGGAACTCTCGTATTGCCAGCAATCCCTCAATACAAAGAAAAAGCCAAGTCGTTGTTGATATTTTAATCAAACCCTTTCTGAGCTACTAATAGGTGGTATTTATTGTGAGGCAGTCACTCCTGATGATATTGGATATGGTAGTCTCTCATTTACAGCTTATGCTCGCACCTTCGGTGGTGCTTCTGGGCCATCTGCGTCTTTTCATCAAGCTGCTAGGACTAAACATATCGGAGAACTCGATGTTATCCGGCTTCTAAGCCCTGAGACCATCTCTGTGGTGAGTTTGCAAGAGAGTCTTACATTAGGTAGAAACCTTTTGGCAAAGCTAGGAGAATTACCACATGAGTTAGTCCTCTACGGCACAACTTTCTTCGTTAGGAGTCAATGGGATGAGAGCCTCATAAACATATGGACAATAACGGAGAGGATTATTGAGTTTGCTTGGCAAGAACATGTGATTGCAGCTTTTGGGAAACCAACAAAAAAGAGGAAGGCATTTCTAGAAGATCATAGAACATGGACTACATCTGCAAAATTAGAGGTATTATTTCAAAAATCACTTCTACCGGTATCTACTCTGAACACTCTTGACGAGGTAAGAAAAGCGCGAAACGATTTTGCACACAGAGGAATATCACCCACCCATGAGATTGCTACCAAAGCCATAAAAGGATGTTTTGAGCTTGCATCGCTATGTTCTTCAGCTTTTAAGCAAACCGATATGTATAACAAAGTGGTTTCGATGGTGGTTGAGCGATGCAACCCAGGACTCTTTCCACAAAAGACGCATATCCAAGAATCCAAGATCAGCCATTGGCTACCAATCCCTCCGCTTCCAGGCGACAACGATTGGGGAGATAGGCCTTTTGAGATCGTAGAAGACCTCACCCTTAAAACAATTGCCAAGGCAAACTAAGCCGGTAGGACGCGTTCGCAACGCACCATACCAATCGCAATTTTGTTTATCGTTATTAGAGACCTCGAATGTCCAGCATAAATTTCCCAAGAACTTACCCATTAAATCAAGAGCACGAAAACATCAAGGAACGTGCTGCTCAAATCCTGGGTAGTTATTTCAAAGACCCTCGCCTAATATCTTTCAATGACCAGGATAAAAGTGTCACCTTTACCTCCGAACGCCTGATACCCAACCACACAAAAATCGACCCCGTGTCATGCTGCTGTTCTCAAACCCGCATCCACACTCCGTTCAGCAGGGCATGTTCCTTTCTCCAACTACCAGAGGGCAGGAAAACCTCTTCTGGCCGGTCATGGAAGATGCCGGCTGGCTGCCCATCCCCAAAGAGGATCGCACCCCGGAGAAGCTGAGAGAAATTTGCCTCAATGTGGATTACGACGGTCCATTCGAATTCATCTTCTACTGCTACTATGCCTTTCCAACCAATTACCCGGAAGATATACAGAAAGATATTTGGCAAAGAGTATTTCGACCGGGAAATTGAACCCGAAGCCATGACTGAATTCAGGAAGACCGTTCAAGACGAAAAGGTGAAAGCGGTGGTCACCTTCAACAAAGGGGTCTTCAACCTCGTTGCGAATGACCGGGTGGATCGTTACATCGACCGGCTTCAGGCAGGGGAGCTAATTCGCAGCCGGATCGCTGGCATTGAACCAACCATTCCCATTTTTCTAACCTACCCGACCGGTTGGCGATATCGCAAGGATTATATGCAGCTTCGAACATCCAGCCTGGATGCAATCAAGGCAGACATTTGCTATACTTAAGACACTTTTAAAGCGCTGCTTTCCTGATCTAAAGCAGAGTCCACACCTGCCCACTTGCGGGTATCCCACTCGGCTTCGCCTCGGGGACGATGCCGCAAACCGTTGGGCGCTTCAATTAGTTAACCATCACGACCGGAGATCACACTACACCATATGAAACTACAAGATATCGGATTTGACCAATGGTTTCAAGAGCAGCAACAAGAGTTGCAGATACCTCATTGCAGTGTCGCCCGGGTGACTGCAGTCAACAAAGATAGCTATTTGGTCCGAAATGAGAATAGCGAGGTTCAAGCTGAGGTTACGGGCAATTTTCTTTTCTTAGCCGAGTCGGGCATGGACTTACCCGCCGTAGGCGATTGGGTATTTGTGCAATACTACAACTCTGACACGCTTGCCATTATTCATGGACTATTTCCAAGGAAGACGATTCTGCAAAGGAAAACACCCGGCAAGAAAATAGAGCACCAGGTAATTGCAGCCAACATTGACGTTGCCTTCATTGTTCAATCCTGCGAGAGAAATTTCAATTTGCGCAGACTGGAGCGCTATCTTGTGATGATCAACGAAGGACATATAGAGCCAATGCTTCTATTAACCAAGAGCGACCTGGTTAGCACCGAGGAATTAGAACAAGAGATTTCACAGGTCCGACAAGCAAATATTCACTGCCGAATCATTGCTCTTAGCAGTAGAACCGGCTCCGGCTTGGATCAAATCCGTCAGGTATTGGAAACTGGCAAGACGTATTGTCTATTGGGATCATCAGGAGTGGGTAAAACTACGCTCTTGAATCAGCTTATAGGCCAAGATCTATTCGAGACGAACACAGTCCGCGAGTATGACGGAAAGGGAAGACATACAACCTCCCGTCGCCAATTAATTGTCCTGGATCAAGGTGCTATGTTGATCGATACCCCTGGAATGAGGGAATTAGGCAATATTGGAGCCAACAGTGGAATCGAAGAGAGCTTCAATGATATTTGGGAACTCTCCAAGACATGCCGTTTCGCCAATTGCTCTCACACAACCGAAATCGGCTGCGCGCTCCTGGCGGCGCTTGAGAACGGAGAATTGAGTGAAAAAAGATATCAAAGCTATCTAAGCCTACTCAAGGAATCTGAATACTATCAAATGTCCTATGTCGAAAAGCGCGAAAAGGATCGAAAATTCGGGCAGTTCATTAAGTCAGCAATGAAACACAACAAGAAGAAGTGAGTCGTGAATGCGCCCAACACAGTATGCACCCAACTTGGGGGATTTTGTAGTCAGTAGGGTGCTTGCATAACGCACCATATTCTGTCTGGTTGGTGTTATCGAAAGGGCTATATGCAGCTTCGAACATCCAGCCTGGATGCAATAAGAAAACCCATTTGCTATACTTGAGATACTCCCTCTCTCTGAGTGATCCTTTTATCTATTGCCTGTTCGATGATCGTTTTCCGGTCTTGTTCTTCCAACATCATCGCAATTGTCCATTTCATAGTCTTTGTCCATAAATAGGACATTTTAACTTTGCCACAACATCGGACGGGGACTGGTGGTTGATAATTCCTTTATGGTAAACTAAGCTTCACTAATTAAAATATCATAATAGAATAACAAAAGGATAATATTTCATGAGTGGATATAACGCAGTATTAGCAAGAAATACCGAAAATGCTCCAAAAGGTATCGGTCCATTTTCACAAACAGTAGCTTTCTCACATTACAATAATCTTTCAGCCCAATTACCTGTCGATCCAAAATCTGGTAAGTTGGTTGCTGGTGGTGTAAAAGAGCAGGCTGAACAGTGCTTTAAAAATATCAAGGCAATCTTAAACAGCATCAACCATGTTATGAGCGATATTGTAAGGATCACTGTATTTGTTAAGAATATCAAAGATATGGATGCTGTTGATGAAGTTTATAAAACATTCTTCCCAACCTATGTTCCTACACGGACGACTGTCGCTGTTGCAGCTTTGCCAATGAATGCTTTGGTGCAAATTGAAGCACTTGTTACTAATGGTGAAGGTACAATTCCAAACGCACCACAATCAGGCGACCTCATAAAGCTTACAAATAACACGGCTAATGCGCCAACTAGTCCTCTATCATCGCAAACTGTAGCTTTTTCCCATTACAATAATTTATCAGCTCAATTACCTATCGATCCAAAATCTGGTAGGGTAGTAGCCGGTGGTGTAAAAGAGCAGGCTGGACAGTGCTTAAAGAATATCAAGGCAATTTTAGAGAGTATCGACGTTCCTTTTGACGATATTGTTAAAATCAACATCTTCCTCAAAAACCTCTCAGATATCGAAGCCGTAAACGAAGTTTATAAAACATTTTTCCCAGACTCAGCTATCGCCAGAGCCGTAGGCTATGTCCCTGCACGAACAACAGTCGCAGCTTCAGCTTTACCAATGGATGCTTTGGTACAAATTGAAGCAGTGGTATCACACGGAGATGGTACACCCCCACAAATTGTTGAAGACAGGCATGGAATCATAATAGAAGCTAACAATACGAAAAATGCACCAACAAGCTCTCTTTATACACAAACTGTAGCTTTTTCTCATTACAATCATATTTCAGCTCAATTACCTTTAGACCCAAAAACTGGTGAAATGGTAGCTGGTGGTGTAAAAGAGCAGGTTGGACAATGCTTAAAAAATATCAAGGCAATTGTTGAAAGCGTCGACCATGTTATGGACGATGTGGTTAAAGTAAATATCTTCCTTAAGAATATCGCGGATACTGATGTTGTAGATGAAGTTTACAAAACATTCTTCCCAGGCGGTGTTCCTGCACGAAGAACAGTTGGCGTATCAGCTTTACCTCAAAGATGCTTTAGTACAAATCGATGTCGTTGTATCAAACGCTGAAGGAACACCTCCAAAAGCCTAATTGGCATTTGTTTGTAAATAAAGGAACTATCAAAGTTTCTTGTTAATGCCGAAGGTGAATGCGAAATCGTATATCCTTATCATAAAACAGAGGCTGTCTCAAATGAAAATTGAGACAGCTTCCGTTTATTAATATTAACCCACCACTTCCACCACCAGCCATTGTGATCACTCGCAAGATCCACCCGGATGGCAATGAGCCCTGCATCCTGGTGTATGGCTAGCCACATGGCTCTTTACATTCGTGCACAGCACTCGCTTCGGTCTTACTCTGCGTTCGCTGTCTGAACCTTTCAATGGCTAAACTGTAAATAGTTAATAAGAAACGCTTTCCAGCGTAAGGGGAGTGCCATTTATTATGTGGCATAATTGATATTGATCTGCAAACTATACATTAATGGTTTTACAAAGCACAAAAAAGCATGAAAACGTTCGTCGCATTCATAAGAAATATAAACGTTGGACAAACGAGATTTCCTAACCGTACTCAGTTAGAACTAGCGTTTCTTGCTTCAGGTGCTCATAGCGCTGTCTCATTTCAAAGTAATGGAACAGTAATTATTGATTTAGATCAGTCTATTAATCTCAGTTTATTCAAAGATGGAATAAGTGAATATTTGCGCCTGCATTGCAATTTCTCTGATGCCCTTTTCATAAGAGATTTGGAATCGATCAAAAGAGTTGTCCATCAAAATCCTTATTCCGCAATTAATTACGAAGGATATACTCATCAATATGTTTCCTACTACGAGTATCCTGGTATGGTAAAAGGGATTTTTCCTTTGGAATCACCCAAAAAAGATTGCTATGTTTTCAGTGGCTCTGATGGTGAAGCATATAGCATTGCGAAGGACATCCATGGAATTTCAGGCTACCCAACGCCATTACTTGAAAAGACCCTCATAACTTCTGTGACTACTCGCAGTTGGGCAACAATAATGAGACTTACAGCAAGAAACTAAATCGTTATCTTTACCCAACACCAGTTCCAACCGGTGCGTTCGTAAAGCACCCCACCCACTACCAGCCGTTGTGATCACCCGCAAGATCCACCCGGAAGGCAATGAAAAGATGGACCTCATTCATAGGGTTATGGTTCTCTGGCTACCATAAGACAAAATCGGGGACGGGTTCTTCTACAGTATGGTTAAGGGTTGTGAATCCGCCAAACAGTCTCTCCCCATGTCACGGCAAGCACCCGTAATTGAAGAATTATCGGTATGGTTTGCCCAGTAGACTGGTAGACAAATACTTTACCACCCTGCAAATTATTACTTTCCACATTCTGTCTATAAACAATGGCTTGACCATCAGGCGCAATGCTTATGTCGGTTGCGGTTTTGATGCCGTTGATCTCGGTGAGTTTCTGCCCCTGGCGCGTTATCGTCCATAGATCTTTCGCCGGATAAACTGATATCTCACCTGATGCCAATGGAGCGTACATTTCGGGGTAACCTTGATGGGTAACCGGATGAGCATTGCTGTCCGGATCAACCACTTTGAATTCACCATTCAGGTCACCACCCAGAAATTCATGGTCGTCACTATCAATGATCCACCCGTATCGCAAAAAGAAATTTTCGCCCGGGGCTATCTTCGCTAATTGTTGACCTTGAGTATCAAAAATGTAAATCACTAGTTCGGTGTGTGTGGGTGTTCCTTCATAGTTGGTAATGGCGATTCCGGTACGTCCAAAGTAAAGCTCTTTTGAAGCCCCCTCACAACATCCAGGTGGCAAATTTAGTGGAAACGAGTTTGTGTTCTTCGTGGAAAGTGTGTAAATTGCCACTCGTTCGCCATGTGGATCACTTTCGATCCAGGCAACAGAAGAACCATCTGGCGACCATACGGGTGAACCACGGGTTATCAGATCGCCGTTTTTATAAGTTGCATTTTGCGGCTGTTCCGCGATCCGAATTGCTTCTTCAGTATAGAGGTTGTACAGCCAGATATTAGAAATAGCATACACATTGATGGCTTGCTCTTGTACCATGGCATCCACTGCCGCTTGAGACATGGATAGATAAGCCAACCACTTGCCATCCGGCGAAACAAGCGGGGCAAAATTATAGCCCCATGAAGTCAACTGTTTAAGGGGTTGCGATGCAGCATTCCAGGTGTAGATATCCCCATAGGAGCCTTTCTGGCCTGTCAATAATAAAATAACGGGTGCATCACTCGAGACAGATGGATTGTTTTCTGGTGGTGTGTTGATCAGAATAGGCGTAGGATAAGTGGTTGGTGGTACCGGGGACAATAACACATTTTCATGAGTGGAAACCGTCGTTGGAAGTAAAATGATACCTTTACCCGGGGTAGGGGTGATCGTCACCTGAGAACTGTTTACGCTGCAGGCTGCGCTTACCGTTAAGAATAGCCATAGGACCAGGATTTGAAAAACATGTTTGGAGTATTTCACTTTCAACCCTCTTTGTCTTTTCTGAGCAGATAAAACAGTTTCACCTGAATTCCACATCAATATTCAATTATTTTTATATTCATCAACCGGAGATGTATTTTGGAAATATTCTCTATATTGTAACATCCCCGTAGCGCAGCGGGTTCTCGTGAATCCCCGGAATGGAATGGAGCGGTCTTTATCCATTCTAGACCTGTGGAATAATCATTACGATAATTACTCGTGATCGATCACCAACCTTCAACTTATCAATATGGTCAAATCAATTTGATTGTTAAACTTTTTTCTTGAAATCAAACTAATAATGTCGAATCCACTTAATTGATAACCCGTTTCTTCATCAACTAGCCATTTCTTTCGAGCTTGTGTAACTACCCATAGCCGTTCCATTGTCAACGAATCAAGCTGCTGCTGGCAGTTATAAAGACAGACACCAACAGAATACTCCAAAGGAGTATCGGTACTACTCCAAGTCTGCCACCTGTATAGGTGATTTTACTTTCATATTGGCAGTCTTTCCTGATTTCAATTCCAATTCCAATTTACCATAATGATATATCCAATTTAATTCGTAAACTTCATGCTCCATATCAAATGGTACGAACAGCCACGGAATCAATCACTTATCGAAGAATATGTGCACTAAATCCCAGTTGTTCAGTTCATTATGCCGAGACACGGAGACTCCCACCTTAAGACAACAGGTCTGACATCAGACAGTCAGGATGGCCCAATATCCACAGAAATATTGCTTGGAGGACCGTCCTCGTTTTTTGGATCAAGAGACAAACATTTGAATGTTTATCTGCTCGTGAAGAGACGTCGAATGAACCAGGAGAAATCAACCTGGAGAAAGGAGGAATATTCGAAAATAAGTGGATCAGTTGGATAGTCAAGAACATAAATTCAAAAAAATTATACAAGGAGAATGCATATGGACAAGCAAAGAAGTCGCAATACTTTATTAATCATAGCCCTCGTTCTCATGCTTGCTGGCAGCCTGCTGGGCGGCTTGATACAGAACGGTGCAGGTGCTGTCGATGTCCGGGAAATCAAGATTTATGGTACGTATAACGGCTACTACGATGCGTACCTGTATGTTCCCAAAGGCGTGACCGCAGAGAATCAGGCACCAGCTGTGTTGGCGGCACATGGGTTCAATAACACAAAAGAGTATATGACCAACACCGCAATCGAGTTGTCGCGACGGGGTTATGTCGTTTTGTCAATGGATCTCGATAATCATGGTTTTTCAGCCAAATCAACAGCTAAAGATCATGCTGCCAATGGCTATGGCACTGCGGACGCGCTCCTTTATTTACGCAGCCTCGATATTGTTGACAAAGACAATGTGGGGATGATAGGAATGTCGATGGGTGGTATGGCTATCGATGCAACTGCCATTAAGTACCCTGATCTCTACAAAGCACTCTTCTATATGGATTCCGGTTGTGATGTGAAGACTTGTCCACAGGAGCATAACTGGGCAATTAGCGTGGGTCGAACAACAGAAACTCCTCCAAACTTCGGTGCCCCGAACGGTGTGGCAATTCCGACCATGCCCGATGCGATGACTGCCTATGGCATCACCGAAGCAGTTATCCCTGGACAGTTGTATGGTTCGGTTGAAGATAATACTGCAAGGATCTACTTCGACCATTGGGGTGATCATCCGAAATCTACGGATGATGCTACATCTATTGGAAATGCCGTTAAATGGTTTGGTATGACCATGAAGGGTGGCATGGATATCCCCTACACCAATCAAATCTGGCAGTGGAAGTTCTTTGGGACTGCAATTGCATTACTTGGATTCATCATCTTCATGATGACCTATGGTGGTGCACTCCTTGAAACTCATTTCTTTAGCACACTCAAGGATCCAACCCCAGCCTTCAAAGGTTCAACAGGCGCAACCTGGTGGGTTTTTGCGATCATCACTGCGGTCCTTGGACCGATCTTGCTGGTTCCATTATTCTTCAAATTCTTCATGCTGAACCCTGGAAAACTTGAAGGAATTACAACAGGCTTTGTAGGATGGCTCTTTGTAGTTGGGCTTATATCCATCGTTATAACCGTAGTTGGATACTTTGTCCTCGGTAAAAAAGCAGGCGCCGATGGTGTAAGTTATGGCCTTAAATGGGAAGGAATTGGTTTTGACTGGAAAAAGATCTGGAAATCATTGCTCCTCGCGTTGGCTGTCGTGGGCACAGGTTACCTGATCCTTGCCATAATCGTCGATGTTTTGAAGGTTGACTTCCGTGCCTGGGTTGTCACCCTCAAGACGATGGATTTCCGCCACTTCCTAGTTATGTGTGCGTACATCATCCCATTGTCCATTTATTTTATTCCGATGGCGATCAGTCTTCATGGAACGTTGCGACCAAAGGAAGGAAAAGCCAGTTTTGCGCGTGAGATGATCATTAATTCGGTCATTCTGGCTTTAGGTTACTTCTTTGTTGAAGCATACTATTATGTTCCATTGACGTTCTTCGGCGGACCCTCGAATTTTGGGCCAAAAGCGCTCGGCTTTATCAATGGCTTGGGTTTGTTTGTACTGGTCCCGATGATTGCAATGGTTTCTACATATTACTTCCGGAAGACTGGGCGTATTTATGTAGGTGCTTTCATCAATATTCTGTTTGTTGCATGGTACTTGACTGCAGCAAATTGCATGTTTGGATTTGGATAAAATTTGCTCGAAAATTGGACCGGTCAATATACAATTTAGTAAAGATTTTCCAATTTGAAGACCAAGGTTGAAAGAGATTGAAAAATGCCCGGTAGGACACTTCCAACCGGGCATTTTTGAAAATAGTACCTAATATATGAAAGGCCCAATATGGAAAAATACATTGCGAGTGTTGATCAAGGTACCACAAGCACCCGTTTTATAATTTTCGATCACGCTGGGAATATTGTTGCTGCGGATCAGAAGGAACACAAACAAATCTACCCGCAGCCAGGCTGGGTAGAGCATGACCCCATGGAAATTTGGGTTAATACCCAAGAGGTGATGCTGGGAGCTCTCAAGAAGGGGAATATAAATGCTAAGGACATTGAAGCCATCGGTATTACAAATCAACGTGAGACGACTATCGTGTGGGAGCGAGCGACTGGCATCCCTATTTATAATGCCATCGTCTGGCAGGATACTCGTACAGATACCTTCTGCAACGAGCTAGCCAGAGAGGGTGGACAGGATCGCCTTCGATCCAAGACAGGTCTCCCGTTGGCGACCTATTTTTCCGGCCCGAAGATCAAGTGGATCCTGGACAACGTCCCTGGGATTCGGTCACGGGCTGAAAATGGTGATCTACTTTTTGGGAACTTGGATACGTGGTTGCTTTGGAATATGACCGGGGTACATGTAACAGATGTGACCAATGCCAGCCGTACCTTACTCATGAACCTTGAAACCTTGGATTGGGATGAAGAGATTCTCCAACTCATGGAGATACCTCGTCCGATGCTTCCCACAATCTGCTCCTCCTCAGAAGTGTATGGATTAGCAAAAAAAGTGCTGGGTGGAATTCCTGTTGCAGGTGACCTCGGTGACCAGCAGGCGGCGCTTTTCGGTCAGACCTGTTATAACCCCGGGGAAGCTAAAAATACCTATGGAACAGGTTGTTTCATGCTACTCAACACCGGTGAAAAGCCAATGATTTCCCACAACGGCTTACTGACTACTCTAAGTTACAGAATTGGAACCCAGCCAGCCAAGTATGCTTTGGAAGGGTCGATTGCCATCACGGGGGCTCTGGTTCAGTGGCTGCGTGACAACCTAGGGATCATCCATAAATCTGCAGATGTAGAGACTCTTGCAAGTACCGTTGAAGATGCTGGTGGAATTTATTTCGTGCCGGCCTTCTCGGGTTTGTTTGCGCCATACTGGAGGTCCGATGCAAGAGGAGTCATCGCCGGTATGACCCGTTATGTAAACAAAGGCCACCTTGCTCGAGCCGTGCTGGAAGCCACCGCCTACCAGACTCGTGAAGTGCTGGATGCGATGGAGAAAGATTCCGGCATCCACCTAAAAAGCCTCAAGGTGGACGGTGGTATGGTCTTCAACGAACTCCTGATGCAGTTCCAGGCCGATATTTTGAACGTGCCTGTGATCCGCCCGAAGGTGGCGGAGACCACTGCCCTGGGAGCGGCTTACGCAGCCGGGTTGGCAGTCGGTTACTGGAAGAATTATGATGAACTGCGTGAGAATTGGGGCAAGGATAAGGAATGGAAGCCTGGAATGGCTGCCGAGAAGCGTGAGTCTCTGTATGCTGGTTGGAAAAAGGCGGTTACAAAAACCTTTGATTGGAATTAAACTTCTTGGTTTTAATCGAAAGACACAATTACTCTACCTGGGTCAATACAGCTGTTGATTTATGAAACGTCAAGAAATACTCTCATCCCTCAAACACCTCTCAACTGGGTACTCATTATCGGAGAAGGCAGTACAATTCCAATAACCCAAAAAGAGTAATTTATTGAAGAGTAAACAAGTTACAATAGGTAAATAATTTTAGGAAATTAATTGTATGATTTCTAATTTCTTTGAAGAGTCATTAGTTAATTCAAACACCGCATGGGAATTATTAGATGCATACGGCGATGATGTCTTTATTGTTGACCCCACAGAAAAGATTCTCTTTATTAACAATTCTGCTTGTAAAAGGTACAAGATAACATCAAAAGAGATTGTCGGTAATCAATTCAAAGATCTTTTTTTGGAAACAAATCTTCAGAATTTTAAAATCATCTTTAACCAGGTTGTTGAGACCGGAAAACCCATTACATATGTAATGAAAGTAAAGGATCGCTGGTTGAAGACAATAATATACCCGATTTTCCAAAAAGGTAATTCCCAAAAAAGTATCGCAATATGTAACCGCGACATTACCCCACAAATTGATGCAGAAGAGAATCTAAAAAAGGCTGTTTTTAAATTAGTGACAACTCAAGAAAATGAAAGATATCGGATTTCGCGCGACTTACATGACGAAGTAGGTCAGCGAATGACAGGGTTGATTTTTGAATTGAGAACAATTAAAGAATCAATTATAAAAGAACATAATGTATCAATTAATGTTATCGATAATATAATTCGAAACTTTGAGACAGTGTTAAAACATATTCGACAAATTTTTTATCAGTTGCACCCTCCATCACTTTATAAATTAGAACTTCCGCTTGTATTGGAAGCTTTCTGCACTACATTTGAAGAAACAAATCAAATTAAGGTCGATTTTTCTTGTCAACAAGAATTCCCTTCGTTGCCTGAAGCTTATGCAATTGCAATTTATCGGTTTATCCAGGAGGGTTTAACAAATATAGCAAAGCATTCCCATGCTTTGTCTGCATGGATAAATTTAGATTATTCCGACAATGAAATAAGTATCTTTATGGAAGACAATG
Organism: uncultured Chloroflexia bacterium; assembly: GCA_963827895.1. Lineage (GTDB taxonomy): Bacteria > Chloroflexota > Anaerolineae > Anaerolineales > Anaerolineaceae > PNON01. The sequence goes on along the minus strand of CAWHCY010000005.1, from coordinate 7,166 downwards.
GTCAGGGTTTTGATATAAAAACTTCCAGAGAAGGCCTTGGTTTACAGGGAATTCGTGAAAGATTCTTCCCTTTGGATGGGACTATTGAAATAGAATCGACCATTGGTAAAGGGACACAACTTTCTGGAGTTCTACCTTTCAAGGTCAATAAAGGATAAGGAACATATGATTCGGGTAATGGTTGTTGATGATCATCACATGATACGTCAGGGAATTTGTCAGATATTGAGTAACTACAGCGATATTCAAGTTGTTGCCGATACTGATAGTGGAGCAAATGCAATTCGAATAGTTCATGAGTTATACCCTGATGTGTTGGTTCTTGATGTTTCAATGCCTGGTATAAGTGGTTTGGATGTTATGAAAGAAATTGCAGAGCTTCAACCGAAACCAAAAGTTGTATTTCTTTCAATTCATTCAGATCTAGCCTTGGTTAGGCAAGCTTTATCTCTAGGAGCCCTCGGATATGTGTTAAAGCAATCTTCCAGTGAAGAGTTGATCGATGCTATTCATGCGGCAAATCGGGATAGTATTTATTTGAGTTCAGGGGTTTCGCATATCTTGATGAGCCATGAATTTAATAAGCAACCCAAGAATTTAATTGATCGTCTTTCTCCTCGAGAGCATGAAGTAACGAGGATGATAGTCAATGGCAAGACTACAAAAGAGATCGCCTTTGTTTTACAGACGAGTGTAAAGACAGTTGAAAAGCAAAGACGTGATGCCATGCGTAAGTTAGACGTAGACAACATAGCTAGCCTGGTACGTGTCTACCTGGAATTAGAACAAGGGCTTAAGGAAAGCAGAATTTAAACTTTTTTAGCTCAACCAGATACCCTTTACAGAGGATTACATAATGGCAAAATTTATTCTTGGGATAGACATTGGAACTACTCTAACTAAGGCTGTGATTTTTGACCATGAAGCAAAAATCATGGTAAGTGTATCTATAGAGAATAAACTTTACTATCCACAACCTGGTTGGGTGGAACAAGACCCGGATGAAATTCTTGAGGTAATTCAAAGAGCAGTTGGGGAGGCTTTTAAGAACAGTAGAATTATCCCTGAAGACATCGAAGCGGTTGGAATTAGTAACCAAATGGCAACAACAATATTTTGGAATAAATATTCTGGTAAAGCCATTGGACGAGCTATTAGTTGGCAGGATAATCGAACAATACAAATTTGCGAGAGATTATCTCAAAAATATGGTGCGGAAATTAAGGAGCGAACAGGAACAAATATTGTTTCCAACTGTTCTGCTTCAAAGATTCTTTGGCTTATGGAGAATGACCGGGCGATCCAAAAAGGATTAGCAAACGGCGAATTACTTTTCGGAACGATCGATACCTGGTTGGTTTGGAAACTCTCAGGTGGAGAAGCATTCATTACAGATATTTCAAATTCAAGTCTGGGTTTATTTTTCAATACACATACTCTTGGTTATGATGATTGGCTAATGAATGAACTAGGTATCCCAAGGGAGATTCTTCCGGAAATTCGCAGTTCTAGCGAAATATATGCGTATACCAAGCCGGATTTGTTTTTCAATGCCCGAATTCCAATTGCCGCGGTTTGCGGAGATCAATTTGCAGCCATCTTTGGCCAAGCATGTTACAAACCGGGTACGATTCACTGTAATTTGGGAACAGGGTCCGGTTTGACTCTTAATACTGGAAATCAATTTATTCATCCAATAGTAGGCGTTCAATCGCCGATTTTATGGGCGATAGATGGCAAGATTACGCGCGGGTTTGGAAGTTGGATAAATTTTTCTGGGTCAGCAATTCAGTGGCTTCGAGATGAACTTGGAATTATTCACGATTTTAATGATGCAGAGATAATGGCTTCCAGAGTTCCAGATTCCGGTGGTGTGTACTTTGTCCCAAGTTTCTCGGGTTTAGGTGGCCCGTATAATGATCCCTATTCAAGGGGTACTATTTTTGGGATTGCTCAAAACACTTCTAAGAATCATTTAATCCGGGCTGCGCTGGAAGCGATGGCTTTCCAGGTTCGAGGTTCGTTTGACTTAATCCAGCAGGTTTCAAAAATCTCAATTAATAATGTGCGTGTTGGCGGTGGGAGTGCAAAAAATGAATTATTAATGCAATTTCTAGCTAATATTCTGGGAATAGTGGTTGAAAGGCCTTTAGTTTCTGAGAGTAGTGTTTTAGGAGCAGCATTTTTAGCTGGTCTGGCAACAGGGTATTGGGAATCGATGGAACAGACACAAACTTTAGTCCAAATAGATCGAAGCTGGAAGCCAGAAATTTCTGATGACCAAAGGGGTAAATTATTAGATGGTTGGAATAAAGCAATTGAACGCTCGATAGGGTGGTTAAAAGAATGATGGAGTAACCAGCCTATTCTTTTTTGAAGCAAATTGATTAATCCCGTAGACCCCAATAATGTGGGTCTTTTTTTAATTGGATACTTCCTTTGTATGGTTTTGACCGCCAGGTCTCCAGCTTTTTAAAATGGCGGTATCGCAAGGGTTATATGTAGCTTCGAACGTCCAGCCTGGATTCGATCAAGGCTGTCATTTGCTAAAACTATATTACTAAAACTTTACTGCATATCTTCCCCGGTCATAGTCCACAGCACAACTCAGCATCATTAGCTGGCACAGCGGCAATCAACGGATGGTTTATTCCTGAATATACCACTTTCGAGTTTCATTTCTCCAAAGGCTTGATTCGCAGTATAAATGAATTATGCTTAAATAGCTGTATGGAAGAAAATAAAATTGGAGGATCAAATTTATGAACAATATGGATGGCAACAACAAAGAATTGTCACCAGAACAACAAAACGATCTGCTCAAAAAATTGAAAAACCGTTTTGAGAACAATATGATCCGCCATGAAAGTCTTAAATGGACTTCCATACAAGCAAAGTTGGAAGATAATGATAATAAACTGTGGTCTCTCAGTGCCATGGAGAGTACTGGCGGCGAACCAGATGTTGTAAGTTATGATAAAGAAATCAAAGAATATTTTTTTTATGATTGTTCAGCAGAAACACCTAACGGCCGCAGAAATATTTGTTACGATCGTGAAGCACTGGATGCAAGGAAAGAATTTAAACCAAAAGATTCCGCGATGGATATGGCAAATGCCATGGGTATCGAGATCTTATCGGAAGAACAATATCGAGAATTGCAGAAACTTGGAAATTTCGATAGGAAAACATCTAGTTGGTTGAAAACACCTGCTGAAATTAGAAAACTCGGCGGTGCAATCTTTGGCGACCGCCGTTACAACCATGTTTTTGTGTATCATAATAGCGCTGAATCATACTATGGTGTCAGGGGTTTTCGTGGTTCTTTAAAGGTCTAGTAGCTTTGGTGTGCTCGCAATGCACCTTATTTTTTTACCACCAACTACCTTATCGTGAAAATAAGTCACCCGTAAGATCCGACCGGTTGGCATTAACGCAAGGATCATATGCTACTTAAAATGTCCAGCCTTGACCCAATCGGAATCGTTAATTGCATTTATGACTATTGATGCATGGTTATCCTGCTGAAAACAGATTTCTAATATTCCCCCCTTTACCTCAAATAGTATAATGCAAACAATCAGGCCGCTTGATTATATTGAGTGGTTTTAACCAAAGGATACAGTTATGTTCAATCAAAAATGGTCATCAGCAACCATTCAGAAATGGGGAGGGATTGCATCATTCGTAATGGTAATAGCAATGGTCACAGCATCATTGATCTACTTGATGGGGAACTTGAATGATACGATAGGTCCATTCGCTTATTCCTTCGCTGATTTTCTTTACGGTCCTGTTTACTCTGTCAGCCTCGTTACAGCCGTTTTAGCACTTCGGGAGCGTATCGGTGAGGCTGCTCCGCGCCGGATGAACCTGGCTCTACTTTCCGCGTTCGCTGCGGCATGTGCTTTTGTAGTAATTGCCTGCATCCGCTCGTCCAATCGCCATTATCATCTAAGTCATCCCGACTTGCATCTGGAATCATCTGAAATAGTTCTCACTATATGGGCTACTCAAGTTGCAAGCGCAATCGGGGCAGCATTTCACTTCCTGGGGTGGGCATTTGTGTTGATAGGGTCAGTGGGTTGGGCCTCAAGGCGACTTCCTCGCATATTAAGCGCCTTATATTTGTGGTCCGGAATAATGTGCATGTTAATCCTTCTACTCCCTGATACGGAGGCAAGTACCATGACTCTCATTTTGATCGTGAGCATCTGGCAAGGAATTCTTCTGTTGAAAACCGAACCGCGGGAAACCTAATCATCCGAGATAAATACTAGACACTAATATTAATTTTGCGTTTGGTGCTTTTAACAATCAATATTTTTCATAGGGTTTGACCTGTAAGCTGCATAATATTGTATAACCTCCCTGTTGGATTCTGCAGGGAAGAATAGTTTGTAAACAAGAAAACAATTTTCCCACTCCAAATGTAGAATGCTCTTGATTGAATTTATGAAAGAAACCTCTATACTGAAAAGTGCAGGGAAATCTATAAACTACCCTCGAATTAGTTAAGTTAACGCATTAACGATTTTGATTTATAGGTAGGAACATGTAAATGTTGACCAGCGTCTTACATGGACTCTGGCAGCCGGTCATAAATTAATTTTGTTTACCGGAAAATAGACAAATAAAATTCTTATTCAAATAAAGAGAAAGAAACTTAAAAATAATGAAAAATAATAAGTTGTTTCTATTAATGGCAATAGTAATATTAGTTTCACTTTCATGTAATTTTTTATCACCAACGACGATAAATAACAACACAAACCGTACCTTAGTAGATTTTGGGGTGTCAGGAGAGCCGCTAAATGTGACTGTGCTGTTGGACGATACGTCTACAACTAGCAAACCTTTTACCTCGGAAGGAGGTGTTTTATCACTTACAGGCGGAGATGGAACAGTGTTTACTCTTGAGATCCCTGAAAAAGCGCTGACATCTGATACTCTAATCACGATGACCGCCGTCAAAAGCATCGCGGGTGCTCCATTGAGTTCTGGTGCAGTAGAGGCGGTTCAACTTGAACCTTCTGGTTTATTTTTTAACGAGATTGTAACGCTGACCATTATCCCGGCTAAAGAAATTCCCATCGAAAACCAGATCATCTTCGGATATGAAGGAACTGGACAGGATTATCATTTGGCAGCTTTAGATTCGAAAAGTCGCAAAATCCAAATCAAATTGATGGAATTTAGCGGTGCAGGTGTCGGGACTGGTGGCGATAAAGAGTGGGCAGCGAATCTTCAGATCCAGGCACGTAATGCGAGTACCCGATTATGGCAAAAATTCGGTGAATTTTCCCAGCTTGAACGTCAGAAAACATTACTAGAGACAAACCAGCAGGATAATTCGGAATTCACCGAGCAATTAAAATCAACTCTTGATCAATTTGAAGATCAAGTTGTTCTAAAAGAAATAGTTGCTGCCGAATTGGATTGTACGCTTGCCGAACAAGCGATGAAAGACCTATTATATCTTGGAAGAATCAGACAATTAGTTTTTTCGACGCCAACTCCTAACTTTTTTGAAAACCTAGGCAAGCTCGTAAAAATAATAAATGAATGTAATAAGGGTTACACTGTGTCTGGTGTAAGCAATGATGTTACATATTCTGGTGAAATATGCAGCCTTGATAAACCATTCACCCTCAATGGAGCGTTTACAGATGGTTCTGAAATTCAATCATTCATCCCCTCTAATCCCACAAGTGGCACAGTTGAAGAATCGGGGAATTCAGGTGGATGTACTTTAACCGGTGAAGGAACCTATACAGTAATTCTCAATGAACAAGGTTCGGGAGAATTACAATGGATTGAATCCATCACTTCATCCTGCCCACCCTATTCTGTAACAAATACTTTGACTTTTAATTTACCTCTTAATCCATCTCCCGGTCTTCACTGCCCCTGAAATCTGTAACAGTACATCGGTCAACTGTTATTACCTTACTGTTCAATGCTGGTAGGCTACATTTATAAATCATCTTATTCATTTACTTTAGCCAAAAAAGCCGCCCATAAGTTGCGCCCGGATGGCAGCTTAGCAAGAACCAAATTCAGCTTCGAATGTCCAACCTGGATGCTATCAAGGCAGCTATTTGCTATACTTGAGATACTTTCGAAGCGAAGTTCCCCTACCCTCTCGAACAGAGACCACGCTGGTCCTTGCGTACCCCGAAAGGCATAACACAAACCGGTGAGTGCAAACCAAATTACGGCCATGCATTTTTAACATAAAATGTCAGGAATCAAGGAACTATGGATACCTATGTAATCTTTTTACGTGGAATCAACGTTGGTGGTAAAAATGCAGTATCAATGACGGATTTAAGAATTTGCCTGGAAGAACAAGGATTTATCAATGTTTCTACATATATTGCCAGTGGCAATGTACTCTTAAAATCCGAAAAACACCCCAACGATGTGAAAACTCAGATTGAAAGGATTATTCCTGAAACTTTCAAACTTGATGACGGGTTCATCAAAGTTTTGGTGTTGGATCACAAGCAATTCGAAGCCATCGTTGAAAACAAACCAAAAGGCTTCGGTGAGCAGCCAGAAAAGTATCACAGTGATGCAATATTTCTGATGGGTATTGATTCGGCTCAGGTTATGTCTGCATTCAATCCTCGGGAAGGAGTCGACCAAGTCTGGGCAGGTAATGGCGTAATCTACTCACAACGTCTCAGTTCCCAACGTACCAAAAGTCGTCTTAATAAAATTATGGAAACACCGTTCTATAAATCCATGACCATCCGCAACTGGAACACAACAACAAAATTGTTAGAAATACTGAGAAAAATGGACACAGATAACGGTGTTTGAGCTGGTTTGATACGTTTATAGCGCACCTTATTCTTTTATCACTAACTCCTCAGCAGTCTGAAATGGTCACCTGTAAGCTCCACCGTTATGGCAAATTACTTGGGATAGTATTAATTTTTTAAATAACAAACTATGTGCTTTTCGCGAATAATGTCGAGTAGTAAGTGCTTGTATAATTAATTATTAAGAACTGTTGTGAGCAAACAAATCCATTGTGCAACCCAAATTAGGGAGGATGATATGGAACAATCTACAAACTCTGCAGATATGACCCAAATTAACATAGCAAGAAAATTGCTTTCCCTGGAAAATCAACTAAAAGGTGGAGTAGGTTGGTT